>NZ_JBHWUF010000045.1:0-1096 GCF_042738325.1 Rhodococcus sp. NPDC059969 | reverse complement strand
GGTCCTGGGGTCGGGCGTGGCGGCGGTGGGCGGTGGGCCGCGGCCCGTACGCGGCGGCGTTCGAGGAGGCTCTCGCGCACGCCAGGGCGCGGGCGGCGGGTGAGCCGGAGCGGGACTGGCCGATGCTGTGGATCCGGGACGGACGGCTGCAGTTGCTCCAGCGGTACACCGGCGACCGCCGGGTGCTCGACACGATTGGGGAGGAAGAAGCATGAGCAGCGAGCGTGTGGTGTTCGAGCCGGCCTGGGAGGGGAACCCGGCCTGGGGCGGCGCTGAGTTGTACGAGGACCTGGCCGTGGCGCAGTTGGTCGCGGCCCAGGCGTACGTGGATGAGGTGTACGAGGGGCTCACGGAGTACGGCGAGGGGTTGGGCGAGCTGCTCTGGGTCTGGGGCGACGGGAGCTGGGAGCTCACGGACGGTGGGGTGCCCTCGCGGCCAGGGCGCGTGCGCGCGGCCAGTCCTGATCCCGCGTTGGCCAGAGGCGGAGGCGCGGGGAGCAGTTTGTTAGTCCACGGGCGTCATGATCGTCTTCACCATCGCTGGTGTTCTCGTCGCGGTCGTGTCCTCCTCCAGGAGGTGACTTCGGCAACGTGGCGGCCTTCCGCCCCCGCGTCGGGAACGGCTACATCGCAGCTCAGAGCAGGTGTAGCCGTTCTCGGCGACATCACGGGGATCAGTTGGGGGAGGGACTGGATCGCGCTGACCTCGGGCGTAGCCGTTCTCGGCTGGGTATAGCCGTTGCTTCGGGGCACGAGCGCGTCTGGAGCGGGCGGCGGTCTTCCGGCAGGAGGTAAAGGGGGTCAGCAGGGCTCAGCGGCGCTCCGCCGGCTTCACGTCCCGGCCATTGTGAGACGGGAGCTGACAACTCCCCTCACCGCCCGTACGAGACGGGCGGATCGGGCAGCGGGTCAGCGACCCTGTGCGTGGTTCCACTGCGCGATGATCGCGTCGGCCTGTGCCTCACCCTGCCGACGCTCCGCGTCCCTCAGATCAGCAGCGGCCTGCTCAATCCGCCGCGCCTCCGCCTCGACGGCGGCCACCTGCTCAGGGGTCAGAGTCACTGGACTCCCCCGTCCCGGCGGGCCGCCTCCGCTG
>NZ_JBHWUF010000044.1:0-1101 GCF_042738325.1 Rhodococcus sp. NPDC059969 | reverse complement strand
GAGCCGACATCGAGGTGCCAAACCATCCCGTCGATATGGACTCTTGGGGAAGATCAGCCTGTTATCCCCGGGGTACCTTTTATCCGTTGAGCGACACCGCTTCCACTTGCCGGTGCCGGATCACTAGTCCCGACTTTCGTCCCTGCTCGACCTGTCAGTCTCACAGTCAAGCTCCCTTGTGCACTTGCACTCGACACCTGATTGCCAACCAGGCTGAGGGAACCTTTGGGCGCCTCCGTTACATTTTGGGAGGCAACCGCCCCAGTTAAACTACCCACCAGGCACTGTCCCTGAACCAGATCATGGTCCGAGGTTAGAGGTCCAATTCGATCAGAGTGGTATTTCAACAACGACTCCACGATAACTGGCGTCACCGTTTCACAGTCTCCCACCTATCCTACACAAACCGAACCGAACACCAATACCAAGCTGTAGTGAAGGTCCCGGGGTCTTTTCGTCCTGCCGCGCGTAACGAGCATCTTTACTCGTAATGCAATTTCGCCGAGTCTACGGTTGAGACAGCTGAGAAGTCGTTACGCCATTCGTGCAGGTCGGAACTTACCCGACAAGGAATTTCGCTACCTTAGGATGGTTATAGTTACCACCGCCGTTTACTGGGGCTTAAATTCTCAGCTTCGCTCCCGAAGGAACTAACCGGTCCTCTTAACCTTCCAGCACCGGGCAGGCGTCAGTCCGTATACATCGTCTTACGACTTCGCACGGACCTGTGTTTTTAGTAAACAGTCGCTTCTCACTGGTCTCTGCGGCCCCACCCAGCTCAGACAGTAAATGTCGTCACCAGACAGGGCCCCCCTTCTCCCGAAGTTACGGGGGCATTTTGCCGAGTTCCTTAACCATAGTTATCTCGATCGCCTTAGTATTCTCTACCTGACCACCTGTGTCGGTTTGGGGTACGGGCCGTGTGAAAGCTCGCTAGAGGCTTTTCTCGGCAGCATAGGATCACTGAATTCGCCTCAATCGGCTACGCATCACGTCTCAGGCTATGTGCGACCCGGATTTGCCTAGGTCACGCCCTACACGCTTACACCAGTATTACCACTGACTGGCTCAGCTACCTTCCTGCGTCACCCCATCGCTTGG
>NZ_JBHWUF010000043.1:0-1105 GCF_042738325.1 Rhodococcus sp. NPDC059969 | reverse complement strand
TTCTGGAGGGCCTTGAGGCGCTTGGGGGTGAGACGGGGAGCCATCGGGCGCTGTCCTTCCTGGTTGGCGGTGAGGGCGGTTCTACAGCCAGCGGAAGGCGCCGCGGATGTCGCTGGCGGCGCCGGAGAGGTTGTCGCCCTCCAGGCGGATGTCGAAGTCGTACGGGTCGGTGTCGTCGAGCTCGGCCATCACCGCCTCGCTCGCGGCGTCGAGGACCCCGGCGAATGCCTCGGGGAGCTGGGCGGCCTTGAGGGCGTCGACGATGCTCTCGTAGTCGGCGCCGCGCTTGATGGCGTCGGCGAGGAGGCGCAGCGCGGCTGCGGCGGCCGGGGCGAGGGCGGCGAGCTCGGAGGTGTCGGCGCGGACGGCCGGCGGCTCGATGGCGGTGATCCGGGTGATGTCCTTGGAGTTGTCCATGGTGTTCCTCCTGGTCGTGGTCGGGGCTGGTCGGCGGGTGGGTCGGTTACAGGTGGGGGATGGTGATGGCGGCCGCGGCGTCGCCGGTGAGGGCGAGGCCGGGGGCCTGGAGCAGGGCCTCGGCGAGGGCGGTGATGGCGGGCCAGAGGTCGTTGACCATGCTCTGAGCGGTCTTGGTGACCTCGGTCCAGCTGGTGCCCTGGTCCGGGTCGGCGGGGGCGTCACCGTGGAGGGCGATGGTGAACCCGGCGGCGGCGCAGCAGTTGATGGCGGTGTCGCGGTCGTGGGTGCCGCGGGGGATGGCGGCGAGTTCGGCGGTCAGCAGGCCGTCGGCGGCCAGCTGGGCCAGGTCGCCGACGGCGCCGGCGGCCGCCATGACCGCGAAGCCGAGGGGGCTGAAGGTGCGGGTCTCGTTCCAGCAGGTGACGCCGGTCCAGGCGGTGAGTCCGTTGTGCTGGACGGAGAAGATGGAGAGCTTCTCGCAGCGTCCGCCGAGGGCCATGCCGACCACCGTGTGCGCGGCCTCGTGGAAGGCAGCGCCCCGGATGATTTGCTCGTCGGTCAGCGGCATCCAGGTCGGAACGGCGTGTACGCGGTGGTTGTCGGCGTTGATCACGGTCACGGCAGTCTCCCCGGAGTCACGGTGTACGCGATTGCGTACAGCTCTATGGTGTACGCAATCGCGTAC
>NZ_JBHWUF010000042.1:0-1233 GCF_042738325.1 Rhodococcus sp. NPDC059969 | reverse complement strand
AGGCGGGCTCAACCGGTGATTGCAACGGCCCTGATCTGGGGAGATGACAGATGGGTCGATCTGGGGTCGCCGCGAGCGAAGAACAGGTCGCTACATTTTTCGCCATGCGAGATAGCGGAAGCTCGATCGAGAAGGCAGCAAAAGCCGCCGGGGTCACCAAACCCACCGGTCAACGGTGGATCGACAAACGCGATGGAATCGTCCGCCGTTCACCGACACGAGGTCGGGTGAACAGCGGACGATTCCTCTCGCTGGCAGATCGAGAAGAGATCGCGATCGGCCTCGAGGCGCATCTGTCGCTGCGGCAGATCGGAGATCGGATCGGCCGCCACAAGTCGGTTGTCAAACGCGAAATAGACCGCAACCGCAACCGTGACGGGAGCTATCGCGGCTACTCGGCGCAGCAACGCGCCGACGTACGCGCCCGCCGCCCGAAACCCGCCAAACTGGTCGTCAACGTCGAACTCCGCAACCAGGTCATCGCATGGCTGACAGACAAGTGGTCACCGCAGCAGATCTCCGCGATGCTCACTGTGAGGTTCCCGTTCAGACCGGAGATGCGCGTGTCCCACGAAACGATCTACCAGGCCGTCTACGTGCAGTCGAAAGGCGCACTGAAAAAAGAAGTACTGCAAGCGCTTCGAACAGGTCGAGCGCATCGGAAGTCGCACGGCCGGGTGCCGAGCAGTGTCCATTACATACCGGACAAAATCCTGATAGCCGATCGGCCTGCGTCGATCGAGGACCGTGCGGTCCCCGGACATTGGGAGGGAGACCTGATCATGGGCAAGAACAACAAATCTGCGATCGGGACTCTCGTCGAGCGTCAATCTCGATATGTGATGTTGCTGCATCTGCCCGGCGTCAGAGACCTGACCGGAGTTCGGGACGCAATGATCGAGACAATCCTGACGTTGCCCGACGTGATGCGAAAGACGGTCACGTGGGATCAAGGAATGGAGATGCGTCGTCATGCCGACATCACACTCGCGACCGGAGTTGACATCTACTTCTGCGATCCGCACTCACCGTGGCAGCGCGGAACCAACGAGAACACCAATGGTTTGCTGCGTCAGTACTTTCCCAAGGGCACCGATCTGTCGGTGCACGGCCCCGAACACTTGCAGTTCGTGGCCGCTCAACTCAACGACCGACCTCGTCAAACACTAGGCTGGAAAACACCCGCACAAGTGTTCAACGAGACGGTCGTTGCATCCACCAGTTGAAACCGCC
>NZ_JBHWUF010000041.1:0-1316 GCF_042738325.1 Rhodococcus sp. NPDC059969 | reverse complement strand
CCTACGAGCCTGGCGAGGTCCGCGACGTCATCCGCTCGTATGTCGGCGACATGGAGGACCGCCTCCGTGCCGCCGCGACGGACCCAGCCCTGGTCTCCGGACGGCGGGTCCTGGCGGTCGACGGCCTCGCGGCCCTGTGGCACAACGCGCGGCAGGAAGAGGACCACGGCCTGCTGTGGTCCCTGACCGACCTCAAGCGGATCCTCCTGACCGGCCGCGCCGCGGGCATCCACCTCGTCACCGACATCGACGCCGCGACCGTCGTGCAGCAGCTGGACGCCGACCTGCTCCGGTCGGCCACCGCCACCCTCCTGATCGGCCCCGCCGACCACGACCTGGCCCGCCTCCTCGGCGTCGACCCGCTGCTGGAGCGGCCCGGCGTCGGCGCCGCGATCTGGCGCACCCCGGACACCGCCCAGGGCCGCCAGCTCGACCTCACGCACATCACCGCCAGCCAGGCCCGCAGCCTCGCCCTCGGCACCCTCCACCACTGACCGCCACACCACCAACCCGTCTGACAGAAGGGCACCCCCGATGACCGCGAACCGCATCCCTCAGACGCACAACCACTACCTGGCCCTGGGCGCCGACCTCGACACCGGTGAGGCCGTCACCCTCGACCTCGACCAGCACCCGCACCTGCTGGCCGCCGCATCGACCGGAGGCGGCGTCTCCTCCCTGCTGCGCCGCCTCGCCGTGCAGGCCCTCGCCGACGGCGCCACCGTCACCGTGATCGACCCCAAGCGGACCAGCTTCGAGAACCTGGACGGCCTGCCGGGCCTCACCATCGGCAGGTCACCGGCCGAGATCGCCGAGGAGATCCGCCTGTTCCACGCCGAGATGATGCGACGGTACACCTCCGGCGAACAGGGCCCGCGGCGCCTGCTGATCGTCGACGAACTCACCCAGATGCGGGCCCGCATCAACTGCGGAGGCCACACGGAGCTGGACGCCGCCGTGCGCCTGCTGCGGCCCGTCGTGCTCGCCGGCCACAGCGTCGGATGCCACCTCGCCGTCGACGCCGACCTCGAAGCGCTCTGCTGGTTCGGCCTCGGCGACCGGGACGTCCTGACCAAGGTGGCCACCGTCATCATGGGCCGCCCCAGCCGCCAGCTCCTGTCCCGCCTGGGCATCGACCCCGCCCTCATCAGCACCGAACGCGGGACCGGTGTCCTGCGCCTGCCCGGCGACAAGGGCCGCCGCCTGGCCATCGGCTACCTCGCCGACGCCGAACTGCGCGCCCTGGCCCTCGGAGTTGTCCCCAGCTGACCTGCGGCGGGAGGTGAAATCCGCTTCCCGCTTCCACAGGCTCCGCG
>NZ_JBHWUF010000040.1:0-1340 GCF_042738325.1 Rhodococcus sp. NPDC059969 | reverse complement strand
GTATAAGAGACAGGGTTGGTGTGGTCCATCCACCAGGCAATCGGCCAGCGGCGGTCAATGAGGCCGTGCGAGAGATGAATCCAGCCGAGCGCGGAGACGAGGCCGGCCACTGAGAGCGGAAGGTCCAGAGCCCAGACGGGCACCACCAGGAGCAGCATCAGGGTGATGAGGGTGTGCGTTCCGGCGTGAGCCTGGTTGGCGCCCCAGCCGTGGTGGTGGCGGACGGCGCGCTCCTGGGAGTCGAGCTCGGTCCATCCGGCCTTGCGGGCCGACTGGGTGTCGGTCTGGAAGGGATAGTCGGCGAGCAGATGTGATGCGTACATGACAGCAAAGGCGACGGTGAAGAGCACGGCGGTGATCACGGGTTCCTCCGACTGCTTGTTGGGGTGTGGGATCCCGGGCGGCCGACGCTCATTTGCCGGTGGTGACGGCCGGTCCGGTTGCGTCCTGCTTCGAGAGTGCGGGTGCGGGGCCGGGCTGTATGCCCAGCAGAGTGCGCTGTGGGGGTGAGGCGGGTCTCACTCCGCCGGGGGGCGGCCGGCCTTCTTGAGGCCGTCGGCGTGCAGCCGCTGGACCTTCGAGCGAAGCCGCTGCGGATCGGGGTCTTCGGGGTACAAGGCCTTGGCCAGGTCGGCCCAGCTGGCCCCTGCGGCGGGGTCGGCGTCGCGTCGGTCGCGGAGGGCGACCAGGAGGGCGCCGCGGCGGCGCTCCAGGCGGTCGAGCATCCACTGGATGGACCGGAGCCGGGCCAGGGCCTGGGCATCGGTGGCGGAGGTCTCGCCGAACTTGACAGGGTCGGCTAGCGCCTCCAGGGCGCCCTCCAGGTGGCCGCTGGTGAGGGCCTGGAGGAGGTGGCCGTCGGGGTCGTCGTGGGGGGTCCAGCTGGCGGTGAAGGTGCCGGACCGGGTCTCGTGGGGCTCGATGTTGAGCATCGGGTGGCTCCGGGGTGGTCGGTGAGGGCGGGGGCGTAGCCGCTCTGGGCGCCGTCATCCAGCGTGGAGGAACAGCGGGAGCTGGGGGAGGGCGCGGAGGCGGTGCGGAGGTCGCCGAGTGTCAGGCAGGTGCCGTTCATCGCGGGTTCCCCCCTTCGAGGCCTGTACGCGATTGCGTACAGGCCCATGGTGTACGCAATCGCGTACATACGCAAGGGGGCGTCGCCTCTTTCTCGTGAGAACCCCCGCCAGAGCCGCAGATGCTGACCCGCCCGCACCAGCCCCCTCCCCGCGTCCGATGCCTTCACCTGCACCGCCGCTGTCCACAACGCTCGTATGCCAGGTTGCTCCCATGACCCAGAGCACCCCGGCCTCCACCCCGGGCCGCAAGACCAAGACCCTCACCAC
>NZ_JBHWUF010000039.1:0-1384 GCF_042738325.1 Rhodococcus sp. NPDC059969 | reverse complement strand
GACGGGGAGTGCGCTGACCTGGTCTGTAGCCGTTGTCTCGCCGGGGCGGGAGCCGGGTTGTAGCCGTTCCGCGGGAAGAGAACGGCTACAACGGCTACAGAGCCTTCGGAACGGTTACATCGCAGGTCAGAGCGTTGTAGCCGTTCTGGAGCCAGCGCCGGAGGGTGTGTGTTTCGGGTGCGATTCAAGGGTGAAAACAGGGTCTGACCTGCGGTGTAACCGTTCACTTTTCCTCGCTGACCTACCGCAAGCCTCTGGCCTGCGGTGTAGCCGTTGTAGCCGTTGTAGCCGTTGTTTTGCGACTCGCGTATAGAGAATTCACTGGGTGCTGAGACTCGACACGGGGAGAGGGCCCTGGGGGCAGTCGTCGGCAGGTACCCAGCGGCAGCTGGGTTCGCGTCCGGCGCAGTGGGGGCACAGCTCCGTGGTGGAGGTGAGCGGAAGCCCGTACACCCAGCGCAGGCATGAGCGGGTCTGGAGGGCGCCGCGGTCTTCGGGCTGATGGTGGAGCTCGGGCAGCAGGGACCAGCGGCGGTCGGACGGTTTCTCGTCCGGGGTCTTTGCAGGGAGTTCAGTCAGCGGGGGGTGGAGCTCAAGCCAGGTCCGCAGCGGCTGGGCTTCGCGGCCCTCGGCGATGCCAGGAACGCCGAACTCCTCGGCGACGTCGGTAAGCCACTGCCGGGGCTCGATGTTGGCCACACCGGCGCGGTGGATCTCCCACTCGTCCATCAGCGCGGCGAGGCGGACGGCTTCCGGGTAGACGACCGCCGGAGCGGCTCTGCGGCGGTGCCGGCCGAAGCCGAGCTCGTCTTCGCGAGTGCGCCAGGTCTCATATGCGACCTGACGGTTGACCCACCACCACAGGGTGACCTGGTGGGCATCGGCGACCAAGGCGTCACCGGCCGGGCCGACACGGTGGTTGAAGGCCCGGTGGTCGACGAGTGCCCGGCCGAGTTCGGGGAGCGGGGTGGTGTCGATGAGATAGCCGCCGTCGTCGCCGCTTTCCCAGCGGCGCCCGCACACGCAGGGCCGCCACCGGTGCCCGGCCCCGGCGAGCCAGGCGCCTTCCTCCAGGCAGAGCGGGCAGGCCGGCAGCGGGGGTTCACCCGGGGTCTGCGGCCAGGGCCGGGCGCGGACCGCCATGCCGGAGGAAGTGTGCAGCTGCTCGGCGGCAAGGCCCGGGAGCGCGTGGCGCAGCTGGTCGCCGTCGCGGTTGGTCAGTTCGGCGAGTCGGGTCACGGACTCTGCGGTGAGGGCGACTTCGTGGGTGCCGGGCTGCACGGCGGCGGCAGCTGCGGGGAGCCGGCCCTTGTGGAGTGCCTTGAGGAGGTGGGGGAGTTCGAGGGCGTTGGCGGTCGCGGTAC
Organism: Rhodococcus sp. NPDC059969; assembly: GCF_042738325.1. Classification (NCBI taxonomy): domain Bacteria; kingdom Bacillati; phylum Actinomycetota; class Actinomycetes; order Mycobacteriales; family Nocardiaceae; genus Rhodococcus; species Rhodococcus sp. NPDC059969. The sequence continues at coordinate 20 of NZ_JBHWUF010000039.1, read as the reverse complement.
GGGCGAGGAAGGAGGCGGTC
>NZ_JBHWUF010000038.1:0-1519 GCF_042738325.1 Rhodococcus sp. NPDC059969 | reverse complement strand
GCGCACAGCCGCCTTCCTGGGCCGGGGCTCAGGTGTGGGCCATGTCCACGAACCGCGAGTAGTGAAGCTGCGCGGCGACGGTGACGACGGCTGTCGGCCCGAACCTGTTCTTCTCGATGACGAGGTCGACTTCGCCGGCACGCGGCGATTCCGGCTCGTCCGCGTCCGGCCGCTCGACCTTGATCACGATGGACGCGTCGTTCTTGATCGCCCGCGACTCGCGCATGAGGCCGTCGTCGTTGAGCTGCGACAGGGCGATGACGTGGCAGCCGAGTTCGACGGACAGGTTCTTCAGGCCCCGGGACACGGACGCCACGGCCTGCTCGCGGGTGATGGTGCGGGACTGCTCGACCTCGACGAGCTGGAGGTAGTCCAGGACCAGGAGCTCCAGGCCGCCGTCACGGGCGCAGGCCCGCGCCGCCGACGCGATGTCGCCCAGCGACGCGCCGTCGGGCCGGTAGACGCGCAGCGGCAGCGACTGGAACAGCTGCGGGCCCAGGCGCCGGACGGTCTCCCAGCCCTCCTCGGTGAGGCCGCCCTGGTGCGTCAGGTGGTGCAGCGCGATCCGCCCCTCGGCGGCGGCGATCTTCTGCATGAGCTCGGTGGCGCTCATCTCCAGCGAGGAGAACATCACCTTCGCGCCCGTCTTCGCGGCGGCCACGGCGGCGTTGAGCGCGAACGTGGACTTGCCCACGCCGCTCGCGGCCGCCACGACGCTCACGTTGCCCGGCCGCATCCCCGAGGTGAGCGCGTCGAGATCGGCGAACCCGTACGTCAGACCCACCTTCTTGCCGTCCTGGACGTCCTCCAGGTCCGCGACGAAGTCGAGGTACAGGTCACCGACCACCGGCGGCGCCTCGTGCAGGCCCGGGGTCCCCGCGATGATCTCGGTGAGCTGCCGCTCGACCAGGTCGCGGACCTCGTCCTCGCTGCCGGCCTCGCTGTAGGCGTACTCCAGGATCCGCAGTGCCGACTCGATGACCGCGCGCCGGTACGCCTTGGCCCGGACGATCTCGGCGTAGTGCGGGCCGTTCGCGGTCGTGGGCACCGCCTCCACGCAGACGTGCAGGTACGGGGCGCCGCCGACACCGGCCAGCTCGCCGCGCCGGGTGAGCTCCCCGGCCACCGTGATCGCGTCCACCGGCTCGCCCGCCGCGTGCAGGGCGCAGGCCGCGCGGTGGATCGTCGCGTGCGCGGGCCGGTAGTACTCCGTGGCGACGATGCCCGTCTCCAGGATCTCGGCGAAGAACCGGAACGACGGGCTGCCCGGACTCCCCGAGAGCAGCAGCGCCCCGACGACCGCCCGCTCGGCGTCGAGATCGTGCGGCGGCACCCGGGTGAACACGGCGGACCGCCCGCTGGCGGCGTCGTCGTGGTGCTGGGCGGGAATGTTGATGGTCGACACTGGAGGTCTCCTGTTCGGTCAAGCGTTCAGGGGAATCGCGGGCCGCACCCCGGCATGGGAGCGGCCCGCACCGGTCTTGTCAGGCGGGCACGGCCCTCGCGCCGTCCAGGCAGC
>NZ_JBHWUF010000037.1:0-1591 GCF_042738325.1 Rhodococcus sp. NPDC059969 | reverse complement strand
ACCGGAGCCCGGAACACCGCAACCTCGAACACCGGCTCCGGCAACAACTTCCGATCCAACTTCCCCGAAGCATTGAGCGGAAACGCATCCAACACCATGATCTGCGACGGCACCATATACGACGGCAACACCGCACCCAACGAATCCACCAGTGCCGCAGCATCAACCACCGCACCCGACGCCGGCACCACATACCCCACCAACTGATCACCGGTCACCGTCGACACCACAGCCACCGACGACACAGACACCGACACATCAGCCACCAACGCCGACTCGATCTCCCCCAACTCGATCCGCTGACCACGGAACTTCACCTGAAAATCGGTACGACCGATGTACTCGAGCTCACCCGACACACCCCACCGCACCAAGTCCCCCGTGCGATACATACGATCGCCACCACTGCCATCAGTGAACGGATTCGCCACGAACCGATCCGCCGACAAATCCGGACGAGAAACATACCCACGAGCCAACTGATCACCCGCAAGATACAACTCACCCGCAACACCCACCGGCACCGGACGCAAACGAGAATCCAACACGAAAACCTGCGAATTCCACTGCGGCACACCAATAGAAACCACACCACCATCGACGGCGCCCGTCACATCCGCGAACGTGATCGACACCGCAGCCTCGGTCGGACCATACAAGTTGTGAACCCGCGCACCCGACACCACACCGAAATCACGCACCGCCTGCGCCGGCAACGCCTCACCGATGACGAACACATCACGCAACGAACCCAACAACTCCGCAGACACCGCACCCGCGAACACCGACAACATCGTCGGCACGAAATCCGTCACCGTCACACCCTGATCAGCGATCACCGACGCCAAATACCCCGGATCCCGATGACCGTCATGCGTGGCCACCACCAACCGAGCACCCACCGCCAACGGCAAGAAGAACCCCCACAACGACACATCGAACGTCGTCGCAGTCTTCTGCAAATACACATCCGACCCAGTCAGAACATACTGACCCTGCATCCACGCCATCTGATTGACGATCGCCTCATGCGAAACCGCCACACCCTTCGGCTTCCCCGTCGACCCCGACGTGAAAATCACATACGCAGCATTCGAACCCCGCAACGGCGCAACACGATCCACATCCAACACCGGCGCATCCGAGAACCCGGACACATCCAACTCGTCAATCAACACCACATCGAACTCACCCGGCAACACCACACCGTCACCAGCAGTGGACAACACACACACCGGCGCCGCAGTACCGAGAATATGACCATTGCGCTCGACCGGATGATCCGGATCCAACGGCACATACGCCCCACCCGCAGCAACCACCGCATACATACCCACCACAAGATCAACCGACCGACGCATCGCCAACGCCACCAACGACTCCGGCCCCACACCCACCGAAACCAAATACCGCGCAAGGCGATTCACCCGAGACCCGAACTCCGCATACGACAGCGAAACACCCTCGAACGAGAGCGCCACCGCATCCGGAGACGCCGCCACCTGCGCAACAAACCCGTCGAGCAACAAAGCACCAACAGTCAACTCGTGAACAGTGTCATTGACCGCCACCAACACCTGCGAACGCTCGT
>NZ_JBHWUF010000036.1:0-1614 GCF_042738325.1 Rhodococcus sp. NPDC059969 | reverse complement strand
GGCCATCACCGGCACGGAGCTGGAGATGGCGGCATGAGCGACTACCTGCGCCCGTGGCGCTGGGACCGCGAGGACAAGACCGCCAACCGCCAGGCCCTCGAAGTCCACCGCTACGGCCACGTCATCCGCTGCGACCACCGCGGGCTCCTCATCGACGGCGAGCGGATCGACACCGTCCCGGTGTACGAGCCGGTCCCGCGCCCCAAGGGCGAGCCGGAGCCCGTCCCCTTCGAGCTCGGAGACGACGGCCGGCTGTTCTACCGGGGCCAGCTCAAGGCCGTCCTGGCCCCGCCCGCGCCCGGCACGTACGGGCCCGGCCCGATCGACCTCCACCCCACGCCCTCCCCGCGTCCGCAGTCCTCTGGAAGGAGCACCGCCGCATGAAGCTCACCCTCACCACCGAGACCCTGACCGACGCCCTGCGCCTGGTCGGCCGCCGCATCCCCGCCCGGCCCACCGAGCCGATCGCGGCCGGGCTCCAGCTGACCGCCGACGGACAGCAGCTCCACCTCACCGCCTCCGGCGACCCGACGATCGGGGTGCGCACCACAGTCCCGGCGGCCGTGCACCTGGCCGGCACCGCCGTCCTGCCCGGCCGGATGCTCACCGCCATCGCCCGCACCCTCCCGCCCAAGGCCCCGCTCGACATCACCGTCGACACCGGCATGGCGAACTTCGCCTTCGGCGCGAGCAGCGTCTCCGTCCCGCTCCTGGACGCCGATTACCCGGCGATGCCCGAGCTGCCCAGGACTGTCGGGACGGTCAGCGGCCGGGACTTCGCGGCGGCCGTCAACCAGGTCGCCGTGACCGTCGGGACCGACGACACGCTGCCCATGCTCTGCGGCATCCGCGTCGAACTGGCCGGCCACGAGCTGCGGCTGTCCTCCACCGACCGGCACCGCGCCTCCTTCCGGTCCATCCCGATCGAGCGGACCGCCCGCCGGGCCCCCTCCTCGCTCTGCCTCGTCCCCGGCAAGGCACTGCGCGCCACGGCCGCCGACCTCCGGCACGCCGAGACCGTGACCATCGGCCTGCCCGCCGCGGAGGGGCAGCGGTTTTCCGTTTCGACGCCTGGCATGACCGTCGCCCACACGCCGCTGGAGGCCACCCACTACCCGGACCTCGGCAAGCTCACCCCCAAGTCCTTCGCGACCGCCGCGGTGCTGGACCGCATGGCACTGGTCGAAGTGGTGCGCCGCGCCGTCGCCGTGGCGGGCGACTACGTCCCGGTCTGCCTCACGATCCAGCCCGGCGCTCCCGTCGTCATCGCGGGCGGATCCCGCTACGAGGCGCGGACCCGGGACGAGCTGGACGCCCGCTCCGTCAAGGGTGAGCCGATTCGACTGGCCCTCAGCCCGACGTACCTGCTCGGCGGCCTGCGGGCCCTCAAGTCCCGCACGGTGCAGCTGAGTCTGACCCGGCCCGACCGGCCGGTGCTCCTCCACACGCCCGACTCCGACCGGGGCGCCCTGCGCTACCTGGTGATGCCGGTGCGCCAGCACTCGGACGCGCCGACGCCCAACTGAACGGCCCTGTAGGCCCGGTCACCCCACCTGGTGGCCGGGCCCGCCCCGTTGAGAACAGCTGTGACGAATTTTGCAAGGAGTGGTGTCT
>NZ_JBHWUF010000035.1:0-1642 GCF_042738325.1 Rhodococcus sp. NPDC059969 | reverse complement strand
CTCTCGTACTGTCTTGGGGTCCTGCCGTAGCTCTGCTGTACGGCCGAGACCATCACGGAGACCGGACACGCGGTCGAGCCCGCCTGCCGAACCCGCTGCATCCCGGCTGCCACATCAGTCCCCAGAGGTAGGGCGGAGCTGACGGATGTTGCTCCGCCGCTCCTCCACCTGCTTCTTCGCGACCCGGTACGCCTGCCCCTCGTTCACGCCCTCCCGGCCGTGCAAGGCCAGCCACCGGACGAGCTGCCCGGCCACTGTCGTTCCGGTCACCGAAATCGCGTAGCGGATCGCGTCGCTGTTCTTCGACAGCTCCGGCTCCTGCAACTTGGCAGTGTGCGCAGCCCGCTCCATCTCCTCGCGGCTCAGGACCGGCTCCCGCTCCTGCTCCACCACCGGCGCCTGCTGCTGTGCCCAGACCGTGGCGTTCAGGACCGCGTCGCTGTCGTCCGCCTCCGGGCTCGGCGCACCGCCGGGGCCCTTCGGGTCGTCATCGTCGTCCGGACCGTCCTCGCTCTTGCTGGCCTCCTCCAGCAGCTGCTCCAGCGCCTCGTCCACGCCGTCCTTCGACGCGGGGAGGGGGTTACCCGCCTCCAGCTGGAGAGCCGCAGCCGAGCCGTGCTGGGCAAGGTACGTACGGAACACCTCGAACATCCGCTCCTCGCTGCTGGTCAGCTCCGCAGCCGGAGCGGCCGGCGGGGCGGTGACCTCGGGAGCCTCGACCCACGGGGACGGGTGCACCAGCTCCACCAGGGCCGGGGCGTGCGAGGAGACCGCCAGGTCCGCCAGCAGGAGCCGCTTGCGCTCCGGGTTGCCCGCGACATCGGCACGGCGCAGCGTCGCGCGCAGCTTGCTCCGCAGCCGACGGCCCCTCCATCCCTTGAGCTGCTTCTCGTTCAGGCCGCGGTACCGGTCGGCCAGTTCAGCGGCCCGGCTACGGGCCCGCTCCTGGATGAGCTCCTCGGCGTCCTTGTCGTGCTCCGCGATCCCCAGACGGGCCAGCAGCTGCTGCTGGAACCGGCGCAGGATCCGCGCCGCGACACCGTTGTTCTCGGCGTTCTCCTCACCGGAGTGCCGCAGCTCGATGCCCATCGCCAGGTGCCACAGAAGCGCCGCGCCCATCGGGCCGAGCACGATCCGCCAGGCCGCGCCGGCCGCCGAGTCGGACTCTGAGATCGCTGGTACCGCGAGGAAGGCGGACAGGACCCAGACCAACGTGCCCGGAAGGCCCGTACGCCGCATCTCCGCGTTGTGCAGGTTCTGCCTCGCCATCAGCGCCAGACCGAACAGCATCACCTCGCCGACGAGGAAGAGAGCAGCCCGCTCCCCTGCGTGCGTGATGTGCAGGTGCTCCCCCGCGAACCGCCAGGCCGTGTTGGCGCCGACGCCCGTCGCCCCGAGGGCACCGATCGTGGCGACGATCTGCGCGACCGTCATCCGACCCTGCGTGTAGCGACGGGTCTTGAACGCCTTAACCCCGGCCTTCGCCCCGACCGCCAGCAGCGCGAGCAGCGCCAAGCCGACCACCACGGCTCCGATCGCCACGGGCCAGGGGTTCGCCTCAGCGAAATCCCCGATCCATCCGGTCATGCCATCCCCTTACGCGAATACCCATCAGCAGCACCCATCTTGTAGGGGCTACATT
>NZ_JBHWUF010000034.1:0-1687 GCF_042738325.1 Rhodococcus sp. NPDC059969 | reverse complement strand
TCCTCGCTCCAGCCGTAGAAGCTGGGCGAGAAGACGGCATCGAACGCCTGGAGCGTCTCGCGGGCCACCGCCCGCCACGCCTCGGGGTCGTCCCACTCAGGACCCCCGGCCATCACCCCTCCCCCGCGTCCAGCAGCTCGCCGCCGGCTTGCGCGGGGCCGGGGCCGTGCTGCAGAGCGAGGGCCGCAGCCGTCCGGCAAACGGCGAGGACCTCGTCGAGGGTCCGCACGGGGTGCTCGCTCCAGACCTCGTAGTCGACGTACGAGGCGCCGGTGGAGAGCCGAAGGACCGCCTCCAGCACGGTCCTGCCCACGAACTGGGTGTCCGCGTCGCCCATCCCGTCGTCACGCGTGCTCGTCAGCGCGTCGCGCAGGTGGTACCCGGAGAACGGGGCGTAGAGCTGGGGGTCCCAGCCCTTGCGCTCCATCAGGCCGGCCGCGGCCGTCAGGTGCCGGGCGACGGACTCACCGGTGACGAGCATGCCACTGAGCCCGTACCAGACATCCCGTTCAAGGAGCTGCCGCCTGGTCTGCTCGACCAGGGTGCCGCTGAGGAGGAGAGCAGTCATGACACGTTCCTTCCGTCTACGAGTTGAATCTTCGAATGCGGTGGAGCGATCCAAGCGCCTCAGGCGCTGAGCTCCAGGTGAGAGAACTGGCGGTGGTAGCGGTAGGCGCAGCCGTCGGCCGCCACAACCAGCTCCGCGTACGAGATGAGCTCATCGGTCCGCGCGAACATCCCCTTCGTGGTGAAGGTCGCCCGCAGCGTGCCGGTCTTGAACACGGACAGGGCCTCGGAGTCCCCGGCCGCGAACGCCCGGTCGATCGCACGGGTCAGCTTCCAGTTCTCCGTGAACTCCACCCAGTAGCCCGCCATCCACACCGGCAGCCACCACAGCAGCCGCTCCACATCAGCCTCCGTCGTTGTGGTTGGACCAGGAGTGCCCGGCCGCACACCGCAGCACGTGAACGCTCAGCAGCTGGTGCGGCCCGCGGTCGTCCCACGCGTGGGTGCCCTCGACGGCCGCCTCGCCGCAGTCCGGACACGGCCAGTCGGCCAGCTTGTACGAGGCCAGCGCCTGCGGCTCCGTCGACCGCGACCCGGCTACCGACGCCGCAGTGGTCGAGCCCGGGCCGGCCGCTGCCCCGGCGGAGTCGGTGTAGCGGACCGGTAGGCCGAGGCTGAGCGCGTACGCGACCTCCGAGCGCGTCGAGTCACCGATGTACCCACCGGGGTTGACCACCAGGACCTCGTCCGCCATCCGAACCTTCGCCCGGTGCAGCTCGTCGAGTCGCACCTTGAGCTCCTCAGCGTCCCGCCCGTCAGCCCACAGCGAATGAGGCGTCTTCATGTCACAACCCGGGGCCAGGACGATCCGGCCAGCCATGGTCTCGCGCAGGTTCGCCTCGGCGAGCTCCGCCCAGAACCGCGTCGAGCCGCACAGACACACGACCTGGGGACGCCGGGCCCCGGCGACCACCGTTACCGGCTCGACGACCGCCGTACGCGGGTTCAGGAACGAGATCAGCTTCTTCAACACAGAGGGCCCCCTTCGGGCTCCGAGAATGGTCACTTCATCCGCCGCAACAGCTCGTCAGCCAGCTCGTCCTCCACCCCGTACGTCTCCCGCTCGTGGTGCCTCGTACGCCCGCACGGCACCCGAACTGAGCAGCTCCACGTCGTAGCC
>NZ_JBHWUF010000033.1:0-1693 GCF_042738325.1 Rhodococcus sp. NPDC059969 | reverse complement strand
CCTTATAGAACTGGCAGGTGACCCCGAGGTGCAGTGCCGGGTGGAGGTGATCGACTTGATCACCTCGATTTACAAGACAACGCAGTGGGCAGATGCCTCGGCTGCGGCCGATCCGAGATATCGTTCAGCGTTCGAGGAAAAGGTTGCCTGGGAGGTGACGGCGAAGGATGCGGTGCTGGCGCACAGGCGAGTCATCGAGGTTCTTGCGCGGGACGCAGACCGGGGAGTGGCAGCTGCCGCCAGTCGGCTTCTTTCGCTTCTATCGAGCTGCTGACGAGAGTGTCAAGGATTCGGCTCTGGAACATCTCATTTCCGAGGTGGTAGCGGCGCGACTCGGCAAGGAAACGGGAAGCGTAAATCAAATGGCGCCCAGTGCAGAAATGTGCCACCCGCGACTGGTTATACTGTAGGTAGGTACTCGGCGGCCCCAGCGGATTCGTTCCGTTGGGGCCGCTATTGATCAGAAACTCAAAGGGTTCTCGTCCAGGACGTAGCGGACGTGTGGGCCGCCGAAGTAGCCGCGGACGATGTGTGGTTGACGCTGGCGTCTGTGGAAGAACCTGCGGGTTTCGGCGGCGAGTTCGGCCTGGTTCCTGGCCCGGTGGGTGTGGGCAGGCTGCGTTTGAGGTGGGCGTTTACCAGCTCGTCGGGGTTCAGTTCGGGTGAGTACGAGGGCAGGAAGTGCAGCTCGATCTGGTCCTGGTGGCCGGCGAGCCAGGCCTGGACGGTCTTCGAGCGGTGGGCCGAGTGCCGGTCGACGATCAGGTGGACCTTGTGGTCGAAGTGCCCGACGATCCGGGCGAGGAAGCGGCACATGACCTTCGCGTTGAACGACTCGGTGAAGACCATGAAGTGCATCCGGCCACGGGTGCTGATCGCGGACATCGCGTTCACGGAGAACCGGTTCCCGGTGCGGCGGACGATGGGAGTCGCGCCTTTGGCGCCCCAGGTGCGGCCGGTGACCTGGTCCGAGCGGACCCCGACCTGGTCGCCGAAGAGAACCTCGGCGTTCTCCGCCTTCGCCTTCGCCCGGATCGCGAGCCAGGTCTCCTCGTGCCAGACGCGGACTGCTTCCGGGTCCTGCTCGACCGCCCGCTTGTCCGGACGCTGGAAGGTCAGCCCCCAACGCTTGAGGTACTTGCCCACCCCGGGCTCGGTGAAGCGGACCCGGTACAGCTTGAAGATCAGCTCGCCTATCTGACCCCGTGTCCACAGCTGACCAGAAAGCCCCAGGTCGGAGGGGATGTGATCGAGGACGGCCTGCCGGACGGCAGCCTGCTCGGCCTCCCCGAGCACCTGGTGCACCCCGACCGGCTTGCCGCGCGGCCGCATGACCAGAGCTTCCCGGCCGCCGGCCTGCCACTTCGCCCACCAAATGTCGACCGCCTTCAGCGACACCCCGAATACCGCCGCCACCTCCTCACGGTCCCGCCCCGCCACCAACGCGGCCACCGCCCGCAGCCGCAGGGCCTCCTGCGCCGACGGCGACAGATGCCGCGCGTCCCCCACCAGATCGCTCACACCCCTCCAACGACCCAGAACCCAAACCGTTTCTGATCAATAACAGCTCCCGGAGCCCGAAGTCGTCGTCGTACGACACGGTGAAGTCGCCCAAGCGGGCTCTGCGTGAGGCGTCCAGCACCAGAGCACGACTGCGCCGCAACCACGGATGCCCATGCCAGCCAGGCAAAGG
>NZ_JBHWUF010000032.1:0-1811 GCF_042738325.1 Rhodococcus sp. NPDC059969 | reverse complement strand
GGCCCGATGGCTCCCCGTCTCACCCCCAAGCGCCTCAAGGCCCTCCAGAACGCCGTCGCCCACCCGAAGGGCAACATCGGCCAGCTGATCGAGACCACAGACGCGGGGAAGAAGATCTGGCTCACCGCCGCCGACGAGATCGCGCTGGAAGAACTCGGCTACGCCGACAGCATCGACGCCTGCGGCCACATCCAGGACTCCCCCGACCCCGGTGACGTCCACCGCGGACACCCGCACTTCTTCGCCATCACCGAGGCTGGCCGCCAGGCCGTCGCCGACGCCGCCCAGACCCCGCCGAAACAGGCAACAGGAAACCCCTCCCGCAGCCGTACGACGACCGACAAGGTGGAGAACATGACCGAGCGCACCGGCATGATCGAGATCGTCTCCTTCGGCTACCTTCACGGCGCCCCCGACGACGCGCACCTCACCATCGACCTGCGCCACCACTTCCGCGACCCGCACGTCAGCCCCGAGCTCCGCTACATGACCGCGCACGACGCCCCCGTCCGCGCCGCCGTCATGACCACCCCCGGCATCAAGGAACTCGTCACCGCGACCGTGATGCAGATCGAGGCGTTCCTCGCCGGGCCCTCCGCCTCCGGCCGCCTCGTCCGCGTCGCTGCGGGATGCGCCGGCGGACGTCACCGTGCTGGCACGGTCGCCCTCGCCCTCCGGGCCGCCCTGTCCGGCGACCAGAAGGCTGCCGCCGAGCTCGGCATCGCCGACCTCGCCCAGCCGTACGTCGCCCGGCATCTGGACGTCACCCTCGTCCACCGCGACCTCGACAAGCCCGTCGTCGAACGCTGAACCCACCCGCCCGCACACCGACGAAAGGACCACGACCATGGACTACAGCACCAGCGAACAGCCCTGGATTCAGATCGAGACCTTCGGCTTCGACCACGGCGTCCCGTCCACCCTGACCGGGGCCCTCCTGATCGACCTGCGCAACGCGCCCCTCCAGGACCCCGCCGGCGAGCCCGCCCTGGCCGACCGTGACGGCACGGACGAAAGCGTCGTCGGCCACGTCATGGGGTCGCCCCGCACCTTCACCCTGCTGTCCCGGACCGCCGACCAGGCTCAGGCCCTCCTCGACCACAACGCCAAGTCGAACCTGATCGTGCGGGTCCTCGTCGGCGACGCCGAAGGCCGCACCTGCGCCGTCGTCGTCGGCGACGCCCTCGCCGAGATCCTCACCGCCCGCGGCATCCACACCAGCGTCGAACACCGCGGCCTGACGCCGCCCGCCGCACAGAAGTAGGTGTGTCCGGGACTGCTCCTAACAGCCCCGGACACGCAGGACAGCACACCACACAGCTCCAGGCCCTGCCCACCGGCAGGGCCTGGCCTCGTTTCAAGGGAGCCTCGTGCCCACCGACTGCGTCTTCTGCGACATCGCCTCCGGCCGTGCCCCGGCCACCATCGTGCGGCGCTGGCCCCAGGTCTTCGCCATCGTCCCGCTGGACCCGGTCACCCCCGGACACCTCCTCGTCCTGCCGTACGAGCACGTCCCCGACGCCGGAGCCGACCCGCTCGTCAGCGCCCTCACCATGGCTGCCGCCTCCGAACTCGTCGCCGAACTGCCCAGCGCCAACATCCTCACCTCGAAGGGCAGGCCCGCCACCCAGTCCGTGGACCACGTCCATTTCCACGTCGTTCCCCGCCGATCCGGTGACGGCCTGGCACTGCCTTGGGCGCCTCCTGCCGCTGTGGAAGACCCTGGAGGGAAGTAGTCGGCGCCTTGCACTCCACTCAATCACCGGGCTGACCTCGGGTGTTCAGCGGCGAGTCCATGGCCATCTGGGTCC
>NZ_JBHWUF010000031.1:0-1900 GCF_042738325.1 Rhodococcus sp. NPDC059969 | reverse complement strand
CCCCTCCCCCGCGTACCGGGGTCACGAAGGGCTCGAAGACGCCCGGCGGCAGCCAGGCAAGTCCCGTCTCGTTGCGGGCCGTCTGCGTGCGCAGCGGGCGGTGCACGGGGCTGGCTTCCTTGCCGTCGCGGCCCTCGGAGGGGATCAGCAGCGGCGGCACCGCGAGCGCGTCGTTCTCACGCGTCGTCCTGGCCGGCATGGGGGCGGACACCGGCGTCGCGGACTCCCGCCAGGTCCCGCCGGAGGGCACCATCACCGGCTGGGCGAAGCGCTCCAGGCCCGCCCTGATCCGGGCGATGGTCTTGGGCTTTAGGCCCTCGGGGGCGTCCGCCGTGCGCGGCCGGCTCCCGATCGGGGTGCCGGGGATCGTCCAGTCGATCGCGGCGAGGGCAGGCAGGACTTCCGGCTCCACGATCTGGTTCCGGCACGTCGTGCTCGGGCACCGGTACACGTACTGCCCGGAGCGGATCCCGTAGCGGCCCATGTCGGCGCCCGGCTTCTTGAACACCTGCATCGCGCGGACAACCCGCTCGCAGCCGGTGCACCAGGCGGCCGGCCGCAGCCACTTGTTCCAGTCCGGAGTCCGGCCGAGCGAGCGGTGCCAGTAGGCGACGTAGAGGCGGTCGCGGGACTGCGGGGCGCGCAGCAGGGTCGGCGCCTGGGCGTGCATGCTGTTCAGCGCGATCGTCTTCGTGGCGTAGCCGAGCTTGTGGAGCTCGCCCAGCCAGCGGTCCCACTCCACCCAGGCCCGGCAGTCGATGACGTTCTCGACGATTCCGGCGAGGACCAGGCCGCCGCGCTCCTGCACCCCGCGCAGGTACATCGGGACCTCTTCCATCAGGGCGCGGGAGCGCTCGTCCGCCGGGTCGCGGGGCTTCTCGAAGCCGGGCAGTTCCTCCTGCGCGGTGTGGAAGTCGCGCTTCTTGCCGCGGGCGTTGGTCCACTTCGGGCACTCCGGGCTGGCCCAAAAAATCTGGGCGGCCGGCCACTTCTCCACGGGGGCCTGGCGGATGTCGCCCTTCCAGTGGTCGGCGTGCGGGAAGTTGAGGGCGTGGGATTCGATCGCCGGATCCCAGTGGTTGGCGGCCCGGGTCACGCGGACGCCGGGGACCGCGTCGATCCCCTGCGAGCTGCCACCGGCGCCGCAGAACCAGTCCATGGCGTTGATCTCGCCGTCGTGCCGGTAACTGCTCACAGCCAGACCTCCGGGGCGGTGTCGGGGGCGAGGGTGAAGGTCATGGCGCCGGGGCCCGGCTGGATGCGGCCGTGCTCCTCGAGGAGGTCCAGGTGGCCCTCGGTGCAGATCAGGCGGCCGTCCTCCAGCAGCTCCCACTCGTAGGTGGCGGCGACCTCGCGAGCCTGCTGCTCGGTGTCGAAGTGGGCTTCGCCGCCGTCGGGGTTCTCCAGGACCTGGCCGCACGCGTCGCAGACGGCGGCCAGGCACGTCACGGTCTTGAGGGCCATCACCGCACCGCCTTCGCGGGACGGCCGACGGGGCGGACCTTCCAGCCCTTGTCGCGCCAGGCGGCGATCGTGCCCTTGGTGATGCCCAGGTAGAGGCCGACGTCGGTGGGGCCCATACCCCGGCCGGTCAGGAGGCGGGCGGTCTCGATCTGCTCGGGCCGGGTCAGCCGGGCCGGGAGCTCGCCGTTGACGGCGAGTTCGACGGCGATCCAGTCGATGTTGCGCTCGGCGTCGACGGTGGCGGCGCTGGTGGTGGCGAGGCTGATCCGGCCCTGGCCGGTGCCCAGGCGGTGGGCGGTCCTCATCCGTCGGCGGGTCATGCCGCCACCGCCTCGGGCAGGACGACGACGAACTCGTCGCGGCGGGCGGCGAAGTGGACGTGCGCGCCGTTCCCGCTGGCGGCGGCGAGCTGGTCGGCCTCGGTCAGCGCGCGGGG
>NZ_JBHWUF010000030.1:0-1919 GCF_042738325.1 Rhodococcus sp. NPDC059969 | reverse complement strand
GAAGCCGGGGATCTCCATGTGGGCCCAGACGCCGTCGCTGTGGTGGGTGGTGGGGTGGCCGCAGCGCACGCAGGTTCCGCTGGGCACGTCGTCCATCTGCACGGCCATGTCGGGTTCCTCCTGTTCGGTCGTGGCGGGGCTGTCCGGTGCGGGGTGGCTGGTGGTGGTCTGCGGGGCGGCGTCAGTGAGTTCGCCCTGGACGGGTTCGGCCGGCGGCTGGATGCCGTCGGGGTTGCCGTCGGGGCCGGGTCCCTCGCCGCCGTCCGGGCCCGCGCCGGGGCCACCGTCGTCACCGTCGGGCTTCGGGGGGGCGTCGAGGTCCCAGACCTGCTCGGCCTTGAGGAGGAGCAGGCGGGGGTTTGCGTCGCCCACTCGGATCTGGTGGACCGCGACGCGGTCCTTCTGCCGGTCGTTGCGGATGGTGAGTCCGGCCTGGAGGAGAGCTTCGGGCAGGGAGCGGGAGCCGATGCCCTGGACGCGCGGGTCGCTGGCGGCCTTGAGGAGCAGGTGGAGTTCGGCGGTCTTCATGCCGACGGCCGGGCCCTTCTCGGGCAGCCAGTAGACGGCGGGGCCCTTGCCCTCCCAGTTGTCGGAGCCGTCGCGCGCCTGGGTGACGCCCTGGACCTGCTCGACCTCGCCGGGGACAGCGGGGCTGATGACGCCCTTTTCGTCGCGGACGTGTGCGCGGCCGCTGGCGAGCGCGGCGCGGACGATCTCGACCACGGCGGCGCTGAGGTCGTCCTGGACGCCGACCTGGTCGTCGTACTTGCGGGCCTGGCGGGCCAGGGACAGCGCGAGGGGGGTCGCGACGGTGGCGATGAGGTCTTCCATGTCCAGGCCGGTGACGGCCGCGAGGAGGCCGTAGCCGGACAGCATGGCGGCGGCGGCGCTGATGACGCCGTCCATGGCGCCGGATGCCTTGGGCATCGCGGCTTCCACGTACGGCAGGAAGCACTTGAGGGCCTTGGCTTCGAGGTCAGCCAGGTACTCCTCCACCTTCTCGATGCCGTGGAGGTGGGCGATGATCCGGTCGCCGATGGTACGCAGCGGCACGGCGAGGGAGGCGTGACCGCCGTCGCGGTACCAGCGCCAGTCGACCTCTCCGCCTTCCTGGGAGAGGTAGAGGACGACGGTGCGGCGGTAGAGGGAGGGCTGCATGGTGGGCGGCAGCATCTGCGCTGCGACGAGGGGGATGGCGCGGGCGTAGTTACTCACCCGCGCGGTCATGTCGCGGTTGCGGCGGCCGCGGAGTTCTCCGGCGTTGCCCGCGCCGCGCAGGATCATCTCCAGCTTGGCGTTGGCGTCGCGGAGCTCCATGGCTGAGGAGGCCCGGGTGATGGCGACGTCGTCGATGAGGGAGGGCATGTCGCCCTCGAACTCGATCGCGCACTCCATGTCGGTGATGGTGGCGCTGAATCCCTTGGTGACCACAGGGGGCCACAGCTTGGGGCGGGGGGTGAGGAGCAGGGAGCGGCCGACGTTGCCAGCCTGGGTCTTGCCGGAGTTGGGTTCGGCTTCGGCGACGACGGAGGCGGCGACGGGGCTGAGGGAGAAGCCCATGGAGCGGGCACCGACGGCCATGCCGAAGGAGGCCACCCATCCGTGCTCGCAGACGGTGGTCATGGCGGCCTTGCACTCGTCGTCGCTGGCCGTGCGGTCCAGCGGGGCGGCGGCTCGGGCCAGGGCCTCCGGGGCGCCGATGAGGCGGACCTGGCGGTCTTCGGGGAACGTGCGGCCGTCGGCGAAGACGTAGGTGCGACCGACGTCGGGGAGGGTGTGCCAGCCGGTGCGCTTGACGACGGGGGTGCGCGGGAGCTTGCGGCCCTGGGTCTCGACGCAGTTGAAGAGAACTTCGCGGACCGGCTTGGCGCCGGTGCCGACGGCGTCCGGGTACTTGTCCCACGCCTCACCGGTGCGCC
>NZ_JBHWUF010000029.1:0-2356 GCF_042738325.1 Rhodococcus sp. NPDC059969 | reverse complement strand
GACAAAGCCATTTTTGCAGCGACTTAATGGGGCGTCAATAGTGTCCATCAATTTCGCCCATCGCCTTCCTCTCGGAACAGGGGGACGCTTGGAGTGAGGGCGTGATTATCCACGTTTACCCCGCCGCAGGCCGTCGCGTTGAGGAGGGCGAAGAGCAGGCGTCGGAATCGTGCGGCTAGCTGTGGTGTCTCAGAAGATTGGTGCCACGGAGCCGCGATCGGCGAAGTTGTGGCCCTCTTCCGGAAGGACGATGAAGACCCCGGATCCAGGAGCGTCCTCCACCGATGCTCTACGGATGCGAGCTGTCCACTCAGGGGTGGGCCACCGTGTGTCGCCGTCCCAACGGATCCCTTCGAGGTTGGTCCTAGCAGGATCCACCGTGGTTAGGTCTGCGCCAACGAAGTTACTTGCCGCATCAGTCAGGTTGTCATGAGCTTCGGTGAGGTAGCGGCCGAAGGTGGGGTCTAGGGCGAGCGCCAGGATGCGGTAGCGGTCGCGGCCAGGGTTGAGGATGCGGGAGAGACGGACTTGGGAGGAGCGGGCGCCTTCGATTTCGCGGGCAAGGTCGCGAACGAGGTTGCCGGCCCGTTCGCGGTCGAGGCCTCGGGCAGTCTCAAGGCCGCGTCCGATCTCTAGGACGAGGTTGCCGGCGCGTTCGCGGTTGAGGGCGAGACCGCCTTCGCGGTTGAGGGCACGGGTGCGGTATAGAGCGCGGTCGAGGGCGTCGGCGAGTTCGCGGGCGCGGTCGAAGGCGCGGACGAGGTCACGGGCGAGGGCGGGGACACGTTCGAGGTCTTGGGCAACCTCGAGGTCATGGGCATGCTCGCGGGCGCGGGCGAGTTCGAGATTGAGGTCGCGGACGAGTCCAACGGGGGGGATGTAGTCGCGGGCCAAGTCGGGGTCACGGGCGTGGTGTAGGGCTCGGTCGAGGGCGAGGCCGAGGTCCCGGGCGCGGTAGCGGTACTGGGCGTGGGCGGGGGTGCGGTCGAGGGCTGCGGCGGTCATCTCCAGGAATTCTGAGACTCCCAGAAGTACGCCGCGACGCCGGAGACGCTCCCGTGGAGGCATGGACTTCCATTGGGCCGTCGCGTCAACCAGCCTCTGCATCGGCAAGTCGTCCCGGGCCGGGTCGACCTGGGGAGTCTCACGAGGGCGAGGGAAGTCCGGAGCCGGAGGAGACGTAGTAGGGCTATCCGGCGCATGCAGTCGTCCGGAGGTCTTCAAGGGCGGCCGGAAACCAGGAGAACGACGTGAAATCACGGCCAGGACACGGCCCACGAAGGACTCGGCAGCAATCGTCACGCCGCACCTCCTCCGCCCGCCGGATCCTGCTGTGCGGCAACGCCTGTGTCCGGCCTTGGACTCCCTGCCGAAGGACTACCCGTTTGGGGCCCTGGCACAGCACCATTCGACTGCCCAGGGTCAGGCTGCCCGCTTTGCTGGAGAGCCTGCGCTTGTTGCTGCGCCACGTCCACTACGCCGCCCAGAGCAGCCCGACCCGCGTTCTTCACCATCAGCGGCACCAGTGTGGTGACCTGTTGGACAGCAGACAGCGCGCCCAGCCCGATGAGAAAGGCCACCAGCGGATTGGTGCTCTGCGGATACGTGGCTGCCACGACTCCAGTCAGGGCTCCGCTGACGAGCAGCCGCAGCACCCCGGCAACCCAATACGCCTTCCAGCCGGGTGCGGGCAGGTGCTCCTCCTGGGGCCGCACGTTAGCTCTGCGCTGGGGTGGATCGATGGTGTCTGACTGAACGTTCCACGGCATCTGACGGTGCCACTTGATGGCCTTGATGACGTCGACGGCCTCCAGAGAGGCGCCTCCGACCGCTCCCACCACCGCCGCCGTGAACCAATCCATGGTGCGAGGCTAGAGGGAATCGTGCGGCAGCGAAGTAGTCCTGCGTAAACAACGTGCTGAGAGACCACAGCTAGCCGGGTCGGACGCGGCGCCGCACTATTTCCTGGAAGGGGCTGTCGCGTGGGCTGTCACGCCGGAGTACGGGTCGGGGGTTCAGGGGTGTTTATGCAGGTCAGAGCCTGCGTGACAGGCTCCTGGCCGTCGGCGTGACAGCCAGCGTGACAGGGCCGCGTGACAGGTGCTGTTGATGTGCGTTTCGAGGTGCGCTTGTCCGGTGTCAACGACCCCAGTCATCGTCTCAAGGAAGCGAGGCGACTGACCTCCCGTCTCATTTGACACAGTCGCCCCAGGTCGGGGGCTGCTCGACTCGCATTCCAGCCAACGGCCACTGGATGTGGCGAATGCCCTGTTGGGCGTGCGCGGTGTGGGCCAGGATCAGACTCATGGATCCTGCTGTGACGGCCGCTCTCATTGCCGCCCCTGTAGCTATCACC
>NZ_JBHWUF010000028.1:0-3150 GCF_042738325.1 Rhodococcus sp. NPDC059969 | reverse complement strand
GGCACGTACTTACTCCGTGCCTCTCCGGTCGGCTCAGACTCACCTCGCTCCCACGCGCTGACCGTGAGCCGGTGCACCCCGATCAGCTCAGCAACATCGGTCTGCTTCCACTTCGCCGCTTTCCGAATCTGAGCCCTCTCCGCCGGCACAGGCAGGCCGTCCGCCGCCGGCTTCGGCTCACCCTCGATCTCACGGATCTTCGCCACGATCGCCTCGTGGAACATGTCGCCCTCCTCTGCGCTCTTCTTAGACATGACCTTACACCAGCACCTTTCACATGAGGCAACATCTATGCTTAACTTCGTGTGGCAACACAACGTGGCTACATGGTTGTGATGACTACCTTCTAGCGTCTCAGCACCGATCACGTAGGACAACAACCGAGGCTACATCCGCGCACTACATGACCGGGAGAGCGCAGTGACCTCAGAGGAAAACGCCCAGCAGGACTACGACTCGACGCGGGAGAGGGGTTCGTCGGCTCCGACATGGGAGTACGGCGCGCCGGACCTGGGCCTGGGCCCCGTGACGCAGCCGGTGCAGCTGGCCGGTTCCGACGACGCGGCGCTGGACGGGGTGGAGGGCTGATGGCTGCGCGGGTGCCGGCTCCGGTGCGCAAGCTCGTGGACCGCGCCTCGGCGGTCGTGGCTCTGCTGGCGGGCCTGGCGGTCGTGCTGGTCCTCGGCCAGCCGCTGGTCCCGGTGGTGACGTTCGTGGCTGGGGCGGTCCTGGCCTATGGCGCCTTCCAGTACGGGATGGCCCAGGCCCTGAGCAAGAAGCGCCGTCGGCGTTCTGTCCGGCGCTGATAGTCCGAATCCGAGTAGAGGGAGATCGTCATGCTGAATCGCATTCGGGATCTGTTCACCGAGGTGAAGGGCAACAGTCAGATGAGCCGGGACATGGACCAGGCCATCGCGTCGGGCGACCGGGAGGCGATGTCGACGTTCCGGACCGGGACGTTCGCCGCAGCTCTGACCACGGAGGGCCGGGAGGCCCGGGGCCGGGAGGTTGCGGAGTACGCGCGGAAGGTCGTCGAGGCTGACGGTGACGGGGCCCGTTTCCACCGCACCTTCCCCCGCCGGGACCGCGGCTGACGGGTTGCTTCTGACGGTTGCCTGATCCGCTCGGCCCGGCCCCGCTCTCGGGGGTCTGGTCGGGCGGTGAGGGGGAACCGGACAGCCTGGACCGTCGACTGATTCCGGAGCCACCAGCTGATTCCGCACGACCGACTGATTGGGGAACGCCATGGCCAAGAAGGCCGCTACCGCCACCGCCCCTTCTACCATCCTCGACTCGAACGTTATGCCGCTCGACACCGTTCTGCGTGAGGCCGCCGGCCTCATCAAGGAGGACGACTGGATCGGCTGGTCCGGCGAGCTGGTCGACGGTGCGGCGGTGGCCCGTCACCTGGAGGCCGCCGCGGTGCTCCTGGAGCGGGACGGGTGGGTGCGCCAGCACGTCGAGGACGGACCGTCGCCGGTTCCGGCCGACGAGGAGTCCTTGTCGGTCAAGGAGATGGTCCGCCAGCTGCTGCGCGTGGTCCGGGAGGCGATCGGTGTCGAGAAGCAGCGGACGCTGGTCGAGGCGCTGGCGGACGTGAAGTACAGCGCGGTGAGTGATGACGACACCTGGGTCGTCACGACCCGGGTGCTGGACGCGGTCGTCAGGGAGCGTACGGGCTCGCGGACCGCGTATCACAGCTCCTGGGCGGGGAAGCTCGGCCGGACCTACGCCGAGGTCGCCGAGCTCCTGGCGGTCGGGGCGGAGTTCGCCCGTGTTCACGGTCCTCGCTGATCTGGTCTGAGGGCTGCCTGATCCGCCCGGCCGGCCCCGCTCGCGGGGTTGGGTCGGGCGGTGAGGGGGAGCTGTCAGGCCCTGGTCTCCAGGCCTGCCGCTGAGTTTCTGATCTGACTGTCCCGCATTGATCCCTTGGGGGGATTGCCATGTCCATTGAGCGTTCGACTCTCGCCTTCATCACGCTGATCGCTGCCCTGGTGGGGGCCTGGGCGGCGTGGACGGCGGCGAAGGGCGGGCAGCACGACCCGCTGACGGTCGGGTCGGTCGTGTACGGCGTGGTGGCCGGCGGTCTCGCGAAGCTCTTCGGCGGCGGGGCCACGGTGACCGTGGCCCGGTCGCTGCTGCTGGGGCGTGCCGCTGGGATCCACCTGACTCCGACGACTACCTGATCCGCAGACCTGCGACACGAAGGGAACCGAGATGAAGTACCGCGGTGAGATGAAGACGGTGCTGCTGAACGACCGGCAGATCCGGCCGATCGAGTACCGGAAGTGGGGCGACGCTGTGCGTCGCTTCGAGCAGCGCGAGAAGGACCGGGTGAAGGTCGAGGAGCTCAAGGAGTCGATCCGCCGGGAGAGTCTGCGTGAGCCGATCATCCTGGGTGTCTCGGATCGGTATCCGGATGTGTACGTGGCTGATGGCCACCACCGGGCTGTCGCGTTGATGACGCTGGGAGCCGACACGTTCCCCTTCCACTGGTACTGGATCCGCTCCTTCGGTGTGCGGATGGAGCGTGCGGCGTTTCCGTACCACCTTCTGGGTCTGTGACCTGCGTTCGACGACCTTTTGATCTGCAGAGGAGATGCGTGATGGCTCTGTTCGGGCCGAGTGTGCGGGTGAAGACCTACCGGATGGGTTGGAGGCGGGGTCAGGTGGTGCCGTTCCTGGAGGTGGCGGCGCCGGTGATGGCGCAGCTGCTGGAGGAGCGGTTGCGGCAGCGGTTGGAGCCGGTGGAGGTGACGTTGACCGTGTCGGACGGGCTGGCGGAGCTGGCCTGCCGGGCGGAGCAGACGTTCGTGCCCGGGTTATCTGGGCGGGTTCGGTCGAAGGCTCTGGACTCGGCCCGGCGGAACGCGCGGGAGGCGTCGGGGCACGTGGTGCTCCGGCCCGGCCGCCAGGGGACGCTGCTGCTGCTGAATGCCGAGGCCGAGGACATGTCGAGCGGTGACCTGCGGGACGTGGCGCGGGTGCTGTGTCACGAGGGCGTGCACTCCGTGCAGATGGGGCGGCCGGGGGTGCGGGAGGCGCGGATCGCGTACGACCGGCACGGCTACGACGTGGAGCTGCTCAGTTCGGGTGCCGTGCGGGCGTACGAGGCACCACGAGCGGGAGACGTACGGGGTGGAGGACGAG
>NZ_JBHWUF010000027.1:0-1787 GCF_042738325.1 Rhodococcus sp. NPDC059969 | reverse complement strand
GGTTGTGTGTTGTTTGAGAACTGCACAGTGGACGCGAGCATCTTTGTTGTAAGTAATGAAGAGCGTACGGTGGATGCCTTGGCACCAGGAGCCGATGAAGGACGTAGGAGGCTGCGATAAGCCTCGGGGAGCTGTCAACCGAGCTGTGATCCGAGGATGTCCGAATGGGGAAACCCAGCACGAGTGATGTCGTGTTACCCGCGCCTGAATATATAGGGCGTGTGGAGGGAACGTGGGGAAGTGAAACATCTCAGTACCCACAGGAAGAGAAAACAACCGTGATTCCGTGAGTAGTGGCGAGCGAAAGCGGAAGAGGCTAAACCATGGGTGTGTGATAGCCGGCAGGTGTTGCATTCGTGGGGTTGTGGGGTTCATTTTGTCAATACTGCCGTGTTGGCCAACAGTAAGAAATCACTGGGTTAGTGGAAGTGGTCTGGAACGGCCTGTCGTAGAGGGTGAGAATCCCGTACACGAAAACTTTGTGACTGTTGTAATGGAAACCCAAGTAGCACCGGGCCCGTGAAATCTGGTGTGAATCTGTCGGGACCACCCGATAAGCCTGAATACTCCCTGGTGACCGATAGCGGACTAGTACCGTGAGGGAAAGGTGAAAAGTACCCCGGGAGGGGAGTGAAATAGTACCTGAAACCGTGCGCTTACAATCCGTCAGAGCCTTCGAGTGACTTGTCACTGGGGGTGATGGCGTGCCTTTTGAAGAATGAGCCTGCGAGTTAGTGGCATGTCGCGAGGTTAACCCGTGTGGGGTAGCCGTAGCGAAAGCGAGTCCGAATAGGGCGATCGTAGTGGCATGCTCTAGACCCGAAGCGGAGTGATCTACCCATGGCCAGGTTGAAGCGACGGTAAGACGTCGTGGAGGACCGAACCCACTTAGGTTGAAAACTGAGGGGATGAGTTGTGGGTAGGGGTGAAAGGCCAATCAAACTCCGTGATAGCTGGTTCTCCCCGAAATGCATTTAGGTGCAGCGTCGCGTGTTTCTCACCGGAGGTAGAGCTACTGGATGGTCTAGGGGGCCCACAAGCTTACCGAAATCAGCCAAACTCCGAATGCCGGTGAGTGAGAGCGCGGCAGTGAGACTGCGGGCGATAAGGTTCGTAGTCGAGAGGGAAACAGCCCAGATCGCCAGCTAAGGTCCCTAAGCGTGTACTAAGTGGAAAAGGATGTGGGGTCGCGAAGACAACCAGGAGGTTGGCTTAGAAGCAGCCACCCTTGAAAGAGTGCGTAATAGCTCACTGGTCAAGTGATCCTGCGCCGACAATGTAGCGGGGCTCAAGTACACCACCGAAGCTGCGGCATTCACGCAATAGCCCCCAGTTGATCCAAGGATTTTCTGGCAGGTGTGTGGATGGGTAGGGGAGCGTCGTGTGGCCATGGAAGCGGCAGGGTGACCTAGCCGTGGAGGCCACACGAGTGAGAATGCAGGCATGAGTAGCGAAAGACGAGTGAGAAACTCGTCCGCCGAATGACCAAGGGTTCCTGGGCCAGGTTAATCCGCCCAGGGTGAGTCGGGACCTAAGACGAGGCCGACAGGCGTAGCCGATGGACAACGGGTTGATATTCCCGTACCCGTGTGAACGCGCCCATGGTGAATCAGTGATACTAACCATCCTGAAGCCACGAGAAGACCTTCGGGTCTCGAGTTGGTGGATGCATGGGACCTGATCTGGTAGTAGCCAAGCGATGGGGTGACGCAGGAAGGTAGCTGAGCCAGTCAGTGGTAATACTGGTGTAAGCGTGTAGGGCGTGACCTAGGCAAATCCGGGTCGCA
>NZ_JBHWUF010000026.1:0-3607 GCF_042738325.1 Rhodococcus sp. NPDC059969 | reverse complement strand
GAGCCGACATCGAGGTGCCAAACCATCCCGTCGATATGGACTCTTGGGGAAGATCAGCCTGTTATCCCCGGGGTACCTTTTATCCGTTGAGCGACGGCGCTTCCACAAGCCACCGCCGGATCACTAGTCCCGACTTTCGTCCCTGCTCGACCCGTCGGTCTCACAGTCAAGCTCCCTTGTGCACTTACACTCAACACCTGATTGCCAACCAGGCTGAGGGAACCTTTGGGCGCCTCCGTTACCCTTTGGGAGGCAACCGCCCCAGTTAAACTACCCATCAGACACTGTCCCTGATCCGGATCACGGACCGAGGTTAGACATCCAGCACGACCAGAGTGGTATTTCAACGACGACTCCACAACCACTGGCGTGGCCGCTTCAAAGTCTCCCACCTATCCTACACAAGCCGAACCGAACACCAATATCAAACTATAGTAAAGGTCCCGGGGTCTTTCCGTCCTGCTGCGCGAAACGAGCATCTTTACTCGTAGTGCAATTTCACCGGGCCTATGGTTGAGACAGTCGAGAAGTCGTTACGCCATTCGTGCAGGTCGGAACTTACCCGACAAGGAATTTCGCTACCTTAGGATGGTTATAGTTACCACCGCCGTTTACTGGCGCTTAAGTTCTCAGCTTCGCACGCCCGAAAGCGCACTAACCGGTCCCCTTAACGTTCCAGCACCGGGCAGGCGTCAGTCCGTATACATCGCCTTACGGCTTCGCACGGACCTGTGTTTTTAGTAAACAGTCGCTTCTCGCTGGTCTCTGCGGCCACCCCCAGCTCACGGAGTAAATCCGATCACCAGTGATGGCCCCCCTTCTCCCGAAGTTACGGGGGCATTTTGCCGAGTTCCTTAACCATAGTTCACCCGAACGCCTCGGTATTCTCTACCTGACCACCTGAGTCGGTTTAGGGTACGGGCCGCCATGAAACTCGCTAGAGGCTTTTCTCGAC
The DNA here is from genome assembly GCF_042738325.1 of Rhodococcus sp. NPDC059969. Classification (NCBI taxonomy): domain Bacteria; kingdom Bacillati; phylum Actinomycetota; class Actinomycetes; order Mycobacteriales; family Nocardiaceae; genus Rhodococcus; species Rhodococcus sp. NPDC059969. The sequence goes on along the minus strand of NZ_JBHWUF010000026.1, from coordinate 2,652 downwards.
AGCATAGGATCATCCACTTCACCACAATCGGCTCGGCATCAGGTCTCAGCCTTAATGAGGGACGGATTTGCCTACCCCTCGGCCTACACCCTTACCCCGGGACTACCACCGCCCGGGCTGGACTACCTTCCTGCGTCACCCCATCGCTTACCTACTACAAGTCTGGTTCGTCGGCTCCACCACTTTCCTTTCCCCGAAGGGTCCGGAACGGCTTCACGGACTTAGCATCGCCTGATTCGATATTGGGCGTTTCAAAGCGGGTACCGGAATATCAACCGGTTGTCCATCGACTACGCCTGTCGGCCTCGCCTTAGGTCCCGACTTACCCTGGGCAGATCAGCTTGACCCAGGAACCCTTAGTCAATCGGCGCACACGTTTCTCACGTGTGTATCGCTACTCATGCCTGCATTCTCACTCGTGAACCGTCCACAACTAGCTTCCGCTGCTGCTTCACCCGGCACACGACGCTCCCCTACCCATCACAGCGGGCGTTGGCCCTATTGCTGCAATGACACGACTTCGGCGGTACGCTTGAGCCCCGCTACATTGTCGGCGCGGAATCACTTGACCAGTGAGCTATTACGCACTCTTTCAAGGGTGGCTGCTTCTAAGCCAACCTCCTGGTTGTCTCTGCGACTCCACATCCTTTCCCACTTAGCGTACGCTTAGGGGCCTTAGTCGATGCTCTGGGCTGTTTCCCTCTCGACCATGGAGCTTATCCCCCACAGTCTCACTGCCGTGCTCTCACTTACCGGCATTCGGAGTTTGGCTAAGGTCAGTAACCCGGTAGGGCCCATCGCCTATCCAGTGCTCTACCTCCGGCAAGAAACACACGACGCTGCACCTAAATGCATTTCGGGGAGAACCAGCTATCACGGAGTTTGATTGGCCTTTCACCCCTAACCACAGGTCATCCCCCAGGTTTTCAACCCTGGTGGGTTCGGTCCTCCACGAAGTCTTACCTCCGCTTCAACCTGCCCATGGCTAGATCACTCCGCTTCGGGTCTAGAGCGTGCAACTCAATCGCCCTATTCGGACTCGCTTTCGCTACGGCTTCCCCACACGGGTTAACCTCGCTACACACCGCTAACTCGCAGGCTCATTCTTCAAAAGGCACGCAGTCACGACTGTATGTGCAAGCACATACAGCGACGCTCCCACGGCTTGTAGGCACACGGTTTCAGGTACTATTTCACTCCGCTCCCGCGGTACTTTTCACCATTCCCTCACGGTACTATCCGCTATCGGTCACCAGGGAATATTTAGGCTTAGCGGGTGGTCCCGCCAGATTCACACGGGATTTCTCGGGCCCCGTGCTACTTGGGAGATTCTTAAGCAAGCCGCTGATGTTTCGTCTACGGGGGTCTTACCCTCTACGCCGGACCTTTCGCATGTCCTTCGACTACATCAACGGTTTCTGACTCGCCGACCGGCCGGCAGACCGATCAAAAGAATTCCCACAACCCCGCATGCGCAACCCCTGCCGGGTATCACACGCATACGGTTTGGCCTCATCCGGTTTCGCTCGCCACTACTCCCGGAATCACGGTTGTTTTCTCTTCCTGAGGGTACTGAGATGTTTCACTTCCCCTCGTTCCCTCCACACTGCCTATGTGTTCAGCAGTGGGTGACAGCCCATGACGACTGCCGGGTTTCCCCATTCGGACACCCCCGGATCAAAGCTCAGTTGGCAGCTCCCCGGGGCCTATCGCGGCCTCTCACGTCCTTCATCGGTTCCTGGTGCCAAGGCATCCACCGTGCGCCCTTAAAAACTTGGCCACAGATGCTCGCGTCCACTGTGTAGTTCTCAAGCAACGACCAGCCACCCATCACCCCACCAGACAAGCTGATGAGTGCACTGGGGCCGGCATCGCGAAGATAAGACCTTACGGCCGTACCTTCAGATACCCAACAACGTGCCAGGCACGATCCCCCGTCAGTGACTCACTTTCCACGCCGAAGCAGTACTCGTGATCCATCCAGGAAACCGTGCCAAATAATCAACGTTCCACCCATGAGCTGACCGTGCAGAACATTTGTCTGCAATCGGTACTGTGCTCCTTAGAAAGGAGGTGATCCAGCCGCACCTTCCGGTACGGCTACCTTGTTACGACTTCGTCCCAATCGCCAGTCCCACCTTCGACAGCTCCCTCCCTTACGGGTTGGGCCACCGGCTTCGGGTGTTACCGACTTTCGTGACGTGACGGGCGGTGTGTACAAGGCCCGGGAACGTATTCACCGCAGCAATGCTGATCTGCGATTACTAGCGACTCCGACTTCATGGGGTCGAGTTGCAGACCCCAATCCGAACTGAGACCGGCTTTTTGAGATTCGCTCCACCTCACGGTATCGCAGCTCATTGTACCGGCCATTGTAGCACGTGTGCAGCCCAAGACATAAGGGGCATGATGACTTGACGTCGTCCCCACCTTCCTCCGAGTTGACCCCGGCGGTCTCCTGTGAGTCCCCATCACCCCGAAGGGCATGCTGGCAACACAGGACAAGGGTTGCGCTCGTTGCGGGACTTAACCCAACATCTCACGACACGAGCTGACGACAGCCATGCACCACCTGTATACCGACCACAAGGGGGGCACTATCTCTGATGCTTTCCGGTGTATGTCAAGCCTTGGTAAGGTTCTTCGCGTTGC
>NZ_JBHWUF010000025.1:0-5023 GCF_042738325.1 Rhodococcus sp. NPDC059969 | reverse complement strand
GGTGCGGCCACCCCCCTCGGATGAATCCGCTTGCCTCGCGGCCCGCGCCTCCGCCTTGGCCTGGCGTTCGGCCTTGCGCTTCGCCGCCCGCGCCGCAGCCCGCTCGTCCCAGATCTCGTGGTCCAGGAGCCGGTAGACCGACGGGATGTTCCGCTTCGGGTTGTCCGGGTCCTTACGCCGCTCGACCTCCAGCAGGCCCAGCCCCTCTAGCCCCTTAGTCGCCCTGTCGACGGTGTCCACGGACATGCCGATGCACTCCGCGAGCCGGGCACGCGTAGGGACGTCCTCGTCGCCCTCCGGGCCATCAGGGGTCTCCCTGTCGTTCTGGTCGGCGAAGGACGCCAGCGCCGCGTACAGCGCCTTCCACGTCGCCGGAACCGACCCATCCCGGGACAGACCGAAGTCGAACTTCACCCAGTCGAGCCCCTCAGCCCGCACCACACGCGGTGCGTCAGAGCCCTGACCTGCATTTTCGTGGCCCTCTGGCCTGCCTGCCTGCTGTGCACGTACGCTCAAGGGAGCGCACCTCCTCATAGCTGGTGAGAGTGCTTCTCCGCCCAGGCCGCGAACCTGAGTGGACCGCGAGCCCCGCCGTGACGGCGGGGCTCGTTGCGTTGTGGGGGTCATACTCGCTCACTGGGCGGTCGGGACATCGCCCCGACCGCCCAGTGAATTACTAGCTGGACTTCCGGTGAACCTTCCAACGGCCTTCCGGTGCGAAGGACTCGCCTACCTCAATGATTCCGCCTGAGGCGTCGAAGAAAATGTTCCTTCCGACGTGCACCGGCGAATTCTCTTCAATCGCCAGATCCTCGGCAATTTCTGCATTCGCTCGCGTTGCTGCGCTCGCCTCTTCGGCTGCTACACCGCGACGGCCTGTTCCTGCCTCGATAGCGTTGGGCGTTCCACCAAGAATTCGCTCGGGCTGCATGAGGGCGGGAACGAGTTCCGCGAATTCGGCCGGGAACCATGAAGTGGACGCGCTTACAGGGCCATCCTCGTTGAACGTAACGCGCCGACGCCGAAGTGCCAGCGCCCCTTCCTCCAGCTCGAAGAGGTCCGTGACCCATGCCGGCGGCGTGGTCAGCTCGGGCTGCTTGATCACGGCGTACTCGTTGTCCGGGTAGATCTTCCCGGTCGTCAGCGCCCGCTCCAGGCGGTCGAGCGCGGAGCGGTGAAGGTTCCGCCGCGAGCGCACCACGGTGCCCACACCAGTGACCGACTCGGCGAGGCCGTCCGCGCGCAGGGCCGCCAGTGCCTTCATGGCCGTGGCCTGCGCAATCTGCCACTCCTCGGCGATCTGGCGTACGGACGGCAGACGGTCGCCGTCAGACAGCTCTCCATCCACGATCCGGCGTCGCAGCTCCTGCACCACCTGGAGATATGGCGGTGTGCGGTCCAGTTCAGGCATGTCCTGTCCTCTCGGTTGCTAGCCCACTAGCTCACTGCACAGCAGCGTACTACTTGACGTGTGTAGTGTGCTAGTGCACTATCCAGTTGTGTCGTGGTGCGGACACACCGTGACGCAGTGCGACCCCGGCGCGGACACGCCGGGGTCGCTGTCAGAACCCCTGGATGAGAGAGGGACCGACGTGTCGATTGTCGCGGAGCGACCGGTGGCTGTGCAGGTGGCGGTGCCGGTGCGGGCGGGGTTGGCGGAGGAGATCGAGCGCCAGCCGGAGCCGGAAGGTGTTGTAGGGGGTCGGGCTGACGTAGTGGCCAGCGCGGGGACGCGGGCGTGGTCGCGGCGGGAGGGGCCGCGGTATGTGCGGTCTGCGCCGGGGCACGGTCCGGACGGGCTGCGGGTGCAGCGGGGTGTGGATGTTCCGCTGTCGGTGGAGCGGGCGGCACGGCTGGATGCCCTGTACCTCCAGTACGGGCGGTTGGTGCAGCGGATGGTCGCGAACCGGCTGGCCGGGCAGGGGGTGGAGTTCCACAAGGTCGCGCAGTGGCAGGACGACCTGGTTCAGCAGGTGTGGCTGGAGGTGGCGCGCGGCAAGGGCGGGCTCCTGGCCGGGGGGATGACGCCGGTCGAGGAGCGGATCGGGCTGCACTACCAGGTCAAGGGCGCGATCGGTGCGCACTGGAAGGCGGGGGTGGAGCGCCACGAGTTGGCGACGGACTGGGTGGACGTGGTGGGCCGGCAGATGGATCCGGTGGCGCCGCCGCTGGTCGACGTGGACGGCGCCGGGGAGGTGAACGCTCGCTGCGAGGAGCTGCTGGCCGGGCTGTCGCCGCAGATGCGCGCGGTGATGGTGGAGCTGATCTGCCTCGACCGCACGACGGAGATGGTCGCGGAGCTCCTGGACATGTCGGTGATGGTGGTCAACCGGTTGTCGCAGCGGGCGCTGCGGCGGCTGCGCGGGGCTGACGTCCCGCAGCCCGCCGACATGGCGGAGCTGTCGCCGGGGCACCGCGCGGTGCTGGAGAGCCTGCCGGTGCGGGCTCGGGCGGTGCTGCTGCTGCGGATCGCCGGGGTGTCGGTCGACGCGATCGCGGATCACATGGGCGGCTCGGTCCGCACGATCTACAAGCACCTCAAGGAGTACCTGCCGCTCCTTGAGGCAGGCACGCCGCTGACGCCGGAGCAGACCGCCAAGCGCCAGCGCCGCGAGGACAAGGCCGCAGCCCGCCGCGCCGAGCTGGGCGCCGGTGAGGGCGCGTGAGCACGCCCAGCTCGGCGCGGCGGCGTGCGCTGAAGGCGGCTTTGGCGGAGCGGGACGGGTCGGCGTGTTTCTACTGCGCGACTCAGTTCGGCCCCGGCCTGGACGGTTCCACGCTCGATCACCTGGTTCCGCGGTCGCGGTGGTCCACGTGGGCGGTGGAGGCGTTGGTGCTGGCGTGTGAGCCGTGCAACCGGGCGAAGGACGACTCTGCGCCCGCGTTGTGGCTGCGGCCGGCGGTGCGGTTCGCCCCGGGCCTGGTCCCGCTGGAGTCGGCGGGCTGACGGCTGCCTGTCCGCCCCCACCTGGAGTGATATGGCCTCGCACTGAGTGCGAGCGCGTATCACCCGGGCCGGGCCGGGCGGGGAGCCGGGCACCCCGTCCGGTCCGGTGAGGAGCGTCTCCGTGTACGCGAAGAAGAAGCCCGATGTGGAGTACCCGCCGTACGTCACGGTCCCCCGCAAGCCCGGTGAGCCCCGCGCGAAGGGACAGCCGCCGCGCACCACCCGGTCCAAGTCCGCCCCGGCGGATCAGCCGGTGAAGCGGATCGGGTTCCGCGCCCCCAAGGAGTAACACGCCGTGACCGTCCGGGCGGCGAACAGTGCGCACCGTGCGAACAGTGCGCACCCCGCCCGGCCCTTAGAGAGGTTGGGGTGTGCGCCGCGCACCCCGCCTCCGCACAGTCCGACGCGCCCGGTTTGTCCGGTGCGAACACTGCCCGCGCACCGTGCGCGAACACTACGGAGAGTCAGGGAGTTATGGGCAAGGAGAAGTTGGTGAGGGTCCGTCCGTCGGCGCTGGACCGGCTGCGGTCGGAGATCGTGGCGGCGGACCGGTTCATCACGCTGGTGACGTGGTCGTGTGCGGCCGGGATGGTTCTGTGGTCGATGCTCAACGCGACTCCCTATGTGAGGGCGCACGTGGCCGTGGGCTGGGAGGACACGGCGTTCGTGCTGCCTCTGGTGGTGGACGCCGCGTTCATCGGCGCGCTGCGCGCGGATGAGATCGCCTCCCGGCACGGTGTGCGGGCCGGGGCCTGGCCGGTGCTGCTGCGCCTGTTCACCGGGGGGTCTTCGGTGTTCCTCAACATCGGGGGGAGCTGGGAGAAGGGCGACTGGACGGGGGTGTTCCAGCACCTGGTGGCGCCGGGTCTGCTGGTGCTGCTCGCGGAGGCCGGCCCCGCGTGGCGGCGGAGCCTGGCGGCCAAGCTCGCCACGGCGGAGCGCACGGCGGAGCGGGAGGAGCGGGAGCAGGCCGACCATGCCCGCCGGGAGCGTCAGGAAGACGAGGACCGCAGGGCGGAGAACGCCCGCCAGGAGCAGGAGCGCCGGCGTCTCCAGCGCCTGGACGACGAGGGGCGGCAGCGGGCACAGGACCTGGAGGACGAGGACCGGCAGCGCAAGCAGCGCGAGGAGGATGAGGAGCGCGCCCACGACCTGGAGGAGCGCCGGGAGTCCGCCCGGGCCGCCCGGGTGCTGGAGGCGAAGCGGCTGGAGCTGGAGGAGAAGCGCCTCCAGGCCGTGCAGCAGCTGCCCGTCCAGCAGTCGCCCGAAGCGGCTCCGCCGCTTCCCGTACGGGACCCGCAGGAGGTTCTCAGGGCGCAGATCACCCGGTCCGCCACCACGGCCGCCCTCACCCCCTCCCAGCGCTACGGCGACCCCTCCTACCGCGTCCCGGCCCCCGCCCCCGCGCCCCAGGTACACGTACCGGCCGCGCCGCAGGCCGACCCCCGCAAGGACGCCACGGTGTCCGTAGCGGCCGAACAGACCAGCCCCGCCCGGATCACCGCCCGCGTCACCACCGAGTCCCAGGAGCAGCCCGCCCCGGCGCAGCAGCCCGCCGGCCCCGTCAAGGACTGGGACATCCCCGGCTTGCCCGCGGACTGCGCCCCGGGCCAGAAGCCCGACCTGCTCACTGACAACCAGGCCCACGCCCGAATCCGCTACGGCCACGCAAACGGCTGGGCCCAACGCCGAGTAGCCACATTCGCCGGACGCTCGCCCAGCACCATCCATAAGCACATGAAGGTGCTCGACGGCGAATAGTGCGATGTGAATTGTGCTGCCCCCGGATCCGGTTTTGGATTCGGGGGTGGCTGTTTTTTGCTCGGGGGTCGAACGGGATTCGGGGGGTGGTTCTGTTTTTGTTTTGGTGGTGCTTGGTGCGACGTGTGATATTTGTCTGGGTTGCCTGATGGGGTGTCAGGTTGGGGGTTGGGTGGGGTGGGTCGGCTTTGGTCCGGGGTGTGGGGCGAGCGTCTGGGGCGGGGCTGTGGGTGGTTCTCGGGTGGTTCGGTCTTGGGTCTGTCCCTGTGGTGCTCGCCCGTAAAGTGTGTGGTCAGAGGGTTGTGGGCTGGGGTG
>NZ_JBHWUF010000024.1:0-6200 GCF_042738325.1 Rhodococcus sp. NPDC059969 | reverse complement strand
GGTACCCCATCGCTCCGCGATGGGCAACCGAAGCCATCGCGCTGCGCGCGATGGTGACGAAGCGTGATGCCCGCTGCTTCGCTGCGGGCGCGGGTGCTGCGCACCCGCCGGCGTCTTCCGCTGCGCTCCAGACGCTGGACGAGTCCGCTCCGCTCCCTCGTCATATCCCTTGCTGCGCAAGGGATATGAGGCCGTTTCACGGCCTGGACGGCCCGTCCGCTGCGCTCCCGGACCGGGCCCGCTGCGCGGGCGGCTGGCAAGGGCGGAGGGTGGCCGGGGCCGGTCGCTCGACTGCATCACGGTCACGGACTGTGTAGGATCCGGGATTCGGCACGGGTGCCTGCGTCATTTTTAAGGCCTAGACAGACTCTGGAACCAGCCCACCCCGCCCCCCAAACGCTCTGTACGGCTCTGTGACGAGCTGACCCCTGGTTCTGGACCTGAGGGGCCAACCGCAGTCCGAACGTGTCACAGGCACGCCTGTGACACGTTGCCAGCCTAAGTGATGCAACATGTACCGTTGGCGGATCCTCAGGACACCCCCGGAAGGGGGTCAGGACGCCTGCTCGCCCCGCTCGGGGCTCTCGCGGAGCGCCTGGCGGTCCGCTCGCCCAACCCCGGAACTCTGTCCCTTCAGCCCCTGCCACCCCAGCCCACAACCCTCTGACCACACACTTTACGGGCGAGCACCACAGGGACAGACCCAAGACCGAACCACCCGAGAACCACCCACAGCCCCACCCCAGACGCTCGCCCCACACCCCGGACCAAAACCGACCCACCCCACCCAACCCCCAACCTGACACCCCATCAAGCAACCCAGACAAATATCACACGTCGCACCGAATACACCTACCACCCCAACCAAAAACACCCACTGAGCACTAGAGAATTCTGCTCGGTGAGGTTGTTCTATTTCTGTTTCTTGTTGGCCTTGTTGACCGTGGCGGCGCTTTTTCCGGCGAATTGGGCAATGCGGCGCTGGGTCCAGCCGAGCGCGAGACCGTACGCGATGCGGGCTTGGGCCTGCTCCTCGGTGAGGAGGGCCGGGGCCATGTGTGGGGCGCACTGCGGCGGGAGGTTGAGCTTCTCCCAGTCGTCGCTGGCCCTGGGCGCGGGCGGGGCAGGTGGGTGCTGTGGGGCGCTGTACTCGGTGTGGGGGCCGGTGCCGCGTTGGCGGAGGACTCCTCGGCGGGCCATGTCGGACAGCTCCATGGAGAGCGTGGACCGGCTCACGGTGGTCCCTGCTGTCTCCAGCTGGCCGCGGATCGTGGAGGTGCTCAGCCACACCTGCGGGTCGGCGCTCTGTACGAGGAGGAGTGTCTGTTCCTTCCACCCCGGGGTGGGCTGTCCGGCGGCCGGCTCGATGGCGGGGGCCGGCAGGTGGTCGGAGGGGGCGGCGTCCTGTGCCGGGGGCGGGCTGCTGTCCGGGGCCCCGAGCTGGAACGTGAAGGGTGCGCCGGGTTGGACGGGCAGTTGCAGGCGGAGGCTTTCGCCAGGTGCGGCGCCGGGCGGTGTGTAGTGGATCGTCAGGATCGTCGGCTCGGTCATGTCCAAGCAACATCCGCACCGGCCGCGAGGGCACGGGGCCGCCGCTCTGTGCCCGCGTAGGGTGACGCGCATGCTGATTGCCAGCCTGAAGCCCAGAACGATGGGCGGTACGACGAACACGGGGCTCCTGACCTATGCCCTGGCCCGGGCCGGCCACCCCGTGGCCTGCTACGACGCGGACGAGTCGCTGCAACTGTCCGCGTGGGCGCGGGACGCCGGAGACTTCCCGTGCCGGGTGCACGAGGCGGACACCCCGGCGTTCGCGGAGACGGTCTACCCGACGATGGACCACGACCGGATCAACGTGGTGGATGCCGGGCACGCCGAGAACCACCCGGACATCGTGGACAGCGTCCTGGAGGTAGCGGACCTGGCCATAGTGACGCTCTCGCCCACTCAGCCGGACTACGACCGCCTGACCAAGCCGGAGCGTGGCACCCCCCTCGCCAAGGTCATCAGGCGGTCCGCCGCTCTGCGCGAGAGCGGGCAGCCGCCGACGACGGTCGTCCTGCTGAACCGGTGCCAGGCCGGGGCCGCCAGCCCGAAGAAGTACGCCGCTCTGCTCACTAGCGCCGACCCGGCCTGGACTGTCCTGTCCACGCGGATTCCGAGGCGGGAGGCCATCGCGTCGGCGGTCGGGTTCCCCTGCGACAAGCCGGAGCGGAAGGCGCCGTACGACGCGCTCGTCACCGAGCTGACCCGGCTGGGTCACCTGCCCGAGGCGAGGCAGCACGCGTGAGCCCCGACACGGCGCTCGGCCGCCGGGACCGGGCGCGCGCCTTCGTCCCCGAGCTGATCCCCGAGCCGCAGGACCTCGACCGCACCGGGCCGCTGGACGCGAAGGAGCAGCAGCAGCTCGACCGCATCCACGCCGCCCGCGACCACCACCAGGCGGCGAAGTGGATGCGGGGCAAGGCGCTGGAGGCGGCGTTCCGTCGGCACCTGTTCCGGGGCGAGGACGGGAAGCGCACCCGGCAGGAGTACCTGGACGACGAGTGGGACGGCATCAGCGAGTCCGCCGCCTACCGGGAGATCAGCGAATGGCCGCTGGCCCAGGAGATCTCCGCAACGTGCGAGAGGCCGGCCCCGGACTCCCACGTCCGCGCCCTGCTCGACGTCGCCGGGGCGAAGGGCCACCAGACGGTGGCCCACTGGTACGCCGAGCTGCGCCGCCACGGCCAGCAGACCGGCCGCCGGGTCACGGCCGACGCCGTGGCCAACCTCGCGGACTTCCTGCGCACGGGCACCGACCCGAAGCGACTGGACGGCCTGTTCGCACCCCGTCAGATCCAGCCCGCGTCCGGCCCGTCCGGACGCGCCGGACGCGGCAGCGGCGCACCGGTCACCGGGCCCGTGGTCGCCCCCGCCCAGGAGTAACTCCCAAATTTGGGAATGGACGACCACGGCCCCGCTTCCCCCTGTCGCGTCCGGGGTGGCGGCAGGGGGGGCGCTGAACGCGGGCCACATCAGCAGACTGAACGCGCTCCTCGCCATCGAGGCGCAGCACGCGGGAATCAGTCCGCAGCGGGCGGCGGACGTACTCGTGCAGGCCCTCACCGACAGCACCCAGGCGCTGCGGAGCCTGATCCGAAGCCACGTCGGCGAGTAGGCCGCGCCCCGGCTGCCCGGCCGGGGTGGGTCAACGGCCGCTCATGACGCCGACGACGCACGACACCACCAGCGCGACGGCCATTCCGCCGCCCATCACGGGCGCGGTGAGGGCCGGGTGCCGGTGCAGCACGTAGACGACGCCGCCGCCCACGAGCAGCGTGACGAGGACCAGGAGCAGGACAACCATCAGGGCGAGCGCGGACACGAGAGTTCCCTTCATCGGGGCATGCCGGGGTCGGCACGCGGAGGGTGGAGCGTGAACGGGCCGGACAGCTTGCGTCTCGGGCACCGGGCAGCAGAGTGGGGGAGAGGCCGGTTAGGCCCGCAACTGCCGGGCGACACCGGGCAGAGCACCCGCCGGCCGTACGCCGTCCCGCTCTGACACAGGGGTTATGGGGGAAAACCGTCCGCAAGTTGGTGTGACGCCGCACACACGCAGCGGCCCCGGTACACCGTGAGGTGTGCCGGGGCCGAGGTGCGGTCCGGTCGTACTGCCCCAGAGCGCGCTGGGCACCGGTCCTGACCCGCGCGCCCATGTCGGCGCGGGCTGAACCCGACCCTAGCCCCGCAAGGGGGCGCCGCTCGCTGGCCGGTTCAGTTGCGGCCGAGCCAGCCGAGCCAGCCTTCCTGGCGCCGTTGCCGGTCCAGCTCCGCCTGCTCGGCCGCCAGCTGCTCGGCCTCGCGCTCTTCTCGCTCCCGAATGGCCGCCTCCCGCTGGCACGCATGGCAGGCGTCCCCCGGGACGTCTGCGCCCCACTCGCCGGGGTAGACAGCCTTGCCGCAGCCCGGGCACGGCCAGCTGGAGGCCTTCCGCGCCCGCTCGGCCGCTGCCTTCGCGGTCGCCTCCTGGTCCTCGCGCTCGCGGCGCCGTACGGCCTCGCGCGCCATATAGGCCTCGCGTGAGTAGTAGCCGTTGTTGTCGAGAGCCGCGGTGAGGGTCTGGCCGCCGCGCTTGCGTCCGTAGCGCCACCAGATCGGCCCGTGCGGCCCATCGGCCTGGAGGCGGTCGAGCCGGCAGGCCACGACCGGCACCCGTCCCTCGAAGGTCCTAAAGCCGTCCTGCTTGCCGTCCCGGCGGTGGCCGGGGTGCCATTCGCCCTGCCAGACCGGCGCCGACAGCTCCGCGATCCCGCGCATGCAGGCGTCCATCGCCTCCGGCCCCATCTGCTTGGTGAACACGATCGCCACCGGAGGATGGGCGACGTCGTCCGGGGCGGTCCACACCGTGCGCCACAACGGCCGCTCCCGCCCGCCGACCGTGAACGCCGCGTTCTTCTCCGTCCGGGCGAAGAACGTGGCGTACCGGTGGAGCTTGTCGGAGACCTCGGCCCGGGTTTCGGTCCCGTTGTCGACCTCCAGGAACAGCAGCGGGACCGGCGCGCCCGGCAGGGCGAACACGGCGTCAGCGCGCAGGCTGCCCCGGGCCGGCGAGGTGAACGTCCCGCCCGTCGGGAGGGTCACCTCGGTCGACCAGGCCGACAACGGCCCAAGGCCCGGAGGCCTTCGGCGCAGCACCGTCTGCCGGGGCACGGTCCGGGTGCGGGCCACCGGTGCCTCGGTCGGCTCGACCGGCTGCTGCACGAACGCCGCGAGGGTCTCGGTCACCCGCAGGGCGTGCTTGGCACCCGACGCCGCCGCCGCCCGCGCCGTCCCGCCCATCTCCTTCACCGGCCGCTCCAACGCATGCGCCGCAGCCTCCAGCCCCGGCGTCGTCAACGACCACAGCTTCTCCGTGATCCGCCGACCGCCCTCCACCCGCGACGTCGTCCCCGCCGACACCACCAGCCCACTGGCCTCCAGGTCCTTGCACCCACCCCGAACCGTCGCCGCATCCGCAGTCCCCGGACACGTCAGGTCCCGCAGCTGCGCCGCCGTCGCGATCTTCACGACACCCAGAGCCTCCAGCACCAGCGCCCGAGTCCGCGTAGTCGACCCGTACTTGCCCACCCCGCCCCGCCCCTCTCCGCCCATCCATCCACTACCTCTCATCCATGATCAGGGAAAGAAAGAGGTGTCGGAGTCCCTGCCCAAGCTGGTCAAGGGGTCTGAGCTGCGAAAACACCCGGATCAGGAGAGGTCATCACCACAGGGGACACAGCAGGGCTCACCACAGGGGAGAAAGCAGGGCCGCCGCAGAGGCTTGCCCACCCCGGGCAACACCAAGGGCCGCAACAGGCTCACAGCCCGCGCGCCGACCAGGGAAAACAGCCTGTGTGCCACACAACTCACAGCCTCGGACGCGGCCCTGACACCTGACACTGACACCGCCGCTCGCGATCCGTCCGCCCCCGTGCCGAGGTCGGCGGGGGAGCGGAGCGCGTCAGGCGTCAGGACCCGGGGCCGCCCCGGGAGCTCGGGGGGCCCCAGGGCGGTGCGCTTCCCGGCCCATCAACGACTGGGCAAGCCCCCGGTTCCGCGCCGGCAGCCGGATGCGAACTTCAAAGTCGGCACCGCCCGAAGTTCACCGCTGGGGACCCCTTCACACGCGCGCGCCACGCGCGCGTGTTGGGACCCCCGGTTCACGGATCCGCTGCGGTGATGATGAAGATGAACTGCCCGGGGAGAATCGGGCCGGTGAGCACCGACCGCCGCCAGCTCGGCACCGGAACCGATCCCGACCGCCACCCCGAGGCGTTCCGCGTGCGAGACACCGGACCGCGCGCCCGTCTCGCCGCCGAACGCCTCCCCGCCGTCCCGGCCGCCGCCGAACCGCCCGCCCGGCCCACCGGCCGCCGCCGCACCCTCGGCACCGGACCGGTCACCGGTGACATCACCGGTGACCGGTGACCTGGAGACCGACCGACCGGTGACCGGGTCGGTGACCAAGAGTGGTTACTCCTTCCTTCCTTCCTTCCCTCCCGCAGAGCCAAAAAGCCCCCCTCACACGTCGCGAGCGGGGCTTTCTCATCGGGAGGGAAGGAAGGAAGGAAGGAAGGAGTAACCACTCTTGGTCACCGAAGGCCGGGAGCCGCACGTAGCGTCGCGGACGGCGCCGCCCCCTTCCATCTCCCCCTGAGGGTGGCGTCACCCATGACCTG
>NZ_JBHWUF010000023.1:0-6859 GCF_042738325.1 Rhodococcus sp. NPDC059969 | reverse complement strand
TCGAAATTTGGTCAGGCACTTCGTACAACCTCGTGTCACTCGCCGTGAAGCGGGAGTCGGTGTCCGTGTCGCTCTGACTTGGAATAAGTTACGCGTCCGCTGAAGTCTTTGACAAATCCTCAGGTCAGGGACTTGAGGCTGCCCGTTTCCCCAGCTAGATCCCCTACGGCGACCCAACTTCGTCGATTCGGGCAACATGTGACGCCAGACACCACGGCTCGTTGGCCAACCGTCGCGGACTCACACCACCTGGACACGGATCCCCGCGGCCTCGAACAACGCGACCTGCTGTGCGTCTACCGCAGCATCGGTGACCAGCACAGCCCCCGGCGGTATCGGCGCCCACGCATGGAAAGGACGTTCGCCGAGTTTGGCGGAGTGCGCGAGTATGTAGACCTCGCCGGCACGTTCGATCATCATTTCCTTGAGCCGGGTCTGATCGAGCTCAGCTTCACAAATGCCCCGGTCAGCGGTAACTGCGTCTGCTCCGAGAATGCCTTGTCGAACGACACCCTCTGCAACGACGCCTCGGCGAGTGGTCCGACAAATCCTTGGCTGAGCGGCCTCAACGTCCCGCCGACACATTCGACTCGACACCATCAGTGTCGGCTAGCGCCTCGAGTGCTGTCAGCCCTGCAGCGATCACCGTCAGATTCGTCATGTGACGTAAGAGCTTTCCCATCGCTGCACACAGTGGTGCCTGCATCCAGGCGCACAGCGTCTCCGGGCCGGACCTGCTCGGCAACCCACTCTGCAATCCGCCGTTTGGCGTCGAACCCCACCATCGCTCTCTGACGCAGAGACGATTCCTAATGAGGATTGATTGCAATTGCCCCGCCATAGGTGCGTGCTATGAGTCCCTGAGCAGTCAACTGACTCAGGTCTCGACGTATTGCCGACGCGGTGACCCCGAACTGAGCCGAGAGGTCCTCGACGCTGGCCAGACCACTCGCGCGCGCAAGTCTTGCGATTTCAGACCGCCTCGCCTCCGACTCCCGGATGGCCATCGCTCCTCGCCCTACGAACTCTGGCGCTTACTTGAAAACGAATGTGCTGGTTGCCAATTCGGCCGCCTGCCGCAGCGCTTCGACCTACTTCCGGCCTCGGCGATGCCCTTACCTGCAATGTCGAATGTGGTTCCGTGATCGACGGAGGTTCGTATGACCGGCAAGCCCACAGTGATGTTGACCCCGACCTCGATTCCGAGGACCTTGACCGGGCCGTGCCCCTGATCGTGATACATCGCGACGATCAACTCGTAGTCACCACGACAGGCCAGGAAGAACGCGGTATCCGCCGGCAGGGGACCGTGGACATCGATTTCTGCTGCCTTCAACAGTTCAACGGCGGGGATGATCTTCTTCTCTTCCTCCCCGTAACCGAAGAGTTCATTCTCCCCTGCGTGCGGGTTGATTCCGCGGACGCCGATCTTCGGAGACAGATTTCCCGTGCGTACCAATGCTTCATCACCTCGACGAATGATCCGCTCCACCAGGCCCGGTTCGATCCTGACGACCGCGTCGAGCAGTCCGATGTATGTAGTCACGTGAATGACCTTGAGCTCGGGCGTCGACAACATCATCAACACCTCCTCGGCATCGGCCAAAAGCGCAGGCAATTCCGTGCGACCAGGGAAGATATGCCTTGCTGCGTGTAGCGCCTCTTTGTTCAGCGGCGCGGTGCAGATCGACTGAACTTCACCGCGAACAGCGAGTTCGCTTGCAACGCGGATGTACTGATAGGCCGCATCTCCCGCGACTGCCGACAGTTCACCCCACGCGAGATCCTCAGGCAGCAAGTCCAGATCGATGACGTTGATCCGTCCATCGATGAATTCACCATCCTTGATCTCCTCGTCGGGGACCACGTCGACGTCGATTCCGAGAACCTCGGCGGCCGGACGCAGGCGCTTCGCGTCGCCGACAACGACCGGGCGGCAACGCTTTCTCGTTTCGTCGTCGAGGAGTGCGGGGATGATCACTTCCGGCCCGACGCCGGCGCCGTCGCCCATTGTGAAAGCGATCAGCGGCAGTGGGGTGGATTCGATTGGCATGGGATTGACCTCGTTGTCTGAAGGTGGATTATCCGGAGCCGCAACCGAAGTGGGGTGCGCGAGGAACTCCGTCATGGAGCAAAGACTGTGTACATCCCCGAAACTTCCTGGCCGCGTGACGATGTACCGACCGGTGTGATCGACGGCGCCGATCAGCTCGGCGAGTGCCGAGGCGAGCTGGACGCACGGTTGCGATTGCACTGTCGTTCTTCGGGTTACTGCCGCTGTGAGCGCGAATGTTCCTATCAGACGAAACATCGGAACCTGTTGTGCTGAAGTCACAATCAGATCAAGGTCACCTTCGGTCTCGGCTTCGTAGGGCACCACCCCGCCTCGCACTCTGCGCCCCTGCCTTGGCAATCCGGCGGCGACGATGACCGGAGATCCGTCGCGGGAGAGTTCCCCAACCCCCGCGGCCACGCTGCCTCTGAGTAGAAATTCGACCTTCTCCACGGTTACAGAGTCTGCGGACGATTACAGAACTGATCTCACGTCACGAGAGGCTGTGGTGGGGTCGGATCGTCGTGAGTGCAGATCAAAAACTGTCACGCCCGATTCATCGGGCTCTCCCGGACCGAATCGAAGCGACATCCCGGAACTTCGAAACAAAAACCTGCGGCCGACTCCGCCTCCGAACGAACTCCCCTGTTCCTGTTCTGAACTCACTCATGTCCAATATTTGATCACGCCGACCTCGGCCAACGAACCTAACGAGCTGCAGAGTGGAATTGGGGTGGGACCGTTTCATCGTCAGCGAATCAAACTGAGGCACAAGCGATTACACGCTTGACGTCAATGACAGCCACTTGGGCCCGCTCCCGGCGTTCGCCGTGTCCAGGTCCGCTTCATTCCCGAAGAGGCCGGCCGCGTCGTTGCTCTTCGGAGCGGCGAGGTCGACGTCATCGATTCGATCAGTCCGGATTTCGCCGAACAACTCGCCAAGTTACCCGGCGTCCAGGTGGACACCGTGCCGTGCACGCGCATCAACCAGTTGTTCTTCAACTTCCGCAAGCCCGCCGATCAGCCACTATCCAATCTGCATGTTCGCGGGCACTGACCTACGCCATCGACGACGAGTCGCTCGCCCGGACGCACTGATCGGGTCCGTGGTGCCGGCCACCGGTCCAGCCCCGCCCACGTTGGATGGATTCCTGGCGCCAAGGCAAGACCGGGGACTGGGATGTCCTGGGCAACGGGTACGGCAACCAGACCGGACTTGCACGCAGCAGGACATCCAGGAGAACTGGGCTTGTTATGGAGCTTCGTACCGAACGCTCTTCTTGCGAAACGTACTCGTATTCAGAATGTTTCACTGACCCCATCAACTCCTACGACCTCGGCGCCGTCCGATTGAAAGCCTGAGCCAGTGACTCTCACCGCTCCGAAACCGCACACATCAACTCGGAATCTCGGCACGTCGTACTCGTTCCAGGCGCCGGCCATGGACGTCGTCCTCGGCAAACTTCCGTGCACCAGCACCCTGGCCGTCAGCCCCATCCTGTTGACCGCCGTGCTCTCAATTCCGTTGGCGTGTGTATGGTCCACCACGCGGACACCCGACGCGAACTCGGTGCGAACATCGTGGCCGTCGGCGTACAGTCCATGCTGGAGTTCTGGAGTGCCCTGATGCTGGTGACGATATTCGCGGTCCTCATCCCGGTTCTACCTGCCGCCGGATCCACCACGTGGCCGTCGGCGATCCTGCCCACCGCAACTATCGCCATCCTTCAGCTCGCGTTGATCTCCCGGATGGTTCGGCGCGAATTGGTCGCGGCCTTCGCTTCGCCGTACATCACCGTCGCACGCTCTCGCGGAGTATCCGAACGCGAACTCACCTGGCGATATGCGATGCGTAACTCGACAACTCCCATCGTCACCGCGCTGGGCACCAGATTTGCCGGAGTGCTGAACGGCGTTGTGGTGGTCAAGGTCGTGTTCGCCTGGCCGGGTGTCGGCTCCTCTCTCTGCCGCTGGTTCTGGGGGAACGCGAAAAGCCCTATCCGCAGCGGCTAGAGTGCTCGGACTTACCCGCATGGCCATCCTGCTTTCGTCACGTCATTCCGAACATCGTCAAGCAGGCATCGCTCGTCGTCCTGCTTCTGCTCGCTCAGGCCGTTCTGTTGGAAAGCTCCTCGAGCTACCTCGGCGCCGGCCCTCAACGTCCGTTGCGACCTGGGGCCGAATCATCGCCGACGGACAGGACTACATCACCACCTCATGGCGGATCGTCACGTTGACCGGTCTGATGATCGTGCTGCCAGTCGTTGGAGTGAACCTACTCGGCGACGGTCTGCGCGATCGGCCTCCAGGATCGAAACGACTGGCCGAAAGCCTGGTCGGGCGTGGCAACGCCCAGAAAGCAAAGGCGTGAGACGCGGGCAATTTACGACGGGTCGACGACCTCCAGATCGAACGAGCCACGGCGAATGGCGTCATCCGAGCCGTCGACGGCGGCGCGGTAAGCGTCATCGTTCCGCTGATCAACAACACCGAAGAGGCAGCGGCCGCCGTGGGCAGCCGCCATTCGGCATCCGCTCCTACGGGCCCATGCGGTCGCAACTCCTTATCGGCCCCGTTCCCGCCGACGCGAACCGCGACACTGTTGACTTCGCGATGATCGAAACCCACAAGGCCTGGAGAACGTCGAAGAGATCTGTGCTGTAACCGGATTGGACGGCGTGTACGTCGGACCGTCCGATCTACGAATCGCCGTCGGCGGTAAGCATTCCAACGATCCAGACGTGTCCGAGGAATTCGAAGCCGCGCTCACCCGGGTGCGCGAAGCTGCTGCCGCCTGCGGGGTGGCTGCCGGGATCCACACACCTTCCGG
The DNA here is from genome assembly GCF_042738325.1 of Rhodococcus sp. NPDC059969. Classification (NCBI taxonomy): domain Bacteria; kingdom Bacillati; phylum Actinomycetota; class Actinomycetes; order Mycobacteriales; family Nocardiaceae; genus Rhodococcus; species Rhodococcus sp. NPDC059969. The sequence continues at coordinate 1,976 of NZ_JBHWUF010000023.1, read as the reverse complement.
TCAGGTTGCAGCACAACGCCTTGCAGAGGGTTACACCTTCGCGACCGTAGCCTCGGACTGACGCATCTGGCGAATGTCTCGGCTCAGCATCTGGATGCGGCCAAGTCCTGATCCGGGTACAAAAATGGCGATGCTCCCGTACTTGGTACGGGAGCATCGCCATTCTCGAACGACTAACGCTGAATTGCCTTGATCTCGAGGAACTCTTCGAGCCCGAACGTGCCTGCCTCGCGTCCGACACCCGACTGCTTGTATCCACCGAACGGCGCATTGGTGTTGAACGCACCGCCGTTAACCTCGACCTGCCCGGCCCGCAGCTGCCGCGCGACGCGATCCGCGCGATCGGGGTCACCTGACCAGACTCCGCCGGCCAAACCGTATTCGGTCCCGTTGGCTATCCGCACTGCGTCGGCCTCGTCCTTGTAGCCCATGATCGAAAGGACCGGTCCGAAGATCTCCTCGCGCGCAATGGTCATATCCTCGGTCACGTTCGCGAACACCGTCGGCCCGACGAAATACCCACTGGCCAATCCGGTTTCGCGACCGTCGACAACCGCGGTAGCGCCCTCGGCTACACCCTTCTCGATGTATCCGCGAACGCGTCCCAGCTGATTCGCGTTCACAAGCGGTCCGAGCACTGAAGTGGGCTGAGTCGGATCACCTACCTGGAAATGAGCGGCCACCGCAGCAGCAATTGCCGCTGCCTCGTCCACCTTCTCCGCGGGAACCAACATACGCGTCAGCGCCGAACAGGTCTGACCCGAATTGATGAAGCACTTTGCGACGCCATCCGTGACAGCCTTTTCGAGGTCGGCGTCGTCGAGAATGACGTTCGCGGACTTGCCTCCCAGTTCAAGCGAGACCTTCTTGATGGTGTCCGCAGCCACGATGGCCACTCGCTTGCCGGCCCGAGTCGATCCGGTGAAGGAGACCATGTCGACCTCGGGGTGGCCGGCAATGGCTTCACCCACTACCGGGCCGTATCCGCTCACCAGGTTGAATACACCTGCAGGCAAACCGATTTCGTCGAAGATGTCGGCGAGAGCGTACGTGATGAGAGGTGCAACCTCGGTGGGCTTGAGAACCACGGTGCAGCCCGCGGCGAGTGCACCACCAACCTTCAAGACAACTTGGTGGAGCGGGAAGTTCCAGGGAGTGATTGCGCCGACAACACCCGCCGGTTCACGAACAATCAGCGAGTTGCCGACCTCGTGGGCGTCAAAATCATAAGTGCGGGCCAATTCAGCAAATGCATTCAAATTCGCCAGCGGCATTCCGATTTGTACGGGCTTTGCGAATCCGATCGGCATGCCCATATCTTGCGAAACCAGCGCCGCAAGATCATCGGTACGTTCGGCAATAATCGCAGCAGCTTTGGAAAGATATTCGGCGCGCTCGCCGCCGGATAGTGCAGACCAAGCGGGGAAAGCCTTTCGTGCTGCCTTCGCGGCCGCGTCGACATCTTCGACAGTGCCCTCGGCGACAGTTCCTATCAGCTCTTCCGTAGCCGGATTGAGAACGTCGATCCGACCGCTACCAGTGGATTCGATCCAGGCGCCATCAACATAGATTTTGGTGCGGTCGAGAATATCGGTCATCGAAGCCTCCGTAGTCAGCACGCGTGCACAGGTGAGGTGGGCCCGATCACACGGGGCACCTCTTCCGAGCCTAGCCACGCTCGACGGGTTCCGTGGCAGGTTGGTGGCGCGATTGGCGCTCGACTGACGAGACTTGCGGTGGGCGCACACTTTTCAGTGATCGTGTGAACGGTACGTTCATCTCGTTGCAGGCGACGGAAGTGCCGTTCGCTCGAAGGCGGGGGGGTGTTTTGGGTACGAGAAAGCCCCCCAACCACGAATGGTTGGGGGGCTTCTCTAATGTGTGTTCGGCGGTGTCCTACTCTCCCACACCCTGTCGAGTGCAGTACCATCGGCGCTGAAGGGCTTAGCTTCCGGGTTCGGAATGGGACCGGGCGT
>NZ_JBHWUF010000022.1:0-9189 GCF_042738325.1 Rhodococcus sp. NPDC059969 | reverse complement strand
CGCAGATACAGCAGGGCCGCAGTGTCCGCGACGGAGGCAAGGCCGGCCAGCAGGATCTGGATGGCCGCGTCGTCGCCGTCCCGGTCCCCGGGTACCTGCTCGGCATCCGGGGCCGCGGCATGTTCGGCTCGACCCTTCCAGTCTTGCGCAGGTGGTGGCCTTGGCCGGCGTGGCCCCTGGTGGTGGACCGCCGGGCCGGGTCGGCATGATGAGGCCTGTAGAACATGCGTGGTCTTGTCGTCATCTGTCGGCGAGGTCATGGATGTGGGAGCGGAACAATGGAGTACTGCGATGGTGACGGCAACGACCAGTGACATCGAGCGGGCGGTGGAGGTGCTGCGCGCCGGCGGTCTGGTGGCCCTTCCGACGGAGACCGTCTACGGTCTCGGCGCGAACGCCGAGGACCCTGCCGCCGTCGCGCGCATCTTCCAGGTGAAGGGCCGGGGGGCCCCCCCCCCCCCCCCGGGGGGGGGGCCCGCTTCTTGCTCGATCGGCGTTGCAGTTCCGGCGCACTCACACCACGCGGCGAGCTTTCATTCCGGCGAAGATCGGGCCGACCTTCACGACGTCGCCGAACGTGGGTGCGTGAAGCATCTGACCGTTGCCGACGTAGATCGCCACGTGGCCGGGTCCGCCTGCCTGCCAATTGCCGAACAACAGGTCACCGGGCTGCGCCTGGTCGAGCGGGATCTCGACGCCGACGCCCCACTGCGTCTCGGAGGTCCGCGGCAGCGTCACGCCAGTTGCCGCGTGGATCGCGTACGACGTCAAGCCCGAGCAGTCGAACCCGCCCATCGACGGCCCGTTGACGTTTCCGCCGCCCCACACGTAGGGCAATCCGAGAAACTTCAGACCGGCCTCGACGACGCCGCCCACCGCAGCGGCGAGGTTGTTGTAGTCGAAGGGTGCGAGCATGAGGGCGAACGAGTCCTGCAACGATTTGATCTGGGCGACAAACGGAGCGGCGGCCGCCTGCTCGGCGGGAACGTCACCTGACTTGTCTGCCGGAACGCCGCCCGCTTCACGAACGGCGTCGGGCCCGACGTCGTATGCCGCGAGGGCGAGGTCGACGGTATCGCCCTCGACTTCACCGGACTTCTGCCAGGACTGCGCCTGCTTCACGAGATCGCACAACCGGTAGCCGGTTGTCATCACCGGATCGGCGACGCCCAGAATGTCCATCTTCCCGTCGCCGTCACCGTCTTTGCCGTAGGCAGTCCACGCCGCGGTGGTGAAGCGGCCAGGCCCGCGTCCGCCCTCAGGTGAGATGTCGGTGTCGGGTCCGTACTTGAATCCGTTCTCGACCGAGTACAGCGAGGCGATCACCGCGGGCGTGATCTCCGAGCAGAGAGCACCCGCCTTCTTGATCCACGGCGCGAACACTGCCACCGCTCCCACGGGCGCCAACGTCGCTCCCGGAAAGTTGGAAGGCACGGAAGGCACGATTCCCTCAGGTGTGTCCTGTGTTCGCGCCGGCCCGTTCCAGGCTGCAAGTGAGACTGCAGCATTCGAAGACTCGTTCTTCTCGACTTGAGCGGGCGCGCCGAGAGTTCCACTCATCACGCCCAGTGCGGTGCCGATCGACACAGCGATCGCCAGAACACCGACTGCCATCCGAACCTCCGATAAACCTCTGAAAACCCATGTACGTGGTCGTACCCGAAACTTGTCGGTGCGAACATCTACTCTTTCGAACATGCATTCGACACGGCTAAGTCTCGCGACTCCTGTAACCAATGTCTCATTTATCTCGGTGGGCGTTACGCAAATGACTACAGACGCCAAGGCTTTTCTCAGGTTCGGCGTGCAAGCTGAGTGCATGAGCGACGATCGGCCACGACCCGCCCGGGGACGCACTACGGTGTATCGACCCGTTCGCCTCGCCCTCGCAGCCACGGCTGTGGCGGGAGCACTCGCAAGCGGCGGACTTTCTCTCGTTTCTTCTCCTACGGCCACGGCGCTCGCGCCGGACACCTCGGCTTCTCACACCAAGAATCCCGTAGCGAAGCGGCCCGTCGTGGTCGCCGGATTCGGAACCCCGGACGCCGTCTCCAACGGTTCGTGAGCACTCCGCGCTCGGCGTCCGAGTGGCTCACCTGGGGTGTGCAGGCTCGGGTCGTCGTCACCGACCCTGAAGTCCTACCCTCCGCGGCCAGCCTGGTTCGCGGGTACCTCACCGCTGCCGACGCCGCCACCAATCGAGATCGTGCCGACTCCGAGATTCGGACCTACGTCAGCGCCGCAAGCAACGTCGAAGGCGTCGCCGTCACACCCATGTTCGCGCACTTTCTCGAGGACGCGTTGGCTGTCGCACGATTGACCGACGGGAAACTCACGCCTACAGCCGGCTCGGCAGACCCTCACTCCTGGTGGAAGATTCGCGTCGAGAACAACCGTGTGTACAGCCCGGACGACGTCGTTCTCGATCTGTCCGCGACTGCCCGCGCCAGTTCGGCGGACCACTGCGCGGCCTCCACTGCCACGCTTCTCGGGTGCGGAGTGCTGGTCGGCCTCGGCGGCGACATCGCCGTTGCCGGCGCGGCGCCGGAAGACGGCTGGCAGATTCAGGTTCAAGACCTACCGGGGGATCCGACGTGCCAGGTAGCTCTCCCGTCCGACTGCGGCATCGCCACGGCCAGCACCGTCAAACCATTGCATCGCGAATCGACGGCGACGCCGATGTGGCGGACGGTGTCAGTGATTGCATCTTCGTGCGCCCAGGCCGCCGCACTGAGTCGTGTTGCGGTCGGTATGGGCGGTTCGGCCATCGACTGGCTACATCAACTCGACGTACCCGCCAGGCTGGTCGACCAGGAGTTCCGCGTGACGGTTCTGGGCGGCTGGCCTGACGAGTAACACGCGTCAGTTCTGCAGGCGTACTGCGTAGCCGGCGCGGTCGAAGGCCGTCAGAAGTTCCGCCTTGTTGTCCGGACCACGCGTCTCGACGGTGAGGAAGACCTCCACTTCGTCGAGTGCAAGTTCGCCACCGGTACGGGAGTGGATGACGTCGACCACGCTGGCACCATTTGCCCGAACCACTTCGAGCAGCGAGACCAGCGCACCCGGCCGATCGTCGATGGTGATGTGAACGCCGAGGAACCGTCCGGCTGCCCGCAGTCCGTGTGAGATGACGTGCGTGAGTAGCAGCGGATCGATGTTGCCGCCGGACAGCACAGCGCATACCGGCCCGGTCAGGCCCAATTCCTCCGGCGAGCATGTCATCAACGCCGCAACGGCCGCGACGCCTGCCGGTTCGACAATCAATTTGGCGCGTTCGAGGCACAGCAGCAGCGCTTTGGACAGCGCTTCCTCGCTGACCGTGACCACCGCGTCAACGTGTGCGGCAACCTCGGCGAACGGAACTTCGCCAGGGCAGCCCACGGCGATGCCGTCCGCCATCGTCGACATCGACGCCAAGGCCGTCGGCTTCCCGGCCGCCAACGACGCCGGCCAGGCGGCCGCAGTTTCGGCCTGCACTCCGACGATGCGCACCTGCGGGCGTACAGCTTTGACTGCTGCAGCCACTCCGGCGATCAATCCACCGCCGCCAGTGGGAACGAGAATCGTGCCTACCTCGGGGAGTTGCTCGAGGATTTCCAGGCCCACAGTCCCCTGCCCCGCCACGACGTCCTCGTGGTCGAACGGGTGGACCAGAACTGCTCCGGTTCGGTCCGCGAATTCGCGAGCGGCCACGAGCGCTTCGTCGACAGTCGAACCGTGCAGGTGGACCTGAGCCCCATATGCCTTGGTGGCCACCAACTTCGGCAGCGGCGCACCCGTCGGCATGAAGACGGTCGACTTGATTCCCAATTCTGTTGCAGACCAGGCAACTCCCTGCGCATGGTTACCGGCACTGGCCGCCACCACGCCCGCTGCCCGTTCCTCTGCGGAAAGATTGGCAATGCGGTTGTACGCACCGCGCGGTTTGAAAGAGCCGGTGCGCTGCAGGTTTTCACATTTCAAGCTCACGGCGAAGCCGGTGGTTTCGGACAACACTCGCGAGGCCACGACCGGGGTGCGTCGCATGACCGGGGCCAGCAGTTGCTGTGCAGCCTTTATCTGTTCGAGATTCACGCATGCCTCCAGAAAGTGCGCCTCCACACCCTCGTGAGGTGTGAAGGCGCACTGCAGATTCGAAGTCGAATTACCGTAGAGCGACGATCAGGACAGCGCTTGCTCGATGTCGCCGACCAGATCGGAGGCGTCTTCGATGCCGACCGACAGGCGAACCAGATCGTCGGGAACCTCGAGCGCGGAACCGGCCGTCGAGGCGTGAGTCATCGCACCGGGGAACTCGATGAGGGATTCGACTCCGCCGAGAGATTCTGCCAGCGTGAAGATCTCGGTGCGCGAGCACAGGTCGAGAGCTGCCGCCTTGCCACCCTTGAGACGCACGGAGATCATGCCGCCGAAGCGTCGCATCTGCTTGGCCGCGACCTTGTGCGACGGGTGCGAAGCCAGGCCGGGATAAATGACGCTGGCAACAGCGGGGTGACCGTCGAGCAATTCGACGACCTTCTCCGCATTGTCGCTGTGACGCTCCATGCGCAGCGCCAGAGTCTTGATTCCGCGCAACGTCAAGAACGCGTCGAACGGGCCGGGAACGCCGCCCGATCCGTTCTGCAGGAACGCGAAGGCCGCGTCCAGTTCCTCGTCGTTGCAGACGAGAGCGCCACCGACCACGTCGGAGTGTCCACCGATGTACTTGGTCGTGGAGTGCAGCGCGATGTCGGCACCGAGCTGCAACGGCTGCTGCAGGTACGGCGACGCGAAGGTGTTGTCCACCACGATCTTTGCGTTGCCCTCGTGGGCGACCTCGGTGAGCAGCTCGATGTCACCGATGTTGAGCAGCGGGTTCGTGGGGGTCTCGACCCAGACCAGCTTGGTGTTGGACTTCATCGCCGCGCGCACCGCATCGACGTCGGACACCGGAGCCGGGGTGTACTCGATCCCCCACTGCGTGAAGACCTTGTCGATGAGACGGAAGGTTCCGCCGTACGCGTCGTCGGGGATGACCAAGTGATCGCCGGGTCGAAGTACCGAACGGAGCAGGCAGTCGGTGGCCGCCATTCCCGAACTGAACGCTCGACCGTAGGTTCCGGATTCGAGCGCGGCGAGGTTCGCCTCGAGTGGGCGACGGGTGGGGTTACCCGTTCGCGCGTACTCGAAGCCACTGCGCATTCCACCGACGCCGTCTTGGGCGAAGGTGGAACTCGCGTAGATCGGCACGTTGACCGCACCGGTCAGCGGATCGGGTTCGTAACCCGCATGCACCGCTTTCGTGGAGAAACCCTGCCAGCTGATGTTGTCGGCCTTGCTGCGTTGCTCACTCATGGTCCCCAGCCTAATGGCGCCGGTGCCGGCGCAGGAATCCGAACTCAGGAATCCGAACTCAGGAAACCCAGGAGATCGTGGCGCGTGATGACACCGACCGGCTTGCCGTCGTCGACCACCATGAGTGCGTCGGTGTCACCGAGCGCCTTCGTGGCAGCCGAAACCGGCTCGCCGGATCCGATGAGCGGGAACGGCTTGCTCATGTGCTTCTCGACGGAATCCGCAAGGTGCGCACGGCCTTCGAATACCGCGCTCAGCAGATCTCGCTCGGACACACTTCCGGCGACCTCGCCTGCCATGACCGGCGGTTCCGCACCGACGACGGGCATCTGGGACACGCCGTACTCGCGCAGGATCTCGATCGCGTCGCGCAGGGTCTCCGACGGGTGGGTGTGAACGAGGTCCGGCAGCTCGCCCGACTTGCCGCGCAGCACGTCGCCGACAGTGGGAACGTTCGTCTTGCCGTCGAGTGGGGTGCGCAGGAATCCGTACGACGCCATCCACTGATCGTTGAAGATCTTGGACAGGTAGCCGCGGCCACCATCCGGGAGGAGGACGACGATCAGGGCGTCTGGGCCCTCGCGCTTGGCTACTTCGAGGGCAGCGACGACCGCCATACCGCAGGAACCGCCGACCAGCAGTCCCTCTTCACGGGCGAGGCGACGTGTCATCTCGAAGGAATCGGCGTCCGAGACGGCGATGATCTCGTCCGGGATGGACGGGTCGTATGCGGTCGGCCAGAAGTCTTCGCCGACGCCTTCGACGAGGTACGGGCGACCGGTGCCGCCGGAGTAGACGGAGCCTTCGGGGTCTGCGCCGATCACCTTGACCTTGCCGCCCGAAACTTCCTTGAGGTAGCGGCCGGTGCCGGTGATGGTTCCGCCGGTGCCGACGCCCGCGACGAAGTGCGTGATCTTGCCGTCGGTGTCAGCCCAGATCTCGGGACCGGTGGTCTCGTAGTGGCTCTCCGGTCCACCCGGGTTGGAGTACTGGTTGGGCTTCCAGGCGCCGGGGATCTCACGGGTGAGGCGGTCGGAGACGCTGTAGTAGCTGTTCGGGTTGTCCGGCGCGACGGCCGTGGGGCACACGACCACCTCGGCGCCGTAGGCACGCAGGACGTTGCGCTTGTCTTCGCTGACCTTGTCGGGGCAGACGAAAACGCACTTGTATCCACGCTTTTGCGCCACGAGCGCCAAGCCGATTCCGGTGTTGCCCGAAGTCGGTTCGACGATGGTGCCGCCCGGCTTCAGTTCACCCGAAGCCTCGGCTGCGTCGATCATCTTGACGGCGATGCGGTCCTTGGAGCTACCGCCCGGGTTGAGGTACTCGACCTTGGCTGCCACCGTGCCGAAGTTTTCGCCCGTGACGGACGTGAGCTTGACGAGTGGGGTGTTGCCGATGAGGTCGACGACGTGTTCCGCGATGCGCATTCGTCCATGTTCCCAGATAGAAGAAAACGGTGCGCGCGGACGTCGGGCGAAGGCGGTGCAATCCGGCTAGATTGGCAAGTGTGAGTCGAACCGGACTGAAAGCGTCGGTGGCCACGGTGGTGGCCGGATCGAGTGCAGGCACGCTCTCCTGGTTGGGCTACAACTATCTGATGTCGCAGGCAGGTGCGGCGCGTGGGGTGATCGGTCGCAATATCGCCAAGCCACCCGAGGCGGACGGCGTGTACGCGCCCGGCGCCGACAACCCGGAACTCTGGTGGCGGGCCGTGCCCTTCGATCTCCACTTGATGATCTTCGGCGATTCGTCTGCGGCCGGCGTCGGCGCGCTGACGGCGTCGGAAGTTCCGGGTGTGCAGGTCGCGAAGCAGCTCGCGAGTGAAACCGGGAAACGAATCCGCTTGAGCACCAAGGCCATCGGCGGCGCCACCTCACGCGGGTTGAGCGGGCAGGTCGACGCCATGTTCGTCGCCGGCCCTCCCCCGGACGCTGCGGTGATCCTGATCGGCGCCAACGACGTCACTGCCAAGAACGCAATTCACGCGTCGGCGAAACGCCTCGGCGACGCGGTACGACGCTTACGCGAGAGCGGCGCCGTCGTTGTTGTCGGCACCTGCCCAGATCTGGGGGTGGTCACGGCAATCCCGCAACCGCTGCGCTCCGTGGTGCGTGAATGGGGTCATCGTCTGGCGCTCGCCCAGGCGGCCGCGACCCGAAACGCGGGGGGTCATCCCGTTCCACTAGCTGACCTGCTGGCCAAGGAATTCCTGGCCTCGCCCGACACGATGTTCTCGGCCGACCGTTTCCACCCGTCCGCGGCCGGATACGAACTCGCGGCGAAGCAGATCGTCCCGGTTCTCGCGTCGGCGCTGGGCGAGTGGCAGGGTGGCCCGCTACCCGAACTCCCCCACGTCTCGGAGGCGGCGCAAGCTCGCACCGTCGCGGCCCGACTGACGGCGGCGGCAACCCAATGGAAAGCTTTCGCGCGACGCACCAAACCTGCAGGTCAGCGCCACGACGTCAACTGAGTGAGACTGCGTGACCACCATCTGGGAGTGGCAACGTAAATTGTAAGTCGAAGCTGCATTCAACTTGCCCTGCTCGACGGCGTTTCAAGCCGGCCCCGAGCAGTACACAAAAGGAGTTTTCATGCCCGAGGCAGTAATCGTCTCAGCAGTACGGTCGCCCATCGGCCGCGCAATGAAGGGTTCGCTCAAGGACATCCGCCCGGATGACCTCGCGACTCAGATGGTTGCCGCCGCGTTGGCAAAGGTCCCCGAGCTCGACCCCACCGAGATCGACGACCTCATGCTCGGTTGCGGCCAGCCCGCCGGTCAGTCGGGCTTCAACATCGCCCGCGTCGTCGCCGTCCAGCTCGGCTACGACTTCCTCCCCGGTGTCACGGTCAACCGTTACTGTTCCTCCTCGCTGCAGACCACCCGCATGGCTCTGCACGCCATCCGCGCAGGCGAGGGCGACGTCTTCATCTCCGCCGGCGTCGAGTCCGTCTCCAGCTTCATCACGGGCAACGCCGACGGCCTCCCCAACACCAAGAACCCGCTCTTCGACGCAGCGCAGGCCCGTAGCGCCAAGCTCGCCGAAGGTGGAGTCGCCTGGACCGATCCTCGCGAAGAAGGCCTGATCCCCGACGTGTACCTGGGCATGGGCCAGACCGCGGAGAACGTCGCTTCCGCCACCGGCATCACCCGCGAAGACCAGGACCGCTGGGCAGTGCGCAGCCAGAACCGCGCCGAGGAAGCCATCGCTCGCGGCTTCTTCGAGCGTGAGATCACCCCCGTCACCCTCGCCGACGGCACCGTCGTCTCCAAGGACGACGGCCCCCGCGCCGGCACCACCTACGAAGGCATCAGCGGCCTCAAGCCCGTCTTCCGCCCCGACGGCACCGTCACCGCGGGCAACGCCTGCCCGCTCAACGACGGCGCAGCCGCACTGGTGATCATGTCCGACACCAAGGCAAAGGCACTCGGCCTGACCCCGCTCGCTCGCATCGTCTCCACCGGCGTTTCGGGCCTGTCGCCCGAGATCATGGGCCTCGGCCCGATTCAGGCCGTCAAGAACGCCCTGAAAATCGCCGGCAAGTCGATCTCCGACATCGACCTGTTCGAGATCAACGAGGCATTCGCCGTGCAGGTCCTCGGATCCGCTCGCGAACTGGGTATCGAAGAAGACAAGCTCAACATCTCCGGTGGCGCGATCGCACTGGGCCACCCCTTCGGTATGACCGGTGCCCGCATCACCAACACCCTGATCAACAACCTGCAGGAGCAGGACAAGACCTTCGGCGTCGAGACCATGTGTGTCGGCGGCGGACAGGGCATGGCAATGGTGATCGAGCGCCTCAGCTGATCCCCTGAGCACGTCGAAAGCGGCCGCCCGGCTTCTGCCGGGC
>NZ_JBHWUF010000021.1:0-15576 GCF_042738325.1 Rhodococcus sp. NPDC059969 | reverse complement strand
ACACAATCGTGTGAGCGGCCGAAATCTTTTGGTTTACGTGGAGTCAGCCCTGAGCTTTGTTCTGAGCGATCGTGGTCGCCGGGTGGACCGCTATGAGGCCGAGGCCGGCGCGACGCCTGCAGAGGCGAGCCAGCTCGTCGTACGCGCGCTTTCCGAGAAGCTCCGTCAGTTCCGGCCCGTAGGACTGCCAGACTTGCCGCTCCCCGACGTGAGCGTCGGGGGAGCCGGAGCAGTACCAGGCGAGGTCGTCGCCGCCCTCACCCCAGCCGCGGCGGTCGTACTCGGTGATCGTGGTCTTGAGGATCTGCACGCCGTCCGGCCGGTCGACCCAGTCCTGAGTGCGGCGGATGGGCAGCTGCCAGCACACGTCGGGCTTGACCTCGAGTGGCTCGATGCCCTTCTTGAGCGCCATGGAATGTAGTGCGCAGCCCTCGCCGCCGGCAAAACCCGGCCGGTTGAGGAAGATGCAGGCTCCTTTGTAGCGGCGGGTGCGCAGCGCGGGCTCGTCCTCGAGGTCGTCTTCTTCGACGTAGCCCTTCTTGCCGAGACCCTTTTCCATGTACTGCCAGTCTTCGGCTGTGAGCATTTTCACTGACGCATCGAGCTTGTCCTGATCTTCCTGATCGGAGAGGAAAGCGCCGTGCGAGCAGCAGCCGTCGTCCGGGCGGTCGCCGATGATGCCCTGACATGCCGGCGTGCCGAACACGCAGGTCCAATGCGAGAGCAACCACGTCATATCAGCGGAAATGAGGTGCTCGGAGTTCTCCGGATCGACAAATTCGACCCATTCGCGCGGGAAATCGAGATCGACCTCGGGGCTCGGAGTCATCTTGTGGGACCGGTCTGGGTTACCTGCTGTCACAAGGGCCGACGGTAGACCCAGTAACGTGGCGATGTGCGACTAGGGGTACTCGACGTCGGAAGCAATACCGTCCATCTATTGGTTGTGGACGCCCATCGGGGCGGCCACCCAACACCCATGAGCTCGACCAAGTCCACGTTGAGGCTGGCGGAGAACACCGACGACCGCGGCGATATCACCACGTCAGGAGCCGATCGGTTGGTCTCGACGGTCTCCGAATTCGCCGGTATCGCCAAGACGTCCGGATGCGAGGAAATGATGGCTTTTGCCACTTCCGCCGTCCGTGACGCCAACAATTCCGAAGCCGTGCTCGCCCGCGTTCGCGCGGAGACCGGAGTCAATCTCGAGGTTCTCTCCGGGGTCGACGAAGCCCGCTTGACCTTTCTGGCAGTGCGCCGCTGGTACGGCTGGAGCGCCGGACGCATCCTGAACCTGGACATCGGCGGCGGCTCCCTCGAACTCACCGCAGGTGGAGACGAGGATCCGGACGTCGCCTTCTCGCTGCAACTCGGTGCGGGACGGTTGACGCGCGACTGGCTACAGGCCGATCCGCCGGGCAAGCGCCGGGTCGCCGTCCTGCGCGACTGGCTGGACGCGGAGCTGGTCGGACCAGCCAAGGAACTGCGCGCCGCCGGCGACTGGGACCGCACGGTCGGGACGTCGAAGACCTTCCGATCGCTGGCTCGGCTCACCGGCGCGGCCCCTTCTGCCGCAGGCCCCCGGGCCAAACGGACCCTGACTTCCAGCGGACTCAGGCAACTCATAGCCTTCATATCCAGGATGACGGCAGCGGACCGTGCAGAATTGGAAGGAGTGAGCTCGGATCGGTCACAGCAGATTGTGGCCGGCGCGCTCATCGCAGAGGCAACCATGCGGGCGCTCGGAGTGGACGAACTGGAAATTTGTCCCTGGGCACTGCGTGAGGGTCTGATTCTGCGAAAGCTCGACACAGAAATGGGCGGTGAATTGGTGGTGAGTGCTTGATGACCGAGGACAGTCAGCAGATTTCCGTAGCGGAACTGCTCAAGCGGAACGGTCAGAGCGTCGAATCCCGAGGTGGACGACGCCGGCGCGGCGTAGCCGGTGGCATCTCCGTCGCCGAACTGACTGGTGAGATCCCGATCGTTCGCCAGTCGGGATCGCGCGCGGCAGCCGAGCCCGAGTCGGCCGAACCAGCAGCGTCCGAACCAGCAGCGTCCGAGCCGGCAACCGCAGCGCCTGAAACTGCTGCACCGGCCGAGGCTGTTGCGGAAACAGCGAAGCCCACCGCGCCGGCACCGAAGGTTCCCGCCGACCGCACTGCCGCCTTCGCCGTCTCGTTCGACGACGACGATGACGACGACGAGCCGCAGGCACCCAAGGCCGAGTCGAAGCCGGTTGCCACGCCGCCGACCACCACTCCGAAGCCGACTTCCACACCTTCGCCGGGACAGACCTCGAAGTCCTCGCCAGGACAGTGGGTGAGCCGGGCACCGCTCAACTCCTCGTCGCCGACGCAGGTAACGCAGGAACCGGCACTGCTGTCGGGTCAGACCCTGGCAGGTGACCTGATGCGTCAGGAACGTGCCGCAACCCAGTCACCGTCGTTGCGTCCGCCGATCCTGCCGCCGCGTGTCCCCACTCCCGTCGCCAAGACACCTGCTCCGGCCGCTCCGGACGACAGCACCGAACTGATCGACAGGATCGCAGACGCGGATTCCAGCGAGGCCGAATCGACCGCAGTGGTCGATCTGGTCAAGGCGCCGGCAGTTACTGACAGTGCAAAAAAGTCCACTGCCGTCGCTGAGCCCGAGACTGATGTCGAAGCCGAACCGGCCGCGGAAGAGGCCGGCGAACGTAACTCGATCCGTGAATGGGCAGTGCTTGCCGGTCAGGTCGTCGTCGCACTGATCGTCGGCGGCGCGATGTTCAAGGGCTTCGAGAAGCTGTGGGACATGCTGCCGTGGGTGGCGTTGGTGCTCGCGCTGATCGTGATCGTCGGCCTGGTGGCCGTCGTGCGGGTTCTGCGCAAGACGGACGACATCACGAGTTTTGTGATCGCGGTGGTCGTCGGCATGATCGTGACGCTCGGTCCATTGGCGTTCTTGTTGACTTCGGGTTGATCGGACGATGATCGGGGGATCGCAGCGCAGAATTCGTCGGCCGATAGCCGTCGGTTTGTCGACGGCTTCGGTGTATCCGGAGAACACGGAAGCAGCATTTCGTTACGCCGCCGATCTCGGATACGACGGTGTCGAACTGATGGTGTGGGCCGAATCCGTCAGCCAGGACGTCGGTGCTGTTGCTGCCCTCGTTCGCAAATATGCGATCCCGGTGCAGGCTGTGCATGCGCCGTGTCTGCTGATTTCGCAGCGCGTATGGGGTTCCGATCCGGTCGAGAAACTCGAGCGTTCGGTTCGCACCGCCGAAACCTTGGGTGCGACGACGGTGGTCGTCCACCCACCGTTCCGGTGGCAGCGCAAGTACGCCGAAGGCTTCGCCGAACAGGTTGTCGACCTCGAATCGAAGAGCAGCGTCGTCGTGGCGGTGGAGAACATGTTCCCCATGCGCGCGGACAGCTTCTTCGGCGGCAAGGACAAGTCTGCGGAGCGTCTACGCAAACGTGGCGGTCCGGGCGCGGCGCTGTCGGCATTCAGCCCGTCGTACGACCCGACCGATTCCGATCACGCTCACTACACACTCGACCTGTCGCACACCGCGACGGCGGGCATGGATGCCTTGGAGTTGGCCTCCCGTATGGGTAGGGGACTCGAGCATCTGCACCTGGCCGACGGTCGCGGGGCGTCGATGGACGAGCACTTGATCCCCGGGCATGGTTCACAGCCGTGCGCGGAGTTGTGTCAGCAGTTGGCCGCGAGCGAATTCAGCGGCCAGGCCGTCATCGAGATCAACACTCAGAACGCGCGCACCAGGCGGGAGCGGTCGTCGATGCTGGCGCAGGCGCTCGCGTTTGCACGCGAGCACCTGGCACGTTCAGCGGTGGCCGGCAAGTAGCGCAGCTTCGAACTGCGCGCGTACCTTCTCGACGTGCGCGTCGAGGTCCTTGGTCTCCCAGCCTTCGGTCGAAATGGGATCGAGCACCGAGACGTAGACCGGGCCCGGATGGGCGACAAGCGAATTGCGCCACATCCTTTCGCCCGCGTTGTGAATCACCACGGGGACGATCGGCACACCGGCCTGGATCGCCAAGTGGAATCCACCTTTCTTGAACGGGCCCAGGCGTGGCGTCGGAGAACGGGTGCCCTCCGGAGCGATGACTATCGAGACGCCGTTCTTCAGCTTGTCGACCGCCGGTTGCAATGCGGCCTTCGCTTTGGTGGTGTCGGTGCGGTCGATGTAGGCGACGTCGAGCAGGGCGCCGACGGGCATGAACCGCGGATCGCTTGCCGCTTCCTTCTTCGCGACACCGGTCACGTCACGCTTGATCACGGTGCCGAGGACCAACATGTCCAGGGAACTCTGATGATTGAACATGAATACCGCCGGGCGGTGGTCCCACACGTTGTGCTCGCCGTCGATCTCGACGTCGATGCCGAGCAGCGAGAGTGAGATGTCGGGACCGTAGGTACCAACGAGGTTCGCGCCCAGTTGACGGTTGCCGGTGACGATGCCCGCCGACGCGCCGAGGGCGGCGGTTGCCGCAAGCGCGCCCATGGCCGTTGCCGTTCGGATCGTGGAGATCGGCGTTGCGCCTCGTTGCGGTTTACGCAGGTTGACCGAGGGCCAGTGATTGCGCAACGCGATCTTGGCCAGACCACGATCGGGATTCAGTGCGACAGGTCGCCCGACGGCCTCGAGCATGAACACATCTTCGACGCCGTTGGAGTACGCAAACGCGTTCTTCAGATCGGCGCCCATCTTCTCGGCATATCCCGCAAGGGCATTGGCTTTGGCCGGACCCCACAAAGCGGGTGAGGACAGTTCGCCGGTCAGCATTCCGTCGACAACTTCGGGTTCGGTGCACAGCACGTCTTCGATGTCGAGATCTTCGGCGACGTATTTGGCCTGGAACGGAGTTGCCGACGTGGCCATCACGATGGTGTGGCCGGCGCGCCGGTGCGCTGCCAGAAGCCCGCGTGCTTCCGGGTAGATCATCGCGGCGATCTCCTGCTTGAACAACCGTCGGCCCCAGTCGTTCAGTTCCTCGACGGTCCGGCCGCCCAGGGCGCGAACGCCGATGTCCATCAGTGCTCCGACATCAGCGCCGCGGAACTGCGTGTCGATCGCGGCACCGGTGGTGCGCAACAATTCGCCGACGCTGATGTCCAAGCGTCGCAGGCGGTCTCGGTACACGACACTGGCCGAGTACCCGCTGATCAAGGTGCCGTCGAGGTCGAAGGCGGCGATCGTTCCGGGCCCGGGCGGGGCGGCTTCGATGGCGGAGTGCAGACGCTCGAGTCCGGTCACAGTCCTACTTCCTCGTTCGCGGCGGGCGCTCGGTTTGCTTCTGGAATGGTCACTACTGCAGCGGCGTCCGGTACCGGCATCGCCACCTGATCGAGTCGCGCATGCGCGAGTGCGCGAAGGTGACGCAGGCGCTCGACCTGAACCTTGATCTCGGCAGCGAATGCCAGGCGCCGGGCCCGGACTCCGTCGTCGTCGACTTCGATCAAGTTACGGTTGCGCGCCAAATTCAGTGCGGTGGCGAACAATTCGCCGGAGACGGATTCGTTGCTGGCGATCTGCTGCCGCAGTCGACGCTGATGTGCGACGTCGATACAGTTGCTGATGAACGACTTCTCGTCGAACGACGTCGAAATCGGCGCGAGCACAAGCTGATCGGCGACAACCTGGTACGCCTCGAGGAACGGTTGGAGCACGCGGTGCGCGAGGTACGGGCGAACCGTCTCGATCATGTGCTCGGTTCGTTTGTCGTCGGCCATGACGGTTTCCCACTCGGGGTCGATCAACGTCAGCTCGGTCCGCATCTCCTGCTCGAACGTGTCCCGGTCGCTGAAGAAGAACTCGAATTTCAACAAATCTCGGATGCGCTTGGCCTCTGCCCACCCGTCCCCGATGGGATCCTCGAACCGCTCTTCGACGGCTGCCTGGAGTACCAGTTCGGTGATGGCACGCACGACGAGAAAGTGAATAGTGTTGTTGCGGTAGAAGGCAGCGACAAGATGCTGGTCCTTGCCGAGGTAGAAGACCTGCTCGCCGCCGCGATCGAAGCGCTCGAGCACACCGGAATCGACGTGTGTCTGCAACGCCTTCTCGATGACACGCGGATCGGACAGTTCGACGTCACCGGCGATCGGAAGGTTGCGCGCGGTGATGTACCCGAACAGCGGCGTGAGGATCGCCGTGAGTTCGCGAACGGTCAACGCCCGGTCTTCGATTCCGAGGAACGCCAACATCGCCAGCGACGACACGGTCACCGGCGTGACCTCGTTGATTCGGTGACACACCTCGATTCCGGCCTTTTGAATGGCGAGGCGCTGGTCGGTTTCCTGGCTGAGTGCATCCGCGAGTGAGAGCGGCCTGCCGATGGTCACGTGCGCGACGCCGTTGCGCTTGCCCTGTGCACGTACGTAACCCACCATCCAGCGTAGGCCTTCCGGTGTCTTCTCGGCGCCGAGCGCCTCGGCAGCCATGGCCCCGACTTCGTAGAGTTGGTCGTAGCTCAGCGCGACCGGGACGAGGTACACGTCGGATGCGCCGCTGACCTGAAAAGCCTTGGTCAGGTAGGTCAGAAGACCGAAGCGCGGCGGGCGCAGTTTCCCGGTGCGCCCGCGTCCACCCTCGATGTACCACTCCAGATTGAAGCGCTTGGTCAGCAGGTAGCGCATGTACTCGTGCATCGACCACTTGTAGACCTCGTCGTTGCCGATGCTTCGACGAATGAAGACGGTGCCGCTGCGCTTGAGGATCGAGCCCATGGGCCAGAAGCTGATGTTGAGTCCGCCCATGACGTGATTGAGCGGCAAGCCGTTCGCGATCAACGCCGGACGCAGGACGAGGGGATCGAGATACGAACGGTGACTGGGGAGGAAGACCAGTGAGTGTTCCTTGTTCAGCTCACGGAGTTCCTCGAAGCGGCTCGTGTCCACGTCCAGCTTGTAGGCGCGAGCGAAGTAGCGGCCCAGGCGATCCCACACCGCGATGGCTTGGCGACTCTGGGTGGCAACCATTTCTTCGAGAGCTTCACGCGCACGGCGATCGACGTCGGCGACGGCGATGTTCAACCGGTCGGCCAAAGCCATGACCTCGGTGGCGAACCGGCGAGTGTCGGTGATCTCGTCGACGACGAACCGTGACACCTTGTACTGGCCACCCAGTAGGCCCAATTCGGCGCGTTCGAGTGCCAGAGCGGCCTGCCGTCGGATGAACTCCGGTAGCGAACCGCCACCGCTCTTTTCGAGGCGACGCTCGAGATCGCTCAGTGGCGCGGGTTCACCTTCGATGACCTGGCACCGTGAGGGGTCGGTGCGCAGGGTTCTGCGTTGTGCACCGCGTCCGGGGTGGAGGGGGTCGCGTGGTGCCAGCGCATCGCGCACCCGCACCGCGACGTTGTGTTTGGTATGGGTGTCCGGGATCCACACCACGCGAAGCGGCGCGAGCATCGGGTCGTCGGTCCGCGCCGCCAGTTCGGCCAGGGTCTTGTCGGTGATGTTGACGGTGACCGGCCGTGTTTCGGATGCGGTTGCCTTGTCGGCAAGCCACTTTCGCAGCACGCCGGCTTCGGCCTCTGTCATGGTTTCGGTGAGGTACACGCGCGGGTTGGTCGTGTTTTCACTCATGACTCACGCACCTTCCGTTGGAACTCCGAGAGCCACGATCTCGTCCAGGCTCTCCTGCAGGCACTGCATCAGCAAGGCGGGTTTTGTGATCGCAGCGGTGTCGAGATTGATTCCGATGCAGCAGACTCCGACATGGGAGACCAGCGTTGCCATTGCCGCGCAACCGGGCGCCGGCCCGAACGGGAACATACGCTCGATCTTCGCTCCGGCGAGATACACCGGCACCGGTACGCCGGCGACGTTGCTCGCTTGCAGGTCCAGTCCAGTCGACTGGGACAGATACCAGTTCGCGAGCAGATAATTCGGCAGGCGGGCGAGGATCGGGGCAGCGACGTCGAGAGCGTCCAACGCCGGTTCCTCACGCAGACCCAGGACGATTTCTCGTACCTGCCTGATGCGTTTGGCCGGATCGGTCTCGGCGACCGGGCCGTTGAAGCGGACTGCTGCAAAACGGTTGCCGCCGTTGGCATCCGCGCCGGTACGCATACTGATCGGCATACCCATCGGAATGCTGTCGACGGATTGCCCGAACGATTCGTGGTAGCGACGGAACCCGCCGAGCAGGGCAGCAACGTACGCGTCGTTGAGTGAACCGCCGGCAGCTTTCGCCCCTGCCTTGAGTTCGGGGACACCCACCTCGAGAGTTCCGAACCATCGTCCGAGACCACGATCGTGGAGCAGTGGGGAACCGGAACGAGCCGGGGGAGTGACGATCTTGCGGAGTGAATTGGCGTAACCGAGGACCTCGGAAGCCGTCGTGATCGGACTCGAGATCGCCGTGGTCGCAACATTGGTGGCGCCGCGGACCAGTTTGGCGATCCGCGAGGGCGTCCGCCGGATCTCGCTGACGACCTCCTCGCCGAAGGCGCCTACCGAAGACAGGTGCTCAGGGGCGGGCGGCGTGCGGTCGGGTTTGTTCGGGGTGGGATCCGGGCGCCTGCTGTGCAGGAGCGTCATCATCTGGATGCCTCCCATGCCGTCGGTGATGGAGTGGTGAGTCTTGACCACGAACACGGCGCGACCGTCGTCGAGACCTTCGATGAGCAGTGCGCTCCACGGCGGCCGAGCCTTGTCGAAGGGTTCGGTGGCCAGGTGGCGACACATGCGCAGCGCGTGATCGAAATCCGCGGGTGCAGGCAAGCGAACCCGTCGTAGGTGATAGCCGATGTCGAACTCCGGATCGACGGACCACACCGGATTGCCCAACTGCATCGCCGGTTCCACCGCTCGCATACGAATACGCGGAACCACGTGCGATGCCCACTCGACTGCGTCGAGCAGACGGTCCCAGTCCGGGGCGCGATCGAGAACTTCTACCGCAACGATCGGTGAGCGCAGTTGCGGCTGCGCCTCTTCCATCCGCCACATTCCAGTCTCGAAGTCGGACATCGTGCGGTTCGCCCCCCAGGCGACCGCGGAAAGGTCGACGTCGACCGCGCTAGGAGGAACAAATGGATTGCTGTTGGCCATACGTCAAGAACTCCCTCGGTCTGCGGATCCACCCCGCGCATCTCTGCTTCTAAGTGTGGACCCGCGACCGTGGGCGCGTCCCGGTTTCGGTGTCAGCCGGGAGGTGTGACGTTCGTCAGTTAAGGGCTAATCGGACATGCCGGGAAGTTCAGTGCTCAAGAAGTGACGCCGACGGCTTTCAGGGCTATCTCGCGGTAGAGAACACTGACTTCGCGCGGAGTCTGCGGTCCGTCGAGTCGATACCAGAGGACGACGGACTGACACATTCCCAGTAGTGCACGGCCCGTTCCGGTGATGTCGGGGACCGTGAACTCACCGCTCTCGACGCCTGCCGTCAGTACGTCGACGAGTAGGTTCTCGAGCTTCTTTCGCTTGGCCGCGTAGCTCTTTCGTTCCGCGTCCTCGAGGTATCGGAGTTCGGAATCGAGGAAAGCTATGTCGGAGCGACTGGTCATGTGCAGGACGCAGGCCTCGATGAGATTGCCGAACTGTGTCGTCGGTGACGGGCCGGCAGCGTCGACGGCAGCGCTCGCTCGCGCGGTGACGTTCTCGATGCCCGGTTCCATCAGCGCGACGAGGATGCCCTGTTTGTTGCCGTGGTGGTAATACAGCGTCGGCACGGTGACACCGGCACGTTTTGCGATGTCACGAACCGATGCTCCGTGGTAACCGAGTTCGTGGAACACCTCGAGTGCGGCGGTGAGCAGGGGAGTCAGCGTCAGTGGTTCCACGATGCGCCACTGTTCGTCGGGCTGAGCCTCCGACTGCAAATCCGTCATTCCGCCTGTTCGCTCCGTTCGGAAATTTCTGGTGGTGTGCGCAAAGAAGGTTCAACCCTAGCGCAAGGCGTGTCCTCCTTACCGATGCTCGGCGATCATTGGATAGCATCACTATCCAGTAATGGGTCGAGCGAGTTGGACGGAGGAGCGGTGAAGGTTTCCGAACTGGCCGCACAGTCCGGCGTTGCACTGGCCACGATCAAGTACTACCTCCGTGAAGGTCTGCTGATGCCTGGTGAGCCGACCAGCGCAACGGGAGCGAGGTACGGCGAACAGCACGTCCGGCGACTCGCGTTGATCAGGGCCCTGGCCGGGGCGGGACTCGCGATTCCACGGATTCGCGCGGTGCTCGAACTGGTGGACAGTGACGAGCGATCCGAATTCGAGACTTTCGGCCGCGCAATCGCGCAACTACCTCCGTACGTCGAACATGAACCGGATCCAGAGTTCCCCAGAGCTCGCAAGGTTCTGGAGTTTCTCGGTCAGGTCTTCGAGCCGAGGTACGTGGCGGTCGCGCACCTCGAGCGTGCACTGATCGGCCTCGAGGATGCCGGACTGAGCCTCTCGGACGAGCGATTGCGCGCCTACGGCGAGCACATCCGAGGGATCGCCGAAGTGGAAATCGAGCTGATGCCCACCAGTTCGACCGAGGACGGCATTCGCTATGCGGTTCTCGGAACCGCCATGTACGAACCTGTCCTGACAGCTTTGCGACGCTTGGCGCACCAAGACTTGGCCGCACGACATTTCCCGCAACACCGAGAACGCACTGAACAGGAAAATCGATGAGCACCAGCCCCTTTCAAGATCTCAATCGCCTCACCTCGCTCGGCGACGGGCGATACACCGCAACGATCGATTCGATCTGGACCATCGGGCCGAAAGTGCACGGCGGCTCCATGATGGCTGTGTGTGCCGCTGCCGCGCGTCAATGTCTGCGAGACGGCGCAGGTGAGAACGACTCGCTTCTGAACATGCAGCCACTGGCCGTGAGCGCCAACTACCTCTCCGCCCCCGATCCGGGTGAAGTCGAACTGGAGGTGATCGTCCGCAAGCAGGGACGGCAGGTCGCGTTGTTCGACGTCGAATTGAGTCAGGCCGGTCGCAGCGCTGTTCGCGCGGCGGTCACGCTCGGATTTCCGGACAACGGCGACCCCACTTTCGTGACGGCCTCGTCGATCGACGACATGTCACCGGAACCGCCGGAGAGTGCGGTGGCCGTCATCGGTGATCATCCGATGGCTCAGGTCGTGCACGTCGGGCAGGGTTGCGACATGCGAATCGACACCACCTCGGCGCACTTCCTGACGGGGAGCCAAGGCGAGGCCGAGGTCAGGATGTGGGTCCGCCCCCGGCCCGAGGACGAGAACGATCTCGACACCGCTGTGCTGTTCGCCATCATGGCAGGTGACATCAGCGCGCCGGTGACGATGAACCGCGGCTTGTTCGGGTGGGCGCCGACAGTGCAGTTGACGACGTACCTGCGCCGATTGCCGACACCGGGATGGCTTCGTGTGCGAGCAAGTTCGGATGTTCTGGGCAGCACGTGGTTCGAAGAGGACCACGCAGTCCTCGATTCGGCGGGAGCGGTTGTCGTGCAGAGCCGTCAGCTGGCGATGATGCCCCGCTAGGGTCGATCGCTGCGGTCGTGGCAGGCTGTTCGCCATGACAAGAATTGCGATTATCGGTGGCGGCAAGATCGGCGAGGCGCTGATCTCCGGGCTGTTGCAGGCCGGCCACGCCATCAAGGATCTGGTTGTCGCCGAGCAGTATCAGCCTCGCGCAGACGAATTGATTGCCGAATACTCCATCCGCGTCAGCACGGTCGCCGATGCTGCGGAGGGTGCAGACGTCATCGTCATCGCGGTCAAGCCCAACGACGTCGAATCAGCGCTCACCGCGTTGACGAAGGTCGATCTGGACGGTGACCTCGAGCAGTTGATCGTTTCTCTCGCGGCGGGAATCCCCACCGGGTTCTTCGAAACGCGTCTGCCGGCAGGGTTCCCGGTCGTCCGCGTCATGCCGAACACCCCGATGTTGGTGGGGGAGGGCGTGAGCGTTCTGTCACCCGGACGCCACGTCAAGGCCGAGCATCTCGAGCTTGTACGCGGCATCCTCGGCAGCGTCGGCAAGGTAGTCACAGTTCCCGAATCGCAGATCGACGCGGTCACGGCTGTCTCGGGTTCCGGGCCGGCCTACTTCTTCTTGGTTGCCGAAGCGATGATCGACGCGGGAGTCGGTCTCGGCCTGACGCGCCCGGTCGCTACCGAATTGGTGGTGCAGACGATGGTCGGTTCGGCAGCGATGCTCGATCGCACCGGCGACAGCGCAACGGATCTTCGCGCCGCGGTGACGTCACCGGGCGGAACGACGGCTGCGGCACTGCGTCAGCTCGAAGCGGGCGGCCTGCGGACGGCGTTCTTCGATGCCTTGGATGCCGCCAAGTCGCGCTCGGCCGCGATGGGTGCAGCTGCGGAATAGTCGTCCGTTTAGCCACACCCGTCGCTTTAACCCCACCAGTACAGCTAAGCTCGACTTAGTACGTACGTGTCTGTTCCGCCGGAGGGGAAGCCGGCGGCGCGAGTCGTGCTGGAGGTATGTGGATTAATGGTGTCTGCAAACAAGCCGTCCATGGGTTCGTCCCACGACGGAAAGCCGGCAGTGGCCGGCACGCAATTCCTCACTGTTGCTGAGGTAGCAACTTTGATGAGGGTGTCGAAAATGACTGTGTACCGGTTGGTACACAGTGGCGAATTGCCCGCTGTACGAGTGGGCCGTTCGTTCCGTGTACATGCGAAGGCAGTGCACGATTACCTCGAAACCTCGTACTTCGATGCCGGCTGACCAGCCGGTTCGAAGAGGATGACCTCGGCGTGAGCCGAGTCGCGGGCACAGCGGTTGCTGTGCCGGAGGCTCGGTTTATGCCGAGTGAGTCCACACCGGTACGATGAGTCACTGTCGTACCAGCAAGCTGGTGTCGTAAGGCGCTGAGCTAGTTAAAACGAGGGCCAGGCGCCAATTGCTTGGCGCAGGCGTACGTGACCGGCGTGCGCAGGAACGCTAGAGAAGAACGTGAGGGACACCCGCTATGGGTTCAGTGATCAAGAAGCGTCGCAAGCGCATGTCGAAGAAGAAGCACCGCAAGCTGCTTCGTCGTACCCGAGTACAGCGCAGGAAACTCGGTAAATAAGCAATACCTGTTGATGCCCGCCGCCCCTTCCGGGGTGGCGGGCATCGACGTATTTCAGGGGAGGGGCGACGTATCTCCGGGGAGAGGTGTGTCGGCCGTCTCATTGTCTGGGCGGTTTGTCTTGAATGACCGAAATCTGGGTAGTCAGCGCGGGACCCCCTCTGCCCGTAAAGTGGGGGAAAATCGCGGGAGGGACGCTTCGGCAGAGCGCGTTTCTACTGGATATGGGGGTACTTGGTGGTTGAAGGTGACAACACTTCAGGGGGCACGGCGCCTCGCGTCGTACTGGTGACCGGGGCGAGCAGATTCCTCGGCGGCTACCTGGTTACCAGGCTTGCGCAGAATCCGTCGATCGAGCGTGTCATCGCCGTCGACGCGGTCAGTCCGAGCAAGGACATGATGCGCAGAATGGGCCGCGCGGAATTCGTGCGAGCAGACATCCGCAATCCGCTGATCGGCAAAGTGATCCGAAACGCCGAGGTCGACACCGTCGTGCATGCGTCGACCCTTCAGAAAGCCCCCAAAGCCGGCAGCCGCGCCGCGATGAAGGACATGAACGTCATCGGCGCCATGCAACTGTTCGCGGTCTGCCAGAAAGCTCCGACGGTTCGCAAGGTGGTTCTGCGCTCGGCCTCGGTCGTCTACGGGTGCAGTGCCAAGGACCCCGCTCAGTTCACCGAAGAAATGAGTGCGCGCCGCCGGCCGCCGGGCGGATATGCCCGCGACAGTCTCGAGATCGAGGGATACCTCCGCGGGATGGGGCGTCGGCGTCCCGACATCTCGGTCGGGATTCTGCGGTTGGCGCCGCTGATCGGACCTCAACTGACGGCAACTGTCGGGCATTACGTCACCGCCCCGCTCGTGCCGACCATCGTCGGGCGGAACGCGCGTCTGCAATTGCTCCACGTCGAGGATGCCCTCGCAGCGTTGGAGAAGGCGACCATCGGACACGCCTCGGGTACGTACAACATCGCCGGCGACGGAGTGGTGATGATGTCCCAGGCGATCCGCCGGGCAGGAAGGGTCGAAGTTCCGATGCCGCTCGCGCTGTTCCGCAGTGTCGGGAGCGCGTTGGTGGGATCGTCCATGAGGCTGTACACCGACGAGCAACTCGAGTACTTCCGGTTCGGCTGCGGACTCGACACCACTCGCATGCGCAGCGAATTGGGGTTCGAGCCGCGATGGACCACCATGCAGGCACTCGACGATTTCATGCGTGCGATGCAGACCCGCCGGATCATCAAGTCCGAGTGGATCGATCGGGCCGAGAATGCGTTGACCACGATCCTCGGCGGTGACGCCGCCGCGGCGAGCGCAAGTGCAGACGTGATGCATATGCCGTTGTCGCGGCAAAGTGCGGTGAAGGGGTGACTGACGTGGCGAAGGTAATTCCCCTGAGACCCAGCGCAACTCACACCGGAAAGTCGGCAACCTCGCGCTCGCGTGAGTCCGTCACGGGCACGGAGCGTGACATCCGTGAACAAAGTGAGCGTCGGCATCCGTCCGGAGCGTCCTCGGCGGCCGACCACGGCGGTGAGAGTACATTCGTCGATGCGGCCAGGTCCGCGATCGTCGACCAGATCGGCTCGGCGGCAGAATTTTTCCGACGTCGGGTGTCCGGTGACTACGAGGTCGACGAGTTCGGATTCGATCCGCATTTCGCGGACAACGTCGTCATGCCGATGTTGCGGCCGTTGTTCGAGAAGTGGTTCCGCGTCGAGGTCAGTGGGATCGAGAACATTCCCCTCACCGGGGGAGCACTGGTGGTTGCCAATCACGCCGGCGTGATTCCGCTCGACGGTCTGATGACGTCGGTCGCAGTGCACGATCATCATCCGGCGCATCGCCCGCTGCGAATGTTGGCTGCGGACATGGCTTTCGAGATGCCGGTGGTGGGCGGTCTGGCGCGCAAGGCCGGTCACACGTTGGCGTGCAACCCCGACGCCGAGCGTCTGCTCAACGACGGTGAAGTCGCGGCGGTGTTCCCGGAGGGATTCAAGGGGATCGGGAAGCCGTTCAGTGAGCGGTACAAGTTGCAGCGGTTCGGGCGCGGTGGCTTCGTGTCGGCCGCAATGCGTACCGGTGTTCCGATCATTCCGTGCTCGATCGTGGGTTCGGAGGAGATCTATCCGAAAATCGGTGATCTGACCACACTCGCGCGTGTTCTCGGGTTGCCGTATTTTCCGGTGACACCACTGTTCCCGCACTTTGGACCGCTCGGCCTGGTTCCGTTGCCGTCGAAGTGGTACATCGAGTTCGGAAAGCCCATCGTCACCGACACTTTCGAGAGCGGTGCCGCCGACGATCCGATGGTCCTGTTCGAGGTCACGGACCACGTTCGAGAGACGATTCAGCAGACGCTGTATCGGCTGTTGGCCAAGCGTCGCAACGTCTTTCTCGGCTGAGTTCGGTGCGGGTGGCCCCGCGATACGGACCGAACCCCCCCAGGCGGTGTTTTTTTTTGGGCGGGGAAGAAATTGCGCCGGCGCCCCCCCCCACCCAACCAGCCCCCCCGCCGGCGGGACGCCCAGGATT
>NZ_JBHWUF010000020.1:0-22697 GCF_042738325.1 Rhodococcus sp. NPDC059969 | reverse complement strand
CGCCACCTGCGCAACAAACCCGTCGAGCAACAAAGCACCAACAGTCAACTCGTGAACAGTGTCATTGACCGCCACCAACACCTGCGAACGCTCGTCCTCACCGAGCAACTCCACATCCCCGACAACCGAATCAGGCTCCGCCACCATCGCTTCCAGAACCCGAACCAACCGCTCCGCGAACCCAGCCACCGTCGACTCGTCGAACAAATCCGTCGCATACGTCAACGACATCGGCATCCCCACACCGACGCCGTCCTCCTCCAACGGTGACACCGTCAACTGCAGATCGAACTTCGCGATCTCCACACCCGCGTCGAAACCGGCAATCGACAGCCCCGGCAATTCCAAGACACTCTGCGCCATGTTCTGGAAGAACAACGCAACCTGGAACAACGGATGATGAGCCTGCGACCGCGCCGGATCAAGCACCTCCACCAACCGCTCGAACGGAACATCCGCATGCGCAAACGCCTGAAGATCAGCCTCCCGCACACCCGCGAGCAGATCGACGAAACTCCCCGAACTCTCCACCTCGGTCCGCAACACCAACGTATTGACGAACATCCCGATCAAATCATCAAGCTCCGGCTCGCCCCGCCCAGCGATCGGCGAGCCCACCACCACATCATCACTACCACTGAGCCGCGCCAACACCACCGCCAACGCCGCATGCACCACCATGAACAACGACACACCACGATCAAGCGCCAACTGCTCGAGCGCCCGATGCAACCGCGCATCTACCGAGAACTGGTAACCGGCACCACGATTGGACGCAACCAACGGCCGCGAACGATCCGCCGGCAACTCGATCCGCTCCGGCAACCCCTCCAACACCGACGTCCAATACCCCAACTGCTCAGACATCAACGACGACGGATCACCCTCGGACCCCAACACCTCACGCTGCCACAACGCGTAATCCGCATACTGCACCTCGAGCGGCGCCCACCCCGGAACCTGTCCACCCGCACGCGCCACATACGCCATCGACACATCACGCACCAACGGCCCCATCGACACACCATCAGCAGCAATATGGTGAACCACCAACGCCAACACAAACTCCGACGAACCCGTCTGGAACAAACGAACCCGCAACGGCACCTCAGAAGTGACATCAAACCCCTCAGTCACCACCGGCGCCAACACACCCAACAAATCAGCCTCATCGGTCGGCACCGCAGAAACATCCACAGCGAACCCACCCACCGGAAGAACCTGCTGGAACCCGACCCCCTCGAACTCCGGATACACCGTCCGCAAAATCTCATGCCGCGCAACAACATCCGACACAGCAGCACCCAACGCCGCCACATCCACCACACCAGACAAACGCAACACAATCGGAATATTGTTCACACCCGACACAGCATCAAACCGCGACAAAAACCACATCCGCTGCTGCGCCAACGACAACGGCACCCGCACCGGACGCACCCGAGCAGTCAACGCCACACGCGCACGCCCAGCGGAAGCTGCGAGCGCAGAGGCAAGCGACGACACCGTCGACGACTCGAACAACGTCTTGACCTGTACCCGCACGTCGAAGACAGCACTCAACCGCGCTGCCAGCTTCGCTGCTATAAGCGAATTGCCTCCAAGCTCGAAGAAGTCGTCATCCGCTCCGACCTGCTCCGTCCCGAGCAGTTCGCCAAACACCGTGGCGATCTGGATCTCATCCTCAGTAGAAGGAGCACGGAACGGACGAGACTCGAAAAGCGGATCCGGTAACGCGGCGGTATCCAACTTGCCCACGGGTGTCAACGGAATCTCACTGATGAGAACGACAGAGGCGGGCACCATGTGCCTGGGCAATTCTTGTCTGCAGACGTCGAGCAGTTCCGTGACGTCGATCTCGGCTCCCGCTCGCGGCAGCACATACGCCACCAGCGCCTGCTCGCCATTGGCGAGCTTGCGACCGAGGGTTGCAACAAAGTCGACCGCTCGATGAGATGCAAGAACAGCGTCGATCTCTCCGAGTTCGACCCGGAAGCCGCGAACCTTCAATTGGGAGTCAGATCGCCCGACGTATTCGAGATCCCGCGCGCCGCCTTCTGCGATGACCCAGCGTACGAGGTCACCACTGCGGTACATTCGTTCGCCCTGCGCTCCGAACGGATTCGCGATGAAACGATCGGCAGTCATACCAGTCAGATTGTGATACCCGCGCGCAACCTGAGGCCCGGCAAGATACAGCTCTCCTGTCGACCCGACTGGGACTGGCTGTAACCGTAAGTCCAGAACCAGGGCGGAAGCCCCGCGAACAGGTCCACCAATTGTCACGCGGTCACCTGGTGCCAGTTTCGGGCTGATGTTGGTGACAATAGTCGTCTCGGTTGGGCCGTATCCGTTGTAGAAGGCCCTGTCCCGTCCCCACCGTGCAACAAGCTCAGGTGGGCATACCTCGCCACCGACTACAGCGGTGACGATGGAATCCAACCCCGAGGGATCCACAGATGCCAACATTGACGGGGTTCCCACCACATGCGTGACGCGTTCGGTTTTCAATAGTTCCGCGAGCTCGTCACCCCCGTAAACGGTCGTCGGAACGATAACCATCGTCGCGCCGGAACCGATGGTAAGCAACAGCTCGAAGAGCGAAGTATCGAAGCTGGGGGTGGCGAAGTGCAGAACCCTCGATTGGGCTGTGGCACCAAGTCGCTCGGCCTGTTCACTCAGCAAATTGCCCAGGCCTGCGTGCGTGACAACAACACCTTTCGGACGTCCAGTCGACCCTGAGGTGTAGATAACGTATGCAGGGTGTTCGGTTCGCAGAGTGCGAACACGGTCCGAATACGCCACCGGTTCGCCGGACATCGCTTCCGATGCCTGCGTCGTCTCGAGAGAATCGATCGCGATCCACCTCACAGACGATGGCAAATCAATATCTAATTCGCCGACGGTCAAGCCGACCGAGACACCCGAATCCTCGATCATGTACGCAACACGGTCAGACGGATAGTTCGGATCCACCGGCACAAAAGCTGCACCGGTCTTCGCGACTGCCCACACTGCCAGCACTGACTCGATTGACCGCGGGATGGACACGGCAACCCTGTCCTCCGGACCTACACCGCCGGCGATCAACATACGAGCCAGGCGAGACGACCGCGCATCCAATTCGGCGTAGGAAAGTGAGTGCCCCTCGAATCGCAACGCTTCCCTCGAAGGATCCAACTCGACGGCCGCCGCCAGCAACTGGGGCAGCAACAATGTCCTCGCTCGGCGAGTGCGGGTGGGCCGCTCCCGTCGACTCTTGCGGGTAGCAGAGGTATCCGGCGTCACACCATCGGCGCTCATGCGGCCACGACCTGCGCTCGAACGGCGTGATGGAGGAGCTCGTGCTGCGTCAAGACATTTCACCTTCGCTTTGGTACTGCAGTTCGATCGGTATTCGCGGGAATCCGATCACTTCCGAGGTTCTACCCTTGACCTGGGCAAATCGAGTTCGACGTCCCGGTATGACCCCAGTAGTTGATCGGACACACCGAACCATTGTTACAGCTGTCGAGGAGTGGACATCATCGGACTGTTCGGGATAAGGGCGTCTATCTACTTCGAGAACGGCGGCGTCAGCTCAGAGTCCACGTCGCGGGATCACACGCCAGGCGTAGATCAGGCAAAGTTCCTTCGACGACATCTGTGAAGACGTCTGTCTGACCTACCGCGTGCGAAACCCACTCCTCCTCGAGGAGGCCGTGCACATCGGCATTCCGAGAATCTTCCGAGGACACAAGGACGACGCCACCCACTACCCCTGCCAGCAGAATCGTTAGAACCGATGTTTCATCGTCGTCGGGACCGAAGTACATCAAACGCGATTCGTAGTCGACGTCGTGCTTTTGCGACATGGCATCCAACTTCGCCGCGAGCTCTCCCTGGGTGATCTGGTCAGAGGCCGATCCGGTAACCACGACTGCGACGTCGTCCACATTGAGCGGACGAACCCGGTCCGCGTAGTTCACGGAACGACTCGAATACGACGCCACCAACTCGATAACATCTGGCTGGTCCAAGTCGAGGCTCGTGTCCAGCGGTACGTCAGATTCGGCCTCACCCGAAATCAACGCCAAGGCCACACTCGGAGCCGTTTCTGTCCCACGTGCTACTCCTGTAGCTCCTACCAGAGCTGCCGCGCCGGCTTTGGACAGCGCCCAGATCGCCACTACCAGTTCGATGCCACGCAGCCCTGTCATCGCAACTGCGTCGCCCGGGCCGATCCCAAGACTGATGAGATGGCGCGCAAGGCGAGATGATCGTGCATCGACCTCGTGGTATGTCACTTCCTCTTCATCGCACACGACTGCGACGGCGTCAGGATCAGCCTCTACGGAGTTCGCCAATAGCTGTGGCACGAGTCTGCCCGTCGAAGCACCAACTGCCGGGGGTGGCGTCGTGTCCACGGAGCCGAGGACTTCTGCTCGTTCGGAGTCGGTGAGCAGTTCGATGTCACCGATCGGACGTGAAGGATCCGAGGACACCCGATCTAGAACGCGTACGAATCGCTCGACATGTGCGTCGGCGGTCACTTGGTCGAAAAGATCGGCGGCGAATACCAAATGGCCAAGCAATCCACCTGTTATCGGATCAGAACTGAGATTGAGTTGGAGGTCGAACTTCGCCGTCGCCTCCACACCCTCGACTGCCGTGATCTTCAAATCCGGCAGGTTGAACTCGGCTCCTGCCATCGGTTCGACCGACAGTGCAACCTGGAAAAGCTCGTTCGCTGACGCCGACAAGGCGCCGGTTACTTCCTCGAACGGGATGTCTCCGTTCGCAAATGCCTCCAGATCGACGTTTCGGACGAGCGCGACCAAGTCGCCGAATCCTGCTCCGAGATCCGGAGCGGTCCTGAGTGCAAGCGTGTTGACGAACATTCCGACTATGTCGTCCAGTTGCTGCTCACCTCGCCCGGCTACAACCGTTCCGATCGCGAAATCTCGGCTACCGCTCAACCGTGCGATGAGAACTGCAAGCGCAGCGTGCACAACCATGAACAATGTGGCGTTGTGTTCGCGCGCAATCTCGTTGAGCCGCGTCGCCGTTTCCGCGTTGACGGAGAACTCCGAAACACCGGCCCTTGTAGACATCTGCGCGGGTCGCTGACGGTCGGAAGGCAATCCGGGCGTCGACGACACACCGTTCAACGTCCGGCGCCAGAAGTCGAGTTGCCGTGCAGCCTGTGAGCCGACCTCGCCAGCGCTACCGAGTACTTCGCGCTGCCAGATCGCGAAGTCCGCGTACTGAACAGTCAACGGCGTCCACGACGGCGCGGTGTCGCGCACGCGAGCCTCGTAGGCGACCATCATGTCTCGGGCCAGAGGTGCCATCGATTCACCGTCAGCGGCGATGTGATGAGCGACCAAGACGAATATGAAGTCTGCCGGGCCCAACTCGAGCAACCCCGTGCGTACGGGTACCTCCTGAGCTACGTCGAATCCGGTCGTCACCAACTCCACGACGCGATTGAACGCCGCGGCCTCGTCGTCTACCTGAATCGTCTCGAGAGGCGAAAGGAGTTCGTCGACCGCGACGACTTTCTGAACCGGGCCTTCGATGTCACTCGGGTAGCTGGTCCGGAGTGACTCGTGTCGAATCAAAACGTCGTGAAGAGACTGACGCAAAGCCGCGACATCCAAGTTCCCCGTCAATCGCAGTGCCAACGGAATGTTGTATGCCGCAGAACCGGGATCCATCTGGTTGATCAACCACATACGCTGCTGCGCCAAGGACAGAGGGAGGCGTTCTGGACGTTCCCGCGCTTCCAGCTCCATCCTCGCACCGGAGCCTGCAGTTTTTTGCGCTACTGCCGCCAAACCTTCCACTGTCGAGTTCTCGAACAGCACACGCACCGGGACCTGCGCATCGAGCGCCTGCCCCAACCGTGCTGCCAACCTGGTAGCGATCAACGAATTACCACCCAGCGCAAAGAAATCGTCATCCAGACCGACTCGCTCCACACCCAACACATCGCCGAACACCGACGCGACAATTTCCTGCACCGCTGTGACCGGCGCCCGAAACTCCGCTGCCTCGAACACCGGTGACGGGAGTGCCTTTCGATCCAACTTGCCCGACGCATTGAGAGGAAGCTCGTCGAGGACAAGAACCTTCGAGGGCACCATGTACGCCGGAAGCACGGCCCGGGCCGACTCCAGAACTTCCGACGCGTCCACTGCAGTTCCCACGACATACCCGACCAGGCTGTCGCCGAACGTAGCATCGCTGTGCAGGACTACCACCGCGTCTGCAACCGTCTCGTGCGCGATCAGAGCAGATTCGATCTCGCCGAGTTCGATGCGTTGCCCCCGCAATTTGACCTGGAAATCCGATCGGCCGATGTACTCCAGCTCGCCCCGACCGTTCCACCTGACCAGGTCGCCGGTTCGGTACAACCTACTACCGCCGCCTGAATTATGCTCTCCGACAACCACAAAGGGGTTGGCGACGAAACGTTCCGCAGTCAACGCCGCTCGGTTTCCGTATCCGCGACCGACACCGACACCACCGACATACAACTCGCCGATCACGCCCGGCGGCACCATACCCAACGACCGATCCAGAACGAACAGATCCATGTTCGGCACCGGTGCACCGATCGGAACGCTGACGGTGTCATGCGCAGTCACTGCGTGGAACGAGACCACGTCCGACGCTTCCGTCGGGCCGTAACTGTTCACCAGGCGTACGCCGCCTGACAACAAACTGCCAAGACGATTGAGCCGGATCGACTCGCCTCCAAGGAACACAACATCGAGAACGCTCAGAGCAGACTCCTCATCGGAATCCACCACGGCTTCGAATGCGCTCGGCGACATGTTCGCCACTGCGACGTCCCCGTGCCCGACGCGAGCGACGATCGCATCCGGATCGAAACCGTCTGAGGCAAGCACTGCGGTCCGACCGCTGCTCAACGCTGCCCAGACGTTCTTCTGCGTCAAGTCGAAACTCGGTGACGACGCGATCAATAGACCACCAGTTTCGGGCAACTCGCTGCGATACCAGGCCACCGTGTTCTCGATGCCGGCCATCGGCACCAACGTCGGCTTCGGACGACCCGTCGAACCGGATGTCGAAATGACATACCCCAAGCGGTCCCCCGCACTGAGTTCACGCCATCGATCCGTCGGCCCCTCCACAATCGGCGAATCGCGCATGATGCTGTCGAGGACGATGACGTCCACCGCCAGATCGAGAGTCGTCGTACTCACCGCACATCGGGCGCCAGTGTCAGCGATTATCGCTTCGATCCGATCCTGTGGATACGACGGATCGATCGGCCCGTACGCAGCACCCGCCTTCCACGCCGCCAACATACCTACGACCCACTCGACCGACCTCGGCACGATCAACGCGACGACGTCATCCGGACCGACGCCGGCCGCCGTCAATCGCTCGGCCACCACGTTTGCGTAGGCGTCGAGCTCCCCATAGGTCAGCGCCTCGCCATCGCACTCGACGGCAAGAGAATCAGGCGCCCGTCCAACCTGTTCTTCGAACATCGCAGTCAAGGACGCGCCTGCCAACGCTGTGCGCCCACCAGCGGACCAGCTGAGAAGGTTGCTGCGCTCAGCAGCCGTCAGTACGTCGATATCACCCAACCGAACTGACGGATCAACAGTGATCTCAGCAAGGATGCGCCCGAACCTGTCGGCAAATCCTGCCACCGTCGACTCGTCGAACAGATCCGTCGCGTACGTGAACTGCGCCGCCATCCCGGCCGGGGCACCGGACTCGTCGAACTGCTCGACCATCGTCAACTGCAGATCGAACTTCGCCGCCACCGTATTCGCGTCGATGCCCGAAACTGTCAGATCACCGAGTCGAAGTGCCGACTGCTCCATGTTCTGGAACGAGAGCATCACCTGGAACAACGGATTACGCGCCTGCGACCGCGCCGGATTGAGCACCTCCACCAACCGCTCGAACGGCAGATCTACGTGCGCAAATGCACCCAGATCACCCTCACGAACCCGACCCAACAACCCCGAGAACGACTCCGAAGAATCCACCTCCGTCCGCAACACCAACGTATTGACGAACATCCCGATCAAATCATCGAGAACCTGCTCACCACGACCCGCCACCGGAGTACCGATCGCAATATCGGACGTCCCCGACAACCGCGATAACAACACCGCCAACGCCGCATGTACCACCATGAACAACGACGAATTCGACTCACGCGCAATTTTTTTCAAAGAATGATGCTCTGGCGCGCCGATAACGAAAGCGTGTTTGGCACCACGATTGGACGCCACCACAGGCCGCGGACGATCCGCCGGCAAATCCAACTGATCCGGCAACCCGGACAACGCCGACTCCCAGAACCCGATCTGACGCGAAATCAACGACCCCGCATCATCTTCCGACCCCAAAGTCTCCCGCTGCCACAACGCGTAATCCGCATACTGCACCTCGAGCGGCGCCCACCCCGGCACCTCACCCCGAGAACGAGCCTCGTACGCCACCATCACATCACGCGTCAACGGCCCCATCGACACACCATCACCACTGATGTGATGAACCACCATCGCCAACACGAACTCCGACTCCGACACCACGAACAACCGCGCCCGAACCGGAACCTCCACCGCAACATCGAAACCAGCCGACAAGAACTCCGTCACCGCACCGACAACATCGGACTCCGAGACCACAACCGGCGACAAATCCAACCGCACCCGATCCGCCGACAACACCTCCTGGAACCCGACACCGTCGACCTCCGGATACACCGTCCGCAAAATCTCATGCCGACCAACAACATCCGACACAGCAGCATCCAACGCCGCCACATCCAACAACCCCGACAACCGAATCGCCACCGGAATATTGTTCGCCGACGACGTCGTATCGAAACGGTTCAAGAACCACATCCGCTGCTGCGCCAACGACAACGGCACCCGCTCCGGCCGCACCATCGCCGTCAACGCCGCCCGCGCACCCGATCCGATCTCCGACTCCATCCGAGCAGCCAACAACTCCACCGACGACGCCTCGAACAACACCCGCACCGGAACCTGCGCATCGAGCGCCTGCCCCAACCGCGCTGCCATTCGAGTAGCAATCAGCGAATTACCACCCAAAGCAAAGAAATCGTCATCCAACCCGACGCGCTCGACCCCGAGTACCGCCGAGAACACAGAGGCCACAATTTGTTCGACGGGTGTTACCGGAGCCCGGAACACCGCAACCTCGAACACCGGCTCCGGCAACAACTTCCGATCCAACTTGCCAGAGGAGTTCAAAGGCAACTCGTTCAAGACCATGATCGCGTTCGGAATCATGTAGACAGGCAACGACTCGGGAAGTGCATTCCTCAGGTCTTCCACGTCGATCACCGAATCCGGGACAGCGATCACATGCGCAACCAACTGATCGCCCATATCGGTGGATGCAACGGTGACCACGCACTGAGCCACCGTAGGGTGCGCCAGCAGAGCGGATTCGATCTCACCCAGTTCGATCCTCTGTCCGCGGAACTTGACCTGAAAATCGGTACGCCCGACATACTCGAGCTCGCCTGCGGTGTTCCACCACACCAGGTCCCCGGTGCGATACATCCGACTGCCACCGACATTGACTTCACCGTCCGTGTCGTTCGTCTCCACAAATGGGTTCGCGACAAAACGATCACTGGTGAGATCGGGTCGCGCGACGTAACCGCGGGCCAGTTGATCACCGGCCAGATACAACTCACCTGCAACGCCTACCGGCACCGGCCTCAGTCGGCTGTCCAACACGTAGACCTGGGAGTTCCACTCGGGCACCCCGATCGGAATCCCTGTTGACTCTGATCCGTCGACCTCGTAGTAGGTGATCGACACCGCAGCCTCGGTAGGGCCGTACACATTGTGCAGGCCTGCAGAGGACACCCGAGCGAATGCGCGCACCGTCTCGACCGGCAATGCCTCACCGATCACGAAGACGTCCCTCAGTGACACCAATGCGTGCTCCGGAACCGAAGTCGCGAAGACGGTCAACATCGACGGAACGAAGTCCGTCAGCGTCACCCGATGATCTTCGATCAGACCAGCCAGATATGCGGGATCTCGATGTCCGTCGTGAGATGCCAGCACCACTCTCGTACCGGACAAAAGCGCAGTGAAGTATCCCCACAACGAGACGTCGAATGTCGTTGCAGTCTTTTGCAGATAGACGTCTTCTGTGCCGATGGCGTACTGATCCTGCATCCACAGGACCTGGTTCACGATGGCGTGATGCGAGACCGCAACACCCTTGGGCTTGCCCGTGGAACCCGAGGTGAAGATCACGTAGGCGGCATTCACATCACGCAGTCGACCACGACGATCAGCATCGGAAACGATTGAAGCCGAATAGCTCGAGAGATCGACAGCGTCGATCAACAGCACGTCGGCGCCGTTCGGCGCTACGAAAGCATCCCGCGTCGTCGACAGCACACAGACCGGATCGGCAGTCGTGAGGATGTACCCGATCCGCTCGGCCGGGTGATCAGGATCCAAGGGCACGTAGGCTCCGCCCGCGGCGATCACCGCGTACATACCCACTACGAGATCGAGCGATCGACGCATCGCCAAGGCCACCAACGATTCGGGCCCGACCCCGTTGTCGATCAGCTTGTGTGCCAATTTGTTCACACGTTCCGACAACTCGCCATAGGTCAGCGACTGGCCGTCGAACACCACGGCAACAGCATCGGGTGCCAACGCAACGCG
Organism: Rhodococcus sp. NPDC059969; assembly: GCF_042738325.1. Classification (NCBI taxonomy): domain Bacteria; kingdom Bacillati; phylum Actinomycetota; class Actinomycetes; order Mycobacteriales; family Nocardiaceae; genus Rhodococcus; species Rhodococcus sp. NPDC059969. The sequence goes on along the minus strand of NZ_JBHWUF010000020.1, from coordinate 11,994 downwards.
GGTGTCGAACAGCGAAGCCAACGTCTCGCTGTTCTCAACGTCATGGGCGGTGGAGTTGCGCGCAATCAACAGCGACTCGCGCTCGGCCTCCTCCAACAGTTCGATGTCACCCACGGTGATCGACGGATCCACGACCACCTGCTCGAGGATCCTGGTGAAACGATCGGCAAATCCACGAATGGTCGACTCGTCGAATAGGTCTGTGGCGTATGCGAACTCGGCGAACATGCCAGATTCGTGCGTATCTTCGATGTGAGGAGCGAGGGTCAGTTGAAGGTCGAATTTCGCGATACCCGCGTCGAACTCGAGGCCTGAGACCTCCAAACCTGAAAGCTCCAACGCATCCTGCGACATGTTCTGGAAGAACAGCGCGACCTGGAACAGCGGGTGATGAGCCTGCGATCGGGTGGGGTCCAGTACCTCGACCAATCGCTCGAACGGAACATCGCCGTTGCCGAGCGCCTGAAGGTCGGTCCTTCGCGTTGCCGAGACGAGTGAACTGAATGTACTCGAGAGGTCCACGGGAGTCCGCAGGACCAGCGTATTCACGAACATACCGATCACATCGTCGAGCGCCTTTTCGCCTCGCCCTGCAACCGGAGTACCGATCACGATGTCACTGGTACCGGACAATCTTGCGAGAAGCACGGCGAGGGCCGAATGCATCACCATGAACAGCGACGCGTTCCGCTCGCGTGCAAGTGAGTCCAAGCTCGACCGAAGCTCTTCACTGACGGAGAAGCGGTACGTAGCGCCACGATTCGAGGCGACGACCGGGCGGGGTCGGTCAGCCGGTAACGAAAGCACTTCCGGCGAATCGCGGAGGACGGAGCGCCAGTGGTCCAGCTGAGCCGAGATCAACGAATTCGGGTCGTCCTCGTCGCCGAGGACCTCCCGCTGCCAGAGTGCATAATCGGCGTACTGCACCTCGAGCGGAGTCCAATTCGGAACGCCATTCGAAACCCGAGCGGCGTAAGCAACCATGACATCCCGAGTCAACGGACGCATCGAGAACCCGTCCGCTGCGATGTGATGCACAACGAAGGCGAGAACAAATGCGTCCGCCCCCACCTCGAACAACTGCACACGGAACGGTACCGACATTGTCACATCGAACCCTGCCAGAGCGAGCGTCAGCAGTGCCTCTTCGATCCGAGTTCCGCCCAGAGTGACTGGGGTGAGATCGAAAGATACCTCTGAGGCAGGCAGAATCACCTGCTGACCTTGCCCACCCGCCTCCGGGTAGATCGTCCGTAGCGATTCGTGCCGATCCACCACATCCGATACGGCCAACTGCAGTGCCGACAGATTCAACTGGCCACTCAAACGCAGCGCAATCGGAATATTGTTGACGGCCGATTCGGGGTCGAAGCGGCTCAGGAACCACATGCGCTGCTGAGCAAGTGACAACGGAATCGTCGTGGGGCGAGGTCCTGCGACTAGTGCCGGAATGTTCCCGGAACTGACGTGTGACGAGATCGCCGCCGCCAGCGACTCTACATTCGAATTTTCGAACAGGACCCTCACGGGGATCGTCGTATCGAGCGCTCGCCCGAGCCTGGCGACCAATCGTGTGGCTACGAGCGAATTGCCACCCAAAGCAAAGAAATCATCATCCAACCCGACACGCTCGACCCCCAGAACGTCGGCATAGACGCCCGCTACCGCCAACTCCGTATCAGTCGCGGGTGTTCGATACTCCCGCACCTCGAATACTGGCTCCGGCAACGCCTTCCGATCCAACTTACCGTTCACCGTCAGCGGAAGCTCCTCGAGCACCACCACAGCATCCGGAACCATGTACCCGGTCAAGAACTCGCTCACCCTCGTCGACACAACGGGAGCAACAAGATCCATGCCAGCCTCGGGGACCACATACCCCACCAGACGATCACCGAGCGCAACATCCGAGCGCACGACCGCCACAGCGCCAGCCACCCCAGGCACACGCAACAACGCAGCCTCGACCTCGCCGAGTTCAATCCGGAACCCACGCAACTGAATCTGCGAATCACTTCGGCCCGCATACTCGAGCACCCCGTCGACACTCCACCGTGCAATATCGCCTGTCCGGTACATCTGATCACCGGAACCGCTGCGGCCGAACGGGTTCGCAACAAAACGACCAGCAGTCAACCCGGGCTGGCCCACATACCCACGCGAAAGCTGACCACCAGCGATATACATTTCGCCTCGAACACCCACCGGCACAGGGCGAAGCCGATCGTCGAGTACGAACACCGACAATCCACCAAGGCCCCGGCCGATCACCGAACCAGTCGCCTCACGAACCATCACCGAATCGAGTGCAGAGAACGACACATGCACAGTGGTCTCGGTAATCCCGTACATGTTCACCAATCGCGGCGAACTATCGTCATGACGGTCATACCAACGCACCAACTGAGACAAATCCAGCGCCTCACCGCCGAAGATCACATGACGCAACGACAACGAGCCGGCCGAATCGCCAGCCATCCGATCCGCCTCGGCGAACTGATAGAACGCCGAAGGAGTCTGATTGAGCACCGTCACCCGCTCACGCGCTACCAACTCACGGAATTGCTCCGGCGAGCGAGAAGTCAGGTAATCCACCACCACAACAGTGCCGCCGTACAACAGCGGGCCCCACAACTCCCACACCGAGAAATCGAACGCGTAACTGTGGAACAACGTCCATACGTCCGAACCATCGAAACCGAACCGCGGCTGAGCATTCGCAAACAACTCCACCACATTTCGATGACTGACCGCCACACCCTTCGGCTTCCCAGTTGAACCGGAGGTATAGATCACGTAGGCAATATCATCGGCACGCAACGCAGAACGACGATCACCGTCCAAGACCGGGGAACCGTCGTAATTCGCCAAGTCCAACGCCATCACATCAAGAACTGGCACCTCGACATCGACGACATCACCCGCAGCGACGACGCACACAGGGCGCGCGTCCGCCAACGTGAAAGCGATACGCTCCGCCGGATACGTCGGATCAATCGGAAGATAGCCACCACCGGCCTTCACCACGGCCAACAACGTGACAACCAACTCAACCGACCGCGGCAAAACGACCGCCACCAACGACTCCGGTCCAACACCACACTCGATCAGATTGCGCGCCAACCGATTTGCCGCCTCATCCAGTTCACCGAACGACAACCGGCGATCCTCGAACACCACGGCAGTCGACGAAGCCGCACCCGCAACCCTCGCATCGAACATCGACACCAATGTCGTGCCGGGTTCGACCTCGACACCAGGAACCATCCAAGAATCCAGAACGTCCGAACGCTCGGCAGCATCGAGCAAATCGATATCACCGACCACCACCGTGGCATCCGCTGCAATCGCTTCGAGAATCACAGTCAGCCGACCGGCGAAAGATTTCACCGATGCCTCGTCGAACAAATCCGTCGCATAAACGAGTGCCACACTCAGGCCCCCTGACGCAGCAGTCGCGTCGGACTCCCAGATCGTGAACTGCAAGTCGAATTTGGCTATTGCCGAATCGACATCAAGCCCGGAGATGGTCAATCCCGGTACCTCGAGGCTGCTTTGCGTGCTCTGCCCAAGATTTTGCATAGAGAGCATCACTTGAAACAGCGGGTTCCTCGACTGCGATCGCGAGGGATTGAGCACCTCTACCAACCGCTCGAACGGAACGTCCGAGTTACCGAATCCATCGAGATCGATGTCTCGAATACGGGCGATCAAGTCGATGAAAGACATGTTGACGTCAACATCTGTACGGAGCACGAGAGTATTGACGAACATCCCGATCAGGTCGTCGAGAGCCTGATCGCCTCGACCGGCGACCGGCGTTCCGATCGCAATGTCCGAAGTCCCGGACAACCGCGCCAGCAGAATCGCCACGGCGCTATGCAACACCATGAACAGTGATGCGTTGTTGTCCAGCGCAATTCGATTGAGAGCCTGGTGGAGCTCCGGTTCGATCGTGAATGTGTGCCCGGCTCCGCGATTCGACGCGACGCGCGGGCGCGGGCGGTCCGACGGAAGATCGAGCTGATCGGGGATACCGGCCAACGCGTGGCGCCAGTAGTCGACCTGGCGAGTGATCAGAGAATCCGGGTCGTCTTCACTGCCGAGAACCTCGCGCTGCCACAGTGCAAAGTCGGCGAACTGTACGGGCAGCGGAGCAAGATCGTGCGAAATTCCTTGTGTCCGAGACACATAAGACGAAACGATGTCCTTGGTCAACGGTCCCATGGAGAACCCGTCACCGCTGATGTGATGGACGACGAACACGAGGACGAATTCGTCGGCGGCGAATTGGAAGAGTGCCGCCCGAATCGGAACCTCGGTGGTCACGTCGAATCCCGGAGTGACGAAGTCGGTCACTCGCTCGACGATCGCCGACTCGTCTACCCGTATGGGAGTCAGGTTCGGTACCACGGCTGCAATGTCGACCAGGCGCTGATATCCGACGCCGTCGACCTCCGGGTACACAGTCCGAAGTATCTCGTGCCGCTCGATCAAATCCTCGAGTGCGCCTTGTAACGCATCGACATCGAGCGCTCCGCTGAGCCGCAGCGCGACCGGAATATGGTCGACTGCCGATTCTGGTTCGAATCGGTTGAGGAACCACATGCGCTGCTGCGCCAAGGACAGCGGAACCAACTCGGGGCGCTCGCGAGGGATCAGGGGAACGTGAGCCTTGCGGTCTTCTGAGATCTTCGCTTCGTCGATGAAGACGGCAAGTTCTGCGGCCGTGGGCGCGTCGAAGAAATTGCGCATGTCGATGGAGATGCCGTGTTCGGCGTTGATCCGTGCAACCACGCGAGTGGCGAGCAACGAGTTGCCGCCCAGTTCGAAGAAGCCGTCGTCTGCCCCGACCCGATCCTGCCCGAGCAGATCGGCAAAGATCGCGACCACACCAGCTTCGGTAGGTGTCGCGGGCTCGCGGTATTCAACCGTCTTCGACACGAATTCGGGTGCGGGCAAGGCTTTTCGATCCAGCTTGCCGCTGGCATTGAGCGGAAACTCGTCCAGTTCGACGAACATGGCAGGGACCATGTAGTCGGGTAGCCGTTCACCCAACGACGACGTCAGAATCTCTGAATCGATACCCTCGGCGACGATGTAGGCCACCAAGTTGTCACCGATCGTTTCGTCCGAATGGACGACCACCACGGCTTGCGAAACACCTTCACAATCGAGCAGTGCCGCCTCGATCTCACCGAGCTCGATGCGCAGACCGCGGAGCTTGACCTGAAAGTCGGTGCGACCGATGTATTCGAGCTGACGGTTCGCTCCGGCGCCGCGCCAGCGCACCAGGTCTCCGGTTCGGTACATCCGGGATCCGTCGGTAGCGCCCGGCCGAGCTACGAAACGGTCTGCCGTGAGATCCGGTCGCGACACGTATCCCCTGGCCAGCTGTATTCCCGCAAGATAGAGCTCTCCTGCCACTCCTGAAGGCGACGGCCGGAGCGCGTCGTCGAGCACCAGGAGTTCGGTGTCTGCCACGGCCGCGCCGATCGGCACGGACACCTGATCTCGCTCACCGGTTTCGTAGTACGTCACGTCGACGGCAGCTTCGGTAGGGCCGTACAGATTGTGGAGTCCAGCACTGCTGACCTCGCGTAGACGTGCCGCGGTTCGAGCCGGCAGCGCCTCACCGGATGCGAACACGTATCGAAGGGTTTTCACCTGCGCAACAAGGGGTTCGGCGACGAACACTGCGAGCATCGACGGCACGAAGTGCACCGCCGTCACTCCACGCTCGATCATCGTGCGAGCCACGTACGCCGGATCACGATGTCCGTCGGGTTCCGCGATCACCAGCGATGCACCGACCTGCAGCGGCCAGAAGAACTCCCACACGGACACATCGAAAGTGAAGGGTGTCTTCTGCAAGATCACGTCGTCGGCAGTGAATCCGTACTCGGTCTGACGCCACTGCAGGTTCGCGACGATGGCACGGTGAGAGACTGCAACGCCTTTGGGGCGTCCGGTCGATCCGGACGTGAAGATGACATACGCAGTGTTGTCCGCGCGCAGCGGCGCCAACCGGTCGGCATCGGTGACGGTTGTCTCGGCATGACCCGACAAGTCGAGGGTGTCGACGTCGAGCGTGGGAGTACCGTGCGGCAGCACCACGGCATCGGACGTACGTGTGAGCACAGCCGTGGGCTGCGCGATCTCGAGTACGTACCCGAGACGGTCGGCAGGATGATCCGGGTCGAGTGGAACGTACGCGCCGCCGGCCTTGACGATCGCGTACATCGAGACGAGGAGATCGATCGATCGACGCATCGCGAGACCGACGAGGCTGTCCGGTCCGACACCTGCCGTGACGAGTTCACGGGCCAGGCGGTTCGCTCGCGCGTCGAACTGTGCGTAAGTGAGCTGCGTTCCGTCGTAATCCAGCGCGAGCGCATCCGGCGTCCTCTCGACCTGCTCGTCGAAGAGTCCTGCGAGGGTCACGTGGGCATCGGACTCCGCCGCCACCTCGACGACCGACGTTCCGTCGGTGATGAGACGGTCGACCACCGCACCGAGACCGTCGGCCTCGCTGGCGATCAGCTCCGGCAGCACAGTGGAAACGACAACAGGAACCAGGGCATCTGCCCCCAATGCCCCGCCCATCGCGGTGTCGAGAGTGACCAACTCGTCATTGAGTCGTCCGTAGCTGATTTCGGTTCCACCGTGGCTCAGAGCCACTCGATCAGGGTCTACCGCCGCAACTGCGGCTACCAACTTCGGCAGATCTTCGATCGTCAGCGACTGCGGTCCCGGAATACCGACGGACATCTACACTTCCTCCAACTGACTTTCGTGAAGTGCGCCCCGGCCGAGCACAGTGTTCTGCTCGGCCGGAGGCGTTCACTGGGCAAATACTGAATGTTACCCGGCCGTACCCCCATGGCCCGCTGACACCGACTGCGCGTCAGCTATCACCGAGCTCACAAGTGTGGCGAGTCCGTCGACGCCGAGTGCCGGCAGGATGCCCGGAACAAGGCCGGCGAGCGACACTGATACCAGAGCATCGGGGGCCAGAGCGGCTCCCATGGCGGTACGCATGGCAACGAGTTTGGTCGACAACTCGCTGAAGGTGACCGTCTGATCACCGTGGGTGAACGCAACTGCCTCAGGATCGGCGGCCGCCGCCGCGGCCGCCAGTTCGGGCAGATCTGCCGCGGACTTCGGCTCGGCAGCACTCGCTTCCTCGCGTTCCTGCTCGGTCACGATGTCGATCGTACGAATCACGACCTCTGGATCGGTCACCAGTTCGTCGAGCACTCGCCCGAATCGCGCCGCGAAAAGCGCGATGGTCGATTCGTCGAACAGGTCGGTCGCATAGGTGAAACGCATCCTCAGCCCGGACAGCACCCCGGCATCGTCGAATTGCTCGATACCGGTGAGCTGCAGATCGAACATCGCCTGGTCGAAACCGTTGTCGACCGCAGAGAGTTCGAGGCCCGGGAGTTGGAAAGTACCGAGAGCCATGTTCTGGAACGTGAGCATGACCTGGAAGAGCGGCGAGTATGCGTGAGAGCGCTCTCGCCCCAGTTCGTCGACCAACCGCTCGAACGGTACGTCGGCATTGGCGAATGCCGACAAGTCCTTGTCCTTCACGTGTGCCAGAAGGTCGACGAACGTCGAAGCAGGAGCGATCTCCGTTCGCAGGACCAACGTGTTGACGAACATCCCGACAAGATCGTCGAGAGCCCGTTCACCTCGGCCCGCGATCGGCGTACCGATTGCGATGTCGTTCGATCCACTCATCTTCGCCAGCAGCACGGCCAGGGCAGTGTGAACCACCATGAAGACTGTCGAGTTCTGCTCCCGTGCGATCGTGGCGAGCCGGTCCGTGGTCTCGGAATCGACGGCAAACTCGAATTCCGCACCGCGCATGCTCGCCCGCGCCGGCCGCGGCCGATCGGTCGGCAGTTCCAGAAGCTCCGGAGTGCCCTTGAGCTCGTTCACCCAGTACGCGAGTTGACGGCCCAGCTGACTGTCCGCGTCTTCCGGCGATCCGAGCACTTCACGCTGCCACAGCGTGTAATCGGCGTACTGCACTTCGAGCGGAGCCCACTCCGGCGTCTCTCCGCCGGAGCGCGCGGTGTACGCGACCATGGTGTCTCTGATCAACGGAGCCATCGAGAAGCCGTCACCGCTGATGTGGTGAATGACAACGACGAGGACCCGCTCGGATTCGTCCACCTCGAAGAGACGGATTCGCAACGGAACGGCTGTCGTGACATCGAAGCCCTCGCGAACTGTGTCAGCCACCTGCTCGGCGACCGACGCTTCGTCGGTTGCGATCACTTCCAGTCCCACCGCCGCTGCGGAGCGAGCCAGGATCATCTGAACCGGTCCGTTGCCCTGGTCCGGGTATACCGTCCGGAGCACTTCGTGACGCTCGATCAGATCCGACACCGCGGAGTTAAGCGCGTCGACATCGAGTGCGCCGGACAGCCGGATCGCGACCGGGATGTTGTACGCACCCGATGCCTTGTCGAACTGATTGAGCACCCACATACGTTGCTGCGCCAACGACAGCGGGATCTCGTGCGGACGCACCTGAGCCACCAACGGTGGGCGGCCACCAGATCCCGCGTGTTCGAGAACCCTCGACGCCAATGCCCCGACATTCGAGGCCTCGAAGATCACGCGGACCGGAATCTGCGCGTCCAACGCCTCACCCAGCCTCGACACGACCTGCGTCGCGACGAGAGAGTTTCCGCCGAGCTCGAAGAAGTCGTCGTCGAGTCCGACCCTCGCGACACCGAGTACGTCAGCGAACACACCCGCGACGATCTCTTCGACGGGGTTGGTCGGCGCACGGAATTCGGTCGCCTCGAATTCGGGGTCGGGCAGGGCTTTGCGATCGACCTTGCCGTTGATGTTGAGCGGTAGTTCGTCCAAGACCATCAATGCCGCCGGCACCATGTAACTCGGCAACTCCGCCACAAGAGTCCGCTTCAATGTTTCGACATCGATGCTTTCCCCGCCTTGAGGAACGACGTAGCCGACAAGTCGATCACCGGTACGCGCATCCGACTTGGCCACCACCACAGCGGAGTCCACGCCGGCCTGTTTGCGAAGAAGCGCTTCGATCTCGCCGAGTTCGATGCGGTAGCCACGGATCTTGACCTGGAAGTCGGCGCGCTCCACGTAGTCGAGTTCACCGTCTTCCGTCCACCGGACGAGGTCGCCGGTGCGGTACAACCGCGAACCCGCGTCACCGAAGACGTTGGCCACAAATCGTTCCGACGTCAGATCCGCACGTCCGTGATAGCCGCGAGCAAGCTGGGCACCGGCGAGGTAAAGCTCCCCGGTGACTCCGACGGGGACCGGATGCATACGCGTGTCGAGCACGAACACCTGAGTGTTCCATTCAGGGGCACCGATCGGCACCGAGGTCGTGTCGCCCGAACCGACGACGTGCGCTGTCACCGAGACCGCGGCCTCGGTCGGACCGTACAGATTCACCAACTGCGCGTCGCTGAGTTCTGCGAACTCGGTCGCGGTCGCGGCCGGCAACGCTTCACCGATCGCGAGCACCTGACGGAGGGATTCCGGAAGGCGATTTTCGGACGCCGACTGCAACATCGCGAGCATCGACGGCACCACGTGGAGCGTCGTGACCTTCTCCCGGGTCATCAGGTCGAGCAGGTAGCTCGGGTCCTTGTGACCTTCGGGTTCGGCGATCACCAGTCGTGCACCGGATGTCAGTGCCGACCAGAACTCCCAGACCGAGAGGTCGAAGGTTGCCGCGGTCTTGAGCACCATCGCATCGGATCGGTCCAGGCTGTACTGATCGCGCTTCCAGAGAATCTGGTTGACCACCGCCTGATGCGAGATCGCGACGCCCTTCGGTCGCCCCGTCGATCCCGACGTGAAGATCACGTAGGCGGTGTTGTCCACTCGCAGTGGAGCACTGCGATCCGCATCGGTAACCGTCGCTTCCGCGTAGGACGCGAGATCGATCGTGTCCACCTCGATCACGGAATCACCGAACGCCGGATTCTGCGCAGTGGTCGTGGCCGTGAGGACGCAGACCGGATCTGCCATGGTCAACACGTACTCGATGCGGTCCGACGGGTGGTTCGGATCGATCGGTACGTATCCACCACCTGCCTTCACCACCGCGTACATGGCGACCAGCAGTTCGACCGATCGCTCGATTGCCAACGCGACCAACGACTCCGGACCGACACCGGTTGCAATCAGATGGCGTGCGAGTCGGTTGACACGTGCATCGAACTCGGCGTAGGTCAGCGACGTGTTTCCTGCGACCAATGCCACCGCGCCTGGGTTCGAACCGACCTGCTCGTCGAACAGTTCGACCAGAGTGGCTTCCGGGACGGAGTGATCGGTCTCGTTCCAGCGGTTCAGGATCCGGTCGCTCTCGGACGAATCCAGCAGCGCGAAGTCGCCGACGGTCAACGACGGATCGGACGCGATCTCCCCGAGCAAACGCACGAATCGATCGGCGAAGTCCTGCACGGTCGACTCGTCGAACAGATCATGCGCGTAGCTGAACATCGACGTGATGCCGGCGGCAGATCCGTTGGCGTCGTACCGATCACTGACGATCAACTGAAGATCGAACTGCGCGACCCCATTGTCGATATCGACGCCCTTGACGGTGAGTCCCGGAAGCTCGAGCCCTCCGGTTTCCATGTTCTGGAACAGGAAGCCGACCTGATAGAGCGGATGACGAGCGGTCGAACGCGGTGGGTTGAGCACCTCCACGAGTCGCTCGAACGGAACGTCCGAATGTGCGAATGCTTGAAGGTCGGTCTCCCTGACACGTCCGAGCAGGTCGAGGAACGGCGCACTGCTGTCGATCTGTGTACGGAACACCAAGGTGTTCACGAACATGCCGATGAGATCGTCGAGTGCCCGCTCACCACGTCCTGCAATGGGTGTACCCACCGCGATGTCCTCGGTTCCGGACAGTCGAGCCAACAACATCGCGAACGCAGTGTGCGCGAGCATGAACAGCGTCGAATTGTTTGCCCTGGCAAGACTGCTCAACCGCGCATGCAACTCTGCATCGATATCGAAATGCAGGTAACCGCCGCGGAAGGACTGCGTCGCTGGGCGCGGCCGGTCGGCGGGAAGTGCAAGCTGATCAGGCAGCCCGGCAAGAGCATCGCTCCAGTACGCAATCTGCTGCGAAGCAATAGATCCCGCGTCCTCCTCACTGCCCAGCACCTCTCGCTGCCACAGGCTGTAGTCGGCGTACTGAACGTCGAGAGGAGCCCAGGACGGTGTGTACCCGGCAACCCGCGAGGCGTATGCGGTCACGACATCTCGTGCGAACGGAGCCATCGAGGAACCGTCGGCGGAAATATGATGAATCGCGACACCGAGTACGTATTCGTCGGAAGCCAACTGGAACAACCGGATACGAATCGGAATCTCGCGTGTGACGTCGAAGCGCGTCGACGCCAGCGCGACCAACTCACCTTCGAGTTCGTCCACGCCAGTCGGTTCTGCGACGATTTCGTCCGACCAACTCGACACGGGCTTGACGACCTGCACCGGACCGTCTCCGACTTCCGGGTAGACGGTTCGAAGTGATTCGTGCCGCCCGATCACATCAGAAATCGCCGCGCTCAGCGCCGAGACGTCAAGATCGCCCTGAAGGCGCAGCGCCATCGGGATGTTGTATGCCGCTGCACTCCCATCGAATCGGTTGAGGAACCACATACGCTGCTGCGCCAACGAAAGCGGAATTCGCTCTGGCCGCTCGACCGCGGTCAGCGCGACTCGCCCACCCGAACCGGTCCGGCTTTCGGCGTTCGCTGCGAGATCCTGCACCGTGGACGCTTCGAACAGAACTCGAACCGAAAGTTCGGTGTCGAGAGCATCGGCGATTCGTTTGATCGTGCGAGTGGCATTGAGGGAGTTGCCGCCGAGCTCGAAGAAATCGTCATCCAACCCGACGCGCTCGACACCCAACACCTCGGCGAACACCGACGCAACGATCTCCTCCACCGCCGTCACCGGAGCCCGGAA
>NZ_JBHWUF010000019.1:0-35780 GCF_042738325.1 Rhodococcus sp. NPDC059969 | reverse complement strand
GGGGGCCCCCCCCCCCCACTGGGTCCGGGGGGTGGGCGCGGCCCCCGTGGCCGATACCCCCCCCGGGGCCCCGCGATTCGTCCTAGGAGACGCCGCCGCCATCCGTCGAGCCCGTGCCGGTGCTGCCCGCGTTGAAGAGCTGCAGGATGGTGTCGAAGAAGGCACCGAGGAGAGCGTTGTCCTGGCCGTTGATCATGTGGTTCCCCTTAATTGTTACTGGTTTGCGCGGTGATTCGCACCACACTTTTATAGCCCGGCTCGGTGCGGAAAAGTGGGGTCGAGGCCACCATTCGTGGAGAGCTAATAGTGAGGGTGTGAGTGTTCACACTTTCGCTGGACGGTTGTCCACATCAGTGCTGGCGAAAGAAAGCGAGATCATCGCAGCGCGCAGTTTGAGCAGCTCAGAGGGTAGAGCCGGATCCAATCCGGTCAGGGCGGCGATGCGCTTGATCCGGTTGTCGACGGTGTTCGTGTGCAGGCCCAGTGCCGACGCGGTGCGCTGGCGGTGCTGGCCGTTCGCGAGATGTATGGACAGTGTCTGCAACAGTTCCGGATTGCCGTGGAGTGGCTTGAGTAGGTTGATCAAGCTGTCGCGGCCCGCGCCGCTCCGCGTCAGTTGGTACTCGAGCGCGAGGTCCTCCATCCGGTATGACCGCGCCGGCAGCCTCAGGCGCCGCACGAGTTGCGCCAATTCATGTGTTGTTGCCTGGGCGGCGGCGATGTCTCCGACGGCGGCACTCTCGCCGATGGCCGTGATCTCCACCCCGACCGTTGCACGTGCACTTTGGATGATCTCGCACACCGATTTCCAGTCGGGAGTGCCCTCGATCAGGACCAGACCGCGTTGCGGTGCAGGCGCTTCGAGCAGTGCCGAGCCGAAGTGAGCCGCGATCTTTGCCTGAACCACCGTGAGATCGCGATAGGCCTGTATGCGCTGGTGCGTGCCGTTGCGGGCTCCTGTTCGCGTGGGCGGCAGGTTCACCATCAGTCGTAGGACGAGATAGCGGGGTGCGAGTTCGATGCCCATCTGGAGCGCGAGTTGGGTGGGATCGTCGCCGTCCAGCATGGCTTTCACGAGGGCGCCGGCGGAGTATTCGCCTAGTTGGGAACCGGCCGGAAGAGCCGCGAGATAGCTGATCGAGATGAACGAGTGAAGCCGCTGCGCCAGTGCAAACAAGAACTCGTTGAGATCGCCGAGATTGGCGGAGTCCCCGGCGTCGGCTCGACTGAGGATGAGGGTGCGAAAAGTGCTGATGCCCTCGTTCGTCAGGCTGAGAATTGCGCTGAGTGGCACGCCTTTCAGTGCTTGTTGGACGGTCATGGTGTGAATGCCGTCCAGGTCTTGGTCGGTGGGGAGTTTGCGGTGATCCAATAGCTGGATCCCCACTTGAAGCCCCTGCACGATTACCGCGATCAACTCCCGACGTACTGCCTCCGTTTGGAGGGAAGTCAACGTCGGGTTGGCGCGGGACAAGTGATCTACGAGATCGCTTGCCAGTGGGATGACGTCATTGACCGCTGTGGAGGCGGGCTTGCCTCCTAGCATGAGCGGTCCCGGGTTGTTCAGCAGCGCTGGGGACATGGGTGGCCTCCTCTAGACAGATGCGTCGCGCGGCACAGGCACCCGGAGGCTCGGCGCGTTACGAAGCGGGGTACACGCTGAGGCCTTGTTCGGGGGCATACTCGCCGCTGAAATCTGCGGATCGAATTGCGCCAGGCGTTGTGATTTCTACCACATGAACGAATGTCCAACTGTGAAATGGACAAATGTGAAGATAAGTCCATATGCCCCACGCGTCGCCGAACTAAACAATCGTCCATTTACGATGTTTTTCCACGTCAGAGCGGAAACGGATTCGGCGGACACCACGAGTTCCGTCTGGGATCATTGCCGTCGCCTACGGGTTCGTCGCGGGCGATTTGCTCGGATCATGGTCGAGGGCCCTGAGTCCGACGCTGTCGCGGACCCAGGGCCCTCGAGGCCTAGGTGTTGATTCGACCAGTCCGACGTAGGGGGACCGGTTCAGGGAGGAGGCACCCTTTTCTGTGCTGCCGTCTGTGTTGCGAAATCTCTAGATGACGCCCAGCGAAATCATGGCGTCGGCGACCTTCACGAAGCCGGCGATATTGGCGCCGTGAACGTAGTCGCCCGGCTTGCCGTACTCGGCAGCGGTGTTGATGGTGCGCTTGTGGATACCGCGCATGATTCCGGCAAGGCGCTCGTCGGTGTACTCGAAGCTCCAGGAATCACGCGAAGCGTTCTGCTGCATTTCGAGAGCAGAGGTTGCAACGCCACCGGCGTTGGCTGCCTTGCCGGGGGCGAAGGCCACGTTCGCGTCACGGAAGAGCTGGATGCCGCCGGGGGTGGTGGGCATGTTCGCGCCTTCGGCAACGGCCTGAACGCCGTTGGCAATCAAGGTCTTTGCGGCATCTTCGTCGAGTTCGTTCTGAGTCGCGCAGGGGAGTGCGACGTCGCACGGCACGTCCCAGATGGACCCGTCGGCGATGAACTCGGCGTGCGGAACGGCGTCTGCGTACTCGCTGATGCGGCCGCGGCGAACTTCCTTGATCTCCTTGAGGAGGTCGAGATCAATGCCCTTCTTGTCCACGATGTATCCCGAGGAATCCGAGCATGCGATTGCGACGCCGCCGAGCTGGTGGATCTTCTGGATGGCGTAGATGGCGACATTGCCGGATCCGGAGATCACGACGTTCTTGCCTTCGAGGCCTTCACCCTTCGCCTTGAGCATTTCGGCGACGAAGTACGCGACGCCGTAGCCGGTGGCCTCGGTGCGAACCTGCGATCCGCCCCAGGTGATGCCCTTGCCGGTGAGGACGCCCGACTCGTACGTGTTGGTCAGCCGCTTGTACTGGCCGAACAGGTAGCCGATTTCGCGACCGCCGACTCCGATGTCGCCGGCCGGGACGTCGGTGTATTCACCGATGTGCCGCTGCAGTTCGGTCATGAAGGACTGACAGAAGCGCATGACCTCTGCGTCCGAGCAGCCCTTGGGATCGAAGTCGGAGCCACCCTTGCCGCCGCCGATAGGCAGGCCGGTGAGGGAGTTCTTGAAGATCTGCTCGAAGCCGAGGAACTTCACGATGCCCAGGTTGACGCTGGGGTGGAAACGCAGGCCGCCCTTGTAGGGGCCGAGTGCACTGTTGTACTGCACGCGGAAGCCACGGTTGACGTGAACGTTGCCCTGGTCGTCGGTCCACGGCACGCGGAAGATGATCTGGCGTTCCGGCTCGCAGAGCCGCTCGATGAGTCCGGCGTCGGCGTAGCGGGGGTGGCGTTCGAGCACTACGTGAAGAGACTCGAAGACCTCTGCGGCGGCCTGATGGAACTCGGGCTCTCCTGCATTGCGAACCAAAACCTGATCGTAAATCTGCGCTACGCGGTCACGTACGGACACCGCTCACCTACCTCGTTGTGAGAACTCTTTTACATTTCCGTTACATACTAGGCGCCTTTATTGCTGTATCGGACAACTGTCCTGTGAAGGTGAAATCGGACACAGCTGTCACTTGTGTCAGTTGAACGGGCGTTTTATAACAATTTGCTCAGCTTTCACTCTCTTAACACAGTCCAAATGGTTTGCTTCTGCAGTCGGGGGATCACTGTGCCCTGTGGTCCGAGCGTGAACGATCAGAGAGGCTGCATGTGCGTACGAAACACTCCATGTCGGCGATGTTGTCGATAGGCGTTGTCACGATTGCCGCGACGATTGCCGGGGCGCCGTCTGCTTCGGCGATCGGTGGACCGTGTGGTTCGGGAGGAAGCGGTTCCGCCGGATCGATGACAGGTTCGCTCGGCTCGCTGACCGGATCACTCGACAATGGTTCAGCTGGTACGGGATCCCTCGCCAACGCGTTGCCCTGGATCACCGGCGCCCCCAACGGCGCTCTACCGGTGCTGACCGGCCGGACCAAGGCGATAGAAATGGTCACTGGCCCAGGCAGTCCCAAGAACACCATCGAGCGGTTCAACGTGTCGGGAACCGACCTCGGAATCATGTGGGACAACGGCCTTTCGGGGCCGGATCACGACGTGTTGATGGCCTTCGGCGATACAGTGGGCGACTGCGACATCCCGGGTGACGACTGGCGCAGCAACGTGTTGTTCCGCAGCAACGACACCGCCATCGCCGACGGTATGAAGATCGACAGTTCTCCGCTGGACGGCCCCAATCATTCCAAGGAGATCATTCCGGGATTCGGCATTCCGGGTGAGTTCACCACCATCCCGACCGCTGGAATCTCTTACGGTGGTGTGCAGTACATCAGATTCATGTCCGTTCGGTCGTGGGACGAACCCGGAGCTTGGACCACCAACTACTCGGCTCTGGCTTCCTCCACGGACAACGGTGAGAATTGGGAACTCGATCCGGCGACAGTTCGCGCCAATACCGAAGGACTCGGCATTCCGGGGATTCCGGCAGTATCGCCGATCAATTCCAACTTCCAGCAGAGCGCCTTCCTCGACGGACGCGACGGCTACATTTACGAATATGGAACTCCCTCAGGTCGTTTCGGTAAGGCGATCCTGGCGCGAGTTTCCGGCGCCGACATCAGAAACCTCGGCGCCTACGAGTACTGGGACGGCTCCGGTTGGAGTCCGCGCGATACCGATGCCGTTCAGGTCATCAAGGCACCGGTCAGTGAACTCGCAGTGCAGTGGAACGACTACCTGAACAAGTACGTTGCCATGTACACCAGTGCCGAGGGTAATCTGGTGATCCGTCAGGCCGACCAACCGCAAGGCCCGTGGAGCGGTACGCAGACCCTGTTGAGCGGAATCACGTTGCCCGCGTTGTACGGCGGATTCATGCACCCCTGGGCGAGCGGACAGTTCCTCGAATTCGTCGCCACCACGTGGGACCGTTACAACGTCATCTACATGCGGACCGATTTGAACGGACTCCAGATGGCGTCGTCGGATTCGCGCGATCGACCGGACCCCGCAACCACCGGTGAGGCTCGCGTCCTCGAAGTCACCATGCCGGAAGACCGCTAGCCCGAACAACGTTCGACAACTATGGCCTGCAACTCGATCGAGTTGCAGGCCATAGTTTCTGTGGGCACTGATATTTGGGTGATGATCAGAGAATGAAGAGCATTTCCTGATACGTCGGGAGTGGCCAGTGATCGTCGGCGACGATGGTTTCGAGGAAGTCGGCAGCGACGCGAACCTCGGCCATTGCGGGCAGGAGTGAGTCCTGTGCGTGCTTGGCCTGGTCGAATGGTGACTCGCCGGCGTCGGCGTCGATGGCGGCGCGCAGGGCAGCGAGCGCAGTTCGCAGGGCCGCAACTGGCGCCGACACTTCTTCGAGTGGAGCAGAATCCGGTTCGAGGCCGGCGGACTTCAGAGCGACGAAGTTTTGAGCAACTTCCGTCTGGTGGCGCACTGCCGCCGGAAGGATAAGCGTCGTACCGATTTCGGCGGCCAGGCGTGCCTCGACGCCGATGCTCAGTGCGTACTGTTCGAGTCCGACCTCGTAGCGGCTGTGCATCTCTCGGTGGTTGAAAACCTTGTACTTCTCGAAGAGTTCCATCGAGGACTCGGTGATCAGTTCTGGCAGAGCGTCCAGCGTCGTGCGAAGATTCGGCAGGCCGCGAGACTCGGCCTCGATCTGCCAGTTCTCGGAGTAGCCGTCGCCGTTGAAGACAACCGCACCGTGGTTGGTGATGATTTCGGTGAGCAGATTCTGGACGGCGGTGTCGAAATCGGCGCCGTCGGCGACTGCCGCCTCCAGTTCGGTGGCCATGTAGTCGAGAGCCTCGGCCATGATCGTGTTGATGGTGACCATCGGACCGTTGACTGTTTGCATCGATCCCGGCGCGCGGAACTCGAAACGGTTGCCGGTGAAGGCAAATGGGCTGGTGCGGTTGCGGTCGCCCGGATCGGTCGGCAGGACAGGAAGGGTGTCGGCGCCGATCATCATGGTGCCCTTGTCCTTCGACGACGTCGCCGCACCCTTGGCAATCTGCTCGAAGACGTCGGCAAGCTGATCGCCGAGGAAGATCGAGATGATCGCCGGGGGAGCCTCGTTGGCGCCGAGACGGTGATCGTTGGTGGCCGATGCGACCGAAGCGCGGAGGAGTCCCGCGTACTTGTGGACGGCCCGGATGACAGCGGCGCAGAAGACCAGGAACTGGGCATTGTCATGCGGATTGTCGCCAGGGACAAGCAAACTGCCGAGTTCGGAGTTGCCCAGTGAGAAGTTGACGTGCTTGCCGGAGCCGTTGACACCTTCGAACGGCTTCTCATGAAAGAGGCATTCCATGCCGTGCTTCTTGGCGATGGTTTTGAAGGTGGTCATCAGCAGCTGCTGGTGGTCGGCGGCGATGTTGCCTCGCTCGAACATCGGGGCGATTTCGAACTGGCCGGGCGCAACCTCGTTGTGTCGTGTCTTGGCGGGGATACCAAGTTTGAACAGTTCACGCTCGGTGTCCATCATGAATCCGAGCACACGTTCCGGGATCGCCCCGAAGTAGTGGTCGTCGAACTCCTGGCCCTTGGGGGGTTTTGCGCCGAAGAGTGTTCGGCCGGCGTTGAGGAGGTCAGGGCGGGCGAGGAAGAAGTGGCGATCGATCAGGAAGTACTCCTGCTCGGGTCCACAGAACGACACGATGTGCTCGGGGTCGGTGTGGCCGAACAACTTCAGGATTCGTTCGGCGTGGTAGCCCATTGCCTGCTGCGAACGCAGCAGGGGAGTCTTGTGGTCGAGCGCCTCGCCGGTCATCGAGACGAACACGGTCGGGATACACAGTGTGTTGCCGTTAGGGTTTTCGAGGACGTAGGCCGGGCTGGTGACATCCCAACCGGTGTATCCGCGAGCCTCGAACGTGTTGCGCAGCCCGCCGTTCGGGAAACTCGAAGCGTCTGGTTCACCTTGGATCAAGGTCTTGCCGGCGAACTCCGCCAGTGCACTGCCGTCACCGACCGGTTCGAGGAAGCTGTCGTGCTTCTCGGCCGTCAAACCCGTCAGCGGATAGAAGACGTGGGCGTAGTGGGTCGCGCCCTTCTCCAGTGCCCAGTCCTTCATCGCGGACGCGACTGCGTCGGCGACCATGGGATCGAGCGGCTTGCCTTGTTCGATTGTTGCCATTACCGACTTGTAGACGAGCTTGGGCAGTCGCTTCTGCATGACCACCTTGTTGAAGACGTTGGCGCCGAACACTTCACCGGGCGTTTCCTCGGTCGTGAAACTGACCACCGGAGGTGTGTAGGCCTCGACGTCCTTGATCGCTTGCAAGCGAACTGCATTTCCACTCATGTGCTTACCCCTCGCCCGGGCCCAGGGCTGCGCTGCTGATTGCGAGCCCGACTTCGGCAAACCCTACGAACCTCCGGTATCGGGGGTGTTTCGTAGATATTGCGCCTGTCCGCAAACTTCGAGTCACAACGGAAATGTCGAACTGTCGGATGTCTACGGCAGACTTCCAGCGGAGGGGCTAATGCGGGACAGTCGAATCGGAGAGTCATTGTGATCAGGGTTTTGGTGCCAACCACGGTGGAGCAGGGCGATCTCGCGGAAGTGCTTCGGTTGTACGACGAGCTTGTCACCGAGACCCGAAAAGAGGTCGGCTGCATCAACTACGAGTTGTTGCAGCGCACCGACAATCCGTGTGAACTCGTCCTTGCAGAGGAGTGGGAGTCGCAAGAGCACCTCGACGCCCACACCCATACCGAGCACTTCGTCAGGTTGGTTGCGGCGCTGGACAAGTTCGAGACGGCAGCGCCGGCGCAGATCTTCACGAAGGTTCTGTAACGGCGGAGTCAGCAACTAGAGCGATTGGTCGGGCCCAGTCAACGACGCGGGACCGGTACTCGGCTGGTGTGCGCCGGTGAACCGCTCGATGGCGGATACAACGACGACCGCGAGTGCCAGGATTCCAACGGTCCGGACGAGTGACGTCAGGGTCTTCAGAAGTGCCTTCTTCATGCGAGGCAGATTACTGCGGGCGGCACGCAATTTGTGGGCTAGGTTTCGGTCCGCTGTGGAACCCGCATCGATATCATCTGCATTGTTGCTCGACTCATATCTGTCAAAGTGAGCTATGGCATCGAAGAAGAAACCACCACCAAACAAGCGTGCCCGCAAAGTGATGAACCGGCAACGCCGCCTCGCAGAGCAGGAGGCGGCAAGGGAGCGTCACACTCGCCTGGTCGTCGAGAGGTCGGGTGATCCACGGTTCATACAGCAAACGGCGACGTCCACGGGGCGAAAGTTGTCATGGACTGATCAAACCGTCGGTGCTGAAGAACTTCAACAGGCTTTTCGCGAGCAGCGCGAGGCCTTCATCGAGAAGTTTGGCCGGGAGCCCGGTCCAGATGACCCGCTACTCTTTGATCCGAACAGCGGCACACCGCAGGAACTGACCCAAGCCACGATCGACGCTGACATAGACCAGATGATCGAGAACATCAGCGGCACTGACATAAACCCGGCCTATCTGATGGCCTTCAAAGAACTCGGATACCTGGTGACCGAAGTGAACCAGCATCTGTTCTCGGCCGCAGATCTAGAGCTTTGGAATGAAACTGTCGATTTCTACTGGGTCGACGATGAGGAGGCGGCCGCCGGGAGTTCCTGAATTCTTCCGGTCAGACCAGAATTCGGCGAGGGCATCCTCAGGGTAGTTGGAGCTTCACCACGACACCTCAAGTCAGCGAGCATCTGAATTGGATCAAGGATTGCACCGATCAGTGCATATGATTCGGGGCGTGGGTTCGAGGATTGACGGCCTCTGTAAATCTCAATATTCAGACCAAGCTCGATCCCTCTAATGCAAATTCCGCGTAGGTAGAAGTGATTAAATTCGCCTTCTGCCAGTGTAGTTGGCGCGTTGGTCGGCAGTTTCCTTCGGTAGGGTACTCCGTTCCGAATCCCCCGTTCGAAATCAATCCACTTACTAGGATGAGAAATATCGATTTCAAGGGTGCGATCTGTACCGGCAGTGAGGGCTTGTTTGAGTAAAAGTGGCCAGACAGCCTTGCCCTCAACGCTTAGGCGATCGCTCAGATAGAGCGAGCCGATATTCATATCGGTCTCCAGCTCGCTCAGCATGTGCTTCCGCGATTCGTCATCGAGACTGTCGTACCTGAGGGCCATCAGATGTTCTCCCCATTGGTAGGCTTGATGAATTCTGCCGCAGGATCCCGCAAGGTATCGTCCTGATATGCAAGGCGCCTGTGCGATTGGAGCGAAATTATTGCATCTCTGAAATTCTCGAAATTAGGGACATTCGGATTTGATATATCAGCTAATTCGAACTCGCGCGATATTCTTCCAATTCGAATAGACATCGTCTCGCCGTACTCGGTTGATTCCAGGGCGGAATTGATATCCTTCAGAAGTTTGACGGCCTCGAATTTTCTCATACCATTTTTGTGATCGGATTTGAAGATTTCAATAGCCCTCGTCAATCTGTCTTCGTCAAGATCGCGAGCCTCCTCGGAGGCGGCGGTGTCTAGAACAGAGCTTAAGTAGCTAAGAAGTGATGTGAAATTCGTAGCTAGCTCATTGAGGCCGCCGACAGAATCGGAGTTCGATAGTAGTGAGACAACTTCCCTGGCGAATCCCGCCTTTTCGATATGTTCATCGGGAAAGCAATCGATATAGTCAGACTTCAAAGCCTCCCACACATTTCCATCCGATTCGATAAGGCGGGACTCAATAGAGAGAGGTGTAAATTGGGAAACATCCAAAGTCGATAGATCGGAAAACCTTGCTAAATAATTCAATGCAGCATGGTGCGCCACTTGGATTGGAATTAGATCTTCAATTTCCATCAGGTTAATCTGGTTACCTAATGCTAGATCCGATTCTCTTCCCCAAGTATCTAGGCGTATAATATATTCATCTTTCAGTATGCGCTTCTTCCGTGCCTCACCTTTCTTTAATACCTTCTCGGCATTTCGGCCCGAAGAATCTCCGTCTAGAAGTGCAACGCAGGGTGGCTTAACTGAATCGCGTCCACGTGCAAGGTAAACCATGTAAGGAACAGAATCTGCACCTCCCGACGCCACGATCGTGACTTTATTGAGGTCGAGCGCTCCAACTGTCGTGCCATTTTTACGGACGAGCCACGAAGATATTCCTGCAAGCAGGATCTGATCAGCCTGGCCTTCGACGAATAAGTTCTGCCCTCCGATAAATGCAGTCTCTGCTACGTAAGAACCTAAGGAAGACCGAAGCGGTTCGTAGCGGTTGTTAGCTGCATCGCGCACCACTCGTGTGCCTTCGCGATCTGACCCTTTATCTAGCACTCGAATTCGATGTGGAGCATTCTTGTCCACAAGAAATGGAGAGTGTGTCACGTATATCACCTGACTTCGTGGCCCACCGTCTTCGGGTAATGCGTAGTCATGTAGGATTCTCAATAAGTCTGATTGGCCGGTGCTTGAAAGAAATGCATCGGGCTCGTCGAGAAGAAGTATATCAGGTTTGGTATTGTTAATTCTGTGGGCGGTTAATTGGACAAAGTAGCTTAAGAAGAATCTCAGACCTTGACTACGTTCGTCGAAAGAATATCTTGCGGCCGTACGATCTCGAATTGTGAAGGCGAGCTCGTATTCACGGGCTTCAACCATGAGATCGAAGTCGCGATCTTGCGACCACCAGCGCTGTATGTTGAGATTCTGTCGAATTGCGTCGTTCATACCGCCAACTAGGGCTTCGACTTCACCTTCACGTCCGGAGTCGATCGCGTCCCGTAGCTCTCGAAATATCCTGGGATCAATTCGGGCCGTATCCACCAGCAGCTGACGAGCAAGCTCGAATTCAGCGCGACGCTGTCGTTCAGCCTCCTCATTCGTAGCGCCACTTCCAACAACTAGCGAGGGCAACACTGCCGAACCCGCAGCCTCCGGTGTTGCTTCTGCGCCGAGCCCTATCAGACGTGCTATCAGCCCGGTGCGCGCTGCTCGATCGTGCAGCGGCATGCGAGGTTCGCCAATCAGTTCAGCGATAGAAACGCTGGCAGGTATCGCAAGGTTAGTTTTGAGGCGATGGATCTTTGGAAGCATTGATGTAAGGTCCGCGACCTGGGATTGATCCAGATCAATCCGTTCGGAATTCTGAACGATGAAAGGCGGGTAGTCACCGGGTCTATACAAACTGAATTCTCGGGTTCGATCAACATCCGGAATGAAAGACAGATCATCTGATTCGTCCGGAACGATCGTCGCTCCGAATTCGGGAGAACGAACACTTCCCGACATGACTGAGTACACGTCACTGTAACGACAGAGGTCAGCTCGTCTGATAGGACTCCCCGTCAGTGCGGCTTCGATGGCGTCGAGAAGCTGTGTCTTTCCCGCCTCGTTCGCACCTACGATCGCGGTGATTTCTGGATCGAGGTCGACACGAACGAATGGATACCACGCAGGGTTTCCATCTTCCCAACTCCGAGGCTGGGAATTCTCTTTCGCCCTCAGTTCGTAGTCGTAGTTGAACGATCTGAAGAACCGTGTGTGAACGCGCGACAGGCGCATCTTCAATCCCTTCGAGAGCAGAAAAGAACCAGTTTCGTTGGAAATGCACATTCAACCTCTGCGATGACGAAACTGTAACCCACTCTACCGACAGACTCAGATTGAGTGTCATAGAATGAGATGCGCTGTGAATCAGGATCTACGATTGGTGTGCACCGCGCCGAAGCTCGTCGAAGGCGGGTCACATAGTGCGTAGCTCAGAACAAGCAGTTTTCGTCTGACGGGTTAGCCCTCAGTAAGTAGGCTCAGTGGCTCAACGTTGAGGATATCTGCCATTCTCTCCAGTGTCTGCAGCGTCAGGTTTCGCTCACCGCGCTCGACGCCGCCCATGTAGGTCCGATGGACACCCATTACCTCGGCAAACGCTTCTTGGCTATAGCCGCGCTCTTGCCGGTACCGGCGCAAATTGCGCCCCACGACCTTCGGCAGCTCACCTTCCATAACAACCCGTAACGCTTCCGGGTTGCTACTTGAAGGTCTACACACTTATAAGTTGCATTCGGAGTCACTGGAGTGTCCGGTGCACTGAGGAGAGGGAATGCTATGAGCGGTGGATCCTGGGGCTACGAGTCCAACCAACGGGGCCTTAAGCAGCGGGGTTGGCGCGCGTACGGGTCAATTCAGGGCGCGCAGTTGCTCTTCGGAGTCGAGTGTCCAAACGAAAGTGAACCCAACGCCGGCTTGAACCCATCCCGGCACCTCAATTGTCAGCTCCCTCCCGGTACCGGCGGGGAGCTGACTCACGTACGGACGGCGTCGACTCGGAACGAGGTCGGAAACGCTCATGCGCGCAATATCAGTGTTCGAGTAGTCGACTTCCAGCGAGACGTTTCGGGCGGGTTGTGCGATAGCGAGGAACAGCCGATGGTTCGCGGGATCGACGATCGCGCGGTAAGCGTGGCGAATGCGAACAGGACGGGCATCGCGAACGACGTCATCACCGATAGTGGCCGAGTAGATCTGGCCGCTCCTACGTCCGCTTCGTCGGATTTTGCGAGCTTTGCCGCCGATGCTGAAGGCAACCAACTCGAATGCGTCCCGAGATGAAGCATCGAATCCTGGACGAGGAGTCATGAACCAGGTAGACGTGGCAGGTGCGTCCTCGATAAGTTCGTGGAATTCATCGAGATCTGAGACACACGCAAATCGTGCTGTCGGATGACTTGGGGTGGTGGTGTACTCCCATTCGATCAGGGCGTCGAGAAGAGGACGGCCTTCGGCCGTCCTCTCTAATGCAATAGAGAGTCGTACGTTTCTAATGCAATAGAGAGTCGTACGTTTCTAATGCAATAGAGAGTCGTACGTTCACCTTGACGTCGTGCCAGCGCTCTGGTGTTCGAATAGCCTGGTCACGGATGTCTTCGTAGATCTCCCGTGCGAACTCATCATCGCCGAGCCGAAGCGATAAGACGTTGGTCGCAATCTCATCCAGAAGTTCGGGAGTCGCAACCCGCTGTAGTTCCTTCTTGTTAACCCTAAAGCCGTCTATCACGGCATCGACGAAGTCGGGCGTCAGATCTTTGAGTACGCGTCTGGTTCGCTCAGTGTCAGCGGCATCCTTGTCTCGTCCCGTGAAGAAGTCGATCGCAATGCCGATCGCACCAGTGACTAGGAGAACGTCCGAGAGCCCACGAACAAGAGCAACCAGTGCATTGGCCATATTTTGTGACGCGAGCCAATCGCTAAGAGCAGAAGCGAACAAACCCATAGCAACAAAAGCGATCCCAGTGAGGATAAGTTTGAGGCGATAGATCCGATCTAGTAGGTGTTCTTTTCTCATGCGATATCACTATTATCGCACATAGGACGGTCAATTGAAATGCTATCTGTCAATCCACGCGATCGTCGCCATCCGACCGGCACTACGCCCGTCTCTACGAGTAGAGTGGAAGGAGGGGTTGGAGAATGTCGAGACATTCTCAATCAAAACTCTTGACTCTACAACCCCAGCTTCGACCAGCTGTTGCCTCGCAACCCCCTTAAGGTCTGCCAGATAGTGCCCGTTTCTAGTCTCTTCAAAGAATGAACTGAACTTGTCGCCATTTTCAACTATGGAATCAAAAACTTCCTGACCGACTTCGTAGTCATGCTTCGAAATCGAGGGCCCTATCCATACATGCAGTCTATGTGGATTCATATCGAATTCGCTCACAAAGTTTTGTATAACTCCATTTGCTAACCCTCGCCAACCTGAATGAGCAATGCCGATGCAGGTTTGATCCTCATCGACACAGACCACTGGCATGCAGTCAGCCGAGGTCAAGATGCATGCCACGCCAAGCTTTTTAGATATCGCTGCATCAGCCATCTCTTCATGAGGCATAGGAGGAATCTTTACCACCGATGACCCGTGGCATGTTTTTAACCAATATGACGTTACGCCGCGACGTTGCAATGATTCTTCTAATATCTTTCGCGACTTTTCGGCAGCGGTGCCACCACCCACGTAAGTTTGAACCCCAGAGGTGCCGGTAGCTAAAGTAGAGTAAACGTGAACATTTTGCATCCACTCCCAGTCGGGCTGCAGGGTCTCTATTTCATCTAGTTTAATTTATGCCTCCAACTGATGGACTGTGCCGGATGAAACCATCGTCATTCTCATTAATTTGCATTGATTTTCGAACGAAAGGCTTGGGGCGCTACTTTTGTTATAGAAATCGACATAGTATCTATGCAACGCATTATACATTGGACGGCGCGTTCCGTCACGCCCACCTGCAATTATTTGAGGCAAGCTGCGCCCGTGATCGATTCGGCCATAGACCGCAATTGAGGTAATGCATTCCTTGTTGTCAACAAACATAGATCGAAATATTGGCAATTCTCCTACAGATTGAGATTCATACAGGCGAATCTCAATCTGCGTACTCAGCTGTTCTCTTAGATTGAGGAGTACGCCAAGGGAAAACCGGGCTTGGTCTCTGTACAAGTCTTCGCGGCAACTACGCAATCGGGCCGCTTCCCTTAAGGCAATAGAATCGGGATGGGCCATCACTATCTGAATCTTTCCAGAGCATTCTCTGACTCGCCGCACCATCTCTGCAAATTCCGGCAGTGATGCAAAATTGTATGCATTTGTTCCGATTATAAGGAACTCGCTAGTTGTTTTTCGAAGCGCAGTTCGGTAGGTATCTTTCGGGATCTTAGACTGTACGTGAGTAAATCCGGCTTTCCAGAAACTATTGAGTTCAACCGAAATAAGAACTAAAACTATCAATAGAGTACAAATGGTCAACCCTGCCAATATTTGCGGGACGCGAAATGCCGGAAAAAGAGCGACCGCGATCAGGATTGGTAGAATGATCGAAAATACTGAGGTTACAATGAAATTCCTCCGATTAAGGAGGAACTTGCTCGGACCTCGACCCTTTAAGTGATCCGACAGGAATCGCCACAAAAAGCTGATGATAAGAATCAATAAGGTTTGAGTAAATCCTGCCGAGATATTTATCCAAAAATCCTGTGATACAGACGCGAACTCAAAAGCAATAACGGTTTGCACTTGACAATATAGCTCCTGACGTAAGCGGGCTTGTATCGCTGCGGCTATCGCTTGGTGAATATACCTGAGACTTCAGGAGTCGCGTGCCGGAATAATGACACTCGCAGCCGCGCTAATCTGTCTTGTGGCGACTGCGTAGAGCTTCCGGAGCGCCGTGATTCGCCTTCGGATAGTGTTCTCGTTGTACCTCCGTCGTCGCAGCAGCGCGACGTATTGCCGGATCTCCTTTTCGGTCAGGTCCAGTGGGTCCTTATTGCGTTCAAGTGCCCAGATACAGATGCTGTCGAGGTCGCTCCAGTAGGCACGTGCGGTGTTATCCGTAATCGAGTAGTACCTGCTCCCGGAGCTCGGAGAAGCGGCGGTATCGAACCTCCAGCTGGGACGCCATCGGCATCAGGTTCTCGGGGTAAAACTCGTCGCTCATTGCTCCACTCTATTGGTTGCATGATCCGGCTAGTGCTATCACGCTCATGCTTTTCTTCCTCTGATCTGCGCGGATACGGTCATTCCTGTCACATCCATGGTTCGCAACCGCGATCCGTTTCGACAGAAAGAGCAGTCCATGTCTCAGATTTCTTCCCGTAGCAACCGGTCGCTTTCGGCCAGTCAGATCCCCGAGACTTTCACACGCGCCGAGGGTAAAGCGCTTTCGAGATCGCAGAACCGCGAGGGTTGCCCGCGGCCTCGTGGCCGGCACCCGCGTCCAGGCGGCCGGGATGGTCGCGGCTCTTGGTATGCAGACGACCGCCATGCTCAGCCGTGAGGCCGCATTTCAGGCCGACGGTGATCCCACCGCAACGAACCGTTTGAATCGCATTGTCGACGCATATGCCATGTTCGTGTGGCGTGAAGTGAATGGTTTCCGGACGTGAGCACCGCTGTGCCTTTCGGAATGGCTGATAAGGGTCAGACCGCGCAATGGCAGACATCGAGCGTCGCACCCTGGGCACTCAGAAGGAACGATTGCAAAGTGAGCGGATGCGGCTCCTCCAGGCTCACTATGCTGGCTATACCGGTCGAGCTCCTTAAGGAGGAGCAGGACCGGATAGCGCGCAGCCTGGCGGGGATCGAACAACGACTTGAAATATCCGGGACGCAGTTCGATGCCTTCGAGACATCACTACGACAGGCCCTCAACTACGCAGTCAACTGCGCGTCGGGCTACCGGCATGCTGGTAGCTCACCGGAAGGCCAGCAGGTGCGGCGCCTGTTCAATCAAGCCTTCTTCACCAAAATCTATATCAATCAAGCCTTCTTCACCAAAATCTATATCGACGAAGATACTGTCCGCGTTGATCTTGCCGATCCGTTCAAGACGCTCGTTGGTGGTGAGCTGCCGGACGCTGCCCGCAGTCGCGCCAAGACCTTGGCGACCAGCGCGAACGCCACCGGTGCCCTGCCCGAAACGCCCTTGACCGAAGTGCCGAAACGAACAAACAAAAAACTTGCGACTCGTGTCGTAGGTTTGAAATTGGCTACCTTGGTGCCCCCGGCAGGATTCGAACCTGCGACCAAGAGATTAGAAGGCTCTTGCTCTATCCCCTGAGCTACGGAGGCGCGTGGAACATCATACTCGAGGGTTCGGGATGTGACGCGCGCCGCCCAAACTCCGACGCGTTGTCGTAGTCGGTCCGCGAAGGTCCTACCCTTGAGGTATGGCTACACCCGACCTCGCGCCGACAGATTCCCCACCGGAGTCCACTCCGCACAGCGGTGCACCCGCTTCTTCGACCGCCATATTCGTGGTCAGTGGACTCATCGCAGGGCTCACCGCAGCCATTGTGGTGGGATTCTCCGCGTCGCAGGCACTGACTCTTCTGGGCATCCCGGATCCAGGCCCGATCACCACGTACGGCCTGCCCGCGATGCGGGCACTGGGGGAGATCGCCGCGGTCATTGCGATCGGCTCACTGCTGCTGGCCGCGTTCTTCGTGCCGCCGCAGAAGTCGGGCGTCCTCGACGTCGACGGTTATCGAGCCGTCCGAACCGCGTCGCACGCCGCGATCGTGTGGGCGATCTGTTCGTTCATGATGGTGCCTCTGACGCTCTCTGACACGTCGGGTCAGCCGTTTGCCGAAGCCGTCAAACCGGCGAACCTATGGTCGGGACTTGATCAGGTCGAGATCGCCGGCGCCTGGCGTTGGACGGCCATCATCGCGGTTGTTCTGGCGATCCTGGCCCGACTGACACTGCGCTGGTGGTGGACTCCGCTCCTGCTGCTGATCGGTCTCCTCGGACTGATGCCGCTCGCTCTCACCGGTCACTCGTCTTCGGGCGGCTCGCATGACATCGCCACCAACAGCCTGATCCTGCACCTCGTGGCGGCTTCGCTCTGGGCCGGCGGCCTGTTCGCGCTATTGGCACACGCCCGACGCGGTGGCGATTACACCGACGTCGCCGCCCGACGCTTTTCGACGGTCGCATCCATCTGCTTCGTCGTCATGGGATTCAGCGGCGTCATCAATGCGATTGTCCGTCTGCCTCTCGACGACGTATTCACCACGACGTATGGCCGCTTGATCGTCGCCAAAACCGTTGCACTGATCATCCTCGGATTCTTCGGCTGGGCCCAGCGGAGTCGGGCGCTGCCGGCACTGGCCGAGAACCCGAAGAGCCGCTCAGCTCTGATTCGGTTTGCCGGCGCGGAGGGCATCGTGATGGCGGCGACCATCGGTCTTGCGATCGGCCTCGGTCGTACTCCGCCGCCCCCGCCGCTCTCGATTCCCTCGATCCCCGAGGTCGAACTCGGTTACAACCTTCCGGACCCGCCGTCGTTCATGGCGTTCGTGACGGATTGGCGATTCGACCTCATGTTCGGCACCGCTGCCGTTGCTGCGGCGATTCTGTACGGCATCGGCCTGCGTAAGTTGGCCAAGCGTGGAGATTCCTGGCCCGTCGGCCGAACCATCGCCTGGATGAGCGGTTGTGCGGTGCTCTTGATCGCCACGTCTTCGGGCGTCGGCAAGTATGCGCCGGCAGTCTTCAGCGTTCACATGGGTGCGCACATGGCGCTGTCGATGTTGGGCCCTGTCCTGCTTGTTCTGGGTGCGCCGATCACCTTGGCTCTGCGAGCACTAGATCCGGCAGGCAAGGACGGTGTCCCAGGCATTCGAGAGTGGATCCTGACGGCGCTGCACAGCCCGTTCTCGCGCTTCATCACCCACCCGATCGTGGCGGCCGTTCTCTTTGTCGGCGGCTTCTACGCGCTCTACCTCGGCGGAATCTACGGTGCGACGGTCGACTCGCACAGTGCTCACCTGCTGATGAATCTGCACTTCATTCTCAGCGGCTATCTCTTCTACTGGGTGGCGATCGGAATCGACCCGTCACCGCGTCAATTGCAGCCGGTGACCAAGCTGGCGATGGTCTTCGGTTCACTTCCGTTCCACGCGTTCTTCGGTGTGGCATTGATGAGCACCACCGCTGTGATGGGCGGTGCGTACTTCCGTTCGCTCGGCCTCGGCTGGAACGACGACCTGATCGGCGATCAGCAGTTGGGCGGCAGTATCGCCTGGGCGACCGGTGAGATCCCGCTCATGGTTGTCATGCTCGCGCTTCTGGTTCAGTGGTCGCGCAGTGACGGCAGGACGGCGCGCCGAACCGACCGCGCGGCTGAACGTGACCACGACGCCGACCTCGCCGCACACAACGCGATGTTCGCCGAATTGGCCAGGCGAGACCGCGAAGGGTGGAAACCCCGTGAGGCTGCTGATGCGGAGACTGCCGGCGAGGACACTGCCGACGGGGCGCCCAGCGAGAAGAAATCCGACGAATCCTCCACTAGCACTTAGCTCCGACACTGCCCGGGCCATTCGGTCCGGGCAGTGCTGATTCTCCACAGCTGTCCCGCCTGTACACAGGTCGAAATCGATCTCTCGCTCTACGCCTTTGCCGTTCCACAATCGAAGCTGCCGACGCAATGATCGGCCCCGTGGCAGTTGGCGGGTTCTGGAGTTCGAAGGGGGATCGGACATGTACGAAACGCATGCAACCGTTGTCGGAACCGTCATCACCAATCCGGTGAAGCGGCAGACCACCAATGGTGAAGAGGTGTTGAGCTTTCGGATGGCGAGCAACACACGTCGCAAAGACGCTGTGACGGGGGAGTGGACGGACGGAGCGACCCTGTATCTCACGGTCAGCTGCTGGCGACGGTTGGTCACCGGCGTCGGCGCATCGATCATGAAGGGTGATCCGGTAATGGTGGCGGGGGAGTTGCGCACCAACGAGTACACGACCAAGGAGGGTGTGCCTCGTTCCGATCTCGAGCTGCGGGCGACGGCAGTAGGCGCCGACCTTGCTCGTTGCATCTCGAAGATCGAGCGTCAGAGCAAGCCGACGTCAGCGGAGAACACAGAGAACACGGAGGACGCAGTCGACACCGTCGCTGCGTGAGGACTCAGACCGAGGGTTTCGGGCAGTCGCGGGGCCGAGAGCAATCGTGCCCCGCGTCCACTCGCTCGAGGAGTTCTGTGAGAGTTGCTCGCTCAGACTCGTCGAGGTCGTCGAACACATCCAAGGACTCGCGTCGCTGAGCCTTCGCGACGTCCGCAGCCAGGGCAGCGCCGGCGTCGGTCAACTCGAGCAGCACTGCTCGCCGATCGTTCGGGTCGGGAGTGCGGCGCACCCATCCGGCGTCTTCGAGGGAATCCACGACGTCGGTCGCCGACCGCGGAACTATGCGCAATCGCTCGGCAAGAAAACCGAGTCGAACCGGTTCGCCCACTCGGGTCAGCACTCGCAGAGCTCGGCTTTGCGACGGTGAGAGGCCGAATGGTTCCAGCGCTGCCACTTGGCGTCGGCGGATGAGCCGTGCCACGGACATCACGACATCGGTGAGTTCGCGCTCTCGGGAATGCATGGCGCCAGTCTAGCGTTGTTGGTGTCAGCCTCATAGTGAGGTAACCTCATCAATATGAAACTAGGGTGAGAAAGCCTCCAGGAGGTAAACGTGAAACCAGATCACATGCGAAACATCGAACGAACCGCTGTCGAGATCACTCCGGCGGAATCCGTACCGGCAAAGCGCGTACTCGGACTGTTCGCGCCGTATCGAACTCAGATCGCCATCGTCACCGCGGTCATCACACTCAGCGCGATCGTGGCGCTGGGCAGCCCGCTGCTCCTACGCGAAATGCTCGACAAGGCGATCCCGGACAAGAACCTCGGACTCGTCAGCATTCTTGCCATCGGCATGATCGCCATTGCCGTGATCACGAGCTGTCTCGGCGTGGCGCAGACCTGGATGTCCAACAGCATCGGCCAGAAACTGATGCACCAACTCCGCGTGCGGGTCTACTCGCACTTGCAGAATCAGTCCCTCGGGTTCTTCGCTCGAACCCGAACCGGAGAAGTTCAGTCGCGCATTGCCAACGACATCGGCGGTATGCAGTCGGTGGTAACCAATACGGCAACGTCCATCGCGCAGAACGCAACGACAGTGGCAGCCACGATTGTTGCTCTGTTCCTTCTGGATTGGCGACTCGCCATCTTCTCGCTGGCGATCTTGCCGGTGTTCATCCGTATCGCACGCAAGATCGGCGACGAGCGTCGAAAGATCTCAGGCAAGCGGCAGAAGCTGCTCAGTGATCTGTCGGTGCAGGTAGAGGAATCCCTTTCCGTCAGTGGCATTCTCCTCGGCAAGACGACCGGCGCGAAGTCGGCCCTGACGGATCGATTCACCGAGCGCTCAGCGGAAGTCGCGGACGTCGAACTCCGGGCCATGATGGCCGGCAAGTGGCGCATGGCGACCATGTCGATCACCTTCGCGGCTATGCCTGCATTGGTCTACTGGTTTGCCGGTTTCACTCTCGATCACGGCAACACCATCACCGTCGGTACCCTTGTCGCCTTCACCACGCTGCAAACACAATTGTTCCGCCCCACCATGATGCTGCTCAATACGGGCGTCGAGGTGCAGAGTTCCATGGCTCTGTTCAGTCGTGTGTTCGAGTACCTGGATCTGCCGATCGACATCGCGGATCCGGAGGAGTCGAAGAGTTTCGACCGCACGAAGATGTCCGGTGAACTTCGGTTCGACCACGTCGACTTCTCGTACCCGGGAACCGACAGCAAGACTCTGGACAACATCGACCTCACGGTCCCGGCAGGCGGAACCTTGGCGCTGGTCGGTTCTACCGGCTCAGGGAAGACCACTCTCGGATATTTGGCCGCACGTCTGTACGACCCGACGGCGGGATCGGTGAGGATCGACGACGTCGATCTGCGGGACCTCGATCTGGCGACGGTCTCCGACCTGGTGGGCGTGGTGTCGCAGGAGACGTATCTCTTCCACACGACGATTCGCGAGAACCTTCGGTTCGCGAAACCCGACGCCACCGACGCCGAGATCGAGGAGGCAGCACGCATCGCGCAGATCCACGAGTTCATCTCCGGTCTCGATGATGGTTACGACACCATGGTCGGTGAGCGCGGCTACCGATTCTCCGGTGGTGAGAAACAGCGCATCGCGATCGCGCGCACAGTTCTGCGGAATCCGCCGATCCTCGTCCTCGACGAGGCGACGAGCGCCCTGGACAACCGCACCGAACGTGCGCTGCAGGACGCACTCGACGAACTGATGGTCGGACGTACCACTCTCGTTGTGGCACACAGACTCTCCACGGTTCGGGATGCGGACCTCATTGCGGTCCTCGACCAGGGCGTCGTTGTGGAAAAGGGCACCCACGACGAACTGGTGCAACAAGGCGGGCGGTACGCGCAGCTGCTTGCGGCTTCGGGTAGCGACGCAGTCGAACTCCCGTCGGAACTGCAGACCGTCTGAGTGCAAGAAATGTCGAGCATTCACTTCCGCAAGTTTCTAGAACGTGTTCTACTTTAGTGGTCGTTGGTCGACTATCAGTGGAGGCGGAAAGATAATGGGTCAGGTTCTGGACAACATCTCTCAGTTTGCCGACGAGATCCGCGCCGACGGAGTCGAGGGCGACAAGCTGATGCGCTTGACGGACGGCAGCGCGAAGCGACTGCGCGACTCCGGTGTCATCCGGATGTTGCAGCCGAAGGAGTTCGGCGGGCTCGAGGCGCATCCGCGTGAATTCGCCGAGACGGCAATGGCTATCGGCGCGATGGACGGTGCCACCGGCTGGGTCAGCGGCATCGTCGGCGTCCACCCGTGGGAGCTCGCGTTCTTCGACCGCAAGGCTCAGGAAGAGGTGTGGGGAACCGATCCCGATACGTGGATGGCGTCGCCGTATGCGCCGATGGGTGTCGCGCGGCCGGTCGAGGGTGGGTACATCCTCAACGGCCGCTGGTCGTTCTCCTCGGGTACTGATCATTGTGACTGGATCATGATCGGTGCGATGGTCGGTGACGAGTCCGGCAAGCCGCTGATGCCGCCGAAGATTCTGCACGTGCTGTTGCCGCGTTCCGATTACGACATCGACCAGGACAGCTGGAACGTCGTGGGCCTGCGCGGAACCGGTTCGAAGGATCTGATCGTCAAGGACGCGTTTCTGCCGACCTACCGCACTCTTGATGCGGGAAAGGTTTTCGACGGAACGGCATGGAAGGAAGCGGGCCGTACGGAGACGTTGTACAAGTTCCCGTTCTCGTGCATCTTCCCGCTCGGTATCACTTCGTCGTTGATCGGTATCGCCGAAGGTGCGTTGGCGTGCAACATGGCGGCGCAGCGTGAGCGGGTGACGGTCAGTGGTGTTCCGATCAAGGAAGATCCGTATGTGCTCTTCGCGATCGGTGAGGCGGCTGCCGAGATCGCTGCTTCTCGGGCTGCGATTTTGGAGACGGTGGATCGTTTCTGGGACATGACCGAGAAGGGGCAGGAAGTTTCGTTCGAGCTTCGTGCGATCGGTCGGCATACGCAGACTGCTGCGGCGTGGCGGGCGGTGCGGGCGGTGGATGAGATCTTTGCTCGTTCCGGTGGTGGCGCTTTGCAGTTGAGCACGCCGATGCAGCGGTTCTGGCGTGATGCTCATGCCGGTCTGGCGCATGCGATTCACGTGCCCGGTTCCATTTTCCATTCGTCGACGCTCTCGGAGCTTGGCGGCGAACCGAAGGGCATCCACCGGGCAATGATCTGAGCCGTCCGGGGGCACTTGGCAGTCGCCCAATCGCGGTTTTGGTGGGGGTCTCGAAGCATGTCGACGAATCTGGTCGATGACCTCGGACTGTCCGCAGAACCCGCATCAGTGTGAGCGCCAACGCGCAATGTGGGTTATAGGACAAACACCGATAGGCTGGCGGTCATGGCTGAGTTCATTTACACGATGAAGAAGGTGCGCAAGGCGCACGGTGACAAGGTCATCCTCGATGACGTCACGATGAGCTTTTACCCCGGCGCGAAGATCGGTGTCGTCGGACCGAACGGCGCTGGTAAATCCAGCATCCTCAAGATCATGGCCGGACTGGACCAGCCGGGCAACGGCGAGGCCTTCCTGGCTCCGGGCGCGACCGTCGGCATCCTCATGCAGGAGCCGGAGCTCGACGAGACCAAGACCGTTCGCGAGAACGTCGAGGACGGCCTCGGTGAGACGATGGTCCAGCTCAAGCGGTACAACGAGATCGCCGAGCTGATGGCCACGGATTACTCCGACGAGCTCATGGAAGAGATGGGCGAACTGCAGGAGAAGCTCGATCACGCAGACGCGTGGGAGATCGACTCGCAGCTCGAGCAGGCTATGGACGCCCTGCGCTGCCCCCCGCCGGAAGAGATGGTCACCCACCTCTCCGGCGGTGAGAAGCGACGCGTTGCACTCTGCAAGCTGCTGCTGAGCAAGCCCGACCTCCTGCTCCTCGATGAGCCCACCAACCACCTCGACGCAGAATCGGTTCTGTGGCTCGAGCAGCACCTCGCTGCTTACCCCGGCGCAATCCTCGCCGTGACCCACGATCGTTACTTCCTCGATCACGTCGCACAGTGGATCTGTGAAGTCGACCGCGGACGCCTGTACCCGTACGAGGGCAACTACTCCACCTACCTGGAGCAGAAGGCTGCACGCCTCGAAGTTGCCGGCAAGAAGGATCAGAAGCTGCAGAAGCGCCTCAAGGACGAACTCGCCTGGGTTCGTTCCGGCGCCAAGGCCCGTCAGGCCAAGAACAAGGCTCGTCTCGATCGCTATGAAGAAATGGCGAACGAGGCCGAGAAGACCCGCAAGCTCGACTTCGACGAGATCCAGATCCCGGCACCGCCGCGTCTGGGTGACGTGGTCGTGGAGGTCTCGAACCTCGACAAGGGCTTCGACGGGCGCGTTCTGATCAAGGACCTCTCGTTCACGTTGCCGCGCAACGGAATTGTCGGCGTCATCGGCCCCAACGGTGTGGGTAAGACGACGCTGTTCAAGACCATCGTCGGTCTCGAAGAGCCTGATGCCGGTGAGGTCAAGATCGGTCAGACGGTCAAGCTGAGCTACGTCGACCAGAACCGCTCCGGCATCGACCCCAAGAAGACGGTCTGGGAAACAGTCTCCGACGGGCTCGATTTCATCGTCGTCGGCCAGACCGAGTTCCCCTCGCGCGCGTACATCAGCTCGTTCGGTTTCAAGGGCCACGATCAGCAGAAGCCGGCCGGCGTCCTCTCCGGTGGTGAGCGCAACCGCCTGAACCTGGCGATGACGCTCAAGCAGGGCGGCAACCTGATCCTGCTCGATGAGCCCACCAACGACCTCGACGTCGAAACCCTCGGCTCGCTGGAGAACGCTCTCGAAGAGTTCCCCGGCTGCGCCGTCGTGATTTCGCACGATCGCTGGTTCCTGGACCGCACCTGTACCCACATCCTCGCGTGGGAAGGTGGCTTCGGCGACAACGAGGCAGCCTGGTACTGGTACGAAGGCAACTTCGAGGGCTACGAGGCGAACAAGGTCGAGCGACTCGGCCCCGACGCCGCGCGCCCGCACCGCGTCACTCACCGCAAGCTCACCAGGGACTGATCCGGTGTCCGACGTATACACAGCGCAGATCCAGGTCCGGTGGGGCGATTCCGACCGGTTGGGTCACGTCAACAACACGCGTTACGTCGAGTACATGCAGGAAGCTCGCATCCAGTTCCTGGAAGCGAAACTGGCGCCGCTCGGCGGCCGGCCGGGATACCTCGTGGTTCGAAAGATGACCATCGAGTTCCTCAGGCCGGTCACCGATCGGTCCGGTCCCTTGAACGTGGAGATCTTCACGACTCACGTCGGGACTTCCTCGTTCACGGTTCGTCACATCATCCGTGACAACGCGGGTGTCGAATGCGCTTTCGGCGACGCGTTGATGGTCGGATTCGACACGGTGTCCGAAAAGTCCAGACCGCTGGCGGACAGCGAACGTGCGGTGCTCGAAGCATCGCTTGTTCAGATGACGACATCGTAGATTTCGTTTCTCAGTTCACCCTAGGTACTGGTTGCCGCGGCTAGTCTCGAGTCAGAGATTGGTCGCGGCGATCAGAACCCACAAGGATGTGAGCCAGGAATGACAGACCGTGTACGGCAGCAGGGCACAGGCCTCGACGAAGCGACGTTGTTGACGCGTCTTCGCGAGGCCTTTTTCACGCATATCGACGAGGGTGACAGTGATGACGTCATCAACGGTCGATCGGATCGAGTCCTGCTCGCGCATCTTGCGCTCGGGCGGCAGCGGGCACAGGGCGCGGCCGTATGGCGTGTGTACCGCCCGTCAGGATCCGAGGGTCTCGGCGCTGCTGTTCAGATCGTCACCGACGACATGTCGTTGCTCGTCGAGTCCGTCACCGCGATGCTCAACCGACAAGGTGTGGGAATCAGTCAATTCGCCCACCCGATCCTGACCGTCGAACGCGACGACTCGGGCAATCTGATGTCCTTGGGCGACAGCGGTATCCAAGAATCCTGGATGCATGTCCAGTTGGATTCCGAAGTCGAGGATTCCGCGCTCGACGCGATCGAAGCGCACCTCGGCAAAGTACTCGCAGACGTCCGCCAGGTGGTTGGCGACACCCCGGACATGAAGGCATTGCAACTGCGCATTGCCGACGAGTTGGCGAGCGCCGCCGAAACCGCCTCCGGCAGGATCACCCCCGAAGAGTTCTCCGACACCGCTCGACTACTTCGGTGGATGGCCGACGGAAATTACGCCGTTCTCGGGTACCGCCGATTCGAGGGCACGAAGGACGGTTCACGTACGGTCGCGGGTAGTGGACTCGGTGTGCTGCGCTCCGACGCGGTCACCGAGGGCCCGATGAGTTTGCCTCCCGTCGCAGATCTCCCGGATCGACCGCTTCTGGTCCTGACTCAGGGATCGTTCCCCGCCACGGTGCACCGCGCTGTCTACCCGTACTTCGTGGGCGTCTCGATCCTCGACGACAACGGAAACATCGTGGGGGAGCACAGGTTCCTGGGAGTGTTCACCGTGGTCGCACTCCACGAGAACGTCCTCGCGATTCCCCTGATCGAGCGCCGCGTCCGCGAAGTAATCGCGCGTGCCGGTGTCGACCTGCATTCGTACTCCGGCCAGGCGATGCTCGAGGTCATCCAGTCGTTCCCGCGCACCGAGTTGTTCTCGAGCGATGCCGAGACCTTGTTCGAGACCGTGCATGCCGTGCACAGCATCGGATTGCGTCGGCAAGTGCGACTTTTTGTCCGCGAGGACACGTTCGGCCGCTTCGTGTCTTGCCTGGTGTATCTACCTCGCGACCGGTACACGACGCGGGTGCGACTGGCGATGCAAAACCTGTTGTGGCGCGAATTCGGACCAGGCACAGTCGATTACACCGCCCGGGTGACCGAGAACGATCTTGCGCTGTTGCACGTGACGATCCGGCGCGATCCGGACAGTGAGCCGGTTCATCTGGATGTCTCCGAGGCCAACCGCGAGCGGGTTCAGGCGCTGTTGACCGAAGTCAGTCGTAGCTGGGACGACCGCATCAACGACCTTGTTCGCGAAAGTCCGGGCGTGGATCCGGAACTGGTGCAGCGGTACTCACGGGTACTGCCGGACGGATACAAGGAGGACTTCGAACCGTCACGGGCGCTCGCCGACATCGCCAGGCTCGAGGCGTTGGCACCGGGCGCGATCGACGTGCTGCTCTATCGCGCCGTGGACTCCGCGCCTGGTGCCTGGCGCTTCACCCTCTTCGTGGGCGGTGACGGTATCTCGTTGAGCCAGGTTCTGCCGGTGCTGCAGTCACTGGGCGTCGAAGTTCTCGACGAGCGGCCGCACGTCGTGCAGCGCCTCGACGGCGTTCAGTGCTGGATCTACGATTTCGGATTGTCGGTACCGGCGGATCTTCGGGCGTCGGTCGAGATCGACCTCGATGCGCAGGTGCCACTCGAGACCAGTACCGCCCCGCTGACCGAGGTCCAGAAGCGCTTCACAGCCGCGTTCGGCGCAGTCTGGTTCGGCCGGGCAGAAGCTGACCGATTCAACGAGTTGGTTCTGCGCGCCGGTATGTCCTGGCGTCAAGCCGTGGTGCTGCGCGCGTACGCAAAGTATCTGCGGCAGGCCACATTTCCGTACAGTCAGTTCCACATCGAAGGAATCGCACTCACGCATCCGCAGACCGCGTTTGCATTGGTCCAGTTGTTCGAGGCGATGTTCGACCCCGAGAAACAGGACGACATCCGCGTCGCGGAATTGGACGAGCAGTTGCGTGCATCCATCGACGAGGTTCTCAGCTTGGATGCCGATCGCATTCTGCGTGGAATGTTCTCGTTGGTGAAGGCGTCCTTGCGTACCAACTTCTACGTCGTCGACGCCGATGGTCGTTCTCGTGACTACCTGTCGGTCAAGCTCGATCCCTCGCGGATCAGCGAGTTGCCCAAGCCGCGGCCGGCTTTCGAGATCTACGTGTACTCGCCCGAGGTCGAAGGCGTGCACCTGCGATTCGGCGCCGTCGCGCGCGGCGGGCTCCGCTGGTCCGACCGGCGCGAGGATTTCCGGACCGAGGTGCTGGGCTTGGTGAAGGCGCAGGCCGTCAAGAACGCGGTGATCGTCCCGGTCGGCGCCAAAGGCGGCTTCGTCGTGAAGAATCCGCCCTTGCCGACGGGCGATCCGGCCGCTGATCGAACGGCGACGCTGGAAACCGGCAAGGCCTGCTACACCACGTTCATTTCCGGATTGCTCGACATCACGGACAACGTGCACGCTGCCACCGGCGAAGTCGTGACGCCGGATCGAGTGGTACGCAAGGACGATCAGGATCGCTACCTCGTCGTCGCCGCAGACAAGGGCACGGCGACGTTTTCCGATCTCGCGAATTCGGTTGCCGCCAAGTACGACTTCTGGCTCGGCGACGCGTTCGCTTCCGGCGGTTCCGTGGGATACGACCACAAGGGCATGGGTATCACCGCCCGGGGCGCCTGGGAAAGCGTCAAGCGGCACTTCCGCGAACTCGGTGTCGACACGCAGACCGAGGATTTCACGACGGTAGGCGTCGGCGACATGAGCGGTGACGTGTTCGGCAACGGAATGCTGCTCAGTCGCCACATCCGACTGGTGGGCGCGTTCGACCATCGACACATCTTCCTCGATCCGAACCCTGACGCAGCGAGTTCGTTCGTGGAGCGTCAACGGCTCTTCGAGTTACCTCGGTCGTCGTGGGCCGACTACGACACCAGCCTGATCAGTGAAGGCGGCGGGGTCTGGGATCGCACGGTCAAGTCGGTCCCGATCGCCGAAAGCGTTCGGGTCGCACTGGGGTTGGCCGAGGGAGTCACGAAGCTCTCTCCGCCGGAGTTGATGCAAGCGATCCTGTCCGCACCGGTGGACCTACTCTGGAACGGCGGAATCGGTACGTACGTCAAAGCGTCGACCGAGACCAATGCGCAGGTCGGCGACAAGAGTAACGACGCCGTGCGTGTCGACGGTCAAGATCTGCGGGTCAAGGTGATCGGCGAAGGTGGCAACCTCGGCGTGACTGCTCTGGGACGAATCGAGTTCAGCGCCAACGGCGGTCACATCAACACCGACGCCATCGACAACTCGGCCGGCGTCGACTGCTCCGATCACGAAGTGAACATCAAGATTCTTCTCGATTCGCTCGTGCGCTCGCAGTTGCTGCCGTCACCGGAACGCAATCCGCTACTGGCGTCGATGACCGATGACGTGGCCGCATTGGTGTTGGCGGACAACATCGCTCAGAACGCGCTGCTCGGAATCTCACGGGTGACCGCGCCGCAGATGCTCGGTGTTCACCGGCGTCAGCTGACGGACTTGAGCAAGGCACGTGGCCTGGACCGCAAGCTGGAGGCGTTGCCGACCGACAAGGAGATCGAACGTCGACTCGAGGCCGGTGTCGGTCTGACGTCGCCGGAACTGGCGACGCTGACGGCGCACGTCAAGCTTTCACTCAAGGACGATTTACTCGCAACCGAGTTGCCGGACAACGATTTCTTCGCCCAGCAGATCCCGCAGTACTTCCCGACCGCTGTTCGCGATCGGTTCGAAACGGAGATCAAGGCCCACCCGTTGCGTCGGCAGATCGTCGCGACGATGCTCGTCAACGAAGTGATCGACAACGGCGGAATCACCTACGCCTACCGCTTGGCCGAGGAGACCGGAGCGAGCAGTACAGACTCGATTCGTGCCTACGCCGCTGTGCGGGAGGTCTTTGCACTCGACGAGGTGTGGTCGCGAATCCGTTCGGCGGGCGTCAGTGCAGAGATCGAAAACGAGTTGATCGTGGAATCATGCCGACTGCTCGACCGGGCGTCGCGATGGTTCCTGGCCAATCGGCCCCAGCCGATCGCTGTCGGCGCCGAGGTTGCGCGTTACTCGGCAGCGTATCGGGCGACGGCCCCGCTGGTTCCCGGACTGCTCGCCGGCCATCAGCTCGACGATCTGCTGGTGCGCGCGCAGTCGGTGATCGACCGTGGGGCTCCGGAAGCGTTGGCGCTGGACGTGTTCCGGCTGCTCGACGTCTACTGCCTGCTCGACATCGCGGATATCGCCGACATCGCAGATCACGACATCACCGAAGTCGCGGAGCTGTACTACGCCTTGGACGCGCACCTGGGAATCGACTGGTTGCTGAGCGCGGTCTCGGGACTCGAGCGCGGCGATCGTTGGCACTCGCTCGCGCGGCTCGCGTTGCGAGACGACCTCTACAGTTCGCTTCGGCAGCTGACGATGGAGGTTCTGGCGGGCGGCGAGCCGGGGGAGTCGCCGCAGGAAAAGATCGACGAATGGGAATCGACCAACGCCTCGCGCCTGAGCCGGGCGAGGGCAGCTCTCGTCGAGATCTTCGAGTCTGGGACGCTTGACCTCGCGACGCTCTCGGTGGCGGCGCGTCAGGTTCGTAGCATGGTGCGCAGCATGGGCACCCGATCGGAGGTAGGACGTTGAGCGAAGGATTCCACGCCGAAGTAGTGGTTCGGTGGTCCGACATGGATGCCTTCCAGCACATCAACCACGCACGGATGGTGACGTTGCTCGAAGAGGCGCGGATTCCTTGGTTGTTCGAAGACTCACGCCCGACGGTCACCCTGCGTGACGGGGCCGTGATTGCCGATCTCCATGTGCGGTACCGCGGCCAACTGCGGCACGACGATTCACCGCTCGACGTCTTCATGTGGGTGGAAAAGGTTCGCGCGGTGGACTTCACCATCGCGTACGAAGTTCGCCCGCGCGGTGCCGATCTCAGCGTCCCGCCGTCCATCGTGGCGTCGACTCAGATCGCGGCCTTCGACATCGACACGCAACGTCTGCGCCGTCTCAGTGGCCCTGAGCGCGAGTACCTGGAGAGCTGGCAACGTGCATGAACGTGTACTGACCGTGCCCGAGGAGTCCGAGCGAAAGAACTTGGCCGGCTTCATCGGTCACGCACTACGCTTGGACGAGTCCACGGTCATCCGGATGCGTCGACGCGGTGATGCCCACCTGAGTGTCTGGGCACCAACGGGTTTCGACGCTCTGGCAACGCGAACCGTGGCGGGCACCATCAACCCCGACGACACCTCGGCTGCCGGGGATCAGTTGCTCGCGGCCGTGGAGCAGGCAACGGGTGAGCTGATCGATCCGGGGTTCGCCATGGATTCGGCGTGGCGTGGGGCGTTGCCGCCCACGGAGGGCTTCGAGCACCTGGACGACGTGCCCGCCCGGGTGCTGATCGAACTGGCCCAGCGGGGCAACGCCTTGGCCCAGGAGCATGGCAGCAGTCAC
Organism: Rhodococcus sp. NPDC059969; assembly: GCF_042738325.1. Classification (NCBI taxonomy): domain Bacteria; kingdom Bacillati; phylum Actinomycetota; class Actinomycetes; order Mycobacteriales; family Nocardiaceae; genus Rhodococcus; species Rhodococcus sp. NPDC059969. The sequence continues at coordinate 4,686 of NZ_JBHWUF010000019.1, read as the reverse complement.
GGGCCGCCGGCGTCGTTGCTCGATCAGGACGTACTCGAGGTCAGTGGTCCGTCCGGCACGGTCGGGATCTCGATGCGAGTTATCTTTGCCTTGACCGCAATGGGATTCGTTCCGCACGCCGGATCCGAAGCGATGACCGCCGACATCGACCTCGAGCAGATCGACGCGTCGGAGTTGGTTCGGGTGCGGGCAAGCAAATCCTGGGTGCGCCTCGATGCACGATTCGGCTCGATCTACCGTCACCGCGGAGGTTCGATACCCCTGATGGTGGCACGGTAGGAGTTCAGGCGGCGGGTGCGGGGGTCTCTCAGATCAGCCACGCCGCCGCATTGACGGGCAGTTGACCGTCGACCAGAGGCGCACTGCTCAGTAGAAGCTGCCCGCTCGGCAGCGCGATGGGCACCTCCGTCGTGTTGAGGGCACAGATCAGACCACCACGCCGACGGAAAGCGAGGCAGCCGGGAGGACTGCCGTACCAATCGATGTCGGTTCCGGAGAACTCCGGCCTGGCGCTTCGAAGTTCGAGGGCGGCGCGATAGAGCGAGAGCATCGAGTCCACATCCTCGATCTGCGCCTCCACGGTGAGCGTCGACCACTCGGGTGGCATCGGCAACCAGGTGCTCGCACCGGTGGTGAAACCGAAGGGTGGTTCGGTTCCTTCCCACGGAAGGGGCACTCGGCAACCGTCACGTCCGCGCTCGGCATGCCCGGATCGTTCCCAGACCGGATCCTGCAGTGCGTCGTCCGGAAGGTCGACGTTCGGCAGACCGAGCTCGGCTCCGTTGTAGATGAAGCTCGCGCCCGGGAGCGCCAGCTCGACGAGGATCATTGCCCGTGCGCGTTGCGTCCCGATCTCGCCCCCGCCGTAGCGCGTGACTTCACGTTCGACGTCGTGGTTCGACAGTGTCCACGTGGGCACACCTCCGACCTCGGCGACAGCTGCGAGGGAGTTCTCCACGGCCTCTCGGACGGACTCGGCCGAGAACCCGGTTTCTGCGAGTCGGAAGTTGAATCCGAGGTGCAGTTCGTCAGGCCGGATGTATTCGCCGAACTTCTGGTTGTCCTTCACCCAGATCTCGCCGACGGTCATGGCCTCCGGGAACTCGTCCATGACCTTGCGGATTCCGCGGTGGATTTCGTGAACGGCCGGGTTGTTGAACCGCGGGTCGTCGTCGGAATTTCGCATGAGCTCGTTGAGCTCCCAGTCGTGGTCCGGCAAACCGTCAGGCTTGGCCATTCCGTGCGCCACGTCGATACGGAATCCGTCGATTCCGCGTTCGAGCCAGAAGCGCAGAGTCTTTGCGAGGTCGTCGAATACCTCGGGGTTGTCCCAGTTCAGGTCCGGCTGCTCCTTGGCGAAGATGTGCAGGTACCACTGACCGGGTTTTCCGTCGGCTTCGGTGACGCGGGTCCATGCCGGGCCGCCGAAGATGCTCGGCCAGTTGTTCGGCGGTTCGCTGCCGTTCTCACCCTTACCGTCTCGGAAGATGTAGCGGGATCTCTCCGCAGAGCCGGGCGCCGACGCCAGAGCCGCCTTGAACCAAGCGTGCTGATCACTGGTGTGGTTCGGGACCAGATCCATGGTGACCTTGATTCCACGTTCGTGAGCCGACGCGATCAGCGAATCCATCGTCGCCAGATCGCCGAACAAGGGATCGATGTCGCGAGGATCCGAGACGTCGTAGCCGTGGTCGGCCATCGGTGACTTCATGACCGGGCTCAACCAGATCGCGTCGATACCGAGAAGCTCGAGGTATCCGAGTTTCTCCTCGACTCCGCCGAGGTCGCCGATACCGTCACTGCCCGAATCGGCAAAGGAACGCGGGTAGATCTGATAGAAAACCGCCTCGTTCCACCACGGTGCTTCGGGCCGGCTTACAGAGGACGAATCCGCGGGGGTGCTCACAGCAGTTCATAGTGCCAAACGTCCGGCACTCGCACGACTTGGACACGGCAAAAGCGTGACTCTTTACCTAGCCTTGGTGTACTTTGCATTGACGCGGTCACGCCATGTGGCAACTGTGGTGTTACCGCCGGGGGTGATGTATCGAAAATTCAACCAAGGGGGCTTGGCCATGACTTTGTCGGCAATCGAAGCGGTCAGTTTGGATCACGTGCTGCTCGATCATGATCCGATCAACCGGGACTGGATAATCTCCGGCACACCAGCTGCGCGGTCGGCGCAATGGTCGGTGAGTAAAGACGGCACCACGACCACGCACGTCTGGGATTGCACGAAGGGACGGTTTCGCTGGTACTTCCAGGCGGACGAAATCGTACACATCATCGAGGGCTCGGTCACTGTTCAGGCCGACGGAATCGCAAAGCGGACCCTGGGCGTCGGTGATGCCGCACTCTTCCGTGCGGGCAGCTGGTCGGAATGGGAGGTCGACGAGTACGTGCGTAAGCATGCAATCTTGAGTTCGCCGCTTCATCCCACAGTGTCGTTCGGGGTACGAGCGGCCCGCCGGGTTGCGCGTCTGTTCAGACCGAAGGCGAAGTAAACGCTCAGATGGCGGAGTTCACCATGGACGCAGCTGCCATCTCCATGTAGTCGATCAACTGCTTGCGATGCACCGGGCTCAGAGTCTTCTCGTCGATGGACGCGATGGCGACGTGCATGCACCGCAACCAAGCATCACGCTCGATCGGGCCGATCACGAAGGGATTGTGGCGCATCCGCAGACGCGGGTGCCCACGCTCCTCCGAGTACGTGTGCGGCCCGCCCCAGTACTGCTCGAGGAACATCCGCATTCTCCGCTCGGCCGGGCCGAGATCGGCCTCGGGGTAGAGCGGGCGCACAACCTCGTCCTTCGCGACTTCTTCGTAGAATCGCGCGGTGAGCTTGTGAAACGTCGCGGCTCCGCCGACGGCGTCGTAGAAGGTCTGCTGCACGTCGTGCTGTACGTCATTCATGGCAACTTCCATTGTGCCTGACGGCCGTAGTGGTCGGTTTCCGGGTCGACGACGGTCACGTCGGGTCGGAGTGCGTACCCATTCACCGGAAATTCACCGGCCGTCCTGGCAATTTTGTTCGAAATGGGAGTGCGTAACGCGATCATCCGTGGTCAACTTGGGGGCAGTCTCCCGGAGGTCGTATGAAGAATCGACATGCTGCACGCAATCACCGACAACTCCAGCCCACTAGCGCGCGGAACGACCACGCGTTAGGGGCTGTTCTGGAAGTTGTTCCTGACGGGTTCGCTCACACTGCTGACCCACTCTTTTCCGAAGAACATTCTCACCTCGAGATGTTCCCTCCCGATCGCGTCGTCCCCGAGTGGGTAAAACGTCGGGTGCTTCTGCTCAACGTCACCTACGAACCGCTGACCGCTCTTCCCGCACGGCGCGCGGTCGTACTCATGGCCTGCGGCAAGGCCGATACCGTCCACGAGGACGAACAAGGCCCGGTAGTCCATTCTGCGGACTGGTCGGTGCAGGTTCCCTCTGTCATTCGATTGCGCACCTACGTGCGTGTTCCTTATCGCGCCCGCATTCCGATGACCCGCGCCGCGCTGATGCATCGTGACCATTTCCGATGTGCCTACTGCGGAGCCAAAGCCGAAACCATCGACCACGTTGTTCCTCGCAGCAGAGGTGGCGGGCATTCGTGGGAAAACTGCGTCGCGTGCTGTGCCCCCTGCAATCACCGCAAGGCCGACAAGATGCTCAGCGAACTCGGGTGGACCCTCCGCGCGGAATTGGTTCCGCCGTCCGGCCCGCACTGGCGTCTGCTCGCGGCAACCAAGGAATTGCATCCGGCGTGGATGCCGTATCTCGGCGTGGGCGCAGCCTGAGCTTTGTTTCGGCGTGGGCGCGGCCTGAGTCGTGTTCCAGCGCCGCCGAAACGAAATTGGCCGAGAATTTGTGGCCCTGACGCTTTCCTTCCTGGCGTTCTGGGCTACCTTACTGGTGTGAGCATTCTCGAGGTAGTACTGATATACGTTGGGATTCCGGCCTTGATCACCGCGTTCTTCGCGGCTGCGTCCTTCCTCGGGAAGAAGACGCCGGGACCGGTTCCGCCGGCGTTCCATCTCGGTGAGTCGTGGGATCACGCTCCCGTGCTGTGGAGTGCTGTCGACGAGGTCACCGTTCGCGGTGGCCATCACGGCAGTGCACACGCAATCGAAGCCGGTTCGGCTGATCTGATCGGAGGGTCCGCAAGTGGCAAGTGGTGATCATTCGACCGCGCTCGCAGTAGCGCCCGAGGACCTGCCGGTCGGCAGCGTCGTCACGTCCAGCGGACGTGTTTCCGGTGTGCATCGCATCGGTGAGCCGTTCACCGACGACCTTCCGTTCGAGACCATGGATCTGGTCGCGCTCGACGTCGCGATGACCGAAGCGACTCGGGCCACCAAGGTGCGATTCAACGCGTACATCGGTGATCTCGGTTCGGATCCGGCAGCGGGTGCCGACGCATTGTTCCCGACGACGCCCGAAGCCGAGCGTTCCGTCCTGATCGCAGTCTCGCCGAACCAGCGCACCGTCGAGGTACGCAGTGGGCGGGCAATCGCCGATCGGGTCACCGATCGCGTTACGCAGCTCGGAGCAACGGCAGCTGTTGCATCCTTCAGTGAAGGCAACCTGATCGACGGACTGATCAGCGCCATTCGTGTTATGGCAGCCGCAATTTCGGCGCCCTGACTTGTAAGACACAGGCCGGTGCCCGCTTCGATTCGTGAGAAT
>NZ_JBHWUF010000018.1:0-62409 GCF_042738325.1 Rhodococcus sp. NPDC059969 | reverse complement strand
CAACTCAACGACCGACCTCGTCAAACACTAGGCTGGAAAACACCCGCACAAGTGTTCAACGAGACGGTCGTTGCATCCACCAGTTGAAACCGCCCTAACGAGATGAACGGTACGTTCACACCATTAGGGGCGGGGGCACGACTGAGGACGACAGGCGCTTTGCCCGGATCAGTCGATGCCGTCGGCGGTGGCTGTTGCATACTTCGGCCGGCCGGTAGGCAGATACCGCTGAATCGTCACACCCTTTGGAGTGGCCCGCGATTCGGCCAGCTCGAGTGCGATGTCAGGTCCGGAGTCGGGAAAGAGTCGCGTGCCCTGGCCTAGGACCACCGGCGCGATCAGCAGGATCATCTCGTCGACGAGATTGTTCGCGAGAAGCCAGCGGCACAAGTTGCCACTGCCGTGCACCTGAAGCTCACCGCCGGGTCTGGCTTTCAGTTCGCCGATCGCGGTGGCGGTGTCGCCTGTGAGCGCGGTCGTGTTCTTCCATTGTGGATCGGTCAGCGTCGTCGACGCCAAATACTTCGGCCGCGAATTCAAGGCGCTGGCAATGGGGTTGACCTCCGGATTCTCGAACGCGCCCCAATAGTCGGCGAAGATGTCGTACGTGCGTCGGCCGAACAGGAACGCGTCAGCACGCTGGTAGACCTGTACGAGGAAAGTCATCGCTTCGGTGTCCACCAACGGCGCGGACCACCCGCCGCGCTCGAATCCACCACGCCGATCTTCGTCCGGCCCACCGAGTCCTTGCATCACCCCGTCGAGAGTGACGATGGTAAAGGTCGTCAGTTTCATAGTCGTACCCATCTCCCAGGCGTCGTCGGATTTCCGCTGTTCCGATATAGACCGACGAGAAGTGGGAAAGTCATCGAGCGAACGTGGCGTTCGTCGCCTTGGATCGACCGAAAGTGCCGTTCGCTCAGGGCAGGGCAGGGCAGGGCAGGGCAGGGCAGGGGTGGGCAGGGGTGGGGTTGGAGGTCAGGGCCGAACGGGGACCGAGTCTGCGGGAGCGGCCTCGGACTCCAGGGCGTCGCAAGGAATCGCGAGCTCGGTCTGTTCGAGACGGCCACGAAGGGTGATGTTCTCGGTGATCGACCAGTGGACAGCTTCGGCGCTGTCAGCGGCAGCCACAGCCCGTCCGGATGCGGCGAGGTTACCCGGAACCGTCTTGGCGACTTCCGACAGGCGCGCTGCTTCGTTGACCGGATCACCGATGACGGTGTACTCGAATCTTTCTCGCGCACCGACGTTTCCGGCAACGGCAATACCCGCAGCGACGCCGATTCCCGCGCTTACTTCCGGAACTTCGGCACGCAGGCGCTGTTGAATCTTGCGGGCGGCGGCAAGTGCACTGCCGGCATGATCGTCGAGTGTTGTCGGCGCTCCGAAGATCGCCAGCGCTGCGTCGCCCTCGAACTTGTTGACGAATCCACCGTGAGCATCGACCTCGTCGACGATGACGTCGAAGAATCGGTTGAGTAGAGCGACCACCGCGGTCGGGGAGTTGGTGGCCGCGATGGTGGTCGAACCGATGACGTCGACGAAGAGAACGGCAACGTCACGTTCTTCCCCGCCGAGCTCCGGGTTGCGGCGGACCGCGTTTGCGGCAACCTCGTGTCCGACGTGGCGCCCGAAGAGGTCGCGAATTCGCTCTCGTTCGCGCAGACCCTCGGCCATGCGATTGAAGCCCGTCTGCAGCAGCCCCAGCTCCGTTCCGTCGTACACGACGACGGACGCGGTGAGGTCACCACGGGTGACTTGTTCCATGCCTCGTCGCACAGACCGAATGGGAGCCGCGGCGGACCGAATGTTGATGTACGTCAGCCCGAGTCCGACGCACAGCGTGATCCCGCCGATGACGAGGATCGCGGTCGCGAGTGCTTGCCACGAAGCGGGTCGGATGAAGCTGAAGACCGCTACGAGCATCAAGCCAGTGACGGGGACTCCGCTTCCGAGCAGCCAGACGAGGATTGTCCGGCCGGTCAGTCCGAGAACGGCAGCCTTGCGGGGTGCTCCGGATTCGAGTGCACGCGCAGCAATCGGGCGGAGTGCGAACTCGCTGAGTAGGTAGCAGAAGGCACATGTGGTGATACCGCTGAAAGCCACGGTGAACAGAACTTTCGGAATGGTGTCGGGGTCGACGATTCCGTACATGGTCGTGAAGGTGATGAGCGCGGACGTCCACAGGACGGCTTGCACTCGGGTCAGTCGCCACGGCCCGCGCAGCGCCGCGCGTTGATTCTGCTCTGTCGGTGGGTGATCCTCGGTGGCCCACCGAAGATCCCGCATCAGCCGTTTGGTGCCCCACAGAAGTCCGATGAGAAAGACACACCCGATGAAGACGGGCACGGCAATGAAGTTGATCCACGCGAATTCGGGGTGGATGATCTCGGGCCCGGGAACCACGAATCCGACGAGCACGATCGCCAGTACCGCTCCGATCAGGTTGGTGACCAGGAGAGGGGCGGTCAGTAGTGCCTGGACGCGGATTCGGCGGCGCCTGGGGCTTTCGTCGGTGGATCCGAGCAGCCACGACCCCAGGGGCGCACTCGGGACACGGCTTCGCTGCATAGTGTGTCGAGAGTAGTCGTAATGATCGCTTAGGGTGGTCCGGTGCGCCTAGTTATTGCTCGTTGCCGTGTCGACTATGTGGGACGCCTGACCTCCCACCTCCCTACCGCAAGACGACTGCTGTTGGTCAAGGCCGACGGCTCGGTCAGCATTCATGCCGACGATCGGGCGTACAAGCCGCTCAACTGGATGAGTCCGCCGTGCTGGTTGGTCGAGACCACCGGAGACGGCGACGACGTCCTGTGGGTCGTCACCAACAAGGCAGGCGAGGAACTTCGGATCACTCTCGAAGAGGTCGAGCACGATTCGTCGTATGAACTCGGTCTCGATCCGGGTTTGATCAAGGACGGTGTCGAGGCACACCTTCAAGAACTTTTGGCGGAGCATGTCGAGACGCTCGGCCCCGGCTACACCCTGGTACGACGCGAGTACATGACGGCCATCGGGCCGGTCGACCTTCTGGTCCGTGACGCGGACGGCGCCTCGGTGGCGGTGGAGATCAAGCGGCGCGGCGAGATCGACGGTGTCGAGCAGTTGACGCGCTACCTGGAGTTGCTCAACCGCGATCCGCTCCTCGCACCGGTCACGGGAGTTTTTGCAGCGCAACAGATCAAGCCGCAGGCAAAGACTTTGGCGAACGATCGTGGAATCCGCTGCCTGGTCCTGGACTACGAGGCCTTGCGCGGCACCGAAAGCACCGAGTTCCGACTCTTCTGACGCTGTTTAGACTCGAACCATGCCGCGCCGCAAACCTTCGCCGAAGCAAACCCGTCGAACGGATCCTCGGCGTACTCAGAACTCGAGCGCTGAGTCGGCGTCACCTAGCGGTGTGTTGTTCGGCGGCGCGCTGGTCCGGGAGGAGCCAGGGCCGGGCGGTGAAATGTACATGGTGCGGCCGATACCCGGCTCCAACGCGACGAAGTTCTACCGGTGCCCCGGCTGTGATCACGACATCAGGCCGGGAGTCGCACACGTGGTGACCTGGCCTTCGGAACCGGGCGGAGCGAACGAGCGTCGGCACTGGCACACCGGGTGCTGGTCAGGCCGCGGAACTCGCAGCCTGACCAGACGGTGGTCCTGAGCGTCGTTCAGTTCCTGGACTGGGCTCGCTGCTCGACGGCGCGGGTGTCGATCTCGGCGGTGTTCGTCTCGTCCGAGTCCTCGAGAACGTCGTCTTCGTCGATACTCGGTTCTGCGTCGACCTTATCTGCGTCGGCCTTCTTGTCTTCGATCTCGAGATCTTCCTCGGCTTCGACGATGACCGGAGCAGGCGGTGAATCGAGAAGTTCGCTCTCGCGATTGACCGATGCGAGCATGGCCGGAACCGAATCGAGTTGTCCGCGAATTCCCAAGAGCTGGGCCAGGATTCGGCCGCGGAGAACGCGCAGTTCTTCAGTGAGTTCCTTCGCGTGAGCGATCTTGCGCTCGGATTGATCCGTCGCGGCTTGCAGCCTGCGCTGAGCTTCGTGCGACGCATCGGCGAGTCGACGCTCGGCCTCTGCCTTGCTCGACGACTCCAATTCGTTGACGGCGGCGACGACCTTGGCGCGGCGCTCCGACATCGAGATGTCGAAGTCTTCGCGGATCTGAGTGCGCTTGGCTTCGGACTCGGCAGCCAGTCGATCCCGCTCGGCCTGTGCAGCTTCGACGATCCGGGCGGCTTCGGTACGGGCCTGCGCCATGGTCTGCTCGTGCATGGTTTCCATCGCATTGCGACGGTCCTCGAGCTCGGCGATCAACGACTCGTAGTGCCCACGTAGGCGGGCGCCGTCCTGTTCGGCGATGGAGGTCATCTCGGCTGCGTCGGCCTCGGCCTTCGCGCGAACCTCCGAAGCTTCGTCGGAGGCAAGGCGGAGCATGCGGCTGATGCGATCGCTCATGCCCTCCGCAGTGGTGGGCGGAACGGAGAGACGGTCGACGTCCTTGCGGAGGTCGTCGATGTCGTCGCGTGCATCGTCGAGCTGCTTGGCAAGATCACGGGCCTGCGCGGCGGCAGCATCACGATCGGCTGCTGTAACGCGCAGCTCCGCGTCGAATCGCTCGAAGTAGTTACGTACCTCGTCACGGTCGTATCCCTTCCGTGCGATCTGGAACGGAAGTTGGATCGAACCGCGGTCCTGCTCGTATGCCATGGCGACAATCTACCTGGCATACGAGCTGGAGTCGGGTCTGCTAGTGGCTCGCGTCGGGTTCGACCAGTTCCACCAGGACGCCGCCGGCGTCCTTCGGGTGAATGAAGTTGATGCGCGAGTTGGCGGTACCGCGTCGGGGAGCGTCGTACAGCAACCGAACCCCGCGGTCGCGAAGCTCGGCGGAGATGGCGTCGATGTCGGTGACTCGGTAAGCAAGCTGCTGGAGTCCGGGGCCGCTTCGGTCGATGAACTTGGCGATGGTCGAGTTCTCGTCCAGCGGCGCGAGCAGCTGAACGGCAGTGGATCCGGCGGGGGAGCCGACGACGGAGAGCATGGCCTCACGCACGCCCTGAGATTCGTTGATTTCCTCGTGGGTCGACACCATGCCCAGGTGCTGCGTGTACCACGCGATTGCCACGTCGAGATCGGGCACCGCGATTCCGACGTGATCGATCGCGACGACGAGGTCGGAGGACAAAGGCGCGAGTGCAGAACTGGGGGAGGTCTGTGTCATACCTTTCACGGTAGCGCTACCGTTTGAGGAGTACACGTCGGGATGTGACTTGGCTCTTAGGCCGCACGGAACCGACGACTATGTCTCTTTTGCAGCCGGAGGAAATCGTGACCAGTTCTGTGATTGTTGCGGGAGCTCGTACCCCGATGGGTCGACTCCTCGGATCGTTGAAAGACCTCTCCGGGTCCGACCTCGGCGGCATCGCCATCAAAGGCGCCCTCGACAAGTCCGGAGTCGCACCCGAGCAGGTCGAGTACGTCATCATGGGACAGGTCCTCACCGCCGGCGCCGGCCAGATGCCCGCCCGCCAAGCCGCCGTCGCCGCCGGCATCCCCATGAACGTGCCCGCCCTGAGCATCAACAAAGTGTGCCTGTCCGGCATCGACGCCATCGCCCTCGCCGACCAGATGATCCGCGCCGGCGAATTCGACATCGTCGTCGCCGGCGGGCAGGAATCGATGTCCCGCGCACCCCACATGCTCGAAAAAAGCCGCGAAGGCTTCAAATACGGCGACGTCACGATGCGCGACCACATGGCCTACGACGGCCTCCACGACATCTTCACCGACCAGGCCATGGGCCTGCTCACCGAACAGGTCAACCAACACGAGAGCGCCCACATCACCCGCGCCGAGCAGGACGCCTTCGCCGCCGCCTCACACCAGAACGCGGCCCGCGCCTGGAAAGACGGCTACTTCGACAACGAAGTCGTCCCCGTCTCCATCCCCCAACGCAAGGGCGAGCCGATCGTCTTCGCCCAGGACGAAGGCATCCGCGCCGACACCACCACCGAATCCCTCGGCAAACTGCGTCCCGCGTTCAGCAAGGACGGCACCATCACCGCCGGCTCCGCCTCCCCGATCTCCGACGGCGCCGCCGCCGTCGTGGTGATGAGCAAAGCCAAGGCCGAAGAACTCGGCCTGACCTGGATCGCGGAAATCGGTGCTCACGGCGTCGTCGCCGGACCCGACTCCACCCTCCAGTCCCAGCCCGCCCGGGCCATCGCGAAGGCCTGCGCCAAGGAAGGTATCGACCCCACCGATCTCGACCTCGTCGAAATCAACGAAGCGTTCGCCGCCGTCGGGATCGCCTCCACCCGCGAACTCGGCCTCGACCCCGCCAAGGTCAACGTCAACGGCGGCGCCATCGCCGTCGGACACCCCCTGGGCATGTCCGGTGCCCGCATCGCCCTGCACCTCGCCCTCGAACTGCAACGCCGCGGCGGCGGCATCGGCGCAGCCGCACTCTGCGGCGGCGGCGGACAAGGCGACGCACTCATCATCCGCGTCCCCAAGGCCTGAGTGTCTAAATACACCTGAACCAGCGCTCTCGCTCTGCGACGCCCCGTGGTTTTCCTCACACAACTACGGGGCGTCGTAGTTGTTCGGGCACAATGGCCTCATGGCGAACATCTTTGACGTATCCACTCCCGCGAAACGCTTCCGTCTGGTGGCGTGGTGGGAAGCTGTGACCTGGGCGGCCTTGCTGGTTGCCATGTTCTTCAAGTGGGTTCTCGGACACGAAGAAGCGATTCGCATCCCCGGAATGGTCCACGGCACCGCTGGCTTCCTGGTGTTCATCGTTGTTGCGTTGCTGACCGCGTGGTCGCTCAAGTGGGACATCAAGACGACGATCCTTGCTCTGATCTCGAGCGTTCCGCCGTTCGGCACCGTCATCTTCGAACGCTGGGCAGTGCGAAACGGCAAGCTCGGTGAGCTGTCCACGGAGTTCGAGGCTGCCAAGGGCAACGCGGCGCTCGTCTGAGTGCTGCATCCCTCTACGTAGCTTCGCGCAACTCGTGACAAACTGGGAGTCGTGACTCGACCAGGTTCCAGGCCCCCCGCGCGTTCGTCCGCAGTTGCTGCCGCCATGAGCGGCGCAGTCGACTTGTCCGCCTTCAAAGAGCGGGCCACGGCCCCACCACCGCCGCGTAACACCAGCGGCGACGGGGCCGTTTCTGCTGTCTCCGGGGCAGTGATCGAGGTGACCGAGGAGAACTTCGAAAGCGAAGTCCTGCTCAAGTCGAGCCAGGTCCCGGTCATCGTCAACATCGGTGGCCGCGCATACGAGCCCTCGGTTGTCTTCACCGAAGTTCTCGAATCGTTTGCAGCGCGTGCCGGCGGCAAGTGGATTCTTGCCAACGTCGACGTCGACGTGAGTCCTCGCATCGCGCAGGCTTTCGGCGTCCAGTCGGTGCCGACGGTTGTTGCCGTCGCGGCCGGTCAGCCGTTGGCCGATTTCCAGGGCGCTCAGCCGGAGGCGCAGCTGAGCCAGTGGTTCGACGCAGTGCTCCAAGCTGTCGAGGGCAAGTTGAGCGGTCCTGCCCCCGACGGTGACGAACCGGTGGAGGAGGTCGAGGATCCTCGATTCGTGGCCGCTGAAACCGCGCTGGACGAGGGTGATCTCGACGGTGCCATCGCCGCGTACCAGGTGATTCTCGACGCCGAACCCAACAATGCGGAGGCCAAAAGCGCTGTCCGCCAGGTGAAGTTCATGGCTCGGGTGCAGGGCGTCGACCCCGAGTCGATTGCGGCCGCGGATGCTGATCCGTCCAATCTCGAACTGCAGTTCGCAGCGGCCGATCTGGAAATGTTCGCGCAGCAACCCGAGGCGTCGTTCGCCCGCTTGATCTCGGTGGTCTCGCGAACTGCCGGCGATGACAAGGCCGCAGCTCGCACGCACCTACTCGAACTGTTCGAACTGTTCGACCCGGCAGAACCGATCGTCATCGCGGCCCGCCGTAAGTTGGCTTCCGCTCTCTACTGAAGTGGACCGGCAGCCGCTACTCCGTGTAGCGGCTGTCGCACACTTCCCGGCCACCGAGCACGCCGGTCCGGAACGCGTCGACGCGCGCAAACCCGCTCGGAACCGTCTCGCCGTTGACGTCACTGGCGGCGAGGCCGTCGGTCAGCAGTCCTGATACGGCTTCGTCGAGGTCGCCAGGGGAGAGCGTGACCTGAGCTCCGGATGCCGCGGCGTTGGTGGGGCTGAGCGCTGCGGTGATGACGCCGGACAGGCACGCGGCGCGCAAGGCGGTCTGCGGGGTGTCGAGTGATTGGCCGTTCTCCTTCTGCATCGCGAGGGTGTATCGCGACGCGAGCAGGACGTAGGCGTTGTAGTCGCCGGTGATGTTGGTCTGGATCAACTCGCGTCGTCCGACGCGGCCAGGCGTGCCGCGCTCGGCAAGTTCGTCGACGCTGATTCCGATGGTGTTCGTCGACGGGCAGTACGAGACAGGTTCGGTTGCAACAGCGTCGCTGCACCCGGTGTCTGCGCCGGTGAACACGACCTTCGGCGGCTCGGGTAGATCGAAGATCGCTTGGAAGGTCTTCACGAACTCGTCGAGGGTTGCCTCGGTGACCGGCAGTTCTCCGGAATCGTTGCCTTCGGCGAACTGCTGCGGGAGGTCTGCGCGTCGTGACTCGATCTCGTCGGCGTCCATTTTCGCGCAGGCGCCGGCGCCGTCGGTGAATCCGATCTGAGTGGCGGTGACGCGCTCGAAAGCCGAACCATGGTGGCTCTCAGGATCATTGGGGTCTTCGTCGCGGATGGCGACGGCCGAGGCCAACACCTTGTTGAGACCGTCGGAGGTGTTCATGGTGAAGTGTGCGGCCTTGTCCTCGGCGACGTGCCGCAAGAACGCTCCACCGAAACAGTCGGCTTGTTGTTCGCGCACCAGGGCGGCATCTCGTTTACCGCCGACGATCCCGGCTTTGCGCTGAACGGCGTGGCCGTACTCGTGCGCGAAGATGAAGGCAACGGCCACTTCACCGAACTTCTCGCGTACCTCGGGCAGCAGCAGTTCGCGATCCCAGCCGATGGTGTGATCGATGCTGCAATACCCGGCGTTGATGAGTTCTTCGGTGGTCTCTTCACAGAAGTCCGGGCCGTTCGATTCGGTGGGGTCCCACGAGATCAGCTCGTCCACCGGTTCGAAGGGCTTGTCGAACAGAGCCGGGTACTCGGCGGCCCAGTAGGTTTCGATGTCGGTGATGGCGTTGGCTGCCAGGGCGTCGATGTCCCCGCCGTCGGTGCCGGTGATCGCTCGGTCGGCATTGGGGGCTCCCGGGCGCAACCCACTCGGTCCCGCTGTTGCGTCGAGTCCGGCGACGCGGAACGGATCGTGATAGATCGAGACGGCGTGGCCACTCGTACCGTGGGCACAACCGGCGAGCAGTGCGGCCACTGCCAACAGTGACGACGTGACAATGACTACTCGCCGGCCGACCATCAACGCTCCAGACTTATCCAAATCGCTCCAGCAGCTGGCAGCGCCACCTGTGCGGAGGCTGGCCGACCGTGCCACGAACGCGACGTTGCCGTGACCGCTCCGAGGTTCCCGACTCCGGAGCCGCCGTACACCTCGGCATCGGTGTTGAGAATTTCCACCCATCGGCCGGGCTCTGGTAGCCCGACGCGGTAGCTCGAGTGTTCGCTGCCCGAGAAGTTGAACAGGCAGGCGACAATCGAACCGTCAGTACCGTAACGCAGAAAACTGAGGACGTTGTTCTCGGTGTCGTTGGCGTCGATCCAGGAGTATCCGCCGGGGGAGGTGTCGAGTGTCCACATGGCCGGATGGCGTCGGTACGCGGAGTTGAGATCGCCGACCAGTCGCTGGACGCCGCGATGGAGAGTGCCTGTGTACTGATCGTCGAGCTGCCACCAGTCGAGGCCGCGTTCTTCGGACCATTCCGCGCTCTGGCCGAACTCCTGTCCCATGAACAGCAGTTGCTTGCCAGGATGCGCCCACATGTACGCGAGCAGTGAGCGCAGGCCGGCCGCCTTGGCGAAGTCGTTGCCGGGCATCCGGGTCCACAGAGTTCCCTTGCCGTGCACCACTTCGTCATGGCTGATCGGTAGCAGGTAGTTCTCACTCCACGCGTACATCAGCGAGAACGTGATCTCGTGATGGTGGTAGGTCCGGTGCACCGGGTCGTGACCGAGGAACCCGAGGGTGTCGTGCATCCACCCCATGTTCCACTTCATGTTGAAGCCGAGGCCGCCGACATTGGTTGCCCGTGTGACTCCAGGCCACGCCGTCGACTCCTCGGCGACGGTAACGACTCCTCGATGATTCTTGTGGACAGTTGCGTTCATCTCCTGCAGGAACGCAACGGCTTCGAGATTCTCGCGGCCACCGTGAATGTTGGGAGTCCATCCACCTTCCGGACGTGAGTAGTCCAGGTACAGCATCGATGCGACGGCGTCGACGCGCAGTCCGTCGATATGGAACTCCTCGAGCCAGAACAATGCGTTGGCGACGAGGAAGTTCCGGACCTCGCGACGTCCGAAGTCGAATACGTATGTGCCCCAGTCTAACTGCTCGCCGCGACGCGGATCGGCGTGCTCGTACAGGGGAGTTCCGTCGAAACGAGCCAGGGCCCATTCGTCTTTGGGGAAGTGTGCAGGCACCCAGTCGACGATGACGCCTATCCCTGCGGCGTGCAAGTGGTCGACGAACCAGCGGAAGTCATCCGGGGTGCCGAAGCGGGAGGTCGGTGCGTAGTACGAGGTGACCTGGTATCCCCACGATCCACCGAACGGATGCTCGGAGACGGGTAGCAGTTCGACGTGGGTGAATCCGGTCTCGGTGACGTAGACGGCGAGTTGCTCGGCCATCTGCCGATAGTCGAGTCCCGGACGCCACGATCCGAGGTGCACCTCGTACACGCTCATCGGGGACTGCGAAGGATCGACACCGGCGCGGGTTTCCAGCCAGGCCGCGTCGTTCCACACATGGGAACTGGTGGTCACCCGCGACGCCGTCGCCGGCGGGACCTCGGTACCGAACGCCATGGGATCGGCCTTGTCGCGAACCGAGCCGTCGTGACCGTGGACCCGGAACTTGTACAGCGAACCGACTGCGATGTCGGGCAGGAAGATTTCCCAGACTCCGGTGGAACCGAGGACTCGCATGGGGGCGAATTGCCCACTCCACCCGTCGAAGTCGCCGACGACGGTCACGCCGCGGGCGGCCGGAGCCCAGACGGCGAACGAGGTGCCGTCGACGGGTCCGTCCGGTGTCTCGTAAGAACGCGGATGTGCGCCGAGGATGTCCCACAGTCGTTCGTGCCGACCTTCGCCGAACAGGTGAAGGTCGAGTTCACCGAGAGTCGGCAGGAATCGGTAAGGATCGGCTGCGAGAACCGTGTGGCCACCCGGGTACGTCACGGAATAGCGATAGTCGATCAGGTCGGGGTAGGGGACCAGAGCCGCGAAGATCCCGTTCGAAACATGTTCGAGAGGAAAGGTTTTGCCGCCGATGACGGCGTTGACGGACTCGGCGTTGGGACGCAACGCGCGAAGAACGGTGCCGTCGGCGTGGGGATGGGCGCCGAGGACACTGTGCGGATCGTGATGTTCACCGCGCGCCAACAGTTCCAGATCGTGATTGTCCGGTGCGATACCGGAAGTGGACTTCTCGGTTGACATCACTTGCCTCCACCTGCGCGGTGCGCGTTGCGTGCTTGGTAGGCCAGAGAGATCCGGGCCGGATACGGAACGGGTGGGAGTGCGAGGATGTGCGCCACCGAACGCCAGGGCTCGAGGCGGACGAAATTGGCTTGGCCCCAATTGAACTGCTCACCCGTCACCTCGTCGAGCACGGTCATGTGGTCGTGCCATTCACGTCCGAGTGCCGGCATGTCCAACCAGACTGTGCCCTCTTCTGCCGCGAACGGGTTGAGGTTGATCACCGTCAAGACGGCGTCGCCGGTCGCGGCGTCGAACTTCGAGTAGGCGATCAAAGCGTCGTTGTCGATGTGGTGAAAGTGCAGGTTCCGCAACTGCTGCAGAGCAGGATGCGCACGCCGGATGCGGTTGAGCGCGGTGATCCACGGCTCGAGAGATTCGCCTCGCGCTGCGGCTTCGGCGAAGCGGCGCGGACGAAGTTCGTACTTCTCGGAGTCGAGGTACTCCTCGCTGCCGGGGCGGACCGCTTGATGCTCGTAGAGTTCGTAACCGGAGTAGACGCCCCAGGTCGGCGCCAGGGTGGCGGCGAGAGCTGCTCGTAGCGCGAACATTCCGGGCCCACCGTGCTGGAGGGACTCGTGCAGGATGTCCGGTGTGTTCACGAAGAGGTTCGGTCGGGCTTCGTCGGCCTTTGCCGCCAGCTCGTTGCCGAATTCGGTGAGTTCCCACTTCGCCACTCGCCAGGTGAAGTACGTGTACGACTGGGTGAATCCGCGTCGCGCCAGACCGTACATGCGCGCCGGACGAGTGAATGCCTCAGCGAGGAACAGAACGTCGGGGTCGGTCTTCTTGACCTCCGAGATGAGCGTCTCCCAGAAGTTGGGCGGCTTGGTGTGCGGGTTGTCGACCCGAAAGATCTTGACACCGGCGCTGATCCAGTGTCGGACGACTCGCAGAATTTCCTTGTCCAGGCCGCGAGGATCGGTGTCGAAGTTGATCGGGTAGATGTCCTGATACTTCTTGGGTGGGTTCTCGGCATAGGCGATGGTGCCGTCGGGAAGGACGTTGAACCACTCCGGATGCTTCTTGGCCCACGGATGATCCGGGGCGCACTGCAGCGCGAGATCCAGTGCCACTTCGAGATCCAGCTTGCGGGCCGTGGCGACGAAGGCCTTGAAATCCTTGAGCGTGCCGAGTTGCGGATGGACTGCGTCGTGCCCGCCGTCGACCGAGCCGATGGCCCACGGCGAGCCGACGTCACCGGGTTCGGGGGTGAGGGTGTTGTTGCGTCCCTTGCGGTTGATCTCGCCGATGGGATGGATCGGCGGAAGGTAGACGACGTCGAAACCCATTGCGGCGATGCGAGGCAGATCCTCGGCCGACGTGCCGAACGTCCCGTGTTGCGGCACCCCGTTCTCGTCCCATCCACCGGTCGAACGGGGGAAGAACTCGTACCAGGATCCGAACAGCGCGCGGTTGCGATCGACGACGACGGGGTGAGACTCGCCCTTGGTGACCAGTTCACGGAGCGGTGTGGCGCGGAGCAGTTCGGCCACGTCGGAGGCGAAGGCCGGAGCGACGCGAGCAGTCAGTGCCTGATCGCTGCGCAGCGACGCGGTGACGGCTTCGAGCCTGGACCGGTTGGCCCGCGGCACCTCGTGCGCGGCCTGTTCGAACAGGCGCGCACCGATTTCCAAGTCGTTGGCCAACTCGGCGGCGCCTTGCCCGACGGCCAGTTTTGCTTCCACCGCGTGCTTCCAGGTGGCTATGGGATCGCTCCACGCCTCGATCCGGAACGACCACATGCCTTCGGCGGACGGCGTGAAGACTGCATCGACGGTGTCCGGTTCGGTGCCGGGATCCATCGGAATGCGCAGCGGCTTGGTACCGCGCGGACCACGCACGACAAGAGTGGCGGAAATGGCGTCGTGGCCTTCTCGCCACACGGTGGCGTGCACCGGGAAGACTTCGCCGACCACGGCCTTTGCCGGATAGTTACCCGAGATCTCGGGTACCACGTCGTCGATACCGAGGCGTCCTGACACGGGAAGCTCCATTTCTGATGATGGATCGCGGTAAAACTTTCTTTCGCCGCGTTCAACCGTAGTGGGTGCGGCGCCGGAGTGCTGATAACGACGAATTCGGGTCTGTCGGTGGTCAGGTCGGGTCGGGCATCAAGTTCCACCAGACAGAGTCCGACGAACTCGACTAGGGTTCGCGGGGTGAAAGCCTTGCGTCGGTTCACTGTCCGAGCCCACCTTCCGGAGCGCCTTGCCGCGCTCGGCCCCCTGTCCACCAACCTCCGGTGGTCGTGGCATCCCGAGACACAGGATTTGTTCTCGCGACTCGACCCCGAACTCTGGCAAGCAGTCCAGTTCGATCCGGTCCGCATGCTCGGGGAAGTCGACCCCGCCCGGCTCGACGAACTCAGCAGTGACGAGGCATTCCTCGGTGACCTCGACACTGCAGCAGCCGATCTCGACGCCTACCTGAGCACACCGCGCTGGTATCAGTCCCAGCAGGCCAAGGGCACGTCGCTGGCTGGCGGAATTGCGTACTTCTCCATGGAGTTCGGCGTCAGTGAAGTTCTGCCCAACTACTCGGGCGGATTGGGCATCCTTGCCGGCGATCATCTCAAGGCCGCGTCCGACCTGGGTCTGCCGCTCATCGGCGTCGGATTGCTCTACCGATCCGGCTACTTCCGCCAGTCCCTGACTGCCGACGGTTGGCAGGCCGAGCATTACCCGCCCCATGATCCTCAAGGGTTGCCTCTTCGTTTGCTGACGGACGCAGGCCCGGCTTCCGACGACGGATCGCCGGTCGTCATTCACGCCGCGATGCCCGGTGGACGAGTCCTGCGTGCGCGAGTGTGGATTGCTCAGGTCGGACGAGTGCCGTTGCTGCTGCTCGATTCCGACATCGCCGAGAACGACGCGGACCTGCGCGGCGTCACGGACCGTCTCTACGGCGGGGACCAGGATCACCGCATCAAGCAGGAGATCCTTGCGGGTATCGGCGGCGTCCGCGCGGTGCGTGCCTACACCGCGGCCTACGGATTGCCCGATCCCGAGGTGTTCCACATGAACGAGGGGCACGCCGGATTCCTCGGCATCGAACGGATTCGGGAACTTGTCACCACCAGCGGTCTGGACTTCGATTCGGCTCTGGCCGCGGTTCGCGCCGGAACCGTCTTCACGACGCACACGCCCGTTCCCGCCGGAATCGACCGCTTCCCGTCGGATCTGGTCCGTCACTACTTCGGTGGCGCGAACGGCGAGAACGAATCGACCCTGCTTCCCGGTCTGACCGTCGACCGCATCGTCGGTATGGGGCGCGAATCCGATCCGTCGATCTTCAACATGGCGCACATGGGCCTTCGCCTGGGTCAGCGCGCCAACGGCGTCTCGAAGTTGCACGGCATCGTCAGCCGCGACATGTTCAACGGACTCTGGCCGGGCTTCGACGCCGACGAGGTGCCGATCGGTTCGGTCACCAACGGTGTTCACGCGCCGACGTGGGCGGCGCCGGAGTGGATGGACGTGGCCAGGCGGATCGTCGGTCAGGAGCAACTCGAAGAAGCACGCGGGTGGGAGCGCCTGCACGAGTTGTCGGCCACCGAACTGTGGGAAACACGTAATGCGTTGCGCGGCAAGTTGGTCGACGAGGTGCGTCGTCGCGTCCGCGCGTCGTGGCTCGAACGGGGCGCCACCGAAGCCGAACTCGGCTGGACCGCTGGAGTATTCGATCCGAACGTCTTGACCGTCGGCTTCGCCAGACGCGTTCCGACGTACAAGCGGTTGACGCTGATGCTGCGGGATCCCGAGCGTCTGCGTGCGATGTTGCTCGACGAGAAACGTCCGGTGCAGTTGGTGGTGGCCGGCAAGTCGCACCCCGCCGACGACGGCGGTAAGGCACTCATCCAGCAGGTCGTGCGGTTCGCAGACGAAGCGGATGTGCGTCACCGCATCGTCTTCCTGCCCGATTACGACATGTCGATGGCCCGCTACTTGTACTGGGGCTGCGACGTGTGGCTCAACAACCCGCTTCGCCCACTCGAGGCGTGCGGTACTTCCGGCATGAAATCCGCGCTCAACGGCGGCCTCAACCTCTCCATTCGCGACGGATGGTGGGACGAGATGTACGACGGCGAGAACGGGTGGGCCATTCCGACGGCCGACGGTGTCCTCGACGACGTTCGTCGTGACGATCTGGAAGCCAGCGCACTCTACGAACTTCTCGAGCATGCGGTTCTGCCGACGTTCTACGACCGTGATGCTGCCGAACTGCCGACGCGCTGGGTCGAGAGGGTTCGTCATACCCTCGAGAATCTGGGCCCGAAGGTGTTGGCATCACGCATGGTTCGTGACTACGCGGTCGACTACTACGCGCCTTCGGCGGAATCTGCTCGCGCTGTGGTGGCCGACGATTTTGCCGGCGCCCGTGAGGTGGCCGAGTTCCGTCGCCGTATCGAATCGCAGTGGCCGTCGGTCGCCGTCGAGCAGGTGGACGGTTCCGGTTTGCCGGACACCCCGGAGATCGGTGCGACCATCTCGTTGAAGGCCAAGGTTCGCCTCGGCGGCCTGTCGGTCTCGGATGTCGAGGTCCAGGCGGTCCTCGGGCGCGTGAGCCCGGGCGAGGAACTCACCGACGTGGTGACATTCCCGATGACGCACTTCGGCGCCGAGGACGGAACCGAGATCTTCGAAGCCGAGGTTGCGCTTCCCGTTTCAGGTTCCGTGGGCTACACCGTGCGGGTGCTGCCGCATCACCGGTTGTTGGTCAATGCGTCCGAACTCGGATTGGTGACCACTCCAAACGCCTGACGTAATACATTCTGCCCCGGTCCGTTCGGTCGGTACCGGGGCAGAACTGTGCCCACGTGAAAACCGGGTCAGGGACGTGAGTCGCGGATGCGGGTGAGCGCTTTACGGACGACTTCGGGGTTGGTCGTCTCCCAGAACGGAGGCAGTGATGCGCGAAGGTAACCCGCGTATCTGGCCGTTGCCAGACGTGGATCGAGCACGGCCACCACGCCCTTGTCGTCGGTGCTGCGAAGCAGACGGCCCACGCCCTGTGCCAGGAGCAGTGCGGCGTGATTGGCCGAGACGCTGAGAAAGCCGTTACCGCCATGGGATTCGATAGCTTGCTGACGAGCCATCAACAGTGGATCGTCCGGGCGCGGGAACGGAATACGGTCCAAGATGACGAGGCTCAGCGAGGGCCCCGGGACGTCGACGCCCTGCCACAAGGACAGTGTGCCGAACAGCGACGTGGGTTCGTCCTTGGCAAATGCCTTGACGAGGGTGCCGGTGGCGTCGTCGCCCTGGCACAGGATGGGGGTGTCGAGGCGTTCCCGCATCGCCTCGGACGCCGCTTTCGCGGCGCGCATCGACGAGAACAAGCCGAGGGTGCGTCCGCCCGCAGCCTCGACAAGTTCGGCGATCTCGTCGAGATAGACCGGAGAGAGGCCGTCGCGGCCGGGGGTCGGCAGGTGCCGGGCAATGTAGATGATACCGGCCTTGGCGTGGTCGAACGGCGACCCGACGTCGAGTGAGTTCCAGCGGAAAGCCGAAGCGTCAGAAGGGGCTTCGGTGCCGATGGCGGTACCCGAATCGGGGCGCACCGACGATTCCGCGGGCAGACCCCAGTTGACGGCGAGCCCGTCGAACGATCCGCCGACGGTCAGTGTCGCGGAGGTGAGAACGACGGTCGATTCGGCGAACAGTCTCGAGCGCAGCAGACCGCCGACGGAAAGCGGAGCCATCCGGACCGAGCGCCGCACCGATCCGCGGAACTCGTCCGAGGACAGCCAGACGACGTCCTTTCGCTTGGCCGGGTCGGGTTCGTCGAAGGCTGTGAGGATGCGAACGGCGCTGTCGTGGACGTCGTCGACGGATGAGAGCGCGGCGTTGCGGGCGGCAGCCGCTTCGGGGTCTGCTGCTGCCATGCCAGGTTTGGCCGGGCCGATCGCCGTTCGTAGCGACCAGGCGGCGTCGCGGATTGCGGCCAGTGCGGGCGCCGCCCCGTCCGGGAGGCCTTCCCATCGACCTGGACGCAATTCCTCGAGGAGCCCCGCCCAACCCTCGCCGGCAGCTTCGAGTCGGTCGGCGTCCTGTTCTTCGGCGATCTTGCCGCAACGCCTGGCCGCCGCACTGATCGAAGAGGCGGTGAGATCGGCCGTCGCCACGCCCGTGACGCGGTCGACCAACTCGTGAGCTTCGTCGATCACCACGACGTCATGGTCGGGCAGGATCTGAATGCCGGTGATGGCGTCGATGGCGAGCAGTGCGTGGTTGGTGACGACGACGTCGGCCTTCGACGCCTCGACGCGGGCGCGCTCGGCGAAGCAGTCCTCACCGACGGGGCACTGGTTCTTGCCGATGCATTCGCGGGAGGTGACGCTGACCTGCCGCCACGCCTGATCGGACACACCTGGCACCAATTCGTCACGATCACCGGTTTCGGTGTCGGAGGACCATTCGGTGAGGCGGACAACCTCCCGGCCGAGACGCGAGACCGTGAACGGATCGAACAACTCGTCCTCGGGTGGCTGCTCGGACGCACCCGTGTGAATCTTGTTCATGCACAGGTAGTTGTTGCGGCCCTTGAGGATTGCGAACTCTGCGCGTCGGCCGAGTGGCTTTTTCAGGGCATCGGCGAGCCGTGGCAGGTCTCGATCGACGAGCTGACGCTGAAGCGCGATGGTAGCGGTGGACACGACGACGGTGCGCCCCGATTCGACCGCGTGGCGCAGGCTCGGAACGAGGTAGGCGAGTGACTTACCGGTACCGGTGCCGGCCTGAACGGCCAGATGCTCGCCCGTGTCGATCGAGTGCGCCACGGCCGACGCCATCGTCAGCTGGCTGGTTCGTTCGGCACCGCCGAGCGACCGCACCGCTGTCTGGAGCAGTTCGGGAACGTTCGGGAGTTGATCGGCCACCCACGAAGGTTAATGGATCCCTACGTCAGAAACGTCCACGGATGATTCCCGGGGTAGTTCCCCGGCAATCGAGTCTTCTTCCGACGCGGCCTCGTCTCGCCCGATCAGCTGCACTCCCGCCTCCCGCATCTGCACCAATGCCGACTCGATCGTGGCGGTCGACACACCAGCGGTGAAGGGGAGAAGGACTGTCGTGCCGAATCCTGCGCGCGCCGCATCGATGGCTGTGGCCTTGACGCAGTGATCGGTGGCAATGCCGATCACGTCGACGTCGGTGATCTCGTGGGCGCGGAGCCAGTCCTCGAGCGTCGTGCCGTCCTCGGCCGCTCCTTCGAAACCGGAGTAGGCCGCGCTGTAGGCGCCCTTGGAAAAGATCGCCGAACCGGCGACGGAGGCGTCGAATGCCGGATGGAACTCGGCGCCGGCCGTCCCGACGACGCAGTGAACCGGCCAACTGTCGACGAAGTCGGGAGTTTCGGAGAAATGTGCCCCAGGGTCGATGTGGAAATCGCGGGTCGCGACTACAGCGTCGTACTCGTGTGAGTTCACGAAATCGCTGACGGCTCCCGCAACCGCAGCACCGCCGTCGACTGCGAGGGCGCCACCTTCACAGAAATCGTTCTGAACGTCGACGACGATCAGCGCTTTAGCACTCACCGGTGCTCACCTCCGGAGAATCGAACGGGCACAGCCGAGTCTCCGCGTGAAAGCTTGAGCCCTTCCCACGGCAGGCTCACGAGCCCGGCTTTCAGAACTGCACGGCTCTCTTCGAGCGTGCGTGCATTCTCGACGACCTTGCCTTCCCGAACCAACGGGATCAACAGTTCGGTCGCGCCGTCCGCTTCGGAAACCGGTGACGGTGAGCCGGCGGGGTAGATGACTTCTTCGACGATCGTTCCGGTCGGGCGCACTACGCGCAGTGCTTTCTTGGCGCCGCCGCGAGATGCCTTGTTGGTACTTCTCTTCTCGACGGCAATCCCGTCGACCTCGACAAGTTTGTAGACCATGCCAGCGGTGGGGGCTCCTGATCCGGTGACCAGGGAAGTGCCGACGCCGTACGAGTCGACGGGTTCGGCGCGCAGGGCTGCGATTGCGTACTCGTCCAGGTCGCCGGAGACGACGATGCGAGTCTTGGTGGCCCCGAGGTCGTCGAGTTGTTGGCGTACCTGGCGAGCAAGGACGCCGAGGTCGCCGGAATCGATGCGCACTCCGCCCAGTTCGGGACCGGCAACGGCGACAGCCGTTTTCACACCCTCGGTGATGTCGTAGGTGTCGACCAACAACGTGGTGGACACGCCGAGAGCGGCGACCTGACCGCGGAATGCCGCCGCCTCGTCCGGACCGTCTTCGGTGGTGTGCAGCAGGGTGAAGGCGTGCGCACTCGTTCCCGCGCTGGGCACGTCGTGACGCCGCGCGGCTTCGAGGTTGGAGGTGGCGTCGAAACCGGCAATATACGCGGCACGTGAAGCGGCAACCGCTGCCTGTTCGTGTGTACGACGCGAGCCCATCTCGATCATTCGTCGACCGCCCGCTGCACTGACCATCCGGGCTGCGGCCGAAGCGATCGCGCTGTCGTGGTTGAGGATCGAGAGAATCAAGGTTTCGAGGATGACGCACTCGGCGAACGTTCCGCGGACCGAGAGGATCGGTGATCCGGGGAAGTAGAAGTCGCCCTCACGGTAGCCGTCGATGTCACCGGAGAATCGGTAGTTGCGCAGCCACTCGACGGTCGTGTCGTCGAGGAATTTCGCAACGATCGCCAGTTCCGGTTCACCGAATCGGAACTGCTCGAGCGCGTCGAGTAGGCGCTCGGTACCGGCGACGACGCCGTAGCGGCGGCCGTCGGGCAGCCGCCGTGCGAAGACCTCGAAACTGCAGTTGCGGAAGGCAGATCCGTCGGCGAGAGCCGCCGAGAGCATGGTGAGTTCGTACTGATCGGTGAGCAGTGCGGTGCTGGCACCGGCGTCGCGGATGTCGGAAATTTGCGTAGGCACGCACACAACTCTAGGCGCGAGACGACGTGGGTGGGTGTTGTCGCCTCTCGCCGCGCCGTACCCTGGATACATGGTTTTCGGCGGCGCGACCGTGTCCGACACTTACTCGGCGAACGTAACGATGAGAGGCGCTACGGCTTCCTCTCCTCAAGCCACGCCCGAGCAGTCGGAGGCTGTGGCGACCATCGAAGCCGCCGATCGGCCCTGGGTGACCATCGTCTGGGACGACCCGGTCAATCTCATGCACTACGTGACTTACGTGTTCCAGAAGCTGTTCGGCTACAGCAAAGCCAAGGCCACCGATCTGATGATGCAGGTTCATTCGGAGGGCAAGGCCGTGGTCTCGAGCGGTTCGCGAGACAAGATGGAGGCCGATGTGCGTCGCCTCCACGCGGCCGGTCTCTGGGCCACCATGCAACGCGACGACACCTGAGAACCATTATTTCGACCGAATTGTTCGCCCAACTCGTAGACGGGAGTCCGACGCGTGCGGACGTGGAGTAGGAAGAGTTCACTCGGCGGAGTGAAGTTCAAGTCCGAGATGGACGGTCACGAAGCGGCGGTTCTACGCTCCCTCGTGGAGTCGGTGACCGGGCTTCTCGACGAGCGTGCGTCTTCGGCGCCGCAAGACGAGCTCGCCGCGCTGACCGGCCTTCGGACCGGCAATTCCGAGACACCCGACAATCCGGTGTTGGCGCGGCTGCTTCCCGACTTCCAGCGCGCCGACCCGGACAAGGTCACCCCGAACAGTGACGATCTCGACGACGCGGGTGCCAATGTCAATGGTGCGCTGCGCAGTTTGCACGAGCCCGAGATCATCGACGCCAAACGCGAGTCCGCCCGTACGCTGTTGGCTTCGCTTCCCGAGGCCGGCGGCAAGGTCGTTCTCACGCAGGAACAGGCCGATGCCTGGTTGTCCTCGCTCAACGACGTCCGTCTCGCGCTCGGAACCAATCTCGGCATCGACGCCGACACCCCGGAGAGCCTCGAACCCGACGACCCGCGTGCCCCGCATCTCGACGTCTATCACTGGTTGACGTGGATGCAGGACTCCCTCGTCCAGGCGCTCATGCCATGACTACGACGCGGACCGGGCCCACTGATTCACTGACAGATGTCGCCGGCCTCGCAGTCGGCCATCACCACAAGCTCGACGATGGCGTCACCCTCGGAAGCGGCGCAGCCACCGGGTGCACAGTCGTGCTCGCGTCGGCCGGTGTGGTTGCCGGAGTCGACGTCCGGGGCGGCGGGCCTGGTACCCGAGAGACCGACCTTCTCGACCCGAGCCATTCGGTTCAGCAGGTCAACGCAGTGCTGTTGACCGGCGGTAGTGCCTACGGATTGGCCGCGGCCGACGGCGTGATGCGCTGGCTCGAGGAACACGATCACGGGATCGCGATGGGGGCTCCCGGTCAGGTGGTACCGATCGTCCCCGGCGCCGTGATCTTCGATCTGCCGGTGGGGGACTGGACCGTTCGTCCGACTGGAGACTTCGGATTCCTCGCTGCCGACACCGCTTCGCGCGAATTCGCCACGGGCACGGTCGGTGCCGGAGTAGGCGCGAGAGCCGGAGCGCTCAAGGGTGGGGTGGGAACGGCGAGCGTCGTGATCGCCGACGGCCCCGCCGAGGGCACGACGGTCTCCGCTGTGATCGTGGCGAACCCGGTGGGTTCGGTCTTCGACCCTCGAACAGGTTTGCCGTGGGGCGTCGGCTCGGACGGGGCGGAGTCGTTCGGCCTCAGGCGCCCCGACGCGTCCGAACTCGCGGCGGCCAATGCCGTTGCAGCCAAGGGCACCGTCCTCAACACCACGATCGGCGTCGTCGCCACCGACGCTGCCCTGACCAAAGCCGGGTGCCGACGCGTCGCTGTCGCCGGTCACGACGGTCTGGCGCGAGCGATTCGGCCCGCACATTCGCCGCTCGACGGCGACACGATCTTCGCGCTCGCCACCGGTGATCACACTCCGAATTCGGAGATCGCGGTTCCGGCCGCTTTCCCGAGCGATCTGCCGATACTCGACGCGGTGTGCGCGGCTTCGGCGCAGGTGGTCGAACGGGCGATCGTGAAGGCGATTCTGGACGCCACGTCGGTTGCCGGAATCCCGAGTTATCGCGAACTCTTTCCGTCCGCATTTCTCTAGGCATCGCTCCTGGAATCGGCGGTAACCTCGAATTGAGCCTGGTTGCAAGTGACCGATCAGAAAACCGGATCGACGGTGGAGGACGCACACGATGACGATGGATTTCAACAGTCCGGATTTCGGCACCCGAACGCCGGCACCGAAATCCGGTCCGCCTTCGGTGTGGAAACAGTCGGCCGTGTTGGTGGGCGGCTTCGCGATCATGCTCTACGTGATCGAGATCGTGGATGTCATCTCCGGTCAGAACGTCCAGAATGCCGGCATCACCCCGCGCACGCTCGACGGACTGTGGGGAATCCTGTTCGCCCCAGTGCTTCACGACGACTGGGGTCACCTGATCGCCAACACCATTCCGGTGCTGATCCTCGGATACCTCGTGCTGGTGTCGGGAATCGCGCGCGGACTCGCGGCTACCGGCATCATCTGGGTGATCGGCGGTGTCGGAACCTGGTTGTTCGCCGGTTCGAACTCGAATCACGTCGGTGCGTCCGTGCTGATCTTCGGCTGGGTGACCTACCTGTTGGTGCGCGGATTCTTCACGCGAAGTTTCACGCAGATCCTGATCGGTGTTGCTGTCTTCGTCGTGTACGGCGGAGTGCTGTGGGGCGTTCTGCCGAGCGATCCTCGAGTTTCCTGGCAGGGACATCTGTTCGGAGCGATCGGCGGCGTGGTGGCCGCGTGGGCACTGACGTCGGGGGAGAGGGCCAAGCGCTCAGGTTCGGCACCGGCCGTTCGACCACCCAGTTTCTGAACGGACGTGGGTCACACCCACACTGCGGTGTGACTTCGACGCGCCAAAACGACCAAGAGCTTTTTCCCAGACGGGTAGACGTGGCAGCATGACCGGTATGCGCATGACCGTCCTGGGGTGTTCCGGCAGCGTCACGGGTCCGGATTCACCGGCTTCGGGATACCTGCTCACGGCACCGGGAACTCCGCCGCTCGTGATCGACTTCGGCCCGGGCGTTCTGGGAGCGTTGCAGCGATACGCCGATCCGGGCGAAGTGACGATCCTGCTCTCGCACCTTCATGCGGACCACTGTCTCGACATGCCCGGCCTGCTCGTCTGGCGGCGCTATCACCCCAACCCGCCGGTTGGCCGCGCTCTGGTCTACGGCCCCACCGATACCGCCTGCCGCATCGGAGTGTCCTCCGCCGAGTGTGCCGGCGAGATGGACGACATCTCCGACACCATCGACGTCCGGCTCTGGGCCGAGAACGAGCCGGTGTCCTTCGGAGAACTGAGCGTCGTCGCGCGCCGGATGAATCACCCGCCCGAGGCTTACGGTTTCCGGATCACCGGCGCCGACGGCCGCGTGCTCGTCTATACCGGCGACACCGGCATGTGTGACAACGTCGTCGAACTCGCGCGCGATGCGGACGTGTTGCTCTCCGAAGCGTCGTGGACCGACAGTCCCGATCGGCCAGAGGGAGTCCATCTCTCCGGCAAGGAAGCCGGCCGAGTGGCCGCTCTCGCCGGCGTCAAGGAGCTTCTCCTCACGCACATCCCGCCGTGGACATCCCGTGAAGACGTGATCGCCGAAGCGAAATCCGAATTCTCCGGACCGGTCCATGCAGTCTCCGCCGGAAGCGTCTACGACATCTGATTCCCCTCACATTCGATGCAGCTCCGAGCGGGCGACCGCTAGGCTCACGAAGGTGACTACACGAGAAGACGGTAGGGCGGACGACGAGCTCCGCACGGTCAAGATCACCCGCGGGTTCACCAGTCATCCGGCCGGATCCGTTCTGGTCGAGTTCGGGAACACACGCGTCATGTGCACGGCCAGCGTCGAAGAGGGTGTTCCCCGCTGGCGCAAGGGTTCCGGTTTGGGTTGGCTGACAGCCGAATACGCGATGCTTCCCGCCGCCACGCACACACGTAGTGGCCGCGAATCGGTCAAGGGCAAGGTCGGCGGCCGCACTCAGGAGATCAGTCGACTCATCGGCCGATCACTTCGAGCGTGCATCGACCTCGCGGCAATCGGCGAGAACACCATCGCCCTCGACTGCGATGTCCTTCAAGCCGACGGCGGCACTCGCACCGCGGCAGTGACGGGGGCGTACGTGGCCCTGGTCGACGCCGTGACGTACCTGCGCGCTGCCGACCTGCTCTCCGACCCGCAGCCCATCTCGTGTGGCATAGCGGCCGTCAGCGTCGGCGTCGTGGACGGACGAGTGCGTCTGGATCTTCCGTACGAAGAGGATTCGCGTGCCGAGGTCGACATGAACGTCGTGGCCACCGATACCGGCACTCTGGTGGAAATCCAGGGAACCGGTGAGGGCGCCACGTTCCCACGCTCGACGCTGGACAAGCTGCTCGACTCCGCGCTCGCTGGTTGTGAGCAACTTTTCGAGATCCAGCGTCAGGCGTTGGCCGAGCCGTATCCCGGGGTGCTCCCCGAACCGAAGAATCCTGAACCCAAGAAGAAGTTCGGTGCCTGAGCTGTGAGCGTACGAGTATTGGTTGCAAGCCGAAACGCCAAGAAGCTGAAGGAACTTCACCGAGTTCTCGATGCCGCCGGAGTGAACGGAATCGAGCTGGTCGGGCTTGACGAGGTTCCGCCGTTCCCCGAGGCTCCCGAGACCGGCGCGACATTCGAGGAGAATGCGCTCGCCAAGGCGCGTGACGGCGCTACGGCAACCGGAATGCCGTGCATTGCAGACGATTCCGGTGTCGAGATCGATGCGCTGAACGGTATGCCGGGTGTGCTGTCCGCGCGGTGGTCGGGCACTCACGGAAACGACGGCGCGAACACCGCCCTGGTGCTGGCTCAGCTGGGAGACGTGCCAGACGAGCGGCGCGGCGCAGCCTTCGTCTCCGCCTGTGCACTCGTGATTCCTGGTGGCGACGAGATCGTGGTGCGCGGCGAATGGCGTGGGGTGATCGGCCGCGAACCGGCCGGAGACGGTGGCTTCGGATACGACCCCATCTTCCGTCCTGACGGTGACACCCGCTCTGCCGCAGAACTCACCCCGGCCGAGAAGGATGCGGCGTCACATCGGGGGAGAGCGCTCGTGCAGCTCGTTCCGGCGTTGGCCGCACTGGCCGGCTGATCCGAATCCGAAAAGTACAGCCCTGAACGCATCTGCGTTCAGGGCTGTACTTTGTCGAAACTCTCAGAGCTGGTAAGCCTGCTTCACCTGGGCGGTTCGCTTGTGCTCGAACACGAACGACAGGAACGGGATCGTGCCGGCCAGCGCGGTGGCAACCGTCGTACTGGGCTTCCACCGGGCCTTGATCGCGAGGTCGATCGTGAAGACCAGATAGAGCATGTAGAACAGACCGTGGATCTGGCCGATGTAAAACAACCACGCCGGTGCATCCGCAGAATTGTCCAGAATCAGGTACTTGTAGACCATCTCACCGGTCAGGAACAGCAGCCACAGACCCGTGATCCAGGCGAGAACGCGGTATCGGACGAGCGCCGACGCAACCTTCTTCTGCTTTTCTGCGTTGACTGCGGGGGTAGCGATGCTCGCTTCCGAACCGGTACTCACGTCGTGCTCCTATCGGACTCGCGAGCGGCGAGCTGCGCAAGGTAGTCGTTGTATTCGAGCATTTGGCGGGCTTCGGGATCGTCGACGTCGAGGTTCACATCGTCGAACTCGGCCTGCGGGCGTTGCGGCAAGAGGTCGGCGGGAATTTCACGCGGCTCCGCGGCGGCTTCCTCGGCTTCGGCCTCTTCCGGGTCCACGTCTTCGAGCTGAACGAACTTGCGGTACGCGTACACGACAAACGCCGCGAACAGCGGCCACTGGAACGCGTACCCGAGATTCTGTCCCGAGCCTCCGACGGCTTCGAAGCGCTCCCACTGCCACCAGCCGAGCGCGAGGCAGCCGGCGGCTGACACGATGACCAGCAGAATCAGCGCAGGTCGGCGTTTAGTAGCGTTCTTGGACACACTAAGACGGTACCTGAGAGCTATAGTGCCTCGCCCTGCGATCTCCGACACGGTGTCGTAGGGCGTTTCAAATCGTCGTGTCCGATACACATCGGAGGTCCTGGACTCACGTCACATCGATTTTCCACAGTGCGAAAAGCGATGATCGCAAAATGTCGCCTGTAACCTGACGGGGATGGTCGAGCCGTGGGTTGGATGCCCCGGTATCCCTCAGTCTTTGATTTGCTTCATCCGCTGGAATGGCCACGTCCGCAGTTCGGTAGGAGAGAACGAAACCGACGTCGCCGTTTCCTCCTGGAATGGGGATCGCATCTGACTTCACGACTGCTGGTGGGTGCAGCACAGTATCGATTCGACCTCGTGCGAGCGTGCGCGTATGAGCTAAGAACAAGACGTCGCCAAGTCTGAACGGAGCGGCACCCGTATACCGGTACCAGTCGAGCCAGTACTTTTCGCGAGGGCCGGTGCTGCTTCGCGCACGCACCTTACTCTGGCGGCGGATCTTCTTTTCGGCCTCGGACACCTTGTAAGCGGCGCTTTCGTCGAGAAAGACTCGGGTTATCGGTACTGGAAGAAATTCCGGTTCGGGTGTGGTCTGGCCGGCGACGCCGACAATATCGGCGCCCTGACCCTCATTCCAGACCTTGCGTGCGTGAACAAGGAAGTTAGCGTCGAGTTCCGTCGACTGAGCAATCAGGTTCATGACAAAGTCCCGAACCTGTTTGATCACTGACTTTTGATCAGTGATGATTGTCGCTTCATCCGCACGCTCGGAATTAGCTGAAGCGTTCGCTGATCCGACGACCGCGAAAAGTTCAGTAGCAATGACCTTCGCATGGAGCGTGCCCACCGAGACGACACGCACACCACGTTCTATGAACTCCTCGATGGCATCTGGGGAAGTGGCGTGTGCGCGAATAGAACGGTCTGAGGCGTTCACCACCAGAACATCTCGTGATTTCAGAGGTAAAAGGCGCGGCGCATCTACGCCGAGGTAGGCCACTGCGACGTACCGGGGGCCGCGAGTCTTGACGGCTTTAGTTATTTCCGGCCAAGGGTTCGGCCCAAGGAATTTCGTAGTCATAGCTGTGATCTAACTGCATTCAGTTGGATTAGCGTGAGATTTGCGACTCATCAATGCAATTTTCGGTGATCTGGACGATGGACTTGTTGTGCGCTATGCCCATCCTCACCAGCAACGCCAGGCACTGACCACATTCTCCCGGCGGTGATGCATCGATAACCTCGGGCATATCCGACAACAGGGGAGTGTTCATGCACATCAGAGTGATTCGTCCGGTCATCGACACCACACTCACGCCTGCTGTGACAGCCGAGGTGGAGCACTGGGCAGCGCCCGGTACGACGGTCGACGTCGTTTCGCTGCGCTCCGGCACGGCGAGCATCGAGAGTGAGTACGACGAGGCCCTTGCCGGTCCCGGGATCGTGCAGAGGGTCGAAGAAGCGGCAGTCGACGGCGTGGACGGTGTGTTCATCACATGTTTCGCCGATCCCGGAGTGCATGCCGCCCGCGAGATCATCGACGCACCGGTGGTCGGCGGCTTCGAGCCGTCATTTCTGACAGCGATGAGTCTGGGCGATCGGGTCGGTGTCGTGACCATCTTGCCGAACGTCGTGCCGATGCTCCGATCGCTCACTCGGCGGTACGGGTTGGACAATCGGCTGGGCAGTATTCGAGTCGTGGACATGCCGGTGCTCGGACTAACCGATCGCGAGGTGCTGATCGATCGACTGGCCGATCAGGCGTCTGCAGCAGTGGAGAACGGCGAGGCCGACTCCGTCGTTCTCGGTTGCACCGGCATGCTCGGTGTAACCGGCGCGGTCCGAGACAGGCTGCATGGCAAAGGGGTTCATGTTCCGGTGGTGGATCCGACGGCAGCGGCGATCACGTGGTTGGAGAGCTCGGTCCGTCTGGGGCTGACGCCTAGTCGGACGACGTACATGACTCCACCGGACAAGGATCGAAAGCGCTGAGAACTGGAAAGGCCCCGCCGGATCAGATCCGGCGGGGCTCTTCGTTGTGCGCGAGGGGGGACTTGAACCCCCACGTCCTGAGACACTGGAACCTAAATCCAGCGCGTCTGCCAATTCCGCCACTCGCGCGCGGAATTCAAAGGATACGCGAGTGGAATCGCTCGCGGGAACACCACCCTGGTCGGGATGCGCCCGCCTGCTCTCAGGCCGATTCGGCCAGTGGATCCGCTGCCGGCGGGGTGGTGGTTTTCTTCGACCGGCGCGGTTGCTCAGCCGTGCGTTGATACCGCCACGCAGCGTGGGTGAGTGTCCGAACATCGACGTCGAGGTGTTCCGACACCGCAACAAGCAATTCGGCTGCGTCGGTGCTCGACAACAATTCCTCGCTGCTGCTCGCCTCGGTGGCGAACCGTGCAAGCAGATCTATCGAGGTTGCGGTCAACTTCCCGGACAGGAACACCAGCGTCTCGAAGGTCCTCGGGCCGAGGCCCGGAACGGAGACGACTGCCGAGCGGAGGCTTTCGGTGTCCTCGACGTCGGCACTGGACCGGCAACCGGCGTCGACGAGCGCCTTGGCTGCGCGAGCGACACCTTCGGCCTTGGTGGAGTAGTTGCCCGGCACGCGCTGGCGATTGCCGAGAACCGTTGCGAGTTCGTCGCCACGGTCGTTGAAGGCGGCGAGAGCGGACAAGTTGTCGAGATGTTCGCCGGCCTCCACCGACCGGTGCGTGCGCCAACGGTCGACGACAGCGCGGACTCCGGTCTTCGGCGTTCCGTACGCGGCGCGTGACGAGAAGATCGCGTCGAGAAGGGCCGCTTCGGACTCGAGCGGCCAGCCTTGATTCCAGTGCGGCCACGCCTCGCGCGGAAGTTCGGCGCCGATGAATTCGACGGCTCTGACTACGTCTGTGTCTTCCATGATTTCTCCCCCCGAGAAGTTGTCCTGTGTGGACGCGCTGAACGTAGCGAGGGGGTCCGACAGATTGTGGCCGCAAACGCACGGGATCGACCGTCCGTCAAGGAGGTCACGAATTGGTAACAATAAATATGAGGGGTTCCTCAGGTTTCTGAAAATCCCGGTAACAGTCCCAGGCAGGGCGTTCGCGACCTACTCGCGAGTCACTTTCTCGAACTCTCGTGAGGAAGATCACGGCCCTGAAAGTCCAGATTTCGAGGGCGTCGACAAACGTGAGGAAATCCTCATGATTCTGTGTAAACCTTGTCTTGCACGAACGCCCTGACTCCGTCGATTCTCTCGACGAATTCGCGAGCACTTCAGCCGGGCGGCACACCGCAAATCCCACCTCGCCGCAGAGGTGACCAGGAGAGGACGTACGCGTGACGATCGATGACACGACACCTACAGGAAACGGACGCGACTCGAAGGGTGGACGCCGTTTCGGCGTCGATGGGGGACAGTCCCGCACGACCAGCAAAGGTGCCCTCGTCGATTCGCTGAACAACGGCGTTTCCTACGCAATCGCTTTCGGTGGACAGGGCGCTCCCTGGCTCACCTCGCTCGAGGAGCTCAGCCGTGACAACGGCCTGGAACCCGTTCTGACCGATCTGGTCAATGATGCAGCCGCACGCCTTGCACCCGTCGCACAGGATCTCCTCGTGGTTCGCCCGGTCGGATTCGATCCGATCGCGTGGATGCTCGAAGCCGAGATCGTCGACGAAGAAGAAGGTGAGAAGTCGGCGGGACCTTCCGCTGCAGCGCTCACCGCAGCTCCGGTGTCGCTTCCCGGTGTCTTCCTCACGCAGCTTGCGGCGTTGCGTGCCCTCTCCGCTCAGGGTCTGGATGTGGCCGGCAACCCGCCTGCTGCTGTCATCGGCCACTCGCAGGGCCTTCTTGCCACGGCTGCCGTAGCCGCCCAGGGCAACGACGACGGTGAGCTCCTCGCCGTCGCACAGCTCGTCGGTGCTGCTGCCAGCTTGGTCGGCCGTCGCCGCGGCGTCATCGCCGGCGCCTCCGCGAAGCCGATGGTCGCGGTCTCGGGCGTCGATCCCGAGCGCCTTGCTGCCATCGTCGCCGAGCTTGCCGAGGGTGTCGCTCCCGAGCGTTCAGCTGTCCTTGCCATCCGCAACGGCCGTCGCCGTGTCGTCCTTGCCGGGCCGCCCGCTCAGTTGGCGCGCGTGCAAGAGCGCTGCGAGCAGATCGAAGCCGAAGAAGCCCGCGAGCGTGAGGGCAAGAAGCGCGGCGGTTCCGTCTTCGCTCCGTCCTTCGATCCCCTCGACACCGAAATCGGCTTCCATCACCCCGCGTTGGCCGAGGCCGTCGAACTGGTCGGCAGCTGGGCAACCCGTTGCGGTCTCGACGCGGACCGTGCGCGCGAACTCGCGCAGGGTGTCCTCGTCGATCCGGTCGACTGGGTCGAGGCTGTCGACGGTGCAATTTCCGTCGGCGCCAAGTGGATTCTCGATCTCGGACCCAGCGATCAGCTGACCCGCATGACGTCCTCTTCGCTGCGTGGACAGGGCGTCGGCATCATCGCCGCAGCCACCCGCGGTGGACACCGCAATCTGCTCACTCCCGGTGCTGCGCCTGAGGTCTCACGTTCGTGGTCCGAATTCGCGCCGAAGCCCGTTGCGCTTCCCGGCGGCCGCATCGGCGTCGAGACCGCGTTCACGAAGCTGACCGGTCGTTCGCCGATCCTGCTCGCAGGCATGACGCCGACGACGGTCGACGCCAAGATCGTTGCCGCGGCAGCCAATGCCGGTCACTGGGCCGAGCTAGCCGGTGGCGGACAGGTCACCGAAGAGATCTTCGAAGACCGTGTCGCAGAACTGAAGATGCTGCTCGAGCCGGGCCGCGCGGTCCAGTTCAACTCCCTGTTCCTCGACCCGTACCTGTGGAAGCTGCAGCTCGGTGGCAAGCGCCTCGTGCAGCGTGCCCGCACTGCCGGTGCTCCCATCGACGGCGTCATCGTCACCGCCGGTATCCCGGAACTCGAAGAGGCTGTTGCCCTCATCGACGAGCTGTCCGAGATCGGCATCACCAACATCGCGTTCAAGCCCGGCACCGTGGCGCAGATCCGCTCCGTGATCCGCATTGCCAACGAGGTTCCGAACTTCCCGGTCATCGTCCACATCGAAGGCGGCCGCGCCGGCGGACACCACTCGTGGGAAGACCTCGACGACCTGCTCCTCGACACGTACGCCGAGTTGCGCACGCGTCCGAACCTGGTCATCTGCGTCGGCGGCGGCATCGGAACACCCGAGCGCGCAGCTGATTACCTGACCGGCCGCTGGTCTGCCGCAGCTGGTTTCCCGGCCATGCCCGTCGACGGCATCCTGGTCGGTACTGCAGCCATGGCGACTCTCGAGGCCACCACCTCTCCCGAGGTCAAGCAGCTTCTCGTCGACACACCCGGTACGCCGGACTGGGTCGGTGCCGGTACTGCTGAAGGCGGAATGGCCTCTGGCCGTAGCCAGCTCGGTGCCGACATCCACGAGATCGACAACGCGGCTTCGCGTACCGGACGCCTCCTCGACGAGGTTGCCGGCGATTCCGAGGCAGTGGCCGAGCGCCGCGACGAGATCATCGCCGCCCTCGACGTCACCGCCAAGCCGTACTTCGGCGACGTCGAGACCATGACGTACGCCCAGTGGCTGCGTCGTTACCTCGAGCTGACCGTCGGGATCGACGCCGCCAAGGAATTCGACTGCGGCGCAGATATTCAGGACGCCATCGTCGAGGCGACCTCGAGCCCGTGGCTCGACATCACCTGGCGTGCTCGTTTCGGCGAGATGCTCCAGCGCGCCGAGGCGCGACTGCACCCGGTCGACCGCGGTCCCATCCCCACACTGTTCGGCGATGCCGAGACCCTCGAGCGTCCCGAGGCTGCGATCTGCGCACTGCAGGCTTCGTACCCGGACTACTCGACGACCGTTCTGCATCCCGCAGACGTCTCGTTCTTCATCTCGCTGTGCAAGACACCGGGCAAGCCGGTCAACTTCGTTCCCGTTGTCGACGGTGACGTGCGTCGCTGGTGGCGCAGCGACTCCCTGTGGCAGGCACACGATCCTCGCTACACCGCAGATCAGGTCTGTGTCATCCCCGGCACCGTTGCCGTCGCCGGCATCACCCGTGTCGACGAGCCGGTCGGCGACCTGCTCGATCGTTTCGAGAAGGCCACCTACGACGAATTGGTTGCTGCCGGAACCACTCCGGTTGCACTTGCGAGCCGTCGCCACCAGGATTCCGCACCCGGACTTCTCGACGCCGTCCTCTCGGCTCCTGACCTCCAGTGGGCCGGCCGCCTGACCCAGAACCCTGTCCGTCGTCTCGGCGACCTCGAGGAGTGGAGTGCGGAGTCTGCCGACAAGGCAGTACACGGCACCACCGGGTCCAGCCTGACCGTCGTCGATTCCTCGCACGTGCTGCTCTCGGTTCCGTTGGTGGCAGACAAGTCCGTCGACATCACGATCACCATCCCCGAGTCCGTGATCGACGGCGGCGCTCCGGTTGTCACCGAGGCAGACGCCGAAGGTGCGATGTCCGCGCTGCTGGCAGTTGCTGCCGGACAGGAACTTCCGACAGTCAAGAACGGCAAGGCCCGACTCAACGTCGCGTGGGTTCCCGATCGCATCGCCGATCACGCCGGTGTCACCGGTTCCGGCCTGCCCGCCACGCTCAGTGTCAGCGGCAAGGCTGTTCCGGACGTCGTCGTCGGAGCATGCTGGCCCGCCGTCTTCGCCGTCCTCGGCGCAGCCAAGCTCGACAGTCTTTCTGTGATCGAAGGCATGCTCGACCTGGTCCACCTCGACCACACCGTCGACTTCGTCGGTGAGCTTCCCTCCGAGACAAGCATTCTCGTCGTCAACGCCGAGGTCGCCTCGGTTCTCGACACCGACCTCGGTCGCGTCGTCGAGGTCAAGGTCGAGGTCGGTGCCATGCTCGGCGAGGGCCTCGACGCCCCCGCAGTCGTCACCATGACCGAGCGTTTCGCGATCCGCGGACGCACCGGTGCCGGAGAACTCGCCGACCCGGCTCGCGCCGGTGGATCGATCAGCGATGCGGCTGTCGACACCTCACGTCGTCGTCGCCGTGACGCGAAGATCCTCGCGCCGGTCAGCATGGGCGCATTCGCTCAGGTTTCCGGTGACCACAACCCGATTCACACCTCCGACAACGCCGCTCTGCTGGCCGGCCTCGGAACCCCGATCGTGCACGGCATGTGGCTCTCCGCCGCAGCGCAGCAGGTTGTCACCGCAGTCGACCCGGCCGAGACCCGCGTTCCGCCGCGCCGCCTGACCGCCTGGACCGCCCGCTTCCTCGGGATGGTTCGCCCCGGCGCCGAGATCGACGTCCGCGTCGACCGTGTCGGTATCGACCAGGGCGCTGAAATCGTCGAGGTCGGCTGCCGCATCGACGGCGAACTGGTCATGGTCGCCACCGGTCGCACCGCGGCACCCAAGACCGTCTACGCCTTCCCCGGCCAGGGCATCCAGCGCCCGGGCATGGGCCTCGACGCCCGCGCCCGCTCCAAGGCCGCGCGCGACGTCTGGGAGCGTGCCGACAAGCACACCCGCAAGGCACTCGGTTTCTCGATCCTCGCTGTCGTGCGCGACAACCCGGTGACCGTCAAGGCCCGCGGTGTCGAGCACAAGCATCCCGACGGCGTCCTGCACCTGACGCAGTTCACCCAGGTGGCCATGGCCGTTCTCGGTGTTGCTCAGGTTGCCGAGCTGCGCGAGTCCGGAACCTTCATCGAGGATTCGCTTCTGGCCGGTCACTCGGTCGGTGAGTACAACGCACTCGCCGCTGTTGCCGAGGTCTTCCCGCTCGAAGCACTTCTCGAGGTCGTCTTCCAGCGTGGCTCCGCGATGCACCAGCTCGTTCCCCGTGACGAAGCCGGACGCTCCGACTACCGCATGGCCGCTATTCGCCCGTCGCAGATCGGTGTCTCCGACGACGACGTGCAGGGCTTCGTTGCCGGTGTCGCCGAGGCTTCCGGTGAATTCCTCGAAATCGTCAACCTGAACCTGCGTGGCAGCCAGTACGCCATCGCCGGTTCGGTAGCCGGTCTCGACGCACTCGAGATCGAAATCGACCGTCGTCGCGCAGAATTCGGCGGCAAGCGGGCATACATCCAGGTCCCCGGCATCGACGTGCCGTTCCACTCCACCGTCCTTCGCGGCGGCGTGGCGGACTTCCGCGTCTGCCTGCAGGACTTGCTCCCGCACGACATCGACCCGGACATCCTGATCGGCCGCTACATCCCGAACCTGGTGCCGAAGCCGTTCTCGCTGCGTCGTGACTTCGTTCAGGAAATCGCCGACTTGGTGCCGTCCGAGCCGCTGCAGGAAGTCCTCGCAGACTTCGAGCGCTACGCAACGGGCACTCACGAGTTGTCCCGCATCATCCTGATCGAGCTGCTGGCGTGGCAGTTCGCCAGCCCGGTTCGCTGGATCGAGACGCAGGACCTGCTGTTCGGCGACGAGTCCGAAGGTGGACTCGGGGTCGAGCGCTTCGTCGAGATCGGTCTCGGTGCTGCCCCGACCGTCGCGAACCTGGCGTCGCAGACCCTCAAGCTGCCGGGCCGCTTCGGTTACCCGGTCGAGGTTCTCAACGTCGAGCGCGAAGCTGCGATCGTCTACGGCGCCGACGTCGATCCGGCCGTCGATGACGACGACGAGATCGAAGCCCCTGCCGCGCAGGCTGCCCCGGTCGCCGCAGCTGCCGCTCCGGTCGCTGCTGCTCCCGCTGCACCTTCGGGCGGACCGCGTCCGGACGACCTCACCTTCAAGGCTCCCGACGCCACGAAGGTCCTGATCAGCCTGTGGACCAAGCTCCGTCCCGATCAGGTCGGCCCCGCCGACACGATCGAGGCACTGTGCGACGGCGTCTCCTCGCGTCGTAACCAGCTCTTGGTCGACCTCGGCTCCGAGCTGTCTCTCGGCGCCATCGACGGTGCCGCAGACGCCGACATGGGCTCCTTGGGAGCAACCGTCGACAAGCTCGCCCGCACGTACAAGCCGTTCGGACCGGTGCTCTCCGATTCGATCAACGATCACCTGCGCAAGGTCTTCGGCCCCTCGGGCAAGCGCCCCGGCTACATCGCCGACCGCGTCAAGAAGGTCTGGGAACTGGGCGACGGCTGGGCACACCACGTCACCGCAGCAGTGGCTCTCGGTACCCGTGACGGCGCCAGCATCCGCGGCGGCGACCTCGGTGGCCTGAGCTCCGGCGCATTGGCCGACGCTGCAGCAGTGGACGCAGTCATCGACAGCGCAGTTGCCTCGGTCGGGTCTGCTCGCGGAGTCAGCGTCTCGTTGCCGGCTACCGGCGGCGGAAGCGGCGGAACCGTCGACGCAGCCGCTCTGGGTGAGTTCACCGAGAACATCACCGGTCGCAACGGCGTTCTGGCCTCGGCCGCACGCCTGGTGCTCGAGCAGCTCGGACTGAACGAAGAAACAGCAGTCGCGACGGTCGAGGACACCGAACTGGTCGACCTGGTCTCGGCTGAACTCGGCTCCGACTGGCCGCGTTTGGTCGCTCCGGCATTCGACGCGCAGAAGGCAGTGCTGCTCGACGACCGCTGGGCAAGTGCGCGTGAGGATCTTGCGCGTATCTGGCTGGGCAGTGAGACCCTCTCGGTCGAGAACTTCATCGGATCCGGTAACACCGTTGCCGCCCAGGCGAAGTGGTGGGCTGCCCGTGCAACCGACGAAGGCCGCACGGCGCTCGCCGAGGTCTACACCCGCATCGCTGATGCGGCTACGGCGGCAGAATCCGACGCACCCGAATGGGCAGGCGAGGTCGCAGTCGTGACCGGCGCCAGCAAGGGCTCCATCGCGGCAGCGGTCACAGGCAAGCTCCTTGCCGGTGGCGCAACGGTATTCGTGACCACCTCGCGACTCGACGGTCAGCGTCTCGGTTTCTACCGCGACCTGTACCGCGAGAACGCCCGCGCCGGTGCCGCCCTCTGGGTGGTTCCCGCGAACATGGCGTCGTACACCGACGTCGACGCACTGATCGACTGGATCGGCAACGAGGCCACCGAGAACGCAGG
The DNA here is from genome assembly GCF_042738325.1 of Rhodococcus sp. NPDC059969. Lineage (NCBI taxonomy): Bacteria > Bacillati > Actinomycetota > Actinomycetes > Mycobacteriales > Nocardiaceae > Rhodococcus > Rhodococcus sp. NPDC059969. Next base: position 25,787 of record NZ_JBHWUF010000018.1, on the reverse strand, counting down.
CGGCGCAAAGAAGCTCATCAAGCCGGCCATGACGCCGACGATGCTCTTCCCGTTCGCAGCTCCCCGTGTCGGCGGTGAACTTTCCGACGCCGGCGCTCGCGCCGAAATGGAAATGCGCGTGTTGCTCTGGTCTGTGGAGCGCCTCATCGGCGGTCTCTCGAAGATCGGTTACGACAGCGACGTCGACACGCACCTGCACGTGGTGCTGCCAGGTTCGCCGAACCGCGGAACATTCGGTGGCGACGGTGCTTACGGTGAGGCCAAGGCTTCGTTGATCGCCGTGGTGAACCGTTGGAAGGCCGAGCGCAACTGGGCCGAGCGGGTCACGTTGGCACACGCCGTCATCGGTTGGGTTCGCGGAACCGGACTCATGGGTCACAACGATCCGATCGTCGACGCGGTCGAAGCAGCGGGCGTCCGCACCTGGTCCACCCAGGAGATGGCGACACAGCTACTGAAGACGGCAACGCGTGAGTCGCGTCGCGCTGCTGCAGAGGCTCCGCTCGAGGTCGACCTGACCGGCGGACTGTCCGAGGCCAACCTGGATCTGGGTGCTTTGGCCAAGGAAGCTGCCGAGGTTGCCGAGATCGCCGAAGCTGTCGACGAGGCAGTGGACGAGTCCAGCATTCTGGCACTGCCCGCGCCGGCTCGCATCGACGACTCGGTCAAGGCTCCGAGCTGGCCCGAACTGGACGTCACCCCCGCGGACCTCGTGGTCATCGTGGGCGCCGGAGAGCTCGGACCCTACGGTTCCTCGCGTACTCGCTTCGAGATGGAGGTCGACGAGCAGCTCTCTGCCGCAGGCGTTCTCGAATTGGCGTGGAACACCGGACTCATCGTCTGGGAGAACGACCCCAAGCCGGGTTGGTACGACGTCGAATCCGGTGACCTGGTACCCGAGGCGGAAATCGCCGACAAGTACCACGACGCAGTTGTCGAGCGTTGCGGCATCCGCCGCTACGTCGACGAGGGCGCGATGATCGACAACACCGCTCCGCTGCTCACCTCCGTGTTCCTGGACAAGGATCTGAGCTTCGTGGTCGGCAGTGAGGCCGAAGCACAGGCCTTCGTCGAATCCGATCCGGAGAACACGACGGCGACGGTTTCCGCCGAGTCCGGAGACTGGACGGTCACCCGCCGAGCAGGCACCGAGATCCGCGTCCCGCGCAAGATGAAGCTGACTCGTAGTGTCGGCGGCCAGATCCCGACCAACTTCGACGTCACCAAGTGGGGCATCCCCGCGGACATGGCAGATTCGGTCGACCGCGTCGGTCTCTGGAACATCGTCGCAACGGTGGACGCCTTCCTCACGGGCGGCTTCACCCCGAGCGAACTGCTCCGTTGGGTACACCCGAGCCTGGTTGCCAACACGCAGGGCACCGGCATGGGCGGTATGACCTCCATGAGGAGCCTGTACATCGACACGCTGCTCGGCGAGAACCGCCCGAACGACATCCTGCAGGAAGCGCTGCCGAACGTCATTGCCGCGCACGTCGTTCAGTCGTACGTCGGCGGCTACGGTGCGATGGTTCACCCCGTCGCCGCCTGCGCCACGGCAGCGGTATCCGTCGAAGAAGGCGTCGACAAGATCCGACTCGGCAAGGCGCAGTTGGTTGTTGCCGGCGGGTTCGACGATCTGAGCACGGAAGGCATCATCGGCTTCGGTGACATGTCGGCCACTGCGAAGACCGAGGACATGCACGCCAAGGGCATCGAAGATCGCCGCTTCTCGCGGGCAAACGATCGTCGCCGCGGCGGATTCGTCGAGTCGGCCGGTGGCGGAACGATTCTGCTCGCTCGCGGTGACCTGGCACTCGAGATGGGTCTGCCCGTCCTCGGTGTGGTCGCCTGGGCCGGGTCGTTCGCCGACGGTGTCCACACCTCGATCCCGGCACCGGGACTCGGAGCACTAGGCGCCGGACGTGGGGGAGCGGATTCACAGCTCGCACTCTCGCTCAACGCTCTCGGAGTGAGCGCCGACGACATCGCCGTGATCTCCAAGCACGACACCTCCACTGCCGCCAACGATCCCAACGAGGCAGAGCTGCACGAGCGCCTCGCCGGGGCATTGGGACGCAGTGAAGGCGCGCCGATGTTCGTGGTCTCGCAGAAGAGCCTGACCGGTCACGCGAAGGGTGGTGCCGCAGCCTTCCAGCTGATCGGACTCTGCCAGGTACTGAGCCAGGGCATCGTCCCGCCGAACCGCAGCCTCGACTGCGTCGACGACAAGATGGCCGAGTTCGAGCACCTCGTGTGGGCGCGTCAGCCGCTCAAGTTCGGTGAGCAGCTTCCGCTGCGCGCCGGCCTGCTGACCAGCCTCGGCTTCGGTCACGTTTCCGGACTGATCGCAGTCGTGCACCCGCAGGCATTCGTCGAGTCGGTTCCGGCCGACAAGCGCGCGGATTATGTTGCGGCGGCGCAGCAGCGGACGATCGACGGTCAGCGTCGCCTCACCAAGGCGATGTGCGGCGGCGACAGCCTCTACGAGCGTCCGGCGGATCGTCGCCTCGGCGCCGACGGAACGCCGGCCAAGGCGTCGCGTCAGCTCGAAGCGGACATGCTGCTGAGCGAGGACGCACGACTCGGCGCAGATCAGGTGTACCGCTCGAATCTGCCCGGCTGCAAGTAATAATCACGGTATGGGAGTTCTGGGTATCGGCTTCGACCTCGTGACGGTGTCGGAGTTCGCCGAGCAATTGAACAGGCCGGGAACGGCAATGCTCGACAACTTCACACCGGGCGAGCGTCGAGACGCCGCTACCCGGAGCTCCGAACCGGCACGACACTTCGCGGCGCGGTGGGCAGCGAAGGAAGCAGTGATCAAGGCTTGGTCGGCTGCTCTCTTCGCCAGCCCGCCGGTGCTGGGGGAGATGATCCACAATCAGATCGAAGTCGTCTCGGACGCCTGGGGTCGCCCCGGCATCCGGCTTCGCGGTGACGTGGCCAAACACCTCACCGGAGTGAAGATCCACATCTCACTCACTCACGACGGAGACATGGCCGGCGCCTTCGCAGTCATCGAATCCGAACCTGGGTAACACCACTGGACACGAAAGAGTCGGTCTCCCAAAGGGAGACCGGCTCTTTGTCGTTCGACTAGTCCTTCGTGCGCGATTCCTTCTCGGCAACAAGGAGATACGCGATCATGAGCCTCTTCAGTTCGGCGACCGCGTCGGCATGTGACTGACCGTCCTGAACCGAGAAATTGAGCATCGAATACACTACGTGGACAAGGACTTCCGCCATCATCAGGCGACGATCTCGCCGCGTACGCGGCGTCAACGGGCCCAACATTTTCGCGACCGTCTCGGCGAACTGCTTCTCGTGAATGACGCCGGTGGCCCGCGTGGACGGTGTCGACTGCATCGCCAGCCAGACCTCGCGGCGCGACGGATCAGACGTCCACAGCCCGGCCATGTGATCGACGAAACTGTTCAGGAACCGCAGCCAGTCGAGCGAGGGCACTTCGCCGCCGAACTGGGCAAGCTCGTGCTGGACCCCGACGAGGTCCTGGCGGTTCAATTCACAGACGATGACGTATTTGTTCGCGAAGAACTGGTAGAGCGTCCCAATCGGGACGTCAGCACGCGCCGCGACTTCTTCACAGGTGAACGATTCGAATCCGACATCGGTGAGGAGTTCACGTGACGCCGCCAGGAGGGCGTCGAATTTACGCTGGCTGCGTTCTTGCGTCGGACGCTTGCGCGGCAGCAGTTCCTGCGGTTCTTCGAGGCTCTGGGGATTCTCCAGTGCAGGGTCGACTCGCCGCCGCGCGCGGTGACGAGTCGTGGGCTGCACGTCTTCCAGGCTATCGGTGTTTTCTGTCGAATTTGGGACTTGTGCGTTATCCGGTGTCATCGGCCACCTACTTCGGCGGTCGTGATCGGTCGAAACGCACCGCGCAGGTGCGCGCACACGAGTCCCGATGCTGTTGCCACACCTCGATACTAGGTGACCACCTGTCCAGTAGCCGAAGAGGTTGCTGCGCGGTGTGGCGCAGCGGCGATCCTGCCGACTCCGTTCGTCTGATTCGGGCAGACTGAGATTCTTCGGGCACACCGAGATTCGATGCCGAGGAGAGGGAGACGATGACGGAAGAACTGCGAACCGCGGTACGCGAACTCATGGCGCGCGCCCGTGAAGATCTGAGTGCACTTGTGGCGATGAAGTCCGTCGCCGATGCACGGCAGTACCCGCCGGAAGAATGCGCAGCCGCGGCACATTGGGTGCTGGAGGCATTCCGTGATCAGGGTTTCGCCGATATCGAGGCGATCGAGACCTCCGACGGTTCGGCCGCGGTCGTCGGGCGTAGACCAGGCCCGGCCGGTGCCCCGACCGTTCTGCTGTACTGCCACTACGACGTTCAGCCGCCCGGAAACGAAGAGCTCTGGGGCTCGCCGCCTTTCACGCTCACGGAGCGCGACGGACGGTGGTACGGACGCGGTGCTTCCGACTGCAAGGGCAACGTCGTCATGCATTTGACGGCGCTGCGAGCGCTTTCCGCTGCCGGTGTGGATCCGAGCGCGCATCTGACGATCGTCGCCGAAGGTTCGGAGGAGATGGGGACCGGCGGTCTCGAGGATCTGGTGCGCGAGCGGCCGGAACTCTTCGCGGCAGACATGATCCTGATCGCCGATACCGGCAACACTGAAGTTGGGGAGCCGACGATCACGACGTCACTACGCGGGATCGCCAACGTGGTGGTCCACGTGTCGACGCTCGAGGGTGAGATTCACTCCGGTGTCTTCGGTGGGCCGGCGCCCGATGCGATCACCGCGCTGGTGCAGATTCTGTCGACGTTGCACGACAGTGCCGGAAACACCACCGTCGAAGGCTTGACCAACGACCAAGAATGGGCCGGGGTCGGCTACGACGACGATCAGTTCCGCTCCGATGCGGGAGTACTCGACGGTGTGCAGCTGACGGGTTCCGGTTCGGTCGCCGAGCAGGTGTGGGCTCGTCCGGCATTGACCATTCTGGGTATCGACTGCCCGCCGGTCGTGGGCTCGGCGGCGGCGATCACGCCACGCGCGTCCGCACGCCTGAATCTTCGCGTCCCGCCCGGCACGGATCCGGCGCAGGCACAGGAGTTGTTGACCGACCACCTCCTGGCAGCGGCGCCGTGGGGCGTCCACATCGAGGTCGTACCGGAATCGACGGGATCGCCGTTCTCGTCCTCGACGGAGGGGTCAGGTTTCGCGCAGCTGAAGTCCGCGCTCACCGATGCCTACGGCCGCGAAGTGGGATTTGCCGGACAAGGGGGATCGATACCGCTGTGCAGTGCACTGGCCGAGCAGTTCCCCGACGCGGAGATCGCGTTGATCGGCGTCGAGGAACCGCAGTGCCGCATTCATGCACCTGACGAAAGCGTCGACCCGTCGGAGATCGAGAAACTCGCTTTCGCGGAAGCGCTGTTCTTGACCAGGTACGGGAGTTAGACCGACAGATCGCGTCGTAGCTTGGCGACGTGGCCGGTGGCTCGGACGTTGTACTGGGCCACCTCGATCTTGCCTTCCTCGTCGACGAGGAACGTCGAGCGGATGACGCCCTGGACCGTCTTGCCGTACATCTTCTTCTCACCGAACGCGCCCCAGGCTTCGAGCGTCGCCTTCTCGGGATCGGAGAGAAGCGGGAAGGTCAGCTCTTCGGTATCGCGGAACTTCGCGAGTTTGGCGGGCTTGTCCGGTGAGATTCCGATGACTTCGAGGCCGGCGCCGTTCAGTTCGGCGAGGCTGTCACGGAAGTCGCAGGCCTGCTTGGTGCACCCCGGGGTGCTGGCCGCGGGGTAGAAGTACACGATGACCTTGCGGCCGCGGTAATCGTGGAGCGAAACCTCGTTGCCGTCGGCGTCGGGGAGCGTGAAATCCGGCGCGACGTCGCCGGCGGACAATCTACTGTTCTCGGTCACGGGAATCGAGGTTAGTCGAGAAATTGCGCGGCAGGTGGGCGCGAGGGCATTCTGCTCCTCTACGGTAGAGCGAAGTGTCGGCGCGCTGCGTCCGCACAGCAGACCCGCACACAGAGCAGCAGAACACAGACAAGTTGGAGGACACGTGCCCAGGGACACCGAGAGCATCGAGCGCGAGATCGAGAAGGCGCGTAACCAGCTCGCGAGCACACTCGACGAACTGACGGTCCGCACCAACCCGAAGCGGCTGGTCGAGAACACCAAGAAGACGGTGCTCGCCAAGCTCAACGAGCCGGCAGTGAAGTACGCGCTGATCGCAGTCGGTTCGGTGGTGGGACTACTCGTGGTCCGGAAGATCATTCGCTGACCCGAGTTTTCGTAGGCAGTACATGAAGAAGGCCCCCACCTCGTGAGGTGGGGGCCTTCTTGCAAGTGCGCCCACAGGGACTCGAACCCCGGACCCAGTGATTAAGAGTCACTTGCTCTACCAACTGAGCTATAGGCGCTCGCTCTTGCGAGACAGAACATTAGCCGACAGGCTCAGGAGTTTGCAAAACGCGTGTTCATCGTGGTGACGATGGTTACATAGCCTCTGCAATTCACGAGTGTGGCGGGCGCGAATCCGGCCAGCGGACGGTGCTTTCCAACTGCTGTGCGACGGCGAGAATCGTCGGTTCGCCACCGCTGCGCGCAACCAGTTGGACGCTCAGGGGGAGTCCGCGTTCGGAGAAGCCGGCGGGTACGGCGGCTGCCGGATTACCGCAGACATTCCAGATCGAACAGTAGGCGGCGATCGGCAACGCCTTACGGACTGCGGACAGAAGGCCGGTTCCTTCGAGCTGTCCGATCGGGCGCGGCAAGGCGGGCGTCGTCGGCATCAGGACCAGGTCGAAGGTGTCGAAGACCTGGTTGACCGTCGCTGCAATTCGCTCACCTTTGCGGTACGCGAATTTCCCGACGCGCTCGGGGGCGGCAATCCGGCCGATGGTTGCGAGTGCGCGCGTGCGCTTCTCGAGGAGCGCCGGATGATCGACGCGCAGTGCCTCGTCGCGGACGCCGCCGAGCACCTGGGGGAGAAATGCCGCAGTTGCATCCGGGTACTCGGGGTCGTGTTCTTCGACGTGATGTCCCAACGCGCTCAACGTCTCTGCGATCGAGTGCACCGCGGCAATAACCTCCGGTGACGGGCGGACTCCCCGGACCGGACTCCGGGTGGACACCGCGATGCGAAGCGGCCCGGGAGCCGACGCGGCCGACTCGGCAAAGCTGGTGCCGAGCGTTTCGGCTGTGTAGTCGTCGGTCCCGGTGGTGCCGGTGATCGCGTCGTACACGAGTGCGCTGTCCTCCACGGAACGAGTGAGAGGGCCGAGCGTGCCGAGTCCGCGCCAGAGGTTTCGGTTCGGCGCGGTGCTCACCCGGCCACGCTGCGCTTTCAGTCCGAACAGGCCGCAGAAAGCCGAAGGCAACCGAATGGAACCGCCGCCGTCGCCGCCTATCGCCGCCGCGACCATTCCCGAGGCGACGGCCGACGCAGATCCTCCGCTCGATCCGCCGGTGGATACGCCAGTGTCCCAAGGGTTTCTGGTGTAGCCGTTTGCAGCAGTCTCCGTGAAGGGCCAGATGCCGAACTCGGGCATCGTCGTCTTGCCGACGATCACCGCGCCGGCCTCGCGCAACCGCCGGACGATCTCCGAGTCAGCGGAGGCGATGCGGGTTGCCGCCGCACCGCCGTACGTCGTCGGCGTTCCGGCGACGTCGTTCTCGTCTTTGATCGCGATCGGGACTCCGTGCAGTGGGCCCAGGCTGTGGCCGTCGGCCTGGCGCTGATCGAGCCGTGCCGCCTCGTCGAGCGCTTCGTCTGCGAGAACTCGCACGAAAGCATTGAGCGTCGAATCGAGGCGTTCGATACGGCGAAGTGTGTTCTCGGTGAGCTCGCGGGCGGACAATTCGCCGGACCGGATCAGAGCGGCCTGACCCGCCACCCCGGCAAATGCCAGCTCGCTGCCCGGTGTGGTCTCGCGCTCGGTCATCAATCCTCCAGGCCGTGGTTCCGGTAACTGTGAAGTCTATTCACCACAACCTGTTCACCACGACACAAAGAAAAATCCCCACCTTCCGAAGAAGGTGGGGACCTTTGCAAGTGCGCCCACAGGGACTCGAACCCCGGACCCAGTGATTAAGAGTCACTTGCTCTACCAACTGAGCTATAGGCGCTCGCTCTTGCGAGACAGAACATTAGCCGAATCGCCGGTTCGGGAGCAAATCGCCAGGTGGAGGCTTCACTGCCGTAGTCCGATCGGAGGAAACCCGCGACAAGCGGTAACAAAACGGACGGTTCGGAGCGATTGATACTTGAACGTTACTGACGGCGTGGCCCTTCATGACCGTTGGTAACGAGCGCGCCTGGCATCATTGGTGCAGCGCAGTCATACCGCAAGTCCCACTTGCCTTCCGGTAAGTGGGATTCGCATGTGACGCGGAAGTTAGTCGGAGAAATTGTGAAGCGGAGTCGAACGATGAGTCGTCAAAGGTGGGGTCTGTCCGTGCGCGGGGGGAACGATCGAGCGTCGAAGGGCGCGGCGATGATCGCGGTGTCACTCGGTGCGCTCGTTCTGATGACCGCGTGCACGTCGGGTGGCAAGGACGTCAGCACCGAGGGGTCGGCGCCGATCGATTCCAATCCGCTCACCGAACTCATCAAGCCGAAACTCACCTCGACCGCCGCCGACGGGGCTGTCGGCTTCTCGCCGGGTGACCCGGTCAAGATCAACGTCGCCGACGGCGCCCTGTCCGACGTGACGATGGTCAATCAGGACGGCAAGGCAGTTGCCGGCGCTATCACCGCTGACGGTGCGTCGTGGACGACCACCGAGCCGCTGGGATACAACCGCAAGTACAAGATCGAAGCCCGCGCGTACGGATTGGGCGGCGCCAGTACGACGGTCACGTCCTTCACCACCAGCGCGCCCGGCAACGTCACCAAGCCGTACGTCTTGCCGAACGAGGGCGACGTGGTCGGCATCGGTCAACCGATCGCGGTGCAGTTCGACGAGAACATCCCCGATCGCAAGGCTGCCGAGGCGGCGATCACCGTCACCACGACTCCGGCCGTCGAAGGTGCGTTCTACTGGGTCAACAATCGTGAGGTCCGCTGGCGTCCGGAGAACTACTGGGCACCGGGCACCAAGGTCGACGTGAGCGTCAACGTGTACGGGCGCAATCTCGGAAAGGGAGTCTTCGGGCAGGAAGACGCGAAGAGTTCCTTCACCATCGGTGATGCGGTTATCGCCACGGCAGACGACAACACCAAGCAGGTCACTTTCCAGGTCAACGGTGAAACTGTCATGACCATGCCCACCTCGATGGGCAAGGACAGCACTCCCACCGACAACGGCGTCTACATCATCGGTGACCGCTTCGCGAACATGATCATGGACTCGTCCACGTACGGCGTCCCGGTCACCTCCGCTCAGGGCTACAAGACCCCAGTCGACTGGGCGACCCGAATGTCCTACAGCGGCATCTTCTTCCACTCGGCACCGTGGTCGGTCGGGCAGCAGGGCTACTCCAACACCAGCCATGGCTGCCTCAACCTGAGCCCGTCCAACGCCAAGTGGGTCTACGACAACACCAAGCGCGGGGACATCGTCGTCGTCAAGAACACCGTCGGCGGCACGCTCTCCGGCACCGACGGCCTCGGCGACTGGAACATCCCGTGGAGTGTCTGGAAGACCGGCAACGCGGACGTCTGAGCGCGCCGCTGAAGCACTGAACGTCAGAATGCCCCCGACCGTCCGGTTGGGGGCATTCTGCATCTGCACCACCTTTCGCGAGCGAAAGTGCCTCTCGGTCCATCTGAGGCGACCAGAGGTACGTTCGCTCTGCCCGGGCACGGGTTGCTCGGGTGCGCGCGATTTGTCGCGGTCGCCACCCCACCCACTTCGGGTGAACGTATCGCTGCCCCTGTCAGAAAAGGGGAGCGATACGTTCACCCGGCTGTGGAGGGGGAGTTTAGGGATGGGATGGGGTGGGGGGCACAAACCAAAAGAACCCCCGAAGATGTCTTTCGACATTCTCGGGGGTTCCGCTTGGGTGAGCGACGGGACTCGAACCCGCGACAGCCAGGATCACAACCTGGTGCTCTACCAACTGAACTACGCCCACCATTGCCTCGGCCACCGGTTTGACCCGGCTGCTTTGACGAAAGAGATACTAGCGCGAAAGTCGGTCAGGATGCCAATCGGCAGGTCAGGCGGGACCCAAGCCCTCTACGACGGCTGCGATCTCCGCGCTTGACGGTCCGGGCGCCGCGACAAATGCAGTGCCGCGGTAGTACTTGAGTTCGCGGATGGATTCCTTGATGTCGGCGAGCGCTCGGTGGGCGAGACCTTTTTCGGGCTGACCGAAGTAGATTCGCGGGTACCAGCGGCGGGAGAGTTCCTTGATGGAGCTGACGTCGATCATCCGGTAGTGCAGGTAGGTGTCCAGCGCCGTCATGTCGCGTGAGATGAACCCGCGGTCGGTGGCGATGGAATTACCTGCCAAGGGCGCCGTACCGGCGACGGGAACGTGTTTGCGGATGTACGCGAGCACTTCTTTCTCCGCCTCGGCGAGGGTGACCGTCGACTTTCGGACCTCTTCGGTCAGTCCCGACTTTGCATGCATCTTCTTCACGACGTCGGGCATGGCAGCCAACGCGTCGTCGTCGGCGTGGATGACGATGTCCACACCTTCGCCCAAGATGTTCAAGTCGCTGTCGGTCACCAGAGCCGCAATCTCGATGAGTTTGTCGGACTCGAGTCGCAGCCCGGTCATTTCACAATCGATCCATACCAATTTGTCCTGCACCAGGAACACAGTAGTGCGCGTGGGCGCGGGATAAGGTCTGCGGTGGAAACTCGGGTGCGTGCAGGACTGCGCTCGGGTGATGACAAGAACTTCGCCGCATTGCAACGAGGAGGGCTTTCGATGACCGTGGATCCGAAGGACGGAGCCGCGCCGCTGACGCCGGCGGAGAAGGCGAAAGCTGCAAAGGCCGCCGCTGCCGAAGCCGCTCGGATTGCCGCTGAAGCTGCCGCCGCTGCTGAGGAAGCGGAGAAGGAAGCCGCTGCCGCTGAGGCCGAAGCATCCGCAGGAGCCACCCCCGACACCCCCGCTGCCGCGACGCCGTCGGGTGCTTCAGCTGAAATCGCGGCGGGCTACTCATCCGAGGGGCGGGCACTCGAGCTCGGCTCGGTGGTGATCGACGGAGTGGCAGATCCCTCCGCGCGGGTGCGGATTCCGTTGGCGACGATCAACCGTCACGGCCTGATTGCCGGTGCGACGGGTACCGGCAAGACCAAGACGCTGCAGGGCATTGCCGAGCAGCTGTCCGCCGCGGGTGTGCCGGTCGTGATGGCCGACGTCAAGGGCGACCTCTCGGGGCTGTCGAAGGCGGGGGAACCAAGCGAAAAGATGAAGGCTCGCGCAGTCGAGACGGGCGACGATTCGTGGACTCCCGCAGGGATGCCGGTCGAGTTCTTGTCGTTGGGTACTGACGGAATCGGTATCCCGGTGCGCGCGACGATCACCAGCTTCGGGCCGATCCTACTCAGTAAAGTGTTGGGCCTCAACGAGACACAGGAATCGACTCTCGGACTGATCTTCCACTGGGCCGACACTCAGGGCCTCGCACTGCTGGACCTCAAGGATCTGCGTTCGGTCATCGCCCACCTGACGAGCGCTGAGGGCAAGGCGGATCTGAAGGGTATCGGCGGAGTTTCCTCGGCTACGGCAGGAGTGATTCTGCGCGCGTTGGTCAACCTCGAAGCCGATGGCGGTGACACCTTCTTCGGCGAACCGGAACTCGAAACCGAGGATCTGCTGCGGGTCGTCGGCGGTGCCGGTGTGATCACGCTGTTCGAACTCGGTGCCCAGGCGGCTCGCCCGGCGATGTTCTCCACCTTCCTGATGTGGGTGCTCGCGGATCTGTTCCAGACGCTGCCGGAAGAGGGAGATCTGGACAAGCCGAAGCTGGTGTTCATCTTCGACGAGGCGCACCTTCTGTTCGCGGACGCGTCGAAGGCCTTCCTGCAGCAGGTCGAACAGACGGTCAAGCTGATTCGCTCGAAGGGCGTCGGCGTGTTCTTCTGCACGCAGCTTCCGACCGATATTCCCAATTCGGTTCTGTCGCAGTTGGGTGCGCGCGTCCAGCACGCTCTTCGTGCGTTCACGCCCGACGACCAGAAGGCACTCAACAAGACTGTCCGCACCTACCCGAAGACCGAGCACTACGACTTGGAGAAGGCGCTGACTTCACTCGGCATCGGTGAAGCCATCGTGACCGTGCTCTCGGAGAAGGGTGCGCCGACGCCGGTGGCCTGGACCAAGATTCGTCCTCCGAGGTCGCTGATGGACACCATCGGCAACGACGCGATCAAGGCGGCTGCGTCGTCGAGTCCCCTCAATCAGAAGTACGGCCAGACGATCGACCGCGAGTCGGCGTACGAGAAGTTGACGGCGAAGGTGGCCGGTGCTCCGACGGCGGATCAGTCCCTGGATCTGCCGTCGCTACCGGACCTGCCACCACCGCCGCCGGCCGAACCGGAGGGCCCCAATATCGCCGAGCAGATCTTGGGCAACTCGGCCGTCAAGAGTTTCCTGCGCTCCGCGGCTTCGGCTGCGGGACGGGAGATTTCGAGAAACATTTTCGGGACCGGTAGCCGCCGCAAGCGCTGAGGGTTCGACGCCCGCGAGGTCAGATACCGACCTCGCGGGCCAGCAGGTCGTTGATCGATTCGCGCCTGATCAACGGCCGCGCAATACCGCCGAGCACAGCGACGACGGGCGGCCGGCCGACGCTGTTGTAGGTGGACGCCATGCTGTGGTGGTAGGCACCTGTACACGGCACTGCCAGCAGGTCGCCTTCGTGTAGGTCGGCGGGAAGCCTGGCGCCAACGGCGATTTCGTCGCCCGATTCGCAGTGCCGCCCGGCGACCGTGACCTCCTGGAGCGGTGCGCTCGAATGTCGGTTCACCAGTTCGACGTCGTAACGGCTGTTGTACAACGACACCCGCGGATTGTCGCTCATCCCGCCGTCGACGGAAACGAAGGTCCGTCCGCCGCTGATCGACTTGATGTTCTGTACGCGATAGAGCGTGACTCCGGCGCGCGCAGCGATCGCCCGGCCAGGCTCGAGCACGATTTCGGGGCGAGGGAAGCGGTTTCGGGTGCAGGCGTCGTCGAGGGTATCGTCGATGACGTGAGCGAGGCGGGTCAGATCTAGTTGGGCATCTCCCGGTAGGTACGCGATCCCGTGGCCGCCACCGAGATCGAGTTCGGTGAGGATGATTCGGTGTGTGCGTCGAATGTCGTCCATCTGCGCGATCATCGTCTCGATCGCGGGTCGGAAGTGTTCGGGATCGGTGATCTGGGAGCCGAGATGGCAATGCAGGCCGATGAGTTGCAGGTGCGTCGCGGTGGCGACGACGGACACGGTACGTTCCAGTTCTTCGGAAAATGCTGGTAAACCGAACTTTTGGTCCAAGATGCCGGTGGACACTGCCTTGTGTCCGTGTATGTCGACGCCGGGTGTGACTCTGATCAGCACCTTCTGAGGGCGGGTGCACACCGACGCCAAGCGTACCGCTTCGCTGGGGGAGTCGAGGACGATCCGGCCGACACCGGCGTTGACCGCTGCTCTCAGTTCGGCAACCGATTTGGCGTTGCTGTGCAGGATGATTCGCTTCGGGTCCACGCCCGCGGCAAGAGCAATGGCAAGTTCGCCGGCCGAACAGACGTCTACCCCGAGGCCCTCGTCGGAGACCCAGCTAGCCATCGCACGGATCATCAGCGCCTTGCCGGCGTACACGATCTCCGAGTCGGGGAAGATCTCTCGATACGTGCGGCAGCGGTGCCGCACGTCCGCCTCGTCGACAACGTACGTCGGTGTGCCGTACTGGTCCGCGATCTCTTCGAGGGAGACGTCGCCGATGCAGACACGCCCGCTTTGATCGTGGCGAGTGCTGATGGGCCACAACGCAGGATCCATACGAGGCGTCATTGCGCCGCGTAGGGAGGGGAAGATTTCGAGTAGCGTCACGTCGATCTCCTGAAGGTGTCCCGCCGTGTTGCGGGCTACTTTCAGATCTACTCCCGACGATCGCCGGTGGGAGGAGTCTTGACGCTTACTTGACGCGCCGTCGAACGAGGTTGACGCGGCTCTGACGGCCTCGACTCACTGTTTCCCTCGCCGCTTCCATCCGAACCAGCCGAGCACCGCGAGTAATGCCACTGCCACGGTTCCGCCGATCACCGCCGATCTGTCGACGGATACGCCAACGGACTGAACTCCGCCGGCGCGTGGGGCGTAACCGGGGCCGTACACGGACTCGACCGTCGCGTGGATGTCGAACCCGGTTTCGGTGGCCGGTCCGCAGCTGTATCCCTCGTGTTCGGCGTCGACGTCGTACGGCGCCGAAACGAACATCAGTTGCTCGGTTCCGAGTACGTAGCTTGTGCCGCAACCGTTCCCGTTCGCGAGTGTCCCCACCGACGTCACCGACGCAAGATCGCCTTTGTAGACGCGGCTGACGTCGAACAGATAGGTGTCCTCGAACCCGTCCGAGGTTTTCTCCGTCGGAGTCCCCAGGAAGACAGTGCTGGAGACGCTCACTGCTTCTTCCGGTGAGGCCGATGACGCGCACGAGCACGCGTTCGCCGTCGCAGGCAGCAGTAAGGGCAACCCTCCGGTCACAAGAAGGATTGCCCCTACCGCCAGTGTTCGTCGCATCGCCATTAACCGACTATATGGTCTGCTATGGCGTGGTCTAAGAAGTTTGCGTGAATCAGCCGCCGAGCTTCTTGTAGAACGTGCCCACGATGGGCGCCACGACGGCGCGGGGGCTGTAGCCGCCGGCGACGGACATCGCCTTGCTCAAGATGCCCGGTACGACGCGCATCTTGTTCTCGGCCAGGCCGTCGAGCGAGACCTTGGCGGTGTACTCGCTCGAGATCCAGAAGAAGTCCGGAACGAGCTTGTCGACGATGGACGCTTCGGCCGGGTCCGGAGTTTCGGTCCGGACAGGGCCCGGGGCGAGGAGGGTCACGTTCACCCCGGTGCCCTTGAGTTCACCACGCAACGATTCCGCGAACGTGTTCACGAACGCCTTCGTGGCGGCGTACGTCGCGTTGTTGGGGATCGGCATGTTGCCGGCCGCGGAACCGACCATCAGGATCGCTCCGGACTTGCGGGCGAGCATGCCGGGCAGTACGGCCAGGGTGAGGTCGTGAACCGCGACGGCGTTGAGCTCGACCTGGTCACGCTCGTACGCGGGGTCCAGTTCGGCGATCGGGCCGAAGGTGGCGATCCCGGCGTTGTTGCACAGAATGCTGATGTCGCGGCCACCGAGTTCCTCGACGAGAACGGCACGCGCCGCGCTGTCGGAGAGGTCCGATGCACGGACTTCCACCTCGACGCCGTGTGCGGCGCGAAGCTTCTCGGCGAGGACCTCCATGACCTCGCCGCGACGGGCGACGAGGATCAGGGAGTGTCCGCGTGATGCCAGATCAGCGGCCAGTGCCTCTCCAATGCCGGAGGAGGCGCCGGTCACGACGGCGCGGGCTGTGGTTGTGGGTGTCGGCAGGCTCACGATCAGTCAGCGTAGCCGGTCAGATCTTCGCGGCCAGTCGTGTGCCCTGTTCGATGGCACGCTTGGCATCGAGTTCTCCTGCCACATCGGCGCCACCGATGATGTGGGTCACCACACCCGCGACGGTCAGTTCGTCCACGAGGTCGCGAACCGATTCCTGCCCGGCGCAGATGACGATGGTGTCGACCTCGAGGAGCCGGGGCTTCTCGTGCTTCTCACCGAACGTGATGTGCAGACCGGCGTCGTCGATGCGCTCGTAGTTGACGCCCGAGAGTTCGTGCACGCCCTTGTTCTTGAGGGCTGCCCGGTGGACCCAGCCCGTGGTCTTCGCGAGTCCGGCACCGATGCGTCCGGGCTTGCGCTGGAGGAGGTAGACCTCACGTTCGGAGAGTTCCGGTACCGGTGTGGTGAGCGCGCCCGGCGCCATCTCGGGTTCGGTGACGCCCCATTCCTGCTTCCACTCCTTCAGATGAAGGGTGGGGGAGGTCGGATGGGTGAGGAATTCACTGACGTCGACGCCGATGCCGCCGGCACCGATGACGGCGACGGACTTACCGACCGGCTTGCCCTCTCGGACGACCTCGGCGTAAGTCAGCACCTTCGGGTTGTCGATGCCGGGGATCTTGGGAACGCGCGGTGTCACTCCGGTGGCAACCACCACTTCGTCGAAAGAGCCGATGAGATCTGCTGGTGCGACGCGGGTTTCGAGCTTGACGGTCACTCCGGCGACGTCCAGCATGCGCGTGTAGTAGCGAATGGTTTCGGCGAACTCTTCTTTGCCGGGAATGAGTTGTGCGATCCCGAACTGTCCGCCGATCTTGTCCGAAGCCTCGAACAACGTGACCGAATGACCACGCTGAGCAAGATTGAGTGCCGCGGAAAGTCCGGCGGGGCCGGCGCCGACGACGGCGAGGTTCTTGGTCCGCCGAGTGGGGGAGAGGATCAGTGTGGTCTCGCGGCCCGCGCGCGGGTTGAGCAGGCAGGAGACCTGCTTGTGCACAAATGCGTGGTCGAGGCACGCCTGGTTGCAGGCGATGCACGTGTTGATCTCGTCGGAGGCTCCGCGCTCGGCCTTGTTTACCCAGTCGGGATCGGCGAGCATCGGCCGGGCCATGGAAATCAATTGTGCGTCACCGCGGTTGAGGATCTCTTCCGCAGTCTCAGGCATGTTGATCCGGTTCGAGGCCGCTACCGGAATGTCGACGTGCTTCTCGAGCTTGCCGGTGATGTCCACGAAGGCTGCTCGGGGAACCGAGGTGACGATGGTGGGCACCCGTGACTCGTGCCACCCGATGTCGGTGTTGATGATCGTGGCGCCGGCAGCTTCGACTTCCTTTGCCAGTGAGACGATTTCATCCCAGGTCTGACCACCCTCGACCAAGTCTGCCATGGACAACCGGAACACGATGATGAAGTTCGGGCCGACAGCCTTGCGTGTGCGTCGCACGATCTCGACAGCAAGGCGTCGACGGTTCTCGGAACTACCGCCCCACTGGTCGGTGCGCTTGTTCGTGCGCTCGCAGAGGAACTGGTTGATGAAGTAGCCCTCACCGCCCATGATTTCGACGCCGTCGTAACCCGCGGACTTGGCCAGGCGCGCGCAGCGAATGTAGTTGCGAATCTGCCAACGCACCCCGCGGCCGGTCAGCTTGCGCGGACGGAACGGGTTGATGGGCGCCTTGATCGACGACGCGGACACACTGAACGGCTGATAGCTGTATCGGCCCGCGTGCAGGATCTGCATAGCGATCTTCCCGCCCGCGTCGTGAACCGCCTTGGTGATCCGGCGGTGACGGCGCGCTTCGACGCGGTTGGTCAGCTTGGCGCCGAACGGCAACAGCCAACCGGTGCGGTTCGGTGCGTACCCGCCGGTGATGATCAGACCCACACCGCCACGTGCGCGTTCGGCGAAGTACTCGGCCAAGCGGTCGGTGTCCTTCGCGCGATCCTCGAGGCCGGTGTGGATTGATCCCATGACGACGCGGTTCTTCAGCGTCGTGAATCCGAGGTCGAGCGGTTCGAGCAGGCGGGGGAACTGTGTATCCGTCATGGCTGGGAAATTCCTTCCGTGGCGTTCTCGCCAGTGTCTTCGTTGGCGTACACGCCAGTGGGTAACGCGTCCAGAACTTCTTGGCACCAGTCGGTGAAACCTTCTTCGACGCGGATACCACCGCGAAGTACGAGGTACTGGTGCAACGAAGAGCCGGAAAGTGCTGCTGGATTGGGGAAGTCACGCTTCTCGATGAGTCGGTAGACGTCGAGGCGGGCGGCGTGGCCGTCGCGGTGGCGAGCGACTTCGCGTCGTAGAGCGGGAAGATCGGCGTGCGCTGCGGCCCTGATCTTGATGGCCAACTCGTTGCGCAAGTGGTTCGGTTCGGACGGCTCGGCGATCCATCGGGTCAGTTCGGCGCGGCCGGCGTCGCTGACGCGGTACATCTTCTTGTCCGGGCGGCCGTCCTGCGCAATGGCCTCCACCTCCACCCAGCCGGCCTCGTCCATTCGCTTGAGGACTCGGTAGATCTGCTGGTGCGTCGCGCTGTGGAAGAAACCGATCGACTTGTCGAACCGGCGTGTGAGGTCGTATCCCGACGCATCCTGTTCGGAAAGGGAGACGAGCAACGCATGTTCGAGTGCCATGTCAAAAGTATCTATGCACTCAGGTGCGTATGCAACTAAGTGCATACTAACTCGAGTGCATAGAACGCCCTGTATGTCGACCTCGGAGAGAGGCGCCGAGTCGCCTGCGCACAGTTAGGCTTCGCCGTATGAGCGCCGAGTCCACAAGCACGCAGGCCGAGCCACCCGCAGGCATCGGTGGTGCGGCCACGAAGAGTCAAGTGTTCGCGTGGGGGCTGTGGGATTGGGGATCGGCCGCATTCAACGCCGTGATCCTCACGTTCGTCTTCTCGGTCTATCTCACCGACGCGGTCGGCGACGACCTGCCCGGCACGATTTCGGCAACGACATGGCTCAGTTGGGCTCTCGGAATTGCCGGCTTCTTCATCGCCATACTCGCTCCGATCACCGGACAGCGTTTCGATGCGTCGGGTAAACGCAAACTCTCGCTTGCGATACTTACCGGCATCACCGTGCTCTCGATGGCGGGCCTCTACTTCGTCGAAGACAACTACCGCTACCTATGGCTCGGATTGGTACTGCTCGCAATCGGTTCGGTGATCTTCGAGCTTGCCGGCGTGCCGTACAACGCCATGATGCGGCAGGTGTCGACGCCGGAGAATCTGGGTAGAGTCTCCGGCTTCGGCTGGGCCATGGGATATTTCGGCGGAATCGTGCTGCTGTTGCTGTGTTACTTCGGGTTCATCGTCGGCGACGGCGACACTCGGGGATTCCTGGGATTGACCACCGACGGCGGCATGAACATCCGGATGGTGGCACTGCTGGCCGCAGTATGGTTCGCGATTTTTGCGATCCCGGTATTCTTCAAGGTTCCCGAGTTACCCAGCCCCGCGGTCGATCCGGGAGCATCGAAGGCCGGATTCCTCGACTCCTATCGGGTGTTGTGGCGTGATCTGCGTGAACTCTGGAACGTCGACAGGCGCACGATCTGGTACCTGATCGCGAGCGCACTCTTCCGCGACGGACTCGCGGGTGTGTTCACCTTCGGAGCCGTGCTGGCCGTCAACGTCTACGGAATCAGCGCAGCAGACGTCCTGCTCTTCGGTGTTGCCGCCAACGTGATTTCCGCGATCGGCGCCCTGGTGGCCGGACGCTTCGACGATCGGATCGGACCCAAGCAGGTCATCACCGTCTCGCTCGCGTCGATGATCGTGGTCGGCGCGATATTGATCGCGGTGTCAGGGCCGGTGATGTTCTGGATCTTCGGACTCGCGCTCTGCCTGTTCGTCGGACCTGCTCAGTCGTCGGCACGAACGTTCTTGGCGCGCATCACCCCGCCCGGGCGTGAAGGTCAGATGTTCGGCCTGTATGCGACAACAGGCCGAGCAGTGTCGTTCCTCGCGCCGACACTGTTCGGCCTGTTCGCATGGCTCTTCGGCGCCGACCGCGCCGGCATCATCGGACTGCTGGTAGTGCTCGGTGTCGGCCTCGCCGCCCTGTCGATGGTCAAGGCGCCGGAAGGGGACAGTGCGGTGATTGTCAGTCCTTGAAGTAGACCAACTGGTGTGTCGTAGCGAGCAATGCGCCGTCACTGCCCCATATTTCGGCCGACTGATCGAAGTACCCGTTGCCGAACCGCTGAGTCCGCGCGGTGCCCAGGACTGAATTGTCCGCCTGTTCGGTCAGCGCCTGAGTGTCGGCGTGGAAGTAGATGGTCATCGAGACCGTTCCGGCCGGTGCCATCTTGCCTCGGCGCAGGAAAACTCGTGGGAAGAAGACATCGCACAGTGCGGTCAACGACGTGTAGTCGAGAGCGCGTGCCGGCTGATCGCGCACCCAGAGCGTCGTAGTCGAGTCGGGGTGCTCGCCCGACTCCAGGTCGGGGATCGCACCTTCGACAAACCGCATCTCGTAGTTCTGTGCCCAGGCGATGAACTCGGGGAACGGCAGCAGTGCAACGTCTTCGGCCGACGGAACCTCCGGCATCGTGATCTCGGTCGACGACCACGTCTCACGCCTCGTGCCGAACACTGCCGTGGCGGTCGTGGCGACGGTGCCGTCCTGAGACAGTTCGATCGACCAGTGCTGCGTCGAGCGGTTGGTGCGCACCGGGCGGGCGGAGATCTCGAAAGCGCCCTCGGTGATCGGACCGGCAAAGTTGACGGTCAACGACAGCGGATCGCCCAGTCGCTCGGGGTGCTTCAATACCGATTCGAGCAACGTGGCAGCAGTGACGCCGCCGAAAGGTCCGACCATGTTGTTGTACGCCGCATTGGTTTCGCCGGTCGACAAACCGGCGGTGAGCGACGTCAAGCCGACAGCAGCGTCAAAAGGATGGGGTGTTGCAGCGGTCTCGGTCATCGCAGAACTCCTGGTGGTGGAATCAATTCGGCTCTATGTATGACAACATACATAGAGCCGAATTCTTCGCTTCGGTCAGGATCCCGCACGTGCGAGGATGGCCTCGGCCAACTCTTCGGCTCGCTCTTCCGGGACCCAGTGACTCCCGCCTTCGAGGACGACGAACTCGTAGGGCGCGTCGACGAATTCACCGCAGCGTTCTGCGCCTGCCCGGCCGAGCGCCGAGTCGCCGGTGCTCCAGACGTACGTGGTCGGCACCGTGGTGCGATCGATGTCGCCGAAGTCGCGCGTCATCGCGCGGTACCAGTTCAAGGCGCCGGTCAGCGCGCCCGCCCCGCTCAGGACACGAATGTGCTCGTCGGCGAATTCAGGATCGATCTGGCCGTCGAACATGGCGCGCAGCCGGCGGAAGTTGTCCTCCGACAACACTTCCTCGGCTTTTCCTTCCTGCCGGAGAAGTCCGATGTACGACGAGCGTTGCTTCTGGTCCTCGTCCTCGCGTAGTGCCCAGCCGAAAGCTGTGGGGTGGGGGACCGAGATCGCGGTCAGGCTGCGGATCCGGTTCGGATGGCGACCGGCGACCTGCCAGGCGACCGCCGAACCCCAGTCGTGGCCGACAAGGTGTGCGTCTGGCAGACCGAGTGCGTCGAGCAATCCGACGACGTCGGCTACCAGGTGCTCAATGCGGTAGGCATCGACACCTTCCGGGCGTGCGCCCGCGGAGTATCCGCGCTGATTCGGTGCGATCACGCGGTATCCCGCAGCGGTCAGTTGCGGCGTGACCTTGCCCCAGGATGCGGCGCTCTCCGGGAATCCGTGCAGCGCTACCAGCGGAATACCGTCGTCCGGGCCCGAGATCAGTACGTCGAAGGTGAGGTCGCCAACGGGGATTTCGAATGTACTCGTGGAAGACATGGCTCTCACCGTACGTCGAAAAGGTGAACCCGAGGTCAGTTTCGAGGTGGATTCCAGGTGGCCATTCCGAGCATGATGATCCGCAGCTGCTTCTCTGCTCGTGTGATGACGGCGGCTTCGTCGCGATATCCGGCAGTCCCGGCGTCCAGGAGTTCGACGACGGCACCGAACATCGTCGAGACGATCAGATCGGCGGCCATTTCCAGATCGTCCGACGACCAGCTTTCGAGTCCGGGAATTCTGGACAGATCGAGGGTCAATTCGCTGACGAACAACCGCATTTCGGTGGCTATCGCGCGTCGCACCTCGCTGACGCCGCTGTAATGTTCACGGCAGAGGAACCGAAACTGTCGTTCGTGTGTATGCACCTGTCGCACAAGGATACCCAGTGACGTAGTGGCGTCCTTCGTACTGGGGTTGCGCCTGGCGTCGCGCAGCATCTGACGCAACATGCGCATGCTTTCCTCGACGAGGACAACGCCGAGATCTTCCAGTGAAGCGAAGTGGCGATAGAACGCAGTCGGAACGATCCCGGCTTCCCTGGCGACCTCTCGCAAGCTGATTCCGGCGAAGCCTCGGTCGGCCGAGAGGTCCATTGCCGTGTCCAAGAGGGATTGGCGCGTGCGCTCCTTTTTGGCGGCACGGCTTTCCGGTTCCCTGTTGTCGGGTTCCCTGTTCTCTGGGTTCACCGGTCCGGCCTTCGTCACGACGTCGAGTGTAGGTACAGGCATCCCGGCTCCTTTCGGCAACTCGTGTAACTCGGGTCACATTCTTGTTGACATGTACTTGTGTGCACCTGTCACACTATCTTCGGTGAACATTTGTACACTGAATTCACGCAGTCGGGGGAAGCCAGCCCGGCAAACGATTTACCCGGCAATCGAAACACGAGGAGGGTCATGACAATCGCATCTGCTCCTGAGAACACGACACCGAAGCCCGCATCTCGGCGCGGACTGTCCTTGGTGGGACTGATCGAAGCCATGGCCGCCCCACATCAGATCGATCGCTACCTCGAGCTGATCAACCCGATGGCGACCGTTCGTGACATTCGCGCACAGGTTGTTTCCGTCGACTATCCGACCGCAGACTCCGTCACGCTGACGCTGCGTCCGACTCGCCAGTGGCGTGGATTTCAGGCGGGCCAGTTCGTGCAGTTGGGCGTGGTGATCGACGGTATTCGTCACACTCGGTGCTACTCGCCGGCCGGGGGCGCGTCTACGCGCAACGGGCTGATCGAGCTGACCGTGAAGGCTCATCCGGGTGGATTGGTGTCGCAGTATCTGTACGCCAACGCTGCGCCGGGACTTGTAGTCAGTCTTTCGCAGGCAGACGGGGTGTTTTCCCTCCCGGTCGACCGCCCGCGTCGGGTGTTGCTGATCAGTGGTGGCAGTGGAATCACCCCGGTGATGTCGATGCTGCGGACGCTCGTGGACGAGGAGCATTCGGGCGAGATCGTGTTCGTGCACTACGCGAACACCGATGCCGACGTGGCATACACGCGCGCCCTGAAAACCATCGCCGAGCAGAACTCGAACGTGAAACTGGTACTCGTGTACACCGAAAGCGGTGGAGGTGATCTCGAAGGTTTCTTCGACCGCGGGCACCTCGACGCGGTGGCCCCGTGGATCGCTGATCCGGAAACGGTCGACGCCCAGGCTTATCTCTGTGGGCCTCCCGGACTGATGCGGGGAGTGCGCGAGGTGTTCCGTGAGGTCGACGTCGAACACTTACTCCATACCGAGGAGTTCGCACCCGCGGTGGCCGAGCCAGGTGAGGCCGGCGGCGAGGTGTCATTCACCAAAAGTGGAGTGGCGGCCGAGAACTCCGGCGAAACACTGCTCGAACAAGCAGAAGCTGCGGGCCTCAATCCCGAATACGGATGCCGGATGGGAATCTGCTTCTCCTGCACCTTCGTCAAGAAGGCGGGTCGTACCCGCAACGTGCGCACCGGTGAGACCGACGACGAGCCGGACAAGAAGATCCAGCTCTGCGTCAGCGCTCCCGTCGGCGACGTCACCGTCGACATCTGAAGTCCCATTTTCCTCACGACTGTCTGGAGACCGACATGTTTGGACTTTCACTTCCCACCCTCCCTTTCCTCGGCAACGGTTCCGATGCGAAGAACGACGCTCCTGTTGTTCTGACGTACGAGCAGGTCGAGGAGATCGGCCGCGAGTTGGACGCACTGCGTGATCGCACCGTCGCCTCACTCGGTGCTGAGGATCGGGAGTACATCTACAAAATCATCAAGGCGCAGCGTGGTTTCGAGGTCGCGGGTCGCGGCTTGATGTACCTCGGCTTCCTCCCCCCGGTATGGCTCGCGGCCGTCGGTGCACTGAGTGTGTCGAAGATTCTCGACAACATGGAGATCGGCCACAACGTCATGCACGGGCAATACGACTGGATGCGTGAACCCGGGCTCAATTCCGAAGTCTTCGAATGGGATACGGTGTGCCCGGCCGACCAGTGGCGCCACTCGCACAACTACATGCACCACACGTACACCAATATTCTCGGCAAAGACCGCGACATCGGATACGGAATCCTGCGTATCGACGACGCGCAGAAGTGGAACCCCTATTACCTCGGTAATCCGGTCTGGGCTTTTGCCTTGATGGTGCTCTTCGAGTGGGGCGTGATGATGCACGACCTCGAGATCGAGAACGTCATCCAAGGTAAACGCAAGTGGCACGACGTCAAGCCGTTACTCAAGGGTTGGTGGAACAAGGCAGGCAAGCAGGTCCTCAAGGACTACGTCATCTTCCCGGTTCTCACGGGGCCGCTGTTCGTGACCACTCTGGCGGGCAACGTCACCGCCAACCTGGTGCGAAACGTGTGGACCTACTCGATCATCTTCTGTGGCCATTTCCCCACCGGCGTCCAGAGCTTCACCGAGGACGAGACGGCTGACGAGACTCGCGGTCAGTGGTATGTCCGGCAGATGCTCGGCAGTGCCAACATCGAGGGAAGCCCGCTCTTCCACATCATGTCCGGCAACCTCTCGCACCAGATCGAGCATCACCTGTTCCCGGACTTGCCTGCGCATCGTTATCCGGAACTGGCTCCCGAGGTGAAAGAATTGTGTGTGAAGTACGGTTTGCCGTACAACACCGGTGGGTTCTTCAAGCAGATCGGTTCGGTGTGGGGCAAGATCTTCAAGCTCGCTCTGCCGCCCGGTCTGGTCAAGTCGAAGACCCCTCCCGGTGTTATCGTCGAGCGCCAGCGAACAGCAGCCTGAGAGGCACACTTTGATGGTCGGGAAATTCGAACGCCGCAAGGACACCGTCCAGGAGTTGACGGAAAGTGCAGCCAACCACGTCGGCTCCATCGCGATGATCATCGCCGGGGCAGTTCGAGACGTGACGCGCGAGATCGGTGACTGGGTGTCCGACGGTATCGAGATGCGAGAAGCGGCGAAAAAAGCTGCGGCTGACGATCGTTCGGAATCCGTGACTATCGAACACGACGACACCGATCCGCCTGAAGACTGGCGTTGATCCGATTGCGCCGTATCCGTTCGGCGTGACCGACGACGTTGCCCTCCGTCCTTTGTGGCGGAGGGCAACGTCGGTTTCATGGACTGCATACCGATCAATGGCGGTGAATCAGCCACTCATCAGTGGGAGATGCTATGCAGCGCTCCCGAGACTCGCCGAGTCGAAGCTGCCGAGCCCGGTGCTACCGAGCCCGCTGCTGCCGACCCCGCCCAAAGCGAGCGCGTTGCTGCTGCCCGCGCTCAGTAGCTGGACGATGATATTGATGACGATGGGGTCGCCGGTGAGCGGGATTGTAGGCACAGGGAGACCTGCTTTCTGTTTCGAAATGTGGTGAGAATGTGAGCGGCGACGGGATCGTCGACGTAGTCAGGACGGCTTTTTCAGGCACTTCCGGTGCTGCCGAGCGACACGATCGAGCCGTTGCCGAAGCCGAGTGCCCTGGAGAGCGAGCCGAAGTCGATAACCAGGCTGCCCTGGGTGTGCGGGTTTATCACGGTGATTCCTGTCTGCGCCGCGACGTTGTGGTGCGAGCGGGTAAGTCGATCAGGGAGCAGGCGTCGTGGGAGTTTCGCCGCCGCCGCCGATCGGAGAGTTGTCGGTGTAGAGGAAGCTGCTGCCCGCGTTGAACATCTGAAGGACGGTGTTCAAGACGACGGCCAAAGCGCCTGTGGTTGGTGCGGCGATCATGTGCTGGCTCCTGGTTTCAGCGATGGCGACATGGTGGTCACCGTGGTCACCGCCCTCACAGTGTCAGGCGGCTTGGAGCGGGGGCCCGGCGGGGGAAAAACCCACCGGGGCCGCCCATAGGGCGAGGGGAAGCCCCCCCCCACCCGGCCGGCCCGGCCCGGGGGGGCCCGCGGGGATATGAGCAAGGTGGTGTGGGAAAAATGACCCAGC
>NZ_JBHWUF010000017.1:0-63283 GCF_042738325.1 Rhodococcus sp. NPDC059969 | reverse complement strand
GGTTGGGTGGGTGCGACGTTGTAGGACGGGGGAAGTTCGTCGCCGACGGTCTGCATCGTGTCGAAAAACGACTGCAATTCCTTGCTTGAGCTTGTGCTTGCATAGCGCCCACACATGGCCTGACCTCCTCGTAATCGGTTCCCGCCCCATTGAACAGCGTGGGTCCGACTTCCGCGCCAAACGCCGTGTGATGATCTCTGCGAGTACGTCGTCGACTGTCACGGAAGGGGAAGTGCGATCACCAGCCCTCGGCCGGCGCCTGCCGATGTTGCGTTGGCGATCGCGGCCGCAACGGCCCTCGGTGTCACCGTCGGAGTTCTCCTCGCCGACGTGGTGGCCGGCGTCGCAGTCGGGGCCGGTACCGCGGTGGTGTTCCGCTTCGTGTTGCGGACGATCATCACCAGGAAATGAGCTAGTGCGCCGACTCTTGAGAGCTATAGGCGGTCGCACTCCTCATGAATCTGTTTCGACACAGTTGCCACTCCAGGTTCGTTCAACCCATCGTCGGTGAGATAGAACCTGTGACGTTCAGATTCAGGCCTCCTACGTCCACCCTCGACAGTCCCATCGGCGCGACGATTCGGATCCGCCTTGAAGGTGATCAACCCGTAGTCCGCAAGCCTCCGGTAAGACTCCCAGGCTGCTCTGGTCAGGTCGTAGTTGAGGATTCGATCGCGGGCAATAATATCCAGTTCGGTGCCAGGAGGTCCGCCCGCGAGTCCATGCAAGTCACGCAGCATCAGCCACATAGCGATTTCGCGGTTCGACAATGCATGAATCCAGCCGTTGAGGTAGAAGTTGGCGGGAATCCGAATGACTTTCTCTGTCGGTGTTGGTACTTGGTAGCGGGTCCTCACTGGGCGCCTGTGCCCGCCATCTTCCAGGTTCAGTCGAATGTCTTTGTGTTTTCGGTATCCCTGGCCCTTTGCTTCCGGCAGCCACAGCAGATTCACTTCCGGCTCAGCGAGTGCCGTGATGGCCTGACCTATCTGACGTTTGCGGTTGGCCGCCTTGTCTACCTCAAATTCTTTCTTCCCCGGGATGTGATTTGCGTTGGCGACTACAACATGGATCAGCGCACTCGGGCTTGGATGTGTGCTCTCGATTGGCCAACGGAACTTGGAGTCAGCTTCGAGCAGGTGTCGATCGGATTGCACCAGGAATGGAAGCGTGACGGCAAGACGAAGCCCAACGCCTTTGGACTTCTGGGCTAGCACCGACAAAGGTGGGCGCCTCGGGAGCACTGGCCTCGGCTTGTCCCTTATCGAGATGCCGTCGATCTCGGAGTCAACCAACTCCGGGATGCGACGTGCGAATCCTGACCGGATGACTATCTCGGCGGGAGCGCTCTTCTTCCATACCTCTTGAAGGTTCGCTCGGACCATACTGTCGAGGTTTTTGCCGGCAACTATCGCGTCGAGATGGTCTCGACGGGACTTCAATTCGTCAGCGATCGGCACTTCGCACCCTCAATTTTGGACGTTCAATGGTTACCGATAGACCGGCCCTCAGAACCTTTTTCACTTGTTCCTGTTTCCGTGTCTAAAAGTAACTAGTTACGAAGTCCGGTCAAAGCGTGAACTCCGCTCCCTGAACCGTACTCGACAAAGCTCTCCTCGTCGAGTGCAGTAGTGGGTGACGGCAACGCCATCGCTGCTCGCACAGCGACGGCCCTCCGCTCCAACGGAGAGCCGTCATCGCCCGCAATCACGACAAAGTAGAAAGAGGACGTGTCATGACGCTATCCCCCACGGACCCCACAGCACCAGAGAGGGGCGATGTCCCGCCTCCTCGAAGGCTGCTTCGCCTGCTGTTACTGGGCGCCATCGGTACCGCTGCCGCAATCGGAGCGGCCTACTACGAGCCCATCGGATCCATCACTACCGCAATTGCCATGATTGCCGCCTTCGACCAGATCCTCAGTTCACGTTGACGGCACTGCGGTAGTCGCGCTCGACGCTCTGGCTGTGAGGTGGGAGTCAGATCCGCCTCACAGCGGGAGCCAAGCACTTACTTCTCAGTCCGCACCGGACCTTGAAGGCGACTCGCTTGACGATCCGCCCCAGTTCCCGTCGGTTTCGTCGGGCCGGTGGTGGTCAGTGGCGTCCGGGGAGGTCGATGTCGGTGGCGGTCTTGTCGATGCGCATACCTTTGAATGCAGGGTGTCTGAGTCCGCCGCCGGTGTACTCCCGATACTCCACATCGCACACTAAAAGCGGCTCTGACCAGCGAGCTTCGCGGGCGATTGCTCGTGGCGGTGCGACCGCGAACGGGCTGGTGGGTCGTTCGATGTCGATGAGTTGCTCGCGTAGTTCGCGGCGCTGTCTCGAAGAAAACCCGGTGCCGACGTTTCCGATGTAGACGAGCGATCCTGAGTTGTCGTGGGCGCCGAGGATCAGTGATCCGATTCCGCCGGCCGCGTTGCCGGATCCGGGGACGAATCCGCAGATGATTCCTTCGGTGTTGGCGCGGAGCGGTGTTTTCAGCCAGCTCGGGGACCGTTTTCCGGGTTGGTAGGTCGAGGTGATGCTTTTGGCGACGATGCCTTCGAGGTGGTGTTTGCGGGCGACCTCGAGCATGGTCGGTCCGTCGACGTTGAGCCAGTGGGGTGGGACTTTGATGCGCGGGTGTTCGAGGCTGAGGTTGGCGAGCGCTTCGCGGCGTTCGAGGTAGGGCAGATCGGTCGTCGATGTTCCGTCGATGTCGAGGACGTCGAAGACGTAGTAGGTGGTGAGGGCGTCGTTGCGGAGTTGGGCGGTGGGTTTGAGGACGTGCATCCGGCGCTGTAGTCGGGAGAAGGACGGGACACCGTCGGGGCCGAGTGCGACGATCTCGCCGTCGAGGACGGTTTCGCGGTGGTCGAGCACGGCGCTGAGTGCGTCGATGATCTCGGGAAACGAGGCGCTGAAGTTGTTGCTGTTGCGCGACCACAGTGTCGGCGGTTTGGCGCCGGTGGTGGCGATGGCCCTGACTCCATCCCATTTCGACTCGAAGGCCCAGCGCTCCCCCGTTGGTGGATGCCCGAGTGTGGCGAGCATCGGCGGCACTGGCTTTCCGGTGGCGGCGCTCATTGCTCTACTGTGCGCGGGTTTGTACTGGTTTCGGCCGGTTTTCCGAGGTTGAGACAATAGTGAGATGAGCGAGACTGCGGAATCGGATGAGGTTCAAGGGTGGAGCCCGGCCCCGGATGAGGGCCAGGCCGGCACGGTGCTGACTTCGGATGGTCGGTGGGCGTACCGGTACAAGGACGGCGCGGAATTGATCATGATGAAGATGCCGGAGCGTCCTGCCCCGGCGTAGGAGTGCAGCAGTGCGGCCCGCACCGAATCCGGTGCGGGCCTTGCCTGTTGGTTAGTCCAACTGTGTGTTCATCTTGTTCGCGAGCCATTCCGCGTCCGACTGGACCATCGGTCCGCGTAGGCAGTAGCGGCCGCGGTTGTCTTGGACGTAGTGGGTGAAGCACTCGTTCTCGTGTCCGCCGTGTTCTTCGGTGCGGGGTATCGCGACAAAGCGTGTGGGAGTGGCTGTTTCGGTCATGTTGCTGCCTTTCTGAGAGTCGGTAGAGTCGCTCCCTTGTCACCAGGTCGAGGGTGGGCTGTCAACCCCGTAGAGCGGAGCGTGGGTTGACGGGTCGGGTCCCCGGCATGGTGTTCTGGGGCGACTTGTACGACGACTTTCTTGACCACCTGGGGCTGCGTAGCGGCAACGGCGCCGGAGGTGTCGTTCGGTTCTTGTGTGTGGCCGGCGGTGGGTGTGTGCGGTGGTGGGCACCTCCCGCTCGGTGCGCTGGCGGGGTGATTGTGCGGGAGCGACGGAACTGGACCACGGGTGGTGTCGCGGTAGCTCTGGTTTGTGGTGGTGAATGAGGATCAGGTCGCCACGTATGACCGATCTGCAAGGGTTGTTGCAGGTCAGGACTTCGGCTTTCGCTTCGGTCTGGTCAGTGTGGCGACCTGGTGCTCGTCGCGGTGTTGATGGTAGTTCGGGGGTCTGACATTTGGTGAGGGTGTTCGAGGTGCGATGACCTCAATCGAAATCGGGGTCCGGTGGGCGTCGTTGCGTTAAGTGCGACGGTTTGCGCGCCGGGCTTGTGCGATGGTCTTGGGGTTCGCGTTCGCGAGGTGCTGTTCGCGCTCGAGTCGCGCCAGTTTGTAGCGCTGGATGTTTGTCTCGGACTTGTGCCTTGTCCAGGGGCGTAGCGCGAAGGCGAGGCCGGCCAGGACGAGGGGAATGGCGGCGAATGCGAGAGCTATCTGCCATGTGGCGATGGAGTCGGGGATGACGAGGGAGTCGGGTACCGATACTTCCATTCCCCCGCTACCGCTTTGAGGTCGAAAAACTGTCCCGATCATGATTCCGGTGGCGAATGCGAGGCCGACGGCCCCCAGTAGCGCGATCACTTGGATCTGGATTTGGTCTTTTTTGCTCATGCTGTTTTCTTCCCCCTTGTGGTGCTGTGGTTTTGCAGCTCGCTCCGATTGTTTTCGAGTATTGCAGCGCCTGGTGACAGATTTCCGTCGTGCTTCATGCGGTGCTGGATTTCAGGTGGGCTGTGACTGTGTCCTCGATGCGGGTTGCGAGGTCGATGTCTTCTCGGAGGGTTGCTGATGCGTTGGCGGCTCCGATGGTGCCGGCGCACAGGTTCCATGCAAGTCGGTGTGTGGTGGGGTTGTCGGGGATTTCGCCGTCGGTGATGGCGGTTTCGATGATGTCGCTGATGGCGTCGACCCAGTGGGCGAAGGCTGAGCCGTTGTCGATGGTGGGTTCGAGGGTGAGTTTCATTCCGGCGCGCAGTTTGGTGTTCTCGGCGATCTGATGAGCGAGGGACGTGAAGACCGCTGCCAGCTTCTCCGCTGCTGTGGTGCTCGGGCCGGTGGCTATTGCTTCGCTGATGGATTCGTTGACGGTGCGGTTCCAGTCGGCGATGAGGCTCCCTGCGATGGCTTCTTTGGACGGGAAGTGGAAGTAGATGGCGCCTTTGGTGAATGCGCCGGTGGCGAGGATGGTGTTGATGCTGCTGGCGCCGTATCCGTCGGTGTCGAAGTGTTGTGCGGCTACTGAGACGATTGCTTCTCGTGTTCGCACTGCTCGGGCTTGTGTGGTGCGTGCGGTGCTGCCGGTGGGGCGGCCGATGTGGGGCCGAATAGTATTGCTCATGGTCACAGGTGCTTTCTGTGGCTTGGTCCTGGTGGTGTTGCTGCACTGCCAGGACCTCTGGTGTTTATGAGGTTTGGGTTGCTGAGGCGCGGGGCCTCGCCGGGGTCAGTGTGCTGCTGCGAGTTCGCGGTCGGTGGTGTTCTCTGAGGACCGGAGATCGGGCAGTGGCGGGCTCGTGAATCCTGCTTCCCGGGCTGCGATATCGAACTTCTCGTACCGGCGCCACGCTGTCGAGATTGCGACGGGCGGTTTCGATTCCATCGCGATGGTCTCCCATGTGAGGTTCGGGTTCGTGAGCTTGCGGACTGCGGTGTCCTTCACGTCCTTCTTGAGATTCGAGGTGGCGATGAACGCCATGAGGTCGTCCATTGCGGTGTCGCCGTCGGCGACTTGGGCCTCTTCGGTGTCTTGACGGTTCAGTGCCTCTGTCGCGGTTTCTTGAGGGTCGCAGTCGTCGTGACGTTCAGCCATCATTTCGTCGGCGAAAAACGGTTCTGCAAAGTCCGCAAGATCGTCTCCCCGGGCGATCTGTGTCACCGTGTTCGTCGTGTCCTCGTTTCGTTCCGCTTCGACCAGCTCTGCAACATTGGGATCGGTCTCTCCGCGAGAGCTGGAGTCGCGGAAAGGTTCCCGGCTCACGGTCAGATCAGTCGCAACGCTCTTTGCATGCTCACTGTCGGTGACGTTTTCGACGATCGCACGGTAGGCGGCGTATGCCATTCCGACTGCCTTCACCAGGATCGTGATGCCGTGTGTGAATGCCAGGACCAGGGCCGGCGGAATGATCGCTATGGCCGCTGCGATGGCCGGCGCTAGTGGAATGAACCCGAGGTCTCCCCCACCATCGATTGACTCCCGTGCAGCGATTGCTGCGTGATAGGCGTGGTACGCGTTGCCCAGGATGCTGATCACGACGACGCTGACTGCGAGGGCGATGTAGAAGCCTCTGTCGCGTCGGTTCATCTTGAGCTTGCTGATGATGACGATCGCGATAGTGGCGCCAAGGATGGCGCTGTCGACGATGGCGGGGAAAATCCAGGTCAGATTTTCCGGGATGAGTGCTTGCCGGGCGAGGTCTCGTTGCACGGCGAAGGAGAGTACGAATGCGCCAGTGGTGATGCCGAGTGCGATGACGATCGCGAGTGCGAGTGCGGCGAGCAATGCGCCTAGCTGAATACGGGCAGCCCGGAGGCTAAAGTCGGTCATGATCGGGTTTCTTCCTTCAAGTGGTTTCCCGGTCTGGAGCCTCGCCGGTTGCATCCGGCGGGGCTCCTTCGTTGTGTATGTCAGTCGTCTGAGATGGGGCGTCCACTGGGAAGTGCGCCGGTCTCTGCTTCGTATTGGTTGCCACTGTTGTGCACTGTCTCCCGGCGTTCCGCCTCTGCCGCCAGCGCTTTCTCCACGAATTGCGACCAGGATTTGTCGTCCTCGAGGTGGCTTGTGTTTCGGTAAGCACCTCGGGCGCGACTGAATACCTCTTGGTCGACGTAAACCGTAATACGTTTGGGCTTAGGCTTTTCCACAACTGCCGGCGTGGGCTGTGGAAGCGGGGGAACTTGCGCGGGAGTGCGGTTGGATCTCTGCATTCGAGACAGGTCACCAGTCACGTTCCGCGGAGGTAGCGCCGTGAGCTTTCGGTCGGGCCGGTCATTCATACCCGTGCTTCCTCTCTTTCCGCTGTTGCAACGCGGGTGACAACTTCTTGCGCCACTGCAAAGAGGTCGTCTGCAACGGATTTGGACGATTTCGGCGCGAGAGCCTGAGGCTCGGCGTTGCCTTTGATGACGTCGTACCATTTCGGACCGCTCCGGACGACTGCATCGAGTTCGGCTGCGAGCATGCCCCGCTCTCGTGTTGCCTGGGCGGTCGCCTCGGAGTGACGAACGGTGGCCGTGAAAACGACGTCGTCGTTGCCGAACGCCTCTGCAATCGCAGACCTTGCTTGTTTGAGCACGGTCTTCGCTGATGTACCCACGGCTACGAGAACGACGCCCAGTAGATCCAGGTCGGGGTTGATAGCAGCGACGGCGTCGATTCGGTGCGCCACGGCTGCCATTCCTTTTCGGCTGGATGCATCGGATTTGACGGGCACGAATGCCCATTTTGCGGCTGCCAACGCTGCTGTCTGCAAGGTTTCGTCGCCGGGCGGGCAATCGATGAGGACCATGTCGTAGGTGGCCGCCATTGGAGCAAGGACCCTTGCAAGGGCGAGCTTTGCTCCATCTGGATCTTTGGACGCCATAGCGGTTAGAGCGGCTGTCGCTTGTTCGAGGTGCACTCCCCCGGGAAGGACGTCGAGATTTGCACGGACATTTTCGATGGGTTTTGCGTCGCCGCCGAATGCGATTGCGCTGGCAAGCGATCTCCCCTGATCATCACCGGTTTCACTGGTGTACCCGAGGTCTTCGGCAAGGTTTCCCTGAGGGTCGAGGTCGACGAGCAGGACCTTCTGACCGGAGGCTGCCAATTCTCCGCCGACGTTGGCTGTCAGGGTCGTCTTCAAGACGCCGCCCTTGCCGTTGATGACGGCGATCACCCTTTTACGTGTTTCGCGAAAGTCGGTCTGCATTGCTCTCCTTCGACAGCATTGGCGCGTTTGACGGTATTGACAGCATTCCACGCGATAGCCAGTAATGCAAGCAATAGCAGTAATACCAGCATTATTGCGAACCGTTGGAAATCTCTCATATACGGCCGCGGTGGGACGGACCTAATGACAGCATTGCTGGCATTACTGGCATTGCTGGCACGTTTGCAAAATGTCACGAAAACCTCACTGAAGTGCATGTTGCTAATAGCAGCATTAACAGCATTAGAGCCGAGAGGGTCCTCGCCGCCGGCAAAACCCACCCAGGCGGGCCATCGAAAGCGGGGAATACTGTCATTCCTGCCATTACGGGCCTCACGGGGCTCAACCCTCACTCAAATACGATTTGCTGCTATTGACAGTAATGCTGGCATTTTGCGCTAGGGGTGGCGCAACTTCCGTTTCAGGCCGCCGTCATCGCGCAAAATTGCAGGTTGCGCGGCCGAGCCGTGGCGCCGCACGGTGGGTGCATGTCCCGCTCTACCCTCAAAGTGGATAGGGGAGTGGAGGGCTGTTGCGGTTGCTCGCCGGGCTTGGGTCCTCAACTTCGGATCGCGTTTGCCAGTTTTGCATGCGCCACCAGCCGCGCCAGCCAGGCTTTGCGTCCTTCCGCAGAGCCATCTCATTGCTCCGGACGTACGGCGCCAGATGCAAAATGACCAATCCTTCGGCTCACGTTTCCTTCGCCCGGAGCCGGATGTTGTTTCGTGCTGGGCCAAAGACTGTCACTCCGTGTTCGACCTCGGCCGGCGTCGAGCTGTGGTGAACGAGAGAAACTCGGTCTGTTGCGTGCACTGCGGCTTGGTCGTGGGAGTGGACGGTGGCGTTGTCGTAGGCATAGGTGGTGGTGTCTTCTCCGACGTCGCCGAATGAGTCGTCGACGAGGTTGCTTGTGGCGCGGTTGGTGGCGCGGACGCGTGTGGTGTCGAAGGCGTCGGTATGGGCGTTCCCGTAGGCGAAGAGAGTTGTGTGCCCGAAGATTTGGGATCGTGCGGCGTCGGTGGCCACGATCTGGGCACTGCGCTTCGTTTCGGGTGTCAGGCGGGTGATGATGACCCGTGAGACGCCGACGATGCGGATCGTGATGCCGTCGGGCAGCTCGGCGTCGGTGAGTTCTAGGGGTTCGTCGTTGCGGTGGTCGATGACGACCGTCTTTGCGCCGGTGCGCAATCGTTCGTGGATCTGGGGGACGGTCTGGCAGGGGGAGAGCGGCCGGCGTCTGACGGGCGGCTTTGCGGACAGTCGTTTTCCGTTCATCGCTTTCCTCGATCGGACAGATGGGTGATCCACACGGGCGAGGTTTCATTCTCGCGCGCGGATGCCTGGGTCTTTCGGATGCGGGCGCTGTCGGCTGCTCGGCGGGCGACGAAACGTGCCGCTTGGCGGCCGGGGGAGTCCTCGGACGCGGCTGATGCGTACCGTCCGCGTTCAGCTTCGAACGCTGCTGCCTGCCGTTCGCGTTCGGCTTTTGCCTGGTCGGTGGCGATCTGAGCGAGAACGTGTGGCGCGAAGGCGAGATCCTGTTGCTTCATGAGCCACCGGATGAACGCGATGGGGTGCTTCGGGTTTGGTGCCATCCGTGTGGCCTTGCTCCAGGCGTCGATCGTGTCGTTGAGATCCGCGGCCGTCCAACCGTGTGCAGCTGGGTCGGTCAGCGCGGGTGCCCACCCTCGGGGGGTGTGCCGCCGCGCCCAGACTGGAGTTCGTGAGTTGCTGAGCCATCTGGATGCGAGCAACAGGCCTTTCCTGGTCGCTTCGGCCTTCTCGACCCCAGCCTTGGACTCCTTGCGCCGCGAAGCGGCTCGTTTATCCACAGATCGTTTTGTATTAAGAACCTCTCTACGAGAGGTAAAGCTTGTTAAGTGACCCCTGCGGTGGTGGGGTGCCATTTGTATGGATCCGGCGACCACGATGCGGGTTTTATCCACAGGCTTGCTCGGGTGCAATGCCCAAACGGAGGCCCAACCGCGGGCTTTGTCGTTGAACCTCCATGAGGCATATCGCTCATCCTTGGTGCGGAGTCGGCCGCGAAGCACTTCCGTGGCCACACGCAGCAGCTTGAGGGCTTGTCGTGCTCGCTGGACTGTGCGCTCCCCGCCCTTGATGCGTTCGGCGATGGTCTCTACCGCCAGGCGTGAGTTGCGGCCGGTCTCGAAATCGGCGGCTTCGGCCATGACGGTGGCAACTGCTAGCAAGGACTTAAGGCTGATGCCGCCGCCAGACGACCGGACTAGTGCCGGTCGAATCCGTGTGTATTCCGCGGTGAACGCGCAACGAACGACGATCTCGACCCAATGTTGGGCGCCTTGCCATCGAGCGATGCCGCCGTATGCGCCGTCTTCGAGTTCGAGTGCGACCTTGCAATAACGCCGGCAAGCGGCTTCCTTGCCGAGCGTTTTGAGCAGCATCGGCGTCAGGGCATGGCATTGGTGCCCGTACAGGTGCCCCTGCATTCTGCGGGGTGTGCGAGCTGTTCCGTAGCGGCGCCGCATAGGGCTGCTACCGCAATACGGGCGCTGTATGGGTGCGGGCGTGTGCTCCATCGCTGAGACACGCGAGTCAATTATTGAAACTTCATCAGAGCGCGATGTACCCTGAGACCTGTCCAGCAAGACAGTCCCTTCGGGGAAAGCAGCAAGACCCTAAGAACCGAGCGTCAACTCGTTTCTTACGACATCCGAATCCCCCGGCCCGTCAACCGGGGGATATCGTCGTTTTAAGGGCGATCAACTGCGCATATGAGGCCGAAGCGGGGTTTCCGCGGCTTCGGCGTTGTGGTCATCATTAGGCGGTCATCGTCAGCCTCTCTGTGTGGACCGCGGCCGGGTCGAATCGGGTTACCGCAGCACTGAGGATGTCGGCGACGAGTTCGCTCTCAGTCAGTCCCCGAGCTTCGCGCATCAGGGTGAGGCGGTCTTTGACATCCACGGGCACTCGCGTCTCGACACGACGCCGCTCGCCTTTACTCGGACGACCTCTCGCCATGACAAGCCCCTTCCAGTTCGTCCGCGCGGTGGCGCGGGCATTGTGTTGCCTGCAAATACTCCCGCAGAAATGTCGAGATACGCAGCCGACACGCCGGTTCAATTCGTTCGCTCTATAGGGGTCAGTGTAAATCGGCTAGAAAAAGCCTGACCGCGACGGACTCCATCGGTTCCGTGAGCGGATTGCTGTAGGTCGTTGCTCCTGGAAGCTGCGCGGCGCGGGCACGCGCTGCATCGGCGAGCGCATCGAACAGGCCACTGGACCGTTGAATAGGGGATTTACGTGTCCAGGCCAGGTGCTGCGCAGTTTCCGGAAGCAGGCGCTCACAAGCCAGCCGGACTGCGAGTTTGTCGTGCGCTACGCCAGTGACGTGGCCGAAGAGAGCGGGTGGCGCTAGTTGTTCAGCGAGTTGCCAGAACCGTTCTGTCTGGAATACGTGGATGAGTGCTTGGGCGTCGTCGCCGAGCAGTCGTTCGTAGAAATCCGGGACCAAGCGATCGCGAACGAAATTCGTTCCCGTTTCGGTGCGAACCACTTCATCTAAAGCCTGGTTCGCTGCGGCGGATTCGATCGGATGCTCGATCACCCGTCCTCCTGCAAAAATTGCATCTGCGCCGCTGCCGGTGAGAACAGCTGCCGGCGCCGGGGATGCTGCGCTGAATCGGCGGATCAATTCAGAGGCGGCGAGGATCGGGATCGCTGCTGCGACCTCCCACAGTTCGTTGACCCCCAGGGCGGCGACTGCCGATTTAGCGAGGCTGACGACGTCTGATGAGCTCAGGACAACAACTTCATGCCGCAGTCCGAGTGCTTCGGCAGCGGCTATCGCTGGTGCTCGATCGACGGTTTCCCCGTCGACGACGATCGTGATCGCTCGCGGTGTGGTGCCGAGGGCGACTGCGGTCGCGGCGACGAGGATCGAATCAACGCCACCGGAAAGCAACACGATCGGATCGGCGGGGTAGCTGTCGAGCACCACGCGTATTCGATCGAGGGTTTCGGCGGCTATTGCCTTCGCCGCGATGTCGGAGTCTGTGGTGGTGCGGAGGCTGGAACCATCGACGTCGAGTGCGTGATCGTCTGCGACGAACTGCATTGGCTTTGCGGTCTGGAGTGCAGTCGGTGAGCGCACAGTGCCCTTTCCAAGGATGAGTTAGCAGGTGGTTCGGTAGGGGAGTTCAGGGAATAGTTGGTCCCACGTCGCGTCGGTAAGAACATTGTTCGTGTTCTTGCACACTCGGGTTTCTGCCGCGCGCTGGGTGAGATTCCATAGCCGGACAGCGCCGCCCTCTCCACCTGCCGCGAGGTGATTGGAAGTGGGGCTGAATGCGATGTACCAGCGGGTGGCTCCGATGGATGCGATGGAACCGCCGAGTTTGATGGGAGCTGCGATGTTTGTGGTGTCCCAGAGCTGGACGGTTCCCTCGTCACTGCCCGAAGCCAGAGTCCGCCCATCGGTTGCGAAAGCGACGGACCGGATCGTGCTTGATTGGCCGATCAGTGGCTCGCCGATCCCTTGCGCCTCGCTTGGTTTCGCTACGTCCCAGAACCGAATCGTCTGATCGTCACCAGCGCTGGCCAGGGTTTTCCCGTCCGGCGAGAAGACAACGGATTCGGCCTGCTTCGTGTGCCCGGTCAGCGGTTGAAGCATTTTGGGACGGCTCGGATCTGAGCTGTCGAGGAGCGTGATGTCGTTGGTACCCGACGCCGCAATCGCGAGTGTGCGGCCGTCCGGTGAGAAGGCCGCGTTGGTGAGCAGGTCGCCGGGGACCGGCAGCGGCTGCCCCAATGGGACGGGCGCAAAGACGTCGGTGATGTCCCAGAACTGGAGCGAGTTGTCGCTGCTACCGGTGACCAGGGTTCGACCGTCTGGAGTGATCGACATCAGATACGCGTATCTGGTCTCGAGTTCGAGGCGGCCGAGAGGGCGGATTGTGTCGGGGCCTGAGGCATCCCAGAGCTGTACTGCCCGATCGTTTCCACCCGTTGTCAGCACGGTTCGGCCATCCGGTGACATTTGCAGGTTGTCGATTTGGCCGTTGGGCACTACGACTCGTCCACGTGCGATCGGGTGATCGGGATCAGAGGTGTCCCACACCTGAAGGGTGCCGTCGACAGAGCCCGTGGCCATGTGAGATCCGTCCGAGCTGAATCTGGGCGTCATGACACGGTCGGTGTGGGCGTCGATGACGGATGTAGGACGGTTCCACATCCTGAGGACGCCGTCCTGACTTCCTGTTGCCATAGTCGCGCCGTCGGGAGCGAAGGCAACTGTGATCATGCCCCCGTTACTGCCGGCGAGAGGCTGTCCTAGGGAGCGCGGGCGGGAAGGGTCTCGGAGGTTCCACAGGCGGGCGGTGCCGTCCCAGCTTGCGGTTGCGAGCGTTTGACTGTCCGGCCCGAATGCGATGGACCACAGCGCACCGGTGTGACCGGTGAGAGGCGGCCCTTCCAAGGTCGGCCGCGAGGGGTTTCCGATGTTCCAGACTCGAGCAGTGCGATCGTCGCTGCCGGCGGCGAGAAGTTGGCCGTTTGGACTGAATGCCACCGAGTGCGCCGCTCGGGCAAACCCTGTGAGCGGGGCTGTTGCGATTACGGGGTTGGACGGGTCGCTGACGTTCCACAGCCACACCGTTTTGTCGTCACTGCCGACGGCGAGTAGTTTCCCGTCCGGACTGAACGCGCTTGTTCTGACGGGGCCTGCTGGTCCAGCAAGCGGGGCAGTGAGGAGAAACGCTGCTTCCGGGTTGCTTACGTCCCACAGCCCTGTGGTTCCGTCGTCGTTCGGTGCCGCGAGGGTGCGTCCGTCTGGGCTGAACGACACCACGTACACGGTGCCGCCGGCGGATTGCAGAGGGCTTCCGATTACCTCGGGCGAGAGCGGATCGCGTACGTCCCAAAGTCGCACTGTGCCGTCGCCGCTCGCAGTGGCTAGCATCGCGCCGTCAGGGGACCACGCGGCCGCAGTGACGAAGCTCGTGTGCCCTTCCAGCGGCGATCCGATCGGTGTCGGGGCTTGCGGATCGCTGACATCCCACAGACGCGTTGTGTGGTCTCCACTCGCTGTCGCGAGAACCTTGCCGTCAGGCCTGTATGCGGCGGTGTAGATCGCATTTTCATGCCCCACCGCCGGTGTTGCCATTGGTGCATCCTGTGTGGCCAGGACTCGGGACGTTGTCGCTGTCTCGGCAGGTTGCATGTTGCGGGCTGCGAGAACTAGCTGCGCCGACAGCGAAGGGTTGGATTGCTGCAGCCGGTCAGCGGTGGACAGCACTTCTCGGAATTGAGCACTCGAGGCGAGGACATCGGACCGCGCACTCGCTCGGAAGGCAAAGACGGAGACGACCATCAAGACAGCAATGAAAGCTGCAATCGCCGTCACCGCGCCCCGCTGTTGCAGCTTCCGTCGTTCTTGCTTCCTTATTGCATCGCGCCGGAAGCTGTATGCCATCGGTGTCAGCGGGTGGTCGTCGAGTTGTGCGATGACATCGTGCAACCTGTCACCGGCCCACAGGTCGGCTGACTGCCTTCCTCGGCGGTCCCATTCGGCCGCGTCACGTTCGAACGTCTGCCGAAGCATGTTGCTCGCTCGGTTGGCGCTGATCATGTTGTGCAGCCGGATCCAGGAGTCGATGACAACTTCATGGGCAAAGGCCACGAGGCCTGCGTCGTCGACGGTCAGTAGTCGAGCGGTGGTGAGCGCTTCGATGACCCGGCCGTTCCGGGCATCCGCGCCGCCCACACGTAGCAGCTCGGTGCGGGGGACAGCTCTTCTGGTGTCGCGGGCACCGTCTCCGATCTGGACCAATCGCAGCAGCAAGGCCGGTGCCACTGCGCGATCGTCGTCGTCGAGAACTTTCCAGGCGTTTTCGGCAGCGCGATTGACGGAACCTTCGATTCCTCCGGCTGCCTCATACGCTCGAAGGGTGAGGTTTCCGGCTTGGTCCCGATGCATCCACATGCTTTCGAGCACGTGCGACATCAGGGGGAGAACGCTCTGGTTGTGTCCTACCCGTGTGGCATCGAGGTCGCGGATGATTCGTTCGGAGAGCCCTGGTTCGAGCTCAGCGTTCGCGGCGGCCGCCGGCAGTTTGATCGCTTCTGCCAGTTCCTCGGAGCTCATAGGCGCAAGCACGATCTGCCTGTGCTGTAGGGCGTCGGCCAGGGGAGCGTGTTGCAAGCATTCGGGTACGAAGTCCGCACGTACGCCGATCACGACTCGTATGGTGCTCGATGGGCTGACCACGCGAGAGAGACGGTCAAGCCGATCTATGAACTCGTCCCGGGTCGCGTCGTGAGCACCGGCGGTGAGTACCTGTTCGAACTGGTCGACGATGAGTAGCAGTGCATCGTTCTCGGTATCCGCGAGGTAGTCATCGAGGACCGTCCGGTAGTCGTCGCTCGACTCGGCTTCTCGTATGCCCGGGAAAATGCGGGTAAGCGCACCGAAGGGGTCCGGGCCGGGGTCTACGGTCTCGATGCTCCACGGTTCTGTGGATCCCCATGTCAATCCGTGGGTGGCTGCTCGTCCGGCGATGCCGGCGTGAAGGAGCGAAGATTTACCCGTTCCGGAGGCGGCATAGAGGACGAACATCCCGGAGGTAGTGGCGCCTTGTAGGGCGGAAACCGCTTCTTCGATGCTGCGCTCGCGGCCGAAGAATCGGTCACGATCTGTGACTGTGTACGAGGCGAGACCCAGATATGGGCAAGCACTTGGCGCCGCGGACGAGGGGTCGGCCGCTTGCCGGTTAC
This sequence comes from Rhodococcus sp. NPDC059969, assembly GCF_042738325.1. Taxonomy (NCBI): domain Bacteria; kingdom Bacillati; phylum Actinomycetota; class Actinomycetes; order Mycobacteriales; family Nocardiaceae; genus Rhodococcus; species Rhodococcus sp. NPDC059969. The sequence goes on along the minus strand of NZ_JBHWUF010000017.1, from coordinate 47,802 downwards.
CCGTCTGCGCTTCCGCCCACCATTCCCGCCACACCGCCATGTCGTACAAACCATGTTCGGAAGGCTGTATCGCTTTCGCTCTTGCTGCCGATATAAGTACCCAGAGGACAGGCTCCAGCGATTCAAACTTTTCAGGAACGCGCGCTCCGCGCTTCCAATCGCTGATGCGCTGATAGCTCGGCCCCTCCGGGTTACGTTCTCTTGCCCTCGCTGCCACTGCCTTGAGAGTCGGATTCTCCGCGGCTGCCCAGAGTGCAGTCATTTTCCCGGCGAGCCGGTTCCGATCCGTCACTTGAAACCTCGCACCACTGATATTCCTGCCGTTCCCCTATTCCGCACCGGTCAAAGTTCCGCGTGCGGAATATTTGTCCGAAGTGCCCGGACCTGCAAACTTAGCCTGACCGAAGGTGCGGAACCGAACCGTGGTGCTGAAAATCGGGAAAAGTTCGCCGCATGACGGTAGAAGACGCGCCTATTGCAGCGCGCGATTCGAGGGGTGCATCGAGAATGCGATCCGCGCACTCTTCACACAGGGGTGTGCGGAGGTCTGCTTCTCGCACGATTGAATGCGGAACGAATATCGCTCAAGGAGTAGTCGAGTTCAGCGGCGAGCATCTCCGCGACGTCCTCACTGAGGTTGATTTCACCGCGTTCGAGGGCACCCATCATCGTCTGGGAAAGACCGATCCGTTCGGCAAGTTGAGACTGTGTGATCAGCCGCAGGGTCCGAAGGTCGCCAAGGAAGGTCTCGCCTTTAGGCACGGAGACCAAAGCAGAAATGTCGATATCGAGCACACTTGGTTCGACCAATTTGACGAGTGTCTCGATTTTGGGCGTACCTCGGCCCGCTTCCCACGCTTTCACTGCGCCGGGAGTCAATCCAAGAATGCGCGCAAGTTCGGCCTGAGTGAATCCTCGCTCCAACCGTCGATCACGGAGCACGTTGGGTTGAAAGCCGCGAACGGATCTCCTGCCCACTCATCCCCCGTCCGCTCGTGTTCGGTGCGATTCACCTAGGCGTGAAGATTAGCCATCGTGGGATTACCCCTACTGTCTAGCCGTTTTAAACTGACTGTTATAGACTGACCCTCATAGGTTGATCTTGTGTCCGGCTCAGGCCGTCACCTGGGCCGGACACATCCAACGAATCGGGGGAGCCGTGAGAACGAAAGATTGGAGTGAACTCCAAGTCCGAGGCCGTGCGGGTTCGCTGTGTCCCGGCCGGAGCCTGGGCTACACATGCATTCCGGCGCGCATTCCCGGCACCCGAATCTGCCCCGTTGGCCATTCACTTGTTCCTCACCATCAGTCCTCGCTGCCTTCGGCGCAGGACCCCTCCCCGCTTTCCGATACCAGCGCATCGGAAACCGTGGCCGCGTAAGCGCCACCTCAGTCCGCATCAATTCCCCGTATTTACAACCCAATTGGAAGGTTCCACACGATGAAGCATCACAAGTCCGGGCGCGGTAAGCATCGCGCAGTCAAGTCGTCCGCGGTTGCAGCGGGGACGTTCTCACTTCTGGTCGCTGCCACGTTCGCAAACGGCGGTCTCGCGGTCGCAGCACCGCAGCCCGGTATCACCGGTCCCGCACCGGTACAGCCCGGCGTGACCTCACCGGCGCCGTCGACGCCGTCTGTTCCCGCACCGGCGCCGTCTGTTCCTGAGGCGCCGGTAGAGGCATGGGTTCCGGTTCCGCCGCAGTACTCGCAGCCAACGAAGCCGATCCCGAACTGGGATTACGACTCGAATCAGTACGTGGCCCCGGCGACTCCGACGTACACACCGCCGATCGACTACTCGCAGATCCGTTTGCCTGCTGACCCGATCACGACGCCGACCGAGGTGTTCATCGCGCCGCGTAACACGGTGATGGTCGGAAACCTGCATTTCACTCAGCCGAACTGGATGAGTGACAACACCACCGCGCGCACGAACGCCACCACGAACGCGGCGTTGGCCGCGGTCACCGACTTCTGGATCAGCCACAACATCCCGGCCGATCAGGCGCAGCAGCTCGCAGCAGCGCAGCTCGCCGGAACCGCTGGTGGCGCAATCGCCGCGGCCGTAAGTGCAGGTGCCACCGCGGCGACCTTGGGCGCCCTGGTGGGCGGCACGATCGGCGGCACCTCCGGTGTCGTGTTGGCTGCACCTGCTCTGACCCCGTGGGGCGTGATCCCCGCGGGCGTGGTGGCCACGGCGGCAGGCGCCGCCATCGGCGCTGGTCTGGCGGGTGTTCCGGTTGCAGTGGGTGCCGGAATCGTCGGAGGCATCGCAGGTTTCGCTCTTGCCACGGCCTACGGCGACGGCACGAACGGTGTGCCCACCACGATCGACGTTCCGGATATCGACCAGCCTGCCATCACCACCGAAACGCAGGACACGCTCACCTCGTGGGAGCAGTCCGGCCCTGTCGGGACCGCTGCCGCAACGTTTGTTCGTGACACGGCCGCGAATGCTCCTGTCGTCGACGCGCAGATCCGTAGCGCCGTCTCGTCCATTCCCGGTGGCGACGGTGTTGTCGCTGCATTCGACCAGGCAGTAAGCGATTTCCAGGCCGCGACAGAGGTTCCCGGTCTTCCGCTGGGCATGATCGCCGACGCTATCGGCGCCGGTATCCCCGCTGCTGCGTAGCACTCGCCGGCCGGGGCGGGTGTGTGCTCGCCCCGGCCCACTGTCACGGCTTGCCTTGTCGACGAAGGAGTTTGGAAAAGATGTTTGGGCCGAAAGGATCTGACGCCAGGTCCGCAGTGCGTAGTGCGACAGGTGGGACCGGTAGTGCGCCGCCGCGCGGGTCTCGTCTTCCGAAGCGTCCTCGTGTGCCTCGTGCCCGAACGCCTCGACGGCAGGTCGCAGCGGTGACGGCACTGGCGATCGCGGTGCTGGTGTTGTTGGTCGGGGTCGTTGTGGGCGCTGCGTCGGTCATCGGCAGGGTTACCGACGACGAGCCGTCGAACATCAGCGAGATCGTCAATTCTGTTGCGACACCGTCGACTACGCCTTCTCCGGAACCTGCCGGATGCCCTGTCACAGCCGGTGACCAGAGCAGCGGCGAGGGCGTGATCGCAGCGTTCGAGCATGCGTACTACTCGTTGCGCTCCGCTGATGCGGTGATCGCTGTCATGGCTCCTGGGGCCGTGAGCTATTCGCCGGCCGAAGTGCAGGCAGGGATCGACTCGATTCCCGCAGGAACGACGTACTGCATGACGGTGACCGGCGTGAGCGCTGGGACGTACGCACTGGAGCTGACCGAAACCAGGCCTTCCGGCAAGGGCGCTTCGCTCTTTCAGCGCATCACGACTGCCGAGATCGACGGTCGGCATTTCATCACGTCCATCACTGATGCAGAGGGAATCTGATGAACATCTCTTCCACCGCCCGCTTCGCGTCGGCGTTCGCCATCATTTCGACGCTGGTCGCGGGCCTCGCGGCGCCGCCGCTCCTGGCCAACGCCGCACCGTCCACTGCATCGGGCTGCACCAGATACATCGGTGTCTTCGCTCCCGGAACGACCGAGACCCGCGCCGACGCCGATCCGTCGAAGCCTGCCGGAATGTTGGGCCAGGTGGGGGAGAAGCTCGAAGCGATGTACGGGCCTAACACCTTCCGTGCCATCTATCCGTCGTACCCGGCCGAAGCGTTTTTGCAGTCCGGCATGACCTACTCGGCTTCGAAGACCGCCGGTGATCAGGCAATGGCGACCGCGATGGAGCAGTGCCCGAACTCGAAGTTCGTGATCGGCGGCTATTCACAGGGCGCGCAGGTCGCCAACGATGTCGCCGTCAACATCGGGGCAGGCAGCGGTCCCGTTCCCGCTGCGTCCGTTCTCGCTGCGGTCATGCTCGCCAATCCGAAGCTCGGCACCGCCGGTTCGCAGGTCGTCGGCCCCAAGCTCGACGGACAGGGCATCGCCGGTCCGGCCGCGGAAGGCTACGGCGCTCTGTCGGGTCGGGTCTTCGACATCTGCCACCCGGAAGACAAGTACTGCAACACCAACACCGGCAAGGATTCGTTCTTGGCGTCGTTGGGACGAGTGCTTGCCAACCCGCCCGGAACAGTCGCGCCGACCACCGCGACTGCTGTCTCGGCAACAACGAGTCCGTCTGTCGCCGGTCAGACCGCGATCACCCCGACCGACACGGTCGCGAAGCCGACGTCGACTCCGGCGGCCGCCGGAACTGCGAATACCTCGGCAGGTGCCGGAACCGCGAACGCGTCGGAGTTCTTGGGCGCGGTGACCTCGAACTACGGTTACGCGGATCTCGCGGCCGCTCCGGGGGCAGCGTCCGCGTTGGCGACCTCGGTGGACAAGCTGCAAAGCGCGGGCGCTCCCACCTCGACGTCGGCGGCGGTCGATGTCGCCGCAGTTCGTCAGCAAGCGCAACTGCTGGCCGGAACCTTCAAGCCGGTCCAACAGACACAGGCGTGGATGGCGGCGAACCCGGCCGCTCGCGACGGATTGCGCAACGCCCCGGCTGATTCTCCTGAGGCCGCCACGAACTCGGTCTTGGGCGCGCTCGACAAGGTCGACGTTCCGCAGGTTCTGGGTGCCGCTGACCAGGTGGTGACGTTGGCGAACAGCATCCTCTCGGGTGGTGGCACCGGTACCGGCGGCACCTACGCGGGCCTGACCGGTCCCGCACAGAGCTTGTCGAACGGTGTGGCACCGCTGGCGGATACACCGACCGATCAACTCACCACCGCCACGTCGATCCTCTCCGCGATCCAACCGGTGACGATCATCAACCAGATCCTCGGCGTCGTCTCGGGTGTGACCTCGGTGGACTACGACGCCGTCGCGGCCAACCTGCAAGTACTTCCCGGCCATCTGTTGGCCGGCAACGTCAAAGAAGCGCACCGGGTCGCGGGAGAGCTGAACAACCAACTCTCGCCTTTGGTGAAGATGGCAGCCGGGGTCGATCTGAAATCGGTGTCACGGATCTTGGCACTGATCCCCGATCCGTCCGGCACAGCCGCCTCGGCGGCGCTGGTGGCGAACCTGCTGGGCAACGTCGACATCATCCGCCTCGCCCGCGACGTCGGGCAGCTCCAGGAAGTCGCGTGGCAAGTCGCCGAAACCGGGAACGTCCTGGCCCTCGGTCAGCTCCTCCCGATCGGTGTTGACCTGGCGAACGTCGCGCTCGGTGTCCTGACACCGGGGCAGAAGATGACCGCCGATCAGCTCCACGAACCGGCCGATTCGATGACCACGTTGATGGGTGCGCAGGCGCAGAACTCCGACTTCGTCGGTCTCGGTAACTCGGTTCTGGCGACGGTGACCTCCCAGGATGCGCAAGCACTGACCTCGGTCGTCGACGCCGGATTCACCGCCGCGAGTTTCCTCGGTTCCCGCGTTCACGAGTCCTACGGGCAGTGGTTGATCGACGGAAAGCGAACCGCTCTGGACGCGATGGTCGACATCTACCGACAAGCGATCGGCGGCTAGCGCCTGACGGTGGATGAGCCGAAAACGCTCTTGGGCGAGAGCTTTTGACGTTCACCTGCCACTACTCGCACTCGCTCGCGGCCTCGCGGCCGCGATAGGTCCCCACACGTTGCCCAGGCGGGCACGAACGCGACACAACGACAAGGACATGACGATGGGTGATTCACCCAGCTCGAACAAGACCGGCCTCAAGGCCACTGGCGGCGTTATCGCCGCAGTGGTCCTGATGCTCGGTTTCGTCATGTTCGGTACCGACAACAACCCCAAAGCAAGCGTCGACTGCCTCCCCACCTCGTCTACGACCGGTTCGGTGGCACCGTCCCCGGGGACCAAGACGCAGCCGCTCAAGGCCGGTACCTATCAACTGACGTCGGGTTTCGGTCCTCGCGGTGGTTCCATGCACCGCGGGACCGACTTCGCCGGCCCGCTCGGTACTCCGATCTATGCCGCTACCTCCGGTGTCGTCGCAGAGGCCGGCCCCGCATCGGGGTTCGGGAACTGGGTCATCATCGACACCGACGTCGACGGGAAGCGGATTTCCACCGTCTACGGCCACATGTCGGCCGGGGCGATCAAGGTCAAGTCCGGTGATCAGGTCACCGCCGGTCAGGAGATCGCCGCTGTCGGAAATGAAGGCGAATCTTCTGGCCCGCATCTGCATTTCGAGGTGTGGGAGGGTGGCCGACTTCCCGACGGCGCCGGGACGCCGACCGATCCCGCACCGTGGCTCGCCGGTGCTGCCGAGCCGTCCGGACCCGCTCCCGCTCCTGCGCCCGGTACGGGTGTTCCGTCTCCCGCGATCGTCAACGCTGCCGCGATCACTCCACTTCCGGCGGGCGCCGGGTGCGGTGGGCCGAGCCTCGGCGGCGGGGGACTCAAGCCGGGCAGTGTGCCTGCGGAGTTCGAACCGTGGATCCTCAAAGCCGCCGGTACCTGCCCCGAGATCACCGCTCCGCTGCTGGCCGGGCAGTTCAAGCAGGAAAGCGGCTTCAACGTCAACGCCCACAACGACAGCTCCGGCGCGGACGGCCCGGCACAGTTCCTTCCCTCAACTGCTGCACAGGAAGGCGTGGACGGGGACGGGGACGGAAAGCTCGACATGCGCTCACCGGCCGACGCTGCGATGTCGATGGCGTCCTACGACTGCAAGATGCTCGAGCTGACGAAAAAGGCGATGGCTGACGGCCGCCTGCACGGTGAGCTGATTCCACTGACGTTGTCCATGTACAACTGCGGCCCCGGAAACACCTTGTCGCAGGGCCAGGTCTGCCAGAACGAGGAAACACGCGGCTACGTCAGCAACATTCAGAAGTTCGCGATCGAGGAATTCACCGATACGTCCGCCCCGGCGGGTCCGATTCCGGGTGGCCCGTCCACCGGCTCCGCCGTCGTCGATGCCGCACTGCGGTGGCTCGGCACCCCGTATGCCTGGGGCGGCGGCGACGAGAACGGACCCACCAAGGGGATCAGCGACGGGGGAGTGGCAGACAGTTTCGGCGACTTCAACAAGGTCGGGTTCGACTGCTCCGGATTGGTGAAATACGCAGTGGCGCAAGCCACCGGCGGCCGAACGGTCCTCGCCCACTCAGATCAGATGCAGATAGGCGACTCTCGCGGAACCTCGATCACCAACCCCGCCGACCTGCGCCCTGGCGACATCATCCAACCCCACAGCGGCCACATCTTCATCTGGATGGGCGGCGGCAAGGTCGTCGAAGCTCCGCAGTCGGGCGATGTCGTCAAGGTCTCCGACTGGACCCCACCGTCCTCGGGATTGGCAGCGAAACGATTTGCCTGACAAGACAACCCAGACCAGAACATCGCAAGCCGATGACCACCCCGGAATGAAGTTTCACCCGAAGAAAGGTAGATCCGACAATGACGGCATCCGCAGCCACCGAATGGGAACAAGCCGCCGCCGCAGTGCGCGCCGCCGCTGACGAGTTGCGCACCAGCGACTCCTCTGCGATGCGGGCGTGGGCCAAGAGCAACAACCTGCTCTCGCGCAGCATGTGGCCGAAGGTCAAGCGCGAGTTGGTCAAGCAACTCGATCTCGACTACGACGTACTCCGCGACGCGGAAGCGACCAAGCGCAAGAACGAGATCGCCGAGGCCGCCGCCACCGCACCGTTGGTGGAACTGTTCGCCGCCGGTGACGAGCGGGGCAGCTTCGCTGTACTCGGACCGGTCGACGACGCTGCCTGGTACGGGACATTTCACAAGAACGACACGGTCTTCAAGGAAGGCAACCAGCGCTCGGCAGACGACTCCGCAGCCGGTAAGGCGATATTCCTCGCCGGCAAAGCACGTGAGGACGCGAACGTTCCCGCAGTGCGGTTGCTCCTGCACATCTCCAATCCGGAGATCGACGGCAACTCCCTCGCCGGCATGGCAGCCAAGCACGGTGTCGCTCTCGACCTCGACATCACCGACAACAACCGGGCCGTGGACTGGTGCGAAGAGCCTGGTTACCAGGCGTGGCAGGCGATTCGGTTGTCGGATCTGTTCATCGAGGACGAGTCGTGAAACGCCACCTCGCCGCTGTCGCCGCTGCATCTGCCGTCGCTATTGCCCTGGCTGGGTGCTCGTCGGGCACGGAAGGCACCGCAACCGGCCCGTCCACCACGACCGGGGCACGGGCGCAGCAGTGGTCCCCGAACGAGACGTCCGCCCTCGAGCCCACACGGCCCGCGGCCACCGTTCCGGAACACGCTCCCGAACAGGTCGCCATCGTGGACCGCAGCGATCCGGCTGCCGTCGCTGACGCCGTCGTCACCACTTGGTTCACCTGGAATACCGCTGACGATCGCGGACCCAATGACGCGGCCGCCCGCACCGGCGACCTGCTCACCGAACGCTTCCTCGGCGACGTCACCGGAACCACCCCGACCGGAAGCCCTGGCGGTCAGTGGCTCGAATGGGCTGCGAAGGACGCGCAGGTCTGGCCGACGGTCAGCTCTGTACCGAACCAGGGCGCCGTGGACACCGCGACTGCGGTGCACCGGATGTATCAGGTCGAACAGACCGCGATCGCCGCTGACGGCTCCATCGCCGGCGTCGACACCGTCATCGTCGCCGTTCTGGTCGTCAGCCGCGGCGGCCTGTGGGCCGTCGACGACCTCAAAAAGCTATGACCAGCGAGAAGAACGTCCCCGGAACCACCCCCTCCCCGAAAGGAACTCCCGTGAGCACTCCTGACCCCTACGAAACCCAGAGCAACTACGACGCCGAGATCCCGGTGAATCTGCGCAGCCAACGTCTGCGCCGCCAGCCTGCCCCCGCTCCGGAACCGATCGAGTCCACCGAAGCTGATCCTGTGCTCGACGAGACCGACACCGAAGCGTTCGACGAAGTCGACGCCGGTTACGCCGATCCGTACGCGGTGGGACAGGACGCGCTCGCCGCGAACGAAGAACCAGCCCCTCTCGCCGAGGTCGGATATGCCGGGCGAAGGTTCGAGCGCGAGGGAAACGACATCGACAACAGCCCCGCGACCTGGGGATGGCGTGGCCGCGTGAATGCTGCTGCGGGAATGAAGATGGCGCCGAAGCCGGATTCGGCGGAAGTACGGTTCCGGCAATCGGTCACCCGCATTCAGCAGACGTTGCCCGGTTGCATGGTCGTCTCGGTGATCAGCCTCAAAGGTGATGCCGGGAAGACCTCGACGACCATTGCCCTGGCGAACACCTTCGGCCGGCATCGCGGTCACGGAGTCGTCGCGTGGGATGCCAACGAATCCACCGGTTCCCTCGGAGACCGCGCCGCCCGCACCACCGATCCGGAGCTCGGTCCGTGGGACGTCCTCGAGAACGCCCACGCGCTCGCGTCTTCTGATGCCGTCTCGGGGGAGCTGGGTCGCTACCTGCGCTTGCAGCCCACACACGATGAGGTCCTGGCGGCCGACATCTCCACCACGCGAGATCGAGGGATCGGCTGGGACGAATGCGCCGCCATCATGGCGGTGCTGCGACGGCATCGGAATCTGATCTTCGTCGACACCGGCAACAACCCCGTCGCCCCGAACTGGCTGTGGGCGGTGCAGCACTCGAACCTGCTGGTCGTACCGCTGCCGCTCCGCCGGGACATGGCGAAGATGGCGTTGCAGATGCTCGAAGGAATAGCCGATCGAGGGTACGGACATCTGGTCCGCTCGGCGATCATCCTCACCGTCGTCACGCCCGGATCGGACCCGAGCCTGGAAGCGGACATCGAGGAAGAGTTCGGCCGACTCGGCGTCACGAACATCATCCGAGTGCCGTACGAGCCGTCATTCGCGACAGGGGAGCGCATCGTCTACGACCGACTCCTGCCGTCGACGACCGAGGCATACACCAACGTTGCCGCCGAGATCGCTGATTCCCTCGCCGCGAGTGTGTACGGCCGCGCAGCCGAATACGCCGACGCATACGCCCCCGAACAGATCCGTCGACCACCAGAAGCGCCGCGCCGTGCTCCTGCGCCCCGCGCCGCGGCGTACCGCGAACTCGACCCTGAGCGATACCGCGAACCAACACCCGAACCCTCCCCACCGAAAGGACGTTTGCGATGAAAACCGTTACTCCACAGGCTGGCTCAGCAACACCGGCTACCACTTCCTCGAAGGCGCCGCTAGTGCGGCGGGCATCCGCAGTGGCGATCACTCTTGCCGCAACCGCGGTCGTGCTCCTGCTCTCCGCCGGCGCCGCAAGCGCACAAATCCAGAACCCCATCGACGGAGTCAAGCCGGATCTCAGTGTCTTCGGGCCTGCATTCAACAACGTGTGGGTTCGCGTCATCGGCGGAATCTGGGCCGTTGCGCTCGGTGCGAGCGTGGTCAAGCTCATCATGGCGATCTACAAGATGCGCTCGATGAAGGCCGCCGGAATGCCGGCAGAAATGGCCGACGCCGGTCAGGACTTCAAAGTCGCCGGTATCGCATTCGGATGCCTGGCATCGGTCGGCATCATCACCGGCGCGATTCTCTTCCTGGTCGGCGGCTAGCCGACGCAACCCCCCGTACTCCTTTGCTTTCCAACGCTTTTGACGAGAAAGAGATCTGATCATGGCGAAAGATTTTTCACAGGTGGGATCGGGCAGCGGCCCGTCCTACGCGACCGGATCCCCGAGCAGCGGCCCGGCATCCGGACTCCCATTGTGGGTGAAACTGGCGATCGGGTTCAGTGTGCTCGTGCTGATCGTCGGCATCATTGCGGTCTTCACCTCGGGTGGTGATGACGACTCCGATTCCGGCGCCGATGCGATCCGCGCCGCGCACGGACCGACCACCACGATCGACGGCGTTCCGGCCGGATACACCCGCGATCAGGCCGGGGCGCAGACCGCGGCAGTGAACTTCAGCCAGGCGAACGGGCAGACATACCAGGGCCGGATCGACGCTGCGAAACTCCGGGAAGTCGCTGTTTCGTCGAAGGCTACCGACGCTCTGAACACCGTCATCGACGTCTCGAGCGGCCGCACCGACTTGGGGAAGACCGTCAACAACGTGCCGCTGATCGTCACCGTCACCGACTTCACCCAGGATTCGGCCACCGTCTCCGTGTGGGGCATGGGAGTCAGCCAGAGTCCGGTCAGTGAGGGGAGCGACAAGGTCGGCATCCTGACCGTCTACGGAACCGACACGATCACCGTGGTCTGGGAAGACGGGGACTGGAAGGTCCAGGACTGGAAGTTCGTCACCGGTCCTTCCCTCGAAGATGCGCAGTTCCCCGCTACTGATTCGCCGCTCTCGAAGCCCGGCGCGAACGGCTTCTACACGTTCTACGTCAACTAGAAAGGGGGCCTGACTGATGTGGCGCAAACTAATTCTGACCGCGGTCGTGGCATTGTTCGCGATGCTCGGACTGGCGTTGCCGGCGGCAGCGCAGCCGACGGCTGTCCCCAACACCGACCCGGCTCCCGGCGTGCAGAATGCCACTCAGTCGGGCAAGGAACTCCCCAAAGGATTTCCGGATGATCTGAAGAAATTCGTTGCCGGCACAGACGAATTCAAATCCGCCTCGTGGTTCACCGGAGTCTGCAAGGACAAAGGCGGCGACATGGGCCAGTACTCGACACAGGTCATGCACAACGAAAACCGGTTGATGTACTGGACGGCAAAGGAATCCGAGCGGATCGCCGCGTGGGCACCGCAGGTGATGATGTCGAAGAACCCGGCTCTGATCGACGCCCTGGTCGCCGCCGGCGGCGCCGGTACACAGATGTCCGGTGTCGACATGGGAGTGGAGGCCAACCAGAAGGCCGCCCTGAGCATTACCGACGAGTCGATCCTCAAGGGTGTCTACCCGAACACCTACCCCCTCAACGAGGCTGCGGACATGTACCCGCCGTCTCCGACGTGTGCGGACGATCTGGCCCGGTGGACAACGAAAACGACGACCACCTGGGGTTTCGAGTGGAGTCCGACACCGGATGCGGCCTCGCTCGCGGTGATGAAGAAGCAGCCGAACGCCGACAAGGTTCCCGATGCTGCGTGGTCTGCGCCGTGCGGCGGCGGGGACGTCCCGAGTGTTCTGTGTATGCACGCGATGTTCGTCAACTGCGAGCGCGCAACGGTTCGCGAAGACGTTGCCGCCTGCACGGAATGGAACACCAGGGTCGGAAAACTGTTCGGCGGCACCATGAACTGGATCGACCAGAACACCAGTTTCAGTGACCGCCTGGGCGAGACCCTCGGCGGGATGATGAAGGCGACGCCGGCCTATATGGGCGGCAAAATCTTCGTCGACAGTTTCACCTTCGCGTGGGACACCGTCGCCGGGCCGATCGGTGACCTCGTCTCGTTCGTCAAGGACCCGTCCGACGTGATCGACTCTTGGGCGAACAAACTCAAAAGCAGCGCCATCAGCACAACCAACTCGGTGCTGACCGGCCTGGCCGGTGTCGGTGAGTTCGACCCAGCCCGAGCCGAATTCATCGCCGTGTACGCGGTCTCGACCGGTATCGGTTTGTTGGTGTTGGTGCTGATGACGATCCTGGCGATCTACAAATCCTCCGACGGAGGTATGACCGGTGAGGAGCTGGCCAAGTCACTGTTCGGGTACATGCCGGCCGGAATCATGCTGATGATGTTCGCGCCCGCCATCGCGCAACTGCTGATCTCCCTGATGCACGAGATGTCGCTGGCACTGGTCGACTGGATCGGGACGAGCACCGATGAGGTCATCGGCAACATCTCCTCGGTCCTGGGGTCACTGACCGACTCCACCCTCGTCGGCGGCTCGATCGCGGCGATCGTCGGATTCGGGTTGATGTTCCTCGGCGCGATGGCGATGTTCTTCGGATTCTTGATGCACGCAGCGGCATTGCCGATCCTGGCAGTCGTGTGCGGTATCGCCTTCGGCATGTGGGTTCATCCCACCTGGCGCAAGAAGGCCCTGCGGCCGGTGATGATGTTCATCGGAGTAGTGCTCTCGAAACCGCTGATGTTCGTGATTCTGGCTGTGGTGTTCGCGGTCATCAACATTGCTGCGAAGGGATCGATCGCCGACGACGGCAAGCTCGAATCCCTCGGCCAGCTCTCGTTGATCGCGGTCTGCTTCGTGATCCTCGGTCTGGCTCCGTTCTCCATGCTCAAGTACTCGCCGATCCTGCCGACCTCGGCCGATTCGGCGGACTTCGGCGGCGGCGGATCTCAAACCGGACAGACCATCGGGTCGGGCGCGCAGATGTTCCAGCAACGCGCAGGCGGCGGAGCCGGAGGGGCGGGCTCGCACAACGCCGAAGCTGCTGGATCTCCCGGCCGTCAGGTCGAAGGCGGTCCGGTCCGCGGCGCCGCCGGAAACCACGGGGGATCTTCACCCGCACACGAGAGTTCGGCGTCGAGCACTCACGCTGCCGCATCCGGTGGCCACGGAAATCACCAAGGGGGAGGGGCAGCGACCGCGGCGAAGTCGGCAGGCAAGTCCGGGGGAGCGGAGTCGAAGTTGATGGCCGCAGCGGGTAGCACCGTCGGATTGGCGGCCGGAGCTGCGGTCGTGGCAGCACCGATTGCCCTCGCTGCTGCCGGTGCAGCGATGAACAAGGCCGGATCGGCTGCGCAGAGTGCGCCCGAACATGCGGATGGAGAAAACTGATGAGTGAGCAACGTACAGCGATCCTGGGACGCCAAATCGCACGTCGCGGGCTGTTGCCATTCCCCGAACCGGTGGTCGCCGCGTGGGCCGGTGCGGTGATCGTCGCGGTGTTCTTGTTGTTCGTCGTCGGACAGAACATCTGGGTACTCGGGTTCGACGTCCTGCTTCTTCTCGGGGCACTGGTCTCCACGACAGACATCAACCACCGTGAGTCGTACGCAAGCCGCAAAGCGAAAGCGATCCGCAACAAGCAGCGACGCAAACGCGGTGAGCACGTCTGGGTCTCGCCGACCGACCCGAACTACGGTGACCCGGCAGTAGACCCGGGATGGTCGAACCCGCCGCCGCTGTACCGGACGGCACCTGTGGATCTGATCGGTACCGGTCTCGACGATCTGTTCGTGTTGGAAACCCGCACCCCTGGCGACAACGACCAGTACACGGTGCTGATCGCGATGCAGGGTCTCGCCGAAGGATTGCGCGGCGACCAGGCGTGGGCGGTGACCTCGGCCGCGTTCGGGCGCACTCTGGCCGGGTTCGCGAAACGCTCCTCGTTCGTGCGCGGAATTGAACTGATGAATCGTTCGGTGCCGGCGGACATGACCCCGCACGAGACCTGGATGGAAGCCAAGATCGCCGCCGGGGATCCGGCCATGCAGATCCTTCCGGCGATCCGCTCGTACGGGCAGCTCATCGACCGGGTGGAGCCGTACTCGGAAGGGCACTACTCGTACGCCGTGTTGATCTTCCCGAAGTCGAAGGCCCTACTGATGGAAGGTGCCCGGCTCGCCCGCCGTAAGGGTGCTGAGACCATCGCCGGTGTCGCGCAGGTCATCCGCGACGAAACCGAACGCGCCGTGGCATCGCTGACCCGAGCCGGTATGGGCCGCGTACAGGTCTACGGCGAACAGCGCACCTGCGCGGTCATCCGCTCATGCCAGGACCCGAGCTTCCCGCTCGATGCCCACAAGGGTGTCCGGTGGGACAACTGCTGGCCGTCCTACGTCGGCCGGGAGGAATCGGTCGAGGTCGCCGGCAAGTGGAACACCCGAGTGGGCACCATCCCTCCGCGAGCCATCGAACCGGTCGAACTCGGTCCGTTGTGGCTGGCGGACCTGCTCACCGGTGTCGAACCTGATCCGGGTGACGACGAGATCGCCGCCGCCCCGACGATCCGGACGGTGATGGTGCGGATGGACTTCGTCGAAGCCGCCCACGCCCGCACTGCCGCCGTCAAAGACGTCACCTCCGACCGCGCACAGCAGATCCGCGAAGGCCGAAAGGGCAAGGTCACGGACGGATCGTCGGAGGTCGCATCATCAGAGTCCGCGCATCGGCGCTCCGACCTCAAACCAGGCAGCGGCCACCACGGAATGATCTACTCGCTCGCGGTGTCGGTCACCGGCCGCGGTGAAGACGACGCCCTGCGTGCGTGCACTCGCGTCGAACAAGCTGCCGCGGACTGCGGCATCGGCGAGATCGAATGGCAGGACAACCGCCACGATGTCGCCTCCTTGCTGACCCTCCCGCTGGGCCGCGGACTCGCGGCCACCAAGTGGACCCGCGTCAAGTAGCGAGCGAAGGACACCTCATGACGAACACACAACAGCGCACCGATTACCGGCGCGGTCATAAGAAAACCAACCGTTGGTCCTTCGCGCCCTCGCTCGGAAAGAAGAAGGCCCGGATCGAAAGCCCAGAAGAGACCGCCGTCCTCGACGCTGCGATCGCTTCGGACCGGATCACCGTTCGGCGCCAGCCGCCCAAGCGCCACAAATGGCTGGACCGGTGGGGTTGGTACGAGATCCGCACCGAAGGTGCCTGGACCTCCACCCGCCAAGGTGAAGCGTTGAACCTGGCCACGATGCGCCGCTCGGTCCGTCACGAGGGCCTGATGACGGGGCTGAACAAGATCAGCCAGACGATGGAGATCGTCGACCCGTTCGAGCTGTACGGAACGGAAATCGAGAACATCAACATCGCCGTCATCGGAGACATCGGCAAAGCGAAGTCCTCGCTCATCAAAACCGCGTTCTGCCTGCGCCAACTCGCTCTGCCGAACCGGCAGGTCGTGGTCATCGACAAAAAGCGCCAAGGAAACAAGGGTGGCGAATACTCCGGAATTGCCGACTCCGTCGGTGCTCGCTCGATCCGTTTCCATGCCGGCGGCGCCGACGGAATCGGGGTCCGCCTCAACCTCCTCGACCCGGCGATCGCCAGCGGAATCGAACGAACCGACGGCCTCGCCCCGGCAGGGCAGGAAGCTCTCGTCGGCGCCGTCATCGAGGACACCATCGGCCGCCCGTTGGTCGAGAAAGAAGACGCTGCACTGCGTTTGGCATTGCAGGTCGTCAACGAACGAGCTGCGAAGGAAGGACGCGAGCCGATTCTGCGCGAGCTCGCCAACGAACTACTCGAATCAACCCCCGGCAGCGGAGCGACGTTCGGGCAGCTGTGGGCGGAGGACGCCAAGCGTTGGGGTCTGACACCAGGTCTGGCGCTGCGCAAGCTGTGCGAAGGCGACCTCAAGGGCCTCGTCGACGGCGCCACCTCACCGGAGGTTCGCGAGGCACTCGAGCACCCGTTCGTGCACTTCGACGTCTCCGCACTGCCTAACAAGGGGCCCGCGTTGCGGGTGATCATGACCGTGATCAACACCTGGCTCGCCAATGTTCTCGCTTCCCGGTCCGCACAACACATGCAGACCGTGTTGATCGTCGAGGAAGGATGGCACGTCGCGGACGGATCGACCGGAAAGGTGTTCCGCGAGAACATGAAACTCTCTCGCGGCCTGGGCCTCTCGACCTGCTCGGCGTTCCACCACATCTCCGACCTGCCGACCGATTCCCCTGCCCGGGCGCTAATGAAGGAAGCCGGAATCGTCTTCCTCTACGGACAGGACCGTGTCGAAGACGCCGAAGAAACCGCCCGCATGTACCACCTGCCGCCCGGCTCGACCGAAATCATCATGTCCCTCGCCAAAGGCCACTGCCTCGTCAAATACGGCAGCGCCGATCCGATCCTGCTCCAGCACGTGCGTTCGGACATCGAAATCACACTCACCGACACCGACGAAGTGATCAAGGGAGAAGCAGCATGAACGCCAGCGACCGCGAGTGGGAGATGGACGGCGTATACGACTGGCGAAGGATCGTAGAGCCGGACAGAGACCGGGAACACTGGGCGAGGTCCTTCGATCAGAAGCTCGTCGATTTCATGGCGGCAGTGCCCGATTCGTCGGTGATGCTGGCGCACGAACTCGATCTCAGATCCGCAGAGTGGGTGCCGGAGGCGGACCCTCAGTGCCTGGAGTGGGTCACCAGCCACACGCGGGATTGGAAAACCCTCGAGGCCGCCTCGCTGCCACCGAACTTCGGCAGTCCGAGCGCAATGGTCTTGCGCGTGCAGGATCTCTCGCTGATCCATCTGGGCCGTGACGTCGATGCTGCGACAGCCCAGCAGGCACTCGCATACACGTTCTCGCACAACATGCTTCGGGCAGATGGCGGGGGCTATGAAATCTGGGCGTTGGACAAGAGCACAGCCCGCGATGTGCCGGATCTTCTCGCCGCGATCGGCAAGGAAGACATCGGCGCCACCGTGCGCGAGGCGCCGGCGCCTGTGGTCGACATCGCGCAGCGTCTCGATCTCGAACATGCCGACTGGATCGGGGTTCCCGATCCGGAAAGGGGTCCGTTTTCGTTTGTCGACGCTCCTGCCCGCGGCGAGCATTTCGCAGTGGTTCAAGAACGTATCCGTCTTGAGGCGGAACGTCAGTGCGATGTGGTGCTCACCGATCCCCAAGCGCGAGCTGTCATGCAGTACGCCCACGGGGTTCAACTGTCGGCCGCGCAGACAAGCGAGCGCCCCATCACCTCGCCGCCGTGGCAGAGGATCGGCGACTGGGCTGAGCATGAGCACGGTCGCCGGGTCGATGCGATGACCGAGACGCAGGCGATGGAACGCCGTGCCGCCCTGCTCAGTGAGATCAACGCCGCCACCCTCGCTCGTGAAGTCCGTGAGCTCACGCCGGACTACCCTCGTCCAACCCCGACCGCACTCGGCCCGCCGGCAGAGCCTGTTCGGCACGCACCGGAGACAGCGACAGCCCGCACCCACGAACTCCCCGACCTCGATGTCACGAAGTTTCATTCGCACTGGAGCGCGGAGTCCGATCACCTGAGCGCCGGACATCAGATGTGGCAACCGTCCGAGTTCCACCATCGCGGCCCGAGCTTGTGATGGCCGACCGGATCGAAGGAGAGAAGTCGTGAGTACTACGCAGCGTCCTACCAAACCGATGGTGGCACCGGGTGTGATCCCGATGGCCGCGACCGCGCTCGCCGTGGTGTTGAGTGTGGTCGGCGGCGGCTACCTTTCCGGGGTCCTCGCGGGCACTGGCGGAGCGTTGCCGTCCGGGATGTACGGAGTGCTCGACGTGTTCAAAGGGCTGTTCCTGCATCCGGCCGATCCGGCGCTGGCCTGGCCGGAAGGTTCACGGCCGGGCGGCCCGGTCCTGACGTGGGGATGCATCGCCGTCCTGGCGGCATTGTGCCTGTGGCTTGGCATGTTCATCTCGTCGAAGATGACGATCCGCCGCGCTGCACGCCGGGTTCGAGAGTCCGGTTTCGCGGACCGCACCGAACTTGCCCGCGCCGGCGTCAGCGAGAAGGCTGCGGTACGGAAAGCGAAAGCGACCCGTCTGTCCCTCGCGGATGTTCCGGTGCGCCGCATCGTCGCCGAGGCGGAAACCACGAAGATCGCCACGCTCTACAACGGCGGTGACGGCGTGTACTTGCAGTACCGCGACGGGCTGACCTGCACCGGACCGACCGGCGCCGGTAAAACATGGCGCGTGTGCTGGAAGGGCGTCACCGACGCAGTCGGCCCCGTGGTTGCCACCTCGACCCGCGGCGACCTGCTCCGCTCTACATGGGCGCAGCGCAGCGAAGTCGGCCGCGTCGAGGTCTTCGACCCGGAAGGGCTGACCGCGATCCCCAATCCGATGCGATGGTCGATCCTCGACGGATGCGATGACCCGGAAGTCGCCAAACGACGCGCCGAAGCGCTTGTCCAGGCCATGCCGATGGACGACACCAGCAACGCCGGCTACTGGAACGGCAAAGCCGCGATGCTCATGCGCGGCTACCTCTACGCCGCGGCCGTCAAGAACAAGGACTTGGTAGACCTGCGGATCTGGGCGTCCTCCCGCAACGTCAAACTGGTGCGCGACGTGCTGGAAAGGGACCTGCCGGACTGGCACGCCGAACTCGAACAAGCACTGGACTCGAAGTCCGATTCCTCCGACGACGTGGTCAGCGCATGTGCGCGGTTGCTCGAGCCGTTGGCGTCCCCGAAGTTGATGGCTGCGATGAACGTCCCTCGCAGCGAATCCGCTGATCTTCATGCGCTGATGACCGAAGGCAAGAACACCGTCTACGTGGTCTCGGAAGGTCACAGTGCGTCGGCGGCCGCGTTCACCACCGTCCTGTCCGCCGAGCTGTATCACGTGGCGAAGACACACGGTTTGACCAAGCCGGACGACAAGATCGACCCTCCGCTGCGAATGGTCCTCGACGAGATGAACAACGTCGCGGCGATTCCGAACATGCCGGACCTGATCACCGACTCGGGCGGCCGCGGAATTCAGATTTGGGCGCTCGTGCACAGTGCCTTGCAGAACGAGAAGCGCTGGGGCCGCATCGGCGGTCAGCGGCTCTCGACGGATTCGCCGGCTCGCATGTTCTTGCCGGGTCTCGGTGACGAAAGCGAGTTGGCGGCCCTGTCTCGGTTGATGGGTAGCCGTGACGAGTACATCAGTCACGATCCGCGGTCGGCTCCGCGTTCGGTGCCGGTGATGGCGCTCAACGAGATTCGTGAGATGCCCGAAGATCAAGCGCTGATGATGTTCCGCAACGCGAAGCCGATGAAAGTGCGTCTGCCCTCGGTGTGGGATGTTCCCGACCTCGCCAAGAGGGTGCGGGCGAATCAAACGGTGTTCGACGAATTCTGCGCGACAGGCACCCGATGACCAACCAATCCGGCGGGGCATCCACAGAGGGAGCTGCTTTTGTGACTGGAGACGAGACATCACTTGCAGACCAGAACATTTCGGAGACACCGTGGTTGAGTGATGATCACTGGAACGCCGGGGATCAGGCCTGGTGGATCCTCGTAACCAAAGACGGAATCAACAGGACGATGGTCGAGATCGTCTCCCCCGAAGAAGGGACCGTCCGCGACCCGAAGGTGACCTACAACGACGGAGTGTTCAGAGCTACCGGCAAGTTCGAATACATCAGACATCGCGGAGGTTCCTGCGCCCAGTGCGCAGCTTCCGTGCTTGAACTCTCGGCGCCGGCGCCCCACTCCCTCGTTGAAAAGGATCCTCGATGACCATTCCCGAGTACAACCCCGGCCCCGCCGATTGGCGACACCTCGACCAGGATTCGGCGGCGGAGTTGTGGGTCGAACTTCGCGAGTGGACGGAATGGCTGCGTCGCCGCTACGACCTAGGCAATGAGATCAAGCCCTGCTGGTTCAAACACACTCCGATGGTCGAGGAGCTGACGGCAGCGATGTTCGCTCATCGTGAGGTGTACCAGGCGGTGAAGACCCCGTATCACGGAGGCATGGCGGCCTGGCATTACCAAGTGCTGTGGCCGCTGGTCGGGCGCCTGTCGAAGATGGGCTTCAGCGAATGTCGCCGGAGCGGTGTGTGTGGGTTCGAGCCGGACGCACCCGAGATAGCCGATGACTTCGCCGAGTTCATCGCCAACGAGGTCGCCGAACGCCCCGACTTCGTACGTAACGCCGAATCAGCCACCAACGCTGCGTCCGCGCTGACGATGGATCAGGTTCTCGACATGATTGACAGTGGTCGCGCAGCCGCCGAAGATCCCTCCGACGATTTCACAGCCGTCGACATAGACGGTGTCCGTTGGGAATTCGACGACGAAACGGAAACGTATCGGCCCGTCCAGTAGCCGATCACAAGCCGAAGTGTCAACAGCTCCAAACCCTTCGAGCGGTCTCGCCCACCGTTCGTGCGTACGGGTTGCAGGTGGTTGATGCTTCTCGTGTCCGCCACGGCCGCGGCGATCGTGGGTTGTCCCGCCTGGGGCCTGCGTGTCGCGCTGTGGCGGACACACCCTTTTCTTCATAGACTGCTTTGCAACACAACTCGATTCAGATTGGTGGACTGCGATGTACGACCATGACCCTCTGGGACGAATCAATATCCCCGCGGTGCGCTTCTTTTCACGCTGGGCGTCTCGTCTGGTTGCGTCTGGTCTTTGGATCGCAGGGATCGGATGCTTAGTACTGTTCGCAATCGGCGAGCAGGACACGATGACAGCACGGGCCTGGGTCGTATTGCCTGCCGTCGCGCTGCTACTGGTCGGCGCGGCATTCCTCGTGCTCTCCAAGTCGAAACTGATGCTCGCTCGGTCCTGACAAGTCACGGACTGGCAAGGACGCGAATGGTGTGGCCCCCAACGAAAGTTGGGGGCCACACCATTTTGCCTGGGGTTAAGGGGTTTTACCGCTGTACTTGAGGTTGAACTCCGAATCCAAAATTTCGAGGACCTTCTTTCGCCCGGCGTCGTCGTAGAAGATGTCGACCTCGTCCAGAATCGTCAACTCAGCCGGTCCGTGACGGGAAATGAACATCAGCGACTTCAGGTCGTCGTGATTCGCACAGCGGTACTTGAGTCCGTTGGCTGACACGGTGTTCGCGAGCACCTTCGTTCCTGTTTCTCTGGTCCGGTTGTAGTCCTCGCCGAGCAACAGGCTCGCGTTGAGGTTGAGCCGTGAACTGTGTGCCCCGTAGAGAGATGCCACCGCCACGTCTTCCTCGAGCCTCATTGTCACCAAGGATTTTCCGAGTCTTTTGCCTGGCATATTCCTGCGTATCCCTACCAGCGCGTGACGCGGAATCAGGCCTGCTGTGATCTTTTCTCCTCGCAGCACGCCTTCAGCGAGCGCACCTTCCACGCTTTGTGCGAGATAGATGTAGTGCCCCAGACCTGCGTCGAGGGGTTCGAATCGTCCCTGTCCGGGAGTCCCCAGGGGACTTGGCGGGCAGGGGTTGTACGAATTTGCCTTCCACGGCGCATGGGTAGGGTTAATTCGGTACAGCTCCGTACCTGCGGGAATGATCTCAAGGTCGGCTTCCAGCCCGTTGTACTCGTTGGTTGGCAACGTATCCTCAGCTCATCCCGTGAGAGCCGAAAGCGAGGGTGTTGTCTACCGCCTCTTCCGTCAGTTCTCCCGCGATGACGAGGTCGACGGGCCGGCCACCGAGTATCCGGTCAGGCGTGTACCACCAGTCGAGGGTTCCCCACGGATCTTCGCTGCTCTCCATCTCCGAGTTTGCGTAAGCGACGACGGGGTGAATGCAACGCTTCAACGCGTCGATCTGGAACCGGGGGTAGCGGTAGTGACCTGAGATTTCTACGCCTAGCAGTTCGTTGCTCTGTCGACGCCGCTTGGCCAGCGTTCGGTTCGGGTTCCCGGAAGGTGACAGCAACTCTCCGACCTCACTGGAACTGAGGGTTTCGTCGAGCGAGACCGGGAGAACATAGTCCAGTGTCCCTGTAGCTGTTTCGAGTTCCACGGACACCGGCGGCGCTTGATCCGATTGCGCGACATGCGCTTTCAGCTCGCGACTCTCCTGGTCGACCGCTTCGGCAATCGGCTTCAATGCTTGCAACCACTCGTTATAGGCAGCCAAATGTTTGTCATCGGCAGCCAAACCGTCGACACTGACGTCCAACACGGCACGACTCAATACCGCCGAATCGTCGATCAGTTTCACGATTCGGGCGAACCCTCTGACCTTGTCCCATCCACCGCTCGGGACTCCACTAACCAGGGGCAAGAAGAGTGCATAGATGTCAGCGAATTCGGAAAGCGCCGTTGGGGACACTGCCTCGCGGGCCGATGTCCGATTCTGACTCGCTCGCTTCCTTAGTGAGCGGTGTGGTTGCACGGCATCTGGCGACGTGTGGCCGCGCTTCAACATGTGTTGCCAGTGGCCTATCTCATGGCGCGAGAGGTCCCGAGCTGCGGGTTCAGCCTTATCCTCCTGGGGATTCCTGTACAGACCGCCATCGCGAGCGAGCTTAAAAACGGGCGACCTCCTGTTGCCGCCCGGGTGATCAACAACAGTAAATGCGGTGGCCCCCGCATTTCGACGCACTTCGGCGGCGGCGGCGTGTACCGAGTCCTTGACCATACGTTTCACCTCACAGTTACGGTAGATACACCCAACTATACCGCGTATCTATCGTAACTGCCCGTGTTTGGTCTAGCGGGCCAAGCTGCGTGCACCAGCTAGCGTGCGCGACGGCCGACACAAGAGTGGCCGCTTCTAGTCGGTGCTTACCAGTAAGATGGTCATAGGTAACTAGCGGCAACATTCTCGAACATATGACGGTGATTCGGCCGGCCGATCACCGCTCTGCTGTCGGTCATGCCCCTCGTAGAGGGACATGTGGATATGACCTTCGGGTCATCGAGAAAGGCTGGTTCCTCATGACGCAATGTCATGGTTGTTGTGGCAAGACAAGACCCACCCTGGTGTGGGTGCAGCTCATCACTGCACTCATGTCTGTAGCCAAGGTGGGTCTCGAATATTTAACTGTGTTACCGCTCTAACAGGACACTCAGATCGCGACGGCGGTCTAGTGACCGAAGCCGGTTCCCATTCCCGTGGGGCCGGCTTCGCCTGTTTCTGCGCTACGAAAGTGCAGCTCAGGTCTTGCTTACGCTATTGATTCTACATCCTTGCGCTAGCGGCGGGCAGATCCGGCGACGATGCGCTGCCTGTACGAAGTTCATTCGGCACTGTCGCACACAGGTATCAAACGGATTCATACCCTGTACAAGTTCTGTACGAGCATCATGTCCTAGGCCACCGACAGACTCACAGGGCCGCGCACGTCGTCTCAATCGACGAGTAGAGCGGATGGAGACTCCCGAGCTCGGTCCGAATACATCGCCAGCGCGGCAGCCTGCCCCTCATAGTCTTGGACTGCGCCGCCGCTGTTCCTGCTCGACGTGTTGAGCGATGGTGTGGTGGTGCTCGATCGCCGCTTGTTCGTGTTCCGCACTGCGTTGTTCTTCGCGATGCTCCGCGATGCGATCACCAAGGTCGACGATGTCGCGGTGAACGGTGTTGAAGGGTGCGATGTCGGCTTTGTTCTCGGGGCGGTCGCCGGCGACTGATGTGGTGTCGGTGATGTTGTAGCGGTCGCGGTATGCCTGGATTTCGGCGGCGGTGCGATCCCACTGCGCTGCCATCTCTGGGTCTTCGGGTCGGCTTTCGAGGTGCTCGATGAAACGCAGTTCGGGGTCGTTGCTGCGCTGCTCGTCGGTACTGATGCGGCGGGTGTTCGCGGTGTGTTCTTCGGCGATGTCGGTGTAGGTGGCGTCGAGTTGCTCGGCGAGTGTGGGGTCGACGAGGTGGGCGTCGAGGTCGGGGGAGGGTACCCAGTGCGGTGCAGCTGGGTCGGCAGGCGCTGATGCCTGCGGCGCGATGGCGTCGAGGGCATCGGTGATGCCGGTGACGTGGGCGGTGGAGTGGGCGACGGTCTGGATCTTCCGGAACAGGTCGTCGACGTCGAAGCCTGCGTGGGTGACGAGTTCGCGGATACGGCCTACTGCTGCGTTCCACCGCGGGTCTTCGGTGCGTTCGGCGGCCGCGATCGCGGCGGGGAAGTGTTCGCGCAGGATCTCGTCGTGTTCGGTGGCCCAGCGGGTGTTCGTCTTCTCGGTTGCGCTGGTGATGGCCGGTGCCATGTCTTTGATCATGTTCGCTACGGTGACGTCTTCGCCTCGCGCTGCGAGTTGCTGCGCGTGCCAGGCAAGAACCGCCTCGGGTGCGAGGCCCGCGAGCGCCGCTTTGCGCAGGTGGCGCCCCAGTCGCTGCGAACTGGCTTCGGCGAGAATTCGGTCTGCCATGTCGGGTTCGAAAGCTTCCCGCACGGGGCGGTGGACGCGGGTGGTGTCGAGCTGCGCCCGCGTCTCGTCGTAGCGGCGGATGGTCGCGCCGATGCCGTCGATGCGCTCATGTTCGGGGCGGGCGGCCGCGTAGCGGTCGGCGAGGATGCGGGCGTAGTCGTCGAGTTCTTTGTCGGTGCTGGTAGTGCGCGGGGGCAGCGGCGGGAGCGCGGTGTCGGCGCGCTCTGCTGCCGCTTCCGCTGCGGCCTGGGTTGCTTCGACGATGCGGGAGTTCAGGACTCGGGCCACATCGCGGGCGGTGTGAAGTTCCCCTGTTGCGAGTGCGTCGTTGAGGATGCGCCGGGCGCTGTCACCTCGGTCGTGTGCCTGTCCGAGTGTGGTGCGGAGCGCGGCGAGGCTGCCGGGGTTTTCGGCGGCGATCGTCGCGAGTAGTGCGGCGGGCAGCGCCCGGTCGAGGACGTCGTCGAGCCAGCGATCGCGCAACCTGCTGTGCGCGGCGTCGTACGCCTCGCGGAGGCGTTCGGGGCTGCGGGCGTGCTCGAGTGCGTCGCGGATCTCGGTGATGGCGGCTTTGTGGCCGTTGTCGTTGGCGAGGATGCGGGTGAGGACTTCGCGGGAGTTCGGAGTCTGGATTTCGGAGAGGTGCATCCCTTCGGTGTCTTGGGTGACGCCGGGTTCGACGGGGACGTACAGGTGGTTTTCGGTACGGCCGCGGGTGGTGGCGACGTAGAGGCCGGGCCGGTTGGTGGTGTGTCCGACTGTGGTGTGGGAGGTGTCGACGGTGATGCCTTGGCTGCGGTGCACGGTGGCGGCGTAGCCGAGTTCGGTGTTTCGCTTCACGTACCGGGCGGGCAGGGTGATCGTGCCCTCGTGGGTTTTGCTGCGCAGGTTCAGTGAGCCGTTCTCGTTGACGGCGGTGACGGTCCACAGGTCGCCGTTGCGGACGAACATGTTGCGGCGTTTGCCGCCCTTGGTGCGTAGCCCGCGCTTGTTCTTGCGGGTCAGGACGATGTCACCGACTCCGGCGTCGAGTTCGTCGGACAGGGTCACGGTGTGTTCGGCTTTGGCTGTGCCGGCGGCGCGGTAGTGCGCTTGGATCGCGAGGTTCACTTCGCGGACGTCGTCGCGGGTGGAGAGCATGACGATCGAGGATTTTCCGGCGTCGATGTCGGCGAGGTAGGCGGTGGCGGCGGCGTCTTTCATCTCGGCGGCGGTGCCGTCGTGGACCCATCCGCGGGAGTAGAACAGCTCCAGGCTGCTCTCGTCGCCGTGCCGCAGGGCGAGGGAGTTCTCGGCTTGTTCGGTGTCTTCGCCGAAGCGCACGACGACGGTGAGTTCGGGTGCGTTGGTTTCTTCGGCGAGCAGTCGCAGCGCTCCACCGGTTTCGACGGCGTCGAGCTGGTTCGGGTCACCGAGTAGACGGACAACGGCGCCCTTGGCTGCGGCGATTTCGGTGATGGCGGCGAGGTCTTTGGTCGATGCCAGGGATGCTTCGTCGACGAGCAGCATCGCCCCAGCGGGGATCTCGATGTGCTCGGGGAGGCTGCGTGGTTCGTAGTTTTCGAGGCCGCGCCACGGGTACGTCAGGGTCGCGAGGGTGTGGGCGGTGGTGCCGATTTCTTCGCCCAGGGTTTCGGCCGCGACGGCGGATGGTGCGAGGGCGATGACCTCGTATCCGGCGGCGGTCCAGGTGTCGGTGACCGCTTTCATCGACGTCGTCTTGCCGGTGCCGGCCGGGCCGATACCGACGGCGAGGAGTGTTCCGGCGCCGACGAAATGCTCGGCAAGCTCGCGCTGTCCGGCGTTGAGTGGGTGATCGCTCGTGCGGGCGATCTTCTCGACGGCCTTGTCGAGTCCGGCTTGCGTCGCGATGTAGGCGGTCGGTGTTCCGGTGGCGTCGAGCATGGATTGCTCGGCGGCGATGACACCTTCGGAGGTGTGCAGTGCGGCGCCGTGGCGTTCCAGGATGAACTCGCCGTTGCGGCGGCGCAGTACCTCGGGTGCGGGCGGAAGATCGGCGGCCGGCATGTGCACGGACTCGGTCAGAACGTGGGCGGTGACGGCGTCGATTGCCTCTCGGCGGGCGCTGTCGTCGTGGAAGGTGACGGCCGCGAAATTCGCTTCGACGGCGCTGTGAATGTGGGTGATCGCCCAGCTTGCGCGGACGTTCTCGAGGCGGTCGAGCACGCGGGCGGCTTCGACGTCGACGCTGTCGGCGGAGCGCATGGTGGTCGGGATGAGAGTTCCTGTGGCGTGGGTGTCTTGGATGTTGCGCCAGTGTTGTGCGAGGCCGTCGACGTGTTCGGGTGTGCCGAGGATTTGGGCGGATCGGGTGACCCAGTTGTGCTGCATTTCTCGCAATGTTTCGGGTTCTTGCTTGCCGGCGCGGGTGTCGAGGTTGGCTTGCTGGTAGAGCGCGTACATCGCTTTGGGGGAGGGCATCCGGCCGTGTGAGGCGCGGTAGTCAGCGACGAGTTGATCGCGGCGGGCTTCGATCTGGGTGCGGCGTGAGGAGAACATTTCGCATAGTTCTTGGGGGACTGCGGCCAGCTCGACGATGTCCTGGCGGCCGCGTCCGGTGGATCGAGTGGTGAGGTCGAATCCGAGTTCGGTGTGCAGCTTCGCCATGATCTCAGCGTTGTAGCGCTGCGACGCTGCGACGGCGTAGCGGTGCAGGGTGGAGCCGTCGAGAGCGCGCCATTTTCCGTCGTGCTCGGTGCAGACCTTGATGGAGACGACGGCGTGGGTGTGCAGGTTCGGATCCCCGGCGCGGGAGTCGTAGTGGTTGTAGAGGGTGGCGACCATGCCGGTGGTGTCGTGCACTTCTTGGCTGGTGGCGCCAGTACGGGTGAAGCAGGCTTCCTTTTCGATCCAACTGAGCGTGCTTGTGACGGTTTCGTGCTGGATACGTTCGATCTCGTGACGGGTGGCATCGTCGGCGAGTGCCCACATTGTCGACACACTCTTGGGCGGTGTGAACACCAGATCCTGTCCTGCGACGGGTTGGCGGACGCGGGATTTCTGGGCACTGATCCACGACCACAACTCGCGATTGTCTTCGGCTGATCGTCCGTGGGTCTGCTCGAACAGCCGGGTGCCGACGCTCTCCATGAGCGCAGCCGATTCGGCTTTCGACGGTCGACGTCCGTTGTCGGTGGCGAACTGTTCGAGGGCGGCGCGGTGCTCGGTCAGGAGCGGGATGTCGTTGGTGAACTTGGGGAACTTGCGTCCGAGCCGGGCGGCTTTGACGGCGGCGTCGGGCTTGGCACCGGCGGCGATGAAGTCCTCGATCATCGCGTCGGCATTGGGGTGCATTCCCTCGCCGAACAGTGCCTTCATCTGCGGTTCGGAGACGGTCTCCCCGGTACCGATTCGGTCCGCGGGATCGACTGCTGCGTCGGCGTCCATGCGCGCCAGGTCGTTCAGTCCTGCGCCGAACCAGGTACCCGGTGGGGTGCCGTGGGCGGTGTAGTAGTCGGTGAGTTCTTGCCCGTGCTCCAGCTCGCGGTCAGCGGTGGCGACCTGCTTTGTCAGGTACTCGTAGCCATCGCCCGCGTGCAGTACGTGGAGCGTCATCACAAGGCCACCATAGTCGCCGCAGGCGGCCTGGCGGAGGGCAGACACCCCCAAAGTCTGAAATTCAGCAAGAGGTGTGTCTGAATTTGGGGGTCGGGCTGAGTGAAACGAAGTGCATTTGGTGAGGAACGAACTGCTGGTGCTGAGGGAAGCGAAGTGTTTGAAAATATGGATGAGCTGGATGGATAGATGGTTTGACATGGTGATGTGTGAAAAGGTTCAGTGGAGTTGTGATGGGTGGCCCGAGTTTTTGAGCCGGGAACCGTTAGGTGGGTGGGGAACAATTGATGGCCGATCGCCGCTGCCGGCGGTAAGGTTTGCGGCATGGCGTCCTCAAACACATCCACGATCAGCGCGAGGGAACGGGCACGCGCAGCGAATGCCGCCCGTCTCGCGGAAGAGCAAGAGCGATTGAAGAAGGTCGAGGACGATCTCGTCCGATTCTTCAAGGCGCAGGAGTCGCGAGAGAAGATCGCGGACGATGCGCGAGTGCGTATCGAGCGTATCCGCGAAGAAACCGACACCAAGCTCGCCGATGCGGATCGTTCCGGTGCGGCTGCGATTGCGGATCTCAAATCTCGCGGCGAAACGGTGGCGAGCATCGCGCAGCTGACCGGCCTGACGACAACTGAGGTCAACAAATTGCTGCGGTCGACCAAACCGAAACAGAAATCGGAAAAGGCTCCCGCTGACAAGACTGCGTCGAAGGAAGATTCGTCACCGGCACCGGCACCGGCTTCGTCGACTGATCCGGCCGCGCTGGCGTCGTAGAAGCGACCAGCGAATCAATGTCGGCCTTCGCGGTTTTCCCCGGTTGGGTGTCAGCGACCGATTGTGCGTTGCCTGAGATCGAGCGGAGCGGGAACAGAAATCTCGGGCATCCACATGAGGGATATCGCTGTCCCCGGTTGGGGGAAACCGCGGCCGATTCGTCGGCAACTCTCACAAGCGTTAGGGGCGTGTGCTGATGCCAGACGTCCTAACGCTTCCGGCGCTCGGCGATCCGGAACGGGAACGATTCGAGCGGTTCATCGTGCGCGGACCGGGCGAGCGGGATTGCCATTTTTGGACCGGCAGCATTTCCGATGACGGGTACGGAAGATTTTGGCTGATGCGCGATGGTCGGCAGCGAGTCGTGCGCCCGCATCGGTACGCGTTGATGCTCGAACTCGGTCGGCCGTTGACCGATTCCGAGTTCGCGATCCACGAAGTGTGCGACAACCCGATCTGTGTCCGGGCCACGACGAGCATCGCCGGACGTCCACATGTGGTTGCGGGGACGCAATCGCAGAATCTTGCAGGGATGAGCGCGAAGGGTCGCGGCGGCGGCCGGGGGCAGAGCTGGCATTGGTACGGCCCGGATCGCGCCGCCCGTGCGGCGCGATCGAAGGCTCTGCGGGATGCGTTGCGCAACGGATGGGACGCAGACGCGGTGGAATCGGCGTTGCTTCGCACGGACACACCGACACTCTTTTGACGAGCGAAAGGCACGAGAAAATGAGCGAGAACTTCACTCCGCGGGAGCGGTCCGCAGTGGAAGCGGCGGCATACCAGGCAACGAAGCACACGCAAAAGATCACCGACGCGGATCTCGTTGCGGTCGTCGAAGGTTTGACCGGAACGTCGGTTGCGCAGACTCCGCGTATCGACATCGCGTTTCCGGCGGCGGGCGATCCGGACGAGCTTTTCCACTGACCGCCGCACGACGCGGCTCGGTTCGCCGGTCCGCGCAGTGCGGCGCAGTGGTTGTAAGGGCTCGATGCCCGAGCAACCACCACCACGTACGGGGGCGGCCCCGACTCTCTCGAGTTGAGTCGGGGCCGCGTTTTTGTCCGTTCGGCTATTCGGTGTCGAGGTCGATTCCCATCGACCGCGCTACCTCGACGCCGATGGTGGCAAGTTCGGCGATCGCCTCCGGCTTGATTCCGGCCGTGCGGGACGCGTCGAGCAGCTTGAGCAACGTCGTGAGGCTGGGGTCGACGCCGATGGCGCTAGCAGCGTCGAGCGCGATTCCGGCGGCGGCTCCGTCGCCGTCGACGTATGCGGCCAACCCGGCAAGGGTGAGGATCTGGACTCGGTAGTTTCCGCGTAGGTGCGTGGCGATGGTTCCGAAGGCGTCCGCTGCGGCTTGCGGGCTGATCGTGACGATTCCGATCATGGCATCGCGGTGGTGCGGGTCCGCTGCCGCGCACAATCCGGCGCGGGCGGCGAGGTCTAGACTGGGAACCTCGAAATTTCGTACGACTGCGGCGATTTCCGTGATCGTGTTTCGTGCGAAGTCCTCGCCCTGCTCGGCTGCGGCGGCGCGGGCTGCGTCCATGTCGGCGGCCGTGTCCTCGCGGTAACGGGCTTCGATCTCGGCGCGGCTGCTCGATGTCCGACGTCCGCTCATGATTCGGTTCATGCTGACCTCCGAGAGGATCGGGTCGGCGGTGCGGCCGCTCTCCTCGCCGTTGGTGTCGAACCACTCCGCTCCGATTTCGAGAGACTCGGCGACAAGGGTGCGGGCATTGCGGATTCCCCTGCTGTCGAGCTCGCGCTGCGCCGCCTCGATCTGATCGAGTCCGGCGGCGGCTACCGGACCGGCGCCGACGACAACCCAGATAACGGACGTGACTGCGGCTTGCTCGAGTGCGGTGCTGTAGTCGGCTGCCGCATCGGCACCGATGACATCGGTGCGCGCAACGAACGCGAGCGTGGCCGGTGATCCGGTGAGAGCGATCATCACGACGGAATTGACGGGGACGAATCCGAGCAATGCCGGGATTGCGGCCAAGACGTCGGTGGCGGTCCTCAAACGGATGTTCTGCATGTCGTTCCCCTTGTTGTGAAAGTGACCGGGCCTCGTGCCCCGCCAATTTTTTTCGCCTTCTGGCAAAGGAGAATCGCGTCGGCATGAGGGGGCCGGAGTGCCACCCCTGGGCCGAGAAAATTTTGACGGGAGCTTGCGAGTGGCGAAAATTTCTCGGAGCCATCGGCCGGCGCTTGCGCCGCCAGGGGTTGCGCGCAGGTCACCGCCGACGAGAATCGGAAGGCCAGAAGTGAAAACAAATCAATGCTTTTCACAGAACGGAGCGCAGCGGAGTTCATTTCGGGGGACACCGAAGGTGGCCGGCCGCCGGGCAGGCGTCACCTTTCCGCCGGCAGCGCGGCGTCGCGGCACTCCCACTGACCACCGACTCGGGTACAGGTGCGGCGTTGCTCGCACAACCAGCACCGTTGATTGCGTCGGGTCAACAACCGCGCTGCGGTCGCGGCGGGCCGTGGGTGTTCGGTGGTCTCGGCGCGCTCTCGCTCGGATACGGGCCTGATCATGTCGCCGAAGATGCGGCGGCACTGCGAGCAGATTTCTCCGTCCTCGGCCACGATGTTCGAGCATCCCGCGAGAACGCATCCGGTGAACATCTGCGGATCCACCATCGTCTCTGCCTTCGGGACGCTCACCACCGGAACCGGATTCCATGCGCCGCGGCGGCGCGCTCGACTCGGCCGTAGACACGATTCACGCGTGAGGGGGCGATCTGTCCGGCGTCGTAGGCGCGGCGGGTCGCGACGGCGAGCAGGGCGACAGCTTCGCGGGCGCTCACTTCGTGCGCGAGGGTGAGCCACCCGATTTCCGCTTGCATCCCTGTCGCGCTCGTGGCTGCGGTGATCTTTGCGGTCAGCGTCTCGAGGATCTCGGCGACCGCCATTCCTGAGGGTGTGATCGCGGGATACGCGGCGTCGATGGTGTTGCTGTACATCGTGTCGGCGCGCAGCTCGTCGGTCGTGGTGCTCATGTCATAGCCCTTTCGTAGACTTTCGGGTGCGACACCGGGCGGGCTCCTTCCGCCCGGTGTCGCACTGCGTGTGCGGGGTGCTGCCGTCTATGCGGCTGCGGTGTCCTCGGCGTCGTCGGAGTCGGGTTCGAGTGCCTCGGCGAGGGTGTGGACGGTCGCCAGGACTGCGCGGGCGGTGTCGGTGATGACCTCGAGGTCTCCGTTTCCCCATCCGGCGATGTAGCCGATGCTGTATTCGGTGGTGTCGAGTCCGAGTAGTCCGGCCAGGACGTAGGCGACGGATTCGGCTTCCACTTCGGCGCGGCCTCGGTGCAGCTCGGCGGGGTTAATGTCGCCGTTGGCGTGCATGAGCGCGTGGGCGGCTTCGTGAATCATCGTTTTCGCGGCTTGGGCGTCGCTGATCGTGTCGTCGACGATGATGCGGCGTGATCCGTCGAGGCTGGTTCGGCCGTTCGATTCTCCGGCGATGTGCTCGCGGGTGACGGTCCATCCCTGCTCGGTCATCACGTCCGCAATGCGGGTGCAGATGGCGGCGGGGTCTTCGCCTTCAAGTCGGGTGGTGATGGTTTCGGCTGCTTGGGCGGGGTGCCCTTCGATCGGATCGGTTTGGGCGATGTCGAACACGGACAGGATCGGGAACCGTGCTGCGCGGCGGGTGGTTTCCTCGCCGGTCTCGGTGTCGGTTTCGGTGATCTTCTTGGTCGAGTAGCCGAAAATCTTGATCGACTTTTCGCCCTTGCGGACCTGGCGTCCGAGTTCCTGCCACTTGCGGAATCCGGCGACCTGGCTCGCGTCCGGGGCCTGCGAGAAAATCAACATGACGTTGTTGAAGCTGTAGGAGTGGAACGCTGCTGCTGAGGTCAGGTAGGCGGCCC
Organism: Rhodococcus sp. NPDC059969; assembly: GCF_042738325.1. Classification (NCBI taxonomy): domain Bacteria; kingdom Bacillati; phylum Actinomycetota; class Actinomycetes; order Mycobacteriales; family Nocardiaceae; genus Rhodococcus; species Rhodococcus sp. NPDC059969. The sequence goes on along the minus strand of NZ_JBHWUF010000017.1, from coordinate 15,091 downwards.
ATGCATCGGTGTCGGTGAGCTGGGCGACCTTCGCGGTGATGCTCTCGTGCAGTGCGGCGGCCTGCTCGCGTCGCGCTGCGCTCTTGTCTGCCGTGGTCTTCGCGCCCATAACTTTCAACCTCCGCTGATCCTGTGGCGCCCCCTGCTCGGTGGCCGCCAATTTTTTTGCCCTGCTGGCAAAGGAGAATCGCGTCGGCATGAGGGGGCCGGAGTGCCACCCCTGGGCCGGGAAAATTTCTCTGCGAGCGTGCGAGTGCGGGTTGAGAAAATTTCTCGGAGCCTCGGGCCGGCATCGCCGCCAGGGGTTGCGTGCAGGTCACCGCCGACGAGAATCGGAAGGCCAGAAGGACAAACAAATCAACGCTTTTCGCTGGTGCGGAGCGCAGCGGAGCTCATTTCGGGGGACACCGGTAGGTGGTCGGCCGCCGGGCAGGCGCCAACACACTGCCGGCAACGGGCCAGGCGTTCGCACCTCCCGCTCGGGTGGCTGGCGGGGTGATTGTGCGGGAGCGACGGAGCTGGCCCACGGGTGTTGTCGCGGTAGCTCTGATCAATCTTGGATTGAGCTTTTTCGCCACAGTATCGAAGTTAGTTCGATGATGTTTCTTCAATTTTAACTTATCCGATTACATTCTTTTTTACTTATCCAGACACATTCTATCCAGTAAGAAGTTAAATAACTTTTTATGCGAGTTCCCATTCCTCCTAACGTCGCGGGAATGCTCGGCATGTAGTACTGTAATCACACCAACCGGAGCTTTGACCAGCTGGTTCGGTGCCCACACTGGGGGCTACCGGAATTGGCTTGGCGCTGTTATGGTTGGTTTCCGTTCACGAGCCTCGTGATCGGTTCATAACCAGATTGATTGGAAGGAACGCCACACATGTGTGCTTTTTCTGTCGATAGACAATTCAACTGGATCATTAGAAGGAGAGAAAAGTATGGGCGGAGATTATGAAGAAGGTATTAGTCAGGGTGCGGCTGGTCGTTGGGGTTGGCTCCGCTGGCGGTACGCGTCCGAGCGGGCCAAAGTAGTTCCTGGCGGCAAGAAGACGATTGCGGCGATTTACGTGCTGGCGAAGGTGCTCGTGTGGTGGTTTCGTCCGGTAGTGGAAATGCTGCTGTCTGCGGGTCCTGAGTGGATTACCGCCTGTGGCGGAGTTGGGCTGGTCCATGCAGGCTTGCCGTGGGTCCTGGCGCTAGTTATTTTCGCGTTGTTGATGCTCGTTTTTCGGTTGGTCGGAAAGTTCCGTACAGCTCGGCAGCAACATCTGTAGGTGCAGATCGAAGGGCGTGGCCAGGTCTATTACCTGGTCCACGCCCTTTTTCTCTCTCGGTTTTTCGTGCGGCGTGGTGTCGGTGTCCGCCTTTATGCTGCGTGGATGGACAGTCTTGACGACGCAATTGGACGTGAGCGGGCTCGTTTGGCGCGTTTGGATCAGTGGGCTACTGCGGAGCGGACGCGCGAGGCTGCGGCCGAGACTGCTTTAGTGGCGGCGATGGCCGAAGGTGTTCAGCGTCTGAGTAGTGGTGGAAGTTCGGTGTTACGGCTGGTGGGGCCTTGTGTTCGATGGTGGCATCGCCGGGATCGGACTATCGCGGTTACCACTGCGAGAGGGGCGAATTATCGGATGGTGTCCGAGCAGCGGTGTTGGAAGTTGAAGATTTCGGGCGATGCTCGTGGGTCGGGTAGGGCTGTGTTTCTTCTCGATGACGGGTCTGTGGTGGACGTTGCGCACGATATCGAGGTTGTTTCTTCGGATCGGGATGTTGTTGCAGTGACGCGTTTTCCGGATTCTAAGAAGTTGTTGCCGATTTTCGGTAGCACCGATCCTGTGTATATCGGCGACAGTTGGGACATCGAGGAGCCTGCGGTGGCTGCGGTGAAGAATGCGTACGCGTGCATCGCGTCTGCGGTGGCGGCGTATGAGCGTGGGGAGCGGTGACGTTTGGTCGCGAACAGTTCGGCAGTGTCTGGTCAGTCAGTCGCTGCTGGCAGTTTTCGAATGTAGTACTCGTCGCCGTGATTTGAGCGGTTTGTTCGCTGAACAGGGGGTTTCATGAGTCGAGTTGTTCCTGATCCTGCACCGTGGATCGACGGTTTGCCGCGGGATAGGCGGGGTTTCGTTGTTCCGGCGGAGTCTGCGTGGGTGGATGGTGTGCCGGTGTTGAGTAGCACGTCTCCTTTTCGGAATGTTGCTTTGGTGATGCGCCGCGGGTGCGCGGTGTGTGGTTTCGAGATGCCCCGCGGCCGGCCTGTGTATCGGGCTTTCGCGCAGGGAGATGCCGCGACGATTCGGATGTATCAGCGTCCCCTTGCCAATGATCGGGATGTGCCGATGCATTTGTCGTGTGTTCTGTATTCGGCGATGGTATGTCCGTACCTGCGCGAGAAAACCTCTCGTTTGGGAGGGGAGAACACGATCAATCCTGGCCGCCGACGTGGTGGTATGGCGGCGGTGTTGGGCTTCGAGGACTTCGGGTTGATGGTGTACGCGGGTCCGCACCACTTTTTGGATAGTGCTTTTCCCGCGCCGAATGTTCCGTATGTCGGCTTGGTGGAGGACATTCCGTATCGGGATGGGGGCGAGCTTGCTGATCGGTATGCGGCAGCGGTTGTGTCGGATTCCGAGGTGATCGACACTTCGGTGGAGCGGTGTTTCTGGTCGGACAGTGTGCATGATCAGCGCCAGTTGGATCGTGCGGTCCAGTCGGCTGCGAGGGTGATCAGGGATAGCCTGCCGGTGAGAGAGCTCAAGTTCGAGGGTTCACAATTCAATCTCTATCGTTTCTGAGCCGTCGTTGTAAGCACTGCTTGGTCGGTGCGAATGTTCGCAGGCCGCCAGGCTACGCGAATCCTTTGCGATGCATACACACTCAGTCTCGTGGTGCGAGTGCAGGAACGACGATCACGAAGGAAGTAGCATCCGCACATGCACGTCGACATCGAAGGCGCCACCCGGATCGCCCGCCTCGCCGCAGAATTCGACTGGACCTGGGCCGTCGACGACCTGGATCCCTTCTGCGCACAAGCTGGATGGGAGCTCGTCGAACTCATGCAAGGTGGCGCCTCGATACGGACGAACTTTCATGTCAGCCGGCCGGAGGCGCACATGTTCGGGCGGCAACACAGAATGAATTGGATCTCGATCTTCGTCACGGACCTGGCAGATGACGCCACGCCCATGACAGTGGTGCGCCCGCTGCTGGACGAAGGGTTCACGAACCTCGATGTGGCATTTACCGCACTCCTGGGGACAGCCACGAGCGCCGAGCCCGGACCACCGGCAGCTCTCCGGTGGGACCTGCCCAAAGTGGTCGTCGAACTCAGTATGAGCCCCAGCGCGATCCACCTGCGTCTGACGAGTCCGGGATTTCAGGCATGGGTGGATGAGCCCGAACCGGAGGACGAGGACTAGCGATCGAGGTCGGCGAGATCGCATCCGGTGTGGGAACAGGTTTGCGCGCTCCTCACGCGAATCGGACCACTCGCATCGAATGGTGGCTGGTTACTCGGTGATTCGGGCGAGTGGGAGGGTAGAGAGGTCCCAATCGATCTATTGAGCGTCCGTCAGGAGTGCGCGGCTGACCGAGGATCTGCCGACGCCGAGCGTCGAGGCGATGGCGTCGAGACTTTTGCCTTGTTCGCGGAGGGTGCGGGCAAGTTCGATGCGCTCGGGTGTCATGACAGTCGGCCGACCGCCGTGTCGACCTTGCCGGCGGGCGGCTTCGAGGCCAGCGTGGGTGCGTTCGACGATCATGCGGCGTTCCATTTGGGCGAGGGCGGCCATGATGTGGAAGAGGAATTCGCCGCCTGCGGTGGTGGTGTCGAATCCTTCTGTGAGGGAACGGAATGCGATGCCGCGTTCGCCAAGAGTGTGGACGGTGTCGATGACGTGGCGGACGGATCGGCCGAGGCGGTCGAGTTTCCAGACGACGAGGACGTCGCCGTCGTTCTCGCGAAGGTAGTTCAGGCATTCGGTGAGTTGGGGGCGCTGAGTTTTGGAGCCTGATTCGTAGTCGGTGAAGATGCGGATTGCTCCGGCTTGTCGGAGTGCGTGTTCTTGCAGTTCGGGGTTTTGCTCGAGGGTGGAGACGCGGGCGTATCCGATGATGCTCACAGTCTCGGTCCTTCTGGTCTGTTGCTGTGTTGTGGGATGGTGCGGCTGTTCATGAGTTGGTGGTCGACCTCGGGGCTCCAGTGGGTGTGGAACTTGGTGGTGTCGAGGTCGGCTAGTTCTCGTTCCGGAGCGGCTGGCTTGGGCGTTGGTCGGATCTCGGTCGACTGCGGGTCATGTTGTGGTGCTTCGGGTTTGATCTGGCTCGCCCAGGTGTAGGCCTGTTCGGGCATGGTGTCGTAGTGCTCGATCATGGCCTGCCAGTGCTCGGGGAAGGTCATGGTGGTGCCGCGGGCTGCGGTGGCAATCGAGTCCGCGGGCACTTCGGTGACGGGTTTGATCGCGGGGCGCAATACGTCGGCGAGGATGGTTCCGCCATCGATGTATGCGAAGTTGCGAGCAGCCTGGACGGCGTCAACGCTGAGTTGGCGCCACTCGATCGCCCATCCGACGTCGCGGGTGAGTTGGTCGAAGAAAACCCTTTGGGTGCGGGAGTTTCCGTCGACGAACGGATGGACACTGGTCAGGTCTCCCCAGTGGCCGGCGAGATCCTGGACGAACGCTTCGTGGCTGTGGTGGTTGACGTAGACGCCGCTGTTGATGTCGGCGAACACTCGATCGAGTTCGCCGGGGATGGCAGCGGGCGGGTCGTGGAGGATTCCGAGATCGCCTGGCGCGGTGTCGATCGTGCGGATTTCACCGGCCCATTCGTAGAGGTCACCGAGTAGGCGACGGTGGATTGCTTGCAGGTGGGCGAAGTCGAAGTGCCCGTCGATCGGGTTCGCTGCCAGCTCCGCCATTCGTGTTGCGGCGATGAGTGCTTCGGCCTGTGCGAGCGTGTGAGGGTCGGTGTATCCGAGCCGGTTTCGTAGGACCGTGGTGCCCGGATAGTGATAGTCGTTGCTCACTGAGCGGTGCGGGAGTTCAGTTCGGCGAGCCCGCGGGCGATCGCTTCGTCTCCGGTGATCTCGCCGTTGAGGACAGCTCGGGCTGCCGCTTCCGCTTCCGCGGTGAAGGGGACTCCACCCATTTCGAGGCCGGCGCGGATGCCTGCTATTTCCCGTTCGATCTCACCCGCGGTCAGAATGCGAGTGGGTTTACGCGGAATCTCGTCTGGATTCGTCATGGTCTGGTCCCCCGGTCGTAGTTTTGCGGCTGTACGCGTTTCTGCGGTTTCGACGCCGCCGACCCGCTGTCGGAGGTCGCTGGCGGCGTGTTCGTCGTTCTGCGTTGAGAGTGATGCTATCGAACCGACCGAAAACGGTCTACCCGCTAATTTCGGTCGAAGCAGTTTCGGTCATGAGTTTCGGTCGACGGTTTCGCATGGTCGCTCGATCACGCCGATTCGGGTCGATTCGTGGGCCGAATACGATCGTTTGTGGTCGGACCTCGGAATCGCTGCCGATGATCGGCATGGCGATTGGGCACGCAGCCGGTGCCTAGCTCCACGAAGAAATTCTGCGTGGCGCAGCGATGAGCGAGAGCGGCAGAACTCGAAGTATCTGCAAAGATGAACCATGCCCAACAGCCAGCGCCTACTGACCGAGATCGAGCGGGACCTACTGGACGGCAAACCACTTGCCGACCTTCTTCGAAAATGCGTCCTGCTCGGAGGCCGCTCCGGGTCGGTGGAATTGCGCGATTGGGCAACTAAAGAATTGAAGGGGTACGAAGGAGTTAAGGATGACGAGATACCTTCCTACCGGACCATATATGCGGCAATCCAGCTGGACGGAGTGACCCCTGGATCGCATGTAAAAGGACAACGAATCTCTGCAACTGCATTGCCTGATTTCGTACAAAAAACCGTTTCTGAAAAAATAACCATGCACCAGTCCGTCGGCGAACTGGAGGCGATGGTACAGAGCGTCTCCACAGGTGAAGCCTTACATCTCTCACTTCCGATGGCGGCAGAGATATGCAGGGTGATGAACACGGACAACCCCGGACAGACGATTATCTCGCTCTACTGGGCCGTTTCTACAATTTCCATCCATGGAATCCTCGACAATCTACGCACAACTTTGACCGAGCTTATTAGTGAACTTGTGGGAATCATGCCAGAGAATCAAGAAACCCCGACCCCCGACCAGGCCAGCCAGGCAATACAGGTAGCGTTCCACGGAAAAGCTTCAAACGTCAGTATCAATACTTCCCAAGCTTCCGGCGGAAGTATTAGCTCGGCAACCCATTCTCCGACAGAGAATACCGCTGATCTCGATCCTGCTTGGTGGACACTCGGAACGAAGATTGGAGCCTTTGTGGTTGGAGTAGCTGTTATCTTGGGCGCAATATTTGCATATATGGCACTTTATCGGTGATGATTCACCAAACTGTACGCGGGCACATCCGCAAGTTATAACGCGCGTTTAAGCCGATCACAGTTTTCAGTGATCACGGTTGCGTTGTTCGGGTCTGCTCACTCATCGGTTCATCTCTGTGTGATTGTTCGGCCACACGGCGGTGCGCGGTGCCTGTTTGGTGGTGTGGTTGGTGGGGATGGGTGCGAGGTGGTGGAGTCCGGGGAGGCTGTAGGCGGTCAGTGCGAGTCGGGTGCGCCAGGCTTTGTGTTTGAACGCCCAGATCCAGTGTCCGGTCATCCAGATTGCGAGGCCGGCGGCGAGGATGGCGTAGGCGGTGGGTGTGCTGCCGGTGAAGCCGATGCGGAGCAGTCCTTCGAAGACTGCGATCGCTCCTGCGAGTCGGGCGATGATTGATCCGAATCCCCAGATCAAGAGTGCTGCTACGGCGATGATCGCGGCGATAGCCATGCGGTTGTCCTCCTTCTCGTGGGTGATTCGGGTGCGGTTCGTCGTGGTCGAGCGCCGAAGAGTGCGCTGCTAGCTTTGTCCGCTGTACCGGCGCCATACGTAGGGGGCGGCGGCGAGGAGAACCAGCAACAGCGTGACCAGGGCGAAGATGATGCCGAATTGCCACGGTTTCATTGCGTCAGATAGGAACAGCCAGCCGATCAGTGTTCCGAGTACGAATCCGGCTACTGCTCCCACGGCCCCTGCTTTTGCGGCGGGGGCAAGAATGTTGGTGATCTCGTTGTTCATGAGCGTTCCCTCCTGTGTTTTCCGGTGAGTGTGCCGTGTAGGTCCGACAGGGATTGCAGTCTCGACCGGTCAGAACAGGGCGTTTTGGGTTTGTGCGGCTGCTGTGTCGGTGCGTTTCTCGTAGGCGGTTGCGAGGGTTCGTGCGGTGGTGGGGCTGCATCCCATTTCGGTGCCGATGTCGTCCCAGCTGGCCCCGTGGTGGTGCAGTTGCCAGGCGTCGTGTTCGTCGTCGCTCATGGCCGCTCTTTCTCTTCGGCGGGTGTGTTGAGTTCCCGGCGGAGGCGTAGGGCTAGGACGTAGTGGTAGACCGCGAGTCCGAGGAGGCTTGTTCCGGCGATGAGGGAAATGGTTGTTCCGCCGGTGAGGAAGATGATGCCTACGGCGAGGCTGATCAGCGCGACGACGGTGTGCGCTTTCCAACCCGGTCTGCTGGTGTCTTTTTCGGTCGTCATGGTCGATTCTCTCTGTCGCTTGGAGCTTTTCGGAGTCTGGCGGCTTTGGTGAAGCTGTAGACGGAGGCGGTGAGGGCGATGATTCCGGCGGTGATCACGTGTTTGGTGCCGATGGTGAAGTCCAGGGCCGCAACGGCGAGCGCGAGGACTCCGAAGATGCTGTGTTTCACCACACCTGGCTTGTTGGTCATGGGCGGCCTTCGCGGATGGCGGCGAGGCGTTGGGAGGCGGCTCGGCGTTCGCGGCCGATGCTGAGCAGGTGCTCGAACAGTTGGTCTTCGGGGAGTTCTTCGGCGGCTTGGGCGAGGGAGCGTGCTGCTTCGCGGAATCCGCGCCGGTAGGCCTGGGTGAGGACTGCGGCGATGTTGTGCTCGAGTTCGGCGGACGGGACGCCGATGGTGGTGATGTCGGTGAGTGCTTTGGTGAGCTGTTTCCCGAGGTGCCCGCTGGTGCGGCCTTCCTGCTGCAAGGTAGTGAAGACGTGGGCACTGTTGTGCGGCTTGCCGGCCTCGACGAGTTCGGAGATGGCGGCGAACAGTGCCGCGTTCACGGGCCGGTAGAAGTCTGCGCTGGTCAGAGCTGCGACGGCACGCTTCGCGCTCTCGGCCGGCGCCCAGAGCAGCGAGCACAGGAGCTGAGCCTCGACGTCGAGGGCGGTGCTGTACTCGTCGATCTCGCCTTCGTTGTCGGTGAGGTCGTCGAAGTCTTCGGCGGTGGCCAGTGAGAGTGTCACGTCGGGGTCCTTGCTGTCGCCGGTGGGCATGGGAGGTCAGGGTCGCGGTGAGGTGAGTTGCCGGTGACTGCGCAGGATCTCGGCGGCCGCGCGGAGGTTGCGGGCAGCCTCGGCGAGATGAGTGGCGACGTCCTGGTCATGGGCGACAACGTCTTCGCCGGTGTCCGTGCCGGGGGCGGTGTAGAGGGTGTGCAGCTCTTCGCGTGCATCACTGATTCCGGCGAGGGAGTCATCGAGGGCGGCGAGCATGGTGCGGAGTTTGCGGTCGACGGATTCGCTGTCGCGGCGGAGCTCGGCGTCGAGTGCGCGGTCGACGAAGTCTGCATCGGGAGTGAAGGTGAATGCTGCTGCGGTCATGGTGTCCTCGCTTCGCTGGTGAAAGTGTGTGGTCAGGCGGCCGGGGTGAGCTTGGAGATTTCGTCGGGACGGAATCCACTCCAGTGGTCTTCTCCTGCGACGACGACGGGGGCTTGCAGGTATCCGAGACTCATGACGTAATCGCGGGCCTGTGCGTTTTCGGTGATGTCGATGACGTCGTAGTCGATTCCCGCTTTGTCGAGTGCGCGGTAAGTGGCATTGCATTGCACACATGCGGGCTTGGTGTATACGGTGATCGCCATTTTCATTCCCCCTTGTCGGTGATTCTTTATTGATTTCATTCTATCGAATAATGCGATATAGAACAATACTTTCGCGGCATTTCTTCGGTCAGTTTCCGATTTAGTTAATGACATATTCAATCATTTTCACATTCTTTCCCTAATGCCGAACCGTGACATACACAGCTACTTGCACGCGTTCTACCTGCAATTTATCCACCTCCCCCGGTATGTGCCGATATTCTGGTCTCGGCGGGAGCGGGTCAAGGTGAGTGTAGGAAAAAATATCGTAGCGCCTTTGTTCGAGCGCGCGAGTGGCGCGTGTGGATATTATTTCTGGAGCGGCCTTGATGCGCGAGCGTCGGGATAGAAGAATGTTCACACCGGGGCGGGTCGGTTCCTTTTCCTTGCGCTTTTGTCGTGGTTAGGGGCCGGCGGCCGGGCGCTTTCTTGCGTGTCTGTGGTGGTGTCCGCATTCCGCCCTTCCGGTCCGCCGGTGGCTCTGACCGCCGGCCGGAGGTGGAAGGTGCGGGGCGGAAGGGCGGACGGTCCCCAGCCCTTTCGTGGCTGGGGATCGCCGCTTCATCGGGTCAGTCGATCGCGACCTCGTCAAATGTGAGCTGTCCGGTGATGATTTCCTCGACGGCGGCGAGGGTGTAGCCCTGTTCCATCAGGAAACTGAGGTACTGGTCGGCATTCTTGGGCTTGGATCGCCATGCGTCTTTGACCATGCGGGACTCTTGCGCGGCGATCACCAGCGCGAGGAGCAGCACCTGAGCGCGAGCCTCGGACACCTTCGCCACTTGCTCGGCCAACTCTCGGCCGGGGTAGTAGCCCTTGAACCCGAGCAGCTCACCGAGTGATTCCGCTGCCTTGTATTCCGAGATCAGTCCGGGATCGCGGGCGAGGGTGGTCGCGACGTAGGTCGCTGCCGTCTTCGGCGGGGTCTTGCGGGCGAGCAAGGTTGTGCGCAGAAACTCGCGGCGGACGGTGGTCGCGGCCTCGGCCTGCTTGTTCAGCTCGCGGACTCGTCGGCGTTCCTGCTTGTCCTTCGCTTCCTGCTCGCGCACTGCCCGAGCTGCCTCGGCGCGGTCATTTCCGCTGCCACCTGCGGCGGCGGGAACCGCGCCGATGATCGGGCGCGGTTCAACTCCTGCGCCTTCCTGGTCGATGCACCAGTATTCCGGGAGGTATTCGGGCCGGTAGTCGACGGTATTGGCGTGCCGTAGCCCTTCATCGGGTACGGCGGAATCGTCGTCTTCGGTGTCCCAATCGACGTCGTCGTAATCGACGCGCTCGCCGGTGGCTTTGTCGAAAAAGGCGTCGTTCAATCCCATGAACACTGCCCAGAACTGCGGGGCTGCGTCGATCATGTCCGGGGTGACCTCGTCGCCGTCTGTGGTGACCAGGTCGGACGGGGACGGCACCTCATCCCCGAAACTGACGTGATCGTGCGGAAGGATCGTAAATCCCTTCTCCTCGAACGGGGCTGCGGCGAGGGCGTATGCCTCCCGTTCTTCACGCAACCCGCGTAGTCGCTCCGCTACGTGGTCGAAGTCGTAGTACCTCGTGGTCAGGAGCTTTTCGACGGCTTCGGTGTCTCCGGCTTCCTCGAACTCGGCCACTACTGCCGCATGTGCAAGGTCGAGCTGTCCGGCGTCGAGGGCGGCGCGGGCTGCCTCCGCTTTCCCTACCGCTGCCTGGGCTTTCACATCCTTTTTGTCCATCGCAAGGGTCTTCGACACCTTCGTGATGGATGCGCCAAATTCGAGCATCTGCGCAACTCCTCGGGTGTGCTGAGCTGCGGTCAGCCCTTCGCGGTGCCGGTTGGCGGTGATCTGCTTGCCGATCCGGTCGACGGCGCGGGCCTTGTCGCTGCCTTCGGTGTCGGGGTAGATCACGACGGGGATGGTGGCCAGGCCGGTTTCGCGGGCGGCGAGGGTGCGACGCTGGCCGTCGCGGACGACGATCGTTCCGTCTGCGGTTCGGACGGCGCTGATCGCTTCGAGTACTCCGTTTTCACGGATGGATTCGACGAAGTCGGGGGTCTGCGCCAGATCGACGCTGTCGCGGACGTTCTCGCCGATGTCGAGGGCGTCGGGGTGCAGCTGCGCGACCTCGAGTGCGGCGGCGGTGTGTGTTGCGGTCATCGCGATTCCTCTCGTAGACTTCGGACACGACACCGGGCAGGTAACAGCTGCCCGGTGTTGTGTTGTTTCCGTAGGGTTTTCAATCTCAAGCGGTGGCCGGTTCCAAGATCACTTGATCGGCCGTGGGGTGGCGCTCTCGGCAGCTATCGGCCTCGATGTGTGCGTCCATCAGGTCGGAGGCGTGGCCGTGGTAGTCGAGCGCGATGAGCAGCTCCACGAACACGTCGATTTCGGAGCAGCAGTTGTGCTCGACGACGCTGGCGAGATATTCGGCTGTCTCGAACAACTTCGCCCACGCATCCGCTTTCTCGCAGATGTTGTGTAAGTCGTAGCCGTACATGGGTTTCCCTTTCTGTCGGGTTGGCGTTGCCGGTCATGCGGCGAGCAGTTCGGAGGCGACTGCGAGGGCGTTCTCGGCGTTGGTGAGGTGGCCGCTTCGGACGCGGCCGTGCGGGAGCCTGTTCGCGTGCGCGAGTTCCGCTGCGGCCCAGGTCGCCAGACTGCGAACCTGCTCGTTGCGCTCTTCCTCGCTCAACGGGCGGGGGGCGGTTTCCTCGAGGTTGATGATTGCGGTGCTCATGTCGGTGTCCTTTGCTGGTAACTGGTGGTCGATTAGTTGGTGGGGGTGGCGGCGGCGTCGATGTCCTCCTCGGGGTGTCCGGCGTCGCGGGCTGCGGCGCGGGCTGCGGCGAAGGCGTCGACCAGGGCGGTGATGTCGGTGAACCCTTCGCGGTTGGGGTCGAACATCGCTGCATCGAGGGCTGCGGTTGCCGAGGTAACTGCGGCCAGTGCGGGTGCGAGGGTGGGGGTCTCGGTGCTCATCGGTTGGTTTTCCTTTGCTCGAGGTTGGTGGGTGATTGTCGTTACTCGGCGTTGACGCACTGTGCGGCGTCGTTGTGCATGCGAGGGCAGGAGTAGTCACCGCACCCGCAACCGAGTCCGGCGTAATGGATGGTTGCCGCGCTGTAGTCGCCGCCTTCGGTGTAGTCGTCGCCGTCGCTCATCGGTGACCTTTCGTTCGTGGCTGGGGACCAATCCCGTGCCCCGCCAATTTTTTTCGCCTTCTGGCATAGGAGAGTTGGACCGGCATGAGGGGGCCGGAGTGCAACTGGTGAGCGGAAGAGTTTTTCTGCGAGCGTGCGAGTGTGGGTTGAAAAAGTCTTTCGAGCCGAAGGCCGGAGCGAAGCGGAGTCAGCGGTTGCGCGCAGGTCACCGCCGGTCAAAATCGGAAGGCCAGAAGGAGAAACAAATAGAACTGCTTTTCCGGACGGAGCGAAGCGGAGTTCTCTTCGGGGGACACCGCAGGTGGCCGGGCCGCCGGGCAGGCGGATGCAGTAGGTGATCCGACCGACCGGGTTGAGTGCCAGGCATTTACTCATCTGGAACTGAAAGCGGCAAGCGGACCGTTTCCGCATCCGCACTTAAGGGCAATCAGCCGTGTTTCGCCTAGTCGTAAAGTATGAATGCCCAGATTGCGAGCCTTTCGGCTACCGCTGACGTGACCGACGTCATGCTGTCGCAAATGTTCGGTTACCAACTTTTGCGATACCGTCAGTTACATCAAAGTGGGTTGCGGCCGATGCAGCCTTCGCGTCACAGGAGGTTTCCATGTCCCGTTCACGTGTGGCCGTAGCTGCGCTGCTGGTCCCGGTCGCAGCCGGCGCTGTCGCCCTCCTCGGCGCGGGTGCAGCCTCTGCCGCAACCCCGTACTCCGGCAACGGGTATGTCGGCATTCGATTCGATCCGAACGAAACTCAATTCATTGCCGACACCAATGCCGCGGATTTCCTCGAGGTTGTTCCGAACGACTACTGGAGCATCGCCCTCGGCGAAGGCTCGATCTACAAGGGCGACGGTCAGTACGTCTACGCCAGCATCGATCAGTTGGTCGAGGAAACGGCGTCCCACCGAGGTGAGATCTCCTTCTCGCTCACCGATCCTGCGATCTGGGACAACAACATCTACATCCTCCAGCACTGGTGACATAGATCGAGTCGTACGCGTAGGGCCGGTGAGCGCATTGCTCACCGGCCCTTTGGTGCGTTCAGGAGGTGGCCGGCACTTCGGTGATGGCGTCGGCGGTCACGAGCATGTCGATCTCGACGAGGTTGGTTCCGCCGGCATCGGTGACACGGACGGTGATTCCGGCCAGCCATTGGCCGTCGTGCATTTTCGCCCAGAATTTCAAGGCTCCGTCCAGGTATCCGGACATGTAGAGCGCGGATGTTTTTACGCGCATGCTCACGTGATCGGCGCGTGAGGCTCCTCCGCGTCCGAGTGGAAGTGCCCGCCCGATGTCGACTTTCACTGCCCGGGGCGGGTCGAATGTCCTGATCACGGGGTGATCGGGCCAGCGTTCGGTCCAGTGGTCGGTGTTGATCACTGTGCTGCCCTCAACGGCGGTGTCGATGCGAGAGTGGTGTCGTCGACGGTGGCCCAGCGGAGTTGTCCGGTGTTGTCGCAGATTTCCATGCGGCCTGTGCGTTGTTGGAATCCTTTGCCGGCGGCCGCGACGTCGAGCCGAATGCCTGTCACACGCCCTCTCCCCGCTGTCAGTCCTGTGTATCCGGCGACTCGGGATGAGATTCGCAGATCCGGGCCGTCCCATTGCCCTTCTGTCACGATGAGCAGCGATCCCTTACTCCTCGCACGCGCGGCCACCGCTCGCCCGCGGGAGGGCGTTACCGCGCCACCAGAGAGTCCCAGGACAACCACGTCGAATCCCTCCAGCAGAATTGCGGCGCAGTCGATTGCGGCGTCCTTGGGCTGGGGCACGAGGGCTACCTTCGCCAAGTCGCCGCCCTGCTCGTGGAAGGCGAGGAGTCCGAGTCCAGGCATTCCGATCACCGCCACGTGCCCACCGGCAGCGGTGACGGTGGCGAGGAGTCCGATCAGGACCGATGCTGCGCCGTCGACACTGACGACGGTTCCGCGTGCCAGTCCCCCACGTGGGAGTAGATCGCCGATCGGAGTAGGGACGGGAAGCATCCGGAGGGTCGATTGCGCGGTGGCCACGATCGGGGTCGGCTCGCGCTCGCCTACGGGTTTGAGCATCACCGACGGCGTAGCGGGTTCGGTGCCGTCGGAGCGGGCAGGGATCGAGGCCATCTTGCGGCGTAGCTGTTCGAGCTTTTCCGCCTTGGTCAGCACTGTTGTTGCTGATGAGTGGGGCTGTTGGTTCATCGTCGCCCCCGCTTTCCTGGATCCGCGCGCACGTCCCGCACACCAGGATACTCGAACACAAGTTCGATCAGAACCGTATCGAAAGAGGTCCGGATCGCTACGGTCGGGCCACCGGTTCGAGCAAGCTCGGATCGTTGTTCCTCGGAGAGTTCACAGCGGTCGAGACTTCGTAGGGTTCGAGGTGCGGCTCCGGAACGGAGTTGATCATGGCCTGGACTTCACCTTTATCGGTGAGTGTCGGGTCGAGCCAGTGCTCCCAGAATGATTCGGGCAGAATCAGCGGGGATCTGTCGTGTATGTGTCCCGTGGCATCGCTGGCTGGCCGAGTCAAGACCGTGCAGGTCCATACCCACCTGTTCGGATCATCTTCGGGCAGTTCAGGATCGGGCCACAACTCGTACAGTCCGGCCATTGCAAGGATGTCGTCCTCGCCGTGAAGGAAGTATGGAATCTTCGACCCTGCTTCACTTTTCATCCATTCGTAGTATCCTGCGGCGGGGATGATGGCACGCCGTTTGGATGCACTACTTCTGAATGATGGCTTCTCCGTGACGGTTTCACTGCGGGCGTTGATGAGTTTGGACGCCATCTTCCGATCTTTTGCCCAGGCAGGGAGCAGGCCCCATTTGACGGTCCGGAGCTGGCGCTGTGGCTCGGCGTCGGGTTCCTCGTGTGGGGTTCGTTCGAGGATCACCCGGACAGGTTGGGTGGGTGCGACGTTGTAGGACGGGGGAAGTTCGTCGCCGACGGTCTGCATCGTGTCGAAAAACGACTGCAATTCCTTGCTTGAGCTTGT
>NZ_JBHWUF010000016.1:78466-90925 GCF_042738325.1 Rhodococcus sp. NPDC059969 | reverse complement strand
TCAACTCAACGACCGACCTCGTCAAACACTAGGCTGGAAAACACCCGCACAAGTGTTCAACGAGACGGTCGTTGCATCCACCAGTTGAAACCGCCCCAAGGCGATCGTCGTACCGTTCGCTCGAAAAGGGGTGGACACGTCGCACCCCAACACCGCCTACTTCCGACCAGATAGTGGGATTGTGGTTTCAACATGTGAAACTGCGCGCGTAGCCTGGGCACCGTCGAACAGCGCAGAAATCGGAGGGCACCATGACGCAGGCGTCGCGGTTGGAAAAGACGGCCGTCTCCCCGAAGGCATGGACGATGCTCGGAATCGGCGTCGCGGCCCAGGCAGCAGGCACCGTCTTCGTCAGCACCCCGGCCTTCCTGATCCCGCTGCTGCATTCCGAGCACGGTCTCTCGTTGACACAGGCCGGAACCCTGGCCGCTGCACCCACTTTCGGTATGGTTCTCACGCTGGTGGCGTGGGGAGCGATGGCTGACAGATTCGGCGAGAAATGGGTCATCTCCATCGGGCTCGGCCTGACGGCGATCGCCGCGCTGGCCGCGACCACCACCGACGACTACACACTCCTCGGGATCGCATTTCTGCTGGGCGGTATGGCTGCGGCGAGCACCAACGCCGCCAGTGGACGTGTTGTGGTCGGCTGGTTTCCCAAGGACCGGCGCGGCCTCGCGATGGGAATCCGGCAGATGTCACAGCCCCTGGGCGTTACCATTGCGTCGCTGACCATCCCGACTCTTGCTGCGAACGTCGGAATCGGTTCGGCCGTCGGATTGTCGGTAGCTCTCAACGGCGTTCTCGCCCTGATCTGCGCCGTCGCATTGATCAATCCCCCGCGACCGGCGGCGCGGCCCACAGATATCCCGGTCGAATCGGTCAACCCGTATCGCTCGAACTGGTTCCTCTGGCGCATTCACGTCGTCTCGGCACTGCTGGTGTTTCCGCAGTTCACCCTCTCGACATTCGGTCTGGTCTGGCTGATCAGCGAGCAAGGATGGGACGCTGCGCCCGCTGGTCTCCTGATCGGGGTCTCCCAGTTCGTGGGTGCGCTCGGACGCATCGTTGTCGGATTCTGGAGTGATCGCGCCGGAAGCAGAGTTGGCCCGCTGCGGTTGGTAGCGGTTTCTGCATCTGCGGTCATGCTGGCAATGGCAGCAGCCGACGCAGCGCCATGGGGCGTTCCGGCATTGATCCTGCTGTTGGCAACTACCGTCAGCGTCGCCGACAACGGGTTGGCGTTCACATCCGTCGCCGAAGCTGCCGGGCCGAAATGGCAAGGAAAAGCGTTGGGCGCACAGAACACCGGCCAGTTCATCGCCGCGTCAGCAGTGGGCCCGGTGGTCGGTGCGCTGATCGGCGCGGTCGGCTACCCGCTCGCCTTCGCGATAGTCGCAGCGTTTCCCGCCGCCGCAATCCCCTTGGTGCCCAGCCGAGATCGCGACATCAGCGTCTAGTCCCTCATCGGATTCGGTTGCACTGCAGGTCCCGTCAGATCACAATGCGGCTTGCAGGCAACCGAATCCGCTTCCTGAACAGGCTCTACTGTCGGAGTTCGGATCAGCGTCGCGGCAATCACCGCACCGACCAACAGCAGCGCCACGCAGATGTACATCGCGTACCGGAATCCGTCGGAGAAATTCGTCGGATCGACCAGACTCTCGGCGTCGATACCCACGAGCGCAGGCAAGGCCGCAACGGCAAGAAGTTGGCTCGTGCGGGCAACGGCATTGTTCACACCGGACGCAATTCCCGACTGCTCCACCGGCACCGAGCCGAGCACCGCGGCAGTCAACGGCGCCACCATCACCGCAAGGCCCAGCCCGAACACCAGAACTCCCGGCAACACGACGGTCAGGTACGACGCTTCCGGCCCGATACGCGTCATCAGCACCAACCCCACCGCGGCAACTGCCGGTCCGACCGTCATCGGCAATCGTGGTCCGTGGGTCTGGGCGTAACTTCCCGCTCTCGACGACAACAGCAAGAGCGCCAAGGTGATCGGCACGGTCGCGACACCGGCCGCCACCGGCGAGTACCCGGCAACCAATTGCAGTTGCAGCACAAGCAGGAAGAACACACCGCCAAGCGCCGCATAGACCGCAAGTGTCACCAAATTAGCTGCGACGAACATCCTCGAGCGGAACAGTGACGGCGGCACCAAGGCGCTCGGTGAGCGTCGTTCCACCACGACGAACAGGCACAGAGCGATCACTCCGATCAGCCCGACTATCGGGTTGACCTCGATCAGCCCGTACGTCAGCGCGCCGAGACCGACTACTGCGCAGGCGGATCCGAGCACATCCAAATGCTCGGGTGGATGCGGGTCCCGGCTCTCCGGCACGTGGCGCACCGCTGCCCACACCACGACGATCGCCAGCGGAATGTTGAGGAGGAACACCGACCGCCACCCCGCCACTTCCACCAGCCAACCACCGAAAAGCGGTCCGATGGCGCCGGCAACACCACCTAAACCCGACCACAATCCGATGGCTGCGCCGCGGTCCTCTTCACGAAGTGACGCGGAGATGATGGCAAGGCTGCCAGGCGTCAACAGCGCCGCCCCCACGCCCTGCAGGATCCGTGCAATCACCAGAAACGTGATGTCAGGTGCAATTCCGCAGAGCAACGACGCGACCGCGAACCAGACCGTCCCCCACACGAATACCCGTCGCCGACCCCAACGATCTCCGAGGGCTCCCCCGAGCAGGATCAGTGACGCCAACGCCAAGGTGTAACCGCTGAGAGTCCACTGCAGTCCGGCGACACCGGAACCTAATTCTTCACCGATATGCGGCAGAGCAATGTTGACGACGGTGCCGTCGAGGAGAGCCATGCTCGAGCCGAGAACGGTAGCGGCGACAACCCAACGCCCACGTCTCGACGCGAGCGCCAGTGGTTCCGTCATCGGTCCATGGTGCGCCTTCACACGCAATCGCGAAAGAGCGCGCGGAAACTCAGTCGATCTGGCGGCGATGTGCCCAACGCGTCAGCGCATTGCGATTGGACTGCTGAGTCTTTCGCAGGACATTCGACGCGTGAGTCTCGACGGTCTTCACGGAAATCACCAGGTCCTCCGCAATTTCACGGTAGGTGTACCCACGTGCCAGCAAGCGCAATACCTCGAGTTCGCGCGGGGTCAGCGAGTCGAGTTCCGGATCGAGTTGCGGCTCCGGCGCATTGGAACGTCCGGTGAAGGAGTCGAGTACGAAGCCTGCCAGGCGCGGCCCGAACACTGCGTCACCACCGGCAACGCGTCGCACGCCCTCGGCAAGTTCGGATCCCGAGATCGTCTTGGTCACGTACCCGCGAGCACCACCGCGGATCACCGCGATCACGTCTTCGGCCGCGTCGGAAACGCTGAGCGCCAAGCACACCGGACCGGAATCGATTCCCCGCAGAACTGCCACTCCACCACCGTCGGGCATGTGGACGTCGAGTAGAACGACGTGCGGCTTCGTCGAGTTGATACCCGCGATTGCCTCCGCGACGCCGCCGGCCTCACCGACGACGTCCATGTCTGCTTCGCGCGAGAGTTCCGCCCTCACCCCGGAGCGGAACACTGCATGATCGTCGACAAGAAATACGCGGTACGGGGGCGGCGCAAGCGAAGTCACTGGGGCTGTTCCTCGGGGTTGTCGACACGGTCAGCAGTCTCGTCCCACTTTAGAGCAGAGTCACCAAGCGGCATGTGCACGCGGATCTCCGTGCCCTTTCCGATGTCGGACCGAACCACCACCCGGCCACCTCGACGTTCGATGCGACCACGAATCGACTTGGCCAACCCCTGACGATCCTCCGGCACAGCATTGACGTCGAATCCGACGCCGCGATCACGCACGAACACACTGACTTGGTCGCCCTCGACCTCGGCGAACAGATTGATTTCCTTCTCCCCCGAGTGCTTTGCGGAGTTGACGAGAGCTTCGCGCGTCGCACCGAGGAGCGCGGTGAACGCCTCCTTGGGCAGACCGTTCTCGACGCCCTCGCCTTCGAGTTGCACGTCGCCGACCGTGACGGGACGGACCGTGACACCGTGTTGGTCTTCCACTTCGCCGGCGATGATCTTCAGGCCTTCCGTCAAACTCGTGTGATCGATATCGCCGCCGCTGAACAACCACTTGCGCAGCTCGCGTTCCTGACCACGGGCCAGGCGCGCAACTTCTTGCGGATTGTCGGACTGCTTCTGGATCAGCGCCAAAGTCTGAAGCACGGAGTCGTGCAGATGCGACGCAATCTCTTCACGCTCGTCGTTGCGAATTCGGGCTGCACGCTCGGCGCCGAGAGCACGCCACATCCGCAGCCACAAGGGCACCGTCAACAATCCGACACCGATCAGCGTGACCACCACAGCCAACAGGGACGATCGCAATGCTTCGAGGTCGACCTGCGCCAGGACGACGACGCCAAGACCCAGGACGATCAGCGTGGCGCCCCCGACCACGCGCGCCCACGTGAGGACGGTGGGCCGCTGCGGTAAGCCGATGACGGTACGCGGACCGTCGGAGTCGAATTCGCGCCACACCAAGGCAGCACCGATCGCGACGACGAAGAACGGCGCGAGCACCGAACCCGCCGTGCCACTGAACAACCACGACAACGCCGCAGCACCGCCCAAACCGAGTGCGATCAATCCGTACGCCCGCTGCCGCTCGGCGGCGGACGGCTTCTGGGTGTCCGTGCCGGCTGAGGTGAAGATCCAGAGGGCGCCGTAAATCACGATGCCGGACCCGGCCATCGCCGCGAGAATCGCGAAGGCGACTCGAACTTTCAGGACGTCGATCCCGAGATGATCGGCGATACCGCCCGCGACACCGGCGACGATGCGGCCGCCTGAGCGCCGCTCCAACTTTCGCAGCGGAACGCCGCCCGGGATGGGCACACCCTTCTTCATGGGTACGGCGGGCGCCGGTACCCCGTTGACAGGCGGGCCTCCTGGAAACCCGGGAGCGGGTCCGCTCACGAACGGCGGATCTGACACATATTGCACATAGTCGATACTGGCACGAACCACGCAGACACACATCAGGGTCCAACCCTGAATCAGGGCGCTGCCCCTGGTCACGATCACCAGAAAGATCAGGGTTGGCCCTGATGCGCGGAGGCCGCCTCGGAAGCCAGGATTGATTCATGAACAATCCGACTTTCCAAGAACAGATCCAGGATCTGTGGCGGACCCGCCCCGTGCGTCTGCCGGCACAAGGTCACGTGGCCGGGGTATGCGCCGGAATCGGATACCGGTACGGCATCGACCCCATTCTGGTACGCGTGGCGTTCGTGGCCTCCACCATTTTCGGCGGCTCAGGCATCCTTCTCTACCTCGCCGGCTGGTTGGTGCTCGCCCGCGCCGGTGACGGATCGTCCCCAGCGCAGTCGTTGATGGGCCGCGGACACAGCTCCGACTCCAGCACCAAGACCATCGTCTTGTTGGTGGCTCTCGCCATCGCGGCTACGACTGTCGGCCCCGTCGGCGTCGGCCTGGGTGGTTCCGGTCTGATCGGGCTGATTCTGATGGTCGGAGGCCTGTGGCTGCTTTACCAACGAGCGCCGGTCCCGCCTGCGCTGCCACAGAGCACGTCACCGTACGTCGGTGCGGGTACCGCGTATCCAGGCACGGGTTTCACGCCCGGGCCGTTCACTCCCGGATACTTCGCACCCAATCAGCCGCCCATGTACACGCCGTACACCAAACTTCCCGACAGCTACGTGCCCGAGGAACGGCCGGCCGAGCAGTCACAGCAGTCACCGCAATTCCAAGCCGATCATCCGACGATCAGTCTCTCCAAGGACCCGGGATCTTCGGTCACGACCAATCCGACCGAGGTGATCGGCGAAGCCGCCATCACACCGCCCTCCTGGGATCCACTCGGCGTTGCACCGTTCGCCTGGGATCTTCCGGATCCGGCAGTCAAGGCCACGCCGCTGCTGCCTTTGCCACCACGTAAGCGTCGCTCGCGTTGGACGCTGACAGTGCTCGGACTCGCGATCATCGTCGCTGCCGTCACCGGGGCGGCGGGCGCGGCAACCGGCAACGACTGGTTCACTCCCGGCCGAGTCGGTGCGGTCGGACTGGCTGTCATCGCACTGGGCCTGATTCTCGGGGCTTTCTTCCGAAAGGGATACGGCCTGTTGGTCGTCACCGGACCACTCGTAGGTTTCGTACTGCTGGCCTCGTTGGTCTACCCGATCGAGTTCGACGCCTCGGGCGAGCAAAGGTGGACTCCGGTAACAGCATCCGAGCTGGATCCGTCGTACTCGGGAGCCTTCGGAAGCTTCACTCTCGACCTCAACGGGGTCAAGTTCACCGAGGACAAGACCATCGACGTCGCGGCGTCGTTCGGTGAGTTCACCGTCATCGTGCCACCAACCGTCAACGTCAAGAACAGCTGCACCGTCGTCATGGGTGACGGATCAGGTTGCCTCGACGGCGGAATACACCCGGGCCGTGCGGCGACACCGGATTCGCCCACACTGACCATCAACGCCAAAGCCACGTTCGGCAGTCTGAAGGTGACGCAATCATGAGCGAGTACGACGAGACGACAGACCAGGACGAGACCCGAGAATCCAAGCGCCCCTCGGCACTTCTGCTGATCGCAGGACTGGCCGCACTGTTGGTCAGTGTGTGGGCACTGGTCGGGCCGTTCTCCCTGGCGCCGGCAGCGAACATTCAATTCCGTTGGCTGTTCGTCGGTGCCGCCGTCGTGGCGGGACTACTGCTGGTGATCCTGCCGAATCGACGAAGCCGCAAGTAAAACTGCTGTGCGCCTTTATTAACCGCGGGGGGTTAATAAAGGCGCACAGTTGTTTTTACTCCCACTCGATAGTTCCCGGCGGCTTGCTCGTCACGTCGAGGACTACGCGGTTCACGTCCGCAACCTCGTTGGTGATTCGAGTCGAGATGCGCTCGAGGGTCTCGTACGGCAGACGCGTCCAGTCCGCGGTCATCGCGTCTTCACTCGAGACCGGACGCAGCACGATCGGATGACCGTACGTCCGGCCGTCACCCTGCACGCCCACGCTTCGGACGTCGGCGAGAAGAACCACCGGGCACTGCCAGATCGTTCCGTCGAGGCCTGCAGACGTAAGCTCTTCGCGCGCAATGGAATCCGCCTGACGCAGGATCTCGAGGCGATCGCGGGTGACCTCACCGATGATCCGGATACCCAGTCCGGGACCGGGGAACGGCTGGCGTCCGACGATCTCTTCCGGCAGGCCGAGTTCGCGGCCCACTGCACGGACCTCGTCCTTGAACAGCAGACGCAACGGCTCGACCAACTTGAACTGCAGGTCTTCCGGCAGCCCGCCGACATTGTGGTGGCTCTTGATGTTTGCAGTTCCCGTGCCGCCGCCGGACTCCACGACGTCCGGGTAGAGCGTGCCCTGGACGAGGAAGTCGACGGTCGCACCATGAGATGCGTTCTCGCCCAGAACATCACTGACTGCGCCTTCGAAGCTGCGGATGAACTCGCGGCCGATGATCTTGCGCTTGGTCTCGGGATCGGTGACGCCGGCCAGCTCACCGATGAAGGTGTCCGCGGCATCCACGGTGATCAGACGAGCGCCGGTTGCCGCGACAAAATCCTGCTCGACCTGCGTGCGCTCACCGGCTCGCATCAAACCGTGATCGACGAAGACGCATGTCAACCGGTCGCCGATTGCGCGCTGGACCAAAGCCGCAGCGACGGCGGAGTCGACGCCACCGGACAGACCGCAGATGGCGTGTCCGTCTCCGACCTGCTCGCGAACCTGCTCGATCAGCGCATCGGCGATGTTGGACGCGGTCCACGCTGCCGGAATACCGGCAATCTCGTGCAGGAAGCGGCTCAGGACCTGCTGACCGTGCGGTGAATGCAGAACCTCGGGATGGTACTGCACGCCTGCGAGCTTGCGGGCGCGGTCCTCGAACGCTGCGACGGGAGCGCCATCGCTGGTCGCGGTCACCTCGAAGCCGGAAGGCGCTTCGGTGACGGCGTCGCCGTGGCTCATCCATACCGGCTGCGTCGCGGGAAGACCGTCGTGGAGCAATCCGCCGGATACCGCGATGTCGGTACGGCCGTATTCGCGGGTACCGGTCTCGGCTACGGTGCCGCCAAGGGCACCTGCCATTGCCTGGAATCCGTAGCAGATTCCGAAAACCGGAATGTCGTGATCGAACAGTGCGGGATCGAGCTTGGGAGCACCGTCTGCGTAGACACTCGAGGGCCCACCCGAGAGCACAACAGCCAAGGGGTTCTTGGCCACGATCTCCTCGACGGTCGTGGTGTGCGGAATCACCTCCGAGTAGACCTTGGCTTCGCGAACTCGCCGTGCGATCAACTGCGCGTACTGCGCCCCGAAGTCGACGACAAGAACTGGTCTCTGCTGCTCGATATCTGCCACAGGTGCAGTCTAATCGCCGCAGCCAGCGCTTCTGCGCATGCATGGACTCAGCCCGCTCCTCGGCCGAACGAGCGCGAGCTACGTCACTACAAAGGCCGACCCTCAGAACTGCGCAGCGACCTCGCACTGATCTAGACCACCGTCCAGGTCAACGACGCCCCAATCACCCGCACCTTAGCTTCGGCAATCAAATTAGCGGCATCATCGCAGGCCAGGGCCCGAAATGGACGAAGGGTGAATTTTCTGGACGTTTGACCGATTCGCCTGAACCAAACGTCCAGTAAAGGTAATCTCGCCCGTCAAGTGATCAGGATCACGATCGCAAACGGCCGGCGCCGCCGAACGGCGCTCACCTCGAGGAGGACCTGTGCGTCGATTCATACGACGACTCGCCATACCTGTCGCGGCTGTGACGGCAGCCGCCGGACTTCTAGTCCTCGGCACGCCGGCCACTGCTGACGAAGCCCCGCCGACCACCTTCACCGGCACGACCGACAATCTGATCTTCACGAAGAGTGTCATCGGGAACGCGGCAGTTCACCCAGGCGACACCGTCACGTACAAGACCGAGATCAAGCACAACGAAAGCGGCATCGAACGGTCGATCGCAAAGATCCGTGACATCCCGCCCGCAGGATTCGTCCTCGTGCCGGGCAGCGCCAAGGCCACCTACCTGGGTGTGACCAACCGGGCGACGATCAGCAACGAATCAGATGGCGGAGTCTCAGCGAAGTGCTCGAGCGGCTGCACCTTCCTGGTCGGTGGATTCGTCGTCAAGAAGAACCAACCCGTCACGCTCGAGGCGACCTACACGGTCCCCGTCGGAACAGCCTTCGGGACGTACGACAGCGGCATGCTCTTCGACGTCAACGCCTTCAGCACACAGCAGGGCCTCAACCCGATCAACGTCAACGTCCAGGTAGTCGACCCGTCGGTCGCCACCGGAACCACACTGGTTGCACCGGCAACGGCGAAGGTCGGCACACCGGTCGACCTGACCGCAACGGTTGCGCCGTCCAACGCGACCGGAACCGTCCAGTTCAAGGACGGCGGAAACGACATCGGCTCACCGGTCCCGGTTTCGGGCGGTAGTGCCACCCTCTCCCACACCTTCGACAGCGTCGGCGCCCACGACATCACCGCCGCGTACAACGCCGGTTCGGGATTCCACAGCTCGACCTCCGGAGTCCAGACCGTCGACGTCTCCGCGGACACCACCACTACGATTTCGGCCCCGAACGCCGCGTTGGTCGGCGACAGCATCACCGTGAGCGCCGTCGTCACACCGGCAAACGCCGTGGGCACAGTGCAGTTCAAAGACGGTGACACCAACCTCGGCGCACCGGTGGCTGTGGCCAACGGAACGGCTTCCCTGACCCGCAGCTACGACGCTTCGGGCACCCACAGCTTCACCGCAGTGTTCACCGGCGAGGCCGGCTACGGCGATTCCGTCTCCGCCGCAACCCAACTCGACGTCAGCGATCCCGACTGGGGAACCACGACCACAGTTGTCGAACCACTCACCGCTGTTGTCGGTGAACCGACCAACCTCTCGGCCACCGTCTCCCCCATCCCAAGCAGCGGAACCGTGACGTTCAAGGTCGACGGCGCCGAGGTCGGTACCGCACCGGTCGGCACGGGTGACGGCGTCGCGATCCTCCCGCACACCTTCGCATCAGCGGGCGCTGCAGCCGTGACGGCAGAGTTCTCCGGCGGAACCGGATTCATCGGCTCCACGTCCACGTCGTTCACGGTGAACGTGACCGATCCCGAACCCGCTCGCGCCGACACCACGACGTCTCTGACCGTCAGCGGCTCGGCTCTGGTCGGAAAAGCATTGCAGCTCAAGGCCACCGTCGCACCCGGAACAGCAAACGGAATGATCCAGTTCAAGTCCGGCACGACGCCCATCGGCGCACCCGTTGCCGTCGTCAACGGCGTCGCGACGCTCACGCACACCTTCGACGACGAGGGAACCTTCGGTCTCACTGCCAACTTCGTCGGCGACGCCGGTTGGAAGAACTCCGTCTCCGGCCCGACGGTCGTGCAGGTCGGCACCGCACCGACCGACGGCGGCGGCACCGGAAGCGTGGACACCGGTTCGCTCAGCGGCCTCATCCCGCTCTTCGGAAGCTAATCCCCCACATCAGCCTTGGACACCACTCCCGTACCGAACTCAGGAGAATCCATGTTCGTGCATTCCAGACGCCGCATCGCGGCGCCGATCGCCGTCACGGCACTAGCCAGTGGCGTCATCCTCGCGGGAATCCCCGCATCAGCAGCGCCGGTGACAACAACCTTCGGAACGAGTTGCCTCGCAACCCCGTCCGCTGTCGCCGGGCCGACCACGCAATCCCAGTCCGGCTCGGTCATCGTCGACGCACCGGAATCAATCGGTGCCGGTGAAACCTTCGAGGTCACCATCCAACCGGGCCCCATCGCCTTCCCCGGCTCCGCTTCGGGGGCGACCGTCCAGAACGTCTCCCGTATCAAGGTCGACGTCGACGTTCCCGCGAACGCCACCTTGGTGGAAGCCACCATCGTTCCCGGAACTTCGGCAGGGCTCAGCGGTGTCGCGCCGAACATCCTGCGCGTCAACGAGAACGGCAACGTCGATCCCAACGGAACGATTCTGCGCCTTTCCGGAAACAACCAGGTCATCGGAAACAGCCCGAGTTCGAGCACCAGCTCCGAGGGCGGAATCGTCGTCAAGGCGACCGGCAAGAACGTCGACGGTTCCAACAATGCCGACGGCTACACGCAGTTCCAGCTCCCCCAGGTCAAGGCAGTTCTCAAGGCCGGCGATTCAGGGGACGTCGCGATGAAGGTACGCACCGGCGGCAGCGCGGGAGCGTGGAACAACGATCGCAACTTCCTCACGTTCCTCCCCAAGGCCACCCTGGTCATCACCGCCTGGGCACCCACGCGATGCACCCCGCGTGACGCCGAGAACGGTCCGCTCAACAGCGGCGCAGGCCCCCTCGCCACGACGCGGATCATCGAGGCGGACAAGGCAACCACCACCACGGTCGTCGGACCGGCCAACGCCAAGAACGGAACGCCCGTCACACTGTCAGCCAACATCAGTGGCGGCGCAACCGGCGGAACCGTCCAGTTCTTCGACGGCGACAACCCACTCGAGGACGCAGTGCCGGTAACGGCTGGATCGGCCAGCATCTCCCCGACCTTCACCGAGGACGGGCCACACTCCATCACCGCAAGCTACAGCGGCGCACCCGGATTCCTGGCGTCGACTTCGGCGTCGGCCAAGATCGTGACAGTCACGACGGACGCACCGCCTGACGCCGTGACCACCACTGCCACGGTTTCGCCGTCGACCGCGAAGGTCGGTCAGGACGTGAACCTCACTGCCAAGGTCGATCCGCAGGGTACCGGCGGCACCGTCGACTTCATCGTCGACGGCACCGAAACGGTCAGTGCCACGGTCGGAACCGACGGAGTTGCCATCGCTCCGTATACCTTCACCTCGACCGGAACGCACAAGATTGTCGCGAAGTTCACGGGTTCACCAGGATTCGCGCCTTCCGCTGCCCCGGCATTCCCGGTCAGCGTCACGACACCGGCTCCGGCTGACGTCGAAACGACCACGGTTCTCGACGCCGTCGGAACCGTCCAGAAGAACACCCCCGTGACGCTCAAGGCAACGATCGATCCGGCCGGCGCCACGGGCAAGGTCCAGTTCAAGGTCGGTGACACCCTCATCGGCGGACCGGTCGACGTGGTCAACGGTGTCGCGACGGTGCCGGCGACGTTCTACAACTCCGGGACTTACAGTGTCACTGCAGAATTCGTGGGCGCTTCGGGCTACACGTCCTCCGCATCTGCGCCGCAGACCCTGACCGTCCCCGGTGATACGGACGGTGGACCCGGAGGCGGGACCGGCAGCCTCGACCTCGGCACCCTGTTCGGGTCGCTAGGAGGCTGACACCCTGAAACAGAGATGGGGCGTGGGGGGGGATAAAAGGACAAACACCCCCCAAATATGTGTGGTGGTCAAATTACGGCGCAAGGGGCCGCCGCCAAACGGGGCCACGCTAAGCGGCCCGGGAGAGA
>NZ_JBHWUF010000016.1:0-78456 GCF_042738325.1 Rhodococcus sp. NPDC059969 | reverse complement strand
TATCGGGCGGGTGCCCCGGGTGGGGGCCCGGCCCCCCCCCCCCCCGCCCCCGTTTTGGGGCCGCTTGCGGCCGACCACCTTCAAAACGTCTGGGGGGTTTACGTCTAATTTCCCCCCCCACGCCCCATCTTCGTTTGCGGAGACCTTATCCGGCTGCAGGCTCCGCCGGAACAGTGGCAGCAGTCTTGCCGCCGGTGATCTTCACGATCGGCAGAACCAGCGCGGCCGGAGCCGACGCCGGAACCACGGGCGACTTGGGTGCGATCGGAGCCAAACGCTCGTAGCCGCTGCCCTGAGCGGGACGCAGGTCCGTCTCCCCCTTGTTCGGCCACAGCGAGGCCGAGCGCTCAGCCTGAGCGGCAATGGTGAGCGACGGATTCACACCCAGATTGGCCGAGACCGCTGCTCCGTCGACGACGCTGAGCGTCGGGTAGCCGTAGACGCGGTGGTAGGGATCGATGACCCCGTGATCGGAATCCGACGCGATAGCGCAACCGCCGAGGAAGTGCGCCGTCAGCGGCACGTTGAAGATCTCGCCCCACGTACCGCCTGCGACGCCGTCGATCTTCGCGGCAACTCGACGCGTCGCCTCGTTGCCTTCCGGAATCCACGTCGGGTTCGGCTGACCGTGGCCCTGCTTGCTGGTGACCTTGCGTCGACCGAACAGGCCCTTCTTCGTGTACGTGGTGATCGAGTTGTCGAGGTTCTGCATGACCAGGGCAATGATCGTGCGCTCGCTCCAGTCCTTGACCGTCAGCATGCGCAGCATCTGGTACGGGTTCTTCGCGACCACACCGAGGAACTTGATCCACCGCGGTGTCGTGCCGCCGCCATCCGTCATCAAGGTCTGCAGCAGTCCCATCGCGTTGGAACCCTTGCCGTAGCGGACCGGCTCGATGTGGGTGTCACTACTCGGGTGGAACGACGACGTGATCGCCACTCCGCGGGTCAGGTCGAGTGCGGGATCGACCTTGTACTTGCCTGCACCGACGATGGACTCGGAGTTCGTTCGTGTCAGCTCACCGAGCTTGTCGGAAAGCTTGGGCAGCGCTCCGGTGTCCTTCATGTCGAAGAGCAGATGCTGAGTGCCCCACGTTCCGGCCGCGAGAATGACGTTCGCAGCCGTGTACGTGCGGCGGTTCTTGCGTCCGAATGCACCGGTTCGCTCGGTGAACACGTCCCACGAACCGTCGCGAGCCTCACGAAGTCCGGACACGGTGGTCATCGGAATGATCTCGGCCCCAGCGGTCTCGGCAAGGCCGAGGTAGTTCTTGAGAAGAGTGTTCTTTGCTCCGTGACGGCAGCCTGTCATGCACTCGCCACACTCGATGCAACCGGTGCGCTCGGGTCCGACACCGCCGAAGTACGGGTCCTTCGCCTTCTTGCCCGGCTCACCGAAGTAGACGCCGACGGGCGTCTGGATGAACGTGTCTCCCACGCCCATGTCGTCGGCGACCGACTTCATGATCTCGTCGGCGGGCGTCATGTGCGGATTGCGGACCACACCGAGCATCTTCTGAGCCTGCTCGTAGTACGGCGTGAGTTCACTGCGCCAGTCGGTGATGTGCGCCCACTGCTTGTCCTGGAAGAACGGCTCCGGCGGCTGGTAGAGCGTGTTGGCGTAGTTCAACGAACCGCCGCCGACACCCGCGCCCGCGAGAATGAGGCAATCGCGCAACAGATGTACGCGCTGAATGCCGAAGCAACCCAGCTTCGGAGCCCAGAGGAACTTCTTGAGATCCCAGCTGGTCTTCGCGAAGTCTTCGTCGGCATACCGTCGGCCGGCTTCGATGACGCCGACCTTGTAGCCCTTCTCCACGAGACGAAGCGCGCTCACGCTTCCGCCGAACCCGGATCCGACGATCAGTACGTCGTAGTCCGTTGCCCGTTGCTTGCCCATCAGGACACCTCCACCGTGAACCGTAGTTACCCGCCAGTATGCACCTATTCCTTGTGACTACCACCACAAGGGGTCTCATAAGCGTAACCGCAAGTATCAGGAACGGACGAAAGTCCTGCACAACGAACTGTGGCCCCGGTTCACGAGGAACCAGGGCCACAGAAAGGTACAAACTACGCGCGGACCGTCAGCCCGACCTTCTGGAACTCCTTGAGGTCGGAGTACCCGGCCTTGGCCATCGAACGACGAAGACCGCCGACGAAGTTCAGCGAACCGTACGGGTCATCCGACGGACCGCTCAGAACCTGGTCGAGACTCGGACGCTCACCGTAGGAAACCGGGAGAAGCGCTCCTCGAGGAACCGAAGGATGAGCCGCAGCGGACGGCCAGTACCAGCCGCCACCGGGCGCCTCGGCCGACACGGCCAGCGGAGTTCCCAGAACTGCAGCGTCCGCACCGCAGGCGATGGCCTTCGCCAGATCGCCCGAGGTTGCTATGTCACCGTCGGCGATGACGTGGACGTAGCGTCCACCCGTCTCGTCGAGGTAGTCGCGCCTGGCTGCTGCAGCATCGGCAATGGCCGTGGCCATCGGAACACCGATACCCAAGACCTCACCGGTGGTGGTTGCGCCCTCGGTGGAGCCGTACCCGACGATGACGCCGGCAGCGCCGGTACGCATCAGGTGCAGGGCGGTGCGGTGGTCACTGACCCCACCCGCGACAACCGGAACGTCGAGTTCCGAGATGAACGTCTTGAGATTGAGCGGTTCCTGCTCGGTGTGCACGACGTGCTCGGCCGAGATGATCGTGCCGTGGACGACCAACAGGTCGATTCCGGCCTTGATCAGCTCAGGCGTCAGTGCGCGCGCATTCTGCGGGCTGACGCGAACGGCAGTGGTGACCCCCGAATCACGGACCTGCGCGACCGCGGCGGCCAGAAGACCGGCCTGCAGCGGTGCCGCGTGCAACTCCTGCAGATAACGGATGGCCGCGTCGACCCCACCGTCCTTCTCGGCGATCTCGACGAGACGCCGGAGCTTCTCCTCGACATCGGGGTGACGGCCCCACAGGCCTTCACCGTTGATGACACCGAGGCCGCCGCGCTTTCCCAGCTCGATCGCGAAGGTCGGTGAGACCAACGCGTCGGTGGGATGTGCGAGGACTGGAATGTCGAACCTGTAAGCGTCGAGCTGCCAAGCAGTCGACACCTCCTTCGACGAACGGGTTCGCCGGGAGGGAACGATGTTCACATCGTCCAACTCATAGGTACGTCGGGCCGTTCGACCCATGCCGATCTCAACGAGGTCGCGCACGCGCGCCCCTTTCTCGTGTACTGGTTGCTAACGAGCGGTGTAGTTGGGTGCTTCGACAGTCATCGTGATGTCGTGCGGATGGCTTTCCTTCAAACCGGCCGCCGTGATCTGGACGAACTGAGCGTTCTGCAGGTGCTCGATCGTCGCCGACCCCGTGTAACCCATGGCAGCGCGCAGACCACCGGTGAGCTGATGCGTCACCTGGGAGAGCGGGCCACGGAACGGAACACGTCCTTCGATGCCTTCCGGAACCAACTTGTCCTCGGAAAGTACGTCATCCTGGAAGTACCGGTCCTTGGAGTACGACTTGGCCTCGCCACGCGACTGCATCGCGCCGAGCGAACCCATGCCGCGGTAGCTCTTGAACTGCTTGCCGCCGACCAGGATCAGTTCTCCGGGCGATTCAGCGGTACCGGCCAGGAGCGAGCCCAGCATGGCCGTCGACGCACCCGCGGCGAGAGCCTTGGCGATGTCACCGGAGAATTGGAGTCCACCGTCAGCGATGACGGGCACACCGAGAGGCTTGCACGCGGCAACCGCTTCCAGGATGGCCGTGACCTGAGGGGCACCGACACCGGCGATGACGCGGGTGGTGCAGATGGAACCAGGGCCGACTCCGACCTTGACGGCGTCGACGCCTGCTTCGACGAGCGCCAAGGCACCCGCACGCGTGGCGACGTTGCCACCGATGATCTGCACCCGCTCGCCCAGTTCACGCTTGAGCTTGGCGATCATGTCGAGAATGTTGGACGAATGCCCGTGTGCACTGTCCACTACCAGTACGTCCACACCGGCATCGGTGAGCGCCATCGCACGCTGGAAAGCGTCGTCGCCGGCACCCACTGCAGCGCCAACCAGCAGTCGACCGTCGCGGTCCTTGGTGGCGTCGGGATGCTGTTCGGTCTTGACGAAGTCCTTGACCGTGATCAGACCGGTGAGCTTGCCGTTGCCGTCGACGATAGGCAGCTTCTCGATCTTGTGCCGACGGAGGAGGCCCAGTGCTACGTCTGCGGTGACGCCTTCCTGAGCGGTGATCAGCGGCATCTTGGTCATGATCTCGACGACCGGGCGGTTCTGATCGACCTCGAAGCGCATGTCACGGTTCGTGACGATGCCGACCAACTGGCCGGCGTCGTCGGTGACCGGCAGACCCGAGATGCGGAAGCGAGCGCACTTCGCGTCGACCTCACCCATCGTGTCGGTCGGCTTACACGTGACGGGATCGGTCACCATGCCGGCCTCGGAACGCTTGACGGTCTCGACCTGCCCTGCCTGGACGTCGACCGACGAGTTGCGGTGCAGTACACCCATGCCGCCGGCGCGGGCCATCGCAATTGCCATGCGCGACTCGGTGACGGTGTCCATCGCAGAACTGACCAACGGGATCCGCAGACGGATGTCGCGAGTCAGTTGACTGGACGTGTCGACCTGGCTCGGGATGACGTCCGACGCGGCAGGCAACAGCAGCACGTCGTCGTATGTCAGTCCCAGCATCGCGACCTTGTTGGGGTCGTCTCCTCCGGTGTGTACATGTCCTGCAGAACTACTCATGCGGTCAGGACCCTCCATGGACCTAGATTCGCCCAGGGCGACCGCTGTAGCAGCCGCCTCGAAACGGATTACGAAAGCTGGATATCGGATAGAAGGCACCTGCACAGAAAGATATTCCTGGCACCTTTTCCCGGCGTTGCACACCATGGTATCGGCTCACTCAAAGGTCCGAACCATCCCACCCACGCTGCGGGTACGCGTAACAAGTGGCGCTGACCCCCCTGACCTGCGTACCGTGGTGCTGTGCGTGATCAACTGCCCCCCGGTCTGCCGCCAGATCCCTTCGCCGGCGACCCAGCTGACCCCTCCGCGGCTCTCGATGCCATCGAGCCGGGCCAACCACTCGACCCCCACGAACGCCAAGCGGTCGAGGAGGATCTCGCTGACCTCGCCGTTTACGAGGCACTCCTCGCTCACCGCGGCATCCGCGGTCTCGTAGTGTGCTGCGAGGACTGCCAACAAGATCACTACCACGACTGGGACATGCTGCGTGCAAACCTGCTGCAGCTCCTCGTGGACGGAACCGTCCGCCCCCACGAGCCTGCCTACGACCCGATGCCTGAGGCATATGTCACGTGGGACTACTGCCGCGGATACGCCGACGCGTCGATGAACGAGGCGATGCACGGCGACGGTTTCGACAGCTGAGCGAAACCCCACCAAGTTCATACGAAAGTGGCCGACAAGCAATTGCTTGTCGGCCACTTTCGTATGACTCGGATCGCAGCGATGCGATCAGGGCGGGGGTGAAGAAGAATCACCCGACGGAGACGAGGCCGGAGCCAGAGGCGTCGTTGTCGTGGTTGTCGTCGTTGTTGTCGTGGTCGTTGCCGTGGGCGACGATGACGGTGTCGACGACGCCGCGCTTGAACCAGGCGCCTGCATGATTCCAGGGTTGGGCGTTGTCGTCGTGGTCACGCCGCCAGGCAGCTGAGGGTTGGCCGGATTGACTGAGATCCCCGGAATCGCCGTCGGAGAGGTGGCAATCGAGGACTGCTGGTCGGTCGTCGACGGCGGCACTGCGGGTGACGTGGTCTCCTGGACCTGCGTCATCAACTTGCCCCAACGCTCGACGAGGTCCGTCTTGTCCTGCGAGTCCTTGACCGCATCGGCACGGTGAGCTGCGTTGTCCAACACCATCTTTGCCGCGGGAATGTCCCCAGCAGCCAACAGACGCTCGGCCTTCTCCAGCTCGGAGGTCGTGTCGATTTTCGCCACCGTCGAGTTTGCCTCGTCGGCGAAGACGACCTGCTTGACGCCCCAAAGAGCATCGCCGGGCTGGGCGTCGTACGCCATCGCCGTGGCGCCACCGAAGACCACTGCTGCCACAGCTGCGGCGGCGGCGATCGGGCGGACCACTCGCAATCGGGAACGGGAACGTGAACGCTGACGATCGGAGAAGCCGGACGGCGTCGCTGTGATCGCAGCGATGACGTCGTCCAACAACGGACCCTCGGGCATCGGAGTCGCAACGACATCGTCACGCCATTGCGAGAGAATCAACGCAAGTTCGTACTGTTCGGTGCTATCGGTTGCTACCGGCCCACCACTCGAAATGGATTCGATCAGCGCATCGTCACGCCGAACCGCAGCCAAATCCACTGGCGTACCGTCGTCGGCGAGATCACCGAGATTCGAAGCGTCACGCTCCTCGTCTCTAGCCAAAGCTCTCACCTGCTTTCGTTACTTCTTTTTTCAGTTTCGCGATCGCCCTGTGCTGAGCGACTCGTACAGCTCCGGCGGTACTACCGACGGCGACGGCCGTTTCCTCGGCCGACATCCCGACCACCAGGCGAAGTATCAAGATTTCTCGATGCTTCTCCGGAAGTGTGCCGAGCAGTTCGTGCATCTGTCTGCTGGATTCCGAATCGAGTGCTCGCTGTTCGGGACCATCGTCCAGTGCTATTACATCCGGTACTTCGGAAACGGGCTCCGACTTGTTACGGGCGGAGCTTCGATGTGCGTCCGCAACCTTGTGTGCCGCAATTCCGTACACAAAGGCCATGAACGGGCGTCCCTGGTCTTGATAACGCGGCAGCGCGGTCATCACGGCCAGACACACTTCCTGTGCGACGTCGTCAGCGGACAGGTGTCCTCGCTCGGCCGCACCCACTCGACCGCGGCAGTAGCGCACCACCATCGGTCGGATGTTCTCCAGAACCAAAGCTAGAGCTGTACGGTCGCCCTGCGCAGCAGCGGCGACCGCGGTGTCCAACTCATCGCTCGTATTTGTCATCGTCAGCGAAAATCCTGGCGTTACAGTGGCACCTCCCGAGCGGGTGTGCTCCCGCTCTCAGCGGAACCCTCTAAGAGTAACCATCCGGACCGGCTGGTCTCCGCATGCCCGCCCAGCAGTCGCGATATCGAATCAGCCCTGTCTGGAATGTTCTCCGGACTCTTTCGGCGAAGCGGCTACGACAAAGGGAGGAGTGATCCACCTCGCATCGCGATCAGATCGCCGATCTCACGGGCACTCGGTGAGGTCCTCCCACCGCTCACACCCTCGATCAACATCGACGACGCCCAGGCCAGGGGCAGCAGGCCGTACTGCTGACACCGTGCGAGCACATCCACTGCCGACTCCACGGCAGCGCTCGGGTCTGTTCCGGTCAGGGCGGCGCTACGCAAGAGACCCGACTTCACGCGGTGCCGGACGGACTCCGATTCCCCTGACAATTCGACGGCGCGTTCTGCGTGTCTGCCGGCGCGCGTGAAGTCACCTCCCGCCAGCGCCAGTTCCGCCGAGACCCATTCGATCCGAATTTCCTGCCGCCACAGCCAGCCCTCGTTACCCAGACGCGCCCGACATTCCGCCAGCAGGCGCCAGCCGAGCGGGAGCCTGCCACAGCCGAGGGCGTCTGCGGCCAGACCGGTCAGCGCATCACAGGCAGCCTCCGGGTTGACGGGCAGGCCGTCGACTATCGCCAATGCACGCCCGTCCCACGTGGCCGCGAGCGCATGGCGTCCGCTTTGACGAAGAAACGACGCTCTAGTGCTGGCAGACAGAGAGGAAAGGACTCGATCCGAATGCGTCGAGAACCCCGACGTGCGCCGGTCCAGGACATCCAAGGCCGCCCGCGCTCTGGCGTAGTGCCCCTGACCACCGAGAACCACTGCCGTTGTCCACCAATCCCGGGTGGAGCCGGGCTCCGGGAGCCGGTCGAGGTCCGGATCCGCGCCGAATGCGGCGGACTCGAGGGTCCTGGATCGTACAGATGCTTCAGGGCGCGCAGGTGTCGACACAGGTAGATCATTGCAGCAGCCCTTGCAGACAAGCGCCCGACCAATGCCGTGATTCGCACAAGACGCGAAAAGGGAAGTTTGTCGGAGTTAATCAGATATTCAACTGAGATTTGCCAAATGTACTCGTAATGATATTTAACGGGCATATATCCGTGACGTTAACTGCGCATTACTTATTGGACAGATGTCCTAGTTGAAACTGGGGCACTAAGTCCCGAAATGGAGTGAAACCTCGTTCGCTCAATATCGGACAAATGACGCAAACCGAGCTGAACGACGGAGTGATTTCGCCAGGCGATCAGCAGCAAACGTATCCCTGATCTGTGGGTTTCGCATCTCGAGCAGCCAAGTTTCTCGCTCGGCACCTCGATCAACCCGATTCCGACATCGGCGCAGCACAACGCACGAAGGACCCGAAATGTAAATATATACTTCGTTAACTCTCGCATTTCGATATATGCCGATCGCCACTGAACGAGCCTATTGACGCGATTTACTCAGCACCCTTACGGTTAGCAAGCGTGAACGATTCAGAAGGCCCGGATAACCTCCGGGCAACTTGGTCCGCTCGTTGATCAACGCGAGCTTGCAGTAAGGAGTCAACATGCCTGCACCGAATCACCTTCCAGGCCCCAACGCAGACATCTGGGACTGGCAGATGCACGGTCTGTGCCGCGGAGTCGACTCCTCGATGTTCTTCCATCCCGATGGCGAACGCGGTAGAGCACGTGCCCAGCGCGAAACCCGCGCGAAAGAAATGTGCCGTCAGTGCCCGGTACTGATGCAGTGCCGCAGCCACGCGCTGACCGTCGCCGAGCCGTACGGCATCTGGGGAGGAATGTCGGAAACCGAACGTGAACTACACGCGCGCCACCGTCGCACCACCCGCATAGCGTCCTGATACGCGCAGGTCGAGAGCACAAGGCCCCCGAGAGTATTCGGGGGCTTTTGCATGCCCACACCAGTTCGTGAAAAGAATTTCCGACACCGACCCATCCTGTCGACAACCGACTCCGAATGCCTTCTGACAGTGCACCTCAGCACATCCCTTCAGGAAGGCAGACCCATGAACACCTCTACTCGAGTTCTGGCAGTCACCGCAGCAGCTTCTTTCGCCGTCTTCGGCGTCGTCGGTTGCTCCTCCGACGACAACGATTCGTCGACCGACACGTCCAGCGCCGCCATGACGTCTTCTGCCATGGGATCGAGCATGTCTCCCAGCAGCGCGATGGCGGAGCCTGCTTCCGATCTGGTCGGTGCCGGTTGTGCCGACTATGCAGCAGCAGTGCCGAGCGGCGCCGGATCGGTCAGCGGAATGGCCCAGGATCCGGTTGCCACAGCGGCATCCAACAATCCGTTGCTCACCACCTTGACCGCGGCAGTCTCCGGCCAGCTCAACCCGGACGTCAACCTGGTCGACACTCTCAACGGTGGCGAGTTCACCGTCTTCGCACCGATCGACTCGGCATTCGCCAAGATCGACCCCGCCACGATCGACAGCCTCAAGACGGACAGCGCCACGCTGACCAAGATCCTCACCTACCACGTGGTTCCCGGCCAGATCGCCCCTGACGCGATCGACGGAACGCACCCCACCGCCGAGGGCGGAACGGTTACCGTCACCGGATCCGGTGACAACATCAAGGTCAACGACGCAACTGTCGTCTGCGGTGGAGTCAAGACCGCAAACGCCACCGTCTACCTCATCGATTCGGTGCTGATGCCGCAGTAGTCCCCACCTGCTGTGCGCCTTTGTTAACCCCCCGCGGTTAATAAAGGCGCACAGCGGGCAACGGCGGGCCGAGAGAAAAGAACCGGACATGCACGCTACGGTTGTACGCGATGAAGCGAGACAACTCTTCGTGAGCGAGCCAGACCATGCGTCGGATGCGGCCGACGCATGCCCGACGGACAATTCTGCGGCCCGCACCGCGCGAATCGCGGAATCACGCGAGCTGGCAGTGATCCTCGCGAACGTTGCCGGCGGCGACCAGAGCGCCTTTGCCGAGTTCTACGACCGAACCAGCTCCCGCGTCTACGGCATGGTTCTGCGTGTACTCCGTGATCCAGGCTTCTCCGAGGAAGCTGTCCAAGAGGTCTACCTTCAAGCCTGGAAATCGGCCGACAGCTTCGATCCGGCCAAGGGGTCCGCACTCTCCTGGCTCCTGACGCTCGCTCACCGCCGCGCGGTGGACCGCGTCCGCTCCGAACAGTCGAGTTCGGATCGACAGGCCCTCTACGACACCACGAATGCGACTCCCGAGTTCGACGTCGTCAGCGACGAAGTGACACGAAGAGACGAGCATCGTGCTGTCACCGACTGTCTCGAAACGCTGACGGACACTCAGCGCCAATCGGTGACTCTCGCCTACTACGGCGGCCGAACGTACCGCGAGGTGGCCGAAGATCTCGGCGTGGCGATTCCCACGATCAAGTCGCGAATTCGCGACGGACTACTGCGCCTACGTGGATGTTTGGGGGTGATGTGAGATGGACGAAGAGCTGATCGACTACGCGTACGCCTACGCGATCGATGCGTTGGACCTCGACGAGCGCCGTGAGGTCGACAGACGACTTGCCACTTCGGACTCCGCGACCCGAGCCGAATTCGACGCCCAGGTCCGACTCACCGCCGAAACCATGGCTGCGATGACCGTTGTCGATGCCGTCGAGCCCCCTCCGTCACTGCGCAGCAGCGTCCTCGCCTCCATCTCGGAACAGACCGCTGCTGCCGACGCCCCGATCTCGCTGGCCGAGCGTCGTAACCGTCGACGCCCGTGGACCATGGCGCTTGCCGCGGCCGCCGCAGTCGCAATCCTGGTCGGCGGCATCGGAATCGGACGCACGCTGTCCGACAACACACCGCCGCAGAACGCCGCATCCGAGATCATGGCAGCACCCGACGTTCATGCCACCACGCGTGAGATCCCAGGCGGCGGTAGTGCCACGACGCTGTTCTCCCCATCCGAAGACGCGGCAGTTCTCGTGATGAACGATGTGACTCCCCCGAGTCCGGATACCGTGTACCAGATGTGGCTGGTGCCGGGCGATGCCGACAGCACCACGATGATCCCGATGGGGACGATGGCTCCGGGCGACGTCAAACCCACCACCCAGGTGGTGCTCGACGGCATCGGCCCGAACACGAAGTTGGCGTTCACGGTCGAGCCGCCCGGCGGATCGCAGCAGCCGACGAGCGAGCCGTTCGCAACGATCCCGCTCATCTGATCGCCAGACGAAAAGATCCCCCACCGGATTCCGGTGGGGGATCTTTTCTTTGTCGAAACTACGAGCAGCGACTTAGTGGCTGTGACCGTGTCCGGTGTCGGCAACTTCCTCGGTCGGCTTCTCGACGACGGCGCTCTCGGTCGTGAGGATCATGCGCGCGACGGAAGCGGCGTTGACCACTGCCGAGCGAGTGACCTTGACCGGGTCGACGACGCCGTCGGCAAGCAGGTTGCCGTAGGTGAGGGTGGCAGCATTGAAGCCTTCACCCTTGGTCATCTCGGCGACCTTGCTGACAACGACGGAACCGTCGATGCCTGCGTTGCTGGAGATCCAGAACAACGGAGCGTTGAGGGCCTCACGGACCACGGCAACGCCGGTGGCCTCGTCACCCGACAGTCCGAGGTTCCCGATCAGAGCCGTACCGGCCTGAACGAGAGCCGATCCGCCACCGGGGACGATGCCCTCGGCAACTGCTGCCTTGGCTGCGTTGACCGCATCCTCGACGCGGAACTTGCGTTCCTTCAGATCGGTTTCGGTGGCTGCGCCGACCTTGATGACCGCCACGCCGCCGGACAGCTTCGCCAGACGCTCTTCGAGCTTCTCGCGGTCCCAATCCGAATCGGTGTTCTCGATCTCGCGACGCAGCTGCGCAACGCGGGTCGCGATGTCGTCAGCGGTACCTGCACCGTCGACGATGACCGTCTCGTCCTTGGTAACGACAACGCGGCGAGCGCTACCGAGCAATTCGAGGCCGGCTTCCTTGAGGGAGAGACCGACGTCGGTGTTGATGACGGTGCCTGCCGTGACGACTGCGAGGTCGTCGAGGAATGCCTTGCGACGATCACCGAAGAACGGCGCCTTGACGGCGACGGCCTTGATGGTCTTGCGGATGGAGTTGACCACCAGGGTGGAGAGAACTTCACCCTCGATGTCCTCGGCGATGATCAAGAGCGGCTTGCCGGATTCGGCAACCTTCTCGAGCAGCGGCAGGAAATCGGGAAGTGAGCTGATCTTCTCGCGGAAGAGCAGGATCAGCGCGTCTTCGTAGATGGCCTTCTGCGCATCGATGTCGGTGACGAAGTAGGGCGAGAGGTAGCCCTTGTCGAACTGAACACCTTCGGTGACAACGAGTTCGGTTGCAACGGTGGAGGATTCCTCGACCGTCACGACGCCGTCGGTTCCGACACGGGTGAGTGCCTCGCCGACGAGCTTGCCGATCTCTTCGTCACGCGAGGAGACGGTGGCGACCTGAGCGATCGACTTCTCGCCCTCGACGGGGGTGGCTGCGGCGAGCAGTTCCTCGACGACCTTGTCGGCTGCGGCGTTGATGCCGACGCCGAGAGCCATCGGGTTCGCGCCCGCTGCGATGTTCTTGAGTCCGCCGCGGACGATGGCCTGGGCCAGGACGGTCGCGGTGGTGGTGCCGTCGCCGGCAACATCGTTGGTCTTGGTGGC
The DNA here is from genome assembly GCF_042738325.1 of Rhodococcus sp. NPDC059969. Taxonomy (NCBI): domain Bacteria; kingdom Bacillati; phylum Actinomycetota; class Actinomycetes; order Mycobacteriales; family Nocardiaceae; genus Rhodococcus; species Rhodococcus sp. NPDC059969. The sequence goes on along the minus strand of NZ_JBHWUF010000016.1, from coordinate 65,766 downwards.
GACGCTCTTGACGAGCTGTGCGCCGAGGTTCTCGAAGGGATCTTCGAGCTCGATCTCACGGGCGATGCTCACACCGTCGTTGGTGACGGTGGGGCCGCCGAATGCCTTGGCGAGCACGACGTGGCGTCCACGCGGGCCCAAGGTCACCTTGACGGCGTCGGCAAGCTTGTCGACTCCGGCTTCGAGAGCGCGGCGTGCGGTCTCGTTGAACGCAATTTGCTTGGACATCTGTTCTGTCAGCTCCTGAATCTTCGGGGCGTGAACGCATTCCGCCCCGGGATCCTGTGTGGACTCCGGGGCGGATCACGTGTGTCTTACTTGGAGACGACAGCCAGCACGTCGCGTGCCGACAGGATCAGGTATTCCTGGCCGGCGTACTTGATCTCGGTTCCGCCGTACTTGGAGTAGATGACCGTGTCACCCTCCTTGACGTCGACCGGGATGCGGTTGCCCTGCTCGTTGACGCGGCCTTCGCCGACTGCAACGACGGTGCCCTCCTGGGGCTTTTCCTTGGCTGTGTCAGGAATGACCAGGCCGGAAGCCGTCGTCGTTTCAGCCTCGTTGGCCTGGACGAGGATCTTGTCCTCGAGCGGCTTGATGTTGACGCTCGCCACGATGAGCCCTCCACTTTGGGGTATGTGCGTCCGAGGCGATCCTCGGACAGCTGTTTGGGTATGCCGTTTACGGCGCGTCACTGCAGTCCCGTCGTCGCGGGTGCCGGAACTCGATCAGCGCCAATTGGCACTCTATACGTGAGAGTGCCAACCCTCAAGGACTGGGCGCATTTTTCTCTTCGTCCAGAGCGAAACAGGACAACCGTCCACCACGTTCACCTATTGTTCACTTCGTGACGAACATCAATCGCCGTAGTTTTCTGACCTTTGCCGGACTCGGCGCCGTGGGCGCGGTCAGCCTTGGCAAGCCGTGGGGCCTGCAATATGCAGGCGCGTCGACCATTCCGACGTCAGGTCCTGGCACCACTCTCGAGTCCGTGTCCACGCCCGTCAGCAGCAGCGGCTACACCAGGCTCACTGCCGGGCCCGGTTGGGCGAACATCGTGCGCAGCGAGTTGGCCGAGCCGAAGTCAGGACGCGAGGATCGCCGCACCGCACTCGCCTCGCTCGTACAGCTGACCGACGTCCACATCGTCGACGCCCAGTCCCCCATGCGATTCGAGTACGTCCACCAGATCACCGGCTCGGCGTTCCGCCCACAGGAGACCCTGACGGCGCACGGGCTGATTTCACTTGTCCGACGAGTCAACTCGATCGGCAGTGGCCCACACACGTCGCGACCCTTCGATGCCGTTGTCACCACCGGCGACAACACTGACAACAAGGAATTCGCCGAACTCGACTGGTTCCTCACCTCCCTCAACGGTGGAACCGTCGTCGCCAACACCGGCGCCAAGGATCGCTACGAGGGTGTGCAGAACTCGGGCGCGGATCTCTACTGGAACCCTGAGTCACCGATGCTCGACATGTACAAGAAGGCCGGTTTCCCCGAGATCCCCGATTTCTTCGGTGCCGCTTTCACTCCCGTGTCGAGCCCCGGCCTGAACACGCCTTGGTACTGCGTGTTCGGCAATCACGACGATTCGGTGTCCGGCACGGTGCCCAGCGGCATCCCGCCGCTCGAGGCGATGTACACGGGATCTCTCAAATTCGAGGTGCCCGGTTCACCCGAGCAGGCCAAGCAGATCGACATCGCCACCAAATTCGATCCCAGTGCGATTCCCGGAATCCTGTCCGCCTTCACGACGCCGCCGCGCCAGGTCACCCCCGACCCGTCTCGCGCGCCGTTCACACCTCGGCAGTTCATCGCCGCGCACCTTGATCCGGCGCACACCGGCCCCGGCCCCGTCGGGCACGGTTTCGCCCCCGACGCCGGAGAAACGGGTATCGGTTACTACTCGTTCGAAATCGCACCGGGCGTTGTCGGCATCAGCATGGACTCCACCAACCGCGCGGGCTTCGTCGACGGTTCGTTGGGCGCCGCTCAGTTCCAGTGGATCGAGAACACCCTGCGCGCCGGCAGCAGCACCTACTACGACGCAGCGGGCTCTCGCGTCACCGAGTCGCGTAGTGACACCTACTTCGTACTGTTCAGTCACCACACGAGCGACACGATGGACAATCTCATTCCCGACCCCGAGAACATCCTCGAGCCGCGCTTCCGCGGTTCACAGCTTCTCGACTTGCTGCACCGCTTCCCGAACGTGCTCGCCTGGGTCAACGGACACACTCACGAGAACAAGATCACCCCGTGGCCCGGCGCGACCCCCGAACAGGGCTTCTGGGAGATCAACACCGCCTCGCACATCGACTACCCGCAGCTCGGGCGCATCGTCGAGATCGCAGACAACCACGACGGAACGGTGTCGTTGCTCGCGACGCTTTTCGAGGCGGAGAGCCCCAATTCCGTCGACTACAGCGACAAGTCGGCAGCCGGGCTCGCCTCGCTGTATCGGGAACTGTCGTTCAACGACATCCACCGCGACCCGAAGTTGACCGGTACCGGCGTCGATCAGAACGTCGAATTGTTGGTTCACACCGGACGATGATCCCGATTGCCGCAGTGTCCTAGGCGATTTCAGGTCCGCTCGAACCCGAGCGGTGCGCTTTCGCCCACGACACTGCGGCAACCACGAATCGAACACCGAACCCGATCAATACCAGATTGCAGATGATCTGCAGGCTCACAAGCCCCCTGGCCAGATCCGTTTGCGCCGCGATGTCGCCGAAACCGACGGTCGAGAAGACGGACAGCGAGAAATACAGCGCCGCCATCCGTGACAGTGGTTCGGTGAAGCTGCCGGCGCTCGCATGCTCGACCGAAAAATAGGTGATGGACACCAACAACAAGTACGTCGGCATGACCACCGCCACAGCTTCCACCGCCTGCAGAGAAGGCACGTCGGAACGCAGAATTCGCCACACCTGCCAGGTGGTCACGGCAAGCACCGCCACCCCTCCACCGATCAACAGGAAGATCGCACCCGCCGTGTGAACGTCGATCCACGGCAGGAAGAAATACGCGCATCCGAAGGCGATCACCGTCAGCGTGGGTCGAAGCACCGCGCCACGGATCAGCGCGCGTCGCCGCTCCCCGTCGATGTGGGGAGAATCGCCTTTTTTCTGCATGAATCAATGATCGACAATTTCCCAGGTAAAACCACCCTTTCGGTCCGAAATGAGCATCACGGAGACGAAAAGCACTGAGCAATCCTCACGAACCTTCTGTAACGTTCATATAACGGCGGTCGATTGAACATTGACCGGTATTGACTGTGAGGAGGTGCGCGATGAGTTGTTCACTGGGAATTTCCACTGGATCTTCCGGTGTCTATTCAGCCCTCGTCGACACCGATACCAGCACAAATGCGCCAGGCGCCGTGCCTGCCGAGACCCGATTCGTCTCGGCCGATCAGGCCAATTCCAACGTCGGCGACCTCGTTCGCGCTTCCATCAAGCTGATGACGACGCAGGTAACGGACGGATCTGCGGCGCCGCGCTCCATCGGTGTCAGCTATCGCACGGACGATCAGCTCGCGAGTATCAGGTCTTCGCTCTCCCGCTCGCCGAAGCAGGTCCGTGCCATCCCCGAACCTGCCGCCGTACACGCCTACCTTGCCGAGACCGGGAAGACCGAGCGGTACGACACGACAGCTCAGGTGGACGTCGGAGATCAGGGCCTGACCGTGTCCGTCGTCGACCACACCGGTGAAGTTCTGCATTCCGACCGTATCGACGCCCTCGCGGGGGCCGGAATCGACCGGGCTCTCGTCGAGTTCGTCACGGAGAAGGCAGCAGGGCACCTGCGCCGCTACACCGACGCGGAACTACTTGCCGCCCGGTGCCACGTCGCGAAGGAACAACTGTCCACCGCCGCCAAGGTCACCATCGACCTTCCCGTCGATGCGATGTCGATCTCGCGCGACGAGTTCGAGGCCATCATCGCCCCGGACATCGAGCGCGCTGTCGCCTTCGTCCGTGAAGTCGTGAACGGCTCGCCGCGTCCCGTCGGTGCCGTCGTACTCATCGGCGGTGGCGCACACATTCCGGCCGTGCGGTCCGCTGTCGCCGCTGCCGTCGATCTCCCCCTGGTCGAGATCGACGAGCCAGAGACTGCGGCAACCAAAGGTGCTGCGCTCCTTGCCGATTCGATCACCGCAATCCGTTTCCCCTTGCTGGGCTCCGGAACTACACAGCGCTCTGGATCCACGGCCAAGGTCTCCGGCGCTCTGATCGGCGCGCTCGTCGTCGGCGGACTTGTACTGGGTTACGGCGCAAAGGAATTGGTGCCGACCGATGACACCGCTGTTTCGCCCGTCGGAACCGGTTCGACCACGACGACGGTGAGCCCCGAAGCGACGCTGAGCACCGGTACGACGATCATCCCGTCTCATGATCCCCTACCTTCGGTAGCGGGTAGCACGTACCCGCAGTACGGGTATCCCACAACACCGTTCGACTCACAGCCGTACGGCACGCACACGTACACAACGCATCAGTACACGCTTCCGCCGGCGCCGATACCCGACACCTCGACCACAACCGCGCCGCCGACCACGACAACAACGACTCCGAGTTGGCCGACCATCCCCGGAATCACACTGCCCGATCCGCCGGCATGGTGGCCGACGCTCCCGGACACGGAGGCGACGCCTCCGATCGATCCGACCGAGGGAAACCCGGGCGGCGGTATCGGCCCGGGCGAGAGCGGCGGCGAAAACCCGACGACACCGGAAAATCCCGGATCCGGTTCCACCGAAACGGAAATCACGACCCCCGGTGGGAGTAATCCGACGACAAAGCCCGGTGAACCGAACATCGCGACGCCCGAACCTGGTGCCGCGACCACACCGGATCGGGAACCGGCCCCAGTCGGTTGATTCTCAGCGCAGCCTGAATCTCAGCGCATCAACTGGCTGACCGAGACCGACAAACCCGGGTCGGTCGCAACACTCAGTTCCGAAGGGCCTGCGCCGTTCCCGATGAGGTGGGCGGCCAACGAAGCAATCATGACGCCGTTGTCCGTGCAGAGTCGAGGTTTCGGAATTCGCAACGTGATTCCGGATTCGGCGCAACGCTGCTCGGCGAGTGAGCGGATACGTGAATTGGCCGTGGCACCGCCGCCGAGAACCAACGTGTCGACTCCGACATCCTTGGCTGCACGCACTGCCTTCATCGTCAGTACGTCGGCAACCGCTTCCTGGAACGAGGCAGCGATGTCCGGGATCGAAAAGGACTCGCCTGCGCGCTCTTTCGATTCGACATAGCGAGCGACCGACGTCTTGAGTCCCGAGAACGAGAAGTCGTGCCGCGAATCGCGCGGGCCGGTCATGCCACGAGGAAAGGCAATTGCGTTCCGATCTCCCTCTTGCGCAGCAGCATCGAGTGCCGGTCCGCCGGGAAATCCGAGTCCGAGCAGTCTGGCCACCTTGTCGAAGGCCTCGCCGGCGGCGTCGTCGACAGTCGTGCCCAGTTCGACAATGGGCTTACCCAGATCTTCGACGTGAAGCAGGTGCGTGTGACCACCGGAGACGAGCAATGCGACGCACGAGGGCAACGGACCGTGCTCGAGAGTGTCCACGGAGACGTGACCACCGAGGTGATTGACCGCATAGAACGGGATGTTCCATGCTGCCGCATAAGCTTTCGCGGCGGCAACACCGACCAGCAGCGCGCCGGCCAGGCCAGGTCCGATAGTGACGGCAAGTGCGTCGGGCTTCTCGATACCGGCGACGGCAAGGGCGCGGCGCATCGTCGGCACTATCGCCTCGAGGTGAGCCCGCGAGGCTACTTCTGGAACCACTCCGCCGTACCTGGCGTGCTGATCCACGCTCGACGCCACCTCATCGGCCAACAGGTCGCAGGTTCCGTCGCCGTTCCAGCGAACGATACCGACTCCTGTTTCGTCGCAAGAGCTTTCGACACCCATGACGATCATGCTTGCTGCTCCTCAGTTTCGCGGACACCGAGGACGGCGGGCCGTCGCATCGTGTACGCATCTGCCCCACTGGGCTGGTAGTACTTCTTTCGCGTTCCGACGATCTCGAATCCTTCACGCCGGTACAGCGCGATCGCAGGTTCGTTGTCGGTACGCACTTCCAGGAACACCGGGCACTGCCGTGAATCCGCCAGCGTCAGAAGCGCATCGAGCAACGCGCTGCCGATTCCCACCCGCTGAGCCGAAGGATCCGTGCCGATGGTGTGAACCTCGGCCTCCATGTTCGGCGACGCCCCCAACAGGGCGACTCCGGCGTAGCCGAGGACGTGACCGTCGGGTTCCCTGGCAACGAAGTAATGATTATGTGCGCCCGCAAGTTCCGAGACGAACGCTTGCGCACTCCAGGGTCCGTCGCCCGCGAATAACGCTCGTTCCAACTCCGCGCACCGTTCAGCGTCATCGACGTTCATCGGCTCGATGCTGTACTTCATCTTCTCTGTCACTTGCCACGTTCTGCGAGGGTCTTCGCATCCGGGCGTCGGAGGTACAGCGGCTCGAGCGGGGCAGGAACCGAGCCGGCCAGAATCTCGCGAGCAGCGACTGCCACCAACCCGGCCGGTGACGGTGTCTCAGCCGGTTCGACGGGAAGATCGAAGAAGTCCACATGTGAAGCGGATCCGGCAACCAGCGTCGAAGGCGAAGGATCAACATCGCCGGCGGAATTCACAGCCGGTCCTTCGACACGCGCACCGCCGTCGTAGCGCGCCCAATAGATCTCGCGACGCCTCGCATCGGTCACGACGAGCAAGCTCTCCGTGGTCGGTACCGCAGCCGCGATGGCGTCGAGGCTGCAGACGCCGTACACGGGAACACCGAGAGCATCGCCGAAGGCAGCGCCAGTCGCCATGCCGACCCGCAAGCCGGTGTACGGCCCCGGCCCGACACCCACTACGACGGCATTCAACTCGGCCGGCGTGAGCCCTGCCTCGGCGAGGCATTCGAGGACGTGAGGAGTCAGGACCTCGGCGTGCGCACGAGGATTGACCGTGACACGCACGGCAAGCGTCTCCACTGTGTCCGGTGACGAAGCCGACAGGGAGACGACTCCGGCAGTGACTGCCGGAGTGGAGGTGTCAATTGCGAGAACAAGCACGATTTCTCAGGGTACCCGCACGTGAAGAACTACTTCCGGCCTGGGAGGGTCACGACGGCTGTGACACCAAACTCCGTTTCACGACGTCCAGGCCCAGCTGGCCGTCCGCACATCTGATTCAGGTTCCCGATGAAGCTGCACTCGCAGGTGCCGTTCGACGAGCCTTTCCACGACATCGCCACCCCATTCGACCACCACCACTGCGTCGGTGAGGTCTGTGTCGAGGTCGAGAGCATCGAGTTCGTCGAGTGCGTGCGGTCCGCTGTCACCCAGTCGGTATGCATCGACGTGAATCATGCCGACGGGATCGCCGCCGCCGGGACGGGTGCCCGGTCGATGCTCACGGGCTATGACAAACGTGGGGGACGTCACCCGGCCCTGCACGCCGAGGCCCGCTCCGATTCCGCGAGTCAACGCCGTCTTGCCTGCCCCGAGCGGTCCGTCGAGCACTACCAGGTCGCCGGCAACAAGCCCCGCCGCCAATCGTCGGCCGAAAGCCTCGGTGTCCTCGGCCGTTTCCAACGTGATCTGTCCGGATTCGGGAAGTCCGGTGAAGTTCTCAGCCGACATCGGACCGCTCTTCGACCTGCGCACGCTGCACCAGCTTGTCGATTGCGTCGGTGACGATCGCCGGGAACTCGAGCTGCACCAGATGGCCGGCACCGTGAACTCGCACGAGTTCGGATTCGGGGAGATCGGCAGCGAGACGCTTGGAACTGATGAACGGAATCATCATGTCTTGATCGCCGCAGATCACCACTGCTGGTGTGTGCGCGAGGACCTCGAGGGATGCGGACTCGTCGTGCAGTTCCAACGTCCGCAGGAAATTCACGATGGTCACGACCGAGGTCCGATCGAGCATGCCGTCCGAGAGTTCATGCAGCCGCGGGCTCACATCGGTGCCGTACGACGCAGCGCGCAGGATCGGCGTGATCAATACTCGCGCAGCGCCCCGGGCGTGCTGAACCACTCCTGGTGAGGTGCGCACTGCCAACCGGAATCCGTCGATGATCGGGTTCTGCAGATTGCGGGTCAGACCGGTCTCGGCCAGACCTGCCGCCGTCGTCGCGACCAGCCCGACGCCGATGACGCGGCCCTCGAACCATTCGGGTCGCTGACCGGCGAGCGCGAGTACCGTCATACCGCCCATCGAGTGACCGACGAGAACTATCGGGCCCTTGGGTACCTTGGCCTCGACGACGGTCGCGAGATCGCGGCCGAGCTGCGAAACCGTACAACTCTTCGAGCGTGGCATACCCGAATCCCCGTGTCCGCGCTGGTCGTAGAACACCATGCGAACCTTGTTGCCCCATCGCTCTTCGAGCTGGCGGCGCTGGAAGTGCCAGGACAGCGAGCTCAGGCAATATCCGTGCACGAAAACGACTGTCAGCGGAGCGTCGTCCGGTCCCACTTCGCGAACTGCCAGCTCGACGCCGTCCTCGGTGCGCACAGTGCTCTTGCGGTCGCGCGTCATGAGGTCGAAGTCCTCGTCGGCGTAGATTTCCCGGCCCGGACGCGTCGCGGTCTTGAATGCGTTCACGCCGGCCATCGACCCGAGCGCCACAGCGCTGAGCAGGCCACCGAGAATGCTCATCTTTCCTGCAGTCTTCATGACGTCTCTCCCCCGATGTACGTACGCACAGTGCGTCCACGTATTCCGGTCACGACCTCGTAGTGAATGGTGTCGAGTACGTCGGCCCAGGCCTGCGCGTTGGGTTCGCCGTGATCGCCATTGCCGAAGAAGATCGCGGTGTCGCCTTCGCGAACTCCGTCGCCGTCCGGCCCCAGGTCCACCAACACCTGGTCCATGCAGATACGCCCGACTGCCTGGCGACGCTTACCGCCCAACTGCACTTCGAACTTGCCGCTCAGCGAACGAGACAAACCGTCGGCATAGCCGACGGGCAGCAGCGCAAGAGTGGTGTCGTGCGGTGCGACCCACTGATGCCCGTAGGAGACGCCCTCTCCGGCGGCCACCTTCTTCACCAGAATCACCTTCGCTCGCAGCGTCATCGCCGGACGTAAACCGAAATCTCCGAGTTCGGGCACCGGAGACAATCCATATATCGCTATTCCGGGTCGAACCATGTCAAATCGCAGGTCAGGGCGGGTAACCGTCGCTGCCGAGTTGGAAAGATGAACAACTTCGGGGTCGAATCCGTGGGCACGGACGTCGGCAACCGCGTCGATCAGGCGTTGCTTCTGCATGTCGATGACGTCGTGATGTGGCTCGTCGGAGTGCGCGAGGTGCGAGAACACTCCGCGTAGCCGGATCGTGCCCTCGTCCCGGGCAGCGGCGAGGTCGTCGAGCATCTGCGGCCACTCGGTTCTCGATACGCCGTTGCGATTGAGACCGGTGTCCACCTTGAGCGTCACCGTCGCCGTTAGTCCCAGAACTCGTGCCGCGTCGACCACCGCAGCCAGGTGTCGCGGCGAGGAGACCCCGATCTCGACGTCGGAGCGGATCGCCGACGCGAAATCGGCGTCGACGCCGTGCAACCAGGCCAGGACGGGAGCGGTGATGCCTGCCTCGCGAAGAACCAATGCCTCGGCGATGGTGGTGACGCCCAGTTCCCGGGCTCCGGCTGAGAGTGCCGTCCGTGCCACCGCAACTGCGCCGTGGTTGTATCCGTCCGCCTTGATGACCGCCATCAACGCAGCATCCCCGGCAAATTCACGCAGGACTCGCACGTTGTGCGCGATAGCGTCCAGATCGACGACTGCCTCCGTCTGCGGCCCTACTGCGATGTCGAGTTGGCTCGACTTCCCCTCCGCAGGCTCCTTCGGTGCTCTTCCCTGGGCAAGCGTCATGGCGACAATCCTGCCACCCACACAGGATCGGACACGTGTTCGGGTTTGAACACACTCAGTTCTGGGCAAAAGAGCGGAGCACACGCACCGACTCGCGCAGTCCTCCCAGCAGGGGTGACGCCGAAATCGGTGCTCCGGCGACATCGCTCCGATCGCCCGCGGCGGCGATATTCGCCGCCAACGCGTGGGCCCGCGCGCCGACGGCCCCGGCTTCGAGAGGGCTCAGACCCGCAGCCAGCAACGCGCCGATCACGCCGGAGAGGATGTCACCCGAACCTGCCGTCGACGCCCAGGAGCCGCCGGCGTCGTTGACCAGGACCTCACCGCCCGGATCCGAGATCACCGTCGTATGGCCCTTCAGTAGCACCGTGACTCCGAGTCGTTCGGCAAGAGCACGCGTGGCTGCGATTCTGTCGTCGCCGAGGGGTGTGAATCGTGCGAACTCGCCGGCGTGGGGAGTCAGAAGTGTCGGCGCGGCCCGTGCTGCGACAAGTTCGGGACGCTGAGCCAGCAGGGTCAATCCGTCCGCATCGACGACAACAGGCACATCGGTAGCGAGTACCGACGCGAGAAGTCGCGCAGCGGCATCGTCGGTACCCATACCGGGGCCGACCACCCAGGCCTGAACTCGCCCCGCAGCCTCGAACGTCTCACTGGCGATCACCTCCGGGAACCTGGACAGCACCTCTGCGGCTCCGTGCCCGGCGTAGCGGACCAGACCGGAGGTCGCGGTCACCGCGGCGCCGGTACAGAGCACGCCCGCGCCCGGATACTGCTCGCTTCCCGCAACGATGCCCACCACACCCTGCGAATACTTGTCGTCGTCTGGACCAGGTACCGGCCACAGCGCGCCGACCTCGGCCGGATCGAGTGAGCCGAACTCCGGTTCGCCGACGCTCAATCCGATGTCCACGAGTTCGACACGACCACACAGCGGAGCCGCGAGTACGTGTACCGGTTTGAGCGCACCGAAGGTGACTGTCACATCAGCGCTTACCGACGGACCGTCCACTGCGCCGGTGTTCGCGTCGACGCCGCTCGGCAGATCGACCGCCACGATCGGCGCATCCACCTGGCCGACGAGCCCAGCCGCATTCGGCCGCAGACCGCCGTGCCCGGAGATCCCGACGATGCCGTCGATCACCAGATCTGGCGACCCGACTTCGGCGGCGACTCGGCCACCGGCCTTCAGTAGAGCGTCGAGGCCCGCCCGATGAGCGCGGGCCGGGTCGAGCAGCACGGCACGGACACTCACACCTCGTTTGCGGAGCAACGCACCGGCCCACAGGGCGTCCCCGCCGTTGTCGCCGGTACCGACCAGAAGCGTCACGGACCGATGTGCGACTGATCCTGTGCGCGAACGTAATTCGTCCGCGAGGACTCGCGCGAGACCGTAAGCCGCTCGACGCATCAGTACCCCGTCCGGCAGCTTGTCGAGCAGTGGCGCCTCCGCTGCTCGCACCTGATCGGCTGTGTAGAACCCACGCATGTCGGAACCCTTCAGTTGCCGTCGCTACCCTCGGAACCATGAAATCACGTCTTCGCCCGGCAATCGCGGGACTCGTGCTCGCTCTCGGCTTGGTCGGGTGCAGTTCCACCACCGACTCCACACCACCGGCTCCGGAAACGACGGCCAGCGGACCTGTGGTCACAATCTCCGGGATGGCGTACTCCCCCGCTTCCATCACCGTGAACGTCGGCGAGACGGTCACATGGGTGTTCGACGACAACGGAATGGCCCACGATGTCAGCGGTCTCGGTGACGCCAAGGGCAAACTCCGCAGCCCACTCAAGAAGTCGGGAACCTACACCTACACGTTCACCGAACCCGGAACCTACGACTACACCTGCACACCTCATCCCGAGATGCGCGGAACCGTCGTCGTTGCGGCGCAGTAACGCACTCGGGCCCCACAGTCTTTCGACTGCGGGGTCCGAGTTTTGGGCGAAAGCTATTCGACCGTAACCGATTTCGCCAGGTTACGCGGCTTGTCGACGTCGTATCCGCGCGCCGCGGCAACCTCGGCTGCAAAGATCTGCAACGGAACCGTGGACAGCAACGGCTGCAGCAGAGTCGGTGACGCCGGAATCTCGATCAGGTGATCCGCATGCGCCGCGGCGACGGTGTCGCCTTCCTCCGCGATGACGATCGTCGTCGCGCCGCGCGCCTTGATCTCCTGGATGTTCGACACCAACTTCGAGTGAAGCACAGCGCGACCCTGCGGCGACGGCATGACGATGATGACCGGCAGGCCCTCCTCGATCAGCGCGATCGGGCCGTGCTTGAGCTCACCGGCGGCAAAGCCCTCGGCGTGCATGTAGGCAAGCTCTTTGAGCTTGAGTGCACCCTCGAGCGCCACCGGGTAGCCGACATGGCGACCGAGGAACAGCACGGTCGACGCGTGCGCGAACTGGCGTGCCAACGCGCGCACCGGTTCTGCCGTCTCGAGTACCTTGCTGACCAATGCGGGCATCGCTTCGAGGTCGGCGTACTCGCGGGCGACCTCGTCCGGGTACTTGGTGCCGCGCGCCTGGGCCAATGCCAATCCGACGAGGTAATTCGCGGTCACCTGCGCAAGGAACGCCTTGGTGGACGCGACCGCGATTTCCGGTCCTGCCCGGGTGTAGAGGACGGCGTCGGCCTCACGCGGGATCTGCGCACCGTTGGTGTTGCAGATCGCGAGAACCCGTGCCTTCTGATCCTTGGCATGCTTGACAGCTTCGAGCGTGTCGGCCGTCTCCCCCGACTGCGAGATCGCGACAACAAGCGTCGAACGATCGAGAACCGGGTCGCGGTAACGGAATTCGCTGGCGAGTTCGACCTCGACAGGTAGACGCGTCCAGTGCTCGATCGCGTACTTCGCCAACAGACCGGAGTGGTAGGCACTACCACAGGCGACAACGAACACCTTGTCGACGTCGCGCAGTTCCTGATCGGACAACCGCTGCTCGTCGAGGACGATCTTCCCGTTTTCGAAGTGGCCGAGGAGCGTGTCGGCGACAGCAGTCGGCTGCTCTTCGATCTCCTTGAGCATGAAGTAATCGTGACCACCCTTTTCGGCGGCCGCGAGATCCCAGTCGATGCGGAACGGGCGTCCTTCTGCCTCGTTACCCGCGAAGTCGGAGATCCGGTAGCTGTCGGCAGTGATCACCACTGCCTGATCCTGTCCGAGTTCAACCGCATCGCGTGTGTGCTCGATGAATGCAGCGACGTCGGAGCCGAGGAACATCTCGCCCTCACCGACACCGACTACGAGCGGTGTCGAGCGGCGCGCGGCGACAATCGTGTCCGCGTGATCAGCGTGCGTGAAGACGAGCGTGAACGCACCTTCCAACCGACGAACCACCGACAGCGCACTCTCGATGAAATCACCTGCCGTCGGCCCCTGGGCGTACGCCCGGGCCACGAGGTGGACTGCGACCTCGGAATCCGTGTCGCTCTGCAGTTCGACGCCTGCAGCCTCGAGCTCCGCACGCAGCGGGGCAAAATTCTCGATGATTCCGTTGTGAACGACAGCCAGCTTGCCCGAGGCATCACGATGCGGGTGCGCATTGCGGTCCGTCGGACGCCCATGCGTCGCCCAACGGGTATGGCCCATACCGGACGTACCGACGAAGTGATCCGCACCGTACTCGCCGAGCTCCGCCTCGAGGTTGGCCAACTTACCGGCCTTACGCTCGATCTCGACCCCACCGGTTCCGTCGAGAATCGCGATTCCCGACGAGTCGTACCCGCGATACTCCATTCGTCGCAAAGCCTCCACCACAACGCCCAGAGCTGGGCGGTGGCCGACGTATCCCACGATTCCGCACATGGTGACTCAGGGTACTTGGACATCGGCGGTGGGCGCATTTTGCGGTTCCCGCACCTGGTTGCAGCGTCCGCTCCGCATACACGAGGCGGCTCATCGGATAACGTCTTCAACCGTGGCACCGAAACTGAAGACACTGACCCGTGAGCTGTCCAAGCGCGGCCCGCACCGAGTTCTCCGCGGCAATCTCGCCCTGGCCGGACAGCCGGGTGTCGTGTACACGCCGGAAACCGGTTTCAATCTCCCCGCCGTTGCCTTCGCGCACGGGTGGATGGTCGGGTCACACAAGTACGAGCAGACACTCCAGCACCTCGCTTCCTGGGGAATCGTCGCAGCGGCGCCCGACAGCGAACGCGGTCCGGTCCCGTCACATCTCGGATTGGCTGCAGATCTTCGGGCGACGCTCGACATCTGCGTCGGCGTCCGACTCGGCCCCGGCCAGATCAGCGTCCAACCCGATCGGGTCGCCTTTGCCGGTCACGGCATGGGCGCGGGCGCGGCGGTACTTGCCGCAGCGCAGCGCGGGGATGTCGGTGCGGTAGCCGCACTGTTCCCGGCCCCGACAGCACCCAAGGCAGAGAACTACGCGTCGAAGATCACAGCGCCCGGATTGATCCTCGCCGGCGAAGACGACGTCGATTCCTTGACCAGCAATGCCCGCCCGCTGAGCGTGGAGTGGGGCGGTCCCGTCGTCGCACGCACCGTGAACGACGGCCAAGACGCCGGACTGATCGAAGGCCGACGACTCCTCGGCGCCCTGGGTCTCGGTGGATCCGAGCGCAAGACGCAGTCCGCCACACGGTGCCTGCTCACGGGCTTCCTGTTGTTCCATCTGACCGGCGACAAGAAGTACAAGGATTTTGCTGATCCCGACGTCGAGATTCCGCACACGGCGCCGTTGCTCCCGGTCGACACTCACTCCGACGCGCGGGCCAGCCAGCTGTTGCGTAAGTAGGGGTCCGTGCTCGCCACCGGCGGCGGGCTCGGCTTCGTCGGCGTCGGCTCGGAGGCGGATCGCAGATACGGGCCGGCTCTGGCGGTCCCATCCGTGCCGTTCTCGGCAGATGCCGTTTCATACCGCCGCGACGGCGGCTCCTGGCGCGATTCCTCGCTCGCCGCGGCCGCTCTGCGCTCACGGAAGTCGTCGAGTTGAGAATCGAGGGTTCGACGGATCACTTCGAACGGCGCGTGCACGGACCTCACAGCGGACCAGCTCCGGCCAACTCCGCACCCGACTCTCCGTCGGGGACCGCGATCGACTCGTCAGGGACTGAGACAGGCGGCTCCGGGTCCGGCGCTGGCGAGACTTCGGCGGTGGTTTCAACCGGCACCTCGGGCTGGGGAATATCACGCTGGGGTGTCGCGGGCTGGGACGCTTCTTGCGGGTGTGTCTCCTGCATGGCTGCCTCCTGACCGCCATCGAAAACTATTCTCGGCCAACCATTTTCGTCCAACTCCACGGTGACCGACACAGAGTTCCCGTCGGCGCCGGCGACATCGAGACTCACCCCACGACCGTCGGGCGCAATCGAGACGCCCCACGTGTTGCCGCCGATCGAGAAAGAGATCGGCGCAGCCGCGGTGACGGATTCGTTCGTCTCGGCGACCGGCAAGGTCGACGGGAACGCGTCTGTCACCCACGCAGTCGCGGCATCGAAAGCATCACCTACCGCGCTCGCGCACTGCGCACACGCTCTGTCGAATTCGTCGCGAGCCTCCAGGTACGCCGAACGAAAAACTATGTCCAGCCAGGGCGTCGAGGCACCACCGCGGGAAGCGACGCGGACCAACTGGTCGATCTCCCCCGCACCCAGACCGCCGATGATCGCCCGGTCCAGGCTGGCCACCTTGAAAGCCTTGTCTGCCAGAGCCCTTCGAACAGTCTGTGCGAGTTCGTCGGCCAGCACGATCAACAATGGCGCCGAATCCGCATCGGACCGAGCTTCTTGCCGCGCCGCGAAGACCTGATCTACGACCGGGTCGACGTCGGAAACATTCCACACCGCAGGAAGGCTCTCCACCAGGACCGTCAGCATCGCGATCTCCGCGACCGAACCATCCACCGCCCCAGCCATGTCCGAAACATCTCGCGCCAGGGGCTCGAAATCGATGCCGGCCTCTGCGCGGTACGAATACTCGTAAGACGTGAGAACTCGTTCTTCGAACCCCAACCGAGTGGCCAGGTCGTGAAATCGGTCGAAAAACTGCAGTCCGCGGGCGCCGGCGTCCAGAATCTCGTCGGAACGCACGAGTGAATCACGCAGTCCAAGAATGTCTTCGAAAGAGTAGTAGCCGTTCGGTACTGCCTGGGCTGTATGGCTGTTCGCTATCACGAGGCCGACCCGCCGGAGTCCCGCAACCGCTGCGCACCCTCACTGTCCACCTCGGCGATCACCTGAGCCGAGGAGGAAAGCCGGCGTCCCAGCGTATCGAGAAGGTCGGCACGCCCAGCCAATCGAGAATTCAGGGCCGCCAATGCCGACGCCAAAGCGGCTCCGTGCTCGACGTAGTCACGGCCCGAAACGGCACCGCTCCATCGCAAACGCCTGAGCGGTGCCGCAGAATCGCGCAGACCCTGAGCCACAGACACCGCGTGGCGTGCCAATTCGTCTGTTCCAGCACGGTCGACGTCCACGAGCGCCCCCAAGTGTCACCGGAACCACTCGCACGTCGAGCGGCCTTTGACTCCTTGGACGCAGCCGGGCGCAATTACGTTCCCTCAAATACGCGAACGTGTAGAGACTTTCTCAGAAAAGCGAACGCGTCACGAAGAACTACACCGAACCGACGATCTCAGCCAACTCGTCGGCCAACTTCTGCGCGAGCGGAAGTTCGGTGGCCTCGACCATGACGCGGACCAGTTGCTCTGTCCCGGACGGGCGCAGGAGCACTCGACCACCGTCACCGAGAACGCGCTCGGCGTCCGCGACAGCTGCGAGTACCGACGGCGATGCTGCCACCGTCGCCTTGTCCCCGACCTTCACGTTGATCAGTACCTGCGGGAGGGTGGTCATCGTTGCGGCCAGTGCGGATGCCGACTTACGCGTACGAGCCATGCGTCCGAGCAGCCGGAGACCGGTGAGAATCCCATCGCCCGTGGTGCCGAACGCCGGCAGCACAACATGGCCTGACTGTTCGCCGCCGAGGCTGTAGCCACCCGCGCGCAGCTCTTCCAAGACGTAGCGGTCACCTACGGCAGCCGTCACGATGTTGATACCGGCCTCGCGCATCGCAATGTGCAAACCGAGATTGCTCATGACGGTCGCGACGAGTGTGTTCTCGACCAACTCTCCGGCCTCGTTCATCGCGATCGCCAGAACTGCCATGATCGCGTCACCGTCGACCACCGCGCCGGTCTCGTCGACGGCCAGGCAGCGGTCGGCGTCGCCGTCGTGCGCGAGCCCTAGGTCAGCCCCGTGATCGACCACGGCTTTCTGAAGATTCTCCAGGTGTGTCGATCCGCAACCGTCGTTGATGTTGAGGCCGTCGGGATCGGCGCTGATCGCGATGACGCGAGCGCCCGCTGCGGCGTAGGCAACCGGTGCGAGCGCGGAAGCAGCGCCGTTTGCGCAGTCGACGACAACGGTGAGTCCGGCGAGTGGCTCGCTCGCCGCGCTCGCCAGATGCTCCAGGTACAACTGAGCGGCGTCGTCGACCGAACGAACTCGGCCGATTCCGGCACCTGTCGGAAGGACCGGCGACACGGTGCCGTCGAGTGCATCCTCGATCGCTACCTCGACCGAGTCGTCCAGCTTGTGTCCACCGGCTGCAAAGATCTTGATTCCGTTGTCCGGCATGGGATTATGTGATGCCGAAATCATGACACCGAGACTGGCGTCGAGCTTTGCCGTCAAGTATGCGACTGCGGGAGTCGGAAGAATACCCACGTCGAGCACGTCGACGCCTGCCGAACTCAACCCGGCCGTCACCGCGGCTTGAAGCATCTCACCGCTGGCGCGGGGGTCGCGACCGACCACGGCGGTCGGACGTGCATCCGAGGTGTCGGCTGTCAGTACGCTCGCTGCGGCAACTGCCAATCTCAATGCAAGATCTGCAGTCAGATCCGAATTGGCAAGTCCACGAACACCATCGGTACCGAACAACCGACCCATAGAACGACTCCTGAATCCTGAGAACCTCGAAAGTGGAACTTCGAGCATGGAATTTCTTCGAGAAACACAAGAGCGGGCGTCCGGTAACGATGGACGCCCGCTCTTGTGGTGAACAGGTGCCGAAGCAGACCCGTTGGGTCAACCTCGGCAAAGCATCAGCGCTTGGAGTACTGCGATGCCTTACGGGCCTTCTTCAGGCCGTACTTCTTACGCTCGACAGCGCGGGCGTCACGCGTCAGGAAGCCTGCACGCTTGAGGGCCGGACGATCATCAGGGGTTACCTCGATGAGTGCGCGCGCGATAGCCAGACGCAGAGCGCCTGCCTGACCGGACGGGCCGCCACCGTGCAGCAGTGCAATGATGTCGAAAGACTCGGGACGCTCGACGAGCACCAGCGGAGCCTTGATCAGCTGCTGGTGAACCTTGTTGGGGAAGTAATCCTCCAACGTACGGCCGTTGAGCTTGAACTGACCGGTGCCGGGAGCCATCCGGACGCGAACGACAGCCTCCTTGCGGCGACCGACGGTCTGGACCGGGCGATCGAGGACGATCGGTGCGAGCGTAGCTGCAGCAACCTCTTCGACGACCTCGACTGCGTCAGCGGAAACAAGCTCTTCCACTGCTTCGATGTTCTCTTCGGACACGTTCTGCTCTTCCGGCGATGTCACTGTGCGACCTGCTTGATCTCGAACGGCACCGGCTGCTGCGCGGTGTGGGGGTGATTCGGGCCCGCGTAGACCTTGAGCTTGCTGCTCATTGCGCGGCCGAGCTTCGTCTTGGGGAGCATGCCGACAATGGCCTTCTCGACGAGACGATCGGGAGTCCTGTCGAGGACCTCACCGACAGTGCGGGACTTCAGGCCACCCGGGAATCCGGAGTGGTGGTAAACGTTCTTGCCCTGGAGCTTGTTGCCGCTGATGGCAACCTTCTCAGCGTTGATGATGACAACGAAGTCACCACCGTCGATGTGCGGCGCGTAGGTGGGCTTGTGCTTGCCACGCAGCAAGTTCGCTGCCTGAACGGCAAGACGGCCGAGCACCACGTCAGTGGCGTCGATGACGTGCCACGAGTGGGTCACATCTCCGGCCTTCGGGGTGTACGTAGACACAGATCTTCCTCGTCTTAATTCATTCCACTGCTGACCATGTGCGTATCGCGTAAACAATCCTCGGCGGCCAGTTGAGACCCGAGAACCGCCGGTCTCCACGCATTTCTGCCGGAGCCCTACGGCACGCCACCGATAGACGATACCGGTCTACCCACCGCCAGGTCAAAGCGCCGCCAGGTCGAAGCGCGGCCAGGTCAAAGCGCGGCCAGGTCAAAGCGCGGCCCTCCCTGCCAACAGCATCCTCGTCCAGCACGACTGCCCCGGCACCTGTCAGTACCGGGGCAGTCGGGTGTCATCACGACATGATTGCTGTCAGCGACCGAACCCGTTTGCGGCGATCCGATCAGCTTCCTGCATCTTCTCGGAACCGCTTGCCGTCGCTCCGGCGATCTGCGCGAGAACCATGTTCAGTTCTTCGGAGGCCTGGGCCCAGCGGCGCTGTGCGTCGTTCCACGCTTCGGAACCTGCGCCTTCCCAACCTGCTTGCAGCTTGTCCACGACAACTTTGATGTCGCCCTGCTTGTCGTTGATCGCTTTGGCCTGCTGTTTCATCTGATCGGACAGCATTGCGAGGCCGCCGAAGTCGTACTTGATCCTGTCGGACATAACTGCTCCCGGTTCGGTGTGACTGAAGAGATCTTGTGAGAACTACTGGCTGAGAACTGCTCGATCGAACTGTGAAGAGCTGACGGTCAGGACATGTTCACCGTCGCGCCGCGAAGCGAGCTGACGTTGTCGTCTTCGGTCGAGTCGAAGGTTCCCGCAGCCTGCTTGATCTGCTCGCAGATATCGGTCAGAGCAGTGTCCAACTTCAGGGCCGCGCTGTTGTATCGCTCCATGATCCCTGCGTATTCGACCTGCGCCGCGCCGTTCCACGAATTGTGCGAAGCGTCGGCCTCCGACCGAACAGCGTTGACCAGTCCCCTGATGTCACCGAGATGTCCGTCGATGGTCCCCGCCGAATCGATCAATTCAGCGGTAGTTGCGGTAAAGCCCATGTCGTCCCCCTGGATTCGGTGAGTACCGTTCGGTATCGGCGATCACACACGACGGCTTGTCCGTCGGACGTGCACCGGGGTCGAGCGGAACTCCCTGATGTGCGCTACACATACTTTGACGCGACCTCAGTGCCAACGGTTCCGGCCCGACCGAAGAATATTTTCAGAACCAACCGATCCGAGGTCACGGCGTGAATTCGAGTGACTGCCACGTCCGCAGGCAGTCCGCTTCGAGACTGTCCCACTCGCCGAGAAGATACTGGCAGCCGATACTCACTTGCCATCCGTTGTCGACGTACACGTGCCAACGCACCTCGGAGAAATCGTCCGGAAACTCGAGATACACCACTGCCTGTTTTCCTGCACCATCGTCGAGCACGGAAAACTCCCCGAACCTCAAAGGGTCCTCGAACGTCGAAAACTGCTGACGCAAAGCAGCTTCGACGGAATCGAATCCCGCACCTTCGGCCAAGCGTTTCTCGACGACCACGATCTTGCGATCCGCGCCGGAGCTGGGCAACAAATCGGTACGCCCGCTCGAGGCCCCTCGCGGCACAAGTTTCCAATCGGAAGGTAGTTCTGCTGCAACGCTTCCCAGGTCCACACGCACGAGTTCCGGCCTGGCACCGGCTTCGATCGACGGAAGCGAATTCTTCGGGACAGGCTTTCCCTGCTCTTTCGACGCTTGTACGTTCTCAACATTGTCTTCCGCCGTAGCTGCGACCGACTCCGCCGACGGAGAATCGCCTCGATCGCGAATGGACACCACGATCGTCGCCGCGGCCGCAGCGGCGACGGCTCCCACTACAAGCGCCACAGCGAACCGTCGACGGCCTCCGAAGTTCCCATCGACACGACGCGGCAGAGGGGCATTCGAGTCCGCGCGAGGAACCGACATCGCAATGTCCGGAGTGCCTACCCACCCGGCACCAAAAGCCGAATTGTCGACGATTCGCCCGGAACTGTCCCGCACGGTTGTCTGGCGAACGAGCGCTCGAGGATCCACCAGAGACGAAGCCATACGGCTCTCGTCCAGAATTCGAATGCTCGCGTGACCGTGAACATTCGTCGGCCCACGTTCGAGCGAAGCCGCAACCGCGTGGGAGCGCGGCCCGACCAACACCACAGCGTCCCGAACCGACAAGTCCCCGATCGCGGAAAACAAACCCGCAACGTCTGCGATCTCCGAACTTTGTGCCCCGTCGATTCGTAGTTCACCGTCAACCTCACCGACAACGGAAGCGACCACCATTCCGCCGCGCAGTTCGAGGACGACACACCGCGATCGCCAGGCCGTATGCGCCGACCTCGCCGCCGCGATCGCGGTCGGCACGAGGACGACGTCGTGCGCCACTCGCCGTGCGGCATCCAGCAATCGGCGCCTGCGCGGGACGCCCCAATCCGAGGGATGACTGAGATAAAGAATGTCTGCGTCGACGATTCCGCACCCGTCCATCGCGCTGGAGATCAGCCTGGCCAACTCCAATACGGTCGGGACAATCCGACCGTCCACGTCGACATAATCGTCGTCGACAAAATCGATCGCATTGACAACGGTCGTACCGGGCCCCGACGCCGGTTCGCGTCTGAGGTCTGCACTACAACAGAATTCGCGTTGACCCGATACGACCCAGATGTTGGATGCGCCCCAATGTACCGAGACCGACACCGCGGACGGAACGGTCACAGCGGTGGCATCCACGGAACTTGGACAAGTTGGGTTTGCGAGCGAGAAACGTAAACCCCACGACCTTCCGGCATTGCCGACGCGCGGACAGTGCCGACGAGATTTCCCTCGTCACGACTTCCGCTCATGATCAATCCAGCCGGCGCCATGTCGCGGATTCTCGCAATCACCGGTTCGTACAGAGCTCTGGCTGCGCCACCGGAACGGCGGGCAATCACCAGATGCAAACCGATGTCCTTGGAATGTGGGATGTATTCGAGCAACGGCGCCACAGGGTTGCCACTCGATGTGGCCACAAGGTCGTAGTCGTCGATCAATACGTAAATCTCCGGCCCACTCCACCACGACCGTTCCCGTAGTTGCTGCTGTGTCGTCTCCGCGTTCGGCATTCTGGCGGCCACGATCCGAGCCAGGTCGACCATCAACTCACCGAACGTCGTCGACGACGCCGAGTACCCGCCGAGGTGATTCCCTTCGACCACCCCTAACAGGGAATGCCGATAGTCACCGATGATCAGCTTGGCCTGAGCCGGCGTATTCGACGCGATGATCCCTTCGGCTATTCCGCGCAAGAGAGATGTCTTCCCACACGCGGTGTCGCCGAATATCAAGAAGTGCGGGTGTTCCCGGAAGTCCATGTACACCGGGGCGAGGTCGGTCTCACCGAGCCCGATCGGTACGGTGAGGCACCGACCGTCGGCCGCGCTCGGTGAGGGCCACCGAGTCCCGACAGTTTCGAGAAGTTCTGCCCGCGAGTACGAATCCGGAAGCATCCGCACGGTCGGTGCCGGACGCGAATTCGACATGGCTGCAATACGTTCGACGGTCGCCGCCACAGCCGCACTAGAGTTCTCACTACCTGGCGTGCCGTCGATTCGAGGTAGTCCGGTGAGAAGGTGAAGTCCGTCGCGAGTGATGCCACGACCCGGTCGACGTTCCGGCACCAAGCTCGCTTTCTGGCGACCCGCATCCGAATCGCCCGGATCACCCAATCGAAGTTCGATACGTGTACCCAGTTGGTCCTTGAGCGCCGGCCGAATCTCGGCCCACCTCGACGTCGTGACGATCACGTGCACACCGAAGGACAAACCTTGACCGGCGAGCATGTTTATCTGAGGCTCGAGTGATTCGAAATCCGAACGCACGCTGGGCCAACCGTCGACGACGAGGAAGACGTCACCGTACGGGTCCTCTCGGAGTCCCGCAGCCGCACCTTCTCCGGCGGGATCAGCTGTTCGCAATCTACGGAAATCGGCCATTGATTCGATGCCGAGGTCACGAAACAGTCGCTCGCGTTTGGCGACCACACCGAGTACCTCGGCAACTGTGCGCCGGACGCGGTCGGAATCCAAGCGGTTTGCCACCGATCCGACGTGCGGCAGATCTTTCAATCCGAGGAGCGTTCCACCACCGAAGTCGAGACAGTAGAACTGAATCTGCTCCGGCGTGTGCGTCATGCTCAGAGACAAGATCAACGTGCGCAATGCCGTCGACTTTCCCGACTGCGGGCCACCGACGATCGCGAGGTTGCCAGTCGATCCGTTGAGATCGGCGACGAGTAGATCGCGGCGCTGATCGAATGGCCTGTCGACTATGCCGAAGGGTGCGCTCAGATTTCCGCGAGGTTGATCACCGGCCGCCCACCGCGGCAACAACTGGTCGAGCGTCGGGGATGACTCGAGCGGTGGGAGCCACACCTCATGCGCACGTGGACCGTGACCGCGCATGCGGTCGACGAGGACTCCCATGAGAGTACGTGCATCGTCACCGATTTCACCCATGTCGATGACGTCGGGCTCGACGGGAACGACAACAGCCTCCGGGCCGACCACCGGCGTCGCGGTAAAGGGCAGCGGCGCAAGTTCGACGGGAGAATCGACCGAGAATCGAGTGGGCACTATCCGCTCGCCCTCGTACGGGCCTGACACGTAGGCACCTTGGAAGCGAACGATCTCCGCCGCATCGGACTTCAGGTATCCCGCACCGGGTGTGCCCGGTAGGTGATAAGCATCGGGAACGCCGAGGACGGAACGAGACTCGTTCGCCGAGAACGTTTTCAAACCGATCCGATACGAAAGATGGCTGTCGAGACCGCGTAGCTTTCCTTCGTCGAGTCGCTGACTGGCCAACAGCAGGTGAATATGAAGTGACCTACCCAATCGCCCTATCGCCACGAACAATTCGGCAAATTCCGGCTGTTGACTGAGCAGTTCGGAAAACTCGTCGACGACCACGAAGAGCGCAGGCAACGGATCGAGTGCAGCGCCGGCCAGCCTCGCCTTCTCGTAGTCGGAGACGTTTGCGAAGTTTCCTGCCGCACGTAGTAATTCTTGTCGACGGTTCATTTCGCCGGCGAGAGCGTCCTTCATGCGATCGACCATTGCCAATTCCTCGGCGAGGTTGGTGATGATCGCAGCAACGTGCGGCGCCTCTTCGAGGCCGAGAAAGGTTGCACCACCTTTGAAGTCGATCAGGACGAGGTTCAGTGCGTTGGGTGAGTGCGTCGCGATCAGGCCGAGTACCAAGGTTCGCAGGAACTCCGACTTACCGGAACCGGTGGCTCCGATACACAGCCCGTGCGGGCCCATACCGTTCTCGGCCGACTCCTTCAGATCCAGTTCGACGGGGTTTCCGTCTTGTCCGACTCCGATCGGCACGCGGAGTCGATCACGCCCCTGACGTGGCAGCCAGCCATGCTCAGGATTGAACCTCGCAACGTTTCCGATCCCCAACATCTGACTCCAGGTCCGAACGGACCGGTCGTCGTCAGCTGCGTCGACGGCGTTCTGTGATGCCGCACGGAACGGTGCGATGCGACGTCCGAACGACTGCGCCAGGCTGGTCGACGCCGCGTCGGGCGTCGCAAAGTTCTCGACTCCTGCGCTGCTCACCGCGCCGATCTGATCGCTACCGACGACCAGTCGCAAACCGCGCGCCGCCGCCAGTCGCGGGCAGAACCCGCACAGGTCGAGGACGGTCACCGAGTCGAGCCCGGATTCGGACAACAGGCCGGTGTCGCCTTCGAGCAACCCACCGTCGACGACCAACACGAGATGCGGAACACCCGCACTCGCCGGAGTGTTGCGAGCGAATCGAGCCCGCATCGAAAGCGGTTCCCCGAGGGAACTTTCGAACTCGAGATACGAACCGAACACCATGCGTGAAGCGCCCGCGCCGTCCTGAGACTCCGGGTGTTGCACGTGTGGGAGCCACTTGACCCACTCCCACTCGGATTCGGTATCGGGTCCGCACACCACCGCAACTTGGACCGTGTCCGGACCATGGAAAGTGCACAGCTGCATCAACATCGAGCGGACAAGCGCACGAGCTGAATCTCGCTGCCCCTCGATGGACATCGCAGCAAATCCGCGAAGTGAGACGGCGGTCGGCAGGTCCTGTACAACCGAATGCGCACGGACGAAACGCCGAAGGGAGACAGCAGCGACGGGTTCGAGATCCTCGACCGGACCGGTCTCCGGAGATACGAGTCTGGTGGCCAATCGCTGTGTACCCAGACCGACCCGAACGTGACAGTAGTCCGAGTCGGTGATCTGACGCTCCCACATCCGCACAGTTCCGGCGAGTGTCCAGAGCAGCGACGGCTCGGGATTGCTCCATTGAAGAGCAGCACGCTGCGCACCGGACGTCGCAGCGACGTCACTGCGCATCTGATCCAGGTACCGCAGGTAGTCCTTGCGGTCCTCGTTCGCTTCGGAAGCTCTTGCTCCACCGCTACGACCGCCCCCGGCAAGCATCCCGAGCATCGACACCATCATCATGACCGGAAACAGCAGGGACATCGGATTGCGCGCCATGCCGGAAGAAAACATCAGCGCCACCATGCCGATCATCGCAACCACCATGATCACCGGAAGTAGTTTGGTCAGTAGGTTTCCCGGCGTGACACGAGGAATCTCCGGTGGGGCCTGCAGCGTCACTTCGCCGCCCGGTGTGCGCGGCGATTCGCGGCGCGCTCGACGCGCAAATCTGACAGTACTCAATTCACCCACCCCATCGGTGCTGCGGCTGATGCCGCCATGCGCCTCGTCCGACTACCACCGGCCCGCCCCCCAAGGCGTGATCGCGCAATTGCAAAAGAGTAGATCACAACACCGACACTCGGGTCGGTACCACCTGTTGTCGGAGCTCTCCTGACACGGGCGCGCACTTCATGTCGTATTGTTCGGGTGAACTGGGGTGACGCGAAGGGGGAATCGCGTCATAGGAGGGGATAGATCTTGACCAGCACCACTACAACCAGCGCTGCGAATATCGGAAGCGGACGACGCGCGAGTCATTCTGCCGAGCTGTGCAGGTTGACGGTACTTTCAGCGCATTCGCAGGTGGATCTTGCGGTGCCGCTTCGTGTTCCGCTCGCGGTGGTCATTCCGGGCATTGTGGACACAATTGTCAATCACAGCAATTTCAACGAGTTCGACCAGAGCACCGAACAA
Source organism: Rhodococcus sp. NPDC059969 (assembly GCF_042738325.1). Classification (NCBI taxonomy): domain Bacteria; kingdom Bacillati; phylum Actinomycetota; class Actinomycetes; order Mycobacteriales; family Nocardiaceae; genus Rhodococcus; species Rhodococcus sp. NPDC059969. Next base: position 39,679 of record NZ_JBHWUF010000016.1, on the reverse strand, counting down.
TTCGAGCCCGTCGACTGGACTCTGTCCAAAGTCGGCAGGGCACCGCTGTCACCGACGCTGTCGTTGCACGAGCACGGAATCCGCGATGGGGAATTGCTCGTACTCGATGCTGCGGACACGGCTGCCCCACCCCCACTTTTCGACGACATCATGTACACCGTCGCGGCCACGGACGCAGACATCTACCGACGCTGGACTCCGATCACCGCGCGCATTGTCGGCTCGAGCGCCGCCCTCGTCGCTGCGCTCATCGCGGCCCTCACCCTGGTCCTCGGCGATACCGGGCTGATCGGCGCCGTCTGCGGCGGAGTCACGTCCTTGGTGTTCACCGTCGCCGCGGTCGTGACAGCGCGCGTGTACGGAGACACGGCAAGTTCCGTCACGCTCGGATGCGCGTCGGTGCCGCTGGCGTTCGTCTCCGGCGCACTCTGCGTACCCGGCACTGTTCTTTCGGCTCATCTGCTTCTCGGTTCGGCATTTGCAGCCGCGGTAACTCTGATCTGCCTCCGCCTGTGCGGTGCCGGATTAGCTGTTTTCACCGCACTTCTCGTCGTCCTTCTCGCGGCCGTGGGCACCTTCGCCGTCACGACGACGCTTCCCGAGGCGCGCACCGCGACCGTCAGCGGCGCGGTGATTGCCACAGCATTGATCGTTCTGACGTTCACCGCTCGACTGTCTATGTTGTTCGCGCGACTACCGCTTCCCCCGGTTCCGACACCGAGCAATCCCCTCGACGACGACCGTGACGGACTGCCCGAGCCCGAACTACCCGGGCTGACCGAGTTGGCCGAAAGGGCAGGGCGGGCCCGTAGCTATCTGACCGGGCTGATCGTGGCCACGTCAGCGGTCGCGCTCACCGCTGCCGTCGCACTCGCGTGGTCCTGGCCTGGTCAGGGGATCGTCTGGCCGAACCTTGCTCTCGCTTTCGCGACTTCCGTCGTGCTGATGTTTCGTGGGCGCACCTACGCGGGCGCGCAGCAGGCGCTCCCACTCATCACGGCCGGGATCTCGGTGATTCTCGTTCTCCTGGGCGACATGGCATGGGCGCATCGCGACTATGCCATGGTCATCTTCGCCATCACGATGATCGTTCTCCTCCTGACACTGATTCTGGGAATCCTCGCCCCCCAGAACACATTCAGCCCCGTGATGCGACGAGCAGCAGAACTGTTGGACCTCGCTGCGATTGCAGCAATCGTTCCGTTGATCTGCTGGGTCAGCGGACTCTTCGCACTCATGCGTGGCCTCTGAGCGATCGGTGATCGATGGTGATTCGACGTGCAACAAACATCTGCGCCAGTCTCGTGATCGTTGCCTTCAGCGTTTTCGCCGGGGCGGGTGGCGCATCGAGCGCGGTTCCTTCCCCCGTCGATCCTGCAATGCTGCCGGAGGACGGTCCGCCTGCACCTCCACAACCCACCGAACAACGAACCCTGTGCGTTCCAGCCGTGGCAGGTGGTGACGGTGCGGACATTCCACGTTCTCAACAAGATCTGGGATTCGATTCGGTGTGGCCGATCACCCGAGGGGCAGGACAGCGAATTGCTGTCATCGATACCGGCGTCAGCAGGCATCCTCGGCTACCGTCGCTCGAAGGCGGCGGTGACTACGTCGGGACCTCCGACGGCACCGACGATTGTGACTCCCACGGAACAGTCGTGGCCGGTCTCATTGCCGCCGAGCAGGTCGAGGGTTCCGGATTCTCCGGAGCTGCGCCGGACGCACAAATCATCTCGATCAGGCAGTCCAGTGCAGCCTTCTCAGTGGCCGGCCAACGCGAAGACCCGGCCGTAGCCGAGAACTCATCCGGGTACGGAAACGTCGACACCATGGCATCGGCCGTCCGTCACGCTGCGGACATGGGTGCAAGCGTCATCAACATCTCCGAAGTCGCCTGTAAACCTGCCGGGGACGGGATCAACGACCAACGACTCGGCGCTGCAATCGAATACGCCACGATCGCGAAGAATGTCGTAGTCGTCGCAGCTGCAGGTAACGTCGGATCCGGAGGTTGCAAGAACCAGAATCCACCACCGGATCCCCTCAATCCCCAAGCCGATCCAGGGAACTCGGTTGTGACGATTGCCAGTCCGGCTTGGTACGACGACTATGTCCTCACAGTGGGGTCGGTAGACCCCAATGGCGCCGCCAGTTCTTTCAGCCTCGGCGGTCCGTGGGTCGATGTGGCGGCGCCCGGCACCGGAATCACCTCACTTCACCCGACGTCGCCGGGTCTGACCAACGGAGTCTACGGTTCCGACGGCGCCGTACAGTCGTTCAACGGGACCAGTTTCGCTGCGCCCTATGTCGCGGCAACCGCTGCATTGGTCAGGTCGGTTCACCCGGAACTGACTGCACTTCAGGTCATACAACGTATCGAAGCCACCGCCCACGCTCCGGCGCAGGGCTGGAATCCCTACATCGGTCACGGCGTCATCGATCCGCTCGCCGCGGTCACGGGCGAATTAGTCTTAGGAGAACGCGTCAGGGTCAACCATCAGTCGGTACCGATCGATCCCCTACCCACGCCACCGACCCCCGACAACCGGTCTCGCGACGCGGCACTCGTCGGAGCCGGAACCGTCGGTACTCTCGCCTTACTGGCACTGTTGGCGTCGATGCCCATACGTCGAGTAATTCGTCGGCGACTTCCCGAACGACGGGACGTCGATCTCTGAACTGTCGGACGCGATCAGTTCACCGGAGCGGCCGGCGCTGAATCGGGGGCGACTCCGTCGTGAGCTATCAGTGCATTACTCTTCTCGAGCGCAGGACCTGATGCAAGTAGATCGAGCATCTGCCAAGGCGCGCGATCAGGCGTTCGCGTCAATCCGAGGGCACGAGCGGAAGTTTCGTCCGGTACCCCGTATTTCACACCGGTATCGGCTACGTAGAATACTCCGTCGTGCCTGGTGCTGTTCGTCTCGATTCCGGTCGCTTGAACAAACCCGCCGAAGCCCTGTTCGACATGGACGCTGTCTAGATTGTCACCCGATCCGTCCGCCTGCGCCAAGGACACCAACTTGCCACCCTCCGGGATCGGAACCTGCAATCCAGCGATGAGTTTCAGAGTTGCAGAACTACTTTCGCTGCCCTCGACGGCAGGTGAGGGAGCCCATTCCAGACAGCCGACAGGTGCGTCGTGATCGTCGACGATCGCTGGAGCCACCAGCGGCAACGAGTCGACGGCCAGCTCACTCACCGAGGGGATACGACTGATGGCATCTGGGGTGACGCTGGTGATCCCGGTAGCGCCCTGCGAATCCGAGAAGTAGATCAGTTGGGCAACTGCCGCGCCGACCTTCTGGATACCGTTCTCGAGTACCACGTAGTACTGCGGGTCCGCACCCACCGAAACCTGGACGACGGAGCCGACAGTCTTGTTCTGCAGAGGAAACCGGGGCGCTGATCCCAGTTCGGGAATTCGCGGGGCCTCGACGCGCGGGACTTCGGGAATCGAATTGAGGAATCCGGTACTGATCGGACGCGCCTGTGCCCCTTCCAGTCCCAAAGCCCGCATGATCGCCGGATTATCCACATCGATTGCCGCTCGCTTCCCGTCGTACACGAGAAAGTGATCGGAACCCGACTTCACCAGAAATCCACTGTCATTCGTCAGATATGTCGTGTTATCACCGACATTGGACGAGCCGACCAGGACCGAAGTCGTCAACGATCTTCTCCCGTCGGATCCGACGGAATCGCATACTGTCCACAAGGCGTTGGTCGGGTCGGCCGATTCCGGCAGCGCGGACGGTGCGCCGGGAATGCCGACGAGCGCGCCCCGGGGTTTCGCCTCGACCTCGGATGCCTTGACCATTGCCGGTTTTCCTGGCGAACCCAGAATCAGTCGAGCGGAGGCCAAGTTCAGCACAGGACGAAAAGTACCCTCCATGGCGACGAACATTGCGCCCGATTCTTTTGCGACCACAATGTCGGCATCACCGATCTTGTCCTGTGGCCGAAAGAGGGCGAGTACTGCGCATCCCGCCAATCCCAGTGCGGCGAGGACTATTCCGACGGTGAAGGCGCGCGACTGAGATCGCATCGGATCATGAAGCATCCGTACGTCTCGTCTTACCAGCGCATGTTCCATCCGCCTGACCAAGAAACGGTATCCGTTGACCTGCCAGCGCGTGGTAGGTGTTGCAGCCATCATTCCCCCCGTGCCTTACATCCCCTTGCGAAGACACAGTACAGTTTCGCTGGGGCGGAAATTTCGGGTAGTAGGCAGGTCAGGTATCGGGGAGGAACCGTGGACCGATCGCGGTTGAAGCATTGGCCGTCGTCGCACAGGATTTCGGCGCGCGAATTCGTGTCGGCACAGATTCTCGGAATCGGTGCGGGCGGAATCGCGATGGTCAGTGGGCTGGATTGGCTCTGGGCGCTGGCAATTGGTTGCGTGGTTGCCGGATCAATGCTGCTCCATGTGGGCGGTTGGTCGGTAATGTCCTGGATTGCCAGGTACTTTCGCTACCTTCACCACAAGAACGTGGACGGCGGAACGATCGTCAGTTTTCACACCCCCTCCGAGCAGTCGATCGGGCTGCGAGTGGACGGATCTTCACTCGTCGCTGTCGTCGAGATCGCTCCACCGCGCGACTACCTGACCAGGATCGGGCGTCATTCGTTCGACGCGTCCCACCTTCTGCCCACGGCTGCGCTCGTGGATTGTCTTCATCAGCACGACATCTCGCTCACCGGCATCGACATTGTCAGTCACGGATATCGCGCCGCATCCGGAACCCCGGCCACCGAAGTCTACGAACGACTCATCGGACCGCTACCAGCCACCGCCACCAGAAGTGTGTGGCTTGCACTACGTTTCGACGCTCTCGAGGGTTCTGCAGCAGTCGAGCGCCGCGGCGGGGGCGAACAGGGCGCGGGCCGCGCGATCGCTGTTGCCGCCAATCGTGTCATCCGGGTTCTCGATACAGCGGGATGCAAGGCGCGGATCCTGACCGCACCGGAAATTGCCTCGTCCACTGCCCAGGTGACAAGAGGAGTGGACAGCGACGAGGTCACCGAAACGTGGCGAAGTACCCCGTTGCCCGGCGTGTCCAACGTGGGATACGGGATTGAACCCCGCTTCATCACCACCTCGACCCTGACTCGAATATGGGCAGTGGCAACGGTCGGGACATCCGTGACAATTCGGTTGCGCCCCAACGGCGAACGCGGAGAGGCAAAGGTCAGCGCGACATGCCGTTTCACCACGCGCAATCCACCTGAGAACGCACCGTTGCCCGGTTTGCTCTCGTTACGGGGGCGCCAACGCGACGGACTGTTGACCAACCTGCCGACCGCACTGACGGCGCTGGACGCGATCACGCCGCACATCCGCATGGACGCGGACACACTCGACTCACTCGCTCTTCCTCTTGCCGGGTGCGGCCAGCTCATCGGCTCCGACCGAAACGGGAACGGTGTCACAGCAAGAATTTCGGGGCCCGGCGTCAACACAGTCTTTGTCGCCGGCGAACTCTATCTAGCTCAGCAATTGATCTTCAGAGCCATCGCGACCGGCGCACGAGTACTCATCCACACCGATCGACCGGAAGCCTGGACCGCGCTCACCGACTCCATGGGAGTGCCCGACCGACTCCGCGTGTCCGGTCAGGGCGGTGGGCCTGAAGGCTCCTTCAACACTGTCGTGTTCGACGGAGTCGAGGGGCTGCCTCCGCGTGCCGGCGTGACCGCGATCTACGTCTACGGACATTCGCGCCAATGGCCTCGGATCGACCCTGAAATTTCGATAGTCCAGCCATTCGCACTCGGCGACAAGATCACGGTCGAAACCGGCCGCACTCGCGTCGAACTGACCCTGGTGACCATTGCTTCCGAGACCTCGTTCATCGGTCGTCCACGAGCCGGCGACGCTCACCAGATGGCGTGATCGCGTAGGTTCTCGATCAGCCGGGGTATGGGTCACTCGCACGCTGCGTACGCAATCCGCTCCCCCACCAATGCAATTCACGAATCATCTTCTCGGTCGCATCGATCGCAATCGGATCGATGCCGTACGGCTCGTGTCCGAATTGCTTACGAACCCGGTGAATGGTCACGCTTTGACGCACCGAGACCATGTGCAACTCCGCCACCACTTGCCTCAGCTGTTCGACGGCCCGAACACCACCTGAAATCCCGCCGTAGGACACGAAGCCGATCGGCTTGGCCCGCCACTCGTGCTTCACGGAATCGAATGCGGTCTTGAGGGCAGCCGGATATCCGTGGTTGTATTCGGAGGTCACGGCAACAACAGCGTCGGCGCGCCCGATTCGCTTGCGGAAAACTTCAGTGGCAGGTGAATCCGAGAAATCCTGGGGCAACGACAGCTCTCTGAGGTCGATCACCGACACCTTCCACGACGGGTTCGTGGTTGCGCGCTCGACAAACCAATCCGCCACTGCTCGTCCTATTCGCCCTTCGCGGACCGAACCTACGATGACTTCGACGTTCAAGGGTGCCATGAACATCGATGCTAGCGACCTCTCACGCAGTGATCCCGTCCGTGATGAGTGCGGCCAATTCCCGATACGCGCTGGCATCGTCCAATCCCGTTGCCCGATAGACCGCGCGTTGCTGGATCCGAACCATCGTCGCTGCGGCCGCATCGGCAACAAATGACGCGTGTACCTGCCGGAATGCGCCCGAATCCACCCCCTCCACGATCAGTGCTCGCACGCGATCCGCGGCGATCGAGGTGTTCTTCTCGTAAACCTGGCTCGCCGACGCCGATTCAGACAGGTCTTCCATGAATTGACGGGACGCCGGGGACAATTGATCACCGACTGCTTCGAGATAGACCGCCACTCGACGAGTGGGCGTCGCCTCTGCAGCGACGGCACTCTCCACCGCATCGGTCGCCGCACGGAAGAAGTGAACCGTCACCGCCCGCACGAGGTCCTCCTTGCCGGCCGCCACGGTGTACAACGTGCTCTTGGAGCAGTGCAGACGAGCTGCGATCTCGTCCAGCGTGAGGTGGGCGAAACCCTCGCTCAGGAACAGCTCGACCAATTGATCGAACAGTTCCGCCCTGCGCGCAGTCGTCTTGCGAACCAGCCTTGCCATACCCAAGACAGTACTGCAGTATCGTTCTCAGTACTACTACCTAGCTAGGAGCCGACCCGTGCCCGTCGAACGCCTGATGCCCAGCCAAGAAGCTCACGATCTCATCGAACTGACGCGTGATGTCGCGGACAAGGTACTCGCGCCCAAGGTCAACGAATACGAGAAGGCCGAGAAGTATCCCGACGGAGTGTTTCCTGCACTCGGACAAGCAGGCCTACTGAGCCTTCCGTATCCCGAGGAGTTCGGTGGCGGCGATCAGCCGTACGAGGTGTACCTCCAAGTCCTCGAAGAGATCGCCTCTCGCTGGGCCGCGGTCGCGGTGGCGGTAAGCGTGCACAGCCTGTCATGCTTCCCGCTGTTCACCTTCGGCACCGACGAACAGAAGAACCGTTGGCTTCCGGACATGCTGGGTGGCAATACCATCGGCGCATACAGCCTCTCCGAAGCGCAGGCCGGATCCGACGCCGCCGCGTTGTCGTGCAAGGCGACGCCCACCGAAGGCGGTTACCGCGTCAACGGCTCGAAAGCCTGGATCACCAACGGCGGCAAGGCGGACTTCTACAACCTCTTCGCCCGCACCAGTGACGACGGCTCACGCGGGGTCTCCTGCCTCCTGGTGGACAAGGACACCGAGGGCCTCAGCTTCGGTAAACCAGAAGAGAAGATGGGGCTACGCGCGGTCCCCACTGCCTCCGCGAACTACGACGATGCCTTCATTCCTGACCAGCGATTGATCGGTCAGCGCGGACAGGGGCTCCCGATCGCCTTCAGCGCGCTCGACTCCGGTCGACTCGGAATCGCTGCTGTTGCCGTCGGAATCGCCCAGGGCGCGCTCGACGACGCGGTCGCTTACGCGAAGGAGCGCAAGGCATTCGGCAAACGGATCATCGATCACCAGGGACTCGGATTCGTGCTCGCAGACATGGCCGCCGCAGTTGACTCCGCTCGTGCCACCTACCTCGATGCTGCCCGCCGCCGCGACGCCGGAGTGCCGTATTCGCGCAATGCCAGCGTCGCAAAGCTTGTTGCCACCGACGCGGCAATGAAGGTCACCACCGACGCCGTTCAGGTATTCGGCGGGTACGGATACACCCAGGACTTCCCCGTCGAGCGCTACATGCGCGAGGCCAAGATCACGCAGATCTTCGAGGGCACCAACCAGATTCAGCGGCTGGTCATCGCGCGCCAACTGGCGGGATAGCCGCCCGATACGAATGCCCTCCCACACCAGAGTGGGAGGGCATTTTGTATGCAGCCGATCAGTCGCCGCAGCATCCACCCGAAGACGGAATCTCGCGGGTCTCACGGGTAATCGCGTTCCGGGCAGCCAGTTCCGAGTAGTCGGGGTAGTCCACGCGGACCAACGAAAGTCCGTGCGCCGGCGCAACGAGGATGGAACTGGACCGCGAAGTTTCGTCGAGCAAACCTGCCACCCAGTCGGCGGTGCGCCGTCCCTCACCGACGGAGAGGACGGCGCCGACGAGACTGCGAACCATCGACCAGCAGAATGCGTCCGCATTCACGTAAGCCGTGAATACCGTGCCCTCTTGTGCCCAGTCGAATCGTTGCAGCTCTCGCACCGTCGTGGCACCTTCTCGACGCTTGCAGAATGCCGCGAAGTTGTGAAGGCCGAGAAGCCGATTCGACGCTTCCTGCATCGCGCCGAGATCGAGTGGTTTGGGGTACGACACGGTATCGCGTGCGCGCAGGGGCTCCACGCCGAATGCCGCGTTGGTCACCCGGTACTCGTAATAGCGTCGCATCGCCGAGAATCGCGCGTCGAACTCACCGGGAACCACCGAGATCTGTTTGACCCGAACGTCCTTGGGCAAGAATCGTGCGAGCCTGCGCACAAGTCGCGAAGGGTCGTCCGGGAGCAACTCGCCCGGGACGTCGACGTGCGCTACCTGCCCGGTTGCGTGGACACCGGCGTCCGTTCGACCGGCAACAGTGAGCTGAACCGGTTGCCGTAGCACCGTTCCCAACTTGTCTTCGATCTCGCCGCACACGGTGCGCAGGTCGGTCTGACGGGCCCAACCCGAGAAATCGGTGCCGTCATAGGAGATGTCGAGCCGCAATCGAACGAGCCCGCCGTCCCCGGTGGGGGCGGCGGGCTCGTTCGATTCAGCGTGTGCCGAAACCAAGGGAGACTAGTCCTTCTTGGCCTCTTCGGCCTCGGGAGCGTCGGCCGCAGTTGCGGTCTCGTCCTCGATGGCCTCGACGACTGCGTCAGCGTTCTCGACCTCAGCCTCGGTCGCGTCGGCCTCTACGGCCTCGACGACGTTCTCTGCGGCGGGAGCTTCCTGCGAGGACTTGACGCGACGAGCGCGATCAGCCTCGGAGGTGACGGTCTTTTCCTTGACGAGCTCGATGATTGCCATCGGAGCGTTATCACCCTTGCGGGGGATCGTCTTGATGATGCGGGTGTATCCACCGTTACGGTCCGCGTAGAACGGGCCGATCTCGGCGAACAGGGTGTGAACGACATCCTTGTTACGGATGACCTTCAGCACCTCACGACGGTGAGCCAGCGTGCCGGCCTTTGCGTGCGTGACGAGCTTCTCGGCGTAGGGGCGCAGTGCCTTGGCCTTGGACTCGGTGGTGGTGATGCGACCGTGCTCGAAGAGCGCGGTAGCCAGATTGGCGAAAATCGCCTTCTGGTGGGAAGCCGACCCGCCGAAGCGGGCACCCTTCTTGGGCTTGGGCATGATGATCTCCTAGTAAAGGACCTGAGCTGCTACAGCTGTTCGGTCTCGGCGTAGTCCTCGGTACCCTCGGCATCGCCGAAGGAACCGGCATCAGTGTCACTCCACGTTCCGGTGGCGGCGTCGTAGCCGGCAACGGTGGTGGGATCGAAGGATGCGGGGCTGTCCTTGAGGGACAGGCCGAGCGAATGCAGCTTGACCTTGACCTCGTCGATGGACTTCTGTCCGAAGTTGCGGATGTCGAGCAGATCGGACTCGGTACGGCCAACAAGCTCACCGACGGTGTGAACACCTTCGCGCTTGAGGCAGTTGTAGGAGCGGACCGTGAGGTCCAGATCCTCGATGGGGAGTCCGAAGGAAGCGATGTGATCGGCCTCGGCGGGCGAGGGTCCGATCTCGATTCCTTCTGCTTCGACGTTCAGCTCACGGGCCAGGCCGAAGAGCTCAACCAGGGTCTTGCCCGCAGAAGCGAGCGCGTCCCGTGCGGTGATGGAGTTCTTCGTTTCCACGTCGAGAACGAGCCGATCGAAGTCGGTGCGCTGTTCGACGCGAGTGGCCTCCACCTTGTAGGTGACCTTGAGCACCGGCGAGTAGATCGAGTCGACCGGGATACGGCCGATCTCTGCGCCGGACGCCTTGTTCTGGACGGCGGGGACATAGCCGCGACCGCGCTCGACAACGAGCTCGATCTCCAGCTTTCCCTTGTCGTTCAGGGTGGCGATGTGCAGATCAGGGTTGTTCACGGTGACGCCTGCCGGGGGCACGATGTCGCCTGCGGTAACAGCGCCGGGGCCCTGCTTGCGGACGTACATGGTGACCGGCTCGTCCTCTTCGGAGTTCACGACGAGGCCCTTGAGGTTCAGGATGATGTCGGTGACATCTTCCTTCACGCCCGGGACGGTGGTGAACTCGTGGAGAACGCCGTCGATACGGATGCTGGTGACAGCAGCGCCGGGGATCGACGAGAGCAGCGTGCGGCGCAGCGAATTGCCGAGCGTGTACCCGAAACCTGGCTCCAGGGGCTCGATGACGAACTTCGAGCGGTTATCAGCGATGACCTCTTCGGTCAGCGTGGGTCGCTGAGAAATGAGCATTGGTATTTCCTCCTGTACGGACGTCCACTATTTGACGCCCACGATGGGAAAGGGCCTGCGGCCCCGTGAGTGGTTGAGGAGCCCGGAGACTCCTCAACCACTCACGGGGGTGCGGAGCACCTTACTTCGAGTAGTACTCGACGATGAGCTGTTCCTGCAGAGCGATGTCGATCTGCGCGCGCTCGGGAAGCTGGTGAACCAGGATCCGCAGACGCGAGCCGACAACCTGCAGCCACCCGGGAACCGGGCGATCGCCGACGGTCTCACGCGCAACCTGGAACGGAAGCGTGGAGAGCGACTTCTCCTTGACATCGATGATGTCGTACTGCGAGACGCGGTAGCTCGGGATGTCGACCTTCTTGTTGTTCACGAGAAGGTGACCGTGCGTGACCAGCTGACGTGCCTGACGGCGCGTGCGAGCGAGGCCTGCGCGGTACACGACGTTGTCGAGACGCGACTCGAGGATGCGAAGCAGGTTCTCACCGGTCTTGCCGGGGCGGTTGTTCGCCTCCTTGTAGTACAGGCGGAACTGCTTCTCCATGACGCCGTAGGTGAAGCGAGCCTTCTGCTTCTCCTGCAGCTGGAGCAGGTACTCGCTCTCCTTGATACGCGCGCGGCCGTGCTGTCCGGGCGGGTACGGGCGACGCTCGAATGCCTGGTCGCCTCCAACGAGGTCGACGCGCAGACGACGCGACTTGCGGGTGATGGGTCCGGTATAACGTGCCATTTTCTTCTACCTATCCTTCCCGCTATACCCGACGCCGCTTGGGCGGACGGCAGCCGTTGTGCGGCTGGGGGGTTACATCGGAAATGGTGCCGACCTCGAGGCCAGCAGCCTGGAGGGAACGGATTGCGGTCTCGCGACCGGATCCCGGTCCCTTGACGAAGACGTCAACCTTCTTGACACCGTGCTCCTGCGCCTTGCGGGCAGCGCTCTCAGCAGCAAGCTGAGCGGCGAAGGGAGTCGACTTACGCGAACCCTTGAAGCCGACGTGTCCCGAAGACGCCCAGGAAATGACATTTCCGGCGGGGTCCGTGATGGACACGATGGTGTTGTTGAAGGTGCTCTTGATGTGAGCGGCGCCGTGCGGGATGTTCTTCTTATCCCTGCGACGCGTCTTCTGGGTCTTCTTCGGACCGGTGCTACGTGACTTCGGGGGCATTACTTCGCCTTCTTCTTGCCGGCAATGGTGCGCTTCGGACCCTTACGGGTACGGGCGTTGGTCTTGGTGCGCTGACCACGCACGGGCAGACCACGACGGTGGCGCAGGCCCTGGTAGCAGCCGATCTCGATCTTGCGACGGATGTCGGCCTGAACCTCGCGGCGAAGGTCACCCTCGACCTTGAGCGACTCCTCGATGTACTCGCGGAGCTTTGCCAGGTCCTCGTCCGAGAGGTCCTTGCTCCGGAGATCCGGGCTGACGCCGGTGGCGTCAAGGATTTCCTTGGAGCGGGTACGGCCGATGCCGTAGATGTATGTCAGTGCGATCTCCATGCGCTTTTCGCGAGGAAGATCAACACCAGAGAGACGTGCCATGGTGGCATTTCCTTATCGGTGTGCGGAGGTCTGCTCCCAGCCCTTCCCCTGTGCCTCTTGCCGAGTACCGACGCCCGAAGGCGCAGATGATCTCATCAACTAACTCAGTGGGGCCCCGGCCTCCGTGCCGGGGGTGAACCATTGTCCGACCTTGGCGATCGGTGAACGATCGCGTGGGGTCTCGTCAACAATGGCTGGTACTGGGAGGTCTTCTTTGCTTGTTGCCAAGCAGATCTTCGAAAAGCTAGATCTAGCCCTGACGCTGCTTGTGACGCAGGTTCTCGCAGATCACCATGACTCGACCGTTACGGCGAATCACTTTGCACTTCTCGCAGATCTTCTTGACGCTCGGCTGAACCTTCACGTCTTCTGATCTCCTGTTTTGTCGCAGCCTGCCGCGATGAACCGCAGCAGACATACTTCTCCCTGACCCAGGTCAGGTCCGGGAAGTTCGTTACTTGTAGCGGTAAACGATGCGTCCGCGCGACAAATCGTAGGGCGAGAGCTCTACGACAACGCGATCTTCCGGGAGGATGCGAATGTAGTGCTGACGCATCTTTCCGCTGATGTGGGCGAGGACCTTGTGGCCATTCTCGAGCTCAATGCGGAACATCGCATTGGGCAGCGGCTCGACTACTCGTCCTTCGACCTCGATGGCCCCGTCTTTCTTAGCCATATCCTCCGCGATCCGTTTGGTTTGGCATGCTTCGTGCATCGGCTTCCGTTACATTGGCACGCAATGGAAAGATCGCCGGCAGTTCGCGGGCCCGATCCCGGAGCGATCCGGGCGTAGGCACACGAACTATCGACGCGCATAGCGCACCGCCTAGCCATGTTACGCGATGTAAACGACCAGGCCAAATGCGCCTCCGGCCAGGGTGACGACACACACCGCTCCCCCGTCGAAAAAGTCCCAGCCTCGACATGAGGCTGGGACTTTTTCGAACGTGAAACATGCTCGCTGCCAACACTTGTCAGCGACTGTGCCGACTACTCCGGCCGAAGGGTAAGAATCCGCGGCCCGTCTTCGGTCACAGCGACTGTGTGTTCCCAGTGCGCTGCGCGGGAACCGTCGGTGGTCACGACAGTCCAGTCGTCGTCGAGAATCACCGTGTCGGTGGTGCCGAGCGTGAGCATCGGCTCGATCGCCAGGCAAGATCCGACAACCAATTCAGGACCCTTACCCGGGGCGCCTTCATTGGCGAGGAACGGATCCATGTGCATTTCCCGACCGATTCCGTGTCCGCCGTATCCGTCGACGATGCCGTAGGAACGACCGTGCAACTTCTCGGCGGCCTTGGTGCCGACCTCGATAGCGTGCGAAACGTCCGTCAGACGGTTGCCTGCGATCATCGCCGCGATCCCGGCTTCCATCGAAAGCCGAGTTGCCTCGCTCAGTTCCTGATCGGCGACGCTGATCTCGCCGACACCGAACGTCCAAGCAGAGTCACCGTGCCAACCGTCGAGGATCGCACCGCAGTCGATCGAAACGAGGTCACCTTCGGCCAGGATGTCCTGAGCCGAAGGGATCCCGTGAACGACGCGATCGTTGACCGAGGAGCAGATCGAACCGGTGAAGCCGTGGTACCCGAGGAACGAGGGCACGGCGCCGGCGTCACGAATGACGGATTCTGCGACCGCGTTCAGTTCCAAAGTGCTGACACCGGGCTTCGCCGCAGCGCGCACCGCCACCAACGCCGAACCCACGATCGCGCCGGCAGCAGCCATCGCGTCGAGTTCGCCCGCGGAGCGGAACGGAACAACCTTGCGCTTACGCCCGAAGACCATTACTTACCCAACGCTGCCAGTGCGCGTGCGTTGACCTCTTCGACCTCGCCGATCGCGTCGACGGAGACGATGCTGTCCTTGTAGTAGTCGAACAGCGGTGACGTCTCGTCGCGGTAGACCCGGAGGCGGTTGCGGATGACGTCCTCGGTGTCGTCTGCACGACCGCGGGCGAGCATGCGCTCGACCACGATGTCCTCGTCGACGACGAAGGAGAGGACACCGTCGAGCTTGGTGTCGAGGTCCTTCAGGATTCCCTCGAGTGCCTGAGCCTGTTCGACCGAGCGCGGGAATCCGTCGAGAAGGAATCCGTTTGCTGCGTCCGGTTCTGCGACGCGAGCCTTCACCATGTCGTTGGTGATCGAACTCGGTACGAGTTCACCGGCGTCGATGTACTTCTTTGCTTCTACACCGAGAGCGGTGGCCTGACCGATGTTCGCGCGGAAGAGATCACCCGTCGAAATGTGGGGAACGCCGAACTTCTCGGACAAGATAGCGGCCTGGGTGCCCTTGCCGGCACCGGGAGGACCAAGGAGGACAAGTCTCACTTGAGGAACCCTTCATAGTTACGCTGCATTAGCTGACTCTCGATCTGCTTCACGGTGTCCAGGCCGACGCTGACCATGATCAGCACCGCGGTGCCACCGAACGGCAGGTTCTGCGCGCCGCCGCCATTCCCGATGTCGAGGAACAGGTTGGGCAGAACAGCAATGGTGCCGAGGTAAATCGCACCCGGAAGGGTGATGCGACTCAGCACGTAGTTGAGGTAGTCCGCGGTCGGCTGACCTGGTCGGATACCGGGGATGAAGCCGCCGAACTTCTTCATCTCGTCGGCGCGCTCTTCGGGATTGAAGGTGATGGCGACGTAGAAGTACGTAAAGAAGACGATCAGGCCGAAGTAGATCGCGATGTACACCGGGTTGGCCGGGTTCACCAGGTAGGTGTTGATGAGGCGCTGCCACCAACTCGGGTCGACCGCTGTACTGGCCGAAGTCAGCTGTGCGATCAAGTTCGGGAGGTACAGCAGTGAAGACGCGAAGATCACCGGGATGACGCCGGCCTGGTTCACCTTCAGTGGCAGGTACGTCGAGGATCCGCCGTACATCTTGCGTCCGACCATCCGCTTTGCGTACTGAACCGGGATGCGGCGCTGACCCTGCTCGACGAAGACGACACCGGCGATGATCAACAGCGCTGCGAGGCAGACGAAGGCGAAGACCAGTGGACCGCGGCTGTCGAGAATCGACTTGCCCTCGCTCGGGATACGCGATGCGATACCGGCGAAGATGAGGAGCGACATACCGTTGCCGACGCCGCGTTCGGTGATGACCTCGCCGAACCACATCACCATGGCAGCACCGGCAGTCATGACCAGCACGATGATGACAAGACCGAAGATCGACTTGTCGGCGATGATGTCGTCACAGCCCTGGAGCAACTGTCCGCGTGCCGCAAGAGCGACGATGCCGGTCGACTGCAGGATTGCCAGAGCGATGGACAGGTAACGCGTGTACTGCGTCATCTTGGCCTGACCGGACTGGCCTTCTTTTCGAAGTTCCTCGAACTTCGGGATCACCACGGTCAGCAGCTGCACGATGATGCTTGCCGTGATGTACGGCATGATGCCGATCGCAAAGATCGACATCTGCAGCAGAGCGCCACCGGAGAACAGGTTGATCAGCGAGTAGATACCTGCTGAGTCACCGGAGTTGGCGATATCGATGCACTGACGCACGCGGCCGTAGTCGACACCTGGGGACGGAATGAGAGCGCCGACCCGATACAGAGCCACCAAGCCGAGGGTGAAGAGGATCTTCCGCCTCAGGTCTGGGGTCCTGAGGGCCGAGACGAAGGCGGAAAGCAAAGATCCTCCTGGCACGACGGTAGGGAGACAGATCGTTTTGACCTGTCGAACTTTTGAACTCTAACAGTGAGCATTTGGGAACTAAGCGGGCAGACCACGAAAACCGGGTAAGCCGAAGATACATTTGCCACTCGGTGACCAGAATACTGACCCGTCCGAGCAAGCACGACCAATCCGTGACACGACCTCGTAGACGCCGATGGCCGCAACGCAGCAAACGCTGCGCTGCGGCCATCGGACTAGCTAAGCGTGATCACTCACAGCTCGGTAGCGGAACCACCGGCAGCAGCAATCTTTTCCTTGGCGGAACCGGTGAACTTGTCGACGGTCACCTGAACGGCAACAGTCAGTTCGCCGTCGCCCAGAACCTTGACGAGCTGGTTCTTGCGGACTGCGCCCTTGGCAACGAGATCCTCGACCGTGATTGCTCCACCTTCGGGGAACAGACGGGCGATGTCGCCGACATTGACGACCTGGTACTCGGTGCGGAAGGGGTTCTTGAAGCCCTTGAGCTTGGGCAGACGCATGTGAAGCGGCATCTGTCCACCCTCGAAGCCCACGCGCACGGTGTTACGTGCCTTGGTGCCCTTGGTACCGCGACCTGCGGTCTTACCACGCTTGCCGCCCTCACCGCGTCCAACACGAATCTTGTTGGACTTGGATCCGGGAGCGGGGCGCAGGTGGTGCAGTTTGATGGTCATGGTTAGACCTCCTCAACTGTTACGAGGTGGCGCACCACGTTGATCAGACCGCGGTTCTGTGCGTTGTCCTCACGAACAACGGTCTGACGGATGCCCTTGAGACCGAGCGTGCGCAGAGAATCCTTCTGGTTCTGCTTGGTCCCGATGATGCTCTTGATCTGAGTGACCTTGAGATCTGCCATTACTTCACACTCCCAGCAGCCTGTGCGCGAGCGCGAAGCATGCCGGCGGGTGCAACCTCTTCGAGGGTGAGGCCGCGGCGAGCCGCAACTTCCTCGGGACGCTGCAGACCCTTGAGCGCAGCAACGGTCGCATGCACGACGTTGATGGCGTTGTCGCTACCGAGCGACTTCGACAGGATGTCCGCGATTCCAGCGCACTCCAGCACGGCGCGCACAGCGCCACCGGCGATAACACCGGTACCGGGGCTTGCCGGGCGAAGCATGACGATGCCGGCAGCAGCCTCACCCTGAACGGGGTGAGTGATGGTGTTGGCGATCATCGGGACGCGGAAGAAGCTCTTACGAGCCTCCTCGACACCCTTCTGGATGGCCGCGGGAACTTCCTTGGCCTTTCCGTAGCCGACGCCGACCAGTCCGTTGCCGTCTCCGACGATCACCAGAGCGGTGAAGCTGAAGCGACGACCACCCTTGACGACCTTGGAAACGCGGTTGATCGTGACAACGCGCTCGATGAACTGTGACTTCTCCGCAGCGTTTCCGCCACGGCCACCGTCGCGACGGTCACGGCCGCCACCACGGTTGTCCCCACGAGCGTTGCTGTTGTCACCGCTGTTGGGGCCATTCTGTCCGGCGGGTCCGCTTCCGCCGTCACGCCTTTGACGTCCCGGCATCAGGCTGTCCTTCCGTTGAAAATGTTGGTCATCAGAACTTCAACCCGCCTTCGCGAGCCGCGTCTGCCAGGGCCGCGATGCGACCGTGGTAGCCGTGTCCGCCGTGGTCGAAGACAACTGCTTCCACGCCGGCAGCCTTGGCGCGCTCGGCGATCAGCTGACCGACCTTCGCGCTCGCAGCCTTCTTGTCGCCTTCTGCCACGCGCACGTCGGCTTCGATGGTCGACGCGGAGGCCAAGGTGTGGCCTGCCAGGTCGTCCACGAGCTGGACGTGGATGTGGCGCGAGGACCGGTTGACGACCAAGCGGGGACGCTCGGGCGTGCCGGAGACCTTCTTGCGGAGACGGAAGTGACGACGCGTCTTCGAGAGACGACGCTTGGTGGACGCATCCTTGCCCAGCGGAATCCGCTTGGCTTTCTGGTTTGCAGTCTGGCTCATATCACTTACCCGTCTTTCCGACCTTGCGGCGGATCTGCTCACCCTCGTAACGCACGCCCTTACCCTTGTACGGGTCCGGACGACGGAGACGACGGATGTTGGCCGAGATCTGCCCGACCTTCTGCTTGTCGATGCCGGACACCGAGAACCGGGTGGGCGACTCGACGACGAAGGTGATGCCTTCGGGAGCCTCGATCGGCACCGGGTGGCTGAAGCCGAGCGCGAACTCGAGGTCCTTGCCCTTCAGTGCCACACGGTAACCAACACCGTGGATCTCCATCTTCTTCGTGTAACCCTCGGTAACACCGGTGATGATGTTCGCAACGAGGGTCCGCGACAGACCGTGCAGCGCGCGGCTACGACGCTCGTCGTCGGGGCGGGTGACGCTCAGCGAGCCGTCCTCTGCCTTTTCGATTGCGATGGGCTCGGAGATGGTCAACGCGAGGGTGCCCTTGGGACCCTTGACGGTGACATCCTGGCCGCTGATCGTGACGTCAACGCCCGCGGGGACGGTGACCGGAATCTTTCCAATACGCGACATTGTGGTGGCCTCCCTTACCAGACGTAGGCGAGGACTTCCCCGCCTACTCCTTGATTGGCCGCCTGGCGATCGGTGAGCAGACCGGACGACGTGGAGATGATGGCCACGCCGAGGCCTCCGAGGACCTTGGGCAGGTTGGTGGACTTCGCGTAAACCCGGAGACCGGGCTTGGAAACGCGACGCACGCCGGCGAGGCTACGCTCGCGGCTGGGTCCGTACTTCAGGTCGACGATGAGGGTCTTGCCGACCTCAGCGTCTTCGGTACGGAAATCGGAGATGTAGCCCTCGCGCTTGAGGATCTCGGCGATGTTCGCCTTGATCTTCGAGTGGGGAAGCTTCACCTCATCGTGGTACGCCGTGTTGGCGTTGCGCAGACGCGTCAAGAAGTCTGCGATGGGGTCAGTCATGGTCATAGGTCGACCTCGACACCTTTCTCGCTGTGGTTCCCATGCAACACCGGACGAATCCGATCGTGGGCCTCCAGCAATTCGGCTGGGCCGTCCGACTTGTGTCAGACGGCGTAAGTTACCGCACCGAGCTGAACGCATGCGTCAGCCACGGCAACCGCTCTAGTGTAGGGAACTTTGGCGCAGGTGTCCACCGAGATGCCACGTCGCCTACCTCACCATCGCCCGGAAGACATGCCGGGCCAGGTATCGAGGCGTCCCGAAATCTGAACTGCTCGTTCGAGACCGAAGATCGACATCGACGGCCGATGGATCATCTCGATCCAGAGTTGCAGCAGGACAGTTCTTTTCAGGATCAGCACGATGCGCATTCAGCGCACATCTCGGTTGAAACGCCGAATGGGCGTGGGTTCCAAAGGAACCCACGCCCATTCAGATGCGTGGTGTGACGAAGCCCGAGGGCCTCAGATCACCAAGAGCTCTTGCGAACTCCGGGAAGCTCGCCGGCGTGAGCCATCTCGCGAACGCAGATACGGCACAAGCCGAACTTGCGGAACACCGAGTGCGGGCGACCGCACCGCTGGCAGCGGGTGTAGGCGCGAACCGCGAACTTGGGCTTCTTGTTGGCCTTGTTGACCAATGCCTTCTTAGCCATGCGCTCAGTTCTCCTTGAACGGGAAGCCGAGGTGCTTGAGCAGTGCACGGCCTTCTTCGTTGTTGGTTGCGGTGGTCACGACGGTGATGTCCATACCGCGGGGGCGATCGATCTTGTCCACGTCGATCTCGTGGAACATCGACTGCTCGTTGAGGCCGAACGTGTAGTTGCCGTTGCCGTCGAACTGGTTGCCCGAGAGACCGCGGAAGTCGCGGATACGGGGCAGAGCGACAGACACGAGGCGGTCCAGGAACTCCCACATGCGGTCGCCACGGAGGGTGACGCGTGCGCCGATGGGCATACCTTCGCGGAGCTTGAACTGCGCGATGGACTTACGTGCCTTGCGGATCTCGGGCTTCTGGCCCGTGATCAGCGACAGGTCATGGACAGCGCCGTTGATCAGCTTGGCGTCACGGGCAGCGTCGCCGACGCCCATGTTGACGACAACCTTGACGACGCCGGGGATCTGCATGACGTTCGAGTAGTCGAACTCGCTGTTGAGCGCGTCCTTGATCTCAGCGCGGTAGCGTGCCTTGAGGCGCGGCTGGACCTTGTTTTCGGTGGAGGTCATGTCAGATGTCCTTCCCGTTCTTCCGGGAAATCCGAACGCGCTTGCCGGACTCTTCGTCGGTGCGGTAGCCCACGCGAGTGGGGTTTCCGTCCGAGTCGACGACTGCAACGTTGGAAACGTGGATCGGGGCTTCCTGCGTGACGATGCCGCCGGAGGATGCTCCGCGCTCGTTCGCGGAAACCGCGGTGTGCTTCTTGATTCGGTTCACGCCTTCGACGAGGACCTTGTCGGTCGCGGGGTAGGCCTGAATGACCTTGCCCTTCGCGCCCTTGTCCTTGCCGGCGATGACCAGAACGGTGTCACCCTTGTGCACCTTCATCACAGCACCTCCGGGGCAAGCGAAACGATCTTCATGAACTTCTTCTCGCGCAGCTCACGGCCGACGGGTCCGAAGATGCGGGTTCCACGGGGATCACTGTCAGCCTTGATGAGCACTGCAGCGTTCTCGTCGAACTTGATGTAGGAACCGTCCGGACGACGGCGCTCCTTGGTCGTACGAACGATGACGGCCTTGACGACCTCACCCTTCTTGATGTTTCCACCGGGGATTGCGTCCTTGACGGTGGCGACGATAACGTCACCGATCCCGGCGTAGCGACGTGACGAACCGCCGAGAACGCGGATGCAAAGGATTTCCTTGGCACCCGTGTTATCAGCGACGCGAACTCGCGACTCCTGCTGAATCACTTGATCTCCCTAGACCTGGAATTTCGTGCGCAACGGATTACCGACCCGGTGCGCGCGGTCATTGTTGCCACCTGCGTCGTGTCTGAGCTGCAGTCCCACCGACTGACGCCGGGAGACGATCACTGCAAGCACCGTTCGAGCTGCGCACGTGAAGACACACCTCTGCCACAGGCAACCGTTCTATTGTAGGGAAGGGTTCGCCGATTACCAAATCAGCACTGCTCGACGCAACTCGAACCCCTCACCCGGAACAATCTCGGAAAGCCTGAAACGCCGAATGGCCCACTCCCCCAAGGGGAAGCGGGCCATTCGGTGATACTCGATCAGCTCGAGGATTCGATCAGGCTTACTTGGCCTTTTCGAGGACCTCGACCAGACGCCAGTGCTTCGTCGCGGACAGCGGACGGGTTTCCATCAGCTGAACGCGGTCGCCGACGCCGGCAACGCCGTTCTCGTCGTGCGCCTTCACCTTGGTCGTACGGCGGATGATCTTGCCGTAGAGCTTGTGCTTGACGCGGTCTTCGAGCTCGACCACGATCGTCTTTTCCATCTTGTCGGACACGACGTATCCGACACGGACCTTACGGCTCGCGCGCTCTTCTGTGCTCACTGCTTTTTCCTCACTCATGCCGCGTCACCTGCATCCGGACCCACAGCGAGTCCGAGCTCACGCTCACGCAGGACGGTGTAGATGCGCGCGATCTCGTGACGAACGGTGCGCAGTCGTCGGTTGTTGTCCATCTGGCCGGTAGCCATCTGGAAACGAAGGTTGAAAAGCTCTTCCTTCGACTCACGGAGCCGGGTGACCAGCTCGTCTTCACTGAGCTCGCGGAGCTCTGCTGCTGGGGTTCCAGTAGCCATCAGAACTGCTCCTCTCTGGTCACGATCCGGCACTTGCACGGGAGCTTGTGCATCGCGCGGCGCAGGGCCTCACGAGCAATCTCCTCGTTGGGGTATGTCATCTCGAACAGAACGCGTCCGGGCTTGACGTTGGCAATCCACCACTCGGGCGAACCCTTACCGGAACCCATTCGGGTTTCGGCCGGCTTCTTCGTGAGGGGGCGATCCGGGAAGATGTTGATCCAGATCTTGCCGCCACGCTTGATGTGCCGAGTCATGGCGATACGAGCGGACTCGATCTGCCGGTTGGTGATGTAGGCAGGCTCGAGAGCCTGGATGCCGTAGTCACCGAAGGTCACCTGGGTACCGCCCTTGGCGGCACCCGAACGGCTCGGGTGGTGCTGCTTGCGGTGCTTGACCCGCCGTGGGATCAACATGCGTCAGCCCTCCTGATTCTGTTCAGTTGCGGGAGCATCGGCGGTTGCGGTCGCTGCGCGGCCGGCCTCGGTGCTGGTCGCAGTGGTACCGGTGGCACCGGAACGACGCGGACGGCTCGGACGCTCACGACGCGGGCGATCCCCGGCCGGTGCGGCCGTGTTGGCGGCGAGCTCACGCTTGCCACCGACGATGTCGCCCTTGTAGATCCAGACCTTGACGCCGATGCGACCGAAGGTGGTCTTGGCCTCGTAGAGGCCGTAGTCGATGTCCGCACGAAGCGTGTGCAGCGGCACACGGCCTTCGCGGTAGAACTCCGACCGGGACATCTCGGCGCCGCCGAGACGACCGGAGCACTGAACGCGGATTCCCTTGACGTTGGGCTGACGCATGGCCGACTGGATGGCCTTGCGCATTGCACGACGGAAGGCAACGCGGTTCGAGAGCTGCTCGGCCACACCCTGTGCGACGAGCTGTGCTTCAGCTTCTGCGTTCTTGACCTCGAGGATGTTCAGCTGAACCTGCTTGCCGGTCAGCTTCTCGAGCTCGGAGCGGATGCGATCGGCTTCGGCGCCGCGGCGGCCGATGACGATGCCCGGACGTGCAGTGTGGATGTCCACGCGAACACGGTCACGGGTGCGCTCGATTTCGACCTTCGCGATTCCTGCGCGCTCCATGCCGGTGGCGAGGAGCTTACGGATCGCGACGTCTTCCTTGACGTACTCCGCGTACTGCTTGTCTGCGTACCAGCGAGACTTCCAGTCGGTGGTGATGCCGAGACGGAAGCCGTGCGGGTTGATTTTCTGGCCCACTACTGAGCACTTCCCTTCCGGCGATTACGGGTCGATGTTCCGGTCTTCGGCAGGCTCTCCACGATCACGGTGATGTGACTGGTGCGCTTGCGAATACGGAACGCACGTCCCTGTGCACGCGGCTGGAACCGCTTGAGGGTCGCGCCCTCGTCCACGAACGCCGTAGCAACGACAAGCGTGCTGGGGTCGAGGTCGAGGTTGTTCTCGGCGTTGGCTGCTGCGGAGGCGATCACCTTGGCGACCGGCTCGCTCGCTGCCTGCGGCGCGAACTTCAGGATGTTCAGGGCGTCTTCAACCGAGCGCCCGCGGACCAGGTCCACAACTCGACGTGCCTTCATCGGCGTAACGCGAACGTGCTTCGCTACGGCCTTGGCAGTCGGGTTGGCGGTTTCGGTGTTGCTCATCGCCTCTTCGCCTTCCGATCATCCTTGATGTGACCCTTGAACGTGCGGGTCGGTGCAAACTCTCCGAGCTTGTGTCCGACCATGGAGTCGGAAACGAACACGGGGACGTGCTTGCGGCCGTCGTGAACTGCAAACGTGTGGCCGATGAAGTCCGGGATGATTGTCGAACGACGGGACCAGGTCTTGATGACCTGCTTGGTTCCCTTTTCGTTCTGTACATCCACCTTCGCGAGGAGGTGGTCATCGACGAACGGGCCCTTCTTAAGGCTGCGTGGCATCCTTCACTCCCTCCTAGCGCTTGTTCTTGCCGGTGCGGCGGCGACGGACGATCATCTTGTCGCTTGCCTTGTTCTTGCGGGTACGGCCTTCCGGCTTACCCCACGGGCTGACCGGGTGGCGTCCACCTGAGGTCTTGCCCTCGCCGCCACCGTGCGGGTGGTCGACCGGGTTCATCACGACACCACGAACGGTCGGGCGCTTGCCCTTCCAACGCATACGGCCGGCCTTGCCCCAGTTGATGTTCGACTGCTCGGCGTTGCCGACCTCGCCGACGGATGCGCGGCAGCGCACGTCGACGCGACGGATTTCACCGGAAGGCATACGCAGCGTGGCGTAGCTGCCTTCCTTACCGAGGAGCTGGATGCTGGCGCCTGCGGAACGAGCCATCTTGGCTCCGCCGCCGGGACGCAGTTCCACACCGTGGATGGTGGTACCAGTCGGGATGTTGCGCAGCGGCAGGTTGTTGCCCGGCTTGATGTCGGCGCCTGCACCGGACTCGATCGGTGAACCCTGCACCAGGCCCTTGGGGGCGATGATGTAGCGCTTCTCACCGTCTGCGTAATGCAGGAGTGCGATGTTTGCTGTGCGGTTGGGGTCGTACTCGATGTGAGCGACCTTTGCCGGGATGCCGTCCTTGTCGTTGCGACGGAAATCGATCAGTCGGTATGCACGCTTGTGTCCGCCGCCCTTGTGACGGGTGGTGATACGACCGTGTGCGTTACGTCCACCGCGACCGTGCAGCGGGCGAACCAGCGACTTCTCGGGGGTCGACCGAGTGATCTCGGCGAAGTCCGAGACGCTCGAGCCACGACGGCCCGGTGTTGTCGGCTTGTACTTACGGATTGCCATGAGTCTTCTCGTCCTCTATGTCTCGTCAAGTCCCGGCGCTTACGCGACCGGTCCTCCGAAGATCTCGATGGGCTTGCTGTCAGCGGACAGGGTCACGAGCGCGCGCTTGGTGTCCTTGCGCTTGCCGTAACCGAATCGGGTCCGCTTACGCTTGCCCTGACGGTTGGCGGTGTTGACGCTGGTCACCTTGACGCCGAAGACCTTCTCGACGGCAATCTTGATCTGCGTCTTGTTCGAGTCCGGGTGCACCAGGAAGGTGTAGGTGCCTTCCTCGATCAGTCCGTAGGACTTCTCGGAGATGACCGGAGCGAGCAGGATGTCGCGGGGGTCAGCGATGGTGCTCACTTGGCGTCCTCCTTGTTCTGAGCGCTCTCTGCGGGCCCGTGGATGAACGCGTTGAGTGCCTCGACGCTGAACACGACATCGTCTGCATTGAGCACGTCGTAGGTGTTGAGCTGGTCGGGTGCAATGGGATGCACGCCTTCCAGGTTCTGCACGCTCTTCCAAGCGGCTACATCTTGGCGACCCACGACGAGCAGCAGCTTCTTGCGATCCGAGATCTCGCCGAGGAACGCGATAGCGCCCTTGGTCGAAGGCGTCTGCCCTGCAACCAGCTCGGTGATGACGTGGATGCGCTCGTTGCGTGCGCGGTCAGAGAGGGCTCCGCGCAGAGCGGCTGCCTTCATCTTCTTGGGGGTGCGCTGGCTGTAGTCACGCGGCTGCGGGCCGTGAACGGTTCCGCCGCCGACGAACTGCGGTGCGCGAGTCGAGCCCTGGCGTGCGCGGCCGGTGCCCTTCTGGCGGTACGGCTTCTTTCCACCGCCGCGGACGTCGCCGCGGGTCTTGGTGGAGTGGGTTCCCTGACGAGCAGCTGCGAGCTGCGCGACGACAACCTGATGGAGAAGCGCGATGTTGGCCGGAGCGTCGAAGATCTCAGCGGGGAGATCGACGGTGCCGTTGGTCTTGCCGCCGGCGACCTTGACGTCCAGGGTCAACTTGGTCTCGGTGCTGGTCATGCCCGTGCACCACCCTTCACTGCACTCTTGACGATCACGAGGCCGCCCTTGCGGCCGGGGATCGCACCCTTGATCAGCAGCAGGCCGTTCTCGGCATCCACCTTGTGGACCGAGAGGTTCTGCGTCGTGATGCGGTCGCTACCCATGCGTCCGGACATGCGCATGCCCTTGAACACGCGGCCGGGAGTTGCACAGCCACCGATGGAGCCCGGGCGGCGGTGAACAGCCTGGGTACCGTGCGACGCGCCCTGTCCCTTGAAGCCGTGACGCTTCATGGTTCCGGCGAAGCCCTTGCCCTTGCTGGTTCCGGTGACGTCGACGTATGCGCCGTCCTCGAAGACCTCGGCGGTGAGCTCCTGGCCGACCTCGTAGTCGGAGGTGTCCGCAACGCGGAGCTCCACTACGTGGCGACGCGGGGTCACACCAGCCTTGGTGAACTGGCCGGAAGTCGGCTTGTTCACCTTGCGCGGGTCGATGGCGCCGAACGCGAGCTGAACGGCGCTGTAGCCGTCACGCTCTTCGGTACGGATCTGGGTTACGACGTTCGGCCCAGCCTTCACGACGGTGACCGGGACAACCCGGTTGTTCTCGTCGAAGACCTGGGTCATGCCGAGCTTGGTGCCCAGGATTCCCTTGATCTTGGTATCAGTCATTGTTTTTGTCTCCGCCGTCACTGAATGTTCACGTCGACACTGGCCGGAAGGTCGATGCGCATGAGCGCGTCAACCGTCTTCGGCGTCGGGTCGAGAATGTCGATCAGCCGCTTGTGAGTACGCATCTCGAAGTGCTCGCGCGAGTCCTTGTACTTGTGCGGCGAGCGGATGACGCAATATACGTTCTTCTCGGTCGGCAACGGCACAGGTCCAACGACGCGGGCACCCGTACGGGTTACCGTCTCGACGATCTTGCGCGCTGACGCGTCGATCGCCTCGTGGTCGTAGGCCTTGAGCCTGATGCGGATCTTTTGTCCCGCCACGCTTAGTGTCCTTTTCTTGCCGCGTTTCGTAGCCCGCCTGGTCAGGCTCGAGCTACCTCGTCTGCACAGTCCTTGCCTGGACGATGACACGACGAACACTGAAGCGATCGGGACCAAGTCCAAGTTCTCGGGAGTACCGAGATTCGGATCGAGATCAGGATCTGCTGCCGCTGTTCGTTTGTCATTGTTCTCCGGTACACGCGGTCGGGCGTGTCGCCTTCTCACTCATCCTGCGCCGGATAATCTTTCGATCATCTGGCGCGTGATGCGTACCGGACGTGTTCGATGTCGAACACAAAGTAGGTACTGCTTCCGTCCTGCATTACTTCTCGTCTTGCATGGTCACAGTCGTAGACCCGATTACCCTTGACGGGATCTGCGATCGATCGTCTGTGACGTCTTACCCTTACCCGATCACGGCCGCAAACGACCGCGTCCCGGACAAGGCAACCCGACCAGTATGCCGTACCTGGCCCAATTCCTCAACTCCCCCGAACCGCCTTTTCCGAGTGAGCTGCGCGACAACAACCTTACTCAGAAGTAAGATAGGTCCATGACTACCTCCAGCCCTACCTATCGCGGATGGCAGAAATTGCCGGACAACGCCCTCGGACATGCAGTTTTCTCGGCGGCGATGTCCATTCGCGTCCCCTATTTCGCCTCCGTTCTCCCCCGGGTGACCAAGCTGGAACCAGGGCTCTGCGAGGTCCGCTCCCCCAAATGGTGGGGTGTCCACAACCATCTCGGCACGTTTCACGCGATCGCAGCTTGCAATCTCGCGGAGGTCGCAATGGGCATGCTGAGCGAAGCGACGGTTCCGAACTCGCACCGCTGGATCCCCAAGTCGATGAAGGTCGACTACCTCGCCAAGGCCGAAACGGGTCTGCGAGCAGTCGCCCGCCTCGAGACCTTGCCGGACTTCGCTGCGATCGACAGCGGAACTGAACTGGTCGTTCCCATCTCGATCTTCGACCGCGACGGCAAGGAAGTAGTCCACGCCGAGATCACCACTTGGGTCACCCCCAAATAGGCACCCACGTAGGCGGCCACGAACCCGCCTGCATCGCAAGCTAATTCGCCCGCCAACAGGTTTCGCAGAAATTCGGGCCGCCGCAGGTTTCGGCGAAAGACGATCGTGGAACACCTCCCCGAACGGCGATGGTCGGTCGGGGTGCCGGTGTCCGGAGGTGATTTACGTTCCGGACACCGCATTGTCGACCTCGCGTCACGCCGAGCACCGGGAGGCCTCGTGGAAGAGTTCTTGACCACAACGAGTTCCGAATCAGGCACGGAGACCCGGGCGTATCCGGACAATGCCGAGGGGTTGGACAGCTTTCGGCGCGACCTCGACGCCATCGACGCTCTACTTCTCGAAACGGTGCGGCAGCGGCTGGAACTCTGCCTGCGTATCGGCGAGTGGAAGCGCTCCCGCGAGGTTCCGATGATGCAACCCGGCCGAGTCCGCCTCGTGCAGGAACGGGCACGCGAATTCGCCCGGAGTCACGACCTCTCCCCTGACTTCTTCAACTCGCTGTACGAGCTGATGATCGCCGAGACCTGTCGACTCGAAGACCTGGTGATCAACGCGCCCGTTGAGGAGGAGGACACTGTTCGGGAATCCGTCGGACCGAGATCAGGATCATCGACATGAGTTCCCGCACCCTTCTGGTGGACAATTACGACTCGTTCACCTACAACCTGTTCACCCTGTTGACCGAGGTCAACGGGGTTGTGCCCACCGTGGTCCGCAACGACGCGGACTGGGATTCCCTCGATCTCGCGTCGTACGACAACGTGGTCATCTCCCCCGGTCCCGGCCGGCCCGATCGCGAGCGTGACTTCGGAATCAGCCGCCGTTTCATCGAGGAGGCACCTCTCCCACTTCTCGGTGTCTGTCTAGGTCACCAGGGCTTGTGCGAGTTGTTCGGTGCCGACGTGGTGGTTGCGCCCGTCCCGATGCACGGCCGCATCTCGCTGATCGATCACGACGGTTCGGGCATCTTTGCCGGACTTCCGTCACCGTTCCGAGCTGTTCGCTACCACTCGTTGACCGTCGAGAATCTGCCGAATGCCTTCGTTCGCACCGCGTGGACCTCCGACGGACTGCTCATGGGTGTCAGACACCGGACCAAGCCGATGTGGGGCGTGCAGTTTCATCCGGAGTCCATCAGTACCGAGTTCGGCATCGATCTGCTCGCGAACTTCCGCGATCTGTCTGTCGGACGAACTCTGGATTCGGTGATCCGACACGAACCGGCGCCACAAACGCCCGACTTGCGACCGGCGATCAACTACGACGTCGACGACGTGACCCTCGATTTTGCCGTGGACCCGTCGGCGGCATTTGCAGCACTGTTCGCCGACGGCCCCAACGCGTTCTGGCTGGACCGCGCGGCCACTGCGGAACCGAGTGCACGCTTTTCGATTCTGGGCGATTCCGCGGGTCCGCTCGCCGAATTCATCACGTACGACGTACAAGCCGGGGTGCTGACGGTCAGCCGAAAAGGCTTGTCCGACGAGCACATTCGAGTTCCGTTCTTCGACTACTTGGACGCGCAACTCGCGACGCGCTTCGTGCCCTCGCATCCGGAACTCGACTTCAACCTCGGTTACGTGGGCTATCTCGGCTACGAACTGAAAGCGCAGACCGGAGGAAGGGCAGTACATCCGGCACCCACTCCTGATGCTGCCCTGGTGTTTGCCGATCGCGCCGTCGTCATCGATCACACTGCCGGCCGCACTCACGTTTTGAGGTTACGCGAGAAGGTCCGCGACGCCGGCCACGACGATTGGCTCGAATCGACCATCGACACCCTGGCGCGGATCGGCGCGGACCTTCCGGAACGTACCCCGGTTCCACTGATCAGCGAGACGGTCTGGACACAGGCTCGACTGCGGCATGATCGCGATCAGTACCTGTCGTTGATCGGAACGGCCCTCTCGGAGATCCGGGCGGGTGAGTCCTACGAGGTGTGTCTGACCAACATGGCGAGCGTCGACGAGACGATCGATGCACAGCAGGCGTTCGAGTATCTGCGCTCGATCAATCCGACGCCGTACAGCGCACTTCTCGACTTCACCGGCATCTCGGTGGTCTCGGCCTCGCCTGAGCGGTTCCTTCGTGTCGACTCGGCCGGCAACGTCGAGTCCAAGCCGATCAAAGGGACCCGCCCGCGCGGCGTCACCCGAGCGCGTGATGCTGCCCTACGGCAGGACCTGCTCGACAGCGAGAAGGACCGCGCCGAGAACCTGATGATCGTGGACCTCACCCGCAACGACCTCACCAAGGTCTGCGTTCCGGGAAGTGTCCACGTTCCGAGGCTGTTCGCGATCGAGTCGTACTCGTCCGTTCACCAAATGGTGTCGACGGTGCGCGGACATCTGAGTCCGGGGTCGTCGGCGGTGGACTGTGTGCGTGCCGCGTTCCCCGGTGGATCGATGACCGGCGCCCCGAAGGTACGGACGATGGAGATCATCGACCGTCTCGAATCCGGCCCACGTGGGGTCTACTCGGGATCGATCGGGTACTTCGCGCTCGGTGGCGCCGCGGACCTCTCGATCGTGATCCGGTCGCTGGTCTGCACCGAGAGCGGCGTGACCTTCGGAATCGGCGGTGCCATCACAGCGTTGTCCGATCCGGAAGAAGAATTCGACGAGACCACGGTCAAGGCGTCCACGCTGCTCCGTGCGCTCGATGCGGTGTCCTCGCGGGTCCTCGAGTACGGCGGGTAGATCCAGCCATGACGGCGGCATCAGGCACAGCGACGGTTGTCGGCGGGCTGGGTGCCGTCGGATCCATGTTCGTCGAACTGCTTCGCGCCGGGGGGTCGACCGTCACCGTCGTCGACCCAGCAGGCAGCGATCCCGACGGAGATGTAGTCGTCGGAGACATCACGAAACCCAGTGAGCAAGCCCTCGCGCACGTGGAGTCCTCGCGCATCATAGTGCTCGCGGTTCCCGAACAGGTCGCTCTAGCCGCACTGCCGAGCCTTCGGACATCCGGCGCTCTCGTTGTGGACACGCTGTCGGTCAAATCGCGGATGGACGCAGCAATCGCCGACGCCGGCCGAGAAGGGGAGTTCCTCGGACTCAACCCGATGTTCCGTCCGTCGCTCGGACCGCGTGGACGATCCGTCATCGCGGTGCCGTACGTCGACGGTCCGCAAACCAGAAAGTTTCTCGACGTCGTTCGCTCGTGGGGAGCGTCGGTCGCGGTGATGGACGCCGATCGGCACGACCGATTGGCCGCAGCGACCCAGGTACTGACCCACGCGTCGGTGCTGGCCTTTGGCGTTGCCCTGACCGAACTCGGACTTTCCGCGGACGAACTCCTCGCGGTCGCCCCTCCCCCGCATCGGGCCCTGCTGGCGCTCCTGGCGCGTGTAGCCGGCGGCGAACCGGAGGTGTACTGGGACGTACAAGCGGGCAATCCGTACGCAGGTGCGACACGGAAAGCGCTGGCGGAAGCAACCGCGCAGGTGGACACGGCGGCCGCGACCCTCGGCGACTTCACGAGCTTGATGAAAGTGGCAGAGGCAGCACTCGGTGATCGCTCAGACGAATTGAACGCGGAGTGCCAGAGCCTCTTCAATCGCACTGCCGAAGGGCACGGAGAGATTGCCGAAGGGCACAGAGAGTAGGGCACGATGAGACCTGGAGTGAGTCCGCCCAGCCTCCCGGAGTACGACGCCTCCGATCCGGTCGAGAGTGCAATCGTCCGCCGCCTTGCGAGCAATTGGGCGCGCCGGGCAACCGTGAAGAAGGCGGAGCCGGAACTGGACGATCTCTTCGATTCGTCGTTGTCCGACTACCCCGAAGCACTTCTCCCGTTCGCGGGGCATCCGACCTACCTGGCATTGCGTCCCGAGCAGAAGCAACGCCTGCAGGCCTGGGCATGGATCGCGTTCAACAAGAACGTCATGGACATCGAGAAGTACGTCGTCAACCCCGGGTTCGACGTTCTCGCCGAAGACCGTCTCGGCGTCGGACTCGGAGATCGGGCTGCAGTTGCCGTCAATCAGGCGATGGTCGACGAGCAATATCACACGCTCATGCACTTCAATGCCAGTTCAGCGACCCGTCGAGGCAGGGGCTGGGAGCTTCCGTCGAGGGCATTGCCCGACGTCCTGACGGTCCGCACGCGGGCGCAAGCTCTCGACGCAGCCGAGGGGCCGCGCAAGATCGCGCTCACCGAGTTGGCGTTCATGACCGTCGCGGAGGTGTCGATCACCGCGTACCTCGACCTGATCTCGGACGATCCGGGCGTTCAGTCGATCAACCGCGCGACAATCCGGTTGCACGCTCGCGACGAGTACTGCCATGCCTCCATTGCCGGGGAACTGGCGGTGCTGGTCTGGGATTCCCTGGATCGTGGAGATCGCAGCTATCTATTGGAAGGCTTCGAGGGCGCCATGCGCGCTTTCAGCGGAACCGACTTCGGCGCTTGGCGAGCAATCATGGAAATCGAAGCCATACCCGGCGGGCAGAAGATGCTCGACGACGTCGAATCGGTGCCGCGCAACGAGATGTTCGTGCAGGACTACAGCGGAATAACGTCCCTGCTTCAAAAGCTACAAGTTGCACCGGAAGTAACAATCGCTGTAGAAAAATATTCTGCCAGTTAATCCCGTGCAATAAAAGAAATAGTCGGCAACGAACCCAAACCAGAAATATTCCGCAATTATCGGGCACTCCCGATTATTCAGCTAGATACGAGCTTTCTTGTATAAATACCGGACGGATTTCTCAAGAAAAGACGGGAAGGTCCCGCGCCCGCTGCCTCCGACCCAAGACCCGAGAAGAGAGGTGTCCGGAATTCTTGTCATACATTCGATAAAGAGGCCACAAGATTGCATGTAGAATACTGTCCGCTGCAATCAAGAATGTAAACTTCCAATTCGATACACCATGATGCGCGAGGGTTTTCCTCGATGCTCGATTATATCGCGCATACACTCGCGGCGAACTAACTCCACGTCTCCCCGAAACCTTTGCGGCCATGCTCGAGATCTGCCCCACTGCGCAACGAACATGCGCCATGCAGAGGGATAGATCGATATCCTCGTGAATGTCGGTTCGATCGCTGACCGCATCCCTAACTGCCAACCAAGCCGACCGACGCATCGCCATGTTACTGCCTGGAACTGCAACAACGGGCCGAACCGCCCCCTGGGCTCTGCGACCGAGGCGCCAATTCGTCCATCGGCGCTGAAGCCCGGCGATCGGAGATTCATAAAGGTAAGTCAGGCCAGTTACGCCCGAGAAATCGTCGCGACGCTCGAAGAATTCGTGAACCGCAACGGCCCAGCCTTCCCCCACGATCGTATCTGCGTCAATACGTCCGATGAGTTCACCGCTAGCCGCATCAAACCCTTTGTTTCTCGCATGCACAACCCCGGGGCGGGATTCATTGAGAAGCCGAACCTTGGGATAACTACTTTGATATTTCTTGATCAACGCGGAAGTGTTGTCCGAGGAATTATTGTCAACGACGATGATTTCGTCGACATATTCACCTTGAGCAATGAGCGCTTCGATGCACGTTTCGATGTATTCAGATTCATTAAAAGCCGGAACAACCACCGACAACGCCGCGTTCACCATTTCCCAACGGTATCGCGAATCTCTCCACAAGACATTGAGCAGCGGGCCCAGGGACCAATCGGGAGGAATCGGAGGAATTTCATCACCGGTCAAATCAAAGACCTCCGTGCCAACACATCTGAATACCCACCTGCGCAGATGCGCTGAAAATCTATTTGGTCATTCGTTCAATTAGAGGAGGTCCTCCCGTTACAAAGAATATTTGTGATTCTTGCCACAAGGTGAAATTGAGGGTGAGAGTTCCTGGCAGGAGCCACACACTCCCTGTCACGCGTCCGATTGCCCGAGTGTCGGTTTGACCCTCCGGTAACATCTGAGCGGAGATCACGGATAGAAGACAGAAGGCATCTGTGCGCCCGTCGGGAGCGCGTGCCCGTTCCGACAATGCAGACAGCGGAGTGTTGATGCCCTTTTCCACGGACGCAGCGGTACTAGTGGAGGACGTACACAAGTCCTTCAAGAACGTGCACGCGCTGCGAGGGATCAACTTCACCGCCCCACGTGGGACAGTGCTCGGCATCTTAGGTCCCAACGGCGCAGGCAAGACAACGACAGTGAAGGTCCTCTCCACGCTTATTCGTCCCACCAGTGGACGCGCGATGGTGGCTGGCTACGACGTCGTGCGCAATGCTCCAGAGGTTCGACGCTCCATCATGATGACCGGGCAGTTCGCCGCCCTGGATGATGCACTCACCGGCCGGGAGAACATCGAACTGTTCGGCAGGTTGATGGGGCTCGACCGAATGTCCGCCAAGGTGCGCGCTGCCGACCTGCTGTCTCAATTCGACCTCGTCGAGGCTGGATCCCGAGTAGTCAGGAACTACTCCGGCGGTATGCGCCGACGAATCGATATCGCGTGTGGCCTGGTTGTCCGCCCCGAGGTCGTTTTCCTCGACGAGCCGACCACCGGCTTGGATCCGCGCAGTCGGCAGAGCGTCTGGTCGCTGGTTCAGTCGCTGAAGGAGCAGGGAATCACCGTGCTCCTGACAACTCAGTACCTCGAAGAAGCAGATTTACTGAGCGACAACATCATCGTCATCGACAAAGGCGCAGTCATTGCCGAGGGGACTGCTGACCAGTTGAAGGCTCGAACCGGCGCAAGCTTCTGCGAGATCGTGCCCGCAGATCTCAAACAGCTGCCTCACGCGGTCCATGCACTGGGCAATCTGGTCCCCCGTGACTTCAGATTCGATCTGGCTCAAGAGAGCGGGCGGATCGCAATCCCCGCACCTGTCGGCGCAGGAACCCTCTCCGAAGCACTGCGCCGTCTGGACCACGCACGGATTCCGCTTGCAGACATCGCGCTTCGTCGCCCGTCACTCGATGACGTCTTCCTTTCACTCACAGGTGAACAGCACGTAAGCGAGACACCGTGACGACAACTACAAAATTCGGGGTCGATCAAGTGACTGTCCGTGAGGACACTCGCAGCAAGATTGCAGTCCCCGAGGCATTGAGCGTTGGAAAGCACCGCCGACCACATCCGTCGGCGATCAATCAGTGGTGGGTGCTGACGGCACGCACCGTCAAATCCATGGTGAAGCGTTACGAACTACTGATCGCGGTAGTCGCGCCATTGATCTTCACGATCGGTTTCTACCTTCCGTTGAAGTTCGTCATGCAACTTCAGGGCATCAACTATGCCCAGTTTCTGATGCCGATCATCGTGCTGCAAGCCATGGCCTTCACGTCGATCTCCGCCGCTCAGATGTCCTCGACCGAATCGATCACCGGCTTCAGCAACCGCATGAAAACCATGCCAGTAGTCGGCCCCGTGCCGCTGTTGTCTCGTCAATCGAGTGGCTTCGTCCGTTCGACAGTCTCACTTGCCGCGGCATTGACCTTCGGCCACTTGATCGGTTTCCGATTCTCAGCAGGCATGGGTCAGGCAGTTCTGTTTTGTGCGATCGCCCTCGCGTTCAGCACTTGTCTGTCCTTCGCCGGTGATGCAATCGGTTCACTGTCGAAAAGTCCACAAGCCACCAGTCAGGCGCTGACACTCCCCCAATTGATTCTGGGGATGTTGTCCTGCGGTTTCGCGCCCGAGACTGGCTTCCCCGAATGGATTCGGCCGTTCGTGCGCAATCAACCGGTATCGCAGTTTTCATTCGCCATGCGTGATCTTGCGCAGGGCGGAGTCACCTGGGGCGTCCTGTTTCCCGTCGTTGCGTGGACGATCGGGTTGATCGTCTTCTTCGCGCCACTAGCGTTCTGGGCAAGTATGAGGCGGTCATGAGCGAACCGACAGATCGTTTCATGGCGGCCGTCCGACCCGCCGAGGGGTTTAACTTTCCTTACCCGGACAAAGCGCTCCCTGAAAGCTCTTTCAAGGCTCTGGTCGTGCACAGCGGGATTCAGGCCAAGCGTTTGTTGCTCACGTGGCTGCGCGATCCATCAACCACCATCCAAGCTCTTGTGTATCCAGCGTTCATGCTGTTGATGTTCCGAGTCGTCCTTGGCAATTCGATTACAGCAGCGACGGGCCAATCGAGCATCTTCGGAACGGTCCCGCTGATCATCCTCGTTGGCGCCATGTTCGGCTCGATCGCCAGCGCGGTCGGACTCAAAGGCGAACGAGCATCTGGACTCTTGAGCCGGTTCTGGACTCTCCCTGCGCATCGTGCTTCCGGTCTGGTCGGACGCATGATCGCAGAAGCAGTGCGAGTTCTCGTCACCTCCATCGTCATCCTTGGTGTCGGCTATCTGTTGGGATTCCGGTTCAACCAGGGTCCCTTGGCCGCAGTTGCACTCTTGGTATTGCCGATCGTTTTCGGCATCGGCTTCGCAATGATGGTGACGGCGCTGGCAACCGTGGCTGACAATCTGCCACTTGTCGAGATCGTGTCGATCTCCTGCACGCTGTTGATGTTCTTCAACTCCGGCTTTGTTCCGGTGATGGCTTATCCGAAGTGGCTGCAACCAGTTGTTGCCGAGCAACCAATGTCCGTGGCAATCGATGCGATGAAAGGCCTCTCCTTGGGTGGACCCGTCGCCGAACCTCTGCTCAAGACATTGGCCTGGTCATTCGGGATGGTCGTGGTCTTCGTGTATCCGGCGATACTCGGATACCGACGCGCCGCTTCGGATTGACAACCACCTGGGTGTTGCCTGGTGGATCCGTACGCGCGGTAACGTCTACGGCTGACCATCCGAATTACAAGTAGTTCAGACTCACGAAACACGATTGCCGAGCAGTTTCGGCGGCACAGTTGAACCAACCGAAAGGCGTTGTCTTGACTCGAAAACTTCGGTCCCCCTGGAGGCGCACCGTCGCAGGTGCACTGATGGCGGCAAGCGTCGTCCTTGTTTCCAGCAGCGTGGGCATCGCCGGTGCCGCACCCATTGCACACCAGGGTGGGGGAGACGCTGCACAGGACGATTCGGACGGGTCGTACATCGAATCTGTCGAGCGAGTCAATGATCGCCAGATCGTCGTAAATGTCTACGCAGCATCGATGGACAAGTCGGTCCCCATCCAGGTGATCTTGCCTGCAGACAACTCTCAGCCGCGCCCTATTCTGTACCTGCTCAACGGCGCTGATGGTGGAGAAGGCACAGCCACGTGGGACCGCCAAACTGATGTGGTCGATTTCTTCGCCGACAAGAACGTCAATGTTGCGATTCCGGCTAAAGGCCTGATGTCGTACTACACCGACTGGGAGAAGGAAGATTCCGTACTCGGAAAGAACATGTGGAGCACCTTCCTAGGCAAGGAGCTTCCTCCACTTCTGAACAAGGAACTCGGCAGCAACGGCGATCAGTCGATCGCCGCTATCTCGATGTCTGCGACCTCTGTTCTGAATCTTGCGATCGAATACCCCGGGTTCTACAAGTCCGTTGCGTCCTATTCAGGTTGTGCACAGACCAGCGACCCGATGGGGCAGGCTTTCGTACGGGCGACCACTGAATGGATCGGCGGAGTTGGCGACATTCAGAACATGTGGGGCCCATTCGACGGTCCGGGCTGGGTCGAACACGACCCGGTAGTCAACGCCGAAAAGTTGCGTGGCACTCCCCTGTACATCAGCACGGGTAGTGGCTTGCCCGGCTTTCCGAACGATACCCCGGAGAACCCTCGCATCCAGGATGGCCGAGCCGCGATGTTCGACCAGATTGTTGTGGGAGGACCAATCGAATTCGCGACTAGCATCTGCACCGGAAACCTCGCTCGACGACTTGCCGACCTGAATATCCCGGCAACTGTGGACTTCCGGCCGGTGGGTACGCATTCGTGGGGTTACTGGCAAGACGACTTGCACAAGTCATGGCCGTTCATCGCCCAGTCCCTCGGGGTCTGATCCCGAGACGCGGATTCTGTAAGCAAGTAGCAAAGCGAGCAACCAGATTCAGCACGCAAGGAAAGAATGAACCGATTCGCTCTGGCAACGCTGGCGTCTTTGTCGGCCTGTGTGGTGCTGGCCGGAATGCCAACAGCTGCATCAGCAGACCCGGCGGAACCCACGCCCGGATTGTCCAGCATGGGTCCTTCCCCTGCCGGCGCCAACGACTGGGATTGCAAGCCAAGTCTCGAACATCCCCGTCCGGTGGTACTCGTACACGGGACCGGGATGAGCATGACCGACACCTGGGATGTTATGGCGCCTCAGCTTGCTGATTTGGGCTACTGCGTCTTTGCGCTGAATTATGGCGGTGTGCGCGAAATTCTGAATCCCAATGCTGTGCATTGGGGAATCACCGACATTGCAAGCTCCGCTGAGGAGCTTGCAATGTTCGTTGACTCGGTGAAATTTCACACCGGTGCGGCACAGGTGGACATCGTCGGTCATTCCCAGGGAGGCGTCGTTGCTCGCCAATATCTAAAGTTCAACAGTGGAGCAACCCCTGCAGATCCATCGAAGAATTCAGTACACTCGCTCGTCAGTCTTGGCGCGACAAACCACGGAACTACATTCGGCGGTCTTCAAGCGAACGCACGATCACTGTCTGGGATGGGTCTCCCTGGCGATCTTCTCGTCCAAGCGATCTGGGGGCCGGCCGGCGTCCAACAACTCAGCGGCACACCATTCTTGACAGCACTCAACGCGGGATCCGAGACGCAACCCGGAATCGAGTACACCGTAATCGCTTCGGCTCACGATGAAATCTCGACGCCGCCCGAGGCAACTTTCCTTCGTCCAGGTGATGGCGCAGTGGTGCATAATGTCTGGACTCAAGATAACTGTGCCGGGAACACTGCGTCCCACGGACAGTTGGTCAGAGATCCTCACACTCTTGATCTCGTCAAGTCAGCGCTTGACCCAGAGTACCGTTCGCTCCCTTGCGAATAGGCACGCTGAACAAGTAACAGCAGGGTCGAAGTAGGCTGGCGGCGCGGAGAAATCCAGCGCCGCCAGCCTATTTTTGTATCGTCGTGCACGTCTGTGGGTCGGGCTCGACGACATGACGCCGAGCCCGGCCCACAGATCGGGGATCACCGAGATCGCGTCAGGAATTCAGCACGGCGGCAATCATCGGACCGATCTCCTCCAGACCCTCTGGCGTCATCATCGAAACATGGTTCACACTTGCCCGACGAACATCGATTTCGCCGTCGATCAGCGAACGCCACGGATCGACCCCGTCGGCCTCGGTCTCATTGGATCCCACGAACAGCACTGGCCCCGTGCATGTGTCCGGCTCGTATTCACGTGTCAGCGCCGCGGTTCGCGCGATGCTCGAGAACAATCGCCTGATATCGCTGGCATTGAGCCCGATCGCTCCGCCGTTTACGGCGGTCAAGACATCACTCGCACAGTCGATCGACAGGTTCTCGAGGTCTTCGTCATCCGGAATGACGACGCCCAAGCCAGCAACTTCGTGTCTGACCATCGTCGCAAATGCTTCATCATCCAAGCTCACGGGCGAGCCGTCCAAGATCACCAATGCACTCACCTTCTCGCCGAGGGCTTCGAGCCTTGCCGCGATTCCATGTGCGACAACTCCACCGAACGACCAACCCAGAAGTCTGTACGGCCCTTGCTGTTGCACTGATCGGATCTCGGACACATACCGATCTATGTAGTCGGTCAGTGCAGTCGCGGAGAAGTCCACCTCGGTCAACGCTGGTGTCTGCAGCCCGTAGAGCGGCACAGATCTGTCGACGAATGCAGCGAGAGGTGCGTACGGCCAGGCCAGCCCGACCATTGGATGCACGCAGAACAGAGGAAGCTCAGATCCGCGTGCACGCAAGGGCAACGTGACAGCGAGTGCCGCATCAAGATCCAGTTCAAATCCAACGTGCATACCGGTAACCAACTTGTCGGACATCTCCAGCACCGTCGAGCTGGTGAATAGCATGCGTAGCGGAATCTCAGCCGAAATCGCTTGGCCCAACTTCGCTGCCAACCGCGTGGCGATCAGGGAGTTTCCGCCCAATTCGAAGAAATCGTCATCGAGACCGACCCGATCAATGCCGAGCAATTCTTCGAACACCGAAGCAACAAGTCGCTCGACCTCCGTGACCGGAGCCCGGAACACCGCAACCTCGAACACCGGCTCCGGCAACAACTTCCGATCCAACTTCCCCGAAGCATTGAGCGGAAACGCATCCAACAC
>NZ_JBHWUF010000015.1:0-104962 GCF_042738325.1 Rhodococcus sp. NPDC059969 | reverse complement strand
CACCACCCCAAAAAACCCTCGGGCGGCCTCACCCCTCGGGGCCCCCCCCGCCCTTTCGTATGTCGAATCTAGGTTGCGTCGAAGTCCACGGGAGGACGTTCGCCGGCAGTGAGTGGCTTGTCCTTCGACAGCGTCTTCGGCTCCTGCACTCCGCTCTGCGGCTTCTTGTCGAAGTTGCCAGTGAAGATGGAGTCGTCACCGTCGAGGAGGTGCTGGGTGATCACAGCGCGCGGCGTCATTCCGCGCAGCTTGTTCAGATCTGCGAGTGGCTTACGCAGATCCTCGAAGTCGGTGCCTAGTTCTTCCTTGAGCTGATTGGAAGCGCCCGAAGCATATTCGCGCACCTGCCTCAGGGATTTCGTGACCCAGGAGACCGCACCAGGAAGCCGCTCAGGTCCCAAGATGACCAGAGCCGCTACGAGGAGGATCATGAACTCGCCCCAACCGATGTTGCCAAACACAGGGTCAGCCTACTGTGTGCTCGCTCGGTACGCGCATGTCCGGATCAACCTCACAGGAAGATCGCAGGGTCCGATCAGTCCGACGCCGGCGTGACCGAAATGTCGACCTGCCGTCCGTCGCGGATCAACTGAACATTGACAGGCTGATCGACGGTCGTCGCGTTGACCGCAACCACCAATTCGTCGGCACTTGTCACCGGTCGGTCACCGACCTTGACGATGACGTCACCCTCGACGATCCCCGCACGTTGCGCTGGGCTGCCGTCGCGGACGTTGGCCACGGCAGCGCCGCTGGTCGCGTCGTTGACTGCGGTGCGGGCATTCACGCCGATGTCGGGGTGATGAACCTTGCCGTCGCGGATGATGGTCTGCGCCACCTCGGTGACCGTGTCGATCGGAATCGCGAAGCCGAGCCCGACCGAACCACCGGACTCACTGAGCATTGCCGTGTTGATACCGATGACGCGGGCTTCGTCGTCGACGAGCGCCCCACCGGAGTTGCCGTGATTGATCGCCGCGTCGGTCTGGACGGCGTCGATAACGGCGTTGGTGTCGGTGCCTTCACCCGACAACCGCAGAGGCCGATTCAGCGCACTGACGATTCCGCGGGTGACGGTTTTGCTCAATCCGAGCGGTGAGCCGACGGCGACGACGTCGTCGCCCACCTGAACATCCTCGGATTTTCCGAGCTGAGCGACTGTCAGATTGTTGGCCGACACCTTGAGCACCGCGAGGTCTGTCTTGACGTCACGGCCGACGATCTGGGCGTCGGTCTTGGTTCCGTCGGAAAAGATCACCTGGATCTTCGCGTCCTGAGCGGGCGGTACGGCCGAGGAAATCACGTGGTTGTTGGTGACGATGTATCCCTCGCCCGAGATGACCACACCCGATCCCGTACTTCCCTGGTCACCGACGGCAACCTGAATCGACACCACGGAAGGCAGCACCGCGTCGGCGACCTTCGCCACCTGCGATTCCGGTTGTTCGCCGCCGCC
The DNA here is from genome assembly GCF_042738325.1 of Rhodococcus sp. NPDC059969. Classification (NCBI taxonomy): domain Bacteria; kingdom Bacillati; phylum Actinomycetota; class Actinomycetes; order Mycobacteriales; family Nocardiaceae; genus Rhodococcus; species Rhodococcus sp. NPDC059969. Next base: position 103,506 of record NZ_JBHWUF010000015.1, on the reverse strand, counting down.
GGATTGGACGAGCGTGACGCGTGAGCTGGTGAGTGAACTGCGATCGGCGGTGATGACCGTGGCGAGTAAGCCGCCGATGAGCGCGATGACGAGCGCCATCCCGGCGAGTGCGGCCAGCGCCGAGGGAGCGACCTTGCGACCGAACAACACCTCACGCACATCGAGCTTCCGGGCGGGCTGCAACTGCACCGGCGCCTCGGAGTCTGCGGGATTGCCCAGGGAGACGGCGGATTCCGGATCACGCCACGGATCGCTCGGCGGCTCTTCTTCGGGCGCGTTGTTGGTCGACGCCTCCGGATCGCGGCCGATCGACTCGGTGGCGTCTGCTGGTCGTCCGAATGCTTCGGCCAGCACCGGGTCCGGAGCGCCGATCACGACGTCGGAGGACGGGGTCGATCGCGCGGCCACCGGAGTGAACGAGCCTTCGACTCCACTCGGCCGACCGAACACCTGGCGCGAAGCCGGATCGATCTGGGGTCGATAGACCGGACGGGGGTCGAGAACCGGCGCATCTGCCGGTCTGTCCACCGAACCGTTTGCCGAAGAATCCGAGCTCACTCCGGAGTGCCCCCTTTTTCCGTCAGTCACATCGTCCAGTATCACTGATCCGCGCCGGGAAGCAGGCGCGCGGCGTCATTTGCGCCAGCGACGGGACAACCTCTTGCTGATGGTGGAGAAGCCCGCGGGCTGATTACCGACGGAACTGTCGGCGTTATCCGAATTGGGTCCGGTAGTCGGACTGTTGCACGAGGGAATCTGGCTGAGAAGTCCCACCAGGGACAACGGCATCGTCATCTCGCCGCTTCGACGCAGCGCACCACGCGCCTGCTGCTGAGCATCGACGGCTGCTGCGCACTCGGCGCAGATCGAGATGTGATGGGAGGCCCTCAGGTAGGCCTGCATTCGGAGCTCTCCGTCGACGTAGGCAGCGATTGCCTCGCTGGCCAGATGTTCGGTCGAACCGAACTGGCGATGTGCCCGCGCCTCCGTCATTCGTCCCTCCAGGTGATTGACCACGTCCCGCTCTGTAGCTCGAACCCGACCGTCAGAAACCGACGAGTTCGGATTCGGCCGCGCGCTGCGCTGCCAGATGATCGCGAATCGCCTGTCGCCCACGATGGATACGGCTACGAACCGTTCCGAGCTTCACTCCCAGTGTGGCACCGATTTCCTCGTACGACAGACCTTCGATGTCACAGAGCACAACAGCTGCACGAAATTCAGGTGCGAGCGAGTCCAGTGCGGCCTGCAGACCTGCGTCGAGGCGCGCGTCATGGTAGATCTGCTCGGGGTCGGGACCAGGTGAGGGAACGCGGTCGTAGTCCTCGGGCAGCGCTTCCATACGGATGCGGTTGCGTCGGCGAACCATGTCGAGGAACAGGTTGGTGGTGATGCGGTGCAACCAGCCCTCGAACGTTCCGGGCTGATAATCGGAGAGCGAGCGGAACACCCGGATGAAGGTGTCCTGCGTCAAGTCCTCGGCGTCCTGGGCATCGCCTGACAACCGGTAGGCCAGGCGGTACACCCGGTCACCGTGCTGACGCACGAGTTCGTCCCAAGACGGCATGGAGGACTTCTCACCAGTTGCATCGAACACAGCTGTGCCGATCAATTCGGAATCCACAGCCGATTCCGTCGTCAAAACTTCCGACTCTCGAGGGCGAGGCTCGTCGTTGACCTGGTAAATAAGTTGATCCTCCTGCTCGGGATCGCGTAGTTCGATCACCGCGTTGTCCGAATCACGTGATGCGCGATATTCGGGAGAACCAGCCGATGCTGTGATTTGTTCCCGATGACCGAGCTGCGAAAGATCAACTTGGTAGAAATCGATACCGCCGTGCGATCTTCGATCCGGCGATGTATACACCTTTTCTCATCGCGGTGTGCACGCCATATGAGGAGCCTGAGGGATTCCTGAGAATCCTGGTGACTGCGCGCCTTGCAGCGACAATCCGAACCGCCCGATAACCTCATGAGCGTGACCCACGCCGAACAGATACTCCGCCACGTCGAGGACGTAGTTTCCGAGGACGAGATTTTGACCGCGGCGCGAGATCGAGCGCTGGATCTCGGAGCCCATCCGGTGACGCCCGCTGTCGGCGCGACGCTCGCCATGTTCGCGAGAATGCTCGACGCGAAGACCGCCGTCGAGGTGGGCACCGGAGCCGGCGTGAGCAGCCTGTGGCTTCTGCACGGTATGCGCGACGATGGCGTCCTGACCACGATCGACAGCGAACCCGAACACCAGCGGGCGGCCAAGCTGACCTTCCGCGAAAGCGGGATCGCTCCGGCACGCACTCGCCTGATCAACGGACGCGCACTCGACGTCCTTCCCCGTCTCGCCGACGGCGGCTACGACCTGGTGTTCGTCGACTGCGCCGCGATCGACCACCCGCACTACGTCCGCGAAGGTGTCCGCCTGCTGCGCTCCGGCGGAGTCATCGTTCTGCACAACGCCCTCGCCGACGGCCGTGTTGCCGACAGCTCCGCTCGCGATGCGACGACTGTTGCGGTCCGAGAAGCAGCGAAGGCCGTAACCGAGGACGAGCGACTCATTCGAGTGCTCCTCCCCCTCGGCGACGGCCTCCTCTGCGCGAGCAAGCTCTAGATCCAGACGCCTTTCCCGATGGCGACGACGCCACCCTGACTGACAGCGAATCGTTCGCGGTCACGTTCGAGGTCGACGCCGATGATTTCGCCGTCACCGACCACGACGTTCTTGTCGAGGATCGCGCGCCGTACGACGGCACCCTTGCCGATGCGCACACCCGGCATCAGCACGCTGCCCTCGACGGTCGCGCCGTCCTCGATCATCACGTTGGAGCTGAGTACCGAATTGCGCACGGTCGCGGCAGAGAGGATCGACCCCGCACCGACCACCGATTCCTGCGCGAGTCCGCCCTTCACGAACTTGGCGGGCGCGAGGTTCTCGGTGGCGCCGCGGATGGGCCAGCGACGGTTGTAGAGATTGAAGATCGGATGCACGGACACGAGGTCCATGTGAGCGTCGTAGAAGGCGTCGAGGGTACCGACGTCGCGCCAGTAGCCACGGTCTCGATCGGTGGCGCCGGGAACGACGTTGTCCTTGAAGTCGTAGACCGACGCCTCACCTGCCGCGACCAAGGCAGGAATGATGTCGCCGCCCATGTCGTGGTCGGAGTCGGAGTTCTCCGAATCAGCGCGGATGGCGTCCACGAGCACCTTGGTGGTGAACACATAGTTACCCATGGACGCGAACGTCGAGTTGGGGTCGTCCGGTGTCCCGGGAGGATGGGCGGGCTTCTCGAGGAACTGGGTGATGCGTCCGGACTCGTCACTGTCGATGCAGCCGAAAGCAAAAGCCTCGCTTCGCGGTACACGAATTCCCGCGACCGTCACCCCCGCCCCGGATTCGATGTGATGCTGCACCATCTGTTCCGGATCCATCCGGTACACGTGGTCGGCACCGAAAACCACGATGTACTCGGGGTCCTCGTCGTAAACGAGATTGAGCGACTGCAGGATTGCGTCGGCGCTGCCGGTATACCAGCGCGGCCCGAGCCGCTGCTGGGCCGGGACCGGAGTGATGTACTCACCCGCGAAACCGGACAACCGCCACGTCTGCGAAATGTGGCGGTCCAGTGAATGTGACTTGTATTGCGTCAACACACAAATACGCAGATATCCCGCGTTGACAAGGTTGCTCAACACGAAGTCGATAAGTCGATATGCACCTCCGAAGGGCACTGCGGGCTTCGCTCTGTCCGCGGTCAGCGGATACAAGCGTTTGCCCTCGCCCCCGGCGAGCACGATTCCAAGCACATGCGGCTGGCTTCTCACACCGCTAACCTATCCGCACCGGTGAACTCCCGCTAGCGAAGCAGTCCGAGAGGTCCGATCGTGTCCCTCTCCGAACGGGCGGGGAAAGCGCGATCGGTAGCCGGATCGACCACGGGCGGTTAGGTTTAGCGCGTGCGAGTCGCGATGATGACCAAGGAATACCCGCCGGAGATCTACGGCGGCGCAGGAGTACACGTAACCGAGCTTGTCGCTCAGATGAAGCGGTTGTGCGAGGTCGACGTGCACTGCATGGGCGCCCCGCGCGAAGGCGCGATCGTCCACTCTCCCGACCCCGCACTTGCCGGATCCAACCCCGCCTTGACTACGCTCTCGACCGAACTGCGGATGGCGGACGCAGCGGCGGGCGTCGACATCGTCCACTCCCACACCTGGTACACCGGACTGGCCGGGCATCTCGCCTCGGCACTCTACGACGTACCGCACATCCTCACTGCCCACTCACTCGAGCCCAGACGCCCGTGGAAGGCCGAGCAGCTAGGTGGTGGCTATCGGATCTCGTCATGGTCCGAACGCAACGCCGTCGAGCACGCAGACGCGATCATCGCCGTCAGTTCCGGAATGCGACTCGACGTCCTCGACGCATATCCCGCCGTCGATCCGAGTCGTGTGCACGTGGTGCGCAACGGAATCGACACCGCGGTATGGCATCCCGGCGGATCTGCGCCGGGAGCGCCGTCCGCGCTCGCGTCGATCGGTGTCGATCCAGCCAAACCCGTCGTGGCCTTTGTCGGACGCATCACCAGGCAGAAGGGAGTTGGTCACCTCGTCGCGGCGGCACACCACTTCGACCCGGAGATTCAACTCGTGCTGTGCGCCGGCGCTCCCGATACACCGGAGATCGCCGCGGAGACGGAGAAGGCGGTGGCCGAACTCGCCAGGCATCGAGGCAACGTCTTCTGGGTACGCGAAATGCTCCCGACCGAACAGATCAGGGAAATACTTTCGGCAGCAACGGTATTCGTCTGCCCTTCGGTGTACGAGCCCCTCGGGATCGTCAATCTCGAGGCGATGGCGTGCGAGACCGCCGTGGTCGCTTCCGATGTCGGCGGCATCCCCGAGGTGGTCGGCGACGGCGTCACCGGGCGACTCGTGCATTACAACGCCTACGAGCCGAACGCATTCGAGGAGTCACTCGCGGCCACCGTCAATGCCGTTGTCGCCGACCGAGAGGGCGCCGAAGCGATGGGTCGGGCGGGCAGAATCCGTGCGATCGACGAGTTCTCCTGGGCCGAAATCGCCAAGCAGACACTCGAGGTCTACGCCGATGCCGTCACGAGACGCTGATCCAGGTCAGATTTTGCGGTAGGTCGAGATCGTCGCCGACGCGGTCACGGTGCTCGGCTGCGGCAGCTTCGCCACGGCGGCAGCAAGATCGGCGGGCGTCAGGTGTCTCGCCGACGGTCCCATACCCACCAGGTCGAGGATGTCCTGGCGGGACAGTGACATCGTGAACTCGACCTCGTCGCTGCTCACGCGGTCGAAGTAGCCGGCCATCGAGGATTCGAGGCGTTCCACTTTGCGATCGTCGACCCTGACCATCGCAAGGATGTCGATCAGCTCTCGCAGATGCCTGTCGGTGGGCGTCAACACCACCAGAACGCCGTCATCTGCGAGAACGCGATGGGACTGCGGACCGTTGCGCGGAGCGAACACACAGAGCACGTGAGACAACGCTCCGTCGCGAATCGGTAGTGGTTGCCAGACGTCTGCGACGATCGAGCCGATTCTTTCGTGGACCTTCGCAGCCCGCCGTGCCGCGAACTTGGACACGTCCAAGGCTATTGCGCGAGAATCAGGCAGAGAATCCACCACGTCCGCGAGGTATTGACCTGTGCCTGCACCGATTTCGACGATCCGCGCAGGATCCGACCCGGCCGTAGTCGAGCAGGCCCGGGAGACGGCATCCATCAGTGGGTCGAAATGGCCCGCGCCGAGCAGTCGTGCACGCGCCGCGATCATCTCGGCACTGTCGCCGGTGAACTTCGTGGCTCCGCCGCTGATCAGGCTCACGTAACCCTGGCGAGCCACGTCGAATCGATGTCCGCGGTCGCACTCGGCGGCGCCGTCCACCAACTCCAACTCGGCAGCGCACTGCGGGCAGGACAGAAGATCGATCACGGCGGCAAGCATTGATCCGTCCTTTCTGCTACCGGCGGTGCGCACACACTTCAGGCCCCGTACCGAAACGGATACGGATACGGAGCCTGCGTGCAATCACGTGCTGTTGTTCGTACTGCTACAACCTGGACCCGACTAGCTGGTGACGTTCGTGAGTTCCACACCGAGCGCTGCAGCTTCATCCGGGGTCAGCTCGACGACGAGGCGTCCGCCACCCTCGAGTGGAACCCGCATGACGATTCCTCGTCCCTCTTTGGTTGCTTCGAGGGGACCGTCCCCGGTCCGGGGCTTCATGGCCGCCATCCTCTGCTCCCTCCAGATCTGCGCTGCATTGCTCTGCGCCTCGACTAACGGTGCGCCCCGCCAACAATCAGCGAGGCTCGTACCCTCCATTGTTCCCTATGGATGCGGGAACCGGGAATCTGAGTCACATTTAGGGGTGTTCAGTCGACCGTCACACCTGCGTCGGAACCCAACAATCGGCCACGTGATCATCGACCATTCCGGTGGCCTGCATGAGCGCATAAGCCGTGGTAGGGCCCACAAACTTGAACCCACGTCGCTTGAGTTCCTTAGCCATGGCAGTCGACTCGGGAGTGACCGCCGGAACCTCTGCAATTGATGTCAGTCGTCTGGTGCGTCGAGGCGGCGAGAACGACCAGAGTAACGAATCGAGGTCCAGATCGGGTGAATTCACGAGCACTCGGGCGTTGGAAATCGTCGCTTCGATCTTCGCGCGATTGCGGACGATCGCGGCATCGGAGAGCAATCTCTCGACATCCGCAACTCCGTACGCTGCGACCTTGTCCGGATCGAACCCGTCGAAGGCTTCTCGGAAGGACTCGCGTTTGCGCAAAATCGTGATCCACGAAAGCCCTGATTGGAATGCCTCGAGAGCGAGCCGCTCGAACAGTTCGGCGCGCCCGTGCAGCGGACGCCCCCACTCCTCGTCGTGATAGTCGCGGTAAAGCGTGTCGCCGGGCGTCTCGACCACCCAGCCGCATCGAACCAGTCCGTCTGCCATCAGCCCTGAGGATCCTTCGACTCGGACTCGGACTCGGACGCGGTCTCAGGCTCCTCGTGCGACGCTTCGGCCACGGCGGGAGCATCCGCCTTCACCAGGACCTCAGACCGCTCGTCACGGCCCAGTTGTGCACGCAGAGAATCGATTTCCAACCCGAGGCGATGCAGAGCCCAATCGACTTCGCTCGCCTTGTAGCCACGCAGCACCTGCTGAAAACGCAGAGCGTCGACATCCGCTCCGGTGACGTCTTCCGCCGGGAGCACGGTTGCCGTCGTGCCAGGAGGCAGCGGCGGCAGCTCTTCCGAGCGCCCGAACACAGCGCTGGCGGCGAGGAAGATCATCGCGCCGACCAGTGCCATGACAATCAGGTACAGGAGGATCGTCATCATGGACCGATACTCCCATACCCGTGGGTAAGCGGTCAGACCCCCGCGGTGCGCACTATCGAATTCATCGGGGGTCGATCGACCAGCGATACCTCCGTGGTCTCGGGCACGAAAGAATCACCGTCGACCAGGAATTGGGTCAACCCGGCGCCCGAATCCTCGATCCCACACCGCCTGAGCATCGTTCCGATGATCTGCCGACTCATCACGCCGAGGTCGGCGAGTGGCCGGTTGCGATGCTTGCGCACACCCAGATTGACCTGACCGATCGCCGCCAGCCCCAACGTGTCGTACGTATCGAGCAGCAAGCCGATCTCGACACCGTAGCCCGGGGCAAACGGGACTGCGGAGAGCAGCTGTCGGGTGCCCGCGTATTCACCACCCAATGGTTGCAGAACCGACGTGAGTTCGGGCCGCAGCGCAGCCAACATGGGCCGCGCCACCAATTCAGTGACTCGCCCGCCGCCGTTGGCGTCCTCCGTGCCGCTCACGCGCAGCGGACGGCGGTAGTAACCCTTCACCAGATGGATGCCGTCAACGGTAAGCAGCGGACCCAGCAGTTTCGGCACGAACGCCGGATCGGGATTGATGAGGTCGGAGTCGACGAATGCGATCAGATCGCCGGTCGTCGCGGCGACCGAACGCCAGAGCACCTCACCTTTGCCCGCGGTCGGCGGGATGGACGGGACGGCGCTCTCACGACTGATCACCGTCGCTCCGGCCGCGCGAGCACGCTCGGCGGTACGGTCGCTCGAACCCGAATCGAGCACGATCAATTCGTCGACCAAGCCGCCGAGCAACGGGTGAATGGTGTCGACCACCGCAGCAACGGTGTCTTCTTCGTTGAGCGCGGGCAACACCACCGAGACGGTTCGGCCACCCTTTGCCCGTTCGAGTTCGGCCACCGTCCAACTCGGATGGTCCCAACTGTTGGCTTCTGCCCATACGCGGGTCGGGCCCGCACCGGTGATACTCATGCCAGACCTCGAACCGTACGTACCGGGGCGCGGCGTCCCTGGATCGCGGCCACCATGTCGACTACTCGACGGGTGGACGCCACCTCGTGAACACGGAACACCCGGGCGCCGCCCGCCGCGGCCATTGCTGTCGCTGCCAATGTTCCCTCCAACCTCTCGGAAAGCTCCACACCAAGAGTCTCCCCGATGAAGTCCTTATTGCTCAGCGCCATCAGCACTGGCCACCCGGTGTTTACAAGAACGTCCACTTTTCGCAACAACTCGAGCCCGTGGAAGGTGTTCTTGCCGAAGTCGTGGGTGGGATCGATCAGAATCGCGTCACGCGGAACACCGAGAGCCAGGGCGCGTTCTGCCGCCGACACCACCTCGGAGACCACATCTGCGACGACGTCGTCGTAGCGAACACGGTGCGGGCGGGTGCGCGGAACCGCGCCGCCCGTGTGCGAGCAGACGATGCCGGCGCCCGTCTCGGCGGCGACCACCACGAGTTCGGGATCCGCACCGGCCCACGTGTCGTTGATCAGGTCTGCGCCTTCGTCGCGCGCCAGCCGCGCGACACCACTGCGCCAGGTGTCGACGCTGATGATCAACTTGGGGTACTTGGCCCTGATCGCGGCGACGAACGGAACCACCCGCCTGACTTCCTCGTCGGCGTCGACGAGGTCACCCGGCCCGGCTTTCACTCCCCCGATGTCCACCAGATCGGCGCCCTCGTCGACGGCACGATCGACGGCAGCCATCGCCGCCGAGTCCGAGAACGTCGCGCCCTGGTCGTAGAAGGAATCGGGAGTGCGATTGACGATCGCCATCACCAATGCACGATCGACCGCGACCGGACGCCCACACAGGGTGGGCGCCGGACCTGGCTGCGCGGTAGAACCGGAGAGTGAAGACATGCCACTCATACTGGCATGACGGAACTCGGTCTAGCCCTTGGGTACCGAGCCTGCCGCGACCTTTCCGACGTATTCGTCGTACGAGTCCACGTAACCACCCTCGCGGCCTTCGAGAACGTGCAGAGTGTCGGCGCCGACGTCGTAACCCTCGTTCCGCAATTCCACCTTGCGCGACTTGAAAGTGCTGGTGTGTTCGAGTGAGTCGACGATGCGGATGAACAGCGGGACCGCGTAGTTGGGGAGCTTGCCGTAGAGATGAGCCGCGACTTCGCTGCCCTCGAAACTCTGACTGTCACGTAACTTCACCGCCGCCATGCCCGCGCGCCCGTCGGTACCAGGAATCTCGACGCCGTAGACAACTGCTTCCTCGACGGCCGGGTGCGAACTCAGCGCGCCCTCGACCTCCGTGGTGGCGACGTTCTCACCCTTCCAGCGGAAGGTGTCACCGAGTCGGTCGACAAAGGCGACGTGGCCCCATCCCTGCTTGCGCACCAGGTCTCCGGTGTCGAACCAGGTGTCGTCGTCCTTGAATCCGCCCCGTACCAGTTTGCTGTTGCTCGCCGCTTCGTCGGTGTAACCGTCGAAAGGCGCCCGGTCGGTGACCTTGGACAGGAGGAGTCCGACCTGACCCGTGGAAACCTTGCGGAGTCGACCGTCGGCTCCACGCAACGCTTTTCCGGTGTTCTCGTCGAACTCCACGACGGCGTGCGGCAACGGACAGATGCCTGCTGTCTTGTCGACGTTGAGTGCGTTGACGAACGCGATGTTGCATTCACTGGCACCGTAGAACTCGGCGACGCGGGGAATGCCGAAGCGCTGGGTGAATTCGGCCCAGATCTCAGGGCGCAGACCGTTGCCGACCATGAGCCGAACGGCGTTGTCACTGTCGGTCGGCTTGGCCGGCTGGTTGAGCAGATAGCGGCACAGCTCACCGATGTAGGTGAAGGCGGTCGCCTTGTTGACTGCGATGTCGTCCCAGAACCGGGAGGCTGAGAACTGACGTCCGATTGCGATGGTTGCACCGGACGCGAGCACCGAGGACAACGAGACCGTCAACGCGTTGTTGTGATAGAGCGGCAGGCAGCAGTACAGAGTGTCGGAGCCGCGCAAGCGCACGCCCATCAACCCGAGTCCGGACATCGACTTCAACCAGCGGAAGTGAGTCATCAAGCTGGCCTTGGGCATTCCGGTGGTGCCCGAGGTGAAGATGTAGAACGCTTTCTCCTTCGCCAGCACCTCGGCGGTCACCGCCGGGTTGGCCGGATCAGCCGTCTTCGCCAGATCCGAGAGTTCACTGACAAGAAGTTGATCGGGCCCGGCGAATCCGGCAGGCAACGATTCGAGGGCCTCTTCGCACTCGTCGGCGACCACCAGGACGCGAGCGTCGAGCAGCGTAAGGCTGTGTGCCAGAACGTCGTCGCGCTGGTTGTAGTTCAGCATGCCCGCTGCCGCACCGAGTTTGACGGCAGCGAGTGCGATCAACAGGGCTTCGGGAGTGTTCTTTGCCAGCACCCCGACGACGTCTCCGCGGTCGACTCCTCGGCCGCGGAGAACGTCCGCGTAGCGGTTCACCAGTTCGTTGGCCTCGGCATAACTGGTCGCGTGGCCTTCGAACCGGATGAACGGGCGCGACGGGTGAGCGTGCGCAGCCTTCTGGAAGATCAACCCGATCGATTCCTTGGCCGAAGGCTTGCGGGTGAGGCCGGCGGCCCCCCGCGCCAGGATCGGCACCTCGGTGATCATCGACGGCAGTTTTGCCGCCAGATCCAGCAGGCCGACGGTCGAACGGGCTTCCGAACTCATGGCTCCCCTAACACGTATCCGGCGCCCATTCGGCCGCCCAGTCTGCGGCCACCTTACTTCACGGTAATAAAGCCCGCCATGCCCCAGGTCAGGGTTTCACGCACGCGTCGAGTGCTGTCTCGACGTCCGTCCTCACCAGCAGGGTGTCCAGCGCCTGACGCCCGACGAAGCCGGTACCGTCGAGCTTGTTCAACCACTCGAGCAGGCCGGTGAAGTGCCCAACGGGATCGAGCATCACCACTGGTTTCTCGTGCATTCCGAGGTAGCCGGCGGTCCACGTTTCGAACAGCTCTTCCAGCGTCCCGATTCCGCCCGGCAGCGTGATGAACGCGTCGGCGTGATCTTCCATCAGCTTCTTGCGTTCGCGCATGGTGTCCGTGACGATCAGCTCGTCGGCATCGACGTCGGCAACTTCCTTGTGCACCAGGGCCTTCGGAATGACGCCGACGGTCCAAGCGCCCGCCGCGCGAGCGGACTCGGCGACCGCGCCCATCATCGAGACGTTGCCACCGCCCGAGACCAACTGCCATCCGCGTCGACCGATCGCGGTTCCCACCTCTGCCGCCAACGCCAGGAACGACTCGTCCACCGGCCCCGACGCGCAGTACACGCAGATCGAGTACTTCTTGTCGGAATCGGTCACCATTCTTCTTCTTTCCCCAGATCTGCGGCCTCGTCGACGCCCTTGTCTGCGTTGAGGACGATTCGTACTGCTTCTTCGACGCTGTCGGTGACGTGCAGCAGATTCACGTCACCCTCGGAAATCTTGCCGTCACGCTCGAGGGTCCCGCGAATCCAGTCGACGAGTCCGGACCAGTACTCGGTGCCGAAGAGGACGATCGGGAAGCGCGTGACTTTGTGGGTCTGCACCAGGGTGAGTGCTTCGAACAGCTCGTCGAGTGTTCCGAAGCCGCCGGGCAGGCAGATGAATGCCTGGGAGTACTTCACGAACATCGTCTTGCGTGCGAAGAAATACCGGAAGTTGATTCCGAGATCCACCCACTCGTTGAGTCCCTGCTCGAACGGCAACTCGATGCCGAGACCGATCGAATATCCGCCTGCTTCGCTGCAACCACGGTTGGCAGCTTCCATGACTCCCGGCCCACCACCGGTGATGACGGCGTACCCGGCTTCGGCCAAAGCGGTTCCCAGTTCACGGCCGGATTGGTACTCGGGATGATCGACCGTGGTGCGGGCCGAACCGAACACCGTCACCGCACGCGGGACCTCGGCGAGCGCGCCGAAACCTTCGATGAATTCGCTCTGGATACGCAACACACGCCACGGATCGGTGTGTACCCAATCCGTGGGTCCGCGCTTGTCGAGCAAGCGCTGATCCGTCGTGGTCTTCTCGTCCTTGCGCTTGCGTCGAAGCTGAACCGGCCCGCGGTGCTTGATCGACGAGCTCTGCTTCTTCGAAGCCGAATTCTTCTCTGGTGCCATGCGGCAAGGCTAACGGTCAGGCCGACAGATACTTCCTCAGCACGGCCGCGACGTCGGTGATCTGCTGCACCGGAACGTGCTCGTCGCGCTTGTGCGCGAGATTCGGATCACCCGGTCCGTAGTTCACGGCAGGAATGCCGAGCGCCGAGAACCTGGACACGTCGGTCCACCCGTACTTCGCACGGAACTGACCACCGGCCGCCTCGATCAGCGCGGCAGCGGACGGGTTCGCCAAGCCAGGCAGCGCGCCGGGCGAGGAGTCGGTGACCTCGAATCCGAGGCCCAGACCGTCGAACACTTCGCGCACGTGTGCCTCGGCTTGTACCTCGCTGCGATCGGGCGCGAATCGGAAGTTGACGTCCATCTCGGCTTCGTCCGGGACGACGTTTCCGGCGACACCGCCGGAAATCCGCACCGCCGACAAACCCTCGCGGTAGCCGCAACCGTCGATGTCGACCGAGCGCGGCTGGTAACTCGACAACCGCTCCAATGCACCCCCGAACTTGTGAATGGCGTTGTCCCCCAGCCAGGACCTGGCCGAATGTGCGCGAGTTCCCGACGCCGTCAACCGAACCCGCATCGTGCCCTGGCACCCGGCCTCGATGAAACCGGCCGTCGGCTCACCGAGAATCGCGACGTCGGCCGTGAGCCATTCCGGGATCTCGCGTTCGATTCTTCCCAGGCCGTTGTACGTCGCGGCGATCTCTTCGCAGTCGTAGAAGACCAAGGTCAGATCGTGGGCCAAGTTCTCGATGGTCGCAGCCAGATGTAGAAACACCGCGTCCCCCGACTTCATGTCGACAGTCCCGCATCCGTGCAGAATGTCGCCTTCGCGTCGCGAAGGAACATTGTCGGCGATCGGCACCGTATCCAGATGTCCGGCGAGCATGACGCGACTGGGCAAACCGCGCGACGTGCGCGCCAACACGGCGTTGCCGTTGCGGATGATCTCGAAGCCCGAAGTCTGCTCACGCAGCGCATCCTCGACGGCCTGCGCAATGACGGATTCGTCGTGCGAGACGCTGGGGATGTCGACCAGGGCGGCCGTCAAGTCGATGGGGTCCGAAGCAAGATCGAGGATGCTCACACGCACCAGCCTAGGCCGGTGCACCCACCACCCAGTAATCTCTAGTCCCGTGAGCGCACAGGGAGCAACAGCAGTAGGTATCGCCAACGTGACCGCGGACGGAACCGTCCTCGACACCTGGTTCCCGGCACCGGAGCTGGGAACATTCGACAAGACCGGTACCGAGAACGTCGAGGGAACAGACATTCCCTCCGATCTTGCCCTGCTGGCAGGCACTGACGACGCTCGCGAGGTCTCGCAGGTCGTCGTGCGCACCACCATCGCCGATCTCTCCAAGGCACCGGTCGACGCCCATGACGTCTACCTGCGCCTCCACCTCCTCTCGCACCGTCTCGTCGCGCCCCACGGCGTCAATCTCGACGGCCAGTTCGGCCTGCTCACCAACGTCGTGTGGACCAACTTCGGTCCGTGCGCCGTCGAGGGCTTCGAGCAGGTTCGCTCGCGTCTGCGCATCCGCGGAGTCGTCACCGTGTTCAGCGTCGACAAGTTCCCCCGCATGGTCGACTACGTCGTGCCGTCCGGAGTTCGCATCGGTGACGCGGACCGTGTCCGACTCGGCGCACACCTCGCCAGCGGAACGACCGTCATGCACGAGGGCTTCGTCAACTTCAACGCCGGCACCCTCGGCAACTCGATGGTCGAAGGCCGCATCTCCGCGGGCGTCGTCGTCGACGACGGATCCGACGTGGGTGGCGGCGCCTCGATCATGGGCACCCTCTCCGGCGGCGGCAAGGAAACCATCTCCCTCGGCAAGCGCTGCCTCCTCGGCGCCAACGCCGGCCTCGGCATCTCACTCGGCGACGACTGCGTCCTCGAAGCGGGCCTCTACGTCACCGCGGGCACCAAGGTCACCGGCCCGGACGGCACCGTCGTCAAAGCCAAGGAACTCAGCGGCAAGTCAAACCTTCTCTTCCGTCGTAACTCGGTCTCGGGTGCCGTCGAGGTCGTGCCGTGGAAGGGCACCGGCGTCGAACTGAACGCTGCTTTGCACGCCAACGACTGATGACCAGCACCGACGTCTCCGACGGAACAACCACTGCTCTCGGCCACGGTCTCAAGGTCCGCCATCTGACGATGATGGGCCTGGGCTCGGCCATCGGCGCCGGCCTGTTCCTCGGAACCGGCGTCGGTATCGCCAAGGCCGGCCCGGCCGTCCTGATCTCCTACATCCTTGCGGGCGCCGTCGTGGTGTTCGTGATGCGCATGCTCGGTGAGATGGGCGCGGCGATTCCGGCCAGCGGTTCCTTCTCGCACTACGCACGTCTGGGCATCGGCGAGTGGGCCGGCTTCGTGATGGGCTGGCTCTACTGGTTCATGCTCATCATGGTGCTGGGCGCCGAGATCACCGGCGCTTCTGCGATCGTGAACGACTGGGTGCCGTCGATCCCGCAATGGGTTGTCGCACTCGTCTTCGTGGTGTTCTTCGCCGTCGTGAACCTGGCCAAGGTCAGCAACTTCGGCGAGTTCGAGTTCTGGTTCGCGGCAATCAAAGTCACCGTCATCATCGCCTTCCTCGTCATCGGTGTCCTGCTGGTGTTCGGCATCCTGCCCGATACCGATCCGGTCGGTACGAGCAATCTGTTCGGGCAGGGCGGCTTCATGCCCAACGGGTTGTCCGGCATCGCCGCAGGCCTTCTCGTCGTGGCCTTCGCCTTCGGCGGGATCGAGATCGTCACCATCGCCGCAGCCGAATCCGAGAATCCGGAACGCTCCATCGCCGTCGCTGTCCGCAGCGTGGTGTGGCGCATCAGCGTCTTCTACATCGGCGCCATCTCGATCATGGTTCTGGTGCTGCCCTGGAACGACCCCGAACTCGAGAGCGGCCCGTTTGTGGCCGTCTTGAACAAGGCGAACATTCCGGGTGTTGCCGGGTTCATGGAACTCGTCGTAGTGGTGGCGTTGCTTTCCGCGTTCAACGCCAACATTTACGGCACCTCTCGTATGGCGTTCTCACTGTCGCGTCGCGGTGACGGGCCCGCTTTCATGGCGAAACTGTCGAGCACTGGAGTTCCGACCAATGCCGTTCTGCTGTCGGTGTTCTTCGGCTTCGTCAGCGTCCTGCTCAACTGGCTGCTCCCCGACGACCTGCTCGGCATCCTGCTCAACGCAGTCGGCGCCGCGCTGCTGGTCATCTGGATCTTCATCGTCGTCTCGCATCTGCGACTGCGTAAACAACTCGAAGCGTCGGGCAAGCTGACAGTTCGAATGTGGCTGTTCCCGTATTTGAGCTACGCGACACTCGCGATGCTCGGCGTGTTCGTCGTCCTCATGCTCTTCGACGCCGATGCCCGTGCACAGTTGATCTCGACCACCGTGCTGTTCCTCGTGATCGCGGCATTGGGCTTCCTGAACGCCCGCTGGCGTAAGCAGAATCAGCCCGCCTGATCTGCGTGCCTACGCATCTCGTCTGTTCACGACGACGATGCTGAGGCCGAAGACGACGAGCACGAAGAGGGCGAAGTAGATCAGGCTGCCCCAAGGTCCCCAGTGGAAGTCGACGCTACCGCCGGAACCGAGAAAGTTATTGGCGTTCATGAACGGCAGGAACGGCATGATCTTCTCGCCGATACTGCCGAACAGGTTGAACAGGTTCTCGATGAGCAGGGGCCACAACAGCAGTAGCGCGATCGCACCCGCAGACTGCCGGAGCAACGCCCCCACTCCGACTGCCAGAACCACGCAGAAGAACGCGTAGATCGGTGTTCCGTAGACGACCCGCCAGTTCTCGTCGCCGGACAGAGTAAGGAATGTTCCGGCGTCACCTGCTGTGGCCTTCGTCAGAGCGAAGGCACCGAACGACAATACGAGCGTCAATACCGCTCCGAAACCGCCGATGAGGCCGGCCTTGGCGATCAGCACCGAAGCGCGATTCGGAACTGCCTGAAACGTGGTTCGGATGGTCCCGAAGCGGTACTCGCTGGTGATCGCGAGCGCCGCCATGATCATCAGAACCAACACACCGAAGCCGGTCACTCCACTGAGCGCCCCCGAGACGGTCGGCAACATTGTGCCGTTCGAATTGCGGAGCGACGACTTGGCGCTGAGTCCGAAAACGGTAGCGAGCCCCAACCCGAGCACGATGATGATGATCGTGCACCACAGCGGCGACTTGGTCGTGGTGATCTTGATACGTTCAGCACTGAGAACAGCCATTACAGTGCACCTCCCATAGCCTGCTGTGTGTTTGCCTGGTGTGTGTTTGCCTGGTGTGTGTTTGCCTGGTGTGTGTTTGCCTGGTGTGCATTTGCTTGGTGGGCTCCAGCGCCCGGATCGATACCGGACGCGTGGTACTGGACATCGTCTCCGGTCAACTTCATGAACGCATCCTCGAGCGACCCCTGCTGAGACGCCAACTCGTACAACACGATTCCCTGCGAACCAGCCAAACCACCGATCACATCAGTGGTCGAATCCACCACCACCAATGCCGGCGCAACACCGGAACCGTCTTCACGCACCGTCAGCCCCTGCGAGAGCAACACACTGCGCAACGCATCGAGATGTGGGCTGCGCACGCGCACAGTCGACTCCGACGAACGATCCACGAACTCCGCGACCGTCGAATCCGAAATCAACCGACCCCGACCGATCACCACCAACTGCTCCGCCGTCAACGCCATCTCCGACAGGAGGTGACTCGACACCAGCACCGTGCGGCCCTCCGCCGCCAACCGCTGCATGAACTTACGAATCCAGACAATGCCCTCCGGATCGAGACCGTTGACCGGCTCGTCGAACAACAACACCTTCGGATCACCCAACAACGCACCCGCCAAACCCAGACGCTGCGACATACCGAGCGAGAACCCGCCGGCCTTCTTGCCCGCCACCTCGGACAACCCGACCAACCCGAGCACCTCGTCGACGCGGGACTTCGGGATCCCGTTCGAAGCGGCCATCCACTGCAGATGCGCCCGCGCACTGCGATTGGGGTGCACCCACTTCGCATCCAGCAACGCACCCACCGTCCGCAACGGCGTCTTGAGCTCCCGGTACGGCTTGCCGTCGATCAACGCCGCACCCGACGTCGGCTGATCCAAACCCAGGATCATCCGCATCGTCGTCGACTTACCCGCACCGTTCGGGCCCAGAAAGCCCGTCACGATGCCCGGCTTGACCGTGAACGACAAATCGTCCACCGCTTTCGTCGGTCCGTAAACCTTGGTCAATCCCCTCAGCTCGATCATGTGGACCAGTCAACCACGAAAACCGAACTGTCGGAACTTTCCGCAGTTCACAGAGAAAACCGTTGCGCAAGTTCGCTGTCGACGTTATTGTCGAATGTATGTTCGACACTACCGGGGGGTAAAAGTGACGACGCAAGCATCTGAACAGGCGATATCCAAACAGGCGATATCCGAAGAGACCATCGGACAATTCCGAGCATCACTCGTCAGCATGGATCGTTCCATCGACAACGCAGCACGCGTGGATCTTCTGCGCGCATTGGAAGAATTGAAGGCCAGTTGCGCTGGGGCCCAAGCGTTACTGGCTGCCGATCTCGACGCTTTCACCCGCAAGGACCGCGGCGAACGGGGAGTTCGGCGCTCATACCAGGGCCGCGGCATCAATGCGCAGATTGCACTCGCACGGAGGGAGTCTGCGTGGTTCGGAACTCAGCATCTGAACCTGGCCCGCACACTGAACGACGAGATGCCGCACACACTTCGACTACTCGTCGACGGCTCCATCAGTGAGCATCAGGCGACGATCCTCATGCGCGAGACTTCATGTCTCACCGCCCAGGATCGCGCTACATTGGATCGCGAGTTCTGCTGCGACGCTGCAATCTTGGACGGATGCGGCAACCATCAACTGACGGAAAGAATCCGTGCACGCACTGCCGAAATCGACGCCGACAGTGTCGCCAGACGAGCACGCAAAGCCGTGGGAAACAGACGAGTGACGGCGCGGCCTGCGCCCGACACGATGTGCTGGCTCAATGTGCTTCTTCCCGTTGCCGAAGGTATCGCCGTACATGCGACGCTCGGGCGCGATGCAGATTCCGTTCGTGCCGGCGGGGATGAGCGCACGCGAGCTCAGATCATGGCTGACCTCCTGGTCGAGCGTGTCACCGGAATCGGCCGCGCCACACCGGCACCCGTTACCGTGAACCTGGTTGTCTCGGATCAGTCACTGCTGGGCGACAGCACCGACCCTGCACACGTCCACGGGTACGGACCTGTACCAGCCGACATTGCACGCGAGTGGATCGCCAAGTCCAGCGAAGACTCCGAAACGATGGCAATGGTCCGAAAGATCTACGCATGCCCCGACACCGGCGCGATGACCGCGATGGAATCAACGGCGAGAACCTTCCCGAAGGGGTTGGCGCGATTGATCGAACTCCGTGATCGAAGCTGCCGCACTCCGTGGTGCGACGCGCCGGTTCGCCACCGCGACCACATTCGCGATCACAACAAGGGTGGACCTACCAGTGCAGCCAACGGCGCAGGATTGTGCGCGGCATGCAATTACGCCAAGCAGGGCTTGGACTGGTTTGCCGAACCTGCACCAGGCAATCGGCACACCTTCACCACGACGACACCTACCGGGCACCGATATTCGTCTGCGGCTCCGCCACTTCCGATACCGTGGGCCGGTCCCGATGCGGCCTAAGTTCCTCGGTGAGCCAGTGCATTCACGAACACCTCGGAAATTTCCGAGGGATCGCGAGCGATGTACGTCGAGCCGCCCGTCACGCGGGAGATGTCGGCGAGCGCCGCAGCATCAGCGTCGTCGGTTATGCCGATGGTGACGATGATGACCGGTCTAGCCGGATCCTGCTCGCGTGCAAGTACATCGAGCAGCTGCTCACGGCTGATGCTGTCAGGGTCTTCGTTGGCACCGTCGGTCAAGATGATGACGCTGTTGACAGCTCTCGGATCGTACGATTCCTGAACCTTTCGGAAGGCGGCCAAAGTCGTGTCGTACAAACCTGTGGCGCCACGCTTGAGTTCGGTGAGCCGGTTCGCCTGATCCGCCATCAACTTTCGTTGAGTCACGCCGTCGACAATGGTGTCGTAGCGCCTGATCGGCACCAATTCCTGAAAGTCCTGGGTTCCGTTCATACCTTGGGAGAACGCCCACAGACCGGCAGCGACGCTGTCCGGGAAGACCTGATTGCCGGCAAGGGCAGCAGCAGTGGTCAACTGCATGCGCGTCTTGCCGCCGGCTGCCGGATAGTCCATCGAAGCCGACACGTCGATCGCGACCAGCGTTCGGATCGGCTTGGCCATCAACGCCCAAGCACCCAGTGTCTGATCGGCCACCGATTGTTCGGACACGGTCAGTGCCGTGACGTCACCGACGCCACCTTCGACGGCTCCACCACCGGAAGTACGGAAACCGTTGCGTGTCAGAACTTCCTGTGCAGATTCACTGTGCAACAAGTCGGCGATGGCGTCACTCTTCTTGGCTGCGGCGTAGTGCCGATCCGGTGCCGAAGCACTCACCACCAAGGGGTAATCCATGACCATGGTTCCCGTCGCCGGCACTGTCGCGGAAATCTTCGACTCGGCTTTCGTGAACTCGACTACCTGCTGCTCGGTCGAAACACCGACCTTCCCGGAGCTGACCAATTCGGTGAGCATCTTCTGTCCTACCGGCTGATCTTCGGTACGAACACTCTCGGCTTGGGCATGGGGTACGAGTGCCGCTCGAACCGATTCGGAAGTGGCGCCGGTCTCCGCGAGAGCTCCGAGAATGGGCGCCGATGCAACTCCGGTGAACAACGGATTGCCCAGCGCAAGATCGGGGACCTGTAGCGCGGTGAGCCAACTGGCAAACTGTTCGCCACCGCCGGAGGCAAGAACAACAGGCGAGGTGGCGATCGAACCTCCCGCGGCAGCCACCGGCCCCTTGGCCGTCAATGCAGCTTTGCCGACCCACGCTGTCGAATCCGGGATCCACATGTCCGGAGCGTCCACGCCCTTACCCAAAGTCCCCGCAACGTCGCCGGGCAGCGCAGAGGTGACCGTGATCCGCGAGCAGCCCGTCTGCTCCGGCGACGATTCTGCGAGGATCTCCGTGACCGCAGGCGCGATCGCAGGATCTGCTGCCAGCGAGTACTCGTCGACGCTCCCGCAGGAATCGGACTGTGTTGCCTTGAAGACCACCACCCCGGTGGCGACTACCGCGACGGCAACCAACCCACCCACTGCGTAGAACCCGATCGACCGCCCGCTGTCAGGACTCGAATGCCGTCCGCCCGCCATGAAATCTGCCCTTCCGAGGCCACTCGCACTGGGGCATACCGACGGCATGCGTGCGACTGGAGCTATCCCTACCGGGCGGTAGTGTAGCCAAGAACACAGAAATTCCAACTAGCACTGAATCATCCAAGAACCAGCGAGCCCACATTCCGGGACAGGTTGACTGAATTCACGAACCTTCAAGCGTCGCAGCGACTTTTCAGCAAACTGCCCTGCCTAGAACAGCTCCCGCTTCTGAACCTTGCCCATCGCGTTACGCGGCAGTGTCTCGGCAAAGCGAACCTCACGGGGACGCTTGTGCGCCGACAACTCTGCGCCGACCAACTCGACCAATTCAGCTTCGGTGACCTCAGGACTCCCGGCCTTTCGGACTACGACGGCGATGATCCGCTGCCCCAGGTCGGCGTCGGGGACACCGATCACCGCAACTTCGGAGACCGAGGGATGCCCGAGGATGGCGGTCTCGATCTCGCCGGCGCCGACTCTGAATCCGCCGGTCTTGATCAAGTCGATAGATTCGCGGCCGACGATTCGGTGGAACCCACCCTCGTCGATGACGGCGACATCACCGGTCTTGAAATAGCCGTCCTCCGTCCAGGACTCGGCGGTTGCGTCTGGACGGTTCAAGTAGCCGTCGAAAAGCATCGGCCCGCGTACCTGTAGGCCGCCGATGCTCTCGCCGTCGTGGGGCACGTCGTTGCCCTTCTCGTCACGAAGACGAGTCTCGACACCGCGCAGCGGCACGCCGACCCACCCCGGGCGTCGTTCGCCGTCGAAACGCGTGCTCAGGGTCAGCATCGTCTCACTCATGCCGTAACGCTCGATTGGCGTCAATCCTGTTCGCTCACGCAGCTTTTCGAAGACCGGCACAGGAAGAGGCGCGCTACCGGAAACCAGAAGTCGGGCACCGGACAACGCCCTGGCCGCTTCTTCGTCTTCGGCGATACGCGACCAGACGGTGGGGACACCGAAGTAGAGGGAGCCTTTGGCCCGTGCGTAGTTTTCCGGCGTCGGCTTGACGGTGTGGATCACCCGGCTGCCGATCCGGAGTGGGCCGAGGATTCCGAGAATCAGTCCGTGCACGTGGAAGAGCGGAAGCCCGTGCACCAGCGTGTCTCGCCACGTCCAGTCCCAGGCCTCGCCGAGCGCGTCGATCCCGGCTGCGATGGCCGAGCGACTGAGCAGAACACCCTTCGGTGGGCCGGTCGTTCCGGACGTGTACAGGACGAACGCTGTGGACTGCGGTGCCGGTTCGGGATAGCTGTGCCACGAGCGCGCGTGCAATCGGACGGGAACTACGGGCAAGCCTTCGCAGTGTTCGTCCGTTTCGCCGAGCCACGCCTGGGCACCGGAGTCACGCAGAATGTGCTCCCGCTCGGCCTTCCCCGAGTCCGGCGGGACCGGCACAACAGTGACGCCGGCGATCAGTGCCCCGACGACGGCGAGGATCGTTTTTGCTGTGGGAGTTGCCAATACGGCAATCCGATCGGCCTGCGCCACTCGCTCCGCGACCGAGGTCGCGGCACCGAGAATGGCACTCCGCGAGAGAACCGTGTCACCGATCGTCACGGCGTCGTCGAGGTCGTCACCGCGGGCAACAGCAAGGGGGTTCAGGGATCTCAGCAGCACCACGACAGCATCTCACAGCGCAGATGGTCGCAAACTTTCTCCTGCCCGACGCGCATCCATCGAGTGCGGCGGGAACAGCGTCACCAGCGCCGCCCCCAAGAGAGCCCCGGAAAGAACGGCGAATCCGTGCGCGTCGTCGACCGTCACCAGGGTTGCGCCGCCGACCACAATCACGGCTGTCAGAACAATCTCGGGCATTCGCGGGCGCACCAGTACGCCGATCCCCGCGGCCGCCGCTGCCAGAGCAAGTGTGGCGCCGGAGTTGCCTGCGCCGGTCGACGGGAAGACTGCGGTGGTGAGCAACCCGAACAGCAGTTGACCGAGCAGGAAGAGAGCCCAGCCGCGTGCGGCGCCCCAGAGCCGAAACGCCGGCGGCGCCACCACCGCCAGCGTCACGAGATTGGTGACGGTTCCTGCGACCCCTCCGTCCTGAACGAGCACCGAGGTCAGAATGCGCCACCATTGACCGTCGCGAATCAGAGCGGGATCACGACGAAACATGTCCAGCAGTCCCGGCATCAGCGCCTGCAGGATCGACGGAACTGCCACCGCCAGCCAAAGAACAGCGGCCGAAAGAGGGAAGTCTCCGAATATTCGACGATCCTTCAGCCAGGTGAGCATCAGCGCAACCGAGGCGACAACGACGGCGACGATCAGTACCGCGTCCAAGCCGCCGGTCCCTGAGGTGGTCACAGCGCGACCTTACATCGGACTGATACCGACATCAGGGAACCTGACACCTGCGAAAGCACACAGTTCAGGCGGAGAGGCGCTTTGCTGCTGCGGCGATTCGTTCGTCTGTCGCGGTGAGAGCGATCCGAACGTGCTTGCTCCCGCTCGGTCCGTAGAACTCACCGGGGGCAACGAGGATCCCACGATCGGCGAACCAACTGACCGTCGCTCGGCATTCCTCGCCGCGCGTCGCCCAGAGGTACAGACCTGCCTCGGAATTGTCGACGGTGAATCCGGCGCCGCGAACAGCTTCGATCAAGACGCTGCGACGCTCGCGGTACCGCTCGCGCTGGATGTTCTCGTGTTGGTCGTCGCCCAAGGCTGCGGTCATCGCGGCTTGGATCGGCAGCGGCAAGATCATTCCCGCGTGCTTGCGCACCTCGAGCAGTTCCGACACCAGAGCAGGGTCACCGGTGACGAACCCGGCGCGATAGCTCGCGAGATTGGATGTCTTCGAAAGTGAGTGGACCGCAAGCAAACCGGTCAGATCACCGTCGTTGACGCGGGGATCGAGAATGGAGAGCGCATCCGCTTCCCAGGTCAATCCGAGGTAGCACTCGTCGGAGACGACGATGGCGCCGCGCTCGCGCGCCCAGGCCACGACCTTCTGCAAGTGCTCGAGGCCGAGCACCTTGCCGGTGGGGTTGGACGGCGAGTTCACGAAGATCATCGCCGCCGACTCGGGACCGAGCTTGTTCAAGCCGTCGGCGCGCAGGACGCGTGCGCCTGCCAACTTCGCCGCGACCTCGTAGGTCGGGTACGCCAACTCCGGAATGACCACTAGATCGTCGGCTCCGAGACCAAGCAATTTCGGCAGCCACGCGATCATTTCCTTGGTACCGATGGCCGGCAGCACCGCTGCCGGATCGACGTCGGGAATGTTGTAGCGGCGATCCAGTGACTCCGCCACGGCCTCGCGAAGCGCGAGCGTGCCATGAGTCGTCGGATATCCGGGCACCTCGGCAACAGAGGCGAGAGCCTCCTGAATCACCGGGTCCACCGGATCCACCGGCGTACCCACGGACAGGTTCACGATGCCGTCGGGATGAGAGTGCGCCTTCGCCGTGACGTCGGCGAGCGAATCCCACGGAAAGTCAGGAAGCCCAGCGGCCACCGGAGTACGAGACAAGATCTCTATTCCTCACCCATGGGAGGCAGCGCCTTGATGAACGGCGTGTCGTAGTCGACCTTGCCGAGCTTGGCGGCTCCACCAGGCGAACCGAGATCGTCGAAGAAATCGACGTTGGTGCTGATGTACGCGTTCCACTGATCCGGGACGTCGTCTTCGTAGAAGATGGCTTCGACGGGACAGACAGGCTCACACGCGCCGCAGTCGACACACTCGTCGGGGTGGATGTAAAGCATGCGTCCACCCTCGTAGATGCAGTCGACAGGGCATTCTTCGATGCACGCCTTGTCCATCACATCTACACACGGTTCAGCAATCGTGTAGGTCACTGCCGATCTCCCTGCCTTCCTGTCGTGCATCGCCGCCGCAACACGCAGTTGCTCGGGGCCGAAAATCCGATACGACTCTCACGTACCGCGGGAACAGCCTATTATCCCCCTGCCTACCGACTCTGAGCAGGCGGGGGTAACACATTTCAGCCTACTGCGGTGATGTTCCTCGACCGAATCGCGATCCACTTCTCCCCCAGGGCGGCCGCGCGTACCAGTGCGCCCCGCTCACCGAGGTAATCCGCCACGACGCCGACCACCGGAATCTTGCCGAGAATCTCGTACGGTTTCGTCCGCGACGGCCGCTTGTGCAGCTCGTCGGTGATGGCGCGGAAAGTCTTCGAGGTGCGCCACAAGGTCCCGATCAATGCGAAGGGGCGCCAGGTCTCGTCGGCGGCGCTGACCGACTTTTCGGCGAAATCCTCACCGGCGAGCAGATCTCGGGACTTGGTCTCACGCCGGCACAGCACCGACGCCAAGAGGTCCACTTGCTGATCCCGTTCGGTCACTCCGTGTTCACGGGCAACCGCAACGAGCACAACGGCCTGATTCGCGAAAGCCAGCAGGTCCTGGATCGGCAACCGATTGAGGAGGACGCCGAAGATGCCGGGGAACGCGACGGCAACGGTGTTGAGTGCACCCAACCTGGTCGTCCACCACTTCGAGCGCTGCTCGTCCGTCATCACCGACCACGCCGCCGTTCCCGGGAACTTGACGACATCGAGGACCCAAGCTGCAGCGTCCAACACCATCGCCGCAGCGTTTCGCTCAGGATCGGTCGGCTCGAAGGTCCGACGCTTGATACCGAGCGGATCGCTGTAGGCGAGGTCGAGAACCGGGTTGATCCCCCATACCGCTCGATCGAGAACCTCGACGACCTTGCGGTCCCCCAGTACATCAGCCATCAGGCAATCGCTCCTTCGCGTCGTGCATGTGTGGTGGTTCGTTCGCGCGCCGGACGTCCGATTCCCTCGGCGATGGCGCGCAGTTCTGCGACGGTCTTCTCGGACCCGTGTTCGGAGCCCGCCATCCGCGAGATCGTCTCTTCCATCAGCGTTCCGCCGAGGTCGTTGGCTCCGCCGTTGAGCATCATCTGTGTTCCGGTGATGCCGAGTTTGACCCAGCTGGTCTGGATGTTGGGAATGCGGCCGTGCAGCATGATGCGTGCCAGCGCGTGCGCAGCGCGGTTGTCCCGATTGGTCGGCCCTGGTCGTGAAGCGCCTGCCAGGTACAGCGGCGCGCTCTGGTGCACGAACGGTAGAAGTACGAACTCCGTGAATCCGCCTGTGCGGTCCTGGATTCCGCGAAGAACATTCAGGTGCCCGACCCAGTGGTGCGGCTGATCGACGTGTCCGTACATCATCGTCGAACTCGACCGCAGTCCTACCTCGTGGGCCGTGGTGACCACTTCGATCCACTCCGCCGTCGGCAGTTTGCCCTTGGTGAGGATCCAGCGCACCTCGTCGTCGAGGATCTCCGCTGCCGTGCCGGGAATGGTGTCGAGGCCCGCCTCGCGCAGAGCCGTCAGCCAATCCCTGATACTTTCACCGCTGCGCGATGCGCCGTTCACGATCTCCATCGGTGAGAACGCGTGGACGTGCATCGACGGCACGCGCTTCTTGACGGCCCGGACCAGGTCGGCGTAACCGGTGACGGGAAGTTCCGGATCGATACCGCCCTGCATGCACACCTCGGTAGCGCCGGCGACGTGCGCTTCCCACGCACGGTCGGCGACCTGGTCTGCCGACAGTGTGAAGGCGTCGGCATCGCCCTTGCGCTGCGCGAACGCACAGAACCGGCAGCCCGTGTAGCAGATGTTGGTGAAGTTGATGTTCCGGTTCACGACGTAGGTGACGTCCTCGCCGACGGCTTCCTTGCGCAGCGCATCCGCGAGTGCCACAACGGCTTCCAGGCCCGGTCCCTCTGCGGTGGCAAGGGCCAGGTATTCGTCGTCGGAGCATCCGGCGGGATCGCGTTCGGCGCTGCGCAGCGCAGCCAGCAGATCGGTGTCGACGCGAATCGGAGCACTGAGCTCGAGGACCTGTTCGCGCACGGTCTCCCAGTCGCCGAACGCACTGCCCAGGTCACTGCGGGTCTCGGTGTTGCGCCCGTCCGTGTCGATCTCCGTATTGAGATCCACACGTCCGCTCGATTCCCACGACTCGTCCGGCTCCTGCCACGGCCGACCCACCGGCTTGGTATCCGGCAAGGCGAGCCCGGTCTTGGGGTCCGCGAGCGCCTGAACGTGACCCGCAATGCGCGGATCGATCCACGGAGCCCCGGCCAGGACATACGCCGGCTGGGCCGCAGTGCGTTCGGTGAGGGTGAAGCCGCCCTCGGCGCTGATCTCGGCCAAGGTCTCGAGATTGGGCCACGGGCGCTCGGGGTTGACGTGATCGGGGGTCAGCGGTGATACCCCGCCCCAGTCGTCGACGCCTGCGCCGAGCAGCGCGAGGCACTCGCTGTTCGAGACGAGATTCGGCGGACTCTGAATCCGCATCGTGGGCCCGAGCAGTAGGCGCGCGACGGCGATGGCCGCGAGAAATTCGTCGAGTCCTGCGTCAGGGGTGTTGCGCATCGCGGTATCAGGCTTGGCCAGGAAGTTCTGAATGATCACTTCCTGGATGTGGCCGAACGCCTTCTGCGACTTGCGTATCGCCATGATCGACTCGGCGCGCTCGAGGAAGTTCTCCCCGATGCCCACGAGAATGCCGGTGGTGAACGGAATGTTCAGTCGGCCTGCGTCGGTCAGGGTGCGCAACCGAACCGCGGGGTCCTTGTCCGGGCTTCCGTAGTGGCATTCGCCCTTGTCGGTGAACAGCCGAGTTGCCGTCGTCTCGAGCATCATGCCCATCGACGGCGCGACGGGCTTGAGCCGTGAGAGTTCCTGCCAGCTCATCACACCGGGGTTCAGGTGTGGGAGCAGTCCGGTCTCCTCGAGCACCCGAATCGACATCGCTCGCACGTAGTCGAGGGTGGAATCGTAGCCACGTTCGTCCAGCCATTGCTTTGCTTCCGGCCAGCGAGCCTCGGGGCGATCCCCCAGCGTGAACAGGGCTTCCTTGCAGCCCAATTCGGCGCCTGCCCGGGCAATGTCCAGAACCTCGTCCGGCTCCAGGAACATGCCGTGCCCTTCGGCACGCAGTTTCCCCGGCACGGTGACGAAGGTGCAGTAGTGGCACTTGTCCTGGCACAGACGAGTGAGTGGAATGAAAACTTTCCGCGAGTACGTCACGGTGTTCGGCCGACCCGCTGCCAGCAGACCGGCGTCGCGAACCTTGGCCGCCGAGGAACACAGATCGGTCAGATCGGTTCCCCGTGCCTTCAGCAGCGTTGCCGCCTCGTCGACATTCAGGGTCGCTCCGTCGCGTGCACGACGGAGGACTCGCCGCATCGCCGACGCTGACGGGCCGGGCGACGGACTGGACGAGGCGGACGCGGAAATACCTGGCATCGGAAGCATGGTGGGTTTGCCGGAGTCATCACCAGTTCGGTTCACCTAGCGATCATGCGCCATGTGAGACGACTAGTGCCACCCGGTGCCAGAACTAGGAGGCCTTACTGCCGCGATACCGCCTCGATCACGACGGCCGATAGTCGTCGTCGACCGAGACCTCGACGCGTTGATCCACCACGTCAGCCACTGGTGCGTCGAGTGGAATATCGGTCAGATCGGGTTCTTCGGGGGCGTTTGGATCTACGGGTGTCGATTGTTCGAGCGCATCTGATTCCGGAGCCTCCGGGTCGAATGTCGCATCTTGTTCGGTCATCACGTGCTCCCTTCGCGGTCGCCACACTCCACGATAGGGCCGATGTCGACAGATCGCCCCTCACTCGACCAAAGTAGTGCCCATGACTGCCCCGCAACCGCTGACCATGGCCGACCCGTTATGGCGACCCAGCACCAAAGCCCCGAGGCTGTGGGCAATCACTGCCTCCCTGTTCTGGGTACCTGTCATCGTCGCCGAAATCGTCTGTGCCGTCTTGATACCCGGAATCCCGTCCTGGGTGGTCGGCACCGTATTCGCAGTCACCGTGCTCTTCGCCGCCACCTACATTCTGATGGTTCCGGCGTGGCGGTATCGCGTCCACCGATGGGAAATCAGTGACACCGCGGTGTACACACGCACCGGCTGGTTCACCCAGGAACGACGCATCGCACCGATCTCGCGCGTGCAGACCGTGGACACCGAGCGCGGACCGATCGACCGCATGTTGGGTCTGGCAACCGTCACGGTCACGACGGCGTCGTCGGCCGGGGCTGTCAAGATCTCCGCACTCGACCAGGAAATCGCCGACCGCGCGGTGGCTCAACTGACGGAGATCGCGGGCACCAACGTGGGGGACGCAACATGAACGAGAAACAGGTGGGCGACCCGACCGCGATCGAGATTCCGGTCGAGGCGGAAACGGCGGCTGCCGAGGCAGCCGAAGAGGAGCAGCCCTGGCTCCGCCTCGACCGCCGCATGCTTCTGGTCCACCCCGTCAACGAAGTCGTCAAACTCCTCCCGGTCCTACTCGTCTCCGTCGTTCTCGGCAGCCAATCCGGAAACCACTGGTGGGGTCTCGGCGTCGTCACTCTGCTCGTCATCTTCGGCCTGTTGCGGTATTTCACCACCACGTACCGCATCGGGCCCGTTCACGTTCAACTGCGCACCGGGGTATTCCAGAAAAAGCTGCTCTCGGTCCCGCGTAGCCGCATCCGATCCGTCGACGTCGAGGCCGGGGTCATGCACCGACTGCTGGGGCTGTCGATCGTGCGCATCGGGACCGGCCAACGTGCCGGGAGCGGCCACGATTCGAACAAGTTCGAACTCAATGCCCTCTCGACCACCCTGGTTCCGGACCTTCGTGCCGCGCTGCTGGCCGGCGCGCAACAGGCACGCAACCCTGAGGTCCCCGGCACTCCGGTCCAAAACATCGCCGAACCAGTCGACACCGAGATCGGCCACTGGGAGCCGAGTTGGGTTCGCTATGCCCCCTTTTCGTTCACGGGAATCGCCATCATCGCGGCGATCATCGGCATCTCGTTCCAATACGGCATCGGCACTGCCGTCGCGAAGTCCTCGGCAGTCAGCGACAGCTTCGACTCCCTCGAGAGCCTCGGCATCGCGGTGATGGTCGTCATCGCACTCGCCGTGCTGCTGGTGCTGTCGAGTGCACTCGCCTGCGTTCAGTATCTGATCGCGTTCGGCAACATGAAGCTCACCGACAACGGCCGCATCCTGCACGTCAGTCACGGCTTGTTGAAGACCCGGCAGACCACACTCGACCGAGCCCGCCTGCGCGGCACGACGCTCAAAGAGCCGCTCCTGCTGCGTCTTGCCCGCGGCGCGCGCCTCGACGCCATCATGACGGGCGTGAGTGCCGAGAAGAAGGAATCTTCGCTGCTGCTCCCGCAGGGACCGCGCAAGGAGGCCGAGCGAGTGATGGCCACCGTGATCGGTGACTCACGCCAAGCGTCCGCTCCCCTGATGAATCACGGCCCGGCCGCGCGGCGTCGCCGGTACACCCGAGCGCTGTTTCTGGCGGCAGTGGCGTTCCTGGTCTGCGTGGCGTGCGCGGCATCGGGCCTCCACGTGCCGATCTATGCGTGGTTCGGAGTCGCTGTGCTCGTGATCGGCGGCGCTGCCCTTGCGCACGACCGATACAACGGCCTCGGCCATGCAGTTCTGCCGGGGTGGTTGATCACCCGAAGCGGCTCGCTCGATCGCCAGCGTCACAGCCTCGAATCCGAAGGTGTCATCGGCTGGACGGTGCGCGAGACGTTCTTCCAACGTCGCGCAGGCGTGGCAACCGTCGTCGCCGCGACGCCCGCCGGCACCGGAAGCTACGAGGTGATCGATCTCCCCGCCGAGAACGCGTGGGCTTTGATCGAGGCCGTCACTCCGGGCGGAGGCGACGTCTGGGCAGGTCGTCGATGATGAGCCTCGCCAGCGAACCGAGACGCGATCGCTCCGGCTGGATGGTGGGAACACCGAGCAGTTCCAGCGGGGCGGCCGTCACCGGTCCGACGCAGTAGGTCGGTACCGGTCCGCGCATGGCTGCGACGAACCGCTCCAGTTCGCCCATTTCTTTTGCCGTGCTGAGCATCGAGGAGACGGCGGGGGCGCTGGTGAAGGTCAGCGCGTCGATTGCGCCGGAACGAACTGCAGCAACCAGCGCGCGGACGGGCGACTGATCCAGCGGCCGGATCCACCGATAGACCGACACCGGAGTGACTATCGCGCCGGTATCGGCAAGGGAAGCGCTCAGATCCGTCAACGGCTCCCATTCGGTGATGGTGCCGTGCAACTGGACTGCGACGCGTAAGCCTGCCACTCCCTCACTCCCGAGGTGCGCCAGAACTTCCTCGGACGACTCACCCGAGGGGGACCACTCCTCACGCAATCCCGCGCCTCGAATGGCGCCCGTCGCCTTCGGGCCGCGGGCGATGATGCGTGGCCGGGCCAAAGCTCCGAGGAACTCGTCGGTCAAACCCCAGGAGGCGACGGCGTCGAGCCATCCGCGAAAGCCGATTCCGGTACTGATCACGACCAGATCCGGTGGATCGGCGATCAGTGCGGAGGTCTGGGTGCGCAGGTCTCGATCGTCCACTAACGGCAGGACATGGATCACCGGTGTCCGCACGATCTCTGCACCTCGCCGCTCGAGGAGCGTCGCAAATTCTTCGGCACGCCGTTCTGCGGTCAAGGCGATCGTCGCGCCCGCCAGATCATGTTCAGCCACAGGCTGAGTGTCCCTTATGCACGGGCCAGTTTCCTACGCGCGCGCCGAGAACTATTGCGAACTGAGGGTGGCAAGCCTGTTGATCGCCACTTTGAAAAGGAAAACTGCGGCCGGAGCGATAGCACCGACCAAAAGCAAGAACGTCAGTGGGGACGACAGCACCAGCACGTCGCCGCCGGGGCCGCCCACCATGCACACCAAGAACCCGACGAT
This sequence comes from Rhodococcus sp. NPDC059969, assembly GCF_042738325.1. NCBI lineage: Bacteria > Bacillati > Actinomycetota > Actinomycetes > Mycobacteriales > Nocardiaceae > Rhodococcus > Rhodococcus sp. NPDC059969. Next base: position 71,957 of record NZ_JBHWUF010000015.1, on the reverse strand, counting down.
CCAACCGGCGAGCGGCAATGCGGCTCTGCCCGGAGTCGTGACAGTGCGGGCCGCGATCACCAACACGAGGTTCGCGACTGCGGCTACGAGAATGCTGATGGGAAATGCCGTCGTACCGAGATGAGTCGGCAGGAACAGAACGGACAGCACCGCGCACAGGAATCCGTCGAAAATCAGGACGCCGAGGATGACAGGGTCGAGCCACGACAGCGACGTTCCTGTCGAGGCGTCCGTGTACTTCTCGACCGTGATCATGGTTTTGATAGTGGTCTATCGGTCGCCATCGCGCGAGCGCGGGGTCCCCTCCCGACAAGCACCCCGGCTCGCGCCCGAAAAGAACGAAGACGATCAGGGAACCGGCGGGAACCCGAGAAGCGTCAGCAGATGACTTTGCTGATCCGCGAATGCGTAGAGCGATCCGTAATACAAGTCGTGGTAGTAACCAGCCATCGGACGCAACGAATCGACGAAGGCAACGATCTGGTTCTGCAGGTCCCAGTTGTACATTTCTTCAGCCCCCAGGCTTTGCTGTTACCGAAAGGACCACCCATCCGGTGACACGCATCACACACCACTACGGCGTCGATCGCAATGCCTGTGAGCCGACGCGCAGGTCAGATCACGTCAGCCAGGCAGCCCGCCGAACAGATCGCTCTCGCGACCGTCCTCACCCACCGGACCAAGCGTCCCCGCCACCAACACGAAATGCTCGACCGTCAGGATCGGCTGGACCACGTTGTTCGACAATGCGAACTCGGCTCCGCTCGGGGCTACCGTCACCTGAGTGGCGTGGGCGCTCAATGCCCGCGCCTTCGTATCGATGACGCCGCGAACGTCGATTGCCGTCGTCACGTCTCCGTCATCGACGCTCGGCAATTCCGCGGGCTCGGGCAGGCGCCAGTTCGCCGGGAACTCGGAAATGGCCGCGATGCCACGCTCGAGTCCACTGCGCTCGGTAACGGTCCAGTAGAACTTCGGGGTCGTCCACGGATCGCCGGCCTCGGGATACGCCGTCGTTGCTGCAGCTTCGACGGCCGCTGTGGTGATCGCGTGTGCCTGGATGTGGTCCGGGTGCCCGTAGCCGCCGTTGGGGTCGTACGTGATCACGACGTGCGGCCTGATCTCACGAATGACGGCGACCGCCGCGCCGACTGCCTCGTCGAGTCGAGCATTGACAAAAGCACGGGGATTCGCGGCCGACGGTGTGCCGATCATTCCGGAATCGCGATACCGACCGGCGCCGGCGAGGAATCGAGGAGCGGCACTGCCCAGTGCCGACAGCGCTGCGCTCAGTTCGGAAATCCGATAGCCGCCTAGTTGATCCGACTCGGCAGCCACGAGCCCCGCCCACGCGTCACCGATGACTTCGCCTTCCTCCCCCAACGTGCAGGTAAGGACCGTGACCTCGACGCCTTCGGCCGCGTAACGCGCGATGGTGCCTCCGGTGGTGATCGTTTCGTCGTCCGGATGTGCGTGTACCAACAGCAGTCGTTTCGCCGAGGTCGTCACTTTGCCACCCTCACCCAGTCCGTCGCGTTTCCGAATATCCCCACCTGCACCGGGCCGTCGAGCACGACGCCCTCGACTCCGGTCCCGACCGCGACCAGCGCTCGGCTCTGCACGATCGGCAAGACCGCCGCGAGGTCCCACAGCTTGGGCTCCGCGTCGGCGATCAACGATCCGAGATCCCCGACGCCGCTGAGCGCTTCGTCGATCCGACCTTGCAGCGCAGGATCGCAGAGCCCGGACAGGTTGCTCGGAGCCTCGACGCTTGTCGTGCGGACAGGCTCCGGAGACGGCGTCGGTGCGGGTACCGCCGAACTTGTTGCCGGAGTGGAAGGTGCGCTCGGGCAACTGAACCGCGATGCGAGTGAAGTGGCCGTGTCGGCGCCTGCCCGACTCCAACCGACAATCATGTCGACGCGTCCTGTCGTCAGGTCCTCGCCGTAGAGTTCCTCCGGCGGCACCGATTCGACAGTCGCGAGGATCCCCACGTCGCGCAGTTCGTCGGCCGCGGTGTTTGCCACGGCGATCGCGATGTCGTCGTTCTCGGGGGCACCGATCAGCAGGGTCAACTGAGCACCGTCCCGGACGATCGATCCGACTGTCCCAGTGCCCGTGACGATTCCGGTGGCCGGCGTCGTCAGGTAGCCGGCTGCAGTCAGCTCGCCCAGCGCCTGCTCTCGGGTCGGCTTCGGCGGCGCGGTGGGTGCGTATCCCGGATCCGACGGAGCGAGGATCTGAGCTTTCACCGGGGCCGACGCCGATTCACTCCCGGCCGCCACTACGGCGAGCAGGTCCGGATCGAGCAGTCCCAGAACACCTTTACGGACCCGAACGTCCGCAAAGTTTTTGCTGCGCCCGTTCACGTTGATGTCGAGAGTGCGCGGAACGTACGAGAATGCAGTACTGACACCCGGGATCGCAGACAGCTGAATATCCGTGGCACTACCCGAATGAACTTGCGCCACTTGAGCGTCGTCGGTGCGCAGGGCATCCGCCAACTGCGACGCCGTTCCGCCGCGTCGCAGAACTATCTGATCCGGGTCGGACGGCTTGCCCCAGAATCGGTCGTTGCGTTCGAGCACGATTTCGTCCCGGCCACGGTCGACAGAGCGCACGTGAAAGTGGGCTCCCGACACCGGAATCCCCTCGCTCAGTCCGGTGCTGAAACCGCCGGGAGTGTCCTTGATCAGGTGGGACGGAAGAATATCGGTGAACAACTCTCGCCACGCCGGGTACGGTGCACGCATCACCACGTTGACCGCCTTGCCACCGCCGGACGAGTTCACGTCGTCGATCATCTGATAGCCCGCGGGGTTGACCACACCGGGAACCGAGATCATCTGCTGCCACAGGTAGCGAAAGTCCTCTGCTGCAATGGGAGCACCGTCCGACCACTGGGCTTCGTTGCGCAGTTGGTAGCGAATCGTGAACGGAGCCTCTGACGTCACTTCAGCCGAAACGAGAAAAGAATCGTCGATCGCCCACTCCGTCGCACCAGGTTGCGTCGGCGATTTGATCGGGCGAAACGCACTGGGCAGCACGAGATTACCGACTGCGGAGTTGACCGGCGACTGATCCGCGAGCAGGTGCGGGTTGAATCCGCCTCCTACCTCGTCGATTGCCACAGTGACCTGCTTCGTCGCCGGGACGACCGGAGTCGGTGTGGGCTTGACGGTTTCGGTGCTCTCGACCGGAGGCGGCGGATCGGCTGTACATGCAGTCAGCGACAACGCCGTCACTGCCACTGCCAACGCCAGGTAGCGACGTCCTGAGGCCACAGACAATTCCTTCCGTACGGGGCCGCGTCGCCCCTTCGCACTCGATTTCCGGGCAGCACTTTCGCCCGGAAACCATGAAGGCGAATGTACCTTTCCGCCGAGAACTCGGCCGAAAGGCACATCCGCCTGTCAGGTTGTAACCGACGAAAGACTACAGAGCAGCCTTATCGCGAGACTTGCTGCGCGAACGCTCGCGAGCGCGCTCGGTTGCATTGAGATGCACCTTGCGGACGCGGACGTCCTCGGGGGTGACCTCGACGCACTCGTCGCCGGAGCAGAATTCCATCGCTGCTTCGAGTTCGAGCTTGATGGGCTTCGCGAGGGTCTCCATCACGTCTGCGGAGGACTGACGCATGTTGGTCAGCTTCTTCTCGCGGGTGACGTTGATGTCGAGGTCTTCCTGACGGGGGTTGATACCGACGACGTGACCCTCGTAGGTGTCTGCGCCGGGCTCGACGAAGAAGGTTCCGCGGTCAGCCAGCTGGATCATGGCGAACGGCGTCACTGTGCCGGAACGGTCCGACACGAGTGAACCGGTGTGGCGTGCACGAATCTCGCCGGCCCAGGGGCCGTAGCCGTCGAAGACGGCGTTGGCGATGCCGGTACCGCGGGTATCCGTGAGGAATTCCGTACGGAAGCCGATAAGACCACGTGAAGGAACGATGAACTCCATACGAACCCAGCCTGCGCCGTGGTTCGACATCTGAACCATCTTGCCCTTGCGGTTGGCCAGAAGCTGAGTGATGGCACCGAGGTACTCCTCGGGGCTGTCGATGGTCAGCTCTTCGAAAGGCTCGTGGATCTTACCGTCGACAGTCTGGGTGACCACCTGCGGCTTTCCGACGGTCAGCTCGAAGCCTTCGCGACGCATCTGCTCGACCAGGATGGCGAGCGCGAGCTCTCCACGACCCTGGACCTCCCACGCATCGGGACGTCCGATGTCGAGGACCTTGAGCGAGACGTTACCGACCAGCTCCTGGTCCAGGCGAGCCTTGACCATGCGCGAAGTGAGCTTGTGACCCTTGACGCGGCCGACCAGCGGTGAGGTGTTGGTACCGATCGTGACCGAGATGGCCGGCTGATCGACGGTGATGCGAGGCAGCGCAACCGGGTTGTCGAGGTCGGCGAGCGTGTCGCCGATCATGATGTCCGGGAAACCTGCAACAGCGCAGATATCGCCGGCGAGCGCAACCTCGGCGGGAACACGCTCGACACCGATGGTGGTGAGCAGTTCGGTGATCTTGGTCTTGGTGATGACGGGCTCGCCGTCGACCTCACGGCACCAAGACACGGTCTGACCCTTGCGCAGCTCGCCGTTGTGGATGCGAACCAGCGCGAGGCGACCGAGGAATGCCGACGCGTCGAGGTTGGTGACGTGAGCCTGGAGCGGTGCGTCGACCGTGCCCTTGGGGGCCGGGACGTACTCCATCAGAACCTGGAACAGAGCGGCGAGGTCTTCGGCGTCGGGAGCCTGACCGTTCTCGGGCTGCACCGTCGAAGCCTTGCCCTCGCGACCGGAGGCGTAGAGAACCGGCAGTCCGAGCGCAAGCTCGGCGGCCTCTGCAGCCTCGTCGGAGAGATCGGACGCGAGGTCCAGGAGCAAGTCCTGAGCCTCGGAGACAACCTCTTCGATGCGCGCGTCGGGGCGGTCCGTCTTGTTGACGACCAGGATGACGGGCAGCGAAGCGGCGAGCGCCTTGCGCAGCACGAAACGCGTCTGCGGAAGCGGGCCCTCGGACGCATCGACGAGCAGGACGACGCCGTCGACCATGGACAGACCGCGCTCGACCTCGCCACCGAAGTCAGCGTGGCCCGGGGTGTCGATGACGTTGATGACGGTGACCGAACCATCCTCGTTGCGCTTGTGCACCGAGGTGTTCTTCGCGAGGATCGTGATGCCCTTCTCGCGTTCGAGGTCGCCGGAGTCCATGACGCGATCGACCAGCTCGGCGCGCTCCTCGAACGCGCCGGACTGACGAAGCATGGCGTCGACGAGGGTGGTCTTGCCGTGGTCGACGTGTGCGACGATGGCAACGTTACGGAAGCTGGTGGTGGTCACGCGATGGCTCTCCTGGCTGAGTTGATTCGGCCACGCGAAAGTCAAGTCGCACGGCTCTTCTGGTGGCCGCTGCACGAGTGTGTGATCCGAATCAGGGCACGAATCGCCTGAATAGGCACCGCGGCCTAGTAAATACTACTCGCTCCGAGCGGATACTCCTGCATTGTGCGGCCTCTATCACCGCCCCCACCAGCCAATAGTGATTTGCACCACGCTGAAGCGGGTAGGATTACGACCTGGAGAAACAGGGTGTTTAAGGGTACGCTAACCTCGTTCCAAGAGCGGGCTCTCCGCCGTAGTGAAACAGGAAAGCCGCAGCGTCACATGGGAAAAATCAAGGCAAGCAAGGTCTCGAAGCTCAAGCCGAAAAAGAAGTGCTGCCGGAAGAAGACACGGTGCATCAAGTGCCCCGTCGTCATCATGCGGATGAAGAAGCTCGAGAACGAGGGCGCATCCAAGAAGGAACTGAAAGCCGGTCTCAAGAAGGCCCGCGCGGCGTAAGCGCCCTCAACTCCTCGAGCAGTTCGGGGATCCAGGCCCGATCGTTGTCGACCAGATCCATCGACAACAGTTCTTCGGCGTCGACCCATGCCAACTGAGCATGGTCGAGCGCGACCGGTTCGCCGGACACCAACTCCGCCCGGTACGCCCGCAGGACCAACCCCGGCGACAGTGGCACGTCGACGCCGATTCTGGCGCCGCACCGAACTTCGACCGCGAGTTCCTCGAGTAGCTCTCGCACCAACGCGTTCTGTGGTGATTCGAACTCCTCGACCTTCCCGCCCGGCAGTTCCCAGCGGCCGGCCAACGCCGGCGGACTCGTCCGCTGCGCGAGGAGCAGCCTTCCCCCACGGAAGATCGCGCCGGCAACAACTTCGCGATCCCTTGCAGGCACATCACTCATCGCACCATGATGGAGTATGGCCACTTTTTTGTTGTCCGACTCCGCAATCCAAAGCGCACTCGACGAACTGCCCGCTTGGCAGCTGTCCCCGGGCTCGATCACTCGCACCGTCGACTCCGCGACCTTCCCGGACGCGATCGCCCTTCTCCAGCGCATCGCGGCCGTCGCCGAGGCCGCAGATCACCATCCCGACATCGACGTTCGATGGCGCAAGGTCACGTACACACTCTCGACACACTCGGCCGGCGGACTCACCGATCTGGACTTCGACCTGGCCCGTCGAATTGACGTACTTGTCGACGATTCGGTCCGTTTCGACTGATCTTCGAGTGAACAATCCTCGCAATCTGACGTAACAGTTGCATCAACTTTCACATAGATCACTTCAGTCACAGGTATGGTCGCCGTAAATCACGATCGAGGCCGGTCATGCCATAGACTCCCCCCGGTGCGTAGCTGCTCAGCAACTGAACAGCTGTACAACCCGGGGGCTCTGTACATAGAGTGACCCCTCGAGCCGTCAAACGCGGAGCTCGCCTAGGCGCCCGCGCGGTATGACTAAGGATGGGGAAACAGTGCTTCGAACCCGAGGTATGCGAAAGGCGTTCACCGCCGTCGCTATTGCCGCAGTAGCAGGACTGGCATTGCCGGCACAGGCAATGGCCGATCCGGCAGCACCGCCCGCACCCGAAAGTGTGCCGATCGAGTTCCTCGCCTCGTTTGCGCCTGCCATCATCGGCGCCGCTGCAGGTCCGACTGACGTCGCCGGCGGCCCGCAGCAAGCGTTGCTCGACCAGGCTCGTGCGATTCTGAACTCCCCCGGCATTCCGCCTGAGATCAAGGCCACCCTCGAGAAGGTCATCACCTTCCTCGACGGCAGCGGCGGTGGCGGACCGGCAATCCCGGACGAGAACGCCCCCGTCATCGCGCAGTTCCTGTACCCGACACTGGGCAAGGGCTGCATCTCGGCAACCGCCGATTCGGTCGGAACCGCACTTGCTGTTCCCGGCCCGGCTCACCTGCCTCCTCCCGGCCCCGCTGCCGGTCAGGCCGGATTCGTCTTCACCGCTCTCGGTACGGCTCCCGCCGTCGACGACCAGCCGGTGCCGATGACCGTGACCTGGGTCAACATCGACAACCAGCGCAGCGCAACCCAGAACCTGACCAACGCCGCGCGCATCAACCCGGACGGCCCCGCCACTCTGTCGGCTATCGCCGATACGGGCCCCGGACGCGTCCTCTCGGTGATCAGTGGTTCGCTGACCACCCAGCCGGAAGGCGCAGACCGCATCACCTGCAGCTTCCTCCCGACCGTGGGCATGTTCGCGGTAGCTTGATCGAAGTCTTGTGAAAGGGACCCACCGAATTTCGGTGGGTCCCTTTTGCATCTCCGATCACCGTGATAGACCCGATAGATGGGACATCTACGAGTGGACATCACGCATGGCCGTTCAGACCGGAAATCAAGCCCAGACGACCAGTCGATGCGGTCGCACAAGTCGACTCGATCGATACTGTCCATCCGATCCGAGGGGTCCATCCTGTCGATCGGATCGGCGTACTCGATACTGTCGATCGGTAGTGTCGGCTCTTTCCTATCCATCGGAAGCATCGGATCTACGGCATCGGTCCTGAGTTCGGGCTCGTTCGTCAGTCTCGGGTCCGCGCTGTCCGGGCTGTCACGCTGGTCGTTGCTCTCCTGGCGTGGAAATCACGCAGCGCCCGAGCAACATCCGAAACTTGTTGTCATTGCGCCGGAATCGGATTCGAGCGATCCGGATCGCTCGCTGCGGTCCGTTTCGCACTCTCAGACCTGATTCGGTCGCGGCCAGTCGCGGCCTTCCAGGGCTTCGACCGAGGTATTGAATTGCCGGAGTAGATCACCGAGCGCAAGACGTTGCTCGGGCGTCCACTCGCGCAGGACCTTTTCGACGCCCGCTGTCGAATGTTCGCGATCAGCACGAAGTTTCAACAGCCCCTGCGCTGTCGGCCGGACCTTTCGCGCCAGGCCACCGTCCGGATCCTCCACCCGCTCCACCAAGCCCTGACGCCTGAGCGCGCCGATCTGCCGGTTTATGGTCGAGATGTCGAGCGAGAAAGCGCAGGAGAGCTCCTTGAGGCTCATGGGATGTTGCAATTCCAGTCGACCGAGCAGTAGATACGCCGACCGGTCCAGATGAAGTTCGGCCCGTTGAGCAAGCGCGTGGTAGCGCGAGAGCAGAGTCAACTCGTACTCGATATTCACCAGTTCGGGGTTCCGGTCCATCCTCATATTGTGCAGACTACACACGATGTGTAGCGTGCACACTGGGGCGAACGCACCGAAACAGAACATGCCAGGGCGGGAGCCGAATGTCCGTTCACACAGGGTCGTCGAATGTCGACGGGAATACCCCTGAGACGAAAACCACGGACACGAACTACGCACCGTCGGGTCCCGTGCTCACCGTTCTCGGACTGTGCGGAATCGTCGTCGCCTTGATGCAGACGCTGGTCGTCCCGATCATTCCGCAATTGCCGCACCTGCTGAACTCTTCTCCCGCCGACACGTCGTGGGCGATCACGGCAACGCTCCTCGCCGCCGCCGTGATCACGCCGATCAGCGGACGCCTCGGCGACATGTTCGGCAAGAAACGAATGCTGCTGGTCAGTCTCGGGATGGTCGTTCTGGGCTCGGCCATCTGCGCGATCGCGCCTTCACTGATCGTGCTCGTTGTCGGCCGTGCACTTCAAGGAGCATCGGTCGGGGCAATTCCATTGGGCATAGCCATCATTCGTGACGTTCTTCCACCGAAGAAAGTGGCCGGAGCCATGGCAGTCATGAGCGCCACCCTCGGTGTCGGCGGTGCGATCGGACTGCCGATCGCCGCAGTGATTGCTCAGAATGCCAACTGGCACTTTCTCTTCGCCACCTCGGCAGCATTCGGATTGATCTGCATCGCACTGGTTGCGTTCGTCATTCCCGAATCGACCGTACGACGCCCGGGCCGTTTCGACTTCGTCGGAGCGCTCGGCCTCACAGTCGGCCTGATCACCCTGCTGCTGCCCATCACCAAAGGCGGGACTTGGGGGTGGGGCGACGCGAAAACACTGGGACTCCTTGCGGTTTCCGCGCTCAGCTTCCTGGTGTGGGGATGGTGGGAACTTCGACGCAGCGCACCACTGGTAGACCTTCGCGTATCGGCCCGACCGCAGGTCCTCTTCACCAACTTCGCGTCGATCGCTGTCGGTTTTGCCATGTACGGCAATTCCTTGACGCTCCCCCAACTCCTCATGGCGCCGACGTCGACCGGCTACGGACTCGGACTGTCCATGGTCGCAGCGGGACTCGCACTGGCCCCCGGTGGACTCGTCATGATGGCGCTCTCACCCGTCTCCGCTCGAATTTCGGCTTGGCGTGGCCCACGAATCACGTTGATGCTTGGCGCCCTCGTCATCGGATTAGGTTATGCCTTCGCATATTTCACGGTGTCGAGCGTCTGGCAGGTCGCCGTGGCCGGAATGTTCATCGGCGCGGGCGTCGGGCTCTCCTACTCGGCCATGCCGGCCTTGATCATGGGCGCGGTACCCATCACGGAATCCGCGGCCGCGAACGGACTGAACTCACTGATGCGATCGATCGGCACGTCGACGTCTGCCGCGATCGTGAGCGTCGTTCTGGCCGGGATGACCATCACGGTCGGCACCGCAGTGATCCCCTCGTTCGAGGCGTTTCGCGCCACGTTCCTGATTTCCATCGCCGCCGCCGTCGTGACAATGGTGTTCGCCGGATTGATTCCCAAACAGAAAGTCTCGTAAGGGAATCAACCCGGCGGAGGACTCACTTCTCCGAAGAGCCTTCGATGCTGCCCGTCTGCAACTTCGACAGAAGCGTGTAGATGAAATTGATGATGATATCCACGTGGTGCCCTCTCACATAACGGGTCCCCGACCCGCCAACGACGGTACCGCAGAACTCTTCTGCGTCGAATCGCCGACAATCAATTCTGCAACGTGTTCTAATTTGAGGCGACGACTACCCGAGGAGCCTTTCATGACCTGGACACGCACGGAACTCGAAGATGCCTTCGCGGGTTACCAGAACACGGTTGTCGAGTGCACTCGTTCCGGCGACTGGAACGCCTTCGCGGACATGTTCACCGAGGACGTCGTCTACGTGGAACACGCCTTCGGCACCCTCGACGGCCGAGAGGCCGTACGCAAGTGGGTGACTCGCACGATGACCGAGTTCCCAGGGCGCCGGATGACCGAGTTCCCGGCCAACTGGTTCGTCGTCGACGAGCAGCGTGGATGGATCGTGTGCGAGATCGACAACCCGATGGAGGATCCGGGTGACGGATCCGAGCACGGCGCCGCCAACATCACGATCCTGCACTACGCAGGCGACGGATTGTGGTCTCGCGAAGAAGACGCATACAACCCGATGAACTTTCTGTCGATGGCAAAAGCATGGTGCCTCGCCGCCGAAGCAGCGGGCAACCTCCCCGAAGACGCCAAGGCCTGGCTCGCCAAATTCGGCGCTATGGTGCGATAGATCCCGTCGGCAACGAGGACCCGACGGGCTGAACCGGACCGACCGAGCCTGCCAACGACCACTGCCCGTAATCGCGCGTGAGGATCGAATTCAGATCCACGCCGACGCCGTCGACCTTGCGCTTGTCGATTTCGAACTGGTGCAGGTTTGCCCGCGGGTGCACATACCCTGCCGGTGAGCCCCAGTTGTGCTGCCAGAACCAGGTTCCGACGCCTGCACTGATCATCGCGTCGATCACGCGAGTGTTTCCGTAGACACCGAGTGCCCCGTTGCCCACAACCGAGGCCCACCCCTCGAGGTATGGCGCAATCAGCGTCGTGATCTCGGTACTGGTTGGATTGTCGTCGATCGACGCGTAGATCGGCCGACCGGACGGTCCACCGGCCGCAGCATGTAGTTCGAGGCCACGGGACGCATGACGCTTGCCTGCCTCGCGGGCTCCGCGCCAGTCCGCTGTTCCGCCCTTGCCGAATTGATAGCAGGAAACGACTTGGAGTCCGGCCGCCGTCAACGCGTCGGTTTCCCGCGCCAGTACGGGCTTACCGACCATCCAATCGGCGCCCGGCCGTCGATCCGAGACGTACCGGATGGCGCCTGCGTACCCGGCGGCCTTGATTGCCTGAGCGGACGGCACACCGGCGGCGTAATCGAGCAGGGTCCCGAGCGAACCGGCATTGGCCACCGACGTCGTACCGCTCAAAGCAGCGAGTCCGGCAGCCGCCGATCCAGCGGCTGCGTACTTGAAGAGGTTTCTTCGCGAGACGTGCACAAAGCTCCGATCATCGGCGTGTCCCGCTCGAAGTGGCGGGCAGGCAAGCTATCTTCTTTCGCTCGCATTCCACCACAGTCACATCAACCCCGCCATGCACTTGGCCAACAATGCTCACATTGTCACCAAATTGGACGCTAGGCAGATAATCAGGCAGACAACAGTGGCCCCCGAAGACGTCGTCTTCGGGGGCCACTGGGTCGGCCTATCGGCCGGAAGCTATCAGCTGAGCGAGGTGAAGAAGCTCAGAGCGCTGAAGAGATCAGACGCGTTGCTGAAGAAGTCGTTGAGGAAGGTGAAAGCATCCGAGAATTCTGCGCTGCTCATGCGATGTGCTCCTGTCGAAGATACGGTCCAGAGGATTTGCTGCCACGTGAGTGGCTGCTGGCGATAAGAGTAGAGGTCTTCCGTTACTTCCGCGACACCAAATGTGTCCGGGACGTTACATTTCGGCCCCTTCAGGTCACAGGCATACACACAGGTAACACACACATGCAGTGATCAAACTGTCACCTACGGACGATTTATTGACACATTCCGAACATCGTTCCCGATAGTAGCTACCCTTCAGCATCAAATCTGTACATCGACTACAAGATTGGCAAGCCTTACTTAATAGAGCGGATGTTGCACTCCATAGTGCGCGTACCAGCAGATTGGCCAAATCACTTTCGCGGATTGGGCCACGCGAGCTTAGTGCGCGCGCAAACATTCAGCCACAGTTCGGGTTAGCGAGATCTTTACGCCGAAAACGACCGTCCCGGCAGCCCACCAGACCATACTTAGCGGTCATCATGGTGACGCTATTCACACCGTTTCGGGGAACTTCGGGTGCCGATTGCAACCCCATCTCGACACAAATTGAACGTTCGAGAGCAAAGTGGAGTTCATGAATTTCACGAAAAAGAAGTCCTGGAGTGAGCTGTCACCCTCGCAGCGCCGCGTCGTCGCCCTGCTCGCAGCGATTCAGTCCCTGCTGGCGATTGCCGCGTGGATCGACCTCGCGCGACGACCTGCCGAAACGGTGCACGGTAGCAAGAAGAAGTGGGCAGCAATTATCTTCGTCAACTTCTTCGGACCGCTCGCCTACTTCCGCCGAGGCCGGATTCAGTCGAAATAGTCCCAGAACTGCAGCCACTTCACCGACGCGAACAGCGTCAGAGTCGCTGCGTACACCGCAATAACCGCCGCGACGCCGCGCCAGTTGGTGCGAGGGACGGCGCCGTCGACCGGGTCCAGCCAATGGCGGAACCACCTGGTGACCGTCGGCATCAGAAACCACGTCATGGCGCCGACGCTGACTATCTGGCTCAGCCACATCGAGAGCCACGGCGGCGCTCCGATCCCGTCGAGCAACGGCCCGAGAAACCTCGACAGCGTCATCACCGTCGGATAAAGAACGAGCAGGATGATCATCGCCGTCTTCCAATTCGGCGTTGCACGGGTCTGCCCGTTCTCCGTGCGCAGAATCGTGCCGAACGGTGTCGACCGCGTGGTCTCGGTGAAGTCCTCGGCTAGCTCGGCTCGCAGTTTCGGTAGTGCCGCGGCCCTTTCAGGCGACGCCATCCACACCGCCAACTGCTGCTCGGTCCGAAACCGAAGGACGGACTTCCACTGGGTGGAGTCGGTGACCGACCGCAACAACATCACCGACTCGTAGCCGGAGAATCGCGAACTGAGATCGATGAGGTGCCGTTGCGTTCGCAGAAACTCGTTCTCCTTACCCACGACGACGGCGTGGTCGTACACACCGATACCGGGCGGCGGCAGAACGCCGTCGACCAGTACCAGATCACTCGTCTGCGCGAGAATTCCCGTTGCTGCAGCAGATCTTTCGAGATCGCGGCGATCAGTCGACTCCAGCCAGCGATGAAGATCGTCGGCACTGGCGAAAGTGACGGACAACCCGTGCGACACCGGTTCCGGTTGATCACTGACAGCGCAGCTCAGGTAGCCGTCGAATCGACCGGCGATCTCGGCCGCACGCTCTACCCACGCCCGGAATCCCGAACTCGTTCGGTGGTACCCGGTGATGGCGGTTGCGGACACGTCAGCCCGACACCCGGCGCCCTTGCACGTACACGTGCGCAATCGCGGGTTCGCGCATCGCCATCAGGAGCCCGAAGAGCGTCTGGTCGCGGGCGAGAATCGGATCATCCGAACGCGTTCCGTGGTTGACGAGCCCGGCGAGCGGCGGCCATCCGGACGGATCGATCACCAGGAAGTCGGCCTCCTTGCCCTCGTCGAAGTTGCCGATCCGGTTCTCCATGTCCAGCGCGCGAGCACCGGCGAGAGTTCCGGTGAACAACAGTTCGGCGGGGTGCATCGATACTCCGTCGTCGCCGGCTTCGGAGATGTGAACCTTGAAGGCGTCGCCGAGGACTCGGGTGAGCAGGCACTCGTCACCGCCGCCGAAGTCCGATCCGATCGCGATGTTGACCCCTGACGCAACGGTTCGTTTCCACGGCATGGTGCCGGAGCCGAGAAACTGTTGGGACGTCGGACAATGTGCGATCGAGGTTCCGGTCTCGGCCATTCGTGCGAGTTCGGAGTCCTGGCAGTGCACCGAGTGCGCGAGAATCGCGCGCGGACCCAGGAAGCTCTTTCCGCCGACCTGCGAGCCGGGGAGGAACTTGCCGTCGTACGTGTCGAGATAGGTCTCGACCTCGTACTCCGCCAGCGTGGTCGCCACCTCGCCGGTTCCCGGCCGGTTGTTCTCGTTGAGGTGACTGTGGAAGTAGACGCCGCGGTCGCGGACCGAGTCGTACAACTCGCCTAAGTCTTTCAGCGTCTGTGTTGTCACTGCGAGGGAGAATCGGGGAACCACTGCGACGTGAACCAACGCAGTGTTCACGTCACCGGTGTCGGACGCGTGCCACTTGTCGATCTCCTCGCGAGTGAGTCTGATCGCGTCCTCTTCAGACGTGATCAGTGCAGCAGCGGAGGCCGGGCCGGTGGTTTGAATCCCCCGCCCGCTGACCACCCGAAGGCCGCGTTTCAGAGTTTCCGAGAACAGGGCGTCCTGCGCGTGCGGGAAGGCAGATCCGAACACCATCGCGGCCGTGGTTCCCGTGGCGATTCGGCGAGCGCAGAAGGCCTCGGCGGCGTGCCGGGCGAACTCGGGATCAGCAAACCTCGATTCGGAGGGAAAGACACAGAGGTCGAGCCACTCGAGGAGTTGACCGCCGCCGTACGCGTCGCCGGCGTACGTCTGCGGGAAGTGAATGTGCGCGTCGACGAATCCGGGCAGCAGGAATCCTGGCCGGTGATCGTGGGTTTCAGCGCCTTCGAGTTCGCTCGGCAGTGATTCGAATTCTCCGCAGTAGACGATGGTTCCCGCATCGTCGATCGCCAACACGCCGTCGGGGATCGAGACGAGCGACTGCGCCGCATCCTCAACCGTCGGACGACCGGAAATGTGGAAGACATGGCCTCGATGAAGGTGCGTCACTTACTGAGCAAAGCACAAAACCACCCGGAACCGCGCGGCGAATGCTGTCCTTTTTGTCAGATATTGGGATCAAGCAAGAGTTGCATGCCAAACGAGAGCCGCAGCCAGCGCGCCCGCCCCGTTCAACGACCAATGCAGTGCGATCGGCGCAATGAGGCTGCCGCTGCGATGACGGAGCCAGGTGAATACGAGACCGGCTGCAGCGGTGGCGAGAACAGCCCCGAGGATTCCGGCGACCTGACCGACGACTCCGGTACCGAGAAAGCCGGAAAGCCCTTCGTTGCCGCTGGTCAAACCCATCGACGACGCGATGTGCCACAGTCCGAACATCAATGAACCGGCCGCTGCGACGCCCCGGAATCCACTGACCCGGTTCAATGTGCCGTGCAGGACGCCGCGGAAAGCCAACTCTTCGGGAATGACGGTCTGGAGCGGAATGACGATCATCGACGCGATGATGGCGCCGGAAATCGTGGCGTAGCGATCCGCCATGAAAAACGGGCGCGTAAGCGGAAGCAGCGCGCCGACGGCGACAACCGTCAGGACCAGGCCGACGGCGGCCAGGGCGTACTTCGACCCCTTCCGCAGGTCACGAGGCGACAGCCCGAGCTCCGCCCAACCCATTCCCCGGCGCTTGGTGAGCGCCAACAGAACAAGAGCAGAAATAGGTACCGTGGCGATGCTCGCCCACGCGGTGGTGAAGTGTGCAATCAAATTGGTTCCCACCAGCACCACGATCACAACAGCGATATCCACGTATGCATGCATCCGCGGAAAACGAGGAGCGGTCGCTGCGGTCTCCACTGGACCGATCTCCACGGGGGCGCCGCTCGTTAGCTGAAAGTTCACTTTTTCCAGTGTACTGACGCACGAGAACTGCCCGCCACTGTTTGCGAACACGCTCACAGTGACGGGCAGGCCCCGAAAACGCTCTGATCAGGCTCCGAGCGTGCTCGCAAACTTCGGAACCGCGTTGTCGATTGCGTAGGTCAGCCCCGGTACAGAGCCACTCGAGAACGCATTGACAAGCGAAACGTCATCGAGGATCAACAAGTGTCCCTGTTGGGCCGACGGAATTGCACGCAACAGCGGATCGTTCGCAAACGCACTGCTGTCGAGGAAGATCGGGAACAGCACGGTGAGATCGGCGTCGAACAGGTTGAGGTTCTCGTTGGCGACCGGAACGTAGAAATTGCCCGTGGCCTTCTCGGTGATCGCGGCCGGAATCGTGAAGCCGAGACGGGTCATGAAATCTGCGCGTGCGTCGCCGGGTACGTAGGCGCCGTACCCGTCGGAACTGTAGGCGCCGACCGCCGCGGTCTTGCCCGCGAAGTTCGGATTGGCGGCAATCGCGGCGTCGAACTTGGCGTCGAGGCCGTCGAGTAGCGCCTTGCCTTCCGATTCTTTGCCGAGTGCCTTGGCGACGAGTTCGGTCTGCTGCTCGACCGTCGTCCCGTAGGCCGTGGCGAGACCTGGAGGCGGCCCGACCGTCGGCGCGATGGCACTGAGTTTGTCGTAGGTCGCCTGCGTGTTGTCGCTTCGCGTCCACAGAATGAGGTCCGGTTCGAGCGCGATGACGTCTTCGACGCTCAGGTCCATCGTTCCGAGGATCTTCGGGTCGGTGGTGAACTCGTCCGCGATCCACGGTCCGACGCCCTTGCCGCCGAACGCCATCCAGTCCGCGACGCCCACTGGTTGAGTGCCCAGAGCGAGTGCCGTCTCGGCATCCGACCAACCAAGCGCCACGACGCGCTGCGGGTCGGCCGGGACCTCGACGTCGCCGAACATCGTCGAAATGGTTGCGCCCGCTTCGGCCGGTGCGTCAGCACTGTCGCTACTGCAACCGGCAAGGCCGGCGACGGCAAGCGCGGCAGTCACCGCCGTGACTGCAATCTTCATTCGAGAGACTTTGATCCGCATGGTTACCAGCACTCCTCCAACGCTCCAGCGAGAATTAGGGAAGGCTAGCATCAGCTAACGAAGACTGTCGCCCATCGGCCAGATCGTGTTCAGGGCACGTCTGCGGCCCGTTCGAGCTCTGCGATATCGATCTTCTTCATCTTCATCATCGCGTCCGTGGCGCGTTGTGCCCTGGCTCGGTCTGGATCCTTCATCAGTTCGAGGAGGCGATTCGGGACTACCTGCCAGGACAATCCGAACTTGTCCTTGGCCCAGCCGCACGGGCCTTCTTCCCCGCCTTCGGTCAGCCTGGACCAGTAGTGATCGACCTCCGCCTGATCGACGCACGGAATCTCGAATGACACCGCCTCCGAGAACGTGAACATCGGTCCGCCGTTCAGGCCGGTGAATCGCTGACCGTCGAGCTCGAAGCTGACAGTCATCACCGATCCCGCCGGCATTCCGGAGGGCGATCCTTCGACGTACCTTTCAATTCCGAGGATCTGCCCGGAACCGAACACCGAGATGTAGAAGTTCGCTGCTTCTTCTGCTTGGTTGTCGAACCACAAACAGGGAGTGATGGAAGGCATGTTCTGTCCTTGTCGGAGAGGTTACGAATCAGGTGTACAGGGTTATAGACCCGACCCGAAACGAAAACTCATCGCCAGGAACTGCTCAAGCGGACAACGCAGATTCGAGCATCGGCCAGGAACGAACGAGTTCGTCCCGCCAGTACGGCCAACCGTGCGTTCCCACCGGTTGAGCGCTGCGGGTGACATCGACTCCTCGATCGCGCAGCACCTGCGTGATCTGGTCGGTGCACAGGTTCGATCCCAGTTCCATGAACCCACCCACGACCAGTACGCGCCCCAGGGCAGGAGTGTCGAGGGTTTCGTGTGGGCCTGGCAGTCCCGATCCCGACGCAAGGTACACCTTGGTTCCGCGGAGCTTGTCGGCATTGGCGAAGATGTCGTGCTCTTGCCAAGCCTCACTACCGTCCGGACCCCACATCTGCTCCGAACGGGCATTCCCGTTGACGACCACAAGATCGGTCAACGCCTTGCCGAATCCTCCGACGGTTGTGTAGCAGCCGCTGTAGCCGGCGACCGCGTCGTACAACCCGGCCGAGCGTTGGGCCAGGATCAGCGCGGCTTCTGCGCCCATCGAGATCCCGCCGATTGCGTTGTGCCCGTTGGTCGCGAACCTCTCGTCGATCAGTGAGGGAAGCTCTTTTGTCAGGAACGTCTCCCACTTCAGACGACCGAATTTCGGGTGATCTTCCTGCCAATCGGTGTACATGGTGCCGGTGCCGCCGATGGGGAGTACGACGTTCACGTTCTTGTCGGCAAAGAACGGGACGATATCGCCGTTAGCGGGGGCCAACCAGTTGTTCTCTTCGATCTGCCCGGAATTGCCGTCCAGGAGATACAGCGTCCCGCGCGGTTCCGAGCGGTCGGCCGGAAGCAGTACTTCGACCTGCATGGTACGCCCCATGGCGGGACTGAGAACGTCGAGAAGAACCAAGCGCGAGGACAGTTCAGTGACGCTCGTTATTTTCGGGGACTCGTCGGCGAGTGCGGTCGACGGCAGCGCCAGTAGTGAAGTCAGGGCGAGCGCGCCGACGAGAACAACGCTTCGAAGGCTCGCTCGACGGGAACTCACACGCCGAGTGACGCGGCGATCATCGGCCACGAGTCGTGTAAGTCGTCTTCCCAGTATCCCCATGAATGCGTTCCTGCCGGCTTGAAGTTGTAGCGAATGTTGTTCATACCCAATGCGTTCGTCTTGTCCGCAAGCTGGGTAGTGCAGTAGTGAGTTGCTGCCTCGATTCCGCCACCGAGAACGAGCTGCAAAGCCAAATCTGTGACGTCGTTGTCGATCCGTGGATCGGCAAGTGTGTCGTACGGACCGGGAATCCCCGTTGCGGTGGTGATGTACATCGGAATGCGAGGTAGCTTGTCCGCGTTGACAACCGGATCGTGAGCCGGCCAACCCGGACCATCGTACGGACCCCACATGTTCTCCGCGTTACCGCCACCCACTGCGACCACGAGTTTCACGAAATCCTGACCGATCCCGGGACTCGTCATCGCACACCCACTGAAGGACCCGACGCTGTTGTACAACGCGGGTGCTGACATCGCCAGGTCCAGTACCGACGTGCCCGCCATCGACAACCCGGCCAGTGCGTTCTGGCCGGTCGTCCCGAACGTCGAATCGATCACCGGCGGTAGTTCTTCCGTCAGGAACGTGGTCCACATGTTGACCCCGTTGTTGTTTCCGGACTTCGCGAGGCCGGGGTCCGGCCGCTCCCAATCGGTGTAGTAGCTGAACGCCCCACCGAGAGGTGTCACCACGTTGACATGTTTGTCCGCGAAGAACTTCGGCGCATCGGTCCGCACCGACCACGTCGCTTCGTCTTTTCCTCCGTCTACTCCATTGAGTAGGTAGAGCGTCGGAGCGGGCGTGGAGGTATCAGCCGGCCGCAAGACCTGCAACGGAATGTCGCGCCCCATCGACGGTGAGTACACCGAGATGTCGACCAGCCTGCTGTCCACCGACTGAGCGTGACCCGGTGCCGTGAGGAGCTGGAGCCCACATACTGCCGTGGCCAACGCCACGAAGACGCGGAAAACCGTTCGCAAAGCACGAGTCTCGATCATCGGGGTCACTCTCTTCGGCAGCGGAACTTTTCGAACGCTACCGCCTGAAACAGGCAAACCCGACGTGATCGGAAAAACTCGATCCCGTCGACGCGGAAAGGCTCACGCACCGAGTGCGTGAGCCTTTCTCGTCAGACGACGCTTACTTGGGCGTAACCGTGCCGCCGCTGAGCGTGGTCAGCGAATTGAAGAATGCGGTGCCGACGTTGTTGACGGCCGTGATGACGTTCCCCACGATTTCGAAGGATCCCATGAAAACTCCTACAGTTGTTTAGGTCTCGGTAACCCGAGCGGAAGATTGTGGTCGATCAGTCCGATTCCGGCGGGCGGGATCAGAGGAGCGGCTTGAGGCTGCCCGTGTTCGTCTGAACCGAACCGATGAAGGTTTCGAACAACTGGTCGCCGGCACCGAGCGAGCCAATGCCCTTGAGTGCAAGTTCGACGATCGACATCAGTGAACCCATGTGAATCTCCTAGAGAAGTCAGAGGTCAGCTGCCAAAAGCACCCGACAGTGCTGTGACAGCTGCGTCACATCTGTAATGTATCCGTGACGTGGGTAACAGTAATCATACGAACGACCAGTTGGCAAAGGATTCTGACAATGGGGTGATTATTTCGACTAATAAGGTCTGCTACTGAAAAAATTCCGGCCAATCGGTCGAATTTGACCGATTCTGCCGCCGCATCGATCAACCACCCCAAATCATGCGGTTACCCACCAGTAAACTGAAATCATGTCTAGCGCAGCGTCCCTCACGCAGGTAGCTAATTTCCGGTGGCACCGTCATCAACTCGACAGGCCACATTCCGGTGACGCCGATCACAACGATTGCGACATTCTCGACCTCGGGATTCAGAACACCGGACCTGACGGCGCCGCGTGGGCACTGAGGATCCGCGGCATACGCGTCGACGCCACTGACCTCGCTCTTGCCTGGACGTTGCGCGGGGCTCCCCACTATTACCGTCGTCGCGACCTGCCTGCCGTCGCCGTCGCCACGTCGCCGTTCAGTGAAGCCGATGCAGCCAAACGCATTTACGACGCGAACCGGCCGCTGAAGGCCGCCGGCATCGCGACGCTGACTGCCCTGCAAACAGTTGCTACTGCGATGCGGGATATCGTCTCGAAACCAACCGTCAAGGGCGAGATGTCCGCGCAATTGACCACGCGAGTGACCGAGCCCTATTTGCGATTCTGCCGACCGTGCAACGCCACTCATCTGTACGAGATGCCGTTCCGTCTCGCGGCGCTTCAGGCAGGCCTCGAGCTGCAGCCGGGCACATCTCCCCCAGTGCTCGAACGCATTCCGGGTTGGCGGCGACGCCCGTACACAGCCTCAGGTTCTGACGCCGATCCCCGCTTCGACGTGATCCGGGGTTATCTGCGGTTCTACGGCCCCGCGACTCCTGCTCACGTCGCGTCGTTTCTCGATGCTCCGGTCAAGGACGTCAAAGCCCACTGGCCCACCGATGCCGAGGAGATCGAGGTGAACGGCGAGAAGCGGTGGATTCTCGAACAGGACCGCGAAGACTTGCTCGGCTCCCCCTCCGATTCGAGTACGCGCCTACTCGGGCCATTCGATCCGTATGTACAGCTCAAGGATCGGGAGACCCTGGTTCCTGACCCGGCCGCACAGAAGACGGTATGGCCGACCCTCGGGCGACCGGGCACGGTGATGGTCGGCGGCAAGATCACCGGACTGTGGCGACCACGAGCGTCCGGAAAGAAGCTGAAGGTCGCGATCACCCCGTGGGAAACGTGGTCACGATCAGCCCGCGCAGCAGTCACCGAGCAAGCCGAATTACTTGCCGAATTTCGCGGCGTCGAGCTCTCCGAACTGGTCGAAGTATCTTGATCGAGCCAGAGGCATCCGGATAATTCCAGCTCACACCCGCCCCGATTCGGAGAAGGAAACCCCCAACGATAACCTGAATGCGACCTTCGCACGCACCCTTGTTCAGGAGAGATGATGGCCGACTTCCTCTATGAGGACCTGTTGCCGATCGGTGATGACACCACCGAGTACCGATTGCTCACCACCGAAGGGGTGTCGACAGTCGAGGGGCCGGACGGCCGTACCTTCCTGCAGGTCGAGCCGGAGGCGATGCGTCTGCTGACCGAAACGGCGCTGCACGACATCTCTCACTACCTGCGCACGGATCACCTGACGCAGCTGGCGAGCATCCTCGACGATCCCGAAGCGTCGAACAACGACAAGTTCGTAGCGCTCGATCTTCTCAAGAACGCCAACATCGCCGCTGCCGGTGTTCTGCCGATGTGCCAGGACACCGGAACCGCCATCGTCATGGGCAAGCGCGGGCAGCACGTGCTCACCCCCGGCGACGACGAGAAGGCCATTGCCCGCGGTGTCTACGACGCCTACACGCGCCTGAACCTGCGCTACTCGCAGAACGCGCCCATCACGATGTGGGACGAGAAGAACACGGGCAACAACCTGCCCGCGCAGATCGAGCTGTACGCCGATACTGCTGCCGGACACGAGAACTCGTACAAGTTCCTCTTCATGGCCAAGGGTGGCGGAAGCGCCAACAAGTCCTACCTGTACCAGGAAACCAAAGCGATCCTGAACCCCGACTCGATGATGCAGTTCCTCGAGGCGAAGATCCGCTCACTCGGCACCGCAGCCTGCCCTCCGTACCACCTCGCAATCGTCGTCGGCGGTACCTCGGCCGAGTTCGCGATGAAGACGGCGAAGTACGCGTCGGCGCACTACCTCGACGAATTGCCCACCGAAGGCGCCATCACGGGTCGCGGCTTCCGCGATCACGAGCTCGAGAAGAAGGTCTTCGAGCTCACGCAGAAGATCGGTATCGGAGCACAGTTCGGCGGCAAGTACTTCTGCCACGACGTCCGCGTCGTCCGACTCCCCCGCCACGGCGCTTCGTTGCCCGTCGCCATTGCGGTGTCCTGCTCGGCAGATCGACAGGCGAAGGCCAAGATCACCCCGGAGGGCGTGTTCCTGGAACAGCTCGAATTCAACCCGGGCCGTTTCTTGCCCGAGGTCACGGACTCTCAGCTCGACGAAGAGACAGATGGCATTTCGGGTACCGGCAAGGGTGCTGCGGTCAAGATCGATCTGACCAAGCCGATGTCGGAGATCCTCGCCGAGCTCTCCAAGCACCCGGTGAAGACTCGTCTCTCCTTGACCGGTCCGCTCGTCGTGGCACGCGACATCGCGCACGCCAAGATCAAAGAGCGTCTCGACGCAGGTGAAGAGATGCCGCAGTACCTCAAGGATCACCCGGTGTACTACGCCGGCCCCGCCAAGACGCCCGACGGCATGGCGTCCGGTTCGTTCGGCCCGACCACGGCCGGCCGTATGGACTCGTACGTCGAGCAGTTCCAGGCCGCCGGTGGCTCGATGATCATGCTGGCCAAGGGAAACCGTTCCAAGCAGGTCACCGACGCCTGCAACTCGCACGGCGGTTTCTACCTCGGGTCGATCGGTGGACCCGCGGCTCGTCTGGCCCTCGACTGCATCAAGAAGGTCGACATCCTCGAGTACGCCGAACTGGGTATGGAAGCCGTCTGGAAGATCGACGTCGAGGACTTCCCCGCCTTCATCGTCGTCGACGACAAGGGCAACGACTTCTTTGCGCACACCGGTGAAGTGACCCTGACGATCGGCAAGCGTCCGGGTCTGTAGACACGTCAACAGCAAAGAGCCCCGGCGGATTTCGATCGCCGGGGCTCTTTTTCGTGTTTGGTCAGGTCCAGAGCGCAGCCACGAAAACGGTCACGATCGACAACCCGCCGACGACGTGTACCAGATTCGGATTGGGTTGATCCTTCTTCTGCTTCGCCCGGGTGATCTCGGCAAGCGCCACGATGACCAGTGAAAGTACAAGTTTCACAGCGATCTTCGCGTGAATGTAGTTCTTGTCCAGGGCGCCTTCGCCCAACCCGACGATGATCAGGCCGGACACGAACTGCATCCTGGCACCCCACACCATGACCTCGGTGATCGAAGGAGCCTTGAGGACGGTGAAGTAGCTACCGACCAGGGCAGCCATACCGAGTAGATGAATCACTACAAAGATGTTGTAAAGAACAGACATACGGCCACTCTATCCCGTACTTCGTTCCAGGCGAACGGAACTGAGAGTTCTTGTCAGACAATTCCGGCTTCAGCTGCAGCAGAACGGTATTTGGCGGCCAGGGTCTCCACAGTCTCGTGTGCATTCAGACCGCTGGGATTGGGCACAATCCACAGTGCTGCCCCCTCGAAAGCCTGATCCTGCCGCCCCGCCTTGGCTCGTTTGTCACCGAAGGCAGTTCGATAGGCGGTGATTCCGGCAAAGGCAACCACTTTCGGTTTTGTCGCACGCACAACCGCCCGCACCCGCAGTCCCCCGGCAGCAAGTTCCTCCGCCGTCAACTCGTCGGCTCTGGCCGTCGCGCGTACCGCCAAATTGGTAATGCCCACTCCCCGATCGATCAGGTGCTGCGTATCAGCGTCCGACATACCCGCGGAAGGATCGATCGCACGCTCGATGATGCCTGCCCGCAGCAGCGCCGGATAAAACCGATTGCCCGGCCTGGCGAAATGCGCGCCGGTCGCCGCCGTCCACAGTCCCGGATTGATACCGACGAACAACAGCCGACAATCCGGCCCGATCAGATCCTCGATCTCGGCGTCTCGGAACGATTCCAGTTCGGCGCGCGTGAATCCCATGCTGCCAGTACATCAGGCCGTCACGACAGCGCCTCGCGCACCTCGTCGATTGCGTCGTGCATCATCTGCTCGTACACATCGATGTCGGGAATCGAGGCCGGACTGCTGCTGATGCTGATCGTCACCGTGTCCCCGATCCCGTGTACGCCGTGGGTCAACGACATGACCGGCGACAAACTCGGGAAGCCCGCTGTGAACCGAACGACGCCGCCTCCGAGCACCAGATCCGCATCACCGCGCGCGACACTCGACACGACGGTGTTTCCGGTGACCTCGTCCGGCACTGCCGTGAAATCGTATTGCTGCACTCCCCAGCGGACGAGCGGTCCGGGAACTGCGTTCAGCGCGAGATCCGAAGCTGCACTGGATGGATGGGACGCACGTGCGCGGCGCTCGTCCATCGACTCCTTGATCCGTCGGGCTCGCTCACGGAGGTCGTCGACATCTGGGAACAGTCCGACACCCGCATTGCGGAAGTGGTTGCGCGCCGTGGGTGTACCGGCTTTGGCGATGGTCACCTCAGCTCCCAATTCGGGCGGCACCGAGCCGTCTCGTTCGGTGAGGAAGTTCGCCATCGCCACCGAGATCGCGGTCATCGCTCCGACTGTGACGGACACCCCGTTGCCGCGGAAATCTGCACTGTCCCGCACTACCATGCGGACCAGTCGGTGAGATCCGGGAGGGATGTTGGAGCGCACCTTGGGACGGCTCGCCGCTTGCGGCGCAACAACTCCCGATTCGGTATCCGCCTGCAGTTGCAACTGCGCTTTGTGCCCCGCTCGGCCGTCGCGGAACAGTGAAACGAGTTGACCCGGCAGGCGCAGGGCGGCGCGGCCCAGAATCTCGGCTGATCCACTGCGTCGCTCGTCCGTCTTCTGCATTGCGGGCGGTTGCGGCGAGAACAACTGGCGAGAAATCGCCGACGCCCGTTTGCCGTCTGCCAAGGAATGAGCGACCTGCAGAACTGCGATCAGCGCCGGGCCGCTACAACGCGGCGCCCCGGTGACGCCGTGAAACAGGTGCAGCGTCCAGGGCGACTCGCGTGGGTCGACGTGGTTTTCGAGTAGCTTCTCGATGCTGTGAATGCACGAGAGCCACGAGTTTTCGGGCAGCTCACGCACTCTCACCAACGAAGCATCGACCGGCATCGGCTCCCAGAGCGGATAGTCGAGGTGCCACGGTGATTCGCGTATCCGAACATTGAGATCCGGGATGAGCGACGCTCTTTCCACCACCGAGCGTCGTAGCTCGTCCATGGACTGGCTCTGCCCGTCGAAGCAGTAGAGCAGCAGCTGATCGTTGGGGATCTTCTCCGAAATCCAGAAGGTTTGGGCGTCGGTGGGCGTCATCCGTAACACCGAGAGACGGTACCACCGGCTTGTCAGCTCTTTTCTGCAACAGCTTTCAGCTGGGACAGGCCCTTCTCGAAATCCTTACCGACGAGCTTGTCCATGCTGAAGATGAAACCGAAGATCTTGAAGAACAGATTCTTCTTTCCGGTCATCTTCCACGTCACCTGAACTTCACCGGCGTTCGGAGAGACGCCGGCATTGGGAGAGATGAGAAAGGTGGTGACGTTCTGCGCCTTGAACGGCTTGAGGAAGGCCAGGTCCAAAACTACGCGTTCGTTCGGGACGGATTCGGTGATCACCATCGAACCGGAGCCCGCCTTCTTGTTTCCGGCCCAGGCATACGAAGCCCCGACGCCCGCGTCAGGACCCGCGTACGTGCGCTGCATCGCCGGGTCGAGACCTTCCCACGGCGACCACTGAGTCCACTGATGGAAATCGTTGATCAATGCAAAGACGACCGAAGCTTCTGCCTTGACGATCGTCGTACGTTCTACCAGGAATTCGTCGGAATTCTGCGAAGCCATCGTCGATCTCCAATTCTCGGGCGTGACAAGTGTTCGGAATTATCCACGGTCGACGAGATCGGAGCGAGTCGACACTCAGTCCCGCAGGCACAGGCAGAAATAGTGGCCGACCGGGTCGCGGTAGACGCGGAAAGTCCGATGCTCCGGAATGTCGGTCACCCGCTGCGCACCAAGGCCAATCACCCAAGCCTCTGCGGGGTCGAGAGAATCCACGAGCAAATCCAGATGGATCCCGACGCCGGTTGTCGGCCAATCCACCGGAACGAAATCCGGAGCGAGCTGCAACGCGAGTCGCTCTCCGCCGGGTCCTTCGATCACGTGCCAATCATCCTCGTCGCGAACACTTTTCCACTCGAGGACCTGGGCGTAGAAGTTGGCCAATGCAGCCGGATCCGGGCAGTCCAGGACTGTGTAGTCCATACCGATTTTCGGGCGCGTCACTGTGCCTTCTTCTCCTGAACCTTCTTACGCACGAACAGCAACGGAAGAACCAGCGTCGCAACTGCGGTTACCAGCCACACGACGACGGTTCCCAGAATCCACGTCGAGACACCGGAGATCGACAGATTGGAGAAGAGCGACGCCACCAACAGAGCGACAAATGTCGACACCAATCCGATTCCGCCGAGAAATGCCGGTGCATGTCGCTTTGCCACCGTCGCGATGAACGGTGCCAGGACCGACTGCGCAATCGCAAAGATCACGACGGCAACGATGAATCCGGATGTAGGCGCCGAGAAGCCCGAAAGAATCAACGACGCAACAAGAAGCCCGACAGCGGCAGAACCCAGGAAGATCGCGGCGCGAATCAGGAAGCTGATCATTTGTTGATCCTATATGTCGGATATCGAGGACAACAGATATTCACAATCCCAGAGATTGCTGCACCTCTTGCAGTGTACGGGCGGAAGATCGGAGCCCCGAAGCCTCCTTTTCTGAAAGCGGTACTTCGAGGACTCGACCGGCACCTTCGCGACCGACCATCGTGGGCAGCGACAGACACACGTGCTCGAGTCCGTGGACGCCGGTCTGCAAAGTCGATACCGGCAGCACCCGTTGTTCGTCCCGCAACACGACTTCCACGATGAACGCGCTCGACAATCCGATGGCGAGGTTGGTGGCACCTTTTCCTTCGATGATCTCGTAAGCACTCTCGACCACCGACTTCGCGACATTCGCCCGTAGGTCGGGGCCGAGTATGCGACCCGACGGTCCCACGAACGAGGTTGCCGACACTCCACCGATGGTCGCGCTCGACCAGAGCGGAATCTCGGAGTCCCCGTGCTCGCCGACGATGAAGGCGTGGACGTTCTCGACTGCGACTCCGAGTTCGGTTGCCATCAGGAATCGCAATCGGGCCGTGTCCAGCACCGTTCCCGATCCGAAGATTCGGCCGCCGTACGACGGTCCCGCGGCCTGGATCGCTGCGTAGGTCGCCACATCGACCGGGTTGGTGACGAAGAGAAGAACCGCGTCCGGCGACACCGCCAACAGTTGTTCGGTCAGTGTCTGCGCGATCGTGACGTTCACCGCGGCAAGTTCGAGCCGCGACTGACCGGGATGCTGTTTGGCGCCCGCGGTGACGACGACCAAGTCGGATCCCGCGGTGACCGAGACGTCATCGCCTCCGTCGACAGTGCACGGCGGTGTGAACTGGGTGCCGTGGTTGAGATCGAGAACTTCCGCCCGGACCTTTGCGCTGTTGGTGTCGTAGAGGGCG
The DNA here is from genome assembly GCF_042738325.1 of Rhodococcus sp. NPDC059969. Classification (NCBI taxonomy): domain Bacteria; kingdom Bacillati; phylum Actinomycetota; class Actinomycetes; order Mycobacteriales; family Nocardiaceae; genus Rhodococcus; species Rhodococcus sp. NPDC059969. Next base: position 44,100 of record NZ_JBHWUF010000015.1, on the reverse strand, counting down.
AGCGCGTCGGCCGATCCGCGTATCAGGCACGCATACGCAATTGCGGTGCCGACGCTTCCCGCACCGACCACGGACACTTTTCGTCTGGATGAACGATTCGGCGTCGTCATGGGTAAATGGTGCTCGCTCTATAACGATTTCGCAGCACAACGGATTGCCAGTATCTTCTCAGCGTTTGGATGCAGACCTCTCAGAATCGACGTGGATGATCGCTGACATGGCTGAGGTAACCGTTCTTGCAGTTGGCGGCACCGGCGAATCCCACGTCGGCGACGACAGCGCCCGCGTGCTCGGACTCCTCAGCGCCGTCACCGACGAACTCGACAGTCGATTCGATTCTCGCTGGGTCGCTTATCCTGCGTCGTACGGTCCGGTCGCCGACGGCGGCCTGAGCTTTCGGCACAGCACCGCGATGGGTGTGAAAGCCCTCACCGCCGAAATCGCGCAGACAGACGGCCCCGTGATGCTGATCGGATACTCACAGGGATGCACCGTGATCCGCTCGGCTCTTCCGACGCTGAACCGCGCCAACATCATCGGAGTCGGACTGATCTCCGATCCTCAACAACCGGCAGGCATGATCGAAGGTTGTGAGGGACACGGAGTTGCCGGCGACGGACCCGATATCCAGCCGTGGATTCCGGTCAAGTGGATCGGGCACCCGCAGGACATGATCTGTAATGCCAGCGACGACAGCTACATTCGCGACATCGCAGACTTGACGCGCTGGATGTCCTTCTCGCAGGCGCGGGTGTGGGTACGCAAGGTATGGGAACTCCTTCGTAGCAACGCCTTCCAGAACGCGCAGAAGACTCGTTTCAGCCCCAAGCAGTGGCGTACCGATCTACGACGCATTCGCACCGCGTTCCTCGAAGTACTCGGCTATCTGCCGACGAAGTTGAACCTGAACCGCTTTCAGCTGAAGAACCCTCGCGGCGGTAGGCACATCAGCTACGCGATCGAACCTCTCGACGGTAGTGGACTGACCGGGTGCGAGCTTCTGGCGTCGTGGATGAAGGACCAAGCGAGCGGCGTCGAGCAGCGCATTCACGCGGCCTGACCTTTACCGTTAGTTTACCTAACGAACCCCGGCGAGCCATTCGACGCCTCTACGTTCCTTTCATGCAACTGAGCAGAATATTGTCGTGCGCCGCCGTGACCGTCGCACTCCCCCTCACCGCCCTGGCGACCCCGGCCTCGGCATCGCCAACCGGCAGTCTCGACTGGTCCGGTTCGATCGGTAGTTCAGCGCCCCAGCCGGTTTCGACGTTCGACGTCCAAGCCCACCGCGGCGGACTCGGCCTGTACACCGAGAGCAGCCTGGCTGCGTTCGCCAATGCCCTCGAAATGGGCGTCAGCACACTGGAACTCGATACCCAGATCACCGAGGACGGGATCGCTGTCGTCACACACGATCGGAAGATCTCGAACAAGAAATGCCTCGACACCGAGCCGGCCACTACCGGCGACCCGGAGTTCCCGTACGTCGGCAAATTCGTCAACACGCTGAGCCTGCAGCAGATCAAGACCATGGACTGCGGCACTCTCCCCCTTGCCGGATACCCTGAGCAGCAGAATGTTCCGGGAGCGAAAATGCAGACGCTCGAAGAAGTGCTTGCCCTGGTGAAGTCGTACAACGCACCCGGAATCAAGCTCAACATCGAGACCAAGGTGGAAGCGGGAGCGCCTCACGAGACCGCCCCGCGTGAGCAGTTCGTCTCTGTTGTTCTCGATACGATCCGGGCAGCCGGATTGTTGGACAGCGTCACCATTCAGAGCTTCGACTGGGGCTCGCTCATGCTCACCCGTCAACTCGCGCCGAGTGTCCCCGTCGTTGCGCTCACTAACGGCGACTTTCTCCAGGTAGGCAAGGACGGAGCGTCACCGTGGCTCGGCGGTCTGGACATCGATGATTTCGGTGGCGACGGCATCGCGGCGGTAGCAACCTTTGGTGCCTCCGCCTACTCCCCCGTCCAAGGAACTCCGCAGGGTGGAAAGGTCGGGGATCCCGGTTTCACCCTCTATCCGACAGCCGACATGATCGCGAGCGCACATGCGCGTGGCATGAAGGTCATCCCGTGGACCGTCGATGATCCCGCCACCATGCACGCCCTGATCGACCTCGGTGTCGACGGGATCATCACCGACTACCCCGATCGTCTCCGAGCCGTTCTGGCCGAGCGAGGCATGCCACTACCTGCACCTGCGGTCAAGAAGTAGCCTCCACCGCGCACCGAAGCAGGTACCTGAACAGGTACTACGGCCGATGTCCCCGGGGTCCCGTCGGCCGCATCCTGGACAGGTACTTGCTCGGGTGATCGGAGGTGAATTCTGATGATGTCTTTGAAGGATCAGTTGGACAACTGCGAATACCTACTTGCCGACGCGGAAATGGCCGGCGACTGGAATGCTGTCCGGCGATTCAGGGAATACCGGCTCAGGCTCGTTCGACAACTGTGCAGGCAAAGGGCCGCCGGCCTCTGCGCCTAGAGGCCCGAACTCAACCGTATCTGAGCTGGTCCCTCTGGGCGGTTACGATCCGCCGTCGCCCGAGTCACAGTCGGGTGCTCTCACCAATTGAGCTACAGAAGGTATGGCCCGCAGTGCTTTTCGACTGCGATCTTTCTCTGCCGAACCATACGGGCCCGCATCTCGTCCGCGCTACTGATTTTCGAGTAGACGATCTACACCGACCACCGCTGCGAGTTCGGTTCCGCGTCCCCGCGGGGACGTCTCCGTAGAGGCCACGCCGAATCACCGCTGACCAGCAGTCGATGGGATGATTACCTGTGTGTCCATGTCCGCACCGCTGCCCGTCAAGAACGGGGTTGGCCCGACGCGGCTACGCATCCCCCTGTCCGGGCCGTGGGCGACAATCGCGGAGTACGTCGTGGCCAAGTTCGACCATCTGGACGCCGAAAACCTGTATCGGCGGTTCGACGACGGCGAGTTCGTGGGAATCGACGGCACCTCGATTCGCCGGAGCACAGAACTCAGCGCGCACCGGTTCGTCTGGTACTACCGAGAGTTGCCGGCAGAGGACCCGGTGCCGTTCCACGAGGAAATCCTGCACACCGACGACGACCTCGTCGTCATCGACAAACCACATTTTCTCCCGACCACCCCCAGCGGGCGCTACCTGCGCGAGTCGGCGCTCGTCCGCCTGCGGGTCCGCCTCGACAACCCCGATCTGACCCCGATCCATCGGCTCGACCGCGGCACCGCGGGCGTGGTGATGTTCTCGGCTCGCCCCGCGACGCGCGGCGCGTACCAGTCATTGTTCGAGAAGCGTCAGGTCACGAAGGTCTACGAGGCGGAGTCGGCGCGACCGCCCCAGTGGGGCCAGGATGCATCGGGGTTCGCCGAATCCGACGGTCCCCTCGTCTACCGCAACCACATCGAAGCTCGACGCGGCGAGTTGCGGGTCCTCGTCGACGACAGCCGTGAACCTAACTCCGAGACCATGATCGAGGCGCGAGGGACGGGCGTGAGCGCGTCTGGACGTTCTGTGCTGCACACGGTTCTGCGTCCGCGCTCCGGACGGATGCACCAGTTGCGGGTGCATTTGGCGGCTCTCGGCGCCGGGATCCTGGGCGACCGGCGATACCCCGACCTGCTGCCCGACGCGCCGGACGATCATTCCCTCCCACTCCAATTGCTCGCGAGGGAACTCGAATTCACCGATCCGTTGTCGGGGAGAGCGTGGCGGTTTGTCACTCGTCGGACGCTCAGCGAGATGCCAGTGGGGTAGGACCAGAAGCCGCAGGGCGATTATGCAGCCGCGAGGATAGTTATCGCTGCGGCTGCACAATCGCCCTGCGGCTGTACGGCGGATTAGACGTTGAAGCGGAACTCCACCACATCGCCGTCGGCCATGACGTATTCCTTGCCCTCCATGCGGACCTTGCCGGCAGCCTTGGCCGCGGCCATGGAACCCGCCTCGACGAGATCGTCGAAGGACACGATTTCAGCCTTGATGAAGCCACGCTCGAAGTCAGTGTGAATGACGCCGGCAGCCTGGGGCGCGGTGTCACCCTTGTGGATCGTCCAGGCGCGAGCTTCCTTCGGACCAGCCGTCAGGTAGGTCTGCAGCCCGAGAGTGTGGAAACCGGTGCGTGCAAGCGCGTGCAGGCCGGGCTCGGTCTGACCAATGGAGTCGAGCATTTCCTGGCGGTCTTCCTCGTCCAGTTCGAGGAGTTCCTGCTCGACCTTCGCATCGAGGAACACGGCATCGGCCGGCGCGACGGAAGCGAGCAGTTCGGCGACCTTCGCCTCGTCGGTGAGCACCGACTCGTCGGCGTTGAAGACGTAGAGGAAGGGCTTGGTAGTGAGCAGGCTCAGCTCACGCAGCAACGAGAAGTCGAGCTTGTCCTTGACGCTGAAGAGCGTCGTGCCCTCGTTGAGGAATGCCTGAGCCTTGAGTGCCTCGTCGTGCGCCGGCTTGAGCTCCTTGTTCTTGCGAGCTTCCTTGTCCAGACGCGGGAGAGCCTTCTCGAGAGTCTGCATGTCCGCGATCACGAGCTCGGTCTCGATGACCTCGATGTCCGAGGCCGGGTCGACCTTGCCGTCGACGTGGATGACGTCGTCGTCGGCGAAGACGCGCACTACCTGGCAGATGGCATCAGCTTCACGGATGTTGGCCAGGAACTTGTTACCCAGGCCTGCGCCCTCGGATGCACCCTTGACGATTCCCGCAATGTCGACGAACGACACGGTCGCGGGAAGGATGCGCTCGGAGCCGAAGATCTCGGCGAGCTTCTGCAGCCGCGGATCGGGCAGCTCGACCAGGCCGACGTTGGGTTCGATGGTCGCGAACGGGTAGTTCGCTGCCAACACGTCGTTGTTGGTCAGTGCATTGAAAAGGGTGGACTTGCCGACGTTGGGCAGTCCGACGATTCCGAGGGTAAGGCTCACGGTCTGTGGATTCTACGGCCTCGCGGCGACGCGACGGGTACTCGCCCCACCGTCACGTCGCCGCAGGTGATCAGTTGTAGGTATACGAGTCCACGGACGACACGATCGCAACCAGGAAGATCACGTAGAACGCGATGAACAGCACCCAGCAGATGACGGCTATCAGGAGCGAGATCTGCCCGAGCTTCTTCACACGCTCGGATGCGTACTGCGCGCCCTGGTGATCGCCCATCGCCCACTTCGGGTAGATGTCGTGCAGGTGGTTGAACGCGGCGAACGCGATAGGCCAGAAGAAAAGAATCGACGCGACGGCCCACCCGGCATTGGACTTCGGCGGACCGTACTGCGGCGCCGCATACGTGGGAGCAGCGCTGTACTGCTGGGCCGCGCTGTACTGCTGACCGGCCGGGTACTGCTGTCCGGCTGAATACTGCGGGTCAGTCGGGTACTGCTGGCCCGACGGATACTCCTGGCCTGCTGAATACTCCTGGCCTGCTGAATATTGCTGCCCGGCTGAATACTGCTGGCCCGACGGATATTGCTGCTCCTTCGGATCCTGCGGGTCGGTCGGATATTGCGGTTCGGTCATCATTCCCCCAAAGTGTCGGATTCGGTTCTCTAACGCAGAACCTAGTGGAGACTTACCGCTGCCGTGTCACAGTGAGCGCCTACGCTCTCGAGGTGACTCGGATGCTGATCGTGCTCTTGATATGGATGGTGGGTCTCGGCTCTGCCGCCCTCGCAATTTTCGTCTCGCCCGGATGGTGGTTGATCGCTGTCGTCACTCTCGCGCTGGCGGCCATGGGCACCTACGACCTCACTCAGAGGTCCCACAGCATCCTCCGTAACTATCCGGTCCTCGGGCACGCGCGATTCCTGCTCGAGAAGATTCGACCGGAGATCCAACAATACTTCGTCGAATCGTCCACCGACGGAATGCCATTCGATCGGGAAACGCGAGATCTGGTTTACGAGCGCGCCAAGGGGACACTGGCGGAAGAGCCCTTCGGAACCGAGCGTGACGTCAATGCGATCGGCTATGAGTTCATGACGCATTCGATTCGAGCACGGACCGCCCCCGACACGGTTCCGCGAGTTCGCCTCGGCGGACGCGATTGCACGAAGCCGTACGACATCGCTCTCCTGAACGTCTCCGCGATGAGCTTTGGATCGTTGTCCGCCAACGCAATCGAGGCCCTCAATGCCGGCGCCGCGAAAGGCGGCTTCGCCCACGACACCGGAGAGGGCGCGATCAGTCCGTATCACCGCAAACACGGTGGCGATCTGATCTGGGAAATCGCCTCGGGATACTTCGGATGCCGAACCGAGGACGGCCGATTCGATCCTGACCGTTTTGCCGAGCGCGCCGGCTCCGATCAAGTGAAAGCAATTTCGGTCAAGCTCTCACAAGGTGCCAAACCCGGCTTGGGTGGCGTGCTTCCCGGAGTCAAGGTCTCCCCCGAAATCGCCGAAACCCGAGGGGTACCCGTCGGCCAGACCGTGATCTCACCACCCTCGCACACCGCGTTCAACACCCCGGTCGAACTGGTCGATTTCATCGCGACCCTGCGAAAACTGTCGGGAGGCAAGCCGGTCGGCATGAAACTGTGTGTCGGCTCGCGTCGTGAATTCCTCGGCATCTGCAAAGCGATGATCGAGCGCGGCATCACGCCCGACTTCATCATCGTCGACGGTTCCGAAGGCGGCACCGGCGCAGGTCCGGTGGAGTTCGAGGACCACATGGGCATGCCGTTGACCGAAGGCCTGATGCTGGTGCACAACGCCTTGGTGGGAACTGGTCTGCGCCCCCTCGTGAAAGTCGGCGCCTCCGGAAAGGTGGCGAGCGGTTCCGACATCGTCAAACGCATCATCCAGGGCGCAGACTTCACGATGGCGGCCCGCGCAATGATGTTCGCAGTGGGCTGCATTCAGGCCCAGATGTGCCACACCAACCGCTGCCCGGTCGGCGTTGCCACTCAGGATCCGGCACGCACCCGCGCACTCGACATCCCCGACAAGAGCGAGCGCGTCTACCGCTTCCAGAAGGCAACTGTCGCCAGCGCTCAACAGATGATCGCGTCGATGGGCATCGATTCCTTCGACCAACTGCAACCGGGAATGCTCAACCGCCGCGTCGACGGTCTCACCACCCGAACCTATGCCGACCTGTTCGACTGGCTGATGCCGGGAGAACTGCTCGAGTCCCCGCCGCAGAGCTGGCTCACCGATTGGATCGACGCCGACGCTCACCGATTCTGACGCCGGTCGACTCCCGCGCCTCAGATCGCGCGGATTCGCCCTTCTGGTCCTACAGTGACAGATGGTCCGCTGTGACGGCGGCCACACGTGCACTAGTGGACGGAGTTCGACGATGAGCTTGACGACTGCGCCGGAACCAAATGTCGAGTACCTGAAAACCGATCCTGACCTGCCACCTGTCGGTGTCATCGACAAAACACCCATTTCCACGACTGCGCGCGTCGTCTTTCTCGTTCTCGGACTGGTCGGCGCGGGCGCCTGGTACATGATCGCGATTGTCCGCGGTGAACACATCAGTGCCGTGTGGTTCGTGTTGGCCGCAATCTGTACCTATCTGATTGCCTACCGTTTCTATGCCCGGTTGATCGAACGCAAAATCGTCAAACCCCGCGACGACGTCGCCACTCCCGCCGAGATCATGGAGAACGGCGCCGACTACATGCCGACCGATCGTCGGGTGCTGTTCGGTCACCACTTCGCGGCAATCGCCGGTGCCGGTCCACTGGTCGGGCCTGTCTTGGCCGCGCAGATGGGATATCTGCCGGGAACGATCTGGATCATCGTCGGCGTCGTGTTCGCCGGGGCGGTGCAGGACTTCATGGTCCTGTGGATCTCGTCCAAGCGACGCGGGCGCAGCCTCGGTCAGATGGCCCGCGAGGAACTCGGCCTCGTCGGCGGTGTCGCCGCATTGATCGGTGTGTTCGTCATCATGATCATCCTTATCGCGGTGCTGGGCCTCGTCGTCGTCAATGCGCTCGCCGAGTCCCCGTGGGGCGTCTTCTCGATCGCGATGACCATCCCCATCGCCCTGTTCATGGGCGTGTACCTACGGTATCTACGCCCGGGCAAGGTCTCCGAGGTCTCCCTGATCGGCGTCGTCCTCCTCCTGCTGGCCATCGTCTCCGGTGGTTGGGTTGCCGATACCGGTTGGGGTGCAGACTGGTTCACGCTCTCCAAGGTCACCATCGCGTGGCTGATGATCGCGTACGGATTTGCCGCTTCGGTGCTGCCGGTGTGGCTGCTCCTGGCGCCGCGTGACTATTTGTCGACGTTCATGAAGGTCGGCACCATCGCACTGCTGGCCATCGGAATTCTGGTCGCACGACCCGCGCTGAACATGCCGGCAGTGACGCCGTTCGCCTCCAACGGCGAAGGCCCGGCCTTTGCCGGTTCACTGTTCCCGTTCCTGTTCATCACCATTGCCTGTGGCGCTCTCTCGGGATTCCACGCGCTGATCGCCTCGGGCACGACACCGAAGCTGCTCGAAAAAGAAAGCCAGACCAAGATGATCGGGTACGGCGGCATGCTGACCGAATCATTTGTTGCGATCATGGCTCTGGTCACCGCCTGCATCCTCGATCAGCACCTGTACTTCGCACTCAACGCTCCCGCGGCGCTGACCGGCGGTACCCCCGAAACCGCAGCCGAGTACGTCAACAACCTGCCCCTCGGCACCGCACCCATCACACCGGACGTGCTGACTCAGGCAGCCGAGGCCGTCGGCGAAGAATCGATCATCTCGAGAACCGGCGGTGCCCCGACGCTCGCATTCGGCATGTCCGAAGTGCTCAGCGACGTGTTCGGCGGTGACTCGCTGAAATCGTTCTGGTACCACTTCGCGATCATGTTCGAGGCGCTCTTCATCCTCACCACGATCGATGCCGGCACGCGCGTCGCTCGGTTCATGCTCTCAGACTCGCTCGGCAACTTCGGCGGTCCGGCAAAGAAGTTCAAGGACCCGTCGTGGCGCATCGGCGCATGGTTGTGCTCACTGATCGTGGTCGCTGCGTGGGGCGCGATCCTGCTCATGGGTGTTACCGATCCGCTCGGCGGCATCAACACCCTCTTCCCGCTCTTCGGCATCGCGAACCAACTACTCGCCGCGATCGCCCTGACGGTCGTCATGACGATCGTCATGAAGAAGGGCCTGTTCAAATGGGCCTGGATCCCCGGCGTGCCGTTGGTGTGGGACCTGGTCGTGACCATGACCGCGTCGTACCAGAAGATCTTCTCCGACAACCCCGCGATCGGATACTGGGCTCAGCACAACGTTTTCAAGGATGCGAAGGCTGCCGGCGAGACGGCGCACGGTTCCGCGAAGACTCCCGAAGCCATCGACGCCGTCATCCGCAACACCTTCATCCAGGGCACGCTGTCGATCATCTTTGCCTCACTGGTGATTGTCGTCGTCATCGCCGGGATCATCGTATGCGCCAAGGCAATCCGAGCCGGCGGTCTGCCGACCACCGAGTCCCCGGAAGAACCGTCGAAGATCTTCGGTCCCGCCAGCTTCATTCCGACGCCCGCCGAGAAGGAAATCCAGAAGGAATGGGACGAGCTGATCAAAGCCGGGAAGGTCCGCGCGCCCGGAGCCGCGCACGGAGGTGGGCACTGACCATGACGACGGCGACCATGACGGCAAAACTCACCACAGCGTTCCGCGGAACGCTGTGGTGGGTTCGCTCGGTGATGGGTGATCTCGACTATCAGCGCTACGTCGAGCACACCCGACGCCACCACACCGACTCACCCGTGATCAGCGAACGAGAGTTCTGGCGACGCCGACACGCAGCAGCCGACGCCAATCCAGGCGCCCGCTGCTGCTGAATCCGGTCAGGGGCAGGTGGCCTTCGCGAGTTCGTAAATGTGGCCAGCCTGCTCGTCGGTGGGCTTGTTGCCGTTGTTCTCGGCCAGGTCGGTGATCTTGGCCTTGACCTTCGCCTCGTCCGTGCCGTTGGCGACCTCGGTGCACGTGGTCGTCAAGATCTCCTCGATGTCTGCGTCGTCGCGGTTCTCCGCCAACGGTGCGTAAGCCCCACGGAACGTGGCGACGAACAGCGCCGTCTTGCCCTGATCGATGGCGTTGCCGGCTGACTGTTTAGCCGTCTCGAGCGCCTGTTGCCCGCTCGTGACTGCCTCGCTGATCTTGTTCTGTGCGTTGTCCTGATCCTCGGTGCTACACGCGGTGAGCCCGAGAACGACGATTGCTGCTGCCCCGACTGCTGCTGCGATTCTCATGAAGGAAATGTTAGTCCGGTCGGCATGCTTCAAAACACAGTATTGCAGCGCAACACACGAGTTATCGCATGCAGTCGTTACGATCAGCTCAGCTAGATCACCGGATTCTCACATCGGCGAGGAGATCCCTGCGCCGACGGAAAGGACGATCAGTGAGCGAGCAAGACAAGGGGACGTCCGCAGGGGTGCGAAAGCGCGACCGCGGCGAGATCATCGGGCAAGGGGGTATGTGGCTCGCGAAGTGGTCGTTGGTGTTGGCGTCGATTTCGCTGGGTGCCTGGATTTTCGGTTGGCTGATCGAAAAGCTCTGGGTCATCGTCCTGCCGGTGGCTCTGGCGATCGTTGTTGCGACGGTCATGTGGCCACCGACCCGCGGCATGATCAAGCGCGGTATGCCACCGGCCGCGGCAGCCGGCATCACCCTGGTGCTCTCGATCGGCATCCTGGCCGGAGTGATCGCAGGCATCGTTCCGTCAGTGGTCAGCCAGGCCCCCGAGCTCGCGAACAAGACCACCGAGGGCATCAACCAGGTTCAGGACTGGCTCCAGGGTCCGCCGTTGAATCTCAAGGACGACCAGATCGACAACGCTGTCCACGCCGTCATCACCAAGGTGCAGGAAAGTGGAACTGCTATCGCTTCAGGCGTTTTCAGCGGTGTGAGCACGGCTAGCTCGTTGTTGGTCACGCTCGGTTTGGTCCTGATTCTCGCGTTCTTCTTCATCAAGGACGGACCGAGGTTCATCCCGTGGCTGCACGCTGTCGGCGGCGGCCGTGCCGGAAGGCACCTCGAAGAGGTCCTCACTCGCATGTGGGACACGCTCGGCGGATTCATCAGGACTCAAGCGCTGGTGAGCTTGATCGACGCGGTCTTCATCGGCGCCGGATTGCTGATCCTCGGGGTCCCGCTGGCACCGGTGCTGGCAATTCTCACATTCATCGGTGGCTTCATCCCGATCGTCGGTGCGTTTGTCGCCGGCGCCCTGGCCGTCTTGGTTGCCCTGGTGGCCAACGGTCTCACCACCGCCATCATCGTGCTCATCATCATCCTGGCGGTTCAGCAGATCGAAGGAAACGTCCTTCAGCCTGTGCTGCAGAGCAAGTCGATGAAACTCCACGCCGTCATCGTGCTGCTTGCCGTGGCTGCCGGTAGCTCGCTGTACGGCATCGTCGGCGCCTTCCTCGCAGTACCGGTCGCCGCCGTGGCTGCGGTGGTCATCCGGTACATCGGCGAGCAGATCGACGAACGCGCAAGTGACAACGAGCCGATGCCTGCCGGCGACGCCTCGGACGTCCTCGAAGAGCAGGATGACGAAGCCGAGTCAGAGGTAGAGAACGAAAAGGCCTGATCAGCCCGCGATCACCTTCACCGAGGAGCCTGCACGTCCCCGAATGACGTGCAGGCGACTCGGGATTCGCTGCCGCATCTCGTCCACGTGACTGACGATTCCCACCACGCGTCCACCATCACGGAGCTCGTCCAGCACAGCCATCACCGAGTCCAGGGTGTCCGCGTCGAGAGTGCCGAATCCTTCGTCGATGAACATCGTGTCGAGAACGATTCCACCGGACTCCGCGGCAACTACATCGGCGAGTCCGAGCGCCAAAGACAATGATGCCAAGAACGATTCACCGCCGGAGAGCGTCTTCGCCGAGCGCACGACGCCCGTGAAGTCGTCACGGATGTCGAGTCCCAGACCGCCGCGGCGACCCCGAGTTCCGGCCTCGTCACTGTGGACGAATTCGTATCGTCCCCCGGACATCCGCTGCAGCCGAACCGATGCCGACACGGCAATCTCTTCCAGCCGCGAGGCAAGTACGTAGGCGCGCAGCGACATCTTGCGACTGTTCTGGCCTTTGCCGGCGATCACGTCGGCGAGGGCAGCGAGTTCGTCGTGCAGTTCCCGCTCGGGCGCAACCGCTTCGTATGCCTTCTCGAGTTGTCCACTGAACCGTTCGAGATCCGACACACGGTTCTCTGCCAGGGATGCGGCCGCAACAGCCAAGTTCACTACTTCTGCGCACTGAAGAGCGCGCTCACGAGGACCGTCCACGTCGACGGTCTCGACCGCGCCTACCGCGACGACGTCAGGATCGTCGAGGACTGTCCGAGCGGCCACCTCGAGGTCACGCGCTTTGGCGAGTTCCGTTTCGATCGCCGCGATTCTGGCAGGCGAGCGGACGCCCTCGATGGCAGCGTCGACCGAATCGAATCCGGCAGTGGCCGCCGCATCGGCCAGCTTGGTCGACAATTCTGCCGATCGCACCTGCGCACGGACGGCATGATCCCGCGCTTCGGACGCAGACGTGGCAGCGGACGCCAGCCCTTCGAACCGCGAGCGCCGAGCCGCGATGGACGAATCGTCTCCCACCGCAGCAACGATCGCCGCCCGAATCTGCGTGACCGTGGCCGACAGAGCCGAGATGCGCTCGGTCAGTGCCGCCAATTCGGCCGTCAGAGAAGCGGATTCCTGTTGCAGCTCGCCGTCACGCTCGTTGAGTTGCGCGAGCTTTTCGGCCAGCGCTTCTACCTGCCCGGAAGCCCGCGTTGCCTCGTCGACGGAGTTCTGCGCCGCAGCGCGAAGCCTGTCGAGTTCTTCGACATCACCGTCGCCGCCGCGCGCAATCACCCGATCGATGTCACGCTCGACGGTTCCCTGACGGTCGACGATTTTGCTCAGAGCTTTCTCGGCTGCGCGCTCGGCTGCCGACGCGGCCTCGAGATCGGGCTCGGTGACCGTGACGACATCCGACTGCGCCAACGCAGGGTGTTCACGCGAACCACACACCTGGCATGCATCACCGGGTGCGAGAGAACTCGCCAACTCCGCTGCCATGCCCTCGATACGCTTCTGCACAAGATCGAGCCAGCGCCCACGAGCACCCTGGTGCGCGTCACGTGCATCCAACACCTGCACAAGAATCTTCGCGGCTTGCGCACGCAGAGAAACGATTTCATGGGCCGCTGTCGCAGCATCCGAGGCCTTCGCAAGTGCAGCTTCGAGGCCGGGAAGGGTGGCATGCGCGCGTTGCGCTTCGTCCAGTCGTTGGCCGGCCGCGCGCACCAGCTCTGGCAGTTGAGTCCGTTCACGCACAATGGCATCGAGGCGCTCGGACAGGGAGTTTCGCCGAACTCCGAGTTTTTCGATCTCGGCTTCTGTCGCATCGGCACTGCGAGCGTCCTCCGCCAGCGCGTCCAGCCGAACGATCTCGTCACGCCACGTCCGGATTCGAGCTACGACGCGTTGGCGCTCATCGCCGGTGGGCGGCCACACTTCCGGCTCGAAAATGTCCGGCCCGTCGAGTGCGGTGTAGGTCGACATCGCGGTGTTCATCGAATCGAGCGATGCGGCAAGAGCCACGCGGGCAGCTTCTACGTCGCCGGCGATGGTCGCCACCGGCAGTGCGCGCTTGGCAGTCTCGAGTTCGGCGGCGATCGCAGATCGGTGCGCGGCGCCGGTGTTGAATGCCGCGAGTTCACCGGTTGCACGATTGCGGCGAGCGACCAGGTCGGCGGTCCGCTGCGCCGCTGAGAAAATCCGATTAGCCTCAGCTGCTGCATCTTTGGCAGTCACCATCTCGGAGAGACTTGCGTCGCGGGTGTCCTGAGCCTCGGCGAGGAGTTTGCGCGACCATTCCAGTGGGTGTGCCTCGGCGCCTACCTCCAGCCCAGCGGCAGTCTCGACCTTCGCGAGCAGCAGTCGCACGGACTGCTCCCTGGCCGCGAGTGCGGTGGCACTTGCCTTTCGCTTGGCGTCGAACCATGCCTCGACGGAGACAAAACGTTTGGTGTCGAACAGCCGCTCGAGCAGTTTGCCTCGCTCGTCGCTTTCGGCACGTAGAAATTTGGCGAACTCACCCTGCGGCAAGAGCACCACCTGGAAGAACTGATCAGCGCTCATGCCCATGAGGCGATTGATCTCGTCACCGATGTCAGGGATGCGCGAGAGGTTTTCGCCGTGGCCGTCCAACCACGTCAGTGTGGCCTTGGCATTCTCGGTGATCGAACCGGTCCCGCGCTTCTTCGGACGCGAATACTCAGGACTGCGAACAAGTTTGATTCTGCGACCACTGATGGTCGCCTCCAGTTCCACGCGCGGCACCGAGCCGGCGGGCGCGTGATCGGACAGCAATCGCTTGCCCTCGTTGCGCGCACCCGGCACTCGCCCGTACAGCGCAAACGCAACCGCGTCGAGGATCGTGGTCTTGCCTGCCCCGGTGTCGCCGTGAAGGAGGAACAGCCCGTCTGCACCCAAACGGTCGAAGTCGACCTCGACCGTGTCGGCAAATGGCCCGAAAGAGCTGACTTCGAGTTTGTGCAGTCTCACGCGGTTTCACCCAGTTCGACCGTGGACTCCTCGGCGCGCGCGGCAGCGCTGAGCGCTTCGGCCATCAACGTGACCTCGCGCTCGGACGGGTCACTACGCACTGCCGAGACAAAACCGCGGGCGATCTCCATGTCGGTTCGACCCCGTACCGCATCGCGGTACTTGAGATCCGATTGTCCTTCCGGCCTTTGCCATTCGAGATGAACGGCAAAGGGAAAACGGGCCTGGAGCTGCCTCATGGCATCGACGGGACGGACCGGGTCGGTAAGCAATGCGGAGACATAGCACTGCTCGGAATCGGCATACCTCGACTCGGTGAGAAGTTCCTCGAGCGTTCCAGCCACCTGGCTCAGACCCCGAATCACCGGTAGATCGAGGCGCTGCACCGATGACAGACCGGTTGCGTCGAGCTCGATCAGGAGCGCAGCCTTGCGGTGGCTGCGTTCACCGAACGAATACGGCAACGGTGAACCCGAGTATCGAACACTCTCCGAGAGCATCTGCGGAGAATGCAGGTGTCCGAGGGCGACGTAGTCGACGCCGTCGAACTCGCCCACTGCGACGGTCTCGACTCCGCCGACCGAAATGGAGCGTTCCGATTCCGAGGCCTCACCGCCCACGACAAAGGCATGCGCGAGCAATACCGATCGAGTGGACGGGTCGACCGCCGTTCGTTCGGCGAGATCTCGCCGAACACGCGACATGGCCGCTCCGAGGATGTCGGAATGAGTACGAGCCCGGGGCACGTCCAACTCGACGCGTGTGATCTCCGGCTCGAGATACGGAATCCCGTAAAACGCGACAGGCCCGAACTGATCACTCAGCATCACCGGAGTACCGATCTGGCCGACGCGGGTGATCAAGTGCAATCCGCCGGCAGCGGCAAAGGATGCCCCGGCCCCGAGCCGCACCGCGGAATCGTGGTTACCGGACGTCGCGACGATCACCGCCCCGGCCGCCCGGATTGTCTCGAAGCCTCGATTGCACACGGTGACCGCATCGGAACTGGGAATCGAACGGTCGTAGATGTCCCCCGGCACGACCACGATGTCGACGCCGTGTTCATGAACGGAATCTGCGATGGAACCGAGCACACTCGCCTGATCGGCCAACAGATCGACGCCGTGAAAGGTGCGACCTATGTGCCAATCGGAGGTGTGCAGAATCTTCATGAATCCGACGGTAGAGCAGCCCACCGACACCACCGATCTCCCACGCTGACGGCTTCGACGGTGTGCCCCAACCCACGAGCGTCCGGTGACCCTGCACACAATCCGTCCGGTTCGTTTGACGAAGAACCCGAAACCATCGCGCCATCGCGTCGATAAATGCGCCAGCCACGACCCGCACAAACACGGCCGACAACGCAAGAACCGCTAATGTCGTTATGTGTCTGCAACCCAACGTGCTCGCTCCGGGGTACCGCTGGACAAGCGATCGCTCATCGTGACCGTCCCCGGCCTGCCCTGGTGGGGAGTGATCCTGCTTGCTGCCGGTGTCACCGCTGTCGGCGTACTGATCGATGCCACCGGAGGTGGCGGCGAGCTCACCGCGGTGTTCTCGACGTTCTACTTCCTGGGCTGTCTCTTTGCCGTGGTTGCCGCTTCGAACAAGGCATTGTTCACCGCGATGGCCCAACCGCCCCTGCTGCTCTTCGCCGCGGTGCCGATCGGGCACACGCTCATCGGTAAGGACAACAGCACCGCACTGCGCGACATCGCGATCAACATCGCTTATCCGTTGGTCAACCGCTTTCCGATCATGTTGGCTGCAACCGTGGTCGTGCTGATCATCGGCGGCTTCCGATACTTCCTGCTCAATCAGCGCCCCACCGGGCCTGCGCGCTCGACCCGCTCCCGCCGTTCGGCAACGTCTGCGTCTGCCACCCGAGACGCCTCCTCGGCGTCTGCCACTCGAGACACCTCCTCGGCGTCTGCCACTCGAGGCCCCGCGCCCGAGACCGGGCGTCGTCGCCGAGTGACCGACGCACCCGTCTCCGAGCCCCCTCGTCGCCGCGCCCCTGAGGTGGACGAACAGCCCGCTTACCGAAGCACCCCGAGGCGCGAGCCGATCCAGGACGAGCGCCCGCTGCCGCCCCGGAGAAGCCCACTGCCACCCAGGGTCGATCGCACGCATCAACCGCCTACGCGTCGCCCTCAGCCGGACAGCAGACCGACAGCAGACGACGACTACCCGTCGTACGGTCGGCGCCGAGCGCCCGAGCCCACCCCGGCGCCCAGGCGTGAGGAGCGGATGGAGCCCTTCTTCGCTTCGGGTGACGACGTATCGCCGCCGCTGCCCCCTCGCCGCCGCCCGCCGGGAGTCGATCTTCCGGCCTATCCGCCGCCGCGAGTTCGGTACCGCGATCGCGACGAGTCCTGAAACGCAGCTGCACCTTGAATCAAAAAATGCGGGGCACCTTCCATCTGGAAGGTGCCCCGCATTTTCGTCGTTCTACGACGTGCGCGCTGCTCGCAATTCACGGGGAAGGGCGAACACCAGAGTCTCGTTGGCTGTGGTGACGGGCTGAACGTCGTTGTAACCGTGCTCGGCAAGAAGTTCGATCACACCGCGCACGAGTACCTCGGGCACCGAAGCACCCGACGTGATGCCGACTGTCTGGACTCCCTCGAGCCACGCGAGATCGACCTCACGGGCGTAGTCGACCAGGTACGACGCGGCAGCGCCCGCACCGAGTGCGACCTCGACCAGGCGAACCGAGTTGGACGAGTTCCGCGAACCCACCACGATCACGAGATCGCACTCGGGAGCCATCGCCTTGACCGCGACCTGACGGTTCTGCGTGGCGTAGCAAATGTCGTCGGACGGCGGGTCCTGCAGATTCGGGAAACGCTCACGCAGGCGTGCGACGGTCTGCATCGTCTCGTCGACGCTCAGGGTGGTCTGGGAAAGCCAGATGACCTTCGACTCGTCGCGAACCGTAACCGCGTCGACCGAATCCGGGCCGTCGACGATGGTGACGTGATCGGGAGCCTCACCTGCGGTGCCTTCGACCTCCTCGTGACCTTCGTGGCCGATGAGCAGGATGTCGTAGTCGTCGCGAGCAAATCGCTTGGCTTCCTGGTGCACCTTCGTGACCAGGGGGCACGTCGCGTCGATCGTGCGCAAGTTCCGCTCGGCAGCCGAGTCGTGGACGGCCGGCGACACACCGTGCGCCGAGAACACGAGCAACGATCCCTCGGGAACCTCGTCGGTTTCGTCGACGAAGATCACGCCTTGATCTTCGAGCGTCTCGACGACGTGGCGATTGTGGACGATCTCCTTACGCACGTAGATGGGTGCGCCGTGCTTCTCGAGCGCCTTCTCGACGGTCTCGACCGCGCGGTCGACGCCGGCGCAGTAGCCGCGAGGCTCGGCGAGGAGCACGCGCTTGGCGCTGCCCTTGCGGGTGGACGGCGAATCAGCCGAGTGCGCGATACCGAGATTGAGAGGAACAGCCGAAGACATGTGACCAGCCTACTGGCACCTCGAACGTGAGACACTCCGGCAAACATGAACACCTCGTTTCGCGCGCCGTTCGAGGGTTGCGAAGTGAACGAGTACGGCCGTCACAGGCAAGTCGGCTACCGATTGTCGGTGCTTTGCGGCAAGCTGTGGGAATGATCCGACCACCGTTCGTGGCGCGCGTTGCCGCGGGACTCGCCGTCACCGCGATGGAAGAGGCAAAGAAGTTGCCCACCACCGCCGTCGCCCTGCCGATGACCGCCGTGAGCCAGATGCTGCAGACAAGCATGCGTGTGCAGCAGTCGATCACCTCGTTGGCTATCAAGGGCGATCAGGCGTTTGCCCTGATCAACTGGTCTTCCGAGGACGAACAGCCCGAGTGGGCAGTGTTCGACGAGGACGCCGACGCGCCTGCTGACTCGACGTCTTCCACCGGATCGACCTCGGCTGACACCCCGACCAACGCCGGACGCTTCGCGCTCTACTCGCTCGAGCCGACCGCCCCAATCGAGGAGCCCGCACCCGGCGCCGAGTCCGAATCCACCGCAGACACGTCGGACAAGCCTGCCGAAGAGCCGGAGATCGTCACCGAACTCGACTACCCCAACCTCACACTCGCACAGCTCCGTGCGCGCATCCGGACGCTCAGCATCGACGAGCTGACCGCAGTCCTGGACTACGAGAATGCGACGCTCGCCCGCGCACCGTTCCAGACCATGCTCGCCAACCGCATCACCACAGCCAAGGCAAAGTGACTTCCGCAACGCCCCCCGCTTCATCGCAGCGTTCGTCCGGCGCCAGTAGCGCTGAGCAGCCGTGGCCGGTCCGCACGGTTTCCGCGAAGGTTGCCGGCTGGATCGATCGGCTCGGCAGTATCTGGGTCGAAGGTCAGATCACCCAGATCAATGCACGCCCCGGCACCCGAACGACATTTCTCGTACTGCGCGATCCGTCGGCAGACATGTCGCTTTCGATCACGTGCTCACCACAGTTGCTGCACAATTCGCCGGTGCCGTTGACCGAAGGCTCGCGTGTCGTGATGTTCGGCAAGCTCTCGTTCTACACCGGACGAGGAACTGTGTCGTTGCGTGTCACCGAGATTCGCGCCGTGGGAATCGGGGAGCTGCTGGCCCGCATTGAGAGACTTCGCGCCTTGCTCGCCGCCGAGGGCTTGTTCGATCCGAGACTCAAACGGCCGCTTCCGTTTCTGCCCGGCACGATCGGCCTCATCACCGGCCGAGCCAGCGCTGCCGAGAAGGACGTCGTCTCGGTCGCCCATCGTCGTTGGCCCGCAGTGGCTATCGCGGTGCGTAACACCGCGGTGCAGGGCCCGACTGCTGTTCCCCAGATCATCGAAGCGCTGAAGGAGCTCGACGCCAACCCGGTAGTCGACGTCATCATCCTCGCTCGCGGCGGCGGTAGCGTCGAAGATCTTCTGCCGTTCTCCGACGAAGCGCTGTGCCGCGCCATCGTGGCCTGTACGACGCCGATCGTCAGTGCCATCGGCCACGAGCCGGACAGTCCGCTCAGTGACCACGTCGCCGACCTGCGCGCAGCCACGCCCACTGACGCGGCCAAACGCGTCGTACCCGACGCAGTGGCGGAAGCTGCCCTGGTTTCGGATCTTCGTGACCGCAGCGCTGCGGCACTGCGCAGTTGGGTCAAGCGTGAGTCTCATCTGATCGAGCAGTTGCGTACTCGACCGGTCATGGCATCACCGCTGTTGGCGGTGGATCGCCGCGCCGAAGAGGTCGAAAGGCTCCAAGCCGCGGGACGACGCGATGTGACCCGGCTGATCGACTCGGAGTCCCGAACAATCGAGCATCTGCGTGCCCGGCTCACCACTCTGGGCCCTGCCGCGACGTTGGCCCGCGGGTACGCCGTCGTGCAACGTGTTGTCCCCGACGGTGATCCGGAGGTTCTGCGCTCGGTCGAGGATGCACCACCCGGAACCCAGATTCGCGTTCGACTTGCAGACGGCGCCGTTCGCGCCGCAGTGATGGGAAGAGAAAAATGAGCAACGCCACCGACACCGACATCAACGAACTCGGCTACGAAGCCGCCCGCGACGAACTGGTGAGCGTCGTGAAGATTCTCGAACAGGGTGGCCTGGATCTCGACGCATCTCTCTCGCTGTGGGAGCGCGGCGAGGCGTTGGCCAAGCGCTGTGAGGAGCATTTGGCCGGCGCCAGGGCCCGCGTCGAAAAGGCTCTGGCCGAAGCGGACGAGTAAGGCCCGCTCCGACCGCAAAACCCTAAGGGGTGATCGGCTGCGCTGCGCCGACCTTCTCGGCAAGAGTCCGGAACTCTTCCGGCGTCGCCGCGCCCGTCAGCAACAGGCGAACATCTCCGACGTCCGTGACCCAGATCGACTCGACGCCTTCGCCGCCGAAGACATTCCACGTATCGGCACCGACGGTTTCGACTCCGGTCGCGAATCGCTGTCCACCGGCAACGTGTGACACCAACGGGAATTCCTCGGCGTTGCTCTGCGTCAGCTGAATGTAGCGACCGCTGGTCGTGATGAATCCCACAGTGCTCGAATCACCGCCGCCATCACCGGAAATGATCTTGCGACTGCCGGAGTTCGGGGTCCACCCGTCCGGAACACCGGGGTTACGGATGGGAAATCCGAGTTCCTTCGCGTCGTAGTTCAGAGCTGCGTCCACGTCGACGCTCGGGATCGGCCCCTGCGTCGGGCCTCCAGGACTGAACGTGCACTGGCTGGCGATGCCCGCAATGATGATGCAGAACAGCACCAACGGTACGAGAGACCAGACCATGTCTTTGTTGTCTTCGAGAATGCGGGGTTTCTTCGATGCCACACCCCCAGTATCCAGGTACTCCGCTCTGGATACGATTCCCGGTCCCCCTCGAGCGAGACAAAACGTCCGTGCGGCGACCCGACAGCGCACGTAGCCGCTCCCATCTGGGACAATGACGCCTGAAGAAACCACTGCGTCGACACACCCCGTCGACCGCGACCGCGCCAGGAGGCACCGCACATGACGGCCAGCAGCACTCATCGTGAGACCCCGGACCGTAACCTCGCACTCGAATTGGTCCGAGTCACCGAAGCCGGTGCTATGGCTGCCGGCCGCTGGGTAGGCCGCGGCGACAAGGAAGGCGGCGACGGAGCAGCCGTCGACGCGATGCGTCAGCTCGTCTCCTCCGTCTCGATGCGCGGCATCGTCGTCATCGGTGAAGGCGAGAAGGACGAAGCGCCGATGCTGTTCAACGGCGAAGAGGTCGGAAACGGCGACGGTCCCGACTGTGACTTCGCCGTCGATCCGGTCGACGGCACCACATTGATGTCCAAGGGCATGCCCAACGCCATCTCCGTTCTGGCTGTTGCCGAGCGCGGCGCGATGTTCGATCCCTCGGCCGTGTTCTACATGGAGAAGATCGCTGTCGGACCGGACGCTGCAGATGTCATCGACATCAGCGCGCCGATCGCCGAGAACATCAAGCGCGTCGCCAAGGTCAAGAAGGCGTCAGTTTCCGACATCACCATTTGTATCCTGGACCGCCCGCGTCACAACCAGCTGATCCAGGACGTGCGCGACACCGGCGCTCGTATCCGGTTGATCTCCGACGGTGACGTTGCCGGCGCCATCGCCGCAGCGCGTCCGGAGTCCGGCACCGACATGCTCGTGGGCATCGGCGGAACGCCCGAGGGCATCATCGCCGCAGCAGCCATGCGCTGCATGGGAGGATCGCTGCAGGGCAAGCTTGCGCCCACCGACGACGAAGAGCGTCAGAAGGCCATCGACGCCGGTCACGATCTCGATCGGATCCTGTCCACCGAAGATCTCGTCTCGGGCGAGAACGTCTTCTTCTGCGCCACCGGCGTCACCGACGGTGACCTCCTGCGCGGCGTCCGCTACTACGGCGGCGGCGCCAGCACGCAGTCCATCGTGATGCGCAGCAAGTCCGGCACCGTTCGCATGATCGACGCGTACCACCGTCTCGAAAAGCTCCGTGAGTACAGCTCCGTCGACTTCGACGGCGAAGAGGGCGCGGTTCCCCCGACGTTCTGATGGGCTCCGCCCCGTGAGTGGTTAAGGAGTCCCTGCACTCCTCAACCGCTCACGGGGGACGTAGTCCCCTGCCCGCTCTCCAAAAGTGGCAATGTGGAGCCATGACGGAGAGCAACGATCAACAGTTCCGAATCGAACACGACACCATGGGCGAAGTTCGGGTGCCCATCGACGCACTGTGGCGAGCACAGACCCAGCGCGCGGTCGAGAACTTCCCGATCAGCGGGCGCCCCCTCGAGCGCACCCAGATTCGCGCAATGGGCTTGCTGAAAGCAGCGTGCGCGCAAGTCAACAAAGACCTCGGGCTGCTCGACTCGGACAAGGCCGACGCAATCATCGCCGCCGCGAACGAGATCGCCGAAGGCAAGCACGACGATCAGTTCCCCATCGACGTCTTCCAGACCGGCTCGGGAACCAGTTCGAACATGAACGCCAACGAGGTCATCGCGTCCATCGCGAAGGCCGCCGGCGTGGACGTCCATCCCAACGACCACGTCAACATGTCGCAGTCATCCAACGACACGTTCCCCACCGCAACACACGTCGCAGCTACCGAGGCAGCGGTCACCGATCTTGTTCCGGCACTGGAACATCTGCATGCTGCGCTTGCCACGAAGGCCACCGAGTGGAAGACCGTCGTCAAGTCCGGACGCACCCACTTGATGGACGCTGTACCGGTCACGCTCGGTCAGGAGTTCGGCGGCTACGCACGTCAGATCGAGGCCGGCATCGAGCGCGTCAACGCAACACTCCCCCGCCTCGGCGAGCTGCCGATCGGCGGAACGGCAGTCGGTACCGGCCTCAATGCTCCGGACGGATTCGGCCCCAAAGTTGTTGCCGAGCTGGTCAAGTCGACCGGTGTCGACGCGCTGACTCCGGCGAAGAACAGCTTCGAAGCGCAAGCCGCGCGCGACGGACTGGTCGAGGCGTCGGGCGCGCTGCGCACCATCGCCGTCTCGCTGACGAAAATTGCCAACGACATTCGGTGGATGGGATCGGGTCCGCTGACCGGGCTCGGCGAGATCGCACTACCCGACCTACAGCCGGGTAGCTCGATCATGCCCGGCAAGGTGAACCCCGTCCTGCCGGAGGCAACCACACAGGTTGCGGCTCAGGTGATCGGAAACGACGCCGCCATCGCGTGGGGTGGCGCCGCCGGAGCTTTCGAACTCAACGTCTACATCCCGGTCATGGCCCGCAACCTGCTGGAGTCGTTCACCTTGCTGGCCAACGTCTCTCGACTGTTCGCGGACAAGTGCGTGAGTGGACTTCTCGCGCACGAGGATCACCTCAAGACACTCGCCGAATCGTCGCCGTCGATCGTGACGCCGCTCAACTCGGCGATCGGTTACGAGGAAGCCGCAGCTGTCGCGAAGCAGGCACTGAAGGAGAAGAAGACGATCCGTCAGGTCGTCATCGAGCGCGGACTCGTCCCGGACAAGCTGAGCGAGGAAGAACTCGACAAGCGTCTCGACGTTCTGGCGATGGCGAAGGTCAAGGACTGAAAATGGCCCCAAGGGTGGCGGTTTCCGAAGTGGAAACCGCCACTCTTTTGCCCTACACCGTGGTGGTTGCCCGCCACTCGTCG
This sequence comes from Rhodococcus sp. NPDC059969, assembly GCF_042738325.1. Taxonomy (NCBI): domain Bacteria; kingdom Bacillati; phylum Actinomycetota; class Actinomycetes; order Mycobacteriales; family Nocardiaceae; genus Rhodococcus; species Rhodococcus sp. NPDC059969. The sequence continues at coordinate 20,492 of NZ_JBHWUF010000015.1, read as the reverse complement.
GTACGCACGGGGCTCGCCTCGGCCAACGCCTTCAGCGTCGCTTCACGATCGAAGTCCTTGCCGTACACCGGGGTTCCCGGTTGCTGACGCCAGGAGTCCTCGATCGTTCCGGCATCGACGGGATCGAAGCCCAACTGATTGATCAGATCGAACACAGCCTGCTTGTTCACGTCGTCGTCGCCGGCGATAGGTAGCGCAATGCGCCCCTCAGCGCCTTCGGGAAGTCCCTTCTCGAGGAGATGCTTCCACCAGATTCCGTTGAATGCCTTGAACACCGGCACACCCAGGTGCTCCTGCACCCATGCGCTTTCGGTCTGCCCGTCCTCGATGGCGGAGATCAAGCCGTCACGCTGTTGCGGGTAGTAGTTGTTGGTCTCGATAACCGGGGCACCGGCGACCGCACCGCTGAGGATCCCCGCCGGTAGATCGACCACGTTCTTCTGAGGAATGCTCACGATGACCAGTTCGGCACCCTCGGCGGCCTCGGTGCTGCGGACTGCCTTCGCACCCGTCTCGGCTTCCAACTCGGCAAGTGTGTCCGGTGTGCGCGAGTTCGAGACACGTACGTCGTGACCGAGCGCAGCGAGCCTGCGCGTGAGCGTGCCACCGATCTGACCGGCTCCGATGATTCCGATACGCATGATCCTGCTCCTTCGTCGTGTGCAGAGGTGATTGCACCACCGCTGCATTCGTCAACGACGACAACGCACCGGGTCATTCCGTACCGACCATTTCAACTCCCGTTGATTCAATCTGTTGACCGGTTGGGCGCGAGCCTGATGCGAACGCTCACCGGATCGGTCTGCAACCCGCGGAACGCAGACGCGGTCAGTGCTGATCTGAGCTTCCCCGACGCGAAAGTCTTCACCCGCGCCGGCACGTCGTCGTCCGGCATGATCTGGGCCTGTCCGTCCACCCACTCGCCGCGACGACGGATCCGAACCTCCGGCGTCGCAGAGATGTTGGCTCCCCAGCCCGTGTCGATGCCGTGCTGCGCGATGACCCACGCCTCGTCGCCGTTGTAGGTGATCGCGACTGGTACTCGGCGGGTCAGACCGGTTCGGCGTCCGACCGTCTCGATCTCGGTCATCAACGACGGCATCAGACCGATCCGATTCAATCCGGTGACCAGCGGATTGGCGAAGTACTTCCCGACTGCGACTTCGATTCTTCTTTTTCGTGCAACGGACGTCGGAACCGGCATGTCGTTTTCCTCTCCTCCGGAGCTGGCGCTCCATGCAGCAGCTCTATACCGTACGATATAACCACTGTTCGCAGAGTTTTGCCAGCAAGAATCTCCATCAAGGCACGCTACCTGCATACAACACTTGACTGTGTCTGTCGGTTACATCTAGTCTCAGATTCGTTCCTATACCGATCGACATACTGGGAGGCAGAGATGAACGCACCTCGAGACGCCTCGTTGCCATGACCGGCCCGCAGACGCGTTGTCCGATCACCGCAGCGCGTCGCAAGTGGGGCGTATCGAAGGAATCAGTGACACCGCAACAATCAGTGACACCGCAACAATCGAGCAGCACCTCGATTGCATACGATGACGGGATGGCCGACTCCGATTCCCGCACTCTGATGCTGGTCGGCGCCATCAACGCCTTCCGCGAACACGGGATCGCCACAACCTCGCTCACCGAGATCGTCGAACGATCCGGCGCACCCCGCGGGTCGGTGTACCACTACTTCCCCGAGGGCAAAGGGCAGTTGGCCGGTGAAGCCGTCGCATACTTCGGCCGGGGCGTGAGCGCAGCCATCAGTTCGATGATCGCTCAGTCCTCCCCACCGGAGATCATCGACGCGGTTGTCACCATCTTCCGAAACAGCTTGGTAGAGAGCGATTTCACCTCTTCCTGTCCTGTCGCAGCCGCGGCGGTGGAGGGCGCGTCGACGCCGGCGGCGCTAACTGCTGCGGGTGAATCCTTCACCTCGTGGGAATCGCTTCTCACATCGTTCTTCTGGCAGCAGGGACAGCCGTCCGACACTGCAGCACAGTGGGCAACCGTCGTCATCGCGTCGATCGAAGGCGCAACCCTGATGGCAAAAGCTCAGCACACCACGGCGCCTCTCGATCGCATCGGCGCTCACCTCAAGGCTCTGGTCTCAGCCCCGAGTTGACCTACCCTCATTCTTCCAACCGCTGCTGCCGTTCGCGCAGGAGCAGAGATGGCGTACAAACATGTCTCACACACTTGCACCGGCGCCCTCGGCGCCCATGATGACAAAATCCCGTCGCTTCACTGCGCTGATCTTCATCTGCCTCGCCGAACTCCTTGTCGTGCTGGACAACACGGTGGTCAACGTGGCGCTGCCGACGATGAGCGTCGACCTGTTCGCCAGCGTCAGCGATCTGCAGTGGATCGTCGACGCGTACACGTTGACCTTCGCCGGGTTCCTTCTGACCTTCGGCCACCTGGGTGACCGCTTCGGACGCCGCCGAGTGATGATCATCGGCCTGATCGGCGTCGGTGCAATGTCGCTCGTCGGGGCTTTGGCTTCCAACCTCGAACAGGTGATCATGGCGCGAGCCGCCATGGGTGTCTTTGCCGCCGCAGTCTTTCCGGCTACCTTGGCCATGATCACGAACATCTTCACCGACGCCAGAGAACGAGCCATCGCCATCGCAGCCTGGACCGCAATGGCCGGCTTTGCGATTGCCATCGGTCCGACGGCAGGCGGTTGGCTGCTCGAGCACTTCTCCTGGCACTCGGTGTTCTGGATGAACGTTCCGGCCGCTTTGTTGGTCATCGTGGGCGTGCTGCTGGTTGTTCCGGAGTCGAAGGCGTTCCACGTCGGCCGATTCGACTTCGTCGGAACAATTCTCTCGCTCCTCGGCATCGTAGTTCTGGTGTGGACCATCATCGACGCACCGCACCGCGGGTGGGTGTCGATGTTCAGCATCACGGGATACCTTTCTGCGACAGTGTTGTTGGCCGCATTCGTCTTCTGGGAACTACGCACCGACGCGCCGATCCTGAACATGAATCTCTTCCGGATCCGACGTTTCTCGTTCCCCGCCTTGGCCATTGCGGTCAGCTACTTCAGCATGTTCGGATTCCTGTTCTTGATCACGCAGTACTTCCAGGGCGTTCGGGAGTACTCGCCGCTCGAATTCGGTATCCACTCTTTGCCTTTCGCTGCCGCCGTTGCCGTGGGCGCCCCGGTCGCCACCTTGGCGGCGCAGAAACTCGGCACAACAGCAGTGATGGTGTTCGGCCTCCTCGTCCTCAGCGGCGGTATGTTCCTGGCGGGCCAGACGACCGTCAATACCCCCTATCTCGGACCCGTCGTGATCTCGATGGTGCTCATGGGTCTCGGCCTCGCGATTGTCCAGGGCCCGGCGACCGACTCCATCATGTCCTCGGTCCCTCTCGACGAAGCGGGCGCAGGATCGGCAGTCAACGACACGACGCGTGAACTCGGCGGGACACTGGGCGTCGCCGTCATCGGCTCGATCGTCGCGTCGTACTACACATCCAAGGTGGCCCCGATCGTCGACGCCATCCCCGACGCCGTGATGTCCGCCCAGGAAAAGGGCTTCGCTCGCGAGTCGGTGCTCAGCGTCATCGAGATCCGCTCCCGCGACATCAGCCCGCTCTTCGAGCAACAGAAGGAAAGTCTGATCCTCACGATGAAGACCGCGTGCCTGGAAGGCTTCGCCATCGCGTCGTACTTCACGGTGGGAGCAGCACTGATCACCGCACTGCTGGTCGCGTTGTTGCTCCCCTGGAAACCGGTTACCGAAGGTTCGATTCTCGCCAGCCTGACAACCAAGGCGCCGAAGTAGCCACGCGATTTTCCGATTTGTCCCACTATCAGCCCAACAATTCCCGATACTGAATCAACCGAGTGGTACCGACGACACCCCGCTAGGGAGATTCTCGTGTCCATCACCAGCAGAAACAGCTCTCGACTGTCAGCGGCTGCGGTTCCTGTCGTACTCACAGTCGCCCTGCTCGCCGGGTGCTCGTCCGATTCCGACACGACCTCGGCGCCCGGGCCGGTCGTCAGCGACGCCAGCCCGGGTCTCGACGCCGGGGTGCCGATCCCGGACGGGCAAATCGACGACGCGGTCGGGAAGCTCGACGGCCTCGCGAACGACCTCATGGCAAGTTCCGGTGTTCCCGGCATGGCGGTGGCCGTGGTGCACGGAGGTAAGACTGTGTACGCAAAGGGATTCGGGGTTCGCGAGTTGGGTAAGAGCGCCACCGTCGATGCCGACACCGTGTTCCAACTGGCATCGGTGTCGAAATCGGTCGGGGCCACGGTGGTCGCCCACGAAGTCGGAATCGGGACCGTCGACTGGGACACTCCGGTGATCTCGAAACTGCCGGGGTTTGCGCTTGCCGATCCGTGGGTGACCGACCACCTCACGATCTCCGATCTCTACACGCATCGGTCGGGGTTACCGGACCACGCCGGCGACGGGCTGGAGGACCTGGGCTACAACCGGGCCCAGGTGCTCGAAAAACTTCGCCAACTACCGCTCAATCCCTTCCGAATCACATACGAGTACACGAACTTCGGCGTCACTGCCGGTGCGGAGGCCGTTGCATCCGCGGCGGGCACCGATTGGGAAACGCTGTCGCAGAACACGATCTACGGTCCGCTCGGTATGACTTCGACGTCTTCGCGGTTCGCCGACTACCAAGCCCGAGAAAATCGAACAGTCGGCCACATCCTCGAAGACGGAAAGTACGAGGTAGGGCCGGTTCGGGACGCCGACGCCCAATCCCCCGCCGGTGGAGTCAGCTCCTCGGTGAACGACATGGCCAAGTGGTTGGACATGGTGCTGTCGGGCGGTCGGTATCAGGGGCAGCAGGTCGTTCAGACGGATGCGCTCGTGCCCGCAGTCAACCCGGAAATCGTCTCGCGCCATGCGCAGGAAATCGGGGAACGCTCCGGCTTCTACGGCTACGGGTTCAATGTTTCCGACAGCGCGGCAGGCCGTGTGACCGCCAGCCACTCCGGAGCCTTCCTGCTCGGTGCCGGGACCAATTTCGTGACGATTCCCTCCGCTGACGTCGGCATCGTCGTTCTGACTAACGGCACGCCCACCGGCGTCGCAGAGACCTTGACCGCCGAATTCGCCGATCTGGTGCAGTTCGGGAAGATCACCCGCGAGTGGCGCCCGCTGTACGAAGCGTCCTTTGCCTCACAAGCCGACCCTGAGGGCGAACTTGCCGGGACGACGCCGCCGGCCTCCCCCGCTCCCGCGCCACCGACAGACCAATTGACCGGCGACTACGGCAATCCGTACTGGGGCCCCGCGCTCGTGACGCAGCAGAACGGTGCGCTGACCTTGACCATGGGACCCGCGGCCGTGACGTACCCGCTGACGCACTGGGACGGAAACACCTTCACGTTCCCCCTCAGCGGCGAAAACGCACCGGCCGGGACTGTCTCGAAGGCCACCTTCGACGGAAACTCGCTAACCTTGGAGTACTTCGATCACGATCATCTCGGTACCTTCATCCGGGCAACACCGGCCGAATAAATCAGCCAAGGACACCCCATGAGTAGTTCGACAGCCACGGTGAACGCAATGTTCGCAGCCCTCACCGATTTCGACGTGGACACCGCAGCCGAATTGATGACAGACGACATCGTGTGGCAAAACGTCTCGCTCCCCACACTGCGAGGCAAGAAGACCGTCGTGCGAGCGCTCCGTCTGGTCACCAAGCCTTCACTGAAATTCGAGGCGGAGATGCACCACATCGTCGGCGACGAGTCCACGGTGCTCACCGAACGCACCGACATCCTGACTGTCGGTCCGCTGCGCATCGAATTCTGGGTGTGCGGAACCTTCGAACTGCGCGACGGCAAGATCTCCGTCTGGCGAGACTATTTCAGTCTGCGAGACGTCGCGTGGGGTGTGGTGACCGCGGTCGGCCGCGCAGTAGTCGGGAACGGGTCACGAAGTAGGCTTGCTCCGGCCTGAAAAAACCTGCCGAAAGCGAGCGAACCTTCGATGCCCGAGAACACCACGCCTGACTCCTTCGATGCCGGCTTGGCTGTGCGAACCGAAGTCATGGGCGCCGATTTTGTCGACGCTGCCTTCGAGCGCACCCGCGGCACCGACAGCGAAGAACTGCAGAACTTCGTGACGGCCAACGTCTGGGGTTCGGTGTGGACGCGCCCGGGACTGGATCGCCGCAGTCGCAGTCTGATCAATCTCGGGATGCTGATCGCACTGCGCGCCGAGAACGAACTCAAAGGCCACGTACGCGGGGCACTGCGAAACGGCTTGACGCGCACCGAGATCGTCGAAACCGTGATCCACGCGAGCGCGTACTGCGGCGCTCCGGCCGGACTGGCGGCGATGCGTGTGGTGCAGGAAGTTCTCGACAACGAACTGGGACCGCTGCAGGACTGAACTACTCAAACCTGGACTCCCCGTGCAGACCGAAGTCCGCACGGGGAGATCGCCTCTCAGGAAGTGGGACCGAACTCCTCGAGCATGTCGGTCACCAACTCGGCGATCGGCGAACGCTCACTGCGAGTGAGTGTGATGTGCGCGAAAAGCGGGTGCCCCTTGAGCTTTTCGATGACGGCCGCAACTCCGTCGTGCCTGCCTACTCGCAGGTTGTCTCGCTGCGCGACGTCGTGCGTGAGAACCACTCGCGACCCGGTTCCCAGACGAGAAAGCACTGTCAGCAGAACATTTCGTTCGAGGGACTGCGCTTCGTCGACAATCACGAACGAATCGTGTAGCGACCGACCGCGAATGTGCGTCAGCGGCAACACTTCCAGCATTCCGCGGGCGAGAACCTCCTCGAGGACCTCGGGCGAGGCCAACCCGTCGAGAGTGTCGAAGACGGCCTGAGCCCACGGGCCCATCTTCTCGCTCTCACTACCGGGAAGGTAGCCGAGTTCTTGTCCGCCAACGGCATACAGCGGACGGAAGACGACAACCTTCCGCTGAGTGCGGCGCTCGAGAACGGCTTCCAAACCTGCCGTCAGAGCCAAGGCCGACTTACCGGTGCCTGCCTTACCACCGAGAGAGATGATGCCGATACTCTCGTCCATGAGGAGATCGAGCGCAATGCGCTGCTCGGCGGAGCGGCCGTGTAACCCGAACGCCTCGCGCTCACCGCGCACCAACTGGATGCGCTTGTCCGGAGTCACCCGTCCGAGCGCGCTCGACGAACCACCCAACAGGCGAAGACCCGTGTGGCACGGCAGATCTCGCGCTTCGTCGAGGTCCAGGAATCCCTCGTTGAACAGCTCGTCGATGTCCGTCGAGGCGACGTCCAGTTCGGTCATGCCCGTCCATCCGGAGGGCACGACGTCGTGAGCGTGGTACTCGTCGGCGGGTAGCCCCACCGCGCCTGCCTTCACACGAAGCGGAATGTCCTTGCTGACGAGGACTACGTCCTTGCCCTCCGCCGCAAGGTTCAGCGCACACGCCAGAATCCTCGAATCGTTACTGTCCGTGCGGAATCCGACGGGCAGGACCGCAGGGTCGGTGTGATTGAGTTCAACCTGCAGTGTCCCGTTCTCGGTGCCGATCGGCACCGGACGGTCCAGTCGGCTGTATTCGATCCGAAGATCGTCGAGCATGCGGAGCGATTCTCGGGCGAACCATCCCAGTTCGTGGTGGTGTCGTTTGCCTTCGAGTTCGCTGATCACGACCAGTGGGAGCACCACGTGGTGTTCGGCGAATCGAGTGACAGCCCATGGATCGGACAGTAGTACCGAGGTATCCAAGACGTACGTGCGAAGTGCATCTCCCGAATGATTCCCGGCTGATAGATCAGCCCGGGCCGAGTGGGCAGAGACGGAGCGTGATGCAGTCACGTTGGGCTCCTAGGTCTACGCGGCACCCGCGCAAACTCAGCTCGCTGGGCCGGACGGCTCTGGTGTCAGGTGACGCAGTGTCAGCTGAAACAAGGGCCGGGCGCCGGCCCTCTCGTACTGAGTGTTTCAGTCACGATCAGAACCTCCCGCACAAGTAACTTCTGGTTACTCGTTACTGCCGACGGTACTGCGGATCGGACACTCGCGCCACGGAACGAGCCGCACATCTGGTGAACGCCAGGTAACAAAATGCCACACGTGTGATTCGGAGTCACTCAGGACTCGATCAGACCCCACTTGGCGGCGCGCACCGCTGCCTGAACCCGCGAATTGGTTCCGGTCTTGACGAAGATGTTCTCGAGATGGGTGGCGACAGTGCGTCGGCTGACGAACAGCTCTTCGGCGATCTCGACATTGCCCGCGCCCTTGGCCACCAATTGCAGAACCTGAATCTCCCGCGGGCTCAGGTGGACGCGATCGAGCGCCACCTGGTCCCCTACGACCCGGGAGCAGGCTGTACTCGACGCCGCCACCACCTCTCGCACACGATCGACGACGCCCGAATCCGCGAAGCTCATGTGCAGCATTCCGGTCACCTCACGGCCGGTAAACCCCAACGCGACCGATGCTCCCTCGGCATACCCGGACGGCCGCAGAACATCGGTGACCAACTCGACCTGCTCGAAGCGTGGCACGTCCTGCCAGAACACCGGAACGCCCGAAGCCTCGCGAATTATGCCGAACAGGTCTCGATCGGCGACGAAGTCGTCGAGAAGGAAATCGAGCACCCGTGTGTTGTATCCGGAACTCGCCAGGGCCCGATGCCGTCCGGTGGACGGATCTCGGTACGTGACCGCTGCTGCCGCGTACTCGAGCCCGCGTGCTCGGAGTTCTTCGGCGCACAGGCCGAGAATGCCGTAGGCCCCGGCCGCCGGCGATCGCGGCGCGAACATGTCTGGTCGCGCGCCGCGATCGGGAAGTACAGACGTCATCACACCAATCTAGTCAATTGTGTGAGCTAGGCCACCACCAGCGAATCGGCAGGCTTCTTGTCGGCCCACGGACGCACCGCCTCGAAGTTCGCAGCCGTCCGCAGGACCAATGCGTCCTGACGGTGGCGTGCGGCGATCTGCAGCCCCACAGGTCGGCCGTCGGCGGTGAATCCGGCGGGCACGGTGATCGCCGGGTTGTTGAGCATGTTGTACGGGTAGGTGAAGAGCCAATCGAGCAACTGCTCACGCAGCGACGCTCCCTCGAGCCACGACGGCGCGAACTGGCTGAGCGGGAACGTGGCCGACGCCAAGGTCGGCGAAACCAGTACGTCGTAGTCGTTCATGAACGTGGTCCACGTGTCCCACATGACGCCGCGGAAGGCGTCGGCCCGCCCGACGTCGACACCGGTGAGCCGCTCGGCCTCGTGCATGATCTCGATGAGGTTGTCGTCGACCTCGCCGCGCTGGTTCTCCCAGTCGAGCAAGTCGTACTCCGAAGCGAAACCGGGAACCCAGATACCGTTCCACATCGATTCCGACGGATTTCCCCAATCAGGTGTCGCCTCGGTGATCTGGGCACCCAATTCCTCGAACGCGGACAATGCGTCGAGACACACCGCCAGCACCTCCGGATCAACATGGCCTAGGCCGAGATTCGTCGACCACGCAATACGAAGTCCCTTCACGTCACCCTTCGCCGCTTCGACATACGAGGTCTCGGCACGCTCGATCGAGAGCGGATCCGCATTGTGCGGCCCGGCCATGATGTCGAGCATGAGCGCGTTGTCGGCAACCGTCCTGGTGATCGGACCGTGGTACGCCCAGTTGTAGAACCGGCCGGCCAGGATGGTCTGCGGGATGACACCGGTGGTCGGCTTGAGCCCGACAACCCCGCAGAGAGCCGAGGGGATTCGCACCGATCCGGCGCCGTCACTGCCCTCGGCGAGTGGCCCGAGGCCGGCAGCCACAGCAGCCGACGCACCGCCACTGGACCCGCCCGCACTGTTGCCGACCTTCCACGGGTTGTGCGTCGGCCCGTACAGGTGGTTGTCCGTGCCACCGTAGTAACCGCTTTCGGGAGTGTTCGTCTTTCCCAGGAACAGTCCGCCCGCGCCGCGCAGCCTGTCCACCACGACGGCATTTCCCGTCGCGATGTTGTCGGCCATCGGCTTCATCCCGAACGTGGTCGGCAGCCCGTCCACTGCCGTCAGATCCTTGATCGTGAACGGAACACCGTGCAGCGGGCCGAGCTTCTCGCCCGATTCCTGCTGCCGTGAGAGTTCGGCCGCGTCGCGCGTGACCTGCTCGCGATCGAACTGCACTATCGCGTTGATCGACGGGTTGACGGCGTCGACGCGCTGGATCATCGCTTCGGCAATCTCGTTGGGCGAGAGACTGTTCGACGCGACCTCCGCCGCCATCTCGGTGGCGGAGAGCCAATGCAGATTCTGTTCGGTCATGGGATTTCCTTCGCCGGAGGGGTGATGCTCTCAGGCTAGGAAGCGCCGAACTCCGCCACCATCGGTCATGTGACCGATGCCACAAGTCCATGAACCGCAAATCCATGAACACCGACGGCCCGGCCCCTCGAAAGGGACCGGGCCGTCGGTGAAGAAATTCCTAGACGTTCTTGCTGAGCAGGCCCCAGTTCTCGAGACCGTCGTACAGAGGAAGGTCGAGGGCGAGCTTGGCGACGCGCGCACGCAGCGCCGGCAGATCCGCGTTGCCGGCCAGAGCGGTACCGATGATGTCGGCGACCTCGGTGAACTCGGCATCGCCGAATCCGCGGGTGGCCAACGCTGCGGTACCGATACGCAGACCGGAGGTGGTCATCGGCGGGCGGGGATCGAACGGAACAGCGTTGCGGTTGACCGTGATGCCGATTTCGTGCAGAAGATCCTCACCCTGCTGGCCGTCGAGCTCCGAGTTACGCAGGTCCACGAGAACGAGGTGGACGTCGGTGCCACCGGTCAGGACGCTGATGCCCTGATCTGCGACATCCTTGTTCCCCAGACGCTCGGCCAGGATGCGCGCACCAGAAAGCGTGCGTGCCTGACGATCCTTGAACTCTTCTCCTGCAGCGATCTTGAAGGTGACTGCCTTGGCCGCGATGGCATGCATGAGCGGTCCGCCCTGCTGACCGGGGAAGACAGCGGAGTTGAGCTTCTTGGCCCACTCCTTCTTCGCCAGGATCAGACCGGAACGCGGTCCACCGAGGGTCTTGTGGACGGTCGAGGAGACGACGTCCGCGTACGGGACGGGCGACGGGTGCAGGCCCGCCGCAACCAATCCGGCGAAGTGAGCCATGTCGACCCACAGGTATGCCCCGACCTCGTCCGCGATCGCACGGAAGGCCGCGAAGTCCTGCTGACGCGGGTACGCGGACCAGCCGGCGACAATGACCTTCGGCTTCTCGGCGAGGGCGATCGAGCGCACCTCGTCCATGTCGATGCGGTGATCTTCTTTGCTGACGCCGTAGGACGCGACGTCGTACAACTTGCCGGAGAAGTTGAGCTTCATGCCGTGCGTGAGGTGGCCACCGTGTGCAAGGTCGAGGCCGAGCAGCTTCTCACCCGGGTTCATCAGTGCCATCAGGACAGCAGCATTGGCCTGTGCGCCCGAGTGCGGCTGAACGTTCGCGAACTCCGCGCCGAAGAGTTCCTTCGCACGGTTGCGCGCGAGATCCTCGATGACGTCGACGTGCTCGCAACCGCCGTAGTAACGACGTCCCGGGTAGCCCTCGGCGTACTTGTTGGTCAGGACGCTGCCCTGAGCCTGCAGAACCGAGCGGGGAACGAAGTTCTCCGACGCGATCATCTCGAGCGTGTCGCGCTGACGAGCCAATTCACCAGCCATCGCCTCGGCGACTTCGGGGTCGAGTTCGGCGAGTGATGCAGAGTTGACGTCGGAGCCGGGCACAGCGGTCATCGAAGAATCTCCAAGCTGGATGCGGAAACGAATGCGTCCAGTCTACGAAGTTCGCTCCCGCCGCCTCCACCCGGCACTAGGCAGCACGCAGAGAGCTGGGGACCAGCGGCTCGTCGAGCAGCCTGCGGAAGCGTTCGGTGCGCTCTGCGCCCACCGGCACCTCGTCCAGCCAGCCACCGAGCAGCCGGTATCCCTCGACATACGTGCTGGTGTACGCCCGCCACAGCGGCGAAGACAGGAACTTGAGCGATTGGCGAGCGCGTTCCGGCGTCGACAGCGACCACCGTTCGAGGAAGAGCGCCACGTCGTCGAGGCTGCGGCCCTCGTCGTGCAACATCAGTGCAGCATCCTGACGAACGCTCAGCAGTTGCCCCGACGCGGTGGAGAGCCGTTGCGCCTTCTCCCCGTCGAAAGACAATCCGAGATCGGCGTAGATCTCCTGCGCCCACAGGCCCCACTCCGGACCGACTATCGCTTCGAGCGCCAGATCCGCGAGGCCTTCGGCCACGATGCACTGCGGCGTGTTGACCAGGAACAGCGTCTGCTCGAGTTGGCCGGTCCCGACCAGGCCGGCTTCCTTGCGGCAGTGCTCGGTGTGATGGCCGGGGTAGGACTCGTGCGCGATCAGCCGCGGCAAGTTGGCCATGAACTGCGGCAGGTCCGAGTTGATCGCAACCTTGGAGCGGTAGTCACCGAGGTAGTAGTTGAAGCCGGACCACGGCTTGTCCCCCACCACTTCGTATTCGACGGTTTCCGACGCGGGAAGCCCGAACGTGCCGCGAACCAGATCACGCAGCGCACTCGACATTGCCTCGACGCACTCGTTCAGTCTTGCTGGGGGGATCTCGTCGGCCTTGCGATGCGCCTGCACCCGCTGCGCCAACGGTCCCGGACCGGGGAGAACGTCACCCATCAACCGGTGAGCGTCGCTGTAGGCGTCCTCGTTTCCCTTGGCGATTCGTACGTCGAAGTACGCCTCCACCTCGTCCACGAAGCCGATGTCCTCACCCGCGAACTTGCGCCCGGAGCATTCGAGGGCGCGCAAGTGAACGTCGATGAAGTGAGCGCGCTCGGCGTTCAGACCACTTCCGGCCAGTTCGCCCCGCAATTGACGTGCCGTGCGGGCAAGTTCGCGCGGATCGGGCTTCGGGGCGCTCTCGACCTGCTTCCGCAACGCCGGGTCACCGGTGAACGCATCGACGAATCCGTCTTCGAGACGGTCGAAACCCAGTCCGAGCAGCAGATATTGGCGAACAAGTGTGTCTGGATCCATAACGACCGAGCCTAGCCGCTCGCTCCGGAATGCCACCCGGCGAAAGTCCCGGACGTGGCACCGAGCACAATCCGACTATGCACTCGGATCGTGCGCACTCGCGCCTGGCTTGCTCGCATAGCTGTTTCGTCCGCCGGGCTCCGGGTTCACTACGCGCCGGTGAGCTGGGCTGATGGCGCGTACCAACGAGTCGAGTCCCTACGTCGAGTTCGACCGCAAGCAGTGGCGGACACTGCGTAAGTCGACGCCGCTGGTGTTGACCGAGGACGAGTTGTACGGCCTGCGCGGTCTCGGCGAGCAGATCGATCTCGAAGAGGTCGCCGAGGTCTATCTCCCCCTCGCACGTCTGATCCACCTGCAGGTGGCGGCGCGCCAACGACTGTTCGCGGCCACCGCCACGTTCCTCGGTGAGAAGCATCCCGATCGCCAGGTGCCCTTCGTCATCGGTGTCGCCGGTTCGGTTGCGGTCGGAAAATCCACGACAGCTCGTGTGCTGCAAGCTCTCCTGGCCCGCTGGGATCACCACCCACGCGTCGACCTCGTCACCACGGACGGATTCCTGTATCCGACCAAGGAACTCCAGCGTCGAGGCATCATGCACCGCAAGGGTTTTCCCGAAAGCTACGATCGTCGCAAGCTGTTGCGCTTCGTCACGGAAGTCAAGTCCGGCGCGGAAGAAGTAGCGGCGCCGGTGTATTCGCACACGTCGTACGACATCATCCCGGGCCAGTACCATCTGATCCGCCAGCCGGACATCCTCATCATCGAGGGCCTCAACGTCCTGCAGACCGGCCCACGTCTGATGGTCTCCGATCTGTTCGACTTCTCGATCTACGTCGACGCCCGCATCGAGGACATCGAAGCCTGGTATATCGAGCGGTTCCTCGCACTACGCAAGACGTCGTTCGCCGATCCGAACGCTCACTTTCACCACTACTCCGGCCTCTCCGACCGTGACGCGACCATCGCGGCGAAGGAGATCTGGAACTCGATCAATCACCCGAACCTGGTGGAGAACATTCTCCCCACCCGCCCTCGCGCAACCCTGGTGCTGCGCAAGGACGCCGATCACACGATCAACCGGCTACGACTGCGCAAGCTCTGAGACGACTCAGGCGCCGAACCGGCGGTGGCGCGCCGCGTAGTCACGCAGGGCCCGCAGAAAGTCGACTCGGCGGAACTCGGGCCAGTACGCCTCGGTGAACCAGATCTCCGAATAGGCGCTCTGCCACAACAGGAATCCGGAGAGCCGCTGCTCGCCGGAGGTGCGGATCACCAGATCCGGATCGGGCTGCCCCGACGTGTAGAGGTGACCGTCGATGCCGTCGACCGTGACGGCCTGGATCAGTTCGTCTCCGCTCAGACCTTCACCGATCTTGTCGCGTAGGAGCGATTGGACGGCGTCGGCGATCTCCTGCCGCCCGCCGTATCCGATCGCGACGTTGACATGCGTTCCGGTTCGGCCACTTGTTCCGGCTGCAGCTTCCCGCAATCGCCTGGACTGCTCGGGGGGCAGAAGATCGAGGGCACCGACGATCTGCACACTCCAGTTCTTGCCGGGCCCGGAGATCTCTTCGACGACGTCGGTGATGATCTCGAGGAGGGTGTCCAACTCTTCCGGTTCGCGGCGCAGGTTCTCGGTCGAGAGCAGATAGATGGTTGCCATCTCGATTCCGGCGGCGTCGCACCATTCCAACAATTCGGCGATCTTGAGTGCGCCCATGCGGTGCCCGTGACTGACATCGGTGAAGCCGTTCTCGCGAGCCCATCGCCGGTTTCCGTCACACATAACGGCTACGTGCCGGGGGTGCGCGAGACCGTCGAGATGACTGAGGAGCCGTCGCTCGTAGATGCTGTACAGCAGTCCGCGCAGATTCACCGTGACATCACCATGGTGTCAAAGACTACGCCCGGCAGTGACTGCCACATGCGAGCGCCGTCACGCTTTTTGTACGCGTCGAAAACCCGCAGGTAGGTTATGCTACTGGTGCGTAACCTACGGTACCGTAGGTTACGCGGTTCGCAACAGCACGGAACGAGAGGGGTTGCACATGACGGCATTCGGGCTCGACGAGCTTCCGGTCAAACCACGCATGCGCGGTTGGATCCACCTGTGGGCGCTCGGTGTCTCCGTCGTGGCGGGCATCGTTCTCGTGTCCGTGGCCGGCGCTCAGGTAGGCGCCAAGGCGGCCTGGGCAACCGCGATCTACAGCATCACGATCTGCGGCCTCTTCGGCATCAGCGCGACGTATCACCGCATTCAGTGGCAGACCGTCAAGGGCCGTACGTGGATGAAGCGTGCGGACCATTCGATGATCTTTCTCTTCATCGCCGGCAGCTACACACCGTTCGCCATGCTCGGCCTCCCCACTGACACCGGCAAGATCATTCTTGCGATCGTGTGGGCCGGCGCGCTCGCCGGCGTCGCGCTCAAGATGCTCTGGCCCACCGCCCCGAAATGGGTGGGAGTTCCCCTCTACCTGCTGCTCGGCTGGGCGATCGTCCCAGTGGTCGGCGAACTGACACACCAGGTCGGCGTCGCCCCGATGGTCCTGCTGCTCGTCGGCGGAATCCTCTACAGCGTCGGCGCAATTCTGTACGCGACGAAATGGCCCAACCCGTGGCCCACGACGTTCGGTCACCACGAGTTCTTCCATGCCGCGACGGTCGTCGCGGCGATCTGCCACTACATCGCGGTATGGCTCGTCGTGTTCAACTGACTCGCCAACTCCACCACCGTCGTCACCGGCCGATCGCACACGAATCCCCGGCAGATGTACGCGGCTTCACCACCGTCGACAAGGGGTCGATCGGCAAGCAGCGGTGAAGAATCCGGCGCTCCGCCCACCACCACTGCACCACCCGGGGCAAGCCGGCGGGCAGCGGCCAACAGCGATCCTTCACCGACGACGGCCACCTGTATCGGACCACGCAACGACGCTTCCGTCACCGCGAGCCAGTGTCCCGCCGACCGCGGCGCACGCTCGAGCGGCAGCGTGGCCCTCGCCATCGCGTCCGCCGCAGCCTGCGCGTAACGAGAGGAGCGCTCGGCGTCGGTCAACGCCGCTGCGGTCAACAGTGCCTCGGCGACGCTCGACGCACCGGAAGGCGTCGCGCCGTCCAACGGGTCTCGGGGCCGGGTGACGAGAGACTCCGCGAAATCGGCTGTGTCGAACCAGCTTCCCGGCTCGGCCGGATCGGCGAAATGATCGAGAGTGACGTCGAGCAGTTGCTGCGCCGCATCAAGCCATCGCGCAGTTCCCGTTGCCTGGTAGAGCGCCAGGAGGCCCGTCGCAAGCGTTGCGTAATCCTCGAGCACTGCCGTCGGGGTGCCGACGGTCCCGCCGAGGGAAGCACGGCGCAGATGACCGTCTACCAGGTGAAGGTCGAGAAGAGCGCCGGCGCACTCGGCTGCCGCGTCGATCCAGTCGGGCCGGTCCAGGGCAAGGCCCGCTTCCGTCAAAGCCGTGATGGTCAGCCCGTTCCAGGCAGTCACCACTTTGTCGTCGCGGCCAGGCTGTGGACGCTGAGCCCGGACAGCACGGAGAGCGTCGGAGACCTTCTGCCAGCGCGACCAGTCGTCGGGGTCATGGAGCAACTGCAATACCGACGCACCCTCTTCGAAGGTTCCGGTATCGGTGACCCGGAACAACTCCGACGCCCACTGCCCGTCGTCCTCGCCGAGAATCTCGACCAGTTGCGCCGGCGTCCATACGTACGTGAGGCCTTCGACGCCGTCGGTGTCGGCATCGAGAGCCGAAGCGAAGCAACCGTTCTCGGTCACCAGATCGGCGAGCAGGAACCCTGCGGTCTCCACGGCGACGCGGGTGGCCAGGTCCGATCCGGTTCGCCGCGCCCAATGCGCGTAGAACCGCAGGAGCAGCGCATTGTCGTAGAGCATCTTCTCGAAGTGCGGAACCACCCACTCGGCATCGACCGAGTACCGCGAGAAACCGCCACCCAACTGGTCGTAGATGCCGCCACGTGCCATTGCTTCGGCGGTGCGCTCGATGCCTCCGAGAATCTCGTTCGAACCTGTGCGCTCGAACTGTCGGAGCATTCCCTCCAGAAGTGCCGACGGCGGAAACTTCGGTGCCCCGCCGAATCCCCCGCGCGGAATGTCCTCGTCGCCGAGGATCGACAGACCCGCCGCATCCAGCAGCTCCGCATCGACGGGCGCTCCGCCGTACGGGATTCCGCCGGACGCGCGCTGAAGTTCCGTGACGATCGACTGTGCCGCGTTGTCGACCTCGTCGCGCCGATTGGTGAAGGTGTCCGCTATCGCTTCGAGAAGCTGTGTGAACGAGGGCATTCCGCCGCGAGGCGTCGGCGGGTAATACGTACCGCAGTAGAACGGTGAGCCGTCGGGAGTCAGGAAACAGGTCATCGGCCAGCCGCCCTGACCGGTCATCGCGACCGTCGCGTTCATGTAGACGGCGTCGATGTCCGGACGTTCTTCGCGGTCCACCTTCACACAGACGAAGTTCGCGTTCATGATCGCCGCGATCTCGTCGTTCTCGAACGACTCGTGCGCCATGACGTGGCACCAGTGGCACGCCGAGTACCCGATCGAGAGGAGGATCGGCACGTTGCGCTCGCGCGCCCACTCCATCGCCTCTTCGCCCCACTGTTGCCAGTAGACCGGATTGTCGGCGTGCTGACGCAGGTAAGGACTCGAGGACCCACCCAGGTTGTTCCGCATCCGTGGGTCCATCGTCGCTACCTCGTCCGTCTCAGGATTCTTGCTTCGGCTTCTTCTCGGTAGAGACGTTCGGTTCCGCCGGGCTCGGAGCTGTGATCGCTCCCCGATCGGTGCCTTCGTCCGCCTGCTGATCGAGTTCGGGATGATCCGGTTCGAAGGTTTCCGGCAGCTTCTTGAGCTGGCGATTCATCGACCGAACCAACAGGATCACACCGATGAGCAGCGCCAGAATGACCAGCAATCCGACCGGAGACGACTTTCCGAACTCCGGGCCCGATGGATTACTCGGGGTCTGAGCAAGAAATTGTGTGGTGCCGAGAACTACCTCGGCGGACAGAGCATTCACTTCTGAGCGTCCTCTTCGAGACCTGCGAACAGGTCGGTTTCCGGAATGGACGTGGTGACCCGCGTCTTGGCGAGCTCGAATTCCTCGGTGGGCCAGATCTTCTGCTGAATGTCGAGCGGCACAGCGAAGAACGAACCGTTGGGATCGATCTGCGTCGCGTGCGCACGCAGAGCGTCGTCACGCTGAGGAAAGTAATCGCCGCACGTGACCTGAGTGGTCACCCGAACCATCATGTCGCCACGCTCGGTCTTCCACTTCTTGAGCCAGTCCGCCATCGGGAACGGCTCACCCCGGCGCTCGTACTCCTCCTGGAAGAGTTCGAGGCGCTTACGGATGAATCCGTGCGAGTAGTAGAGCTTCTTGATCTCCCACGGCTGACCGTCCTCGGGGAAGTACTCGGGATCGGCGGCGGCTTCGTACGCAGCCATCGACACCTCGTGGCACCGGATGTGGTCCGGATGTGGGTATCCGCCGTTCTCGTCGTACGTCGTGACGACGTGGGGACGGAATTCGCGAATCACCTTGACCAGAGCGCGCGTGGACTCTTCGAGCGGAACGAGGGCGAAGCACCCTTCGGGCAGCGGCGGAAGAGGGTCACCCTCGGGGAGCCCGGAATCGACGAAACCGAGCCAGCGCTGCTTCACGCCCAGGATGCGAGCGGCCTCGGCCATCTCCTCCTGGCGGACTTCGCTGATTCGATCGCGGACGCCGGGAACGTCCATGGCCGGGTTGAGAATGTCGCCACGCTCACCCCCGGTGAGCGTCAGGACCATCACTTCGTGGCCTTCGGCTGCATAACGGGCGGTGGTGGCCGCACCCTTGCTCGACTCGTCGTCGGGATGGGCATGGACGGCCATGAGCCGGAATCCGCTCACGTGTTCGTTCACCTCAACTTCACCTATTGCCGTCGCCGGCAGTCTTCGACCAACACGCTTTGTACCGCTCGAATTGCTCCGAGCCTTTGCCGTCAAACGTACCGACTGCCGTCAAACCTACCGACGGCGCGACGGGACACGTCCTCTATAGTTCCACCCGAGAGTTCCTGGCGCAGCCGTGACCCCTTCAGTAGTTCGGTGGGGCGCAGTCAGTTGCTGCACGACACGTGAACTCGAGTCTTCGAGAGCAGAGTGATGAGCAAACCGCTTCCCCAAGATCGGTACCCGAGCACTACTCGCACGGGCAGTCCCCGCAAGTGGATGGTGTGGGCTCTGACCGCTCTCGTCATCGTCGTCGGCGGCGGAATCGCGTACTACGCGTACGGAAAATTCGCAGTCAAGGAAATCGAGACCGAGACCATCTCGTTCGACATCGCCAACGACGCCACGGTGAAGATCCGCTTCACCGTCACCCGTGACGATTCGTCACGTGAAGCGATGTGCATCGTGCGCGCCCGCTCGAAGGACGGCTCCGAAACCGGTCGACGCGAGGTCTACGTCCCGCCTTCGGAACATCAGACCCTCGAGTTCAACACCGAGGTCAAGACGTCCCAGCCGCCCGGCATGGCCGACGTCTACGGCTGCAGCTTCGACGTTCCGGAGTACCTGACCAAGAGCTGACCTCGGACGCACCCACCCTGCCGGACGTTTGGCGCCGGACAGGGCGGGTAGTCATGCGTGATAGAATTGCCCGATACACGGTTCCGGGTGGAACCGTGTATTGCTGCATTGACGCAAGGTTTGACGGCAAGGCTGCACCCCTGGTGGTGCTTCTGCGTCGTTGTTCGCTGCTGTTGCAGCGATCGTCGAGGGAGCCCCCGGCTCCGACTACTAGGGAGTGATCGAGATGACCGAGACCCAGGTGACCTGGCTTACCCAGGAATCACATGACAGGCTCAAGAACGAACTCGACCAGCTCATCGCCAATCGCCCTGTCATCGCCGCCGAGATCAACGAGCGTCGCGAAGAGGGCGACCTGAAAGAGAACGGCGGCTACCACGCTGCCCGCGAAGAGCAGGGTCAGCAGGAAGCCCGCATTCGCCAGCTCCAGGAGCTGCTGAACAGCGCCAAGGTCGGCGAAGCCCCCACGCAGTCCGGTGTTGCACTGCCCGGATCCGTAGTCAAGGTCTACTACGACGGCGACGAGAGTGACACCGAGACGTTCCTCATCGCTACCCGCGAAGAAGGCGCACGTGACGCCAAGCTCGAGGTTTACTCCCCGAACTCACCGCTGGGCGGCGCATTGCTCGAAGCCAAGGTCGGCGACACGCGTGAGTACAACCTGCCCAACGGCAGCACCATGAAGGTCACGCTGCTGAGCGCGGAGCCTTACCACAGCTGATCGCCTTCACCAGCCCTGAAGAAGTACCAGCTCTGAAAAGAAGCGGCCCCCCACAAGGGGGGGGGGGGGGTGGTTGGAGATAGGGGTTGCAGTTACCGGGCACACAAACCACCCGGCGCGGTTTAATTACCGCCGAGAAAGGGGCGGACAGAAACGCCGCGC
>NZ_JBHWUF010000014.1:0-109016 GCF_042738325.1 Rhodococcus sp. NPDC059969 | reverse complement strand
GCTGCCATTCCCACCCAACCATCACCCACAACCCCACCGGGCCCCTCACCCGGAGGGGCCCCCCCCCCCCTTTCGTATGTCGGGGTTCTAGAGGTTGCGAACCGTGTTGATACCGAGCGACATTCCGGCCAGCCCGCGCTGACGGACGGCCAACTTGTCGGCGATGTCCTTGAGTGCGATGGCGGCGGGTGAGTCGGGAGCGCTGAGGACGATCGGCGTCCCGGCGTCGCCTGCCTCGCGGACGGACGGATCCAGCGGGATCTGTCCGAGAAGCGGCACCTTGGCGCCGACGGCCTTCGTGAGGCGATCGGAGACCGTCTGCCCACCGCCTTGGCCGAAGACGTCCATACGGGTGCCGTCGGGAAGCTCGAGCCACGACATGTTCTCGACGACGCCGGCCACACGCTGACGGGTCTGCAGGGCGATGGCGCCCGCGCGCTCGGCGACCTCGGCGGCAGCCTGCTGCGGTGTGGTGACGACCAGGATCTCGGCGCTCGGGATGAGCTGAGCCACCGAGATGGCGATGTCACCGGTGCCGGGCGGCAGATCGAGCAGCAGCACGTCCAGGTCGCCCCAGAACACGTCGGCGAGGAACTGTTGGAGCGCGCGGTGAAGCATCGGTCCGCGCCAGACGACGGGAGTGTTGCCCTGGGTGAACTGCGCGATGGAGATCATCTTCACGTCGTGGGCGACGGGCGGCATGATCATGCGCTCGACCTGAGTCGGCTTGGCGTCGGTGCCGAGCATGCGGGGGATCGAGTGACCGTAGATATCCGCGTCGAGTACACCCACGGACAGTCCGCGCGCGGCCATCGCCGCCGCGAGATTGACTGTCACACTGGACTTTCCGACGCCACCCTTACCGGAAGCCACGGCGTAGACGCGGGTGAGTGAGCCCGGCTGGGCGAAGGGGATGACCGGCTCGGCGGAATCGCCGCGAAGCGACTTGCGGAGTTCGGTTCGCTGAGCGTCGTCCATGACGTCGAGTTCGACGCGGATCGCGCCGACTCCGGCGACGTCGGCGACGGCCTTGGTGACGCGTTCGGTGATCTCGGTGCGCATCGGGCAACCGGCGGTCGTGAGATAGATGCCGATGTCGACGCTGTTGTCACTGGAGAGGGTGATCCCCTTGACCATCCCCAGTTCGGTGATGGGTTTGCGGATCTCTGGGTCCAGAACTCGCGCGAGCGCTGAGCGTACGTCGGACTCGGTCAGTACAGACATGACTCCATGGTAAGTCCAGGTAGGTCAGTGGATGCGCGGCAGGTCCGATGCGGCGGGGACGATGCCGGTGGAGTACCCGAGCGACCAGGCCAGAACGTTGGCGACGTAGGCCGCGGAGTTGTTGTAGCGGTGGATCGCGGACGCGACCTGAGTGACGTCCTGCATGTTCAGTCCGCCGTCGCACAGGTACTTGCCGGTGGTCAATGCGGAGTCGAAGAGGTTCTGCGGGTCGGCGATTCCGTCACCGTTGCCGTCGCCGGCGTACTGGTTCCAGGTGGACGGGATGAACTGCATCGGGCCGACTGCACGGTCGTAGACGGTGTCGCCGTCGAGGGCGCCGCCGTCGGTGTCCATGATGACGGCCTGACCGGGCAGGCTGCCGTTGAGCGGCAGACCGATCACGGGCTTGTAGAGGTTGCCGTTCGCGTCGGCGTCCTTACCGTCGTTCGCGTGACCGGATTCGACGCGACCGATACCGGCGAGGAGCGTCCAGTGCATGTTGCAGTTGGGCTTCTCGACGGCGAGGATGCGCTCGGCGTTCTGGTACGCGGCGACGCTCACGCTCGGGATTCCGAGTGCGCCCTCGGCCATGGAGGCGGGGAGCGGGGGAGTCGCTTGCACGGGCGCCAACGGCGCGGGCTCCGGCGCTGCGGCGGGAGCGGGCTCGGCGATTGCTTCGACAGCGGGCAGGATCTGCGCCTGCGGTTCCTGCGTGGCAGGCACAGCGTCGACTGTCTCGGCGGAGCTGGCGTTGAAGAACGGGACCTTGGGAGCGGCGCCGGCCGTGTTGGCTGCGGTGACGAGTCCGATAGGGATGAGTCCGGTGAGCGCGATGACCGAATTTCGACGGATGTGCGAATCTGTCTTCTTGCTGTGCCGACCCACTGTGTATGCCTCCTGAACCTCCGCGAGGAGGTTTTCCGTTCAACTGACGGAGTCGAGGCTACCTGATTTGTTGCGTTTCCGTTATTCAACCGTGATCTAGAAGGGCAGTTTGGGGCATTTGCACTGTTCTTTCGTGATTTTTAGGTTACAGAGCGGGCATGCCGGGCAGGCCCGGGAAGAACGGCACGAATGCCGGTGCGGGGGCTGGGGCGGGCTCCGGCGCAGGAGCCGGTGCCGGTGCCGGTGCCGGCTCAGGCGAGGGGGCGGCGGGCGGCGAAGATTCCGCGGGCGCGGCGTCGGTGGTGGCGGGTGCCGTGGCAGCCACAGCCATGCCTGGGACCGTGCACGGCAGAAGGATGCCGTCCTGCAAGGCGTCGAGGGCTGCGGGGTCCGGAAGGATCACGCACATGTCGTCGGGCCAGCGCCATCCCTCGGCCGTCAGAATCGGCCAGACGAGACCCCGTGAGGTCAGGACGGGGAGCGGGATGACCGGGCCGGGAGCTGCGTTCCGGGCGGCGTTGGGTCCCGGAGTCGGGCCGGCCGGCATTACTCCTGGCGGGATCAGTGCCTGGATCTCGGGTGAGAGCGCAGGCATGTCCGGCAGGCCCGGGAAGAGGGGAGTGGTGGTCGGGGTTGCCGTCGTCGACGCTGATTCCTTGTCGCCGGCCGCCGGATCGGTAGCCGCAGCAGCGGCGAGTACGGCCGAAGCGGCGGAGTCTGCCGAGGCGGCGGCGTTGATCGCCGAGCTACCGGTGTTGATGCCCGAGGTGTACGGCAGCTGACCGGAAGGAATGACACCGTTCTTGTATGCCGTCGACCACATGATCACGTTGGCTGCGTATGCGGCCGAGTTGTTGTATCGCAGAACAGCTTTGGTCTCCTGAGCGACATCGCGCAGATTGAGTCCGCCGCTGCAGAGGTACTTCGCTGCCGAGAGTGCCGCATCGAAGACATTGTTGGGGTCCTTGATTCCGTCCCCGTTACCGTCGCTGGCATATCCGGCCCAGGTGGCCGGAATGAACTGCATCGGCCCGACGGCGCGGTCGTGAGTGGGGTCGCCGTCGATCGCGCCCTTGTCCGTGTCTCGAATGACTTCGTTGCCTGCCAGCCGTCCGTCGAGGACAGGGCCGAGGATCGGGGTGACCGTTGTACCCACCGACGTCGTCTTGCCGCCGTTGGCGTGACCGGATTCGATGCGGCCGATGCCGGCCAGGAGATGCCAGGGGATTCCGCATCCCGGTGCCTCGGTCATCATCACCAGCTCCGCGGAGCGGTATGCGTTCAGGACGATCTCGGGGATGCCCAGAGAGGTGAGGACGACAGCCGCGGCGTTAGGGGCTGCCGGGGCGCCGGCGACCGCATCGCTGGGCGGGGCAGATCTTTGCGTTCGGACCGTGCGGGGCGTCGGGAGGAAGTCGACAGAGTCCGGCTGTGCAATCGAGGCGGCGCCCGCCAGTGCGATGGGAACCTGTGACCCTCCGGTCGGTGCGCTTCCGGCAGTGAGGGCCGCTGGACCTGTGACGACGAGCAGTCCCCCCACCAGTGTGGATGCTGCAATCATTCCGCGTACTCGCACGATTCCCCTTTGCTGGCGCTCCCGCTCCGGAGTACCCACCGTGATATCCATATTGCTGTGACTTACGTTACATATCGGTCACGGTGCGTGCAGCAAAACTCAGCGAACGCTCAGCTAGTTGTGACTTTGTTTCGCAGTATTCGAGTCACGGTGCTTCTTCTTCGGGGTCGGTTCGCCGTCGGCAGCAAGGATCGACTTGATCTCCTCGAGCTCCCGTCGCAGGTAGTCGCGGGTGGCAACCTCGCCGACGGCGATGCGCAGAGCTGCGAGTTCACGGGCGAGGAATTCGGTATCCGCCTTGGTTTGCTCGGCGCGTGAGCGATCCTCCTCGAGAGAGACCCGGTCGCGATTCTCCTGACGGTTCTGTGCCAGGAGGATCAGCGGCGCCGCGTAGGCGGCCTGGGTGGAGAAGGCCAGGTTGAGCAGGATGAACGGGTACGGGTCCCACTGCAGAGCCACCGCGAACACGTTGATCAGGATCCAGACGATCACGATGATCGTCTGGATTGCGAGATAACGCCCGGTGCCGAGGAAGCGGGCGATGCGTTCACTGACGCGTCCGACAGCTTCGACGTCGAAATCGAGATTGAACCGGCGGCTTCCGCGAGGCGTTTCCAGTCGTTGCCGTGCGGTCGTGCTCGACGCCCGTTCGCTCATCGGAGTAGTTCCTCGTCGTCGGAGTAATCCTCACGCCAGTCTTCCGGCAGGAGGTGATCGAGCACGTCGTCGACCGTCACGGCTCCGATCAGGTGATTCTCGTCGTCCACGACCGGCCCACACACCAAGTTGTAGGTCGCGAAGTATCGAGTGACCGACGCCAGCGAGTCGTCCGGGGCCAACCTGGGCATGTCGGTGTCGAGTATTCCGCCCACCAGGCTGGCGGGAGGCTCGCGCAGAAGTTTCTGCAAGTGGACGCAGCCGAGGTAGCGCCCGGTCGGAGTCGCGGTAGGCGGACGCACGACGAAGACCATGCTCGACAGGGCCGGAGTGACGTCGTAGTTGCGGGCGCGGGCAAGAGCCTCGGCGACGGTCGTCGAGGCCGTCAGTACCACCGGTTCGGGTGTCATCAGACCGCCGGCGGTGTCCGGGGAGTGCTCGAGCAGGCGTCGAACGGGTTCGGAATCCTGCGGGTCCATCAACTGCAGCAGTGATTCGGCTTCGGTCTCGGGCAGCTCGCCCAGCAGGTCGGCGGCGTCGTCAGGATCCATTGCTTCGAGTAGATCGGCGGCACGTTCGACTTCCAGGTGCATCAGCAGGTCGGTCTGATCGTCCGCCGGCAGTTCCTGGACGACGTCGGCGAGGCGTTCGTCGTCGAGTGCCACGGCCAGTTCGTGGCGGCGCTTCTCCGGCAGTTCACGCATGGCGTTGGCCACGTCGGCGGGTCGCATCCCTTCGTACTGCAGAAGAAGGTGAGCGACGCCCTGGCCGGGGAGCGAGAGGTCGCTCTGAGTGAGGCCGGCGACGTGCTGCCAGTCGACGACGTGAATCGCCGCGCGTCGACCGAGGCGTCCTCGATGGCCGCGAACTGCGACCTTCGAGACGACCCAGTCGCGGGTTCGCGTCGATTCGATCCCGAGGTCGACGACTATCGTGTCGGCGCCGTGAAGCTCTTCGAGTTCCGGGTCGTCCACGCGCACATGCGAATCGAGTACCTGTGCCAGAGCGAGAACCTCGCCCGGACGCTGGTTGAAGCGCCGCAGACTGACGTTGCCTGTGGTCAGGGTGACCGCACTCGGCTCGATAGCGGTCACTCGCAACATCGGGACGAAAATGCGTTTGCGCGTGAACATTTCGATCACCAGACCGAGAACTCGCGGTTGCTGGCGTCCGATGCGGACCGTGATGACGACGTCGCGCACACGACCTATCGATTCGCCGTCCGGGCCGAGGACAACCAGGCCGGCAAGCCTGGCTGCAAATACCTTGCCTGCTGCTGCCATGATTGCAAGGCTAATTCGTCCAGCGTCAAAATCTGCAACGGCGCCACCGAAAATCGAGAAGGGCAGTCCGCAAATGACTTCACGCAACCGTTCCCGTCGATCGGTATTGGCAGTTCCCGGCAGCAGTCGGAAGATGATCGACAAGGCGAAAGGATTGCCCGCCGACGAGATCTTCCTCGACCTCGAAGACGCAGTGGCGCCGCTGGCGAAGCAGGCTGCTCGCGAGTCGATCGGCGACGCGTTGGCCGAGGACGGGTGGGGCAAACAGGTCAAGGTCGTCCGGGTCAACGACTGGACCACCGAATGGACGTATGCCGACGTCGTGGAGGTGGTGGGCCGCGCCGGAGCCCATCTCGACGCCATTCTGCTGCCCAAGGTTCCCGACGCGAGTCACGTGCAGGCGCTCGATTTGTTGTTGACGCAGGTCGAGAAAGCCAATGGCCTCGAGGTCGGCAGAATCGGAATCGAACCGCAGATCGAGAACGCGATCGGATTGACCAACATCGACGCGATCGCCACCGCGAGCCCCCGTGTCGAGGCGCTCGTGTTCGGTCCGGCCGATTTCATGGCGAGCCTGAACATGCGAACTCTGGTGGTCGGCGAGCAACCGGACGGTTACGACCGCGGTGATGCTTATCACCACATTCTGATGACCATCTTGATGGCCGCACGGGCACACGGAGTCCAGGCGATCGACGGGCCGTACCTGCAGATCCGCGACGTGGAGGCCTTCACTCGTTCGGCGGCGCGAACGGCAGCGCTCGGCTTCGACGGCAAATGGGTACTGCATCCCACGCAGATCGAGGCGGCCAATGAGGTGTTCAGTCCGCGCCAATCCGATTACGACCGTGCGGAACTCATCCTGGACGCGTACGCATTCCACACCTCGGCCGCCGGGGGAGGGCGCGGTGCCGTCATGCTCGGCGACGAGATGATCGACGAGGCGAGTCGCAAGATGGCACTGGTGATTTCGGCCAAGGGGCGTGCCGCGGGGATGACGCGCACGTCGGAATTCACGCCACCCGAACACGCCTGACGCTCGTATAGCCGAACGAATCAGGTCTGTAAAGGGCACAATAGGGGTAGATGTACTTGCGTCATCCACGTGGATGACGTGCCCGAAAAGAGGAGCGCAGCCAGCCATGTCCAATCCGCTCGGTCAATCGTCGAATGGGTCGCGCCGTGGAGCGTTGCCGACACCGCCTTCGGGATGGCCCATCGGGTCGTACCCCACCTACGCCGAAGCGCAGCGCGCAGTCGATTACCTCTCCGATCAAGAATTCCCGGTTCAGGACGTCACGATCGTCGGCGTGAACCTGATGCAGGTCGAGCGAGTCCTCGGTCGGTTGACGTGGGCCAAGGTGATCGGTGGCGGCATCGTCTCCGGTGCCTGGCTCGGTGTGTTCTTCGGCCTGGTGCTCGGAATCGTCACCGGTGGCTTCCTCGCCCCGCTGATCGCGGGCATCGTGGGCGGCATCATCTTCGGTGTCATCTCCACGACCATCCCGTACGCCGCGACGCGGGGGCAGCGGGACTTTGCCTCCACGATGCAGTTGGTCGCCGGACGCTACGACGTACTGTGCGAGCCCAAGACGGCGGAGTCGGCGCGCGACCTTCTTGCCAAGCTCGCCATCTGACATTCTTGCTCGTGCTGCCAACTTGTGTGATCTCGGTTACTTTATGTACACGCGGGCGAGGTAACACTCACCTTCCCGTGACCGTTTGCCGGACAAGGAAATAGGTCCCTTCTCCGGCAAAAGTGCCGATGTGTGGTGCGTCGGCCAGCCGTAACGACTGCGCCGTCTCGCCGCCCGAGGAGGACGGCTGTGCAGAACAAGAGATCGCGGGCGGGGCAGAACGAGAGATCGCGGGCGGGGCAGAAAAAGAAATACAGGGTGGGGCTGCTCGGCGCGGCAACCTTGTTGTTGGCGCCCTTGCTCAGTGCGTGTGGATCGGACAGCCACGACGGGGTGGTGCTGTCCTTCTACACCGCCGCAGACGGCGCCGAGCAGTATGCGGAAGCCGCCGCCAATTGTTCGGCGGCTTCGAACGGCGCGTACCGGGTCGAGCAGAAAACTCTGCCCAAGGGTGCTGACGACCAGCGACTTCAATTGGCCCGGCGTCTGACCGGCAACGACAAGTCACTCGATCTGATGACGCTCGACGTGGTGTGGACCGCCGAATTCGCCGAAGCCGGTTGGGCATTGCCGCTTCCTTCCGACGTCGCGGCCGAGGTGAGCGACGGGACTCTCGAGGGCCCGCTGCAATCGGCCAAGTGGCAGGACCAACTCTACGCGGCGCCGCTGAACACCAACACCCAATTGCTCTGGTATCGAAAGGATTTGATGCCGGACGGCCAACCGCCCCAAACCTGGGATCAGATGATCGACATCTCCGAAGGTCTGGCTGCGGAGGGACGACCCAGCTGGATCGGCGTGCAGGGCAAGCAGTACGAAGGGTTGATGGTCTGGTTCAACACGCTTCTCGCCAGTGCGGGCGGATCGGTGGTGGGGCCGGACGGAACCACGGTGACGGTCGCCGACGGTGATGCTGCCCAACAGGCACTGACCGTCATGAAGCGCGTCGCCACCGCGAAGGGCGCGGATCCCTCGATTTCGCAGGGGGACGAAGCGTCGTCGCGCCTGGGAATGGAGAGCGGTAAGTCCGCCTTCCAGGTCAATTGGCCGTTCGTGCTTCCCGGCATCATGGAGAACGCCGAGAAGGGCGATCTTCCGTACATCGACGACAAGGGCAACGTCACCAGCCAAAACACCGGAAATACGGTGCTGACGGTGAACGGAGAACGGAATTTCCTTGCCGCTCCCTATCCTTCGGTGATCGAAGGCAAACCGGCTGAGGTCACGATCGGCGGATTCAACGTAGCCGTGGCCAAGACCAGTCAGCATCCGGACCTCGCTTTCGAAGCGCTCACCTGCCTGCGCAACAAGGAGAATCAGCGCAACAACGCCGTCGCCGGTGGTGTCCCGCCGACGCTCGAGAGCCTGTACGACGATCCGGCCTTCCAGGAGGCGTACCCGGCGTGGCGTGAGGTTCGCGACAGCTTGGACACCGCGTCGGTTCGTCCCGTTTCTCCTGCCTACCAGAGTATTTCGACGCTCATCACTGCCACGCTCAACCCTGTGGGAAACATCGATCCGGAATCGACCGTGAACGATCTTGCCGAGCAGGTACGCAAGGCAGTCAATTCCGAGGGGCTGATTCCGTGACGATCGACAGCGAAAACTCCGGAGCTGCAACGGCAGTCGCCGACCCCTCGCCGGAGCCGAAGCACACCGAGAAGTCGAAGATGTCGGACGGAAAGGCGGCCGAGCGTCGACTCGGCCTGTGGTTGGTGGCGCCGGCCGCGATACTCATGATCGCAGTGACCGCGTATCCCGTGGTCTACGCGGTGTGGCTGAGTTTGCAGAGGTACGACCTGCGCTTCCCGGACCAACGAAAGTTCGTGTGGTTCGACAATTACGTATCGGTGCTGACCGACGGCTACTGGTGGCAGGCGTTTGCCGTGACGACATCGATCACCGTCGTCTCGGTCGTCATCGAGTTCGTCCTGGGCCTGACCATCGCGCTGGTGATGCACCGGACGATCGTGGGTAAGGGCCTCGTCCGCACTGTAGTGCTCATCCCGTACGGCATCGTCACCGTCGCTGCGGCGTACAGCTGGTACTACGCGTGGACGCCGGGTACCGGTTACCTCGCCAACCTGCTGCCCGACGGCAGTGCACCGCTCACCGACCAGATCCCGTCGCTCGCGATCATCGTCCTTGCCGAGGTGTGGAAGACAACGCCGTTCATGGCGCTGCTCCTGCTCGCCGGTTTGGCTTTGGTTCCGGACGACCTCCTCAAGGCGGCTCAGGTCGACGGCGCCGGTGCGTGGACTCGCTTGGTGCGCATCATCCTTCCGCTGATGAAGCCCGCCATCCTCGTCGCACTGCTCTTCCGCACGCTCGACGCGTTCCGCATCTTCGACAACATCTACGTGCTGACGAAGGGAGCGAACGACACCGGGTCGGTGTCGATCCTGGGTTACGACAACCTGTTCAAGGCGTTCAACCTGGGCATCGGATCGGCGATCAGTGTGCTGATCTTCGTGTGTGTGGCCCTGATCGCGTTCGTCTTCATCAAACTTTTCGGTGCCTCGGCTCCCGGATCCGATACGGAAGGACGCTGACATGACCGTGACTCCCAGACTCAAGATCAGCTGGTCCGTGGTCAACCTTCTGGTCTTGCTGTACGCGTTGGTTCCTGTTCTGTGGATCGCCAGCCTGTCCTTCAAACCTGCCGGAACCATCAAGGACGGCAAGTTCATTCCGGAGAAGTGGACCCTGGACAACTACCGAGGGATCTTCGACACCAGCGCCTTCACCAGTGCACTGATCAACTCCATCGGCATCGGACTCATCTCGACGGTCATCGCCGTGGTGATCGGAACGATGGCGGCGTACGCCATTGCCCGCCTGGATTTTCCGGGCAAGAAGGTGCTCGTGGCCGTTGCCCTGCTGATCGCGATGTTCCCGCAGATTTCGTTGGTGAGCCCGCTGTTCGACATCGAACGACGCCTCGGACTCTTCGACACCTGGGCTGGACTCATTTTGCCGTACATCACCTTTGCGTTGCCGTTGGCGATCTACACGCTCTCGGCGTTCTTCAAGGAGATCCCGTGGGAGCTCGAGAAGGCGGCGCAGATGGACGGCGCGACGCCCGGGCAGGCGTTTCGGAAGGTGGTAGCTCCGCTCGCCGCGCCCGGCATCGTCACCGCGGGCATTCTGGTGTTCATCTTCTGCTGGAACGATCTGTTGTTCGCGATTTCGCTGACGTCGACCGAACGTTCCATCACCGCCCCTGCGGCCATCGCGAACTTCACCGGCGCTTCACAATTCGAGGAGCCCACCGGGTCCATCGCCGCGGCCGCAATGGTCATCACCATTCCGATCATCATCTTTGTTCTGTTCTTCCAACGTCGTATCGTGGCCGGGCTTACTTCCGGCGCAGTGAAGGGATAAGCCTGTGGCCGAGATCGTGCTGGACAAGGTGACCAAGCTGTACCCGGACGGAGCCAAGGCGGTCAGTGATGTCGACATCACCATCGCCGACGGAGAATTCATCATTCTCGTGGGCCCGTCCGGTTGTGGAAAATCCACGACCCTCAACATGATTGCCGGGCTGGAAGACATTTCGACCGGTGAGCTGAGGATTGCGGGTGAGCGTGTCAACGAACGCGCCCCCAAGGACCGCGACATCGCGATGGTGTTCCAGTCGTATGCGCTGTATCCGCACATGACGGTGCGCCAGAACATCGCGTTCCCACTGACATTGGCGAAGATGTCCAAGGACGAGATCAATGCCAAGGTCGACGACGCAGCGCGGGTACTGGACCTCACCCAGCATCTCGATCGCAAACCGGCGAACCTGTCGGGTGGTCAGCGTCAGCGTGTCGCGATGGGACGCGCAATCGTGCGCAGCCCGAAGGCGTTTCTCATGGACGAGCCGCTTTCCAACCTGGACGCCAAACTGCGCGTGCAGATGAGGACGGAGATCGCCCGCCTACAGCAGCGACTCGGTACGACAACGATTTACGTGACCCACGACCAGACCGAGGCGATGACGCTCGGCGATCGCGTGGTCGTGCTGCGCGGCGGCATTGTGCAACAGATCGGTGCGCCGCAGGAGCTTTACGACCGTCCGAACAATCTGTTCGTGGCGGGGTTCATCGGGTCCCCGTCCATGAACTTCTTCCCCGGGCAGTTGACTGCCGAGGGTGTGAGCACGCCGATCGGTGACGTTCGCCTACCAGCGGCGGCGCAGTCGAAGATTTCGGGCAGTGGATCGGGTAGAGACGTGGTGGTCGGGATCAGGCCGGAACATTTCGAGGATGTCGCACTGGTCGATGCCGCGCAGGCGCCGCACGGCGGGACGTTCACTGTCGACGTCGACGTGTTGGAGTCGATGGGTTCGGACAAGTACGCGTATTTCCTTGCCGGTGGTCCTGCCGTCAATTCTCGTGAACTCGAGGAACTCGCCGCAGATTCGGGAACGGCTGTCGCTGGTGGCGGTCAACTGGTTGCCAGGCTCTCGTCCGAGTCCACGGTGTCCCAGGGCAGGTCGATCGATCTCTGGTTCGACCCCGCCAAGATCGCGGTGTTCGACGGCGGTACGGGAGCCAATCTGCTGCTGTGAACCTCTACCCGGGCAAGGTGACCGAATACGTCGCAGCCCAGGGGAGCGGTACCTGTTCCGGGCCGGGCGCGGAGTCGGTCGGCTCGGGCAGGGGGATCAGCAGGCCGAACTGTTCGTGATGGGTCGTGGCCGGGGCGGCTTGTGCTGTTCCGGTCACCACTGCTATCGGTGCGGCGGCCAGGGCGCCGGCGACGGCAAATCGAGTGGCGATGCGACGCTTACCTGCTCGGGTCCGAATCATGCTCTCTCCTGAAATAGCTGTGTGGGGGGTGAACCTGCCATTCACGGTATTGCGGGTTGATTGTGAAATCTCGTGTGCGAAGCTCATTCACAGGGAACTGGGATGGGCGGCACAGGAGGACACATGAACGGATCCTCGGTACGAACCGAACACCTACCCGGCGGCCCGGACCTCGAACGGATACTGCGCGAACATGCATACCGTGGTGCGTACCTCCAGTTGGCGGTGCGCGGCGCTCTGGTGCTGTTCATCGCCCTGACATTGATCTTCGTCCCGCCCATGAACGACGCGGGATGGTGTTTTGCCATCTTGGGCGCGTACGCCCTCTGGTCGGCAGCGGTGGCTTTGTGGATCCGCAGGGGCGGCACCGGCCCGGTGACGATGATCTGGCTCGGGTTGTTCGTCGACCTCGCTGTGCTCGCAACTTTGACACTGCTGACCGGTCTCGCAGCCGAGCAGAGTTGGACCGCCGACATCCTGAGCAACGGGCTCTTCGTCATTCCGGTCCTGGCGTGTACACAACTGCGGACCGACGTGTGTGTCGGCGTCGTGGCCTGCACGATCGGTGTGTTCTTTGTTTCCAGTTGGGCAACGATGACTTCGAACTCCGAGCCGTGGCCATCGATTCTGTTGAGCACCATGGCATTGGTCGGAGTGGGCGCCGGCGCCGTCGGATTGACTCGGATTCAACGATCACGCGTGCTGACCATCGGACAACTCGTCGGCCATCGAACGAGTCTTCTGGCCGAGCTCATGGGGCTCGAGCAGCGTGAGCGCACGGAACTGTCGGAGCAATTACACGACGGGGCGCTGCAGTACGTCCTAGCGGCGCGGATGGATCTCGACGAATTGGCCGACAGTGCGGAACCTGTCGCCTTGGCGCGAGCCGCGAAAGCGCTCGGTGAAGCGACGACGCTGCTGAGATCCTCCGTCTCGGAGTTGCATCCCACTGTCCTTGTTCACGTGGGTCTTGCCCGCGCAATCGGGGACCTCGCGCGATCGGCGCAGGGACGCGGCGGAGTGGTGGTCGACGTCGACACTTCGGGCTGGAACGACGATCTGCGCACGTCCGCGGACGACGTTCTGTTCGGCGCCGCACGAGAGCTGCTGGCCAACGTCGTCAAACATGCCGGTGCGCACAGTGTTCGGATCGAGCTCGCACGACTGGACCACCGTGCGGTGCTGGTGGTCTCGGACGACGGTCGGGGGATCAGCGCCGATCGGATTGCCGAACGACGAGCTGCCGGCCACATAGGGCTGCTCTCGCACGAGCTGCGGGCGGTTGCCGCGGGCGGCTCGTTCTCGGTCGGGCCGGGTGAAGAGTCCGGAACCCTCGCGCGAGTCGAGATACCGTTCCAGATCGTCACCGAATTCGACCACGATCGCTGAGGAATTGTCGATGACGCTGATCACCGATCGCGAGCTCAACCTGGCGACACTGGCGAGGCAACTCCTCCTGCGGCGCGCCGAGGTCAGCGCCTTGGATGCGATCGAGCACCTGGCAGGTCTGCAAGCGCAAGCGCCGACGCCTCCCTATCTGGCACTGTGGGCGCGGCTGAAGAACTTTGCGGCAGAAGACCTCTCCACCCTTGTGGAGAAGCGCCAGGTGGTGCGGCTGGTTGCCATGCGGGGCACGGTCTTTGCCCTCTCTGCCGCGGATGCGGGCCGCTTCCGGGCCACGGTTCAGACGATCATGGAACGCGATCTCCACACCAACAGCACTCAGCGTGCGGCGCTCACCGGGTTGGATCTCGACGCTCTCGCGCAGGCGGGACGGGACCTGGTAGCGGACGGGCCGCTTACCCAAATGCAGATGAGGCCTCTACTGGCGGAGCGTTTTCCCGGCCACGCGCCAGAAGGGTTGGCACATGGAGTTCGCGGACTGTTGCCGATGGTGCAGGTTCCGCCGCGAGGGTTGTGGGGACAATCCGGCGCACCGGCGCTGACGACGTTGGAGAATTGGCTGGGCGCAGAAGTGGATTCGATTCCGGTGCCCGACACACTGGTGCTGCGTTACCTGGCCGCGTTCGGCCCCGCGAGCGTGAAGGACGCCCAAGCGTGGTCGGGTCTGACCAGACTCGCCGAAGTATTCGAGCGGCTACGACCCGGCTTGGTCACCTTTGTCAACGAGAATGGGGCCGAGGTGTTCGACCTGCCGGACGCGCCACGACCGACCTCCGGAACACCCCCGGTTCGCATACTTGCACCGTTCGACAACATCTTGCTCTCGCACGCCGACCGCTCTCGAATCATGGACGAGCAGTACCGAACTCGCGTCTTCACCGTGAACGGCATCATCAAGCCCGCCATCCTGGTGCGCGGGAAGGTGGTGGGATTTGCGACGGTGACGCCGGAAAAGGAGACGGTCGAGTTGGGTGCGACTCTGTTTGCGCAGCAACCGAAGACCGCCCTCGCGTCTATCGAGAAAGAAGCGCGTTCGTTGCTGACGTTCATGCACCCGAAGATCCCGAACCGCGAGGTTCACTTCACTGTATCTACGTAGCGGGCTTGTGCTTTCGGGGTGCTCGATCGCGCAGTTCGGCCACGATCTCGTCGTTCCACATGTGGCGCCGCACCAACCGGTACCGCTCCCGTGCGATCCACAGGTACGCCTCGGCATCGGTGTGCTCGGGCAACATGTCGGCGCCCCGCAGCATTCGCACGACGGGGAGAAACTCCTCACCGAACCAGCGGCGAGCGACGGTGTCCCGGCCGAGAAACTCGCCCTTCTCCTGCATGAGGCGAAAACCCCAGGCCTCCACGCACTCACTGAGTTCGGCGTACTCCCACGGGTCCGTGACTTGCACGGCTTCGCGTTGAGAGCCCTGCAGCGGAACGCGGGTGAGGAAGAGGCGGCGATGGTCCTTGATGAGCAGATCGGCGCGCTGAGTGATGCCTTCCGGTGAGATACGCGTGATGATCTCGGTGACGTACGCGTCGATGGTTTTCTGGTGCATCGCACACGCGATGGACACTCGGTGGTGTCCGTCGATCACGAAGTGCATGGAGCCGACGCGGTACAGCTGCACAGGTGGCACCGATTCACCGCGTCGTTGGGCCACGGCAAGTCGTTCCCAACGAGCACGAGAGTGAGTTGACGTCGGTCGGAAGTACCTGTCGAAATCGCCTGTGCGGTCGACACTTCCGACGATCGATTCGATGGTGACGACCTGCAGACCCAGAGACTTCTCGCCGACCTTGCCGAGAGCGGCGACAACCTCGTCGAACGGCAGGATCGCGTTGACGTCGTCCGGTTCGCGTCGTAGCCAACTGACCAGACGTGCCACGTCGGCGCGTCGACGCTGACGAGCAAAGTCGTTTTCCGCGTCGGCTGTGGGAAAACCGGTGTCACGAGCCATGTCGGCGCCTCACGATCGTCGGCGGAGTACCTGGGGAAATCTCCATCAGCGTGAAGCCGACGGTATTGAGCACGATAGTCCGGCCCACCTCCTGATCGAGAGGTGTTCGCCCGTGCGGATGGATGTGTCCGTGGATCATGACCGTCGGATCGAGGTTGTGAATCAACGGCGTGAGGCATTCGAACCCTCGATGTGGTCGATCCTCGGCGTCGCCGACGCCACGGACGGGGCTGTGGGTGAGCAGCACATCCACGCCTGCCCGGCTGCCGGAAAGCCGCGATTGCCAGGCGTTTCGCCAGGTGAGCGAGCGAGCGCGTCGGCTCTGCTGGCGCTCGGACCACTGATTGGGGCCGGTGTTGTATCGGATGGAACCGCCGAGGCCCGCGATCCGCAGACCGGCGACGGTCACGATGCGTCCGTCGGCGTTGACCGCGCCGGTGGGCCCTGGCCACTGCGCGGGCATGCCCGCCCGCATCCAACCCGATCTCTTGTTCGAGTATCCGGACAGATCGACGTCGTGGTTTCCGGGAACGAACACGCAAGGCGCGTTCAGTTGATCCGACAGGTACTCGAGATAGGCAAACGGCAGATCGCCCGCACCGAGGATCACGTCGACTCCGAGCGAACGAACCTGACTGCTCCACAGGTATTCGACGGTCTCGTCGCTGACAGCAAGAACGGAGACCATTTCGACGACGCTACCGCCAGCGCCAGGTATCTGCGCTGCGAACCTCGAGGGCACGGTGTTTAGATGGACGAGTGTCAGACAGTGTCGTATCTTCCGTCCGGGCCCATCTCGTCAGCAGCATCGAGGGGCCGGAGCCCGCGGCTGCCTCGGTGACGTTCCTGGGCGTCGAACCGCTGGACGTGCTGCGTTTCGAATCACCCGACGGCCTGGTCCGCTACATCACCCTCGGTTGCTCGCGTCATCCGATGGGCGACCCCAACGAACTGGTCGCAGACCCCACGCGCGGACCCCGCGCCGAGTTGGTGCTCACCCTGCGCGGAGGAACGGGTATCGCGTCGGGTGTGGCCAGGACTCTCGCTGTGCTGGCTGCCGCACCCTCCGTCGAAGGCGTCGTGCTGCTCGAAGACGCGCTACTGGACCTGGGCGAGCCGCTCTGGAAGGACACTGCGTTCACGGCGGTGCTTCTCGGTGACAGCGGGATCGAAGACCTGACGCTGCCGGAGCCGTTCGATCCGGTGCGCTTCCTCGGCGTGGTCCCCCTCACCGGTACCGAAGCCGCCTGGGTGCGTCTGCGCGGCGCAGAGGCGCTGCGGGAAGCGTGGACCGAGGCGGGGATCGACATCCGCGATCCGCACCGTTCCGCCGCCTCGCTCTAGCTGCGCTGGCGCTTCGTCCGTCAGATCATTCGGCGTGCACGAGGATGTCTGCCAAGTTCTCGAGACTTACCCGAACCGTCCGTGAAAATGCTTTCGTGACGATCGGGTCGGCCATCTTGCCGAATACACCGCCGAGTCCGCTTTCGCTGTCGAGTCGGTAGGTGACCCGAGTGCCGTCACCGACTTCTTCGCAGGTTGTGGTTTGCGAGAAGCTGACCGGACTTTCGACGGACGTCGATTTCGACGATCTCGGTGCGTCGTACTCGGTGAATTCGGATGTCCACTCGAGACGCTTGCCCAGAATTCGCGAGACGCCGTGCCAGCGGCTTCCCACGCCCATCGGGCCGTCGGTGATCTGTGTGCATTCGACCATCGAGTTTTCCCAATTGGGCCAATTCTCGGCGACGGACAGGTACTCCCAGACGTCTTTGGGTGGCAACGCGATCTCTACGGATTGCTCGACTGTAGGCATGGTTGTTCCTCCACTTCTCCTTGGGTCTGAATTTGCTTGTCGCAAAATGGATTTCGGGAACGGAATGAAAATGCGTACCCATATCCATTGTCCGCCTGCGACGGTGGCAAGTACAGGGAGTCAGAAGGAGTTGTTCACAGCCAGTTGTTGCGACGGAAGAGAAAGAACAAGCCGACGCATACCGAAGCGATGAGAAACAGGATGGACTGATAGCCGTATTTGTAGCCGAGTTCCGGCATATTCTCGAAGTTCATTCCGTAAATTCCGGCAACGCCGGTCGGCACGGCGGCGATGGCGACCCACGCGGAGATCTTGCGCATGTCGGTGTTCTGCTGCACCGCGATCTTTGCGAGCGCGGCATCGACCAGAGAGCTCAACACCTCGTCGTATTCCGAGATGCGTTCGGACACGATCGTGTGGTGATCGCGGACGTCACGAAAGTACCGGCGGATCTCCTTCGGGACGAGACCGCCCGCGGGCTGGGTGAGTTGGAGCAGTGGCAATCCGAGTGGAGTGACCGAGCGTCGTAGTTCGACGATTTCACGTTTGAGCAGGTAGATGTGCTCGACCGCAACGGTGTTTCGCGGGTTGAATACCAACTCTTCCATGCTGTCGACGTCCTGTTCGACCAGCTGAATGACGGAGAGATAGCTGTCGACGACGTGGTCGGTGATCGCGTGCAACACCGCGAACGGGCCCATGGTGAGGCGCTCGGGGTTCTGCTCGAGTGACTTGCGCACGCTCGCCAGTTCGGAGTGATCCCCGTGGCGGACGGTCACCACGAAGTCAGGACCGACAAACACCATGATCTCACCGGTTTCGACGATCTCGCTCGCCGTCGCGACGGACTCGTGCGGCACGTAGACGACCGTGCGCAGCACCAGGAACATGACGTCGTCGTAGCGTTCGAGTTTCGGGCGCTCGTGTGCATGGACGGCATCCTCGACCATCAGCTCGTGGAGTCCGAAAGTTGCTGCGACATCTTGCATCTGACCTTCGTCGGGAGCGTGCATGCCCACCCAGACGAACGCGTTGTCGCGACTACGAACCTCGGCCAACGCAGCGCGGTGCGTGTATTTGCCCGGCAACCGCACGCCGTCCACGTAGACCGCGCAGTCGACGATCGCGCGGGCAGCAGGAACGGGGATCTTGGGCGCATCCGCTTGCGTCGATTTGCCGTTCGACCAATTCGGCAGTGACGGCATGGTTGGCACGCTCGCTCCTTCTCGGTCTGTAATGCAGTGGAACGGCAGGGGAACGGCACTACAGCGACACCTGATCGAATTGCGCTGCCGCTGCGGCGTAATCGTACGTCAGCTTCCGGCTCGCCCACCGGAGCGCGATGAAGTTGCCGATTGCTGACACACTGGAACAGTGCGAATAGACCTTCACACCCACTCCAACGCATCGGACGGCACCGACACCCCGGCTGCCCTCATGCGCGCCGCAGCCGACGCCGGACTCGACGTCGTCGCCATCACCGATCACGACACGACTTCGGGCTGGGCCGAGGCGGCGCAGGCCTTGCCGGCCGGCGTCAGCCTGGTTCGTGGAATGGAGATGTCGTGTGAAGGTCGAGGTGAGCGTGGTTGGCCGGTCGCTGTACATCTGCTTGCGTACCTGTTCGATCCGACGCACCCCGAATTCGCAAAAGAACGTGAGCGACTGCGCGCCGAACGCGTCGAACGCATCCGGGTGATGACGACCATGATGGCGCGCGACGGTCTGCCCGTCGATCCCGATCAGATCTTGGCTGACGCCGGTCCGTCCGTCGGACGCCCGCACGTCGCAGCGGCCCTGATGCGAGCCGGCGTGGTGTCGAGCATCAGCGAAGCCTTCTCTGACCTGTTGTCCAGTCGCGGGCGATACGACGTGCCCAAGTACG
Source organism: Rhodococcus sp. NPDC059969 (assembly GCF_042738325.1). NCBI lineage: Bacteria > Bacillati > Actinomycetota > Actinomycetes > Mycobacteriales > Nocardiaceae > Rhodococcus > Rhodococcus sp. NPDC059969. Next base: position 89,895 of record NZ_JBHWUF010000014.1, on the reverse strand, counting down.
ACACTCCGCTCGAGTACGCCGTCGAACTGGTGGCAGCGGCCGGGGGAGTGACCGTCCTTGCGCACGGACGGGCGCGGTCGCGCGGCGGACTGCTTGCACTCGACCACATCCGTGATCTGGCGGCATTGGGTCTCGGGGGTCTCGAAGTCGATCACCCGGACCATCGCAGCGACGATCGCGACGTCTTGAGGCGCCTGGCCGGCGACCTCGGACTGGCAGTCACCGGATCCTCGGACTATCACGGTGAGAACAAGACGATCGGACTCGGCGACGAACTCACGGACGAGGCCGAGTTCGACAAACTCGTCTCGGCCGCCACCGGCGTGGAGGTACTGGGGCGCTGATGCTCGACACCACGCTCTACCTCACCGTGTTCATCACGCTGTTCGTGATCATGGATCCACCCGGAGTCATTCCGGTGTTCTTGTCACTGGTCGGCCGCAAGAGCCGTGAAGATCGCAACCGGGCGGCATGGCAGGCCCCGGCCGTCTCGCTTGCGGTCATCTCGGTCTTTGCCATCGGCGGTCAGGCGATTCTCAACTACCTCCACATCGGCATACCGGCTTTGCAGGGCGCAGGCGGTCTGCTGCTGTTGCTCATCGCACTCGAACTGCTGACCGGCAAGGCCTCCAACCGGCCGCAGGGAGCCGACGACGTCAACGTCGCACTCGTTCCATTGGGGACGCCGATGATGGCCGGTCCCGGTGCGATTGCAGCCGTCATCGTCTTTGTCGCCCAAGCCGACGGTGAAGCGGGGTCGTACCTGGCGATCGCGCTGGCGATTTTGTCCATTCACCTCGTGCTGTTCGTGGTCCTGCGGTTCTCGACGGCACTGATCCGGATACTGGGCGAGGGCGGCATCAGCCTGCTGGCACGCATCGCGGGTCTTCTGCTCGCCGCTATTGCGGTTCAACTCATTGCGGAATCAGTCCGCGGATTCGTCGCGGGAGCGTAAGAGATGACATACGACGACCGGTACGACAGGTACGAGGACGAATACCAGTACCAGGATTATCAGGACTATCAGTACGAAGACGACTACAGCCATTATCCCGCCGACAATCGTCAATGGCTGCTGGTCCGTGCTCTACGTGCCCTGAGCGGCACCGTGGCGGCCGGGATCGTGGTCTTGACGCTCGTGACCATCGGCTCGGCATATCTGGGCGGAAACCGCGGATTCCCGGGGCCGGGAACGACATCGATCACCGCGCACATTGTGGCCTCGGTGGTTGCTCTTGCCGCGCAGATCTGGTGTGACCGTAGGCGGGGTATCGCGGCGGTTGCCGGATCGGTGGTCGTGCTCGTGGTGGCGGGGCTGTTGTTGGTGACGCAGTGGTGGGGATGACACGGCGGGGATGACGGCTCGGTTTCGAGTGTGGTGAGGAATCCGACCGCTTGGAGGATTTGATTGTGATCCGACTCTGGTGGCAAACTGGAGTTACTTCGAGGCGGCGCCACAGCCCGGCCCCGAAGTGCAGGTTTCGTCAGAATCTCTCCCGGAACCTAGATTGCATGGATACGCCAGGGCTCACCCGCCCCACACCATGACGCTTCGGATGTATTGCGGCCCACTTTCTCGCGCACGCCGAATGCTCTTCTTCTCAGTAGTCGTTCGCGGAAGAAATGATCTCTGACCGTTGTGAACGTGATTTTGCACCGGTCCGAAGGATTACTTCCCAGTAACCCAGCCCCGAATGAGGCTGGACTAATCAGGAGTGTCATCGTGTCCCTCGTGACTGAAGCCATCAACGTACCCAAGGTCGAGCTGACCGACGAAGAAATCTTTGCCGCTCACGTCGGTGGCAAGCTCTCGGTCGAGACCACCGCGCCGCTCGATACGCAGCGCGCCCTCTCGATCGCCTATACGCCGGGTGTTGCTCAGGTGAGCCGCGCCATCGCTGCCGACGAAACCCTTGCCGATCGATACACCTGGACCAACCGACTCGTCGTCGTGGTCAGTGACGGCACCGCGGTTCTCGGGCTCGGCGACATCGGCCCCCGCGCGTCGCTGCCCGTCATGGAGGGTAAGTCGGCACTGTTCAAGAACTTCGCCGGACTGAACTCCATTCCGCTGGTTCTCGATACCAAGGATCCCGACGAGATCGTCGAGACGCTCATCCGTCTGCGTCCGAGCTTCGGCGCGGTCAACCTCGAGGACATCTCGGCGCCGCGTTGCTTCGAGATCGAGAAGCGCGTCATCGAAGCTCTCGACTGCCCTGTCATGCACGACGATCAGCACGGAACCGCGATCGTGGTCCTCGCGGCGCTCAAGGGCGCAGTGAAGGTCCAGAGCCGCGACATCACCGCACTCAAGGTCGTCATCTCCGGCGCCGGTGCTGCTGGTGTTGCCTGCGCGAACATCCTGCTCGCGGCGGGAATCGCCGACGTCATCGTGCTGGACTCGAAGGGCATCATCTCGGGTGAGCGCAGTGACCTCAACGAGGTGAAGGCAGAACTCGCGGCCCGCACCAATCCGCGCGACCTGCACGGTGGTGCCATCGAGGCGCTCGAAGGTGCCGACGTCTTCCTCGGTGTCTCGGCAGGCAAGATCCCCGAGGAGCTCATCGCTTCGATGGCTCCCGAGTCGATCGTATTCGCACTCTCCAACCCGGACCCGGAGATTCACCCCGAAACCGCGTCGAAGTACGCGGCGATCGTGGCGACGGGCCGTAGCGATTTCCCGAACCAGATCAACAACGTTCTCGCCTTCCCCGGTGTCTTCAAGGGCGCGCTCGACGCCGGCGCCCGTCGCATCACCGAAGGTATGAAGCTCGCTGCCGCCGAGGCAATCCTGTCGGTGGTCGGCGACGAGTTGGCAGCGGACAAAATCGTCCCCAGCCCACTCGACCCTCGCGTGGCACCCGCAGTAGCGGAAGCCGTCGCGGCCGCAGCGCATGCTGAGGGCGTGACCAGCTAAGAGGGACTACGAAAGCCCCGATCGGAACCCGCACACAAGGTTCCGATCGGGGCTTTTTCGTGGGTATCCGAGCTACAGACGGGCGAGGTCGGGTGTTCGACGCAGCCTGCCGGTACCGGGAACGGAAGCCCAGACCACCAGTGCCAGTAAACCGTCGACGACAAGAGCCACCACCGCGACCAGGATTGCGCCGACGACCACGCGGTCGTACTTGTAGAGCGCGAGACCGTCGAAGATGTACCGGCCGAGGCCGCCGAGGTTGACGTAGGCGGCGACGGTCGCTGTGGCTATCACCTGCAGCGTCGCGTTACGCAGTCCGCCGAGAATCAGCGGGAGCGCGTTGGGAATCTCGACTCGGAAGAGCACCTGGAGCTCGGTCATGCCCATCGCTCGCGCGGCCTCGACGACGCCACGGTCGACGCTGGCGATTCCGGCGTACGTGCCGGCGAGGAGCGGAGGAATGCCGAGGATCACGAGCGCGAGAATCGGCGGCATGACTCCGAGTCCCATGAGCAGAACGAGGAAGGTCAGCAGGCCGAGTGTGGGCAGTGACCGCAGTGCGTTGACCAGACTGACGACCACGATCTCACCGCGGCGCAGATGCCCGATGAGCAATCCGATCGGTACCGCGATCACGGCCGAAAGTGCCACGGCCAGAACGCTGTACCACAGGTGCTGGAGAATGCGGGTGCCGATACCGGTGTCGCCGCTCCAGTTTCCGGGATCGACGATGAAGTCCCAGGCTCCGGTGAAGATGCTCATACGGGTTCCCCCTCGGCTGACAGGACGGCCGGAACCTTCGACGAGCGCGACGTCCTGGTCCACGGGGTCAGGAATCGGCCGATCAGATACAGGATCAGATCGAGCGCCAGTGCCAGCACGACGATCGCGATGATGCCGGCAACGATCTGATCCGGGTAGTCACGGTCGTAGCCCTGTTTGAACAGCACTCCCAGACCGCCGATTCCGATCAGTGATCCGACCGAAACCAGCGAAATGTTGGTAACGGCAATAACTCTGATGTTCGCGATCATCACCGGCAGCGCCAACGGCAACTCGACCGTCAGGGCGCGTCGTAGCGGTGTGAACCCGACGGCGGTGGAGGCGTCGATGACGTTGTCCGGCACCGAGTCGAGTGCTTCGGGCACAGCCCGGATGAGCAGTGCCGTCGCGTACACGCTGAGTGCGATCACCACGTTGAGCGGATCAAGGGTCTTGAGACCGAACAACTGGGGGATTGTCACGAACAGCGCGAGCGACGGAATCGTGAACGCGATACTCGCCAGGGTCAACGTGATTCGGCGCAGCCACCGGACGTTGCGGATCGCTGTTCCTACCGGCACGGCAATCAGGAGACCGATCAGCAAGGGCAGCAGCGCCAGATACAGATGGGTCTTCGAGTAGTCCACAACCGTCGAGAAATTGTCGATGAGCCAGCGCATGCCGCTACGCCCCGAATCCCTCGGTGAAGGCGACTCGGTTGCGTTCCTCGTCCTCGCGTCGACGCTGATCTGCCAATTTCGCAACGACTTCGGAACCGAGGATCCCGCCGATGACCGAACCCTCGCCGTCGACCGCAACGCCGATACCGGAAGGCGACGAGATTGCCGCGTCGAGTGCTTGACGGAGATCGCCGCCGGGGGAGAACAGCGAACCACCGGCCGACGTCGACTGAGCAAGGGTGCGTCCCGAGCGCAGACCTTCGACGCCGGTCACGTCGATCCATCCCTGGGGGCTTCCGCTGTCCGTGACCACGAGAACCCATTCGCCCAATTCGAGACGCAGAGCCTTCAATTCGTTCTCGACGGCCGTACGGACCGGGTGAAGAGGAACCTCGTCGGCAGCGCGGAACGACAATCCCCGATAGCCGCGATCGCGTCCGACGAATCCGGCGACAAAATCTGTTGCCGGAGCGGCCAACACGTCGCGAGGCGCCGCCACCTGCTGAAGACGCCCACCGGGACCGAAGACGGCAATATGATCGCCGAGTTTGACTGCTTCGTCGATGTCGTGGGTGACAAAGACGATCGTCTTCTTCAGTTCGCTTTGCAGACGGAGCATTTCGGTCTGCAAATCCTCACGCACCACAGGATCGACGGCACTGAAGGGCTCGTCCATCAACAGGATCGGCGGATCGGCTGCCAAAGCGCGGGCAACTCCCACACGTTGCTGCTGCCCACCCGAGAGTTGCCCGGGATAGCGAGTGGCAAGTGAAATGTCCAGTCCGACTCGTTCGAGCACACCCAACGCGGCTTTACGTGCGGCGCGGCGGGACTCACCGCGTAGCACCGGAACCGTTGCGACGTTGTCGATCACGGTGCGGTGGGGAAGCAGGCCGGCATTCTGAATGACATACCCGATGCCGAGGCGCAGTTTCACCGCGTCGGTCTGGGCGATGTCACGACCGTCGACGAAGATCTTGCCCGACGTCGGTGCGATCATCCGGTTGATCATGCGCATCGACGTCGTCTTGCCGCACCCGGACGGCCCCACGAACACCGTGAACGACTCGGCCTCGATGGTGAGATCGAGACGGTCGACGGCGGTGGTGCCGTCCGGATACTGCTTGGTGACACCCTCGAAGGTGATCACGTGACTACGAGACCGGCTTGTCGAGGCCCTGCGCCGTCACCCACGCCTTGGCCGCCGCTGCCGGCTCCGTCTTGGTGTCACCGGACACCTGGACGTTGAGTGCCAACAATTCTTCGGTGGTGAGCTTGGCGGACACCGCATCGAGGACCGTCTTCAACTTGTCGGAAGACTTCGAGGCACGCAGCACCGGCACCACGTTCTGAGCCGGGAAATTGTTCTTCGGGTCTTCGAGAACCACGAAGTTGTTTTCCGGGATGGAGGCCGACGTCGTGAAGATGTTTGCCGCGGTGATGTCACCGGACGAGAGAGCCTTCACGGTTGCCGGTCCACCGCCGTCGGCGATCGGGACGAAGTTGGCAGCCGAGATGTCGAGGCCGTAGTTGGACTTCAAACCGGGCAATCCGGCTGGACGTTCCTGGAACTCGGCCGGAGCACCGAACTTGACCTCGGCGGAATGCGGAGCCAGATCGGCGATCGTCTTCAGGTTCCACTTGTCCGCGGTTTCCTTGGTGACGACGACGGCGTCCTTGTCCTCGGCGGACGCGGGTGTCGCAATCGCCAATTCCGACCCGAGAGCTGCGGGAAGGGCAGCGAGGACGTCAGCGGAGCTGGTGGCTGTGCTGTCGGGATCCAAGTACTGCAGGAGGTTTCCCGTGTAATCCGGAATGACGCTGATGGACCCGTCCTTGAGCGCCGGAATGTACGCCTCACGGCTGCCGACGTTGAACGACGTGGACACATCGAACCCGTTGACACGCAGTGCTTCGGCGTAGATGTTGGCGATCGTCTCGGATTCGGTGAAGTTGGCGGAGCCGACGACGACCGAGTTGGGATCGCTGTTGGAGTCACCGTCGCTGCTACCGCACGCTGTGAGCGCAGTGAGAGAGACGACAGTTGCCGCGGCTACGAGCCAACGGTTGGAACGAAATCGTGAGGTGCGCATGAGCGTCCTTCCGGTTTTTCGGGCGTCCCGTGTTTCGGGCGTCGGTAACCATCCCCTTGTGGCGAAGCCACCCGAGTGGCTTCGACGGCGCCGCCACCGAGTGGCTGCGTCAGGACTGGTTACCGCGCATCGCCCGACAAGTGTAACGATAGGTACCGACATGGCACGGTTTTCGATCCATGGGATTGGATGTGAGGATTTCGGTGATGAGCACGCGCACGAAGTATTCGACTGTTGTTGCAGCACTGATGGTCCTGCCGATTCTCAGCGGATGCGCAAACGGTGATTCGGTGGTAGAGGGCGCCGAAGCGGAGTCTCGTGACCAGATCGTGGTGGCCGCTGACGCATCGGTGGAGAGTTCGGTGTTGGCCGAGGTGTATTCGACAGTGCTCTCCTCCTCCGGCCTGTCGGCTCGCGTCGAATCGCTGGGAGGGGGCAGGAACCAATCCCTCGAGGCTCTGGACGCTGCGAGGGTCACGTTGGTGCCCGAGTTCACCGGCGCGCTACTCGATCATTACGACCCGTCCGCCCCGGCTCGCAAGGCGGACGACGTCTTCGAAGCCTTGAGTCGCTCTCTGCCTGAGGGCCTTTCGGTCTCCGACTACGCGATGGCCGAAGACCGCGCGGTCGTTGCGCTCGACACCGCATACGCACAGTCGTTGGGAGCGAAGACAATCGAAGCCTTTGCCCCTTCGTGCGCCGCGGCGACGCCGCTCGTCTCTGCGAGATTCGTCGAGGACGGGGCGGTGGAGCAGTTGGCGGAGGGCGCCGAGTGTGTCTTCGCCGGCATCGATCAGACAACATCGGCGGACGTGCGCGGTGCGCAAGTATTCGGAACCACGACGCTGTCAGCGCTGGCGCAGTCCGATGCCGTCACGGTGCTCGCTGATTCGAATCACGTTCTGGCCGCACAGAATGTCGTTCCGCTCTTTCGGACGGGCGCACTCGGAGACTCGGCGATCAAGGCGCTCAGCGTCGTGGCCGGTGAACTGTCCACCACCGACCTCGCTGCGATGATCGATCAGGTGCGGACCGGCAAGGCATCAGCCTCGGACGTCGCCCGCACCTGGTGGGACACCCGTCAATAACAGGAACGGAGTGGGACCCGTCAGTGACATGGACGGAGTGGGGCACCCGTCAGTAACAGCAACGGAGTGGCACACCCGTCAGTGAGAGCTCGATCCCACCGCTGAACTCGAATCATCCTTGGCACGAATCAGTTTCGATGCGATGAAGCGGCCCAGATCGGCGACGGCGTCTGCTGCTTCCTTGACCAGTGACGCCTGTGCGTGGGCCACGTGCCACAGTCTTGCGTACTCGACCAGGGACACATCGACGCCGGCAGCGGAGAGCTTGTCGGTGAACGTCATGATCTGCGGATAGAGAACTTCTTCGGAACCGACGTGAATCTTGGTGGGCGGCAACCCGTCGAGCTTGCCGTGCATCGGTGCGTAGCCCGGATCTGTGCGATCGCCGCCGGCAAGGTAAGCGTCGGCGGCATCGAAGGACCACGCCGTGTTGACCACCAGGTCGGCCTTCTTGGTGGCACCCCGATCGCCGGGATCGACCCACGGTGAGATCAGTGCAAGCGCACCCGGGGTCACACCGTGACGTTCGATCAGACGCAGAGCGGTCGCGGCGGCCAAACCGCCACCGGCCGAATCGCCCGCGATGGCAACGCGGTCTTCGGAATAGTCGAACTCGGTCACCAACTGCATGAAGGCGGAGACCGCGTCGTCGAGCGCGGCGGGATACGGGTTCTCCGGTGCGAGACGGTAGTCCAAGGTGAAGACCGCACTGGACGATTCACGCGCGAGATGCGCTGCGAGAGAACGGTGGGTGGCCAGCGAACCCAGTGTGTACGCCCCGCCGTGCAGGTACAGAACTGCGGTGGGGCGCTCGGTTGCGCCGACGGTGATCTTCTCCGCCGGTCGGCAGGCGAGCTCCAGCGGGCGCACGACGGCGCCCGCTGGAACCTGCTGTAGCGGTGCCCCGGCCTCGAGCAACAGACGCTGAATCCGGTACGGCAGTCGCGAGTTGAAAGCCAGACGGAAGTACGGCTTCAACAAGAATGCGACCACGGGCAGCGGAAGGGTGAACGTGCTCACCGGCAGGGCTCCTGACTCTGAAAAATCTCAGCTGGACTTGGGCATCATTCGGCCGGCGACGATCGAGACGATGCGCTGGTAGCCCGATCCTACGAGGCGAACCCAGGCGTCGAGTGCGATTGCGTCCATGCCGATGAGAACGCGCGGCTTGCTCTTGCGAACGCCGTTGACGATCGTCTTGGCGGCGTCCTCCGGAGTAGTACGCGCGAGCTTGCGGTCGAAGAACTCGGAGAAGACCGCAAGATCTTCGCCCGGGCCTGCGGTGGCGTTGCGCGCGATGGCCGTCTTGATTCCGCCCGGGTGCACACAGGTCACCTTCACGGGGTGCTTGGCGATCAGCATTTCCTGGCGAAGCGACTCGGTGAAGCCGCGAACGGCGAATTTAGCCGAGTTGTAGGCGCTCTGACCCGGCATCGACAGCAGACCGAAGAGGCTCGACACGTTGACGATGTGCCCGTCGCCGGAGGCGATGACGTGGGGGAGGAATGCCTTGGTGCCGTTGACAACTCCCCAGAAGTCGACGTCCATGACGCGCTCGAAGTCTTTGAACTCGGACTTCTCGAAGGTGCCGTGGTACGCGATTCCGGCGTTGTTGTAGATCTGGTTGACCTTGCCGAAATGGGCGACAACCGCGTCTGCGTACTCGAGAACCGCTTCGCGCTGGGTGACGTCGAGATGGTCCGACTTCACCTCGGCGCCGATGGCCTCCACCAGACGCTTCGTCTCGGCCAGACCCACGGTGTCCACGTCGGAAATTGCCAACTTGGCACCCTGGCCGGCCAGGTTCAGTGCGAGTGCGCGACCGATGCCCGATCCCGCTCCGGTGATGACTACGACCTTGCCTGCAAAATCACTCATTGTGCTACTGCCTTCTCGTCGTCGAGGTCGATCTGTGAAGTGGTCGCGGTGCCGACGGCGCCGAGATCCGACGTGGCGACGCTGCGGTATGCCGCGAGGTCGAAATGCTTGGTGGCATTGCGGAACTGGAAGGTGAAGCCCGGCCACAGGGTGGTGTTGTTTCCGTGCTTGTCCATGTACCAACTGGCGCAACCGCCGTTGTTCCACACGCTCTTGGACATAGCTGCCTGCAGGTCCTTGTTGTACTTGTCCTGCTTGTCCTTGCGCACCTCGATGGTGCCGATGTCGTACTTGTCGATGGTGGCGATCGCGTCGACCAAGTAGTTGATTTGCGACTCGATCATGAAGACCATCGACGAATGTCCGAGGCCGGTGTTGGGTCCGACGAGGAAGAACATGTTGGGGAAGTTGGCCACTGCCGCGCCCTTGTATCCCTGCATGCCGGTCTCTTCGAAGACCTCGGCGAGCGAACGCCCGTCCTTGCCGAAGATTCCCGCGAAGGTGGGGGAGTCGGTGACGTGGAAGCCGGTCGCCACGACGATTGCATCGATCTCGCGCGTGGTGCCGGTCTTCGAGACGATCCCGTTGGCGGTGACCTCCTCGATGCCTTCGGTCACCAGATCGACATTGTCCTGGGCGAGGGTGGGGAAGTAGTTGTTCGAGATCAGCATGCGCTTGCAGCCGATCTGGAAGTTGGGCATGACCTTCTTACGGAGGTCCTTGTCCTTGATCTGAGCTTTCAGGTGACGCTCGGCGGCGAACTGCAGTGGCTTCATGAACACCGGCGCCTTGGCCAGGCCGACGACCTGCGTCTCGCGCATCCAGTAGATGCCGGTACGGCACAGCTTCTGGAAGCCGGGGAGGTACTTGAACGCGAGGTGCTCGATCTTGGTGTACTCGCGGTCTGCACGGGGCAGGATCCACGGCGCGGTGCGCTGGTACACGTCGAGATGTGCGACCTTTTTGCCGATGGCGGGCACGATCTGGATGGCGGAGGCGCCGGTTCCGATGACGGCCACGCGCTTGCCCGTCAGATCGGCGTCATGGTTCCAACGCGAGGAGTGGAAGATCTCGCCCTTGAAGCCGTCGATGCCCTTGATGTCCGGAAGTGAAGGCTCACACAGTGCGCCGACGGCCGAGACCACGATCTTTGCGACAAATTCGCCCTTGTTGGTGCTGACATGCCACCGAGCAGACGCCTCGTCCCAACGGGCGGAGAGTACGTCGCAGCCGAAGATGTGCTTGTCGAGCACCTTGTGGCGGTTGGCCACCGACTGGATGTACTTGTAGATCTCGGGCTGAGTGGAGAAGGAACGCGTCCACTCCGGATTGAGTGCAAAAGAGTACGAGTACAAATGCGACGGCACGTCACACGCGGCGCCCGGGTAGCTGTTGTCACGCCAGGTTCCGCCGACGTCGTTGCCGCGCTCGAGAACGACGTAGTCGGTGATGCCGGCCTGTGCCAGTTTGATCGCCGCACCGAGACCGGCGAAACCACTGCCGATGATCAGTGTGCCGACGTGGCGAGTATCCGCGGCAGGTGCTGAGGTATCTGTAACTGGAAGACTCATGTAGGGAACGATATGCCTTTATTGAGTCACGGTCAATAGCTTATTGACGAATATTCAGTAGTCTATTGGGCATGGACGCAGTAAAGCGAACGCGACTCGACCCTGCGCAACGCCGAGCTCAACTGATCGACCTCGGCGCACGCATGCTGGCCGAACGGCCGCTCGAACAGATTTCCGTCGAGGACATCGCCGATCAAGCGGGAGTATCTCGTGGGCTTCTGTTCCACTACTTCGCGTCGAAAAGCGAGTTCCATCTGGCCATCGTCCGACACAGCAGTGAGCAGATGCTTCAGCGCACCGAGCCGAGCGAATCGGACGATCCGATGCTCACCCTCCGCTCGGTGCTGGCGTCGTATGTCGACTACGTGACCGAGAACCGCAATACCTACGTCTCACTGCTCCGCGGGACCGCCAGCGGGGATCCGCAGATGCGCGAGGTGTTCGAGCAGACCCGCGACATCATGGCGAAGAGGACCCTCGATCAGCTCCCGAAGATCGGCCTGACTCGAACGCCTCAGGTGGAGTTGGCCGTTCGCGGTTGGATCGCGTTTGTCGAGGAAGCCACCATCAGTTGGCTCCGCGCGCCCGCCATCACCCGCGAGGAACTGATCGACCTGACCGTTCAGTCGTTGCCTGCGTTGGCACTGGCTGCCGTCGGCTTCGATGCCGGGCCGGATCTGGGTCTGCTGCAATCGAATTGACATGTCTGCAAAAAGGCCGGGCCCCACACTCCTTGCGGAATGTGGGGCCCGGCCCTGGTCAAATTACTGAGATCAGTTGGTCGGCAGGAATGCCACCGTTCAGTTGGTCGGCAGGAACGCCTCGTCCAAGATCTCCTGCTGCTCCACCGCGTGCACCTTGCTCGATCCCGAGGAGGGAGCGGACATCGGACGACGCGAGATGCGCTTGATACCGGTCAAGGTCTCCGGCAGAAGATCCGGCAGTGCCAGTCCGAGGAACGGCCACGCACCCTGGTTCGCGGGCTCCTCCTGGACCCAACGGAACTGATCCGCATTCGGGTAACGGTCCAGGGTCTCCTTGAGGCGACGCTTCGGAACGGGGTACAGCTGCTCCATACGCACGATGGCGATGTCGTCGCGCTCGTCCTTGTGCTTCTTCGCCAGGAGCTCCCAGTACAGCTTGCCGCTGACCAGCAGAACCCGCTTGACCGATTCGCGGGCGCTTTCGCCGCTCTCGAATGCAGGCTCCTCGAAGACCGAACGGAACTTGCCCGTCGTGAAGTCCTCGACGTTGCTGACTGCAGCCTTGTTACGCAACATCGACTTGGGCGTGAAGACCACCAACGGACGGCGGATGCCGTCGAGGTGATGGCGACGCAGCAGGTGGAAGTAGCTGGCCGGAGTCGACGGAACCGCAACGGTCATCGAGCCTTCTGCACACAGCTGAAGGAAACGCTCGATACGGCCGGAGGTGTGGTCCGGACCCTGACCCTCGTGACCGTGCGGCAGGAGCAGCACGACGTCCGAGAGCTGACCCCACTTGGCCTCGCCCGAAGAGATGAACTCGTCGATGATGGTCTGCGCGCCGTTGACGAAGTCACCGAACTGCGCTTCCCACAGGACGAGGGCGTCGGGGTTGCCGACCGAGTAGCCGTACTCGAAGCCCAGGCCTGCGTACTCGGTGAGTGCGGAGTCGTAGACCATGAACTTGCCGCCGTTTTCGGCGTCTGCCGCGATCTTGGCGATCGGGCTGTACTCGTTGCCGGTCTTGCGGTCGATGAGAACCGAGTGGCGCTGCGTGAACGTTCCTCGCTTGGAGTCCTGACCCGCGAGGCGGATCAAAGCACCCTGCTCGGCCAACGAGCCGAACGCGAGCAACTCGGCGAACGCCCAGTCGACGTGTCCGTCACGAGCCATCTCGCGACGCTTCTCGGCAACCGGCTTGACGCGCGGGTGCACGGTGAAGCCCTCGGGGACGTTGACGAACGCGTCGCCGATGCGCTCGAGAACCTCGGGAGCGACAGCCGTCGTGAGGCGGGCCGGCGGAGTCTGGTCGAGTTCGACCGACTCGGACGGTTCGGGCTGGAACTTCTCGAGTTCACGGACCTCGTTGAAGACCCGTTCGAGCTGGCCCTGGTAGTCGCGAAGTGCGTCTTCGGCTTCCTTGAGCGAGATGTCACCGCGACCGATGAGGGACTCGGTGTAGCTCTTACGAACGCTGCGCTTGGTGTCGATGACGTCGTACATGGCCGGCTGAGTCATCGACGGGTCGTCGCCCTCGTTGTGACCGCGGCGGCGGTAGCAGATGAGGTCGATGACAACGTCCTTGCCGAACTTCTCACGGAAGTCGACGGCCAGCTGAGCAACCCAGACACAAGCCTCGGGGTCGTCGCCGTTGACGTGGAAGACCGGTGCGGCGATCATCTTCGCGACGTCGGTGCAGTACTCGGACGAACGTGAATGTTCCGGTGCGGTGGTGAAGCCGACCTGGTTGTTCACGACGATGTGCACGGTGCCGCCGGTGCGGTAACCGCGCAGCAGCGAGAGGTTGAGCGTCTCGGCGACAACACCCTGACCGGCGAATGCAGCGTCGCCGTGCAGCATGAGCGGCAGGACGGTGAAGCCTTCTTCGCCCTTGTCGAGGATGTCCTGCTTGGCGCGAACCAGGCCTTCGAGAACCGGGTCGACGGCCTCGAGGTGCGACGGGTTTGCGGTCAGTGAGACAGCGATGTCGTTGTCACCGAACATCTGGATGTACGTTCCGCTGGCACCCAAGTGGTACTTCACGTCACCGGAGCCGTGAGCGGCTGCCGGGTTCATGTTGCCCTCGAACTCCGTGAAGATCTTGGAGTACGGCTTGCCGACGATGTTGGCCAGCACGTTGAGTCGGCCACGGTGCGGCATACCGATGACGACCTCGTCGAGCTGGTGCTCGGCGGCCTGGTCGATCACGGCGTCCATCATCGGGATGACGGCTTCGGCGCCCTCGAGCGAGAAGCGCTTCTGGCCGACGTACTTGGTCTGCAAGAACGTCTCGAAGGCCTCGGCCGCGTTGAGCTTGCTCAGGATGTACTTCTGCTGAGCGACCGAAGGCTTGGCGTGATGGCCCTCGACGCGGTCCTGGATCCACTGACGCTGATCCGTTTCGAGGATGTGCGTGTACTCGACGCCGACGTGGCGGCAGTACGCGTCGCGCAGCACGCTCAACACGTCGCGCAGCTTCATCTTCTCTTGGCCGTGGAAGCCGCCGACCTTGAACTCGCGGTCCAGATCCCACAACGTCAGGCCGTGGCTGATGACGTCGAGGTCGGGGTGGCTGTGGAACTTGTCCTTGACGAACTGCAACGGGTCCGTGTCGGCCATGAGGTGGCCGCGGTCACGGTATGCAGCGATCAGTTCGAGAACACGGGTGTTCTTGTCGACGGCGCCTTCCGGCACGTCCTTGCGCCAACGCACCGGCTCGTACGGGTTGCCGAGCGCGTGGAAGATCTCGTCGTAGAACTCGTCGCTGATCAGCAGGTTGTGGATCGTGCGCAGGAAATCGCCCGACTCGGCACCCTGGATGATGCGGTGATCGTAGGTCGAGGTGAGAGTCATCAGCTTGCCGACGCCCATCTCGGCCAGCTTCTCGTCGCTGGCGCCCTGGAACTCGGCGGGGTATTCCATCGCGCCGGCGCCGATGATGGCGCCCTGACCCTTCATCAGGCGGGGAACGGAGTGAACCGTGCCGATGCCGCCCGGGTTGGTCAGCGAGATGGTGACGCCGGTGAAGTCTTCGCCGGTGAGCTTGCCTTCGCGGGCACGGCGGACGATGTCCTCGTATGCCGCGTGGAACTGGACGAAGTTCATCGACTCGGTGTTCCGGATGGCGGCAACTACCAGTGAGCGGTTGCCGTCCTTGCCGGGAAGGTCGATCGCGAGTCCGAGATTGGTGTGCTCGGGCGTGACCGCGTTCGGCTTGCCGTCGATTTCGGCGAAGTGCCGGTTCATGTTGGGGAACGCGTTGACTGCCTGGATGATCGCGTAACCCAGGAGGTGGGTGAACGAGATCTTGCCGCCACGAGTACGTGCGAGGTGGTTGTTGATGACGATGCGGTTGTCGAACATCAGCTTCGCGGGGATGGCACGCACGCTGGTTGCTGTCGGGATCTCGAGCGAGAGCGACATGTTCTTGACGACTGCGGCTGCGGCACCGCGGAGAACCTTGGTTTCCTCGGCTCCACCGGCAGGGGCGGGCTTCGCAGGAGCGGCCGCGGGCTTGGCTGCTGCGGGCTTGGAAGGGGCGGCCTTGGCGGCGGGCGCTGCCGTCTTCGCGGGGGCCGGTGCGGCCGCCTTGGCAGGCGGCGCAGGAGGTGCGGTCTTGGGGGCGGGAGGCGTGGCCTTGGGAGCAGCAGGCGGAGCTACAACAGCGGCGGGTGCAGCCGCGTTGCCGTTCGAGGCAGTCCCGTTTCCACCTCCCGTGTTCGCCGAGTCCGGCGAGTAATCGGTCAAGAATTCGTGCCAACTGGGATCCACGGACGACGGATCGTCCTGGAAGCGTTGGTACATCTCGTCAACCAGCCACTGGTTCTGTCCGAATTGGGATGTAGAACTGCTGCTCACGGCAGGTGTTCGCCTCGTTTCTATTTCGGTACCCGATCAGAGCGCCTATATATGTGAGATTAGCCCGAGCGTGTGACGAGCAATTGTGCGGCAC
Organism: Rhodococcus sp. NPDC059969; assembly: GCF_042738325.1. Taxonomy (NCBI): domain Bacteria; kingdom Bacillati; phylum Actinomycetota; class Actinomycetes; order Mycobacteriales; family Nocardiaceae; genus Rhodococcus; species Rhodococcus sp. NPDC059969. The sequence goes on along the minus strand of NZ_JBHWUF010000014.1, from coordinate 74,250 downwards.
ACAATTTGTGAGCTGTCTCACGGAAGTCCGTGATCTTGCGATCGCGCACTACCTCTCGGCGGTACAAATCCGTGCCGACTGTCACGCGACGGGGTTGCCTTCGATGACAGTTCTCGACGTCAGATTATTCCCCTCACGCGCCTGCGATGCATCCCAGAGTCCCGAGTAGTGACCACCGGCATACCGCAGAACATCGTGCGGGCCGTATTCAACGATACGTCCCCGGTCAACTACGACAACGAGGTCCGCTCGGGCAGCTGTCGCGAGGCGGTGAGCTACGACGACGGAAGTCCGTTTCCGGGTGACCGACCGACTTGCTTCGAGCACCATTCGTTCGGTCGCGGGATCGAGCGTCGCGGTCGCCTCGTCGAGGAGCAGAAGGTCCGGGTCGACCAGTTCGGCACGGGCCAATGCGATGAGTTGGCGTTGGCCCGCCGAGAGCCCCTGGCCGCGCTCGCCGACGGGATGATTCATGCCTCCACGCATGTCGGCTATCGAATTCAGTGCGCCGACGGAACGCGCCGCTTCCTCGATCTCCGCGTGCGACGCGGACGGCCTCCCGTACGCGATGTTGTCGGCGACCGTGCCGGTGAACAGATGCGCTTCTTGCGGTACTACGCCGAGGCGACGTCGGTACTGCGAGAGGTGGAAGTTCCGGATGTCGGTTCCGTCCACGTCGACGGATCCAGACGTCGGGTCGTAGAAGCGGGCGAGCAACTTCACCACCGTGGACTTACCGGCACCGGTTCTGCCGACGAGGGCAACCGTCGTGCCGGGCGGAATCTGCAGATCGAAATCGGAGAGGGCGTCGACGTCCGCACCCGAGTACCGGAACCCGACCCCGTCGAGATGGACGGCTCCGTCGAGCCGTCCGGAGATCGCGATCAGATCCTCGCTGTCGGCAGTCTCGATCGAACTTCGAGTGCGCAGCAGGTCGCCGATTCGCTGCAATCCGACGTTTGCCTGTTGGTAACCATCGAACACTTGTGAGAGTTGCTGAATCGGTCCGAACAGCAGACCGAGGTAGAGCACGAACGCGATCAGCACGCCGGGCGACGTCGACCCGTTGGCGATCTGGTGCGCGCCGACGAACACGACCGCGGCCAACGCGAGGTCGGACAAGAACGAGATGAACGGGAAGTAGATCGAGATGGCTCGCTGCGACCGCATCCGCGATCGGCGGTAGCTCTCGGAGCGTTCTGCGAACCTGCGCGCCGCACCTTCCTCGCGGCGGTATGCCTGCGCCGCTCGCAAGCCGGCGATGTTCTCCTGGAAGTCGGCGTTGACGAGCGAGATCCGCTCGCGGGACTGGCTGTAGGCAACCGAGGAGATCTTGCGGAAGATCACGGTTGCAACCACGAGCGGTGGGATGACGGCCAGCGCCACCAGACCGAGCGTCACGTCGGTCGCCAGGAGCGCGATCGAAATTCCGCCGACTGTCAGGACGCTCACGATCGCCGTCGACATGCCGGTCTGGATGAACGACGAGAGCGCGTCGACGTCGGTGGTCATGCGCGTCATGATGCGCCCGGACAGTTCTCGTTCGTAGTAGTCGAGGCCCAGCCGCTGCAGGTGTGCGTAGCTGCGGACGCGGAGTTCGAACAACACGCGTTCGCCTGCCCTGGCGGTGAGCACCGTCATGACCGCGACGACAACCCAGTCTGCGGCGACCAGGAGCGCGCCGAAAGCCGTCGCGATCCAGAGCGTGTTGCTGTCCGCGGTCAGGACCCCGTGGTCGATCGCATATCTGACGAGGGAGGGGAAGGCGATCGCTGCGGCGGAGTCCAGAGCGAGACATGCGACTACTGCCAGCAGAACCCAGCGAACCGGCCTCAGGATCTGTCGGAGTGAGAAGTGCGGATTCGATTCGCGCAGACTTTCGGGTGCGACTCCGGGATCTTCGCGAGCGGGTGGAAGAGCATCGACTGCCGCCCGTAAGGACGGCGTCACTGCGATTCCGCTGAGCGCTCCGGCCATCGGACCGCCTGCACCCTGCGAGGCACTGGTGGTGTTGTCGGCTTCGGATTCAGGTGCCTGCGGCCACAACTGCGCGGTTGTCGGCTCGCGGTGGTCACGACCGAAGGCATCGGGGTCGGCCTCGTCGAGTTCGGCTGGTAGTTCCGGTGGCGAGGAGAACAGGGCCCGAAAGAGCGGACATCGTGCTTCCAGTTCGTCCACGGTTCCGGAGTCGATGATCCGTCCGCCGTCGAGTACCGCAACTCGGTCCGCCAGCGTCAGGGTGGATCGCCGGTGGGCGAGGATCAGGGTGGTCTGCCGCCGTCTGGCTCGGAACGCGTCGAAGATCGCGGCTTCGGTTGCCGCGTCCACCGCGGAGGTCGCGTCGTCGAGGACCAGGATCCTCGGGTCGACCAGCAGGGCTCTGGCAAGCGCGATGCGCTGACGCTGTCCACCCGACAGCGTCAGGCCGCGTTCGCCGACGACGGTGTCGTACCCGTCCGGGAGTGCCTCGATGAAGGCGTCTGCCTGTGCTAAAGCCGCGGCGGCACGGATCTCCTCGACGGAGGCGTCCTCGCGGCCGAGTGCGATGTTGGCGGCAATGGTGTCGGAGAACAGGAATGGCTCGTCGAAGACCAGGCTGACGGCGGCACGCAACTGTTCGGTGCGCAGTTCGGCGATGGGGAACGTCTCGCCGGCGGTATCGACGCTGACCTGACCCGATGTCGGCGCGTAGAACCGGGGGAGAAGCAAAGACAAGGCGGTCTTCCCCGACGCAGCCGGCCCTACGACGGCGACGGTCTCGCCCGGTTCTATGCGAAGGTTCAGCCCGGTCAGGACATCGCGTTCGGTGTCGAACCCGAAAGCGACGTCTTCGAAGGTGACTCCGAGCGGACCGTCGGGCAGGTCCACCGGATGGTCAGGATCGGCGATGTCTGGCTGCGCGTTGATGACGTCGTAGACACGCTCGACAGCGGCGCGCGCCAGCTGCGCCATGACGATGACCGACGACAGTGTTCGGGTGACTCCGGTCATCGTGACGATGTAGGTGGCGAACGCGAGAAACGTTCCCACAGTGATCTTGTCGTGTAGCGCGAGATACCCACCGAGGGCGATCACACCCACCTGCCCGAGCTGGGGCAAGGCGGCCATGGTCGGCGCGAATTTTGCGTTCAACCACGCGGCGCGAAGCCGCTCCGAGTACAGCGTGCGACTGTGCTTTTCGAGCTGGTCGACGGCTCGTTGTTCCTGCCCGAATCCCTTGACGACGCGAACGCCCGTGACGGTTTCCTCGACGTGTTGGGCGAGGTCGGCTGCCCGCTGCTGTGCGGACCACGTTGCGGCGAACAGCATCGGGCGCATCAGGAACACCACGAGTCCTACGGCGGGGATGACGGCGACGGCGACGAGAGTCAGCAGCGGTGAGAGCCATGCCATGATGCCGATCGCGAGCACGAATTGCAGGAGTGCACCCGCCGACATCGGCACCATCGCAAGCAAACCCTGGACGAGTTGTAGATCGGTGATGGACCGGGAGACCACCTGGCCAGTGCGGATCTGATCCTGCCCCCGTCCGTCGAGGCGTTGCAGTGAGCCGAGGAGTGCAAGTCGCAAGTCGTGTTGAACGTCGAGCGAGAGTCGGCCGGCCAGCATCCGCCGGCCGTACTGGCACGCGAAGCGGACAATCGCGAGCAACGCGATCGCCAAGGCGACGAAGCCGATCACCTTGCCAGGGTTCTCCTGGCCGGCGGCGTCGAGCGCATAGCGGGTCAGGAGCGGAAACGAGATGTCGATCGCAGAAGCGATGACGGTGACGAGTAGCGCGCCGATGGCAACTCTGCGGTGCAACCAGCATGCGTGGGCCAAGCGGCGGATCCAGCCCGGAGCTCGATCCACGTCTCCAGCTACCGGACTGTCCGTGTTGATCGTGTTCATCGAGATCCACGGTAGACCCGGCCCCAGACAGCTTTTTCAGGTGATGTCGCGGGTCCGGGTTCGCAGCCAACCGAGTCCGCAGAACAGAACGACCCAAGCGGCTAGCATCATCGGGCCACTCGGCCAGGACGCAAAGGCGTCGACGTCGATCGACGGTGCCGCGTTGACGATCGTGCCGATCGTGGCCGAAACGGGAAGCGCGGCGCCGATCCCGCCGAGATCCATCGCGAGCAGCACTGCGCGGACGATCCATTCACCGAAGACGAACCACAAAATGACCGAGAGTGCACCCGCCATCGACGATCCGGTGAGCAGTGCCACCCCGGCACCCAGCAGTGCCCACAGCGCACACGCCAGAATGCCTGCGGCGCAGATGGCGAAAAGATCGGTGGTGAAGCTGAAATCCCGGCCGAAGAGCAACATCGCACCGATGCTGACAACTTCGACCGCCAGCGCGTAGCCGACGGCGAATACCGCGACGACGGCAAGCTTCGCGCCGAGAACGCCGTCGCGCCCACGAGCGGTGAGAAACGTCGTGGTGAGAGTCTTGTAGCCGAATTCGGAACCGGCCGTGAGCGCTCCGAAGACGGCCGCGAACACCAGGACAAGGGTGTTCGAGACACCCAGGCTTACGCCGGTGGACACAACGTTGACGTCGAAAGTCGTGTCGGCGGAATCGGCCACAACTTCGACGAACGTCCTGGTGGAGGCAGCAATCAGCACAGCCACGACGACCGGGGCGATTGCCAGTGCCCACCAGTAGCGCAGGGTGAGAACTTTGAGTGTCTCCGCGCGCACGAGCGTGGTCATCGGTGTCCTCCGGAGGGTCCGTATGCGGCAGGGCCGTAGTAGCCCGGTCCCGAACCCGGGCCGGGTGGGCGGTGGTATCCGACCTGGGGGACGGCATATTGCGGCGTTGTCATCGCCAGAAACAGTTGCTCGAGATCTGCGCCTTCGGACGCGACGCCGAAGATCGTGACTCCGGCCGCCGTCGCCACCGGTGGGAGCGCGGACGTGTCCGTGCCGCCCACCGCGAGCCGTCCGTCCTGAGTGATCTGGGCGTCGATGATTCCGCGAGCGGCCAATGCCGTGGCGAGGAGCGCGGGGTTGGAGCAGGAGACGAGCAGTCGACTGCGCTGGGAGCGGCGAAGTTCGTCCATGGTCCCTTGGTAGACGAGTGAGCCGGCGCTGACGATGACCACGCTGTCGACGGTTGCTTCCACCTCACGGAGCGCGTGGCTGGAGATCAGAACTGTTCGGCCGGAACCGGCGAAGGTCTGCAGGAACTGACGTAGCCACGCCATGCCTTCCGGATCGAGTCCGTTCGCGGGTTCGTCGAGTACGAGGATCTCGGGATCACCGAGCATCGCGGTGGCAAGGATCAGGCGTTGGCGCATCCCGAGCGAGAATGTGCCGGTCTTGTGGGCTCCGACCGAACCCAGACCGACCATTCCGAGTACCTGCGCGGCGCGTTGAGTCGGCATACCGATCGCGGCCGCGTAGATCTCGAGGTGTGCCAGCGCAGTGCGTTTCGGATGGAGGCTGCCCACGTCGAGGACGGCGCCGACGGTCCGCGCCGGGTTGGGGAGCGAACGCATCGGCGCTCCGTTGACGGTGGCCGATCCCGAGGTCGGCGACACCAGGCCGAGGAGCATGCGCAACGTGGTTGTCTTGCCCGAACCGTTCGGGCCGAGAAAGCCGGTGATCGAGCCCGCCTGTACGTCGAAGCTCAGGTCGTTGACCGCGTGCGCCGCCTTGAACGTCTTCGTCAACCCACGAATCTCGATCGGCGCAGAGAAGGATCCCAGTGCGGTGTTCGTCAATGCTGCTCCCGGGTCGGCGGCGAATACGTGATGCGAGCCTACGGCCCGGACAGCTATCTGCGGATGGCCCGGCGTGTCTTCGTTTCAGGGAGGAGGGCGGCATCGTCGGCAGGCATCACGATGAGGTGATCGGTCCACCTGGCGGGCGCGGGTCCGAAGGCTTCGCGCGCGTTCTTGACGACGCCCTTGCCGATGGCCCGGTTACCCGCACCGCCGATGACGGCTCCGATCCCGGCGGGAACGAGTTTGCCGAGGATCAGTGCGCTGCGCCTGGCGGCGTACTTGGTCACGAACTTCCGCACGAGGGTGCTGTTCATTCCCTTCATCGTGGGGCCGGGAATCTTGCTCGTGATCGCGGTTCCCCAGTTCTTGGCCGTGATACCGGTGGCCTTCTGAACGATCTCCATGCCGGATTCGCCGAGGGCGACTGCCAGGACCAGGGCGCGTCGTTGCTGGTGATCCTGCACGGAGATTCCGTGCACCGACGCAATCGCCAACGTCAGCAGCGCGGACGCTTCGAGGAAGAAAGCGGATTCCGCACCGACGGCAGCGATGGACGCGACCGTGCCGACGCCCGGCACCGCGGCCGTGGCACCGACGGCACTGCCGCTTCCGGTCACGGCGAGAATGAACATCTTCTCCATCCGCTCGACGATCTGAGCGGGCGACTCGTCGGGGTGCGCCTTACGGACATGGTTGACGTATTTGGCCACGGCGGGCGCTTGCAGGCGGCTTCCGTTGTCGAGAACGGAAACGAGGACCTTCTCGATACGCCCGCTGTCGTTGTTCGTCGACTTGCTCATTGCTGCCCCTCCACAGTTGTCCTCCTCTGAAACGAGGTGGACCGTATCTCGAGAATAGGTGAAGTTTTCGGTAGCGGCGGTGATCGCAGGGGCCATAGGCTCGTACGAGACTCGGTTTTCTTCGTGAGTTTTCCCAGGCAGGAGTTCGAGTGTTATGACCGCCACTTCGGAACCTCGTTCGACGACCATCTGGCCGACACTGCGCTACCTCGACGCCCGTTCGGCGATCCACTTTCTGGTGAGCACCTTCGGTTTCGTGGAGAAGGCCGTCTACGGAGAGGGTGACGTGGTCGACCCACGCCCAACTCGACTGGCCCGGCGGTGGCGGCATCATGCTGGGTTCCCCGCGCACCGATTCGGCGATCGCCGGCCTACCACCCGGAATCGGTTCGGTGTACATCGTGGTGGACGACGCAGGCGCCGCCGATGCACTCTACGAACGCGCTGTCGCGGCCGGAGCCACGATCACGCAGGGATTGCGCGACGAAGACTACGGTTCGCGAGGCTTCACGTGCCGTGATCCAGAAGGTGTGTACTGGAGTTTCGGGACATACGCAGGGGAGTAGCCTCGCCGCGATCTATCTGGTGGCCCAGTGCTGCGCTGGAACCACTTCGGACGGGATGGGCGGATGAGGCGGTGTGCCGTCCCCGAACGGTCGGCCGCCCAACTGTTCGCGGCCGTGTGGTTCGAGCCAGTGCGTCAATTCCGGTCCCTTGGGCACGATTCCGGAGGGATTGATCTCGGAATGCACGATGTAGTAGTGAGCTTTGATCTGCGTGAAGTCGATGGTGTCACCGAATCCTGGGGTCTGGAACAAATCGCGTGCGTAGTCCCACAGCACCGGCATCTCGCTGAGTTTGCTTCTGTTGCACTTGAAATGGCCGTGATAGACGGGATCGAATCGCGCCAGTGTCGTGAACAGGCGTACATCAGCTTCGGTGATGCTCTCGCCTACCAGGAAGCGTTGCCGCGCAAGACGTTCGGTGAGCCAGTCGAGCCGGGCGAACAGCGTGTCGTATGCCTCGTCGTACGCCTGCTGTGAACCGGCGAACCCGCATCGGTAGACGCCGTTGTTCACGTCGCGGAACACGTACTCGGCCACTTCGTCGATCTCGTTTCGCAGAGGCTCCGGGTACAGATCCGGTGCACCTTCGCGGTGGTACTTCTTCCACTGCGTCGAGAAATCGAGGGTGATCTGTGGGTAGTCGTTGGTGACCACCTTGCCCGTGGAGATCTCCACCATGGCGGGCACCGTGATTCCCCTGGGGTAGTCGGGATCTCGGGCGAAGTACGCGTCCTGTAGTCGCGGGATCTTCAGTACCGGATCGACGCCGCCGGGATCGAGATCGAAAGTCCAGCTTCGCTTGTCGTGGACCGGACCGCAGATGCCCATCGACAGTACGTCTTCGAGGCCGAGCAGGCGGCGGACGATGATGGCGCGGTTTGCCCAGGGGCAGGCACGCGCCACGATCAACCGGTATCGCCCCGGTTCGACGGGGTAACCGTCGCGACCGTCCTCGGTGATCCGGGTCTGGATGTAGTTGGTGTCGCGTTTGAATTCACGACCCTCTTCGACGAATGTCGGTTCGCTCGCGCCATCTTCCGTACTCATCTGCGGTTCCTCTCGTTCGAGTGTCAACTGGGCAGGTGCACGTGTACTCGAGCGTATGCCCCCAGAACGTCGAATTTGGCTTTACGTGGAAGCGTTGCGCTGATGGCGCTGCCCCGACTCGTTCGTAGTTGTGGGATCAATCCCGAATCCAGTGCGTCCTCCGCAGCCAGAAGTGTTACTCCGCAGCCGATTCCGCGCCGGCGGTGCGCTGGGGCTGTCAGGGTCGTGAGATCTGCCACGAAACCTTGGAATTCGGAGTACGCCGCGCATCCGAGTACCTCGTTGTCATCGGTGAGTGCGGTGAACCACCGCGTGCGGTTCTCGAGATCAGCGGTGGTGCTGTCGTCGGGTGGGCACAGCGCAGCGACGGCGAGGGCATCGTCGATGTCGTGGGAAATCAGTAGTTGCTCGTCGGGTGGCGCGTCCGTGTAGTCGCCGAGGAAAGCGAGATCGACGGGTCCGGTGATTCGGCCGCCGTGATCGCCGGCGATCTCGAGCAGACGCGTCGGTTGCAGCAGTGCGTCGACGGAGATTTCCTCGGTGCGCTCGATGAACCACTGCGGTCCGACAATCGCGCCACCGCCGGCCAGGTCCAGTACGTGGATGTCGTCGCCCACCACCCTGGCGGTGTGTGCCGGTCGCAACGCGGAGTCGCCGAGGCCCAGTTCGCGCGCCCATGCGAGTCGGATGATGTCGAGTTGATGATCGTCCACTCGTTACAGGCTAGTCCGGTTCGAACGGGTTGATCGAGATGGCCGGAGGTCGTATATTCCATGTGGACTATTTCGCGTGGAATAGTCAAGAAATAGTCAATTGTGGCTTGTCAGGGAGGGGGCTCATGGGTGACGTGTCACTGACGCCTTTGGGGATCACCGTTCTGGGCCTGCTGTCCGAGCGTTCGATGCACCCGTACGAGATGTATCAACTCGCCTCGGTTCGACGGGGCGATCAGCTGGTGAAGATCAAGCCGGGATCGCTCTATCACACGGTTTCGCGGCTGGAGAAGCAGGAATTGCTGGCTTCGATCGGGATCGATCGTGAGGGCAATCGGCCGGAGCGCACGACGTACGAGATCACAGCCCGAGGCCGTGATGCTCTCGAGCACCAACTACGTGAGATGTTGGCGGTTCCGGTGCGGGAGTATCCGCGGTTGCCGCTCGCGCTCGCCGAAATGCACAACCTTTCCGCATCAACTGCGTGTCAGATGCTTCGGATCCGTCTCGCACACCTCGACAAGACGATTGCGAAATTCGAGGTCGACTACGAAGCGGTGAAGGCCGCGGAAAAGCCACGAATCTTCACGGTGGGCGCAGACTACGCCCACGCACTCACGATCGCCGAAAGAGAGTGGATCGGCGCGTTGGTGACAGATATCGAGAGTGGCGAAATGCCTTGGCTCTCACAAGAACTTCTCGACCGGCTGGCCGGCTCCGCGGGCTCGTCCGCACTACCTAAGGACTGAAGATGGAAAAGCAGGTCAATCCCTGGCACGCGCTGTGGGCGCTGTGTATCGGGTTCTTCATGATTCTGGTGGACAGCACCATCGTCGCTGTCGCCAACCCTGCGATCATGGAGGACCTCGGCACCGACATCAACAAGGTCGTCTGGGTCACCAGCGCGTACCTGCTGGCGTACGCGGTGCCGCTGCTTGTCACCGGCCGACTCGGTGACAGGTTCGGACCGAAGAACCTCTACATGATCGGCCTCGTACTGTTCACCGGCGCTTCACTGTGGTGTGGTCTGTCCGGCAGCGTCGAGATGCTCATCGTGGCAAGGGCTTTCCAAGGTCTGGGCGCCGCAATGATGACGCCTCAGACCATGGCGGTCATCACGCGCACGTTCGCGCCGAACAAGCGTGGCGCCGCAATGGGCCTGTGGGGCGCGGTTGCCGGTGTTGCGACGCTGGTCGGTCCGCTTGCCGGTGGTGTGTTGGTCGACAATCTCGGCTGGGAATGGATCTTCATCGTCAACGTCCCGGTCGGTGTCATCGCCTTCCTCCTCGCGTGGAAGCTTGTTCCGTCGTTGCCGACCAGCGAGCACAAGTTCGACATCCCCGGCGTGATCCTCAGCGCCGCAGGCATGTTCCTGCTCGTGTTCGGAATCCAGGAAGGCAGTTCGTACGACTGGAACGGATTCGTCTGGAGTCTGATCGGCGCCGGCGTGCTGTTACTCGCGGTGTTCGTGTTCTACCAGTCGCGCAACAAGAACGAGCCGTTGCTTCCCCTCGAACTCTTCAAGGACCGCAACTTCTCGCTTGCCAACGTCGCCATCACCGCGATGGGCTTCGCGATCACGTCGATGGTCCTTCCCCTGATGTTCTACACCCAGGCAGTTCGCGGACTCTCCCCGACGCAGTCGGCGCTCCTCCTCGTTCCGATGGCCGTGCTGACCGGCATTTTTGCGCCGATCATCGGCAAGCTCGTCGACAAGACGCACCCGCGCTACATCGCGGGTACCGGCTTCCTGCTGTTCGCGATCGCCCTGGGTTGGCTGGCACTGGTGATGTCTCCCGACGTCGCGATCTGGGAACTGCTCCTGCCGATCGGTCTGATCGGCTTCGCCAACGCATGCATCTGGTCGCCGCTCGCGGCAACCGCGACACACAACCTGCCTCCGATGCAGGCCGGCGCCGGAGCCGGCGTCTACAACACCACCCGGCAGGTCGGCGCGGTTCTCGGTAGTGCCGCGATCGGCGCACTGATCACCGCACGATTGGCGGCTCAGGGTCTGACCGGCGGCAGTTCAGAAGCCGGAGTGGGTCACCTGCCCGAGTTCGTTCGTGAACCGTTCAGCACGGCGATGTCGGAGTCGATCTGGCTACCTGCAGGCGTGCTGCTCATCGGCTTCGTCGCTTCGGTGTGCTTCGCTCGGCCTCTGCGCGGCGACGCACACGACGACGCGATGGCCGTCAGTGCCGAAGCGCGTCGGGAAACATCACTGCACGATTGAGATAGTCGCTCGGGTCCAGGGCTCGCTTGATCGCCCACATCGTGGCTATGTCCTCCGCAGAGAGGGCCAGGTCCAGATAGTTGCGTTTGAGCGAGCCCACCCCGTGCTCGGAACTGACGTTTCCGCCGTGATCGCGAACCAGTTCGAGGACGCTGCGGTACACGGTGTCGGCGTTCGGGCAGTTCAGGACGTTGAGGTGGATGTTTCCCTCGGCTACGTGGCCGAAGAGGATCGGAATCGCCTCGGGGGCGTGACTCGCGATCACCGCCGCGGCATCCTCGGCGAAGGTGGCAAGCGAGTCCAGGGGCAGTGCCGCGTCGAATTTCAGTGGGGGACCGAACAGTCCGACCACTTCGGCGAAGCACTCCCGCGCTGCCCACAAGCGCGTCGAGCCGGGATCGTCGACCGCCACCGCCGGGGTTTCCGGCGGGTCGATGCGTTCGAGTACTTCGCCCAGGCGTTCCAGCGGATCGTGGGCACCGGACACCTCGGCGAGCAGGTACCACGCCCGCCCCGTCGGCACCGCGGCGTTCGCGTGTCGAGCGGCCAGTTCGAGTCCGCGGCCGTCCAACAATTCCAGTGCGTCGACGCCGTCGAGAGTGCGCAACGTTCGCCCCGCGTCGACGACGTCCTCCAGCCTGTCGAAACCGGTCAGTGTGGTGACCCGGTGAGCCGGCACCTGGCGCAGTGTCAGATCGACTGCCGTGACCACACCGAGAGTTCCTTCGCTGCCCACCCACAGTGCGGGCAGGTTGTATCCGGAATTGTCGGACAACACTTTCGGTGACCGGCGCACCGTGGTTCCGTCGGGGATCACCACTTCGAGGCCGAGCACCTGTTCGGCCATGTTCCCGTATCGAACCGTGTGCAGGCCACCGGCATTGGTGGAGACCATGCCGCCGATGGTCGCCGTGTCCCGTGAAGCTATGTCGACGCCGAATTTCAGGCCGGCGTCGGCCGCAGCGGAATGTACCTGCGCGAGTGTCACTCCCGCTCCGACGGTGATCCGCCTGCCGGCCGCGTCGACTTCACCGATCGTCGTGAGACGTTCGGTGGAGAGCAGGACGTCGTCGTGCTCGGGCACCGTGCCCGCGACCAGGCCGGTTCGTCCGCCCTGAACGGTGACCGGTACACCGTGGGAGCGGCACACGTTCAGCACTGCCGAGACTTCGGCGGTGTTTCCGGGTCGGACCAGGGCGCTGGCGTGCCCGCTGTAGCGCCCCGTCTGGTCGGTGGAACGGGTCGCCAACACGTCGGCGTCGTCGACGACGAACCGGTGTCCCACAACGTCCGCGAGTGCATTTCTCAGACCGTCCACCCGACGATCGTAGGCCGGTTCCATGTGGCAGTGTGGCGGCATGACTGCTCCCGAATCGCACCCCACCCGTCTCGAGCGCTTCACCACCGATGGTGGTGCCGAGGTGGCTGTCCTGACGTTCGCGCACGGACCACTCAATCTGTTCGATCAGGCCATGTTCGACGCGGTCATCGCCGACGTTGCGGCGTTGACCGAGAATCCGCCGCGGGCTGTCCTCCTGCGCGCGGAGGGCAAGGTCAACTCGGCCGGCGTCGACGTCCACGTCTTCGACGGACTGAACCCGGAGCAAGGCGCGGAATTGTGGCGCGAGCTGTTCGCCCAGATCTGCCATCCGCTCGAGGCATTGCCGTGCCCGGTGATCTACGCGGCGCACGGGTTGACGCTGACTGCGGCATTCGAGATCTCCTTGGCCTGCGACATCATTCTCGCGGCGCCCAAGGCAAAGTTCGGGCTGGTCGAGACAGTGGTCGGTCTGACGCCGTCCATGGGTGGACCGCAACGCCTGGCCGAGCGCGCCGGTTCCGGACGGGCTCGGGAGTTGGTCATGACCGGCGATCTGTACGACGCCGCAACCCTGCACGCTTGGGGCGTCGTCAATGCAGTTCACGACGACGTCGACGGTGCGGCGCGGTCCCTCGCGACCAGGTTGGCGGATGGACCCACGCGAGCACACGACGCCACCAAGCAGATCGTGGCGGCGTGGCGTTCCGGCGGCATCGCTCATGCGGATTCGGTGACTCCCGGGGTTTCCGGCGCGCTGTTCGACACCGACGACCTGCGCGGCGCCGTCCGCAGTTTCCTCGACGTCGGCCCGGGTAAGGCCGTCTACTCCGGAAAGTAGATATACGACCTTTATCGTCAGAGACCTCCACGAACTGTGATCCACGTCATATAGTCGAAGGGCCGGTGGGTTCGTCAGTGACGTGGAGGTATCGATGCGGTCGACGCTTGTGGAATACCCGTGTTCGAATCTGCTCCTCGCCGACGCCCGCGTCACTCGCGCGGGGGACGGAGTGCTTCGGTACAGCCAACTGGACCCGTCGCTGTCCGAACTCCTCGATATTGCCGTTCATCGGTTCTCCTCGCGCATCGCGGTCGAGGAGGTCGACGGCGAGCAGGTCACCTTCGCGGAACTGTGGGCCGAGGCGTCGCGGGTCGCAGGCGGACTGAAGTCGCGAGGCGTCGAGATCGGCGATCGTGTGGCGATTCGTGTCGCCGCCGGGGTGCGGTGGATGGAGGCGTGCCTCGGCGTCATCCTCGCGGGCGGTGTCCCGGTCTCTGTCGGTGTGCACCTGAGTGACGACGCAGCGGACTTCGTCATCGCGGACAGTGGCTCGGTGCTGGTGCTCGATGGGGAACTCCCACACGGTGTTCCGTTCATCGACGACGGCGCGGCCCCGGACGAGATGGCGATCCTCGCGTACACCGCCGATTCTTCGGGCGAGATGCTGGGCGTCGAGTTGAGTAACGAGAACGTGCTCTCGGCTATCGTCGGTATTCTGCACTCGCGCGATTACGGCGTCGAAGGTGTGCGGAATCTGCTGGTGGACAATGATTTCAAGTCTGTGCGCCAGTTCGTGCACGTGCTCGCGACGCTGGTGGTCGGCGGAACGGTGGTCCTCGCCGGCGACTTCTGGCGCGAGAGTGTGCACACGGTCGACATCGTGACCGGGCGGCCCGAGGACTTGCTCGAGCCACGGTTGCTCACGCTCGGACCGGCGGCGCGTGCCGGTTCGAGGTCGGTGCAGTGGATCGACTGCAGCGGATCGCCGATCACGGCCGAGCAAGAAGCGAAGCTGCTGACGATGTTCCCGGCCGCTCGACATGTGATCGGTTGGGGTAAAACCGAAACCTGTGGGGCCGGTCTCATTCTGCCGACCGAGTCGGCACCCACACACCTCGGCAGCGTCGGAATCGCCTTCGGCGGAATGGAAGTGGCGTTGTACGGCCCGGACGCGCCAGGTGGTTTCGGTGAGTTGCTGTGCCGCGGGCCGAGTGTCACGCGTCGGTATTGGAATTCGCCGGAAGCGACCTCGACGAGATTCACCCAGGGGTGGTTCTGCACTCACGACACCGCGCAGATCGACCCCGATGGCTTCGTCCGTATTGTCGAACGCAACGTCGCGTAGTCACGCGAGTGTGGTCGACAAACGAGAGGGACATCATGGCGGACGAGGTTCTCACCGAGCGGCGCGGGCGGACACTGATCATCACCATCAACCGACCCGAGGCGCGCAACGCCATCAACTCGGCGGTCAGTCACGCGTTGGCCGCTGCGGTCGAAGAGCTCGATGCGGACGACGATCTGTCCTTGGCGGTGCTGACAGGCGCAGGCGGAAACTTTTGTGCCGGTATGGATCTGAAGGCATTCGTGGCCGGCGAGAACGTACTCGTGCCGGGACGCGGCCTCGGATTCACGGAAGGGCCCCCGCGTAAGCCGATCATTTCGGCGGTCGAGGGCTTCGCGTTGGCGGGCGGCACGGAACTCGTGCTCGCCACCGACCTGGTGGTGGCGTCGTCCGAAGCGAAGTTCGGTATCCCGGAGGTCAAGCGAGGACTGGTTGCAGGTGGCGGCGGATTGTTGCGCCTGCCCAAGCGGATTCCGTACCAGAAGGCACTGGAACTGGCCCTGACCGGCGACAGTTTCACCGCCGAGGAGGCATACCGCTACGGTTTCGTGAACACGTTGACCGGGCCGGGCAAGGCGCTCGAAGGCGCACTCGACTTGGCAGATCGAATCACCCGCAACGGACCGCTCGCGGTTGCCGTCACCAAGGAGATCATCGTCAAGGCCGGCGGCTGGTCCGACGACGAAGCTTTCGCGAAGCAGTTGCAGGTGATGGCGCCGGTGTTCGCCTCCGAAGATGCACGCGAGGGTGCAACGGCGTTCGCCGAGAAGCGTGCCCCAGTCTGGAAGGGGCGCTGAACCGAAATGGCTACTCCTGTCGCAGAACTGCACATGCACATCGAGGGTTCGTTGGAACCCGAACAGATCTACCGGCTCGCCGAGCGCAATCGAATGGATTTGCCGTACAAGGACATCGACGATCTGAAGTCGAGGTACGAGTTCACCGACCTGCAGTCGTTCCTTGATCTCTACTTCGCCAACATGGCCGTCCTGCGTACCGCGGAGGATTTTGCCGACCTGACGCGGGCGTATTTCCGTCGGGCAGCAGCCGCTGGAGTGGCGCATGCCGAGTTCTTCTTCAATCCGCAGGCGCACGTAGTCCGCGGTGTTCCGCTGACCGAGGTCCTGGACGGGATCATGGATGCGGTGGCATCGAGTGAGCGCGAGTTCGGGCTCAGCAGTGCGGCAATCGCCGCCATTCTCCGTGATCAGCCTGTCAAGGACGCCGAAGAGGTCTTCTCCGAGATCATTCGCTTGCAGGCGCCGATCGTCGGACTCGGACTCGACTCCGCCGAGGTCGGCAACCCGCCCTCACTGTTCGAGGATGTCTTCGCCCGTGCGCGTGCCGAGGGCTTGCACGTCGTTGCTCACGCCGGTGAGGAGGGACCGCCCGAGTACATCTGGCAGGCGCTCGACATTCTCGGCGCCGAGCGCATCGACCACGGCGTCCGGGCGCTCGAGGACCCTGCCCTCATCGAGCGTCTGGTCGACGAGGAGATTCCACTGACGGTCTGCCCCTTGTCGAACGTTCGTCTGCGAGTGTTCGATTCGCTGTCGGACCATCCGCTTCGATCGATGCTCGAGATGGGTTTGATCGTCACGGTCAACTCCGACGACCCGGCCTATTTCGGGGGATACGTCGACGACAATTTCACCGAACTCGGCCGAGCCTTGGGGCTGACCGAGGCCGAGCGCGACACCCTCGCCCGGAACTCGATCAAAGCCTCGTTCGCCAGTGACGCGCGAAAAGCGGAACTGCTGAGGCACTAACTGCTGCGGCACTGACCGTCAGTCGCCGAGCACCTGACGTAGGTATTCGTTGTCGAACACTCGATTCGCGTCGTATTTGTCTCGAACGGCGACAAAGTCGTCGAGTCGATCGTACGTAGGACGCAGGTCGTCGACGGTCCGGTTGTGCATTTTTCCCCAATGCGGCCGGCCGTCGACGGCGCGCGCGATGGCTTCCACTGCGGCGAAGTATTCGGTTTCAGGTCGGCGGTGGTACTGATGGACCGCGATGTAGGCGGTGTCGCGTCCGTGAGCGGTCGAAAGCCAGAGGTCGTCGGCGGCAGCAAAACGTACTTCGACGGGGAAAGCGACGTTCGTTCCGGACTTCTTCATCCAGCGATCGATTTCGTGGAGCGTCTCGGTGACGTGTTCGCGGGGAATCGCGTATTCCATCTCCTTGAACTTCACCCGGCGCGAGGACGCGAATACTCGGTAGCTGCGATCGGTGAACTCGCGGGCGCCGAGCAGTCGAGACGACACGTTGTTGATTCTCGGGATCGCGGCCGGTGCCAGGGTCGCGACGCGATTGACGCCTTCGAAGAGTGTGTTCGAGAGGAGTTCGTCGTCGACGAACGCGCGGACCTTGCCCACCGGATCGGGTTCGGTGTCTCCGGGGAGTCGGGTGTTGCTCTTCGTGAGCACACGGTCGGTATGCGGAAACCAATAGAACTCGAAGTGATCCAGGCCCAGACGATCGCTCTCGAGGGTGTCCAGTATGTGAGACAGCGTGTCGGGTTCCTCGATTGCGCGGAGCGTGAATCGCGGTACGCAGGCGAGAGTGATCTTCGAAATGATGCCGATTGCACCCAATCCGAGGCGCCCCGCTTCGAACAATTCGACATTTTCGTCGGCACTTGCGGTAACCACGGATCCGTCGGCGAGAACGATCTCGATTCCGCGAATCTGTGTGGCGATACCGCCGAATCGGGCGCCGGTTCCGTGCGTGCCGGTGGATGTCGCGCCGGCCAGTGACTGGACGTCGATGTCGCCGAGATTGGCCATCGCATATCCGCGTTGCCACAGGGCGTCGTTGAGGGCGTGAAGGCGAGTGCCTGCAAAAACAGTGACCAGCGCGCCGTCGTCGGTCGGCGTGATCGAATCGATTCCGCTCAGGTTGTCCAGGCTGACGAGGATACCGTCGGTGACCGCGACACCGGTGAACGAATGGCCTGCGCCGACGGCCTTCACACGTTGGCCACGCGCCGCAGCCTCGGCGACCAACGACGAAAGTTCACGGGTATTTGTCGGCGTCGCAAAGCGACGCGGCGCGGCGCTTTGAGTGCCCGCCCAGTTCTGCCAAGTGTCCGAAGCCATTACGCAATAATGTACTTGGACGGTCGTCCAGGCAAGTATTGCGCGAAGATTTTGTCATTTGCGTTCTACGATCATTGGATGCTGAACAGGCTCCCGGCGGACGAACGCCGCACACAATTGGTCGAGTCCGCTTTGTCCATAGCGGAACAGCGCGGTGTCAGTTCTGTGACGGTAAGGGCGGTGGCAGAGGAGGCCGGCGTATCGCTCGGCGTCGTTCATTACTGCTTCGAGAGCAAGGAAGCGCTGATCGCGGCAATGGGTGAGACGCTCATTCTGCAGCTCAGTGCGTCGATGCAGTACGCATTCGCGCAGGTCCGACACGCACCGGATCTCAGTGGCGTGCAGGGGCTCAAGGAATTGCTGCATATCGGGTTGACGGGAATGTGGCCCACTATCGAGGCAACGCCGGACAGGCAGTTGTTGACCTACGAAATCACCGCGCAGGCTCTCCGCAGTCGTAATCTCGGTGCCGAACGCGCTGGGGCTGTTGCTTTCGAGCAGTACCGAATCATGGACGAGCTTGCGGTTTCGTTTCTCGAGGAGTGCGCCAAGATTTCCGGCACCGTGTGGACCGAGCCGTTGAGTTCGATTGCGCGCCTGAGCCTTGCACTTATCGACGGCCTCGTCCTGCGTTGGCTGGTCGATCGTGACTCCGACGCGACTATTGCGGAGTTCGGAGAAATGGTTCAGGTAATTGCCAACAAAGCAGTGATCGCGCCCCAGTAGAAGTGCCATCCTGGACATACGTCCAGTATTGGTGATTGACTGGTCGCACGCCGCGACGATTGGATCATCTGTGACCCGGACCCTCGATCGACTCACTGCTGCCACGCGAGAACTCGACCCGCCTCTGGCCGCTCTGGATCTGACCACACTGCGCAGTAATGCAGCCGACCTGGTGCGCCGCGCCGGTGGAACGCCGGTGCGAGTGGCGAGCAAATCGGTTCGTTGTCGGACGGTTCTGGCTGAAACTCTCGGCGACACACTGACCGCGTCCGGCGGATTCCGCGGAATCATGGCGTACTCATTGCGCGAGGCTTTGTGGCTGGTCGGGTTGGGCGCACGGGACATCCTGATGGGATACCCGACCGCCGATCGCGGCGCCATCGCGGATCTCGCTGCCGACGACACCGCTCTCGAATCGATCACCTTGATGATCGACGACGATGCACAGTTGGATCTCATTCGTTCGGCGTCGACGGGGGATGCGCCTGTCCGGGTGTGCCTCGACGTCGACGCGTCGCTGCGAATCGGCCCGATCCATCTGGGCGTACGACGCTCACCGCTGCGCGAACCTGCCGCGGTCGCCGCACTCGCGGCGCGTGCGCGCCAACGCGGATTCTCCGTCGTAGGAGTGATGTTCTACGAAGCTCAGATTGCCGGCCTTCCTGACACCAGTGCTCCGATCGGTTGGGTCAAGAAAGCCTCTGCGCGCGAATTGGCGTCCAGAAGGGGCGCTGTGGTCGCGGCCGTCACCGATGCCGTTGGTGCACTCGAGATCGTCAACAGCGGCGGCACGGGGTCGCTGGAGGTCAGCTCGGCCGATCCTGTGGTGACCGAGGTAACAGCAGGCTCCGGGTTGTATGTACCGACCCTGTTCGACCGCTACCGCGCCTTCCGACCCGATCCTGCGCTGTTCTTCGCTCTGTCGGCAGTGCGCAAGCCGACTCCGTCCGTCACGACCCTGTTCGGCGGCGGATACATCGCGTCGGGACCTGCGGGAGCCACCCGCGTTCCGTCGCCGATCTGGCCTGCCGGTCTCAAACTGCTCCGCAACGAAGGGGCAGGCGAAGTTCAGACCCCGGTCACGGGAAAGGAAGCCGGAAACATCGCGATCGGCGACCGCGTGTGGTTCCGGCACGCCAAGGCAGGCGAGTTGTGCGAGCGTTTCGACCGCGTGTACGTGGTCGAAGCCGACGGCACCCGAACCTCGGTTCCCACCTACCGCGGTGAAGGACAGTGTTTCGGGTAAGGCAGGCTTCGGGTAAGGCAGGCTTCGGCTAGCTCGTCAGCCTCATGAACGCGCCCAGTTCCACCAATCCCGCGGGCGTGCTCGGCATGTACTGCGTCAATGCGTGCGATCGGACGATGATCGCGCACCACTTGCCGCGTGAGACAGCAACGTTGAGGCGGTTCCGCGACAGCAGGAACGACATTCCTCGCGGGACGTCCTCGACGGCGGAGGCAGCCATCGACACGATTGCCACCGCGGCCTCGCGTCCTTGGAACTTGTCGACGGTGCCGACCTCGACCTCCGTGAGACCGGCCTCGGTGAGATCGCGCTCGACGGTGCCCACCTGGGCGTTGTACGCCGCGACCACGAGAATGTCCGATTGCTCCAGCGGCCTGGTTCCCTCGAACTCGCTGGGGTCGGTCCACGGTGTACCGAGAAGTTCCTGGATCTGGCGAACGATCTCCTGCGACTCTTCCGGAGAGTATGTGGAATTGCCGCGGTGATCGACGTACACGGTGTGCACTCCGGCGGCGAGTCCGTCGAGTTTCCTTGCTGCACTGACGGTTTCCTGGGAATGGAGTTTGCCCTCGTACGACAGAGCAGACACGGGGGCGCACAGATCAGGGTGCATCCGCCACGTTTTCTCGAGGAAGTAGCCGAGTTCGGGTGGCAGTGCACCGTGTCCCTCGGCGAGCCAACCGAGTGCCGATTCGTCGACAGGTTCGGGGTGCGTGCCTTGGCTGACCTGCGGCAGTTGCTGTGGATCGCCCAGTAGCAACAGGTTTCGCGCGGAGATCGCGACGGCAATCGTGTTGGCCAGCGCGAATTGACCTGCCTCGTCGACCACGAGCAAGTCCAAACTGCCGGCGGGAACACGATCGGTGTTCGCGAAGTCCCATGCAGTGCCGCCGATGACGCAGCCGACGCCTTCCGCTTCGGCGATGAAACCGGCGTATTCCTCGGACGCGATGTCCTGCCATTCCGCGGTCTTGCTGCGGCTACCCTTCTTTGCGACCAGTGCGGGGTCCACGCCGGCCTTCAGAATGCCGCCGAGCATGTTCTCAACCACC
This sequence comes from Rhodococcus sp. NPDC059969, assembly GCF_042738325.1. NCBI lineage: Bacteria > Bacillati > Actinomycetota > Actinomycetes > Mycobacteriales > Nocardiaceae > Rhodococcus > Rhodococcus sp. NPDC059969. The sequence goes on along the minus strand of NZ_JBHWUF010000014.1, from coordinate 53,599 downwards.
GAATGTGATTGTGCCACCACGCCGATTCGCCAATGGTGTTGTTCGATCAGTGTCTTGACGACGCGAGCGCCCGTGTAGGTTTTGCCCGTACCGGGAGGACCTTGCACCGCCACGTAGGAATCGTCGAGGTCGAGAAGTGCGGCGGTGATGGCGTCGGCGTAGTTGTTGTCGGTGCCGACAGGTGGCAGCGGTGAACCCGAGAGGGTTCTCGGGGTGCTGCGCCTGAGAATGTCGACTGCCGCGATGTGTGGCAGTTCGGGCAGGCTCTCACTGGCGCCGGACGCGGCAGCGGCGATGGACTTCTCCATACGTCCGGTGGGAATCGGACGACCAGGTGCCAACGCGACCGGGGAATCGATGTATTCGTCACCGCTGAGCAGTTCTTCCACGGTGACCACGTCGAGCCCTTCGGACTTGACGACGGCGGTGACCTTGACGCTGCTGGTGCCGCGCTGGGTGGGGTTCTCGCTTGCAACGGCATCCGGGGAGGGGGTTGCGTAGAGCGCGAAAAGATCACTGCCCGGGCTCAAAGACGTTCCGGTGCCGAAACTTCCGGTCAACTGGATGTGGCGACGAAACTTCTTCTGCCGCGGGGTGCTCTTGTGCCAGTCCGCTTCGATTTCGGACTGCTCGACCACCATGACGTCGCGGATGTCCACGAGGTCTTCGATCGGTGTGACCAATCGGTCGAAGTGGGCCCACCAGTACGGCTTCCGTTCGCGATTGTGGTAACCGACTGCTGCGGCCAATAGAGCAGCAGCCTGCTGATCGGGGGTTCGTGTCGAACCGGCCTTGTGGCCGGCGAAGTCGCGGAGTGCGATTTCCGATTCGGTGAGTTCTTCGAGTGGAATCTTGATCTGTCCGGTCGGCTCACGAAGTTCGACACCATGTTCTGCGGCGCGCTCGGCGAGCCAATCACGCAGGCGGAGAGTGGATTCGCAGTCGTACTCGTTGTAGTCGGAGATGCCCTGAAGAAGCTCCCTGGCCTGGTCGGCTTGTCCGCCGTCGCGCAATTCGCAGTAGTCGGCATAAGCGACGACCGAGGCGGCGGCGTTGGTCACGTCACCGTCGCGGCCGTGCTCACCCATGTAGAGCGGCTCGAGTTTCTTGATGCTGTACGAGCGTTGTCCGATCCGCAGGCACGCGCGGACGATCGGATACAGGTCGACGAGCACGTTCTCGCTGAGCAGCGTGTCCACTGTCTGCTCGCCGACACCGTGACGTGCGGCCAAGCGCAACAGCGCCGATTTCTCGTACGCGGCGTAGTGGTAGATGTGCATGCCGGGGTGGGCTTCACGGCGCGCGGTGACGTAGTCGAGGAAGTCGAGGAGCGCTTGGCGCTCGCCCTCGCGGTCGTGTGCCCAGAACGGCTTGAACACGTAGTCGTCCGCCGGCCCTTCGACCACGCCGAACAGGTACTCCAACCCCCAGTCGGTGGATCCGTCCTCGGCCCAGAGTGGATCGCCCTCGAAGTCGAAGAAGATGTCGCCGTCGTCGGGGACGGGTAGACCGCCGAGCGCCGAGGGCTCGTAGACCTCGAATTCGGCGTCGCCGGATTGTTCCTGGCGTAGTTGAACGGCTGCCTGCGCACGGAGTTTGTCGAGGGTTTCCCGGCGGATTCCCTCAACTGCGCCAGTGCTCGAGGCGAGTTCGTCGATTGTCGTGATCCCCGAGACGATCAGTTGTTCGCGCTGATTGCCGCGGACACCCGCAACCAGCAGGAGGTCCCGATGGCTTTCGACTTCGACGCTGCAGGTGTCGCAGCGACCGCAACGTAGGTACCGATCGTCGAGCCACTGGGTTGGTTTTCCTTCGGCGCGGTGCTCGTCGAGGACTCGTTCGAGTTCTGCTCTGCGCGCCGCGAACACCGGTGCGATGTCTCCGATGTCGTGTGATGACGTGCTGCCGTCTCCGAGCAGTAGATGAACCTGATCGGAGGCGGCGATTGCATTGCGCTCCAAAGCGTCTGCGTACGCGGCGAGTTGGAGGAGCGCCGACACCTTGGCATGCCGGGAGAGTTTGCTGTCGTAGACGGCGTACGTGTCGCCCTCACGGACGAGGAAATCGCAGAAACCGAGGAATCGGCCGTCGAAGAAGGTTCCCTGATAGATGACGGGCGCACCGGATCGGGCGGCCTCGACGGTGGCCAGGGTGGCGGCGGTCAACCCCGCGCGTGAGTGTTCCGGCCGCGGCATGACGACGACGCCGTCACCGTGTTGATCGATGAACTTCTGAAGCTGTTCGCGCTCGTGCGAGTCGCCGAGGCTCGACGTTCGCTCGAGCATCGGATCCGCCTCGGCGGCCTCGGCCGCGATCAGACCGGTACGGGCGTCGAGTTGCCGCAGCAGTGCGAACTCGCACGAGGCCGCAGCCGAGAGGTCGCTGGCGCTGTAGACGATCTGATCATCGAGTAGGAACACAGGGCGATTGTGCCATCGCTCACCGACAAGGCAACCCACCAGTAATCGCCCACGCGCCGCGGATACCGGTCGCGGAGTGCAGAATGACGATCATGCCTTTCTTCGACGGACGAACCGGTCAGGTGCACTTTCGGCATTGGCCGGCGGCAGGGGGTGTGGTGCCCACGGTGTCATTGGTCTTTCTGCACGGTCTCGGTCAGCACAGCGGGCAGTATCACCGCTTCGCGGGCGCTATGGCGGCGTCGGGGATAGACGTGTGGGCGATCGATCACACGGGGCACGGCTTGTCGGAGGGGGACCCGGGGGTAGGCGCTCCGCTGTCGGATCTTGCTGCCGACGCAGCCGCGCTCGCTGACATCGCTCTGGCGGAATTGCCCGAAGTCCCGCAGGCGGTGATGGGCCATTCCTTGGGTGCGGTGACGGCGCTGACGATGTTGGCTCATCGCGATCACGATTTTGCCTCCGCGGTGCTGTGCGGCATTCCGCGCAGCGCGGTCGAGCAACACGGTTGGGGGGAACTCTCCGAAGCCGGGATTCCGGTGTTGGTCGTCCACGGCACCGACGACCGGATCGCGCCGGTCGATCCGGTCCGAGACTGGGCCCGGACGCTGCGCAACGTCGAGATGCGCGAGTTCGAGGACGCCGGTCACGATCTGTTGCACGAGAAGATTCACGCCAGCGTCACCAACGTCAGCCGTGAATTCCTTCTCGCGCATTCCAGATAGGCCTCTCAGGAGAGTGCGTCAAGCACCTCTTTCGACGTGACGGGATGCGAGAACATCGGATAGTCGTAAGTGATCGCGTTCTCGTGTTCGGCGACCGAAGTGCCTGCCACACAATCGGTGAGAGTGATGACCCGGTAGCCGTTCTCGTATCCGGTGCGCATGGTCGATTCTACGCAGCAGTTGGTCAGGAAACCGCCGAGAATGATCGTGCGAATTCCTTTGCTGCGCAAAATGAAATCGAGGTTGGTGCTGGCAAATGTGTCGAGTCCACGCTTGCCCTCGATGACGATGTCGCCGTCCTTCGGGGTGAGGTCGTCGACGATCGCGGCGCCCCACGAGCCCTTCACGAAAGCCTTGCCGTCGACGACGCCCTTGAGGATTCCGTACGGATGCGAGGTGATTTCGTTGTACCCCTCGGCGAAGGTGATCGGTGCGTGCATCACGGTGACACCCGCCGCGCGGGCCGCATCGACCAGTGCGGCGGTGTTCGCGAGGAGTCCGTTCGATTCCATGACCGGTGCGACGGCCTCGTGGAGGACGCCGCCTTCGGTGGTGAAGTCGTTCTGGTACTCGATGAGCACGACGGCGGTGGTTGCGGGGTCCAGTTCGAGCTTGTCGGTCATGGTCGGCACCTTCTCTGTTGTGGTCCGGGTCACGAATCTTCTCAATTAAACAGTTTGTCAGACAAGCAGGCAAGGGGTGGTAGCGTCGCGGCATGGATACGACTCCGTTGTCGCGCATGCCGCTCAGCCTTGCCGTGTCGGGAAGAATCCGCGCTGCCATTCTCGACGGCTCGCTTCCCGTCGGTGAGGCATTGCCGACCGAACAGGAACTTGCACAGACGTTCTCGGTGGGTCGATCGACGGTCCGTGAGGCACTTCGCGTCCTGCAAGCGCAGGGATTGCTGACCGGCGCGGACACTACGTCGACTGCCAGACCTCGGGTGACGCACGAGCACACGGCCGATTCCGCCGCCACCGCCCTCAGTACGGCGTTGCAGGTGGGTGCAGTTCCCCTGGGCGATCTTGTCGAATTACGAGTGCTGCTCGAATCCGCCGCACTGCGCACAGTCGGTGCGGTGCCGTGCGACGCTAGGGACGCGATCGAGCGGATGCGCGTCGCGACGCTTGCCGACGACTCGGTCGCCTTCCACGACGCGGACGTCGACTTTCACGTCGCGCTCGCCGGAGCGGGCGGGAACAAGGCGTTCGGGTTGGTCATGACGGTTCTTCGGGACAGCATCGCCGGCTACTTGCTGAGCGAACTCGACGCGCGCGAGAACTCGGAAGCCACACTCGGCGCACTGCTGAAAGAACACGAGGGTATCGCCGACGCCATCGAGCGCGGCGCCTCCGACGAGGCTGCCCATTTGGTCGAGCGCCACGTGCGCGGATTCTACGAAGGAAAAACCGAATGACCACGAGTATCGATCTGTTGGGCGAACGCTTGCAGAAAGCGCTGGGGGACAGGGCCACAACCGACCCCGACCGAATGGGCGCGTACGTCCGGGATCAATCACTGCTCACTGCGGCGGGAAAGCCTGCTGCACTGGTCAAGGCGCAGACGGTCGACGACGTCGTCGCCGTCATGACGGTGGCCCACGAACTCTCCGTTCCGGTGGTGACGCGAGGGGCGGGAACCGGGTTGGCCGGCGCCGCCAACGCGCTCGACGGATGCATCGTTCTGAGCGTCGCGGGCATGGATCGCATTCTGGAGATCGATGCCGCCGCGCGCACCGCCACGGTGGAGCCCGGAGTGATCAACGGCGACCTCGCCGAAGCTGCTGCACAGCAGGGCCTTTGGTACGTACCGGATCCGGGAAGCCGGGCGATCTCGAGTATCGGCGGCAACCTGGCGACAAATGCGGGCGGCATCTGTTGCGCAAAGTACGGTGTCACCGGCGATCACGTCGCGGCCCTGACGGCGGTACTGGCGGATGGGCGTCTGATCCGTACCGGTGCGCGGACGCGCAAAAATGTCGCGGGGTTGGACCTGACACATCTGCTCGTGGGGTCTGAGGGCACGTTGGCCGTCATCGTCGAAGCCACGATGCGACTGCGAACGGCGCCCACTGCAGCGACCACCGTCGTCGCGTTTTTCGATTCCGCGGAGTCCGCGATCGATGCGGTCCTCGCGGTGTCGGCAGTGGCCGAACCGTGTCAGATGGAGTTGATGGACGACGTCACCATCGGCGCGGTCAACCGCCTGACGAAGATGGGGCTGGACGAGTCGGCCGGGGCGATGCTGCTCATCCAGTGCGACGGTAGGTCAGCTGCCGCCGAAGCTGCGGACTGTGCCGCAGCGTGCGAAAGCGTCGGGGCGAGAGAGGTTTTCCACACCGACGATCCGGTGGAAGGTGACGAGTTCACCGCGGCTCGACGGATGGCATTACCCGCTCTCGAGGCGATGGGCACGGTGCTCCTCGACGACGTCGCGGTGCCCGTGCCCGCGTTGCCGTCGATGCTGGGGTGCATTCGTGAGACGGCCGAGCGTCACGGTGTCACGATCGGAACCTTCGGTCACGCCGCGGACGGAAATCTCCACCCGACCATCGTGTTCGACGCCGCCGAAGTCGGAGCACAGAATCGTGCGCGTGGAGCGTTCGACGACATCGTCGCCGGGGCGCTGGCATTGGGCGGAACGATCAGCGGTGAACACGGTATCGGCGTGCTCAAAGCGCCGTACATGGCAGACATGGTCGGCCAGACCGAACGCGAGATGATGCTCGCAGTGAAGGCCGCATTCGATCCGAAGAACATTCTCAATCCCGGACGAGGTATCTGAGCGTTTCGTCTGTCGTACTCATCGTAAATTGCGCTACCAGACGAACGTGTTGCCGCACGACGCTTTTCGAGTGACGATGGCCGTCATGAAGCTGTTGATGCTCGGGGGAACACGGTTCCTCGGCCGCGCCCTCGTCGACGACGCTCTGGCGCGGGGCTGGGAAGTGACAGTGCTCCATCGGGGGCTCACCGGAGCGCCGCCGTCTACGGCGGAGGTCCTACTCGCTGATCGCACCGATCAGCGAGCGATGGTCGAGGTGCTCGGTGACCGTCGATGGGACTTCGTCGTCGACACGTGGTCGGGTAGCCCCCGGGTGGTCGGTGAGAACGCACGCGTCTTGCGCGGTCACGTCCAACGGTACGCATACATTTCCAGCGGATCCGTCTACCAGTGGGGCTTGCACGTCGACGAGAGCTCACCTGTGGTTGCCGCTTCCGCGACGTCTGACGACGGCAGCGATTACGCGTCCGCCAAACGCGGCGCCGAACTCGCTGTCCTGGAATTCTTCCCGAATGCACTGCTCGCGAGGGCAGGGCTGATCCTCGGACCACACGAGGACATCGGGCGATTGCCGTGGTGGCTGCGGCGCATCGGCGCAGGAGGCCGCGTCGTTGCTCCCGGGGTGCCGACCAGGCCACTTCAATACGTCGATGTCCGTGACATCGCATCCTTTGTCCTGTCCGGACTGGCCGCAGGGATCGGCGGGGCATACGACGTCATCAGCCCGTCCGGGCACACCACAACCTCCGGGCTCCTTCAGGCGTGCGTGGACGCCACCGGTTCGGGCGCTGAATTGGTGTGGATCGACGAGGACAGGCTGGCGGCCGCTGGAGCGCAGCCGTGGACACAACTTCCGTGTTGGGTGCCGCAAGAGGGTGAGTTCGCAGGCTTCCTCGAAGCCGACACCGCCAAGGCGGCACAAGCAGGGCACGCAGGGCAGGCGGGGCTGCGATGCCGTCCGGTCGAAGACACCGTGCGAGATACCTGGGCGTGGATGCAACAGGAAACTCTGCCGGCCCAGCGGGAGGATCGTGCGGTGCACGGATTGCCTCCGGAGATCGAAAGAGAACTTCTTTCCGCCGGAGACTGAAACGCGTCTGGCCCGGTTCGCATTCGAACCGGGCCAGACGCTTGAAAGACGAGGATCAGGCGTACAAGTCGCTGATCTTGGTCTTGTGAGCTTCGTGAATGATGTTGCGCTTGAGCTTGAGCGTCGGCGTCAATTCGCCGGTCTCCTGCGTGAAGTCGACCTCTAGGATCGTGTACTTCTTGATCTGCTCGGGGTTGGAGACCTTCTTGTTGGCGTCGGCAACGGCTGAGTCGATCTCGGCGATCAGATCGGCGTTCTTCACCAGATCGGCAATCGCGGTGTTTGCGGGCAGGCCGTTGCGCTCGACCCAACCGGGCAGTGTTTCCGGATCGAGGGTGATCAGTGCACCGATGAACGGCTGACCGTCACCGACCACGAGGCACTGGCTGATCAGAGCGTGCGCACGCAGGGAATCCTCGAGGCCTGCCGGTGCGACGTTCTTACCGCCGGCGGTGACGATGATTTCCTTCTTGCGGCCGGTGATCGAGACGTAACCCTCGTTGTCGATCGATCCGAGGTCGCCGGTGTGGAACCAGCCGTCGACGATGGATTCGGCAGTGGCCTTCTCGTTGTGCCAGTAGCCGGCGAATACGACCGGGCCCTGCAGGAGGAGTTCGCCGTCTTCGGCGATCCGGGCGGCGTGGCCGTTGATCGGCTTGCCGACGGTGCCGACGCGCTGCGCGCTCGAGGTGTTGACGGTGATTGCGGCGCTGGTCTCGGTGAGTCCGTAGCCCTCGTAGATCGGGATGCCGACGCCGCGGAAGTAGTGGCCGAGGCGCGCACCGAGAGCTGCGCCGCCGGAGACCGCACGCTCGCACTCGCCGCCCAGTGCTGCGCGTAGCTTCGAGTAGACGAGCTTGTCGAATACCGCGTGCTTGAGCTTGAGTGCCAGTCCGGGGCCACCCTTTTCGAGGGATTCGCTGTATTCGATGGCTGTGGCCGCAGCCTTGTCGAAGATGCTGCCCTTGCCGCCGTCGACGGCTTTCTGGCGAGCCGAGTTGTAGACCTTCTCGAACACGCGGGGCACCGACAGGATGAAGTTGGGCTTGAAGCCGGCGAACTGCTCGAGGAGCGTCGTCAGATCCGACGTGTGGGCGACGGTGACCTTGGCGTCGAAAGCACCGAACGAGATCGCTCGCGCGAACACGTGGGCGAGCGGCAGGAACATCAGCGTTTTCTTGCCGGGGACCATCGACTCCGGCATCGCCAGGCGGCAGGCGTTGGACTCGGCGTAGAAGTTGGAGTGCGTCAGCTGGACACCCTTGGGGCGTCCGGTGGTTCCGGAGGTGTAGATCAGGGTCGCGGGCGAGGCTGCGGTGACCTGGTGACGACGAGTGTGCAGTTCTTCGTCGGTGATTGCGGAACCGCGGCTGGACAACTCGTCGATCGCACCCGACTCGATGACCAGGACTTCGCGTAGGGCTTCTGCGCCGTCGGTGACTTCCTTGTGGGTCTCCGCGTGCTTGGCCGTTTCGACGACCAGAAGCGTCGTCGCGGAATCCTCGAGGATCCACTGTGCCTGATCAGGGGAGGAGGTCTCGTAGATCGCGACGGTGCATCCGCCGGCTGTCCAGATGGCGTAGTCGAGAACGACCCACTCGTAGCGAGTCGCGGACAGGATAGCGACGCGGTCGCCGAGCTCGACACCTGACGCGATCAGGCCCTTGGCAACTGCGGAGACCTGCTTCGCGAATTCAGCTGCGGTGACGTCGACCCATCCACCGTTCGACGGCCTCTTGAACGGCACGAATGTGGGGTCTTCTTCGGCATGACGGAACACGGAGTCGGCCATTGAAACGTTCTCCGGAATTGAGAACGACTGTGGAACTGAGAACTCGCGCACTATTGACCCCTCCAGTGACTACTGACATTTCTGATGTGCATTGCATCACATTAGTCGTCATTTTGCACTGTCGTTACTATTCGGTAGAACTGGTCGGGCGCTGACCTGCAGTTTAGTGTGACCGGCTGTTTACAGGTACTCAGGCGACGTGTTGGAGCGTGCGGCCGTGTACGGACAACCAGCGGCGAATCGCGTAGTCCAATCGGTCCGGATCCACGCCGAGTTGCTCTGCAGTAGCTGCAAGGATCTCCGAGGTGTCTCCCGGCAGTTCGGTGGTGCCGAGTGTTGCGCTGATGAAGGTGTCGGCGGCGGTGCCCAGATCGGTGTGGGGGATTCCGGCCAACATCAACAGGTGCGCCCAGGTCACTTCGGAACCGTCTCCGCAGGCGTCGACCCAGGCGTGGTGAACGGCATCGAGAGCGTTGTCGGAATCAGCAGCGGACAGCAGGTCCTCGACGCTGTTGATCCGCAAGTGATGGAGTTTCTCGGCGACCTGTTGGATGTGACGTGCTTCGATCGGGACGCCCGTCGCCGTGTAGCGGCGCTTGTACGAGCCGATCTTGCCTGCCCACTGGTCCGAGCTCCCGGCTTCCTCGAACGTGCGGAGGAGTTCGCGTGCGCCGTCCGTGACGGGTTTGTCTTCGCGGGCTTTCCGGTAGGCGAGGTAGCGATCGACGACGGTCACTTCGCTGTGGCCCGACGTGGACTGAACGGATTCGATGATGCACAGGGCGAGGCTCTGTCGATAAGCGTCTGACGCAACCCATGCGGACGGGTCGCCCAGGCGGTCACGGCACGCAGCTGCGACGGCGTCGACGGTATCGGTCGAGATGGTCACGGTTCCTCCAGAAAGCTGATTCTTTTTGTTCCATTTGGGCTATCGGCACCGAGGAGCGAAATGTTGCACACATCACAAATTCACATAGTTTTCTTGGACTGCGCTCAGGTGAGAAAGAGTCAGGGCTCAGGCGAGGAAGGTCAGAACTTCGTCGTCGCTGAGTTGATGAAAGTCCTCGAATGCAGCACCGACGCCGCCCAACAGGGCAGGAACGAAGGGGCAGATGACGCGATCGGCCGAGCACGCGATCACTCTCATGGCTTCGGGGGAGGCGACGGGTACAGCGACGATCACGCAGGCAGCACCCGCGGTGCGCGCACACCGGCAGGCAACTGCGGCACTCGCTCCCGTCGCCATTCCGTCGTCGACGATCACCGCGGTGCGTCCGTGGAGGGAAACCGGGGTCCGTCCTTCACGCAGGAGGCGCGCTCGCCGCTCCAACTCGAGTCGTTCGTCGTGCTCGACGGCGGCGAGTTCTCTTTTCGAGACGCGAACCGCTGCGATGACGTCGTGGTTGAGGACTCGCACCCCGCCCTCGCCGATAGCGCCCATCGCGAGTTCCGGGTTGTACGGACTGCCGAGCTTGCGCACCACCACGATGTCCAGCGGTGCATTCAGTGCTGCAGCAACCTCGGCTGCGACGGGTACTCCGCCGCGTGGGAGTCCGAGAACGACCGGCTTGTCCATACGCAGAGCCTCGAGCCGCCCGGCCAGAAATTTGCCGGCGGAAGATCGATCCCGATATTGGGCCACTGCTTTGTCCTCGAGAAGCTCGAACCCCGACCAATTCGACGCTACTCGCTGCACGTCACCGCGACGAGACTGTGAACCTCCGCAGTGCGAGAGCGGGATTCTTCTCGCGTACTTCGGCGATTCGAGCGGCCGTGACAGTCGCGGTGGCGACCCCGACCTGCTCGCCCAGTGAGCACATCACGACGCCCATCGGGTCGACGATCATGCTGGCACCCGCGCCGCCGCGCGCGCTCTGATCCGCCGCTGCGATGTACATCGTGTTCTCGATGGCCCGGGCACGCACGAGAGTGGTCCAGTGGTCTTCCTTGAGCGGCCCGGGCACCCACTGGGCGGGCAGGAGCAAGACGTCCGCGCCGACGTCGACGATGCGTCGGGTGACTTCCGGGAAGCGCAGGTCGTAGCAGGTCTGGAGGCCGAAGGTCAGGCCGTCGCACCCGAAAGTCTGCGGTTCGGTGATGTCACCCGCGCGGATCACGGCCGATTCCTGGTAGCCGAAGGCGTCGTAGAGGTGCAGTTTGCGGTAGGTCGCCACCAGTTCGCCGTTGGGGTCCACCGCGACGAGGGTGTTGGAGATTCTGCTCACGTCGTCGATTCGCTCGTTCATTCCTGCCACGAGGAAGATTCCGAACTCCGCGGCGACCGCCGCCAGTGCCGAACCGAATTCGCCGTCCAGGTCCTCCGCGGACTCGATCAGTCGCTCGTCCGTCTTCGGTGCGGTGAACATCGAGTACTCCGGCGCCACGACAACTTTCGCGCCCCGTGCTGCTGCGTCGGAAGCCAGTGATCGCAGTGATTCGAGGTTGGCTTTCTTGTCCGTCCCCGGAGCGAATTGGGCAATCGCGACAACGGTCTGGGAGGGGGTGGCTGTGGTGGCTGCGGTCATGCTTCCTACGCTAGGCGAAACCCGCTGGGAGGGTGGATCTGTCGTAAATGCACCCCCGGTATGTCGTCGTGTCTATACTCTATCCGCTAAACTGCTGGTCAAATGAGTGATATTGAGCGTGACCCCGAACCCCCAACATTTGCCGACCTCGACATCGATGATCGGGTACTGAAGGCACTGTCAGACGTGGGCTACGAGTCGCCCTCGCCCATTCAGGCTGCCACCATTCCGCCGCTGCTCGAAGGCAAGGACGTCGTCGGTCTCGCACAGACCGGTACCGGCAAGACCGCAGCCTTCGCAGTTCCCGTTCTGTCGCGGATCGACACGTCGATCAAGCAGACCCAGGCGCTGGTGCTTGCTCCCACGCGTGAGCTGGCGCTTCAGGTTGCCGAGGCATTCGGCAAGTACTCCGCCCACATCCCCGGACTCAACGTCCTGCCGATCTACGGTGGCCAGAGCTACGGCGTCCAGCTGTCCGGCCTGCGCCGCGGTGCACACGTCGTCGTCGGTACCCCGGGTCGTGTCATCGACCATCTCGAAAAGGGCACCCTGGACCTGACCAATCTCAAGTACCTCGTTCTCGACGAGGCCGACGAGATGCTCAAGATGGGTTTCCAGGAGGACGTCGAGCGCATCCTCCGCGACACCCCCGGCGACAAGCAGGTTGCCCTGTTCTCGGCAACGATGCCCGGCTCGATTCGCCGGATCTCGAAGCAATACCTGAACAATCCGGTCGAGATCACCGTCAAGTCCAAGACGTCGACCGCCTCGAACATCACGCAGCGCTACATTCAGGTTGCTCATCAGCGCAAGCTCGATGCACTGACCCGAGTCCTCGAGGTCGAGGCTTTCGAGGCGATGATCATCTTCGTCCGTACCAAGCAGGCCACCGAAGACCTGGCGGAGAAGCTGCGCGCCCGCGGGCACTCGGCTGCCGCGATCAACGGCGACATCGTCCAGGCCCAGCGTGAGCGGACCATCGGTCAGCTCAAGAACGGCGCCCTCGACATCCTCGTCGCGACCGACGTTGCTGCTCGAGGCCTCGACGTGGATCGAATCTCCCACGTCGTCAACTACGACATCCCCCATGACACGGAGTCGTACGTTCACCGCATCGGTCGTACCGGCCGCGCCGGTCGTCAGGGTGACGCGTTGCTGTTCGTCGCTCCGCGTGAGCGTCATCTGCTCAAGTCCATCGAGAAGGCGACGCGTCAGCCGCTTGCGGAGATGCAGCTTCCCAGTGTCGACGACGTCAACGCCCAGCGTGTGACCAAGTTCGGTGACTCCATCACCGAGAGCTTGGCATCGGAGAATCTCGCGATGTTCCGCAAGATGATCGAGGACTACGACCAGGAACATGACGTTCCGCTCATCGACATCGCTGCCGCCTTGGCGCTGCAGTCGCGCGACGGTGAGGCATTCCTGCTCGCTCCCGAGCCGCCGGCACCGCCGCGTCGTGAGCGTGAGCCCCGTGAACCTCGTCCCCCTCGCCGTTTCGACGACGGCCCGGCTCCTCGCTCGCGTGGACCCGAGGGTCAGGAATTGGCCGCGTACCGCATCGCAGTCGGCAAGCGTCACCGCGTCGTGCCGGGTGCCATCGTCGGTGCAATCGCCAATGAGGGCGGGCTTCGTCGAAGCGACTTCGGGCACATCAGCATTCGCCCGGATCACAGCATTGTCGAGTTGCCGGCCGACCTCTCCAACGAGACTCTGGAAGCTCTGCGTCGCACACGCATCTCCGGCGTTCTGATCCAGCTGCAGCCTGATTTCGGCCCGCCGCAGGGACGTCCGAGTGGGCGTGGCGACCGTGGTGGCCGCGATGATCGCGGTGGACGTGACGACCGCCGCGGTGGCGGACGCGATCGCTACAACGACTGACGCACAGCCTTCAACGTCTTGATGTAAAGGCTGAAACAGGCGCTGCCCTCCGTGAGGAGGTCAGCGCCTGTTTTTTGTGGGGCGGTGGCAGGGGCGGGCAGTATCAGATCGGCGTCGGTTCGAGGGCGCCGTTCTTCCTGGCGTTGGTGTCGAACTGCGTGCGGTACAACTCGGCGTAGCGACCACCGCGTGCAAGCAGTTCTTCGTGGTTGCCGCGCTCGATGATTTGGCCTGCCTCGACGACAAGGATCAGGTCGGCTGCCCGGATTGTGGACAAACGGTGTGCGATCACCACAGCAGTCCGCCCGGCGAGTGCTTCGCCGAGGGCTTCTTGAACCGCGGCTTCCGACGTCGAGTCGAGATGCGCGGTGGCCTCGTCCAGGATGACGACGCGAGGCTGGGCCAGGAGCAGTCGTGCGATGGTCAGGCGTTGACGCTCACCGCCCGAGAGGCGGTATCCGCGTTCACCCACCACTGTCTCCAATCCGTCGGGGAGCGACGCAACCAGGTCGGTGAGCCGTGCTCGCTCCAGAACCTCACGCAGATCTTCTTCGGTGGCATTCGGTCGCGCGAGGAGCAGGTTGGATCGAAGGCTCTCGTGGAACAGGTGCCCGTCCTGCGTGACCATGCCGACGGTCTCACGGATGGAATCGGAACTGAGGTCTCGGACGTCGACGCCGCCCAGCTCGACCGATCCGGAGTCGATGTCGTAGAGGCGCGGAATCATCTGCGCCACGGTCGACTTTCCGGCACCGGACGTGCCGACCAGGGCGACCATCTGTCCCGCTTCGGTGCGGAACGAGAGGTCGTGCAACACGTCCTCGCCGCCGCGGGTGTCGAGGATCGCGACCTCCTCCAGCGAAGCGAGTGACACCTTGTCGGCAGAGGGGTAGGCAAAAGTGACGTTCTTGAACTCGACGGATACCGGGCCCTCCGGCACCGTGCGTGCATCGGGCTTCTCGGTGATGAGTGGTGCCAGGTCGAGAATCTCGAATACCCGCTCGAAGCTGACCAGAGCGCTCATGACGTCCACCCGGGCGCTGGCCAGTGCGGTCAACGGCGAGTACAGCCTCGTGAGCAGCAGCGCCATTGCGACGACAGCGCCTGCGTCCAATTGACCGCGCAGCGCGTAGAAGCCGCCGAGTCCGTAGACGAGGGCAAGGGCAAGCGCGGAGACGAGCGTCAGTGCTGTGACGAAGACGGACTGCAGCATCGCGGTCCGGACTCCGATATTGCGCACACGCCTGGCACGAACCGCGAACTCCGCAGACTCTTGCGAAGGGCGACCGAACAGCTTGACCAGAGTCGCGCCGGGAGCGGAGAACCGTTCCGTCATCTGGGTGCTCATCATCGAATTATGGTTGGCAGCTTCACGATTGAGTGCCGCGAGTTTCGCGCCCATCCGCCGTGCGGGGATCACGAAGATGGGGAGAAGTACCAACGCGAGCACGGTGATCTGCCACGAGATCCCGAGCATGACGATCAGCGTGATCACCAGCGTGACCAGATTGCTGACAACTCCGGACAATGTGTCGCTGAAGGCGCGCTGAGCGCCGATGACGTCGTTGTTGAGACGGCTGACGAGTGCTCCGGTTCGAGTTCTGGTGAAGAACGCGATCGGCATCTTCTGGACGTGATCGAAGACGGTGGTGCGCAGATGCAGGATCAGATCTTCACCGATGCTGGCCGAGAGCCACCGGGTCAACAGGCCCAGCGCGGCCTCGAGAATTGCGACCAGTGCGATCAGGGCGGCAAGTTTGACGACCACGTCGACGGCGTCGCCGCCGACTATCGCGTTGACCACGCGCCCGGCGAGGACGGGTGTTGCCACGGCAAGCGCAGCCGTGACGACGCTCAGTACGAGGTACCAGCTGAGATTACGTTTCTGCGGGACTGCGAACGTCGCGATCCGCTTCAGTGTCGCCTTCGAGAACGGGCGCCGATCTTCTTGCGCGTGCATCGCGTTGTACATCGCGTTCCACGCGGTGACTTCCATACTCATGACTTCGCCCCTCCGGTCGCCGGCCACGAAGATTACGTGGCCGGTACGACACGAAGGTAGAACCTCAACCAAACTTCAGGTCAAGTGCGGCCTCAGCGGGCCACGTCGACCACCACGCGCGGAGGGTCGCTGAGCGTCGTGACCGTGAACGGCTGCTTCTCGGTCACGCCGATGAACGATTGTGTGACTCCCTCGAAGACGTTGGACCCGTTGACCTCGGTCACGACTCCGCCGACACCGGGGACCGGGTTGGGGCCGGAGTACTGCTCGACTCCGCTGTCGAAGGGATAAGCGGAACCGTCGATCAGGACCTGGATCACTGCGGCGCCCTGGATGTCCACGGGCTTTCCGCTGCCTTCCTGGGTGGCCGCGTCGACGTACTTGACGCGCCATCCGGGTGTGCCGGTGCCGCCCATCTCGTAGACGACGCGATCGAATCCGTCGTGCTCGCCCACGCGGATGTCGACGACGGTGAGCTTGGATTCGGTGCCTGCTGCCGATGTCTTGTCGGAGCTGTCCGTCGGGACTGGTTCTGTGGTCGACGCTGCGGCACTCGAGGTCGAGGTGACGGCCGAGGTGGCTGCCGTGGGAGTGGTCTCCGCGTCCTGCGAACAGGCAGTCAGGCTCACGCCCACTGCGATGGCAGCGACAGCGGCAAATGATCTCGTCCGGTTCGTTGTCATGACTCGATCGTAGGGCTCGCGTGATCGGGTTCCGCGGCGGCGGTGCCCGGAGTTACCTAACCGATATCGCCGTCGACGTAGAGCCACTTGCCTTCTGCTCGTGCAAATCGACTGCGTTCGTGGAGCATTCCCCGCTCGCGTCCGAATGCGTAGTGAGCGCGAAATTCAACGATGCCGTCGGAATCGAACAGGCCACCTCGTTCGGTGCCCAGGATCTCCAACCGGAGCCATTTCTGGTCAGGATCGAGATCGAGTTCGGTCGGCCGATGGTCGGGATGCCAAGTCCGCGTGAGGTATTCGTCGTCCATCACGGCGAAAGCCGTGTAGCGCGAACGCATCAGGGTTTCGGCGGTCGGAGCATGCGCCGCCCCCCTGATGTACTTGCCGCAGCACTCGACCAACGCGTTGCCGCTGCCGCACGGGCACGGATCGTTCGGTCGGGGTGTGGTGGGGCGGCTCGAGGTCACCGCCCCATTACAGCACGGGTTCTCAGACCAGCTTGTGTTCGCGGTTCTCCCAGTACGGTTTGCGGAGGTCGCGTTTGAGGATCTTTCCGGTGGGATTGCGAGGAAGGATCTCGACGACGTCGATACTGGTCGGGCACTTGAACTTTGCGAGGCGTTCTTGTGTGTAGGTGATCAGTTCGGTTTCGTCGATCTGTGCATCGGCGGTGAGAACCACGACGGCCTTGACGGTTTCACCCCAGCGGTCGTCGGGAACGCCGATGACCGCGACCTCCGCGATTGCCGGATGCTCCACCAGTACGCGTTCGATCTCGGGGGAGTAGACGTTCTCGCCGCCGGTGATGATCATGTCCTTGAGACGGTCCTCGATGAACACGAAGCCGCCGGAGTCGGCGCGGCCCATGTCGCCGCTGCGCAACCATCCGTCGGCGGTGATGGTTTCGGCCGTCGCCTCGGGCTTACCCAGATATCCGGGTGTGCACTGTTCGGATCGCCACCACAGTTCGCCGGTCGTACCGGTGGGCACGTCCTCGAGCGTGACGGGGTCCACCACGCGCATCTCGACGCCGGGGATCGCTGTACCTGCTGATGCCATGCGCTCGACCTGCGACTCGTCGCGGTGAACGTCCGGCATCAACGCGGTAACGACACCTGCCATTTCGGTCATGCCGTAGACCTGGACGAATTCGGTGTCCGGCCAGGCTGCGAGTGCCGCTCGCAACAATGGGAGGGGCATGGGGGCGGCGCCGTAGGTGATGCGTTTGAGTGCTTTGAAGGCGGCGACTGCCTGCTCGCCGGCGGCCAGGACCCCGGCAATGACCGGTGGGACGAGGAAAGCGATGTTCGCACCGGCGGCGAGACCGGCGAAGATCGACGGCCCGTCGGCTTCTCTGGTGAAGTGACAGCGACCACCGGTGTGAATTGCCATGATGGCGTAGCAGGTTCCGCCGACGTGGAACATCGGCATCGCGATCAGGAATCGATGATCCTCGTGAGCCGGCAGGATTTCGAGAACATTGTTGCTGTGCGCGAACAGGTTTCGATGCGTGAGTTGGACACCTTTGGGTCGACCGGTCGTTCCGGAACTGTAAAGAACCAGAGCGGTGACATCGGGGCTCACCTCGGGTCGGGAACTGAGCGGGGTGACCTCGTCGATCCAGGGTTCGAACTCGTCGTGTTCACCGCCGACGGCGAAGATCGACTCGACGGCCGTCAATCGATCGCGCATGGCGACGATCTGGGGCAGGAGGTCGCTGCCGACGAACAGGATGCGTGCGCCACAGTCCGCGAGAACGTAATCCAGCTCTTCGCCCGAAAGTCGCCAGTTGGGAATGACATTCGCGGCCCCGAGCAGTGAGGCGGCGTACGTGACTTCGAGACAGGACAGATGATTCTTGTCGACGAAAGCGACAGTGTCGCCGGCACCGATGCCTGATTCGGCGAGGGCGGCGGCGATACGCAGGATGCGGTCCCGCCACTGGGCCCACGTGTACTCGGTCCCTTGGAAGGTCATCGCTGCTTGATCAGGCTTGACCGTCGCCCAGTGCTCTAGCCGATCGAAAATGATTCCAGCGGTGGCGTCGGACATTCGGCCGCCTCTCTCGTGTGATTGGTGTCACAAGGTTAGTGCGCGCCCGCCATTCATACCGCTGTTTCTCGCCAATGCACGCCCTTGGAGGGCCGTGAATTCTCAGACCCTGATCGGCTCGGCCGTGGATATCAGGGTGGTCCCCGATGGCGGGCGGGCCCCACACCCGACAGGATGGAACCAACCATTGCGGGCGTCCGTGTTTTCACGGGCGCCCGTCACGCCCGCAAAGTAGCACCGAAGTGAACAGGAAAGGCGATCATGAGTTCGCACGCCCAGGATGTCGCGGCCCGCGCAGTCGGCCTGTCCAAGACCTACGGCACCGGAGATACCCAGGTGCACGCCCTCAGTTCGGTGTCCGCAGATTTTGCCCGCGGTGAGTTCACGGCGATCATGGGGCCGTCCGGTTCCGGCAAGTCGACGCTGATGCATTGCCTCGCCGGTCTGGATTCCGCCAGTTCGGGTTCTGTCCTCATCGGCGACACGGAACTCACGACGCTCTCCGACAAACAGATGACGCAACTACGACGCGATCGCATCGGATTCGTCTTTCAGGCGTTCAACCTGGTGCCGACGCTGACGGCGCTCGAGAACATCACGTTGCCCCTCGACATCGCAGGACGCAAAGCGGATCAGACCTGGCTGAACAGCGTCCTGACCAAGCTGGGGCTCGGGGATCGGCTCGATCACCGGCCGGGAGAGTTGTCGGGTGGTCAGCAGCAGCGTGTGGCGTGCGCGCGTGCGCTGGCGGGTCAGCCGGAGATCATCTTCGGCGACGAGCCGACCGGAAACCTCGATTCGAAGTCCTCCGGGGAGGTGCTCTCGATCCTGCGCGCAGCGGTCGACGAGTTCAACCAAACCGTGGTGATCGTGACGCACGATCCGCGGGCAGCGGCGTACGCCGATCGGGTCGTGTTCCTCGCGGACGGCAAGATCGTCGACGAATTGCGCGAGCCGACGGCAGATTCGGTCCTCGATCGTATGAAGCGCCTCGACGCTCCGCAGGCGGTCGTGAACGCGGAAGCCGGGGCTTGAGCACATGGCTTCGGTAAGCAACTCGCCGATGCGCAAGGTTTCCCTGCGTAACTTGGCGGCACACAAGGTGCGACTTGCGCTGACGGTTCTGTCCGTCGTGCTCGGCACGGCTTTTGTCGCGGGGTCCTTCGTTTTCACCGACACCCTCCAGAAGACTTTCGATTCGATCTTCGAGAACACTGCCCAGGGCGTCGACGTTCGGGTATCGATGGAAGACCGCAACACCAGCGGCGTTCCGGTGGAGGACGTCGACAAACTTGCGGCGGTCGACGGCGTCCGGGCGATCGCGCCGGCGGTCAGCGGACAGATCGTCCTGATCAACGCAGACGGTGGTGCCGTTCAGACCGGCGGCGCGCCCAGTATCGGGCAGTCCTACCTACCTCCGGGCCAGGCGATTGCCGAACCCGACACCTTCGTCGAGGGCGCGCCTCCGACGCAGACCGGTCAGGTCGCGCTGAACACCAGCGCCGCCGAGCGAGCCGGTCTGAAGGTGGGGGACACTGCCAAGGTTCTGGCACCGGCCCGCGGAATCGTGGACGTGACGTTGTCCGGCATCTACGAAGGGGCCGGTAGTGACACCGGTGGATTCATCGGCGCGCTCTTCACCGACGAACAGGCTCGTGGACTTTTCACCGACGGCCGGCATGTCGAGTACATCGACGTCGCGGGCAACGGGGTCTCGCAGACGGAACTGCAGCAACGCGTCGAGCAGGTTTTCCCCGATCTCAAGGTGCAGACCGGTGACCAGGTTCGCGAGGAGACCAAGGCCGAGGTCGACTCGGCGCTGAGCTTCATCAACTACTTCCTGCTGGCGTTCGGTGCGATCGCTCTGCTCGTCGGCACGTTCATCATCTACAACACCTTCTCGATGATCGTGGCGCAGCGTCTTCGGGAGCTGGCGCTGCTGCGTGCGATCGGTGCGAGCCGAGCGCAGGTCGGTCGTTCGGTGGTCACCGAGGCGTTGGTGGTCGGGCTCATCGGCAGCATCATCGGTCTGCTCGGTGGTATCGGTCTCGCTTACGGATTGCGCAGTCTGCTCAACACATTCGACGTCGGTCTGCCGGAAGGCCCGCTCCAGGTGGGCGCTCGCACGATCATCGTCGCGTTGGTGGTGGGCGTCGTCGTCACGACGCTCAGCGCCTACGCTCCCGCTCGGCGTGCGTCGAAGATCCCGCCGGTAGCGGCCATGCGTGAGGAGTTCGCCTCCACTGGCGACTCACTGCGGGTGCGGACGCTGATCGGCGCGATCCTCGGCGTGATCGGTGTGGCACTGCTCGTGTTCGGCTCTCGCGGTACCGGCGGCGGCGCCGCTCTGATCGTCGGACTCGGCGCGTTCTCGTTGATCATCGCGGTTCTTCTCGGTGCTCCGGCGCTGTCGCGGCCGATCGTCGGTGCGCTCGGTGCCGTGTTCGCCAAGCCGTTCGGTGCCATCGGGCGATTGGCTCGTACCAACGCGGTGCGCAATCCCCGTCGCACGGCCGCAACGGCATTCGCACTGACTCTCGGCCTGATGTTGGTGACCGTCATCGGAGTGTTCGGATCTTCGGCCAAGGCGAGCATCAATGCTCTTGTGGACGTGGGTGTCTCGGCCGACTACATCCTGACCGGTCCCAACGCGATCGGTGTGCCGCGCGGTGCGGCCGACGCCGTCCGGCAGGTGCCCGACGTGCAGAGCGCGACGTCCTTGCACGGAGTGCGCGCGAAGGTCGACGGTGAGGACGAGCAAGGCGCTTCGTTCGACGGCCCGATCGAAGGCGTGCTCGAGTACAAGATCCTCGAGGGCACGGTCGATCTGACCGGCAACAACATGCTCGTCTCGAAGTCGACTGCGGACGACAAGGGGTGGGCTGTCGGCTCGACTCAGACGCTCACTGGTCCCGGCGGCGTCGAATACCAGACCGTTGTCGCGGGAGTGTTCGAGGACAACCAGCTGATCGGTTCGTGGATCGTCTCGGACGAGGCGTACCGGAAGCTGATGCCGGCGGAGAGCCTGCCGGACTTCGTGGTTCTGGTGAAGGCGAAGCCGGGGGCGGATCTGACGACGCTGCGATCCGAACTCGAAACGGCGACAGAGAAGTACGTTGTCGTCCAGGTGCAGGATCGTGAGGAGTTCAAGGGAACTCAGGGTCAGCAGATCAACACGTTGTTGGCGATCCTCTATGGTCTCCTAGCACTCGCGGTCGTGATCGCGATCCTCGGCATCATCAACACGTTGGCACTCTCGGTGGTCGAGCGGCGACGAGAAATCGGAATGCTGCGAGCCGTCGGCATGCAGCGAGGACAGATGCGACGCACGATCTACCTCGAATCGGTGCTCATCGCGGTGTACGGCGCGGCAGTCGGAGTTGTTCTCGGCATCGCGTTCGGTTGGGCGTTCGTGAGCACTCTCGCGGATCAGGGCCTCGACAAGATCACGATCCCGTGGGGTCAGGTAGTCGGAATGCTGATCGGCTCCGGTGTGGTCGGCGTCTTGGCGGCGCTGTGGCCGGCCAACAGAGCGGCCAAGACGAAGCCGCTGGAGGCGATTGCGGACATGTAGGGCCTTCGGCCCCGTGCGCACTTTTGGTAGCGGAAGCAGCCGAAAGTGCGCACGGTACCGTTGCCGCATGAGCACCCTTCAAGAAGTCGGCGAACGTGAATCCTGGCGCTGCTGGCTGTGCGACGAACCGGTCGACCCCGACATGTCCGTCAACGATCCGCGTGGCCCGAGCATCGACAGCATCAACACCGCAAAAAAGGGTGGCAAGACCAAAGGCGGCGTCGAACGTTTGGCACATCGCGCATGCAACACCAAGAAAGGTGCGGTCAAACCTGTTGTGGAATGGCCGGATCGGCTGTTCGTCGTCGATCCCGCTCCGATCATCGGAGTCGTGGAGCAGCTCGAGCGCAAGGGTGGCCGCGTCGCCGTCGCTCGCTGCCCCGGCAAGGACGACGCCCAGGAAGCCTCCGACTGGCTGATCGATCGGTTGTCGCGTCTGGCTCCCGCATTGAACGTCGAAACGAGCATCGACGCCGCGGGTGGGGGTTACCTGTTGGTCCTCAAAACCGTGTAGGAGCGCAGTTCGGGGGCCGTCTTTCGCGGTACCTGTTCCGCCTCCAGTGTCGTCGGGGTACGGTCGAACCGAACATGAATCCGGTTTCGAGTGCGAAGGAATTCCGATGAACCTGGCATTGACCGACGAGGAACTAGCGTTCCGCGACGAGATGCGGACGTTCTTCCGTACGCAAATCCCCGCGGACATCAGGGAGGCGTACGCCCACGGCGAGGAGTTGGGGCGCGACCGTATGGTCGAGGCGCAGCAGATCCTCAACGCTCACGGTCTGGCGGTGCCGCACTGGCCGGTCGAGTGGGGCGGCAAGGACTGGACCCCGGTCCAGCACAACATCTGGCTCGACGAACTCCAGCTCGCGTCTGTCCCCGAACCGTTGGCGTTCAACGCCAACATGGTCGGTCCGGTCATCGCGGCCTTCGGCTCGCAGGAGCAGAAGGAGAAGTTCCTTCCGGCGACCGCGAACCTCGATATCTGGTGGTGCCAGGGATTCTCCGAACCCGAGGCCGGCTCCGATCTCGCTTCGCTCAAGACTCGCGCGGTCCGCGACGGAGACGACTGGGTCATCAACGGCCAGAAGACGTGGACGACGCTGGGACAGTACGCCGACTGGATCTTTTGCCTCGTGCGTACCAACCCCGATGCGCCCAAGCGCCAGGCGGGCATCTCGTTCATCCTCGTCGACCTGAAGACGCCTGGCGTCACGGTCCGCCCGATCAAGCTGATCGACGGCGGCTACGAGGTCAACGAAGTGTTCTTCGAGGACGTCCGCGTCCCGGGGGAGAACCTGGTCGGTGAAGAGAACCAGGGCTGGGGTTATGCCAAGTTCCTGCTCGGCAACGAGCGGACGGGTGTCACGCGCGTCGGTTTCTCGAAGGTTCGTCTCGCGCAGGCCAAGGCTCGCGCTGCCGAGGTCAAGGTCGGTAACGGAACACTGCTCGAAGATCCGCTCTTCGCTGCCCGCCTCGCCGAACTCGAAAACGAATTGCTTGCCCTCGAGCTCACTCAGCTCCGGGTGGTCGCCAGTTCCGCTGACGGCCAGCCGAATCCGGCGTCGTCGCTGCTCAAGCTTCGCGGTTCCGAATTGCAGCAGGCGAGTGTCGAACTGCTGATGGACGTGGCCGGCCCCGATTCACTGCCGTACGACGCGGGCAGCGACATCGCCTCCGCGAGCTGGGCGCAGCACACTGCCCCGACGTACTTGAACTACCGCAAGGTATCCATCTACAGCGGATCGAGCGAAGTGCAGCGCAGCATCATCGCTTCCTCGATCCTCGGATTGTGAGGCGTGGCATGGACTTCGAACTCAACGACGAGCAAAAACTTCTCCGCGATACCACCAAGGATCTCCTCGCGCGCAGCTACGACGCCGAGAAGCGCAATGCGATCATCGACTCCGATCCCGGGTGGAGCCCGCAGGTTTGGAAGCAGTTGGCCGAGGTCGGCTTGCTCGGCCTGACGTTCTCCGAGGACGACGGCGGCATGGACGCCGGCCCGGTGGAAATCGGCGCGGTCATGACCGAGATCGGTCGACGCTTGGCTCCCGAGCCGGTACTCGACGCGGTCGTGACGCCGGGCGGACTGATCTCCGAAGGCGGCAGCCAAGAGCAGCGGTCGTCGATTCTTCCCGGTGTTGCCGAGGGCGTCACGTTCCTGGCATTCGCCGATCAAGAACCCGGAATCCGTTGGCCGGCAACCGAACGTGCTACAGCCGCGGCGCAGGTCGACGGCGGCTGGACCGTGACCGGGATCAAGAATCCCGTCGGGCACGGCGCGACGGCGGACATCCTCGTCGTGAGCGCTGCGCTCCCCGGCGGTGGCGTCGGACTGTTCCTCGTCAAGAGCGATGCCTCCGGTTTGGTGCGCAAGTCCTACGCCACTCACGACGGTTTGCGCGGTGCGCAGATCGAGTTCACGGACACTCCGGCCGAAGCGCTCGGTGAGGGCGGCGACGCTTCCGCTCTGATTCAATCAGCGCAGATCCGTGAGCAGGCTGCTCTGTGTGCCGAGGCTGTCGGAGCGATGGAAGAGGCGCTGCGACTGACCACCGAATACCTCAAGACGCGTAAGCAATTCGGTGTTCCGCTCGCGAAGTTCCAGACGCTGACGCACCGCGCTGCCGACCTGTACGTCTCGCTCGAGTTGGCGCGCAGTATGAGTCTCTACGCGACGATGTCCCTTGCCGACGGCGTCGTCGATCCCGTGATCGCTTCGCGGGTGAAGCTGCAGATCGGGCGCTCGGCTCGGCTCATCGGTCAAGAAGCAATCCAGATGCACGGTGGTATCGGTATGACCGCCGAATACCCGGTGGGTCATTACGTGAGCCGACTCGTCGCCATCGAGCACACGCTCGGTAACACCGAAGACCACCTTCGGGTGTTGGCTGCCGGTGTCGCTGATCACGAGATGGTCAGCGTGGTCTGACCTTTCACGACTCAGGTAGGGGGTCGCACTCCGTTCGCGGGGCGCGGCCCCTTCGCCGTTCAGTGGTGATTACGCAATACATCCAAACGGAGACGGCGCTGCTCGATATTGACGGCGCTGTCGGTGAACGCTTGTTTCCAGCCGGGGTCGCCCGTTCGGGACGCCGCGTCGTGCAGAAGCGGAATCGCGTCGAAAGGGAAGCGCGCCTGGACACTTCGCAGGGTGGAGAAGTGACTGTGGCGCGAGTGGATGCCCAAGTCCTCGCCCGTCGCAGCATGCTCCAACGCTTCGTTTTCCAAGGCATTCAACAGTTTTTCGGCGACGGCCAGTGGCCATGGGCGGTCGATGCCGTCTAGTAGCGCGCTGCCGTCGACTCCCAGAAGGTACTCGTCCGCGTGTCCGGCGACGATGTACTCGACGCGCTCGCGCGGGTCGGCGATGGCGACGATTCTCCGGTCCGTCGTGCGCCCGTTGCGCTCCAGAAATGCCGACGCCCAGGCTGTATTCTTCTGGAGAACAGTTGCCGCAGTCCATGATTCGATCATCACGTCGCGCCACTGCTTCTCGACGGGGATGGTGAGGGCGCCGCGCGGTGAACCGGCCATCGATTCCCAGAGCGTCAGGGGAGTTGCGGTCACGACTTGCCGCAACCACCAGCGCCGGATGCCTTTGTTCTTGTAGTGGACGTCTTCGATGCCGTCTCGAAATGCGAGGTCGTCGAGCGATCCCGGCAATCGGACGGCCAGGCG
Source organism: Rhodococcus sp. NPDC059969 (assembly GCF_042738325.1). NCBI lineage: Bacteria > Bacillati > Actinomycetota > Actinomycetes > Mycobacteriales > Nocardiaceae > Rhodococcus > Rhodococcus sp. NPDC059969. The sequence goes on along the minus strand of NZ_JBHWUF010000014.1, from coordinate 28,390 downwards.
GGGTCGCAACGGCTTCGTCTCGAGCCGCACCCACGACTGAGCGCGAGTGACCATGCGAGAGGCAAACGGAGATCGGGGGAGTTGCCGCAGGAGTTGAATTGCGCGCTCACGGACCCGCACGGCTGAATCGTCGAGTGCGCGCTCGAGGAGTGCGTAGTCGTGTTCACCCAGCCCGACGTCGAGATGGTCGAGAAAATGCAGGCGGCTTGAAGTGGCCTCGTCGTCCCAAGCGATCTCGAGCTCTTCGCTCGCTAGTTCCGGGTCGACCGTACGTATGTAATCGAACCAGGCCGTACGGTCGTCCGGATCGGGCGAGAGCCACAGCTCGTCCCGGCGTGATCCGATTCGTCGTAGCTGGGCCCAATCCGGATTCTGCTCCGCCAGATACTGCCCGCGTCGACCGGCGAGGCGTAGTAGCGCCTCGCGGTGCTCGGGATGCTTCAGCGCGGCTTCCATGAAGAGCGGAACGCTGGCAGCGGGCGCGAGGAATTCGCGTTGGTCGGCCATTGCGAACCATTCCGTGAGAGTCCAGGAACGAACCTGCAACAAGGACTGAAGTTGTTCGATCGCGAGGTCGGGAAGCAGCGGTTGAACCGCTGGATCAGTCTTCGATGCGCGCGAGTGACCTGCGTGCGCGTCTGATCGCAGGGAGGTCACCCGCCTACGGTATGGCAGGGGTGCGTCGACTTTGGGGGCAGGGTCGGCCTGGGCTCACACACGGTGTCCCGGCCGCGTGCTCACGCTCAGTCGTGTTCGGTCGGCACGGAACAGGTCTACCGAGTACTCGACGGGACGCTCATGCTGGTCGTAGCCGATTCGTTCCAGCTTGAGCACCGGGGCCGGCATCGGTTGTCCGAGAAGCGTCGACACCGAGGAGCTGACTTCTGCCAGTTCGATGGATTCGTCGGTGGCCGAGATGTCGATTCCGAATTTGCAACGCAGGGCTTCGTAGACGGAATCCATGTGTGTTCGGAGCAGATCGCGGCATCCGGGGTCGCCCAGATACATCCGTTCCAGCGACAACGTGTCACCGTCGGCAAATCGTAAGCGCAACAAGGAAATCACATCGCGGTCCGGGGAAACTCCGAGTATCTGGGCGGCTCGCGGGCTGGGCCGCTCCAGACGTGCTGACAGCACTCTCGTGCCATCCTGGAATCCTTGTTCCTGGAGCATTTGCGGTACGCCCATGACTGTATTCAGATTTCGGGACAGTCGTCGGTTGGCACACAGGGATCGTGCGTTCTCCGGAGTGGGGGCGTCTGCGTGGACGCTGGTGAGAAAGGCGCCGCCTGCTCGGCCTTTGACCCGATGTACCAATCCTTCACGTTCCAGCGCGTCGAGTGCGCTGCGCACTGTCGTGCGAGATGTCCCCAGTCGTGCTGCCAGTTCGCGCTCGGGCGGGAACTTGCCCACGGAGCGTCCTTCGAGTTCCTGAGCGAGCCGTAACAGCGCAGATCGAGTCTGCTCCATCATCGACATATGGCGTGACCTCGCAATACGGCAGTTCGTTGAACCCCAAAACTAGTGAGGCACCCGATCCACCACAACACGAAGTGTGATCTGTAACACGCCGTTAACAATTGGTGAGAGAACCAGAAATGGTCTAGCCCGAATCTCTGGGGAGTCCGAAGTCGTCGGTTTCGGACTCCTATTCAGGGAATGGAGGGCACCAGCAGTGAATCGAATGCTTTCGACCCGTGCCGAGATCGCGTTGGCGATTACTCGAGAAGCAGGAGATCTTGCCAGGCACTGGTTCGACAAGTCGACGCTTCGGGTCGACACGAAGTCGGATGGATCGCCCGTCACCCAGGCTGATCAAGAGATCGAACAGATGATTCGCGATGCTTTGTCCGAGAACTTCCCCGATGACGGCATCATGGGCGAGGAGTTCGACGACGTCGTGGGTTCGAGCGGAAATCGGTGGATCATCGACCCGATCGACGGAACGAAGTCGTTTGTCCACTCAGTGCCGCTCTATGCGAACCTCCTCGCATACGAAGAGGCGGGTGAAATTACATTCGGGGCGATCAATCTGCCCAGCGCCGGTGTGCTCGTGTCAGCAGAAAAGGGCGGTGGATGCTGGAGAAACGACGAGCCCGCCGCTGTCTCCGACCGGACGGATCTCGACGGCGCGTATCTGATGGCCACGTGGCTCGAGGACTGGAAGCCGGATACGATCCGCGATCTCAACTCGCGGGGCGTCATTCTCCGCACCTGGGGTGACGCGTACGGCTATGCGATGGTCGCCTGCGGGCACGCCGATGCGATCGTCGATTATACGACCAAGGCCTACGACCTCGCGCCGATGCCGGTGATCATCGAAGAGGCGGGTGGTCGCTTCTCGAGTCTCGACGGTCGTCGGAACTTCGACTGTGGCAACGGAATTGCATCGAACGGTCATCTGCACGACTCCATTCGCCAGCTCGTCAACTGAGGGAAGGTCCGATGAAGGATTTCATCCGCGGGCTCAGTCACCGAAAGATCATGGTGTTCTTCGGGTCCGTTTACGGTATTGCGCTGCTGTTTGCACTTTTCCCGCCCCTTTACCTCTGGGGCAGTGGAGTTTCGACGCTGGTGTTCGGAATCCCGTTCAGCATCATGTACTGGATTCTCGACGCGCTGGTTCTCGGGTTGGGCCTATGGGGCTTGTACCTGGTCGAAGACCTTCGCGGTGAACTCGACGAAGAGCTGGCGCTGACGCCGGCCGGTCCGAATGGAGAATGACATGGCAATCATGCTCGGAATGCTGGCGTTGTTCTACGCCGGAGTGCTCTTCATTCTCTATGCGACTCAGCAGAAGACGAAGCCGACGTTCGAGGAATACTCGGTCGGCGGCCGTAGCTACGGCCCGTGGTACGTGGCCATGTGCTACGTGAACTCCTGGTGGCCGGGCGCGGTATTCATCGCTTTCTTCGGGATGGCTGCGGGTGCAGGAGTTTTCGGATTCTACGGCCTCGCCTACTCCAGTCTCGGTGTCGCGATGATGTACTTCATGGCTACAAGGGCGTGGCGATGGGGTGCCCGATACAACCTTCGATCACAGCCGGATCTTCTTGGCTTGCGGTTTAATTCACGTTCGGTGAAGATGATCGCCAGTCTCATCGGAATCGTCTCGGTCTTCCCGTGGGTGGTTCTCGGAATGCAGGCACTGGGGGAGGTATTTCAATACGCGAGTGAGGGTCGATGGTCGGTGACCACCTGCTTGCTTGTCGGGTTGGCGCTGATCCTGATCCGTCAGTACTGGACAGTGAAGATGGGCATGCGTGGGTTGATCATGACCGATGCGTTCCAAGGGATCGTCGCGTACGTGATTGCAGCACTTGTATGTCTGGTCTTGTTGTCCGGCGTCGCCGGCGGCCCGATCAGCATGAGTGCGCTGGCGCAGGTCCCGATCGAATTCCTGCGGGTGCCCGGCGACGGCGACGCTTACGGTCCGTTCTACCTCTTCAGCCTGATCTTCACCGGCGTAGTCGGATCGTTGTGCTGGCCGATGAGTTTCCAACGGATCTACACCGCGTCGGGAGTCCGTGCAGTAAAAGCGGGGACTATACGTACCGTGTTGATCTCGAGTGTGTTCTACACGCTGTTGATGTTGTTGGGTATCGCCGCATCCCAGATGCCGGAGGTCATCGCAAACCCGCAGGCTGCATGGTTCACGATCATGGAGTCGTACGGGGGAACCTGGCTACTCGGTCTGGGTGTGACAATGGTGTTCGCGGCGTCGATGGGCCACATCGACGGAAGTGTCCAGGTGTGTGGTCTGCAAATTGCGAACGATCTCGTCAACTCCGACAAGCGCAAACTTTCGGATTCGGCGCTTACCGTGGTCGCAAAAGTCAGCATGGTGGGGTTCATGGCATTGGCCGGAGTGGTGGCCTATGTAACGTACGACATGACTCGGTTGCAGCTCCTTGCACAAATCTCCTACCAGGGCGTAGTCCAGTTGGCCGTTCCGCTCTTCTTCGGAATCTTCTGGCGGGGTGGCAACAAGTACGGGGCAGTTTCGGGCATGCTGTCGGGTTTCGGGATTGCGTTGGTGTTGACCTTCATCTACCCGGATGACATCGCCGGACTTGGCTCACTGACCGGCGGTGTAGTCGGAATGGCCGTCAATCTCATCGTGTTCCTGGTCGTCTCCGCTCTGACCGGTATCTCGGCGGCCGAGCGAACTCGGGTGGAAGAGATGTTCGAGATCGCCGCTCGTTCGGTTGTTCCGAATCATGTCTCCAAGGTGGAGGATTCCTCGGTGAGGGTAACGAATGTCTGATTTCCTCGCAGACTTCGACGCGATGTCGAGATTCGGCGCCACCGAGGGAGGTGGAGTGGAACGTCAAGCCGGAAGCGCGGCGGACGGGCAGACCAGAGACTGGTTTCGTATCTGGTTGACGGAGAATGGTTTCCATTGCCGCGTCGACGCAGTGGGCAACCTTTTCGGCTCCCTCGAATGGATCGAAGGCGCTCCGCACGTCTTCGTCGGCTCACACCTCGACAGTCAGCCGAAGGCAGGTCGCTTCGACGGAGCCTTCGGCGTTCTTGCCGGGGCGCATGCTGCCGCCGTTGTGGCCGAACGAGTCGCTGCCGGAAGTATCACACCGTCCTTCAACCTCACCGTCGTCGACTGGTTCAACGAGGAGGGATGCAGATTCAGCCCCAGCTTGATGGGCAGTGGGGTTTTCACCGGGAAATTCGCGGCTGATGAGGTCCTCGACACCGTCGATTCGGACGGTCGGACGGTCCGCGGCGCACTCAGGGATATCGGCTACCTGGGTTCGGACGAGCCGCCGGAGTGCAGTGCATACGCAGAGATCCACATCGAGCAGGGGCGAGTCCTGGAAGAGGAGGGGATCTCGATCGGCGTGGTCACCGCCAACTGGGCAGTGCGCAAGTATCTCGTCCGAGTTCGCGGCGAACAGGCACACACCGGCGCGACGTCGATCGAAGACCGTAGGGATGCGCTCCTCGGCGCAGCACAGATGATCGTCGCGGTTCGTGAGGTGGCGTCGGCGTTCCCTGCGGGGGCTGTTCTCACGTCGATCGGTAGATTGACCGTCCAACCGAACTCACCTGTTGTGGTGGCGTCCGACGTAGTCATGTCAGTGGACATCCGGTCAAGTGAGGAAGCGGCTCTCGACAAGGCTCATGAGCTGTTCCTGCAGGCGAAAGCCGATATCGAAGCGCTGGGCGAAGTCTCCGTCGACATCGAATCGGGTTCGCTGCGCCCCAGCACTTCCTACCATCTCGCCGGTATCGAGTTGTCCGAATCGGTTGCCGGCGGATTGGGGCTGAGCGCTCGGAGAATGCTCACCAGAGCAGGACACGATTCGATCAATCTCAAAGACCTGGTGCCGACGGTGATGTTATTCGTGCCGAGCGTCGGCGGCATCTCGCACGCGGAGAACGAATACACCGAACCCGAAGATCTGTTCGCTGGACTGAACATGTTGACGGGTGTGCTCGAACGGCTTGTAGTAGAAGGATTGTCGTCGGAACAGGAGCAATCGTGATGGACAAGGTACTTCCGCAGAACATGTCGTCGCTCGTTGAGGGGTACCGAACCGGTGAGTTCACGCCCGTGGATTCATTGAGTGCAACTCTCGCGTTGATCGACGCTGTCAATCCGTCGATCAATGCGATGGCGATGGTCGACGTGGACGGCGCCCGATCGGCGGCCGCAGAATCGGCGGCACGATGGGCTGCCGGCACCCCGTTGAGCAGTCTCGACGGAGTCCCGGTCACCATCAAGGACAGCGTCAACGCAGTCGGTATGCCGTGGCGCCACGGGAGCGCAGCGCACTCGGATGTTCCTGATGCCGAGAGTGATTCACCGCCCGCGGCGCGATTGAAGGAGGCAGGCGCCGTCATCGTGGGCAAAACGACGATGCCTGACTTCGGCATGATGGCCGCCGGCGTCAGTTCGCTGTACGGCATTGTTCGCAATCCCTGGGATCTCTCACGCAACACCGGTGGCTCCAGTGCCGGAGCAGGTGCGAGCCTTGCGGCGGGCATCGGATATGCCGCGGTGGGCACGGACATCGCCGGCTCGGTGCGATTGCCGGCTGGACACTGTGGGTTGGTCGCACTCAAACCAACGCAGGGGAGGATTCCGCACTTACCGTCTTCGATGATGCGCTCACCGGGTCCGATGGCCAGGACGGTGGACGAGGTGGTCGACATGTACCGGGCCATCGCGCGCCCTGACAGCCGTGACGCCTGGTCACTCCCAGCGCAGTCCATCGACGAATCCCGCTGGGAGACAGAGGTGAGAGGTCTGAGAATCGGCGTGATGACAGGAATGGGCTACGGATACGAAGCAGAACCTGCGGTCGTTGCCGTGGTGGATGCTGCGGCGCAGGTACTCGCGGCGGCGGGGGCAAAGGTGACGAGGGTGACCCCGCCGTTCGATTCCGATCCCTATGCACCACTGGATCGATTGTTCCAGGTTCGCGCCCGGGCGGAGTGGGAGTCGATACCTGAGGAACGGAGAGCGGAAGTGATTGCTGCAGTGTCCGAGTGGGCTGAACCGGCGTCGCTCGCGAGCGCTACCGACTATTCACGCGATCTGGACGCGGTGAACACGGCACAGGCACGGCTCCAACGGCATCTCGAGCCATACGACTTCGTGATAAGCCCGGTCATTCCGGTGGTGGGATTTGACGCAGATATGGTCGGTCTCGACCCCGAACGGCCCTTGGCGCATTGCAGTTTCACAGCGTGGTTCAACCAGACCGGGCAGCCGGCGTCGACGGTGTGTTTCGGAATGGTCGACGGTTGCCCAGTCGGGGTGCAGATCGTCGGATCACGTTTTGCGGACATTGATGTTCTCGCGATGACCAAGTGGCTCGAGGACAGGCGGCCTTTCGACATGACGTGGCCTGACGTCACGCTACGTGTATCCGGAGGAGTCCGATGACTGACACCAAACAGCTTGTTCAGCAAGAATTGTCGGCAGGTGGGCTGTTTCTCGACACCGAAGTAAGACTGGACGCTGGATCGCCGGTCATGGCCAGCCCGAGTTGGTGGGGCGCGGACTCCGATCATTGGATCGTCGATGACGCAACGCCGGATTCGGTTGGCAGTGACCGGGTCTTCGTCAAAGTCATGCAGCAGCATTCGCTCGAGTACGTCGATGTCGGAGCGTCATTCCGCGCTGCGGTCGCAGCGGGACTAGCGGGTATCGGTCCTCGAGTCCGCCACTCGAATGCCGCAACAGGAGTGCTGGTGATGGACGATCTAGGGCAGATGGCATCGACGGCGACTCTTGATCTCTTCGATGACGTCGAGGCGATCGAACGTCTGGTGCATCTGCGACGGGCAGTCCACGCGCTGCCTCCGTTCACGCGAACATCAACGGTCTTCGACGATCTCGATGCTGCCTTGCTCATCGCGCAGCACGCCGGTTCGTCACTGCCAGTTGACCTGGACTGGATGCTTCGGGCCTTGGATCCTGCCCGATCACGAATAGCGAGCAGTGGATTCGACGTTGTTCCGTGCCACGGCGACGGCAATGTGTCGAATGTGATGGTCGTGGAAGAAGACGCATCGTTGAGATTGGTCGATTGGGATTGCGCGGCGATGATGGATCCGCTGCAGGATCTCGGCGTCTTACTCGCGGAGTTGGCTCCGTCCGATCTCGAGGCGCGCCCTGTCTTCGAAATGTACTGGGGAGCATGGGATTCAAGCCTGTTCGATCGTAGCCGCATTTACGGGATTGCGGACTCGCTGAAGTGGGGTCTCATCGGCTCCTTCGTCGATGTGATTCGACCGGGAACATTGGAGTACTCGAAGTTCGCAGACTGGCAATTCCTACGTGCGCGAATCGGTTTGCGCGATCCGCATTTCGACGACCGAGTCCGAAACCTGTGAGGCAAGGATGACCATGACCGAGAATACTCAGCAACCTGACCTTACGCACTGCATGGCCGACGAGCGTGTGTGTGGTACTGCTCGAACGGATTTCGAGAGGGGCGTCGAAGAGGCCTTGGCTTCGATCGCCGACTGGCGCGGACGCGAGATCCGATACGCGCCGGTGCACGGTGGCCTGCAGAACAGTAATTGGCGAATCACTGTCGAGGGCATCGACCGCCGGTACTTCTTGAAGATTCCCGGTGCCGGAAGCGAGTCGTTTGTCGATCGCGTTGCGGCGAACGAGGCCGCGATGCTGGCGGGTTCGCTGGGAATAGCTCCGGAGATGATCCTGTTCGATCATCGGACGGGAATCGAGGTGATCGAGTACATGGAAGGGTATCGCGGCTGCACCAACGGAGATCTCAAGCGTCCGGAGATCGCGTTGCAGATCGTCGACCTGTATCGGACACTGCACTCGGCCCCGCTGATGTCCCTGACGAAGACGATTTTCGACATGATCGACGAGCATCTCGATCAAGCGCGCGAACACGGCGTGATGCTTCCTCGGGACTTCGCCCTGATCGAGCGTGAGTATCACACCGCAAAGTCTGCCTTGTTGGCTTCCGGTCTGGATCTGGTTCCGTGCCATAACGATCCGATGCCGGGAAACTTCCTGTATTCGGAAGGGCATCCGCTCAAACTTGTCGACTACGAATTCGCAGCCAACAACGACAGAGCGTATGAGCTGGCGATTTTCGTCACCGAAATGTTCTTCGACGAGCGCCGGACGTTGGAACTGATAGACGCCTTTTACGGAAGCAGCGAGTGGTCCGTCGTGTCGCGTGTTCACTTGTTCGGGGCGTTGGCAGATGTCAAATGGGGCCTGTGGGGATGCATCAACAATCGACTCAATTCGGGTTGGGATTTCGACTATCACAAATACGGAGTGTGGAAACTGATGCGTGCCCGCTCGAAGATGTCCGATCCGAGATGGGCCTTGTGGCTTGACTCGGTGTGAACGGTGCGGTTGGCCAGCCTATTTCGTACACCCACTTCGGAGGAATTGATGACGGCTCACTTTCACGATGCGAGAACATCACGTGTCTCGCCACTCGACGCAAACGGTTACGTGCCCGAAGACGCTGCAGGACTCGACGCGCGGACACGAGATCTCATCAGGCGTAGAGCGGATGTTCTCGGCCCGGCGTCGCCGTTGATGTATCGAAATCCGGTGGAAATCGTTCGAGCACAGGGACTTCGGCTCTACGATCGTGACGGAACGTCGTACCTCGACATGTACAACAATGTCGCGAGCGTGGGACACTCGCACCCCAAGGTCGTCGACGCCGTGCGTAGACAGATCGCCGAACTCAACACTCACACAAGATATCTGAACGAGGAAATTGTTCAGTACGCCGAAGATCTGGTGTCCACGTTTCCGAGTCAGCTCTCCACTGTGATGTTCACCTGTACGGGATCGGAGGCAAACGATCTTGCCCTGCGCATCGCGAGGGAAGCCACGGGTAATACCGGTGTCATCGTCACCGAAAATGCTTATCACGGAGGCACGATCAACATTGCCGCGTGCTCGCCGTCGATGGGTTCCGCTGATTCGGGCGATGAACCATGGGTCCGTGTCGTGCCTTTGCCTGATCCTCGTGTCGTAGCGGACATCGACCGAGAATCCTGGTTCGCTGACCGTGTCAGAGAGTGCATCGACGGACTGAACCGCGACGGCATCGGTGTAGCCGCACTACTAGTCGACACGATATTTGCTTCCGACGGAGTATTGACCGACTCGTTCCTCTCAACGGCTGTCGATCAGGTGCACCAAGCGGGTGGTCTGTTCATCGCGGACGAGGTGCAGCCGGGCTTCGGTCGGCTGGGGTCCGGTATGTGGGGGTTCGCGAGGCATGGGGTCGTCGCAGATATCGTCACTCTCGGAAAACCGATGGCCGGTGGCGTACCTCTCGCCGGGGTGGTGCTTGGTGACAATTTGGTCCAGCTGACGGCGGGCGAGCTTCGGTACTTCAACACGTTCGGTGGGAATGCCGTGTCGATTGCTGCGGCGCAGGCGGTGCTCGACGTGATTCGGGGAGAAGAGCTGATCGAGAATGCAGCAGTGATGGGGGCTCGTTTGACCGATGGGTTGCGGACGTCTGCACACCGCGACCCGCGCGTGGGTGCGATCCGTGGAGCCGGGTTGTTTGTCGGGGTAGACGTGGTCGATGCGGATTCGGGCGAACCAGATCCGTCCGGTGCGCTCGACATTGTCAACGGACTACGTGCACACGGTGTGTTGATCTCGGCGACAGGCAGACACGGCAACGTTCTGAAGATTCGGCCACCGCTCCCGATATCGGCCTCGGATGTCGACGAGTTCCTGACACGGTTCGAGATGGTGTTGGTCGCGTAACGGAGGGTCGGCGCGCGTTCGGGCAGATTCTGGAACAGTGGTAACCGGCGACCACCAGGAGGCGTGAGATGACAGACGGAACTGACGACGTCTTTGTCGTGGCGTCGGTGACCGAACGGCGAACGCTCATCTCCACGCGGGTGAGGGAGTGGTGTGCGGCGGGGACCGTCGAGTCGAACCGGCCGGAGTTGTCCGACGACGTCGCACTGCTGATTGCCGGTGGCTTTGCGGACGAGTCGACGCGATCGATCCTGGCGAACCGGCGCAGTGTCGGGCGCTCGTTCCCGGAGATCGGCGGCTTCTCGGAGTTGCGCTACCTCACCGACGAACTGGCCCGCACCAGACGCAGACTGCTCGCGACCCGCATCGGTCCTGTTCAGGTAGTCCTCGAACGGCGGGTGCAGACGCTCGACAAGCGCGTGCAGTCGATGCGTTCGGCGATAGTGCATTCCAATCGTCACTTCGCGAGCAGCGTCCGTGCCATTCGCAAGGACCGCCGCGACGGCCTTCATCTCGACGTCGAGCAACGTGAGGCGCTTTTCGCCGGGCTCACCCGCACCCCGGTTCCAGCCAAGCTGCCGGTGGGGTTGGGGGTCGTGGCAAGTGGTGGAAACGCTGCGCTCGACAAACTTGCCGCCCAGCTGGGGAAGGTCCAGGGAACCGGTGTCATCGCCGACGCGGGTAGGCGGATCGCGGAGGTCCTCGACGGACTGGTCGATTCCGAGCCCGAAGGACGTGCAGGGGAGTACGACGCTCTGCTTTACCTCGCCGGAAATCTGTTCGACCGGATCGAAAGCTCCAGCGCATGGCATTCCGACCACTTTGTCATTCAACGCAATCAACTCGACCTGGCCGACGAGATCACCCAGATCGCGGTCGATACCGTAGCGCTGCGTTCGATTCTCGCGGAGTTGGACGACGCGGCTGCGTTGGCACGCGACGAGGGAACCCGAGCCGGGATCGCTTCGCGCAAGGAAGCGCTCGGCGCGGTCTGGGACCAGTTGGTCGAACGCGTCGCGGCGCTCGCGCGGATCGGTGACCTGGTCGCACGGGCCGAGGATCAGTTGAGTTCGCAGCGCGCGGTTGCGCATGCAGCGAGCCTCGACAGCCGGATCGACGACCTACTTGCGCGCTCCGGTTCACGTGAACTTTCGGCCGCAAACACGCACTACGTCGGGGATCAATTCGACGGTGTGGAAGAGCTGATGTTCGCTCACCGCGCTGCTCTTTACGGGGACATTGCACTGCTGACCTCTGGGAACGAGCGTCGGGCGCCGTAGTCAGGCCGACGTCGGAGCTGTAAGGTCGGAGGTACTGACCGGCCGTACGATCGAAGAACAGGCCGAGAATTCGCTCCTTGCTCGACCCCGTGCCGATCCGGTGATGCGGGCGTATCCGCTTCAAGACAGGTCGATCATGGAAGACACCGCAAGCCGCGGCATCAATGCGTTCATTTCCGAAGCTACGCAGCGTGGGGGCAAAGCCGTCCGGCTCACGCACTCGCGTCGTAATCCCGTCGAGGTGACGGGTGCAGACGGCACCAGTCGTATCGTCCGAGTGCGTTCGAAGCTCGAAGGCGACTGGCAGGCCAGGCGTCAAGACGAGTCGCTCGAGAGTGACGACACGCGCTCCGAGTTCTGGGTGTTCGTGGACCTGGCAGCAGATCCGCACGAGTTCTTCATGCTGCCCTCCAACGAGGTCGCGGACGACATCCGTGCCGAGGTCGACCTGTGGATCATGGACAGCCCCGGACGCAATCGCACCGGTCATCATGCGATCCCGCGCGGACGCGTCGTGCACGGCCATGATCGTTGGGACGCTCTGGGCCTCGCTGCCGTCAAGGATCCGAGCATTCACGTCGAGACACCGGTCGCAGCCAAGCGCAAGGCTTCGCCGGTCGCGGCGAAGAAGCGGCGCGCCAGCGGAGTCGAGGAGATCGAAGTTGTCGACAATCGCCTCGAGATGACGGCTGATTGCCACGGATACCGCTGGGTCGGACGCTTCGACGAAACCACCGAGGTGGTCGAGATCATGCGCGGACCGATGGAAGGCCGCCGATTCCCCGATCCGACCGCGGCCGCCAATGCCGTCACCGGTCACATTTCAGGCGACACCGAGAGCCATGACGGCTGGTCGTTCTGGACGATCAATAACACTGCTCTCGGTGCCCATCTCAAAACTGCCTGATCTAGGCGCCGACTGCCGCCGACACCCGTTCGAGCGTGTCCAGTTCATTCGACGACAGCACGAGGTTCGGGGCGTCCAGTAGCGCGGGGAGCTGCTCCGGCCGGCTGACGCTCGCGATCGGTGCGGTGATGCCCGGTCGAGTCAGCAGCCAGGCCAGGGCGACTGTCGAGATCTCGCTGTCGTGTGCCTGTGCGATTGTCGCCAGTTCTGCGACGACGTCGAGTCCGGCGTCGCTGAAGTATCCAGCGGTCAGTCGTTCGCGGGAGCTGCCTTCGATGTCTGCGCGGGTCTTGTACTTTCCGGTCAGGAAGCCGGAGGCGAGAGCGAAGTAGGGGAAGACGCTGATGTTGTTGTCGGTGGCGATCTCGGCGAGTTCAGGTTCGTACGACTTACGGTGCACCAGGTTGTAATGCGGTTGCAGCGCGATCGGCGCGGCGTAACCGTTCTCTTCGGTGATCCGCAACCACTCCCGGATGCGGTCGGGGCTGTAGTTGGAGATTCCGAGGTAGCGAACTTTGCCCGCGACGACCAAGGCATTGAAGGCTTCGAGCGTTTCTTCGAGCGGAGTCTGCGGGTCGTCGAAATGCGCGTAGTACAGATCGATGCAGTCCGTCTGCAGACGGCGCAGCGACGCCTCTGCAGCGGCTGCGATGTTGTCTGCCTTCAGCCCTTTGAAATCGGGATGGCTACCCACCTTGGTGGCGACGACGATGTCGTTCTGCAGTCCCCGATCGGTGATCCATTTCCCGATGATCGTTTCGGATTCCCCACCGGAATTTCCGGGAGCCGACGCCGTGTACGAGTCGGAGGTGTCGATGAAGTTTGCACCGGCTTCGGCGAACGAGTCGAGGATCTCGAAGGACGTCTTCTCGTCTGCGGTCCAACCGAAAGGGTTGCCGCCCAAGCTAAGTCGGAAGATGTCGAGGTCCGAATTTCCGATGATCGCCACTGTGTGGAACTCCCGTCGATGAAGGTGGTCGCTGCATCCCGCACCGTACCCTCTCACGGCCCTGACGATGGCGCGCCCTCGCCAGGTTCGCCGAAAAATGTATCGGATCGTGATTGCCGCCGTCGGTGTTGGGTATGGCCTCAAATACTGAATTCTTCGATGGACTGCTGATAGGAGCGTCCGATGATGATTGTGGACGAAGCCACCCGCGTCGTCCGTGGTGTGGCAGACGCAACGACGACGGTGGCCGGAGCCGTTGGTGGTGGTGTGATCGGCGGAGTGGCAGGCGGGATACGCGGAACGGCGGAGGGCGTCCGAGACGGAATTCGTTCGGGTAGTTCCTCGACGCCGACCGCGGTTCTGACGATGGCCGCCGTCGGAGCGGCAGGGTTGGTGGAATGGCCGGTGCTGTTGGCAGTCGGCGGCACGGCCCTGGTGCTTCACGAATGGGATCGCAAGAGCGGTCGGCCTCATCGCGAGGTCAAGGCGGTTGGCCCCTCGACGAAGATGGAGGCGGCGAAGAAGGAAGCGGCGAAGAAGGAAGCGGCGAAGAAGGTGTCAGGCGGAAACTCCCACAAGGTGGCCAGTCGGTCGCAGGATCGAACCCACAGTTCTTCGCATACTCGATCCACTTCCTGATGTTCGCCGCGATGGCCCGGCGTGTGGTGTCGGTGGCAACTCTGCCACCGCGCCTGGCGTTGTCGGGCCTCGCGTTGGTCGGCGGATCCGCGATTTCGCGAACCTCAGTCAGTGATGTGGTGCTGCGGACCGGCACGCTTGCGTTGGCGGGCGTCGGGATGATTCCTGCAGCAGCGGGTTCGATACTTCGCGCCCCTCGAGTGCCGGGTTCCGCCTATGTCTCGGCGGCGGCGTCGGCGATCAATTATCAACCCCGGGTGCGTCGGCGAATCGAACAGGCAGTTGGCCGTTCGTTGACCGACTTCGCTTTGGAGTCGGCGACGTCGTTCGCGGACGTTCTGACCTATGCGCCTGCGTCGCTGGGCGTGGACTTCGGGCTGAGGACGATGCTGCTGAGCGAAGCGATTGCAGCGCGAAACTCGCGGCGTGTGTGGTCGCTCGACACTGGTGGGCGCGGTTCTTCCGTGTGGCGTGAACGGAGTGGTCCGGGGGAGCGTTACGCCGACAGGATCGCTGGGGTTCAGTTGGTTGCCGGGGCTGCACTGGCGTCCGTGTTCGCCGGCGGTGACACCGTCGCGACGAGCATCAAGGTTTCGGCACCGCGACCACTGCGGATGTCGCGCGAATCGTTCGCTGCTGGTTTGTCATACGGTCTGTGGCGGACGCACCGCGTCGCCGTTTCGGACCCTGCGGCTCTACGCATGCTCGATCGGGTCGACACCGTCCTCGTCGATCCCACCGTTCTGTTCGAAGATGCGCTCCGGGTTTCCGACCTACGAGGAGTGTCGGAGTCGGACCGCCTCGCGGTGTGGGCACAAGCCAGGAAGGCTCTGTCTGACGGAACTGTCGGAGTGGGAAGGCACCGCATCGGCGGCGCCGAAGTGGTCGTGCGACCCGTGCGAAAAGGGCTGGCGGAAACACTGATAGGTGAAATACGTGCGGCCGGGGTCGCAGCCGTCACGATCGACGACGACGGGCTCGGAGCACTGCGAAGTGGATTCGACGAGCTCTATCCGGCGCAGGCGACTCCCGAAGCCGGCCTACGCGAAGCGCTCTCGGCGTTGGCCGCCGATGGTCGGACAGTTGCGATCGTGTCGAGCAGGGCGATATCGAGACAGACAGTTCTACGCATCGGGATTTCACCACCGAGCGGCGAGCACGTGAGTGCAGACATCCACACCGACTTGGCTGGGGCGTGGCGGGTTGTCCATGCGCTCCCGGCTGCCCGAACAGCGACCAGGCGTGGAGTCGAACTCTCTTCTGGCTCTTCGGCATTGGGTGGGTTAGTCATGCTTCCAGGAGTTCGAGGCGTTGGGCCGGGACCGGTCACGGCTGGGTCCGCTGCGGGCCTGTGGACCGGATACACCTTGTCCCGATCGGTGATTCGGACTCCCGTCCCAGTCGGTACGCCCAGCGATACCTGGCATGAGATGGACGGTGATGCTGTACTTGACGAACTGTCCGAATCCGTCCGACATGTACCGCACCGCGCGGAAGCTCGTGTGCGAGCGCCCGCACGGTTCAGGTTGATCCGTGACGGATTGTCGGCGTTGCGAACAGAATTGGCGGACCCACTGACGCCTGTGTTGGCGACCGGCTCGGCTGCCAGTGCAGTCCTCGGGTCACCGGTAGACGCCGTCCTGGTCGGCTCGGTCTTGGTCGGCAATGCCGCGATGTCCGCTGTTCAACGTCTGCATTCGGAACGGGCGGTGCAGCGGCTTTTGCGGACTCAGGAACCGGTCGCTCGGCGAGTGACCAACGCTGGTGAGGTCGAGGTAACGGCAGACGCGCTCGAACTCGGTGACGTCGTGGCGCTCGAGTCCGGAGACATCGTGCCCGCCGATTGTCGCCTGTTGAGCGCCGAATCGTTGGAAGTCGACGAGTCGTCGTTGACGGGGGAGTCCCTGCCCGTCGACAAGCAGACCGACCCGACCCCTGGGATGCCACTGGCCGAGCGAACGTGCATGGCCTATGCGGGGACAACTGTGCTTGCCGGTTCCGGTCGAGGCGTGGTCACAGCCACCGGAGCCCGAACAGTGACCAGGCGCGCCGATGTCGGTGTGTCCCGATCCGGACCTGCGGTGGGCCTGACCAACAGACTGCGCGAACTCACCAGGGCGACCCTGCCGGCCAGTATCGGCGGTGGGGCGATGGTGACAGTCGCGGGTCTGGTTCGTGGTACCGGTCTGCGCCACGCTGTCACCGGTGGTGTGGCAGTGGCGGTTGCCGCCGTCCCGGAGGGGCTGCCGCTGGTCGCGACTCTGGCTCAACAGGCTGCGGCTCGAAGGCTCACTGCAGCAGGCGTTCTGGTTCGTGCTCCACGTTCGATCGAGGCGCTCGGCCGTGTCGACGTGGTCTGTTTCGACAAGACCGGAACCCTCAGCGAGAACAAGCTACGGGTGGCCACGGTCGAACGCGTCGACGGTTGGAACGAAAGCGAGATTTTGGAAGTTGCGGCGCGCAGTGCCTTGGGAAGTCGCGACGATCGCGTGTTTCATTCGACGGATGCCGCCGTCGTCGATGCAGCCCAGCAAGCACTGGACGAGGCTTCGGTTTTCGGTGATGCCGACGCCCTCAACCTTGTTCCGTTCAGATCTGGGCGGCCGTACTCCGCGGCCTTGCTGGGAAGACGGATTGCGCTCAAGGGTTCACCGGAATTCGTGACGGAAGCAGGGCGAGATCCGAATGCTGTGTCGGCGAGGCATGTTCAAAGCATGGCCGGACGCGGACTACGGGTGGTTGCCGTCGCACAGCGAGAGCTGTCGGAACACGACGCGCGACGTGCTGGGAGGGACTCGGAGTTTCTCGAACGGTGTTGTTCCGAGGGACTCGAGGCGGTCGGCCTTCTCGGGCTCTCGGACACGTTGAGACCCGAAGCCACGCAACTTGTTCGAGCACTTCAAGGCAAGGGGCAGCAAGTGCGCGTGCTGACCGGCGATCATCCGACAACAGCTGCTGCAGTCGCCACCGAACTGGGGATGGATGTCGCACGCGAGGACGTTGTCACAGGTCCGGACTGGGAGAACTTCTCTCGCGCCGAACGACGGGACGCCGTCCGCTGTAGCAGCGTCTTCGCACGTGTGACCCCCGAACAGAAGGTCGAGATCGTGCAAGCGTTGGAGACGGACGGGCGGGTGTGCGCCATGGTCGGTGACGGCGCGAACGACGCCGCGGCGATCCGAGTCTCCAGCGTGGGGATCGGCGTGGCGTCGACCGACAGTGATCCGGCGCGCGGCGCCGCGGACATCGTGCTCCTCGACGGCCGAGTCGGCGGATTGACCGACGCATTGGACGAGGGCAGTCAATTGTGGCGGCGGGTCAGATCAGCGGTGGGGGTGCTACTCGGGGGCAACGCGGGCGAAGTGGCATTCGCGCTGATCGGTTCTGCGTTGTCCGGCGAATCACCGCTCAATGCAAGGCAGTTGCTGCTGGTCAATCTGATGACGGACGCGCTGCCTGCTGCCGCGCTTGCGGTGAGTACCCCGTCGGAGAACGGATCCGAGAAGTCTGGACACATGGACATTCACGCGTTGTGGCAGACGATCGCTGTCCGCGGCGGTGCCACGGCAATCGGCGCGCTGGCAGCGTGGCTGCTGGCCCGGACGAGTGGCAGGCGGCGGCGAGCGTCGACGGTGGCGTTGGTTGCCCTGGTGGGCACCCAACTGGGGCAGACGCTGCTCGAATCGCGAAGTCCGTTGGTGGTCGCAACCGTTGCCGGATCCGCTGCGGCGCTGGTGACGCTCGTCAGTACGCCCGTGGTCAGCCAATTCCTCGGTTGTACGCCGCTCGGCCCTATCGCGTGGGGCCAGGCGGTGGGGTGTGCGTCGGCAGCGACGCTTCTCGCGGCGTTGGCTCCGCGGGTGTTGGAACGGATCGCAGAACCGGAGGAGAACAAGGAAGGTCAGTCGACGATTCGCAAGACCCCGACGCGGACGAGCACCGCGTACACCTCCCGGACCGGTGGAGTCAGCGCTCGCGACAACGTTGAGATCAAAGAAGCGGAAACCAGTGAATCGGACACGCTTGTCAGCGTCGCTGCTGGAAGTGACACGTCGCCGAACTCCCGGGCGACCCGAGATGAATCCTGAGGAATCGTGACATGTCCCAGAACGCCGTCGACCAGCCGAACACCGTGGATCACCGTGCAGTGGTGGAATCCGTCCGTTCGGCTCGAAGCTTCGAGTTGGAGTTGCCGATCGTCGGCGCCATTCCGGTGCCGCGCCCTGAACAGATCGCCTACTTTGCGGTGATGGGACTGATGGTGGCCTTCGAAATAATCGAGTGGCCCGTGGCGGTGACCATCGCGGCGGGGCATCTGCTCGCGACAGAGCAGCACAATCACGTCCTCGAAGAGATCGGAGAGGCGCTCGAGGGCGTCTGAAGCCAGCGCTGCCTAAAGACAGATCGAGCGGCCCCGCATTTCGCGGGACCGCTCGACGTGCGGAGAAACCTACTGCGCGAGTGCGCGCTTCATGCCGCGTTCGACTGCTGCGATGATCTGCGGACGCAGTTCTGCGGCAGGCACGATCTCATCCACCGAGCCGACCTCTCGGGCCCGCTGGATGTTGTGGATCGCTTCGAATTCGGATGCCACTTCGCCGAGCTTGTCGGAGCGGACGGCGATGCGCTGAGCGTTCAGTTCGACGCGCAGATGTGCTTTCTCCGTGTCGTCCTTGGCTGCTGCCAAGTCTGCTTCGAGTTGCTGCACCTTCGGATCGTTGTTGGTGCGGGTGTTCACCTCACGGGTGAAGACCACTGCGGCGGCGGGGGCACCGCCGAGTACCGAGGCGAACGAACCTTCGACAGCAAGAACTTCCATGTTGTCGTTGAGCGCGCCGGAGAACACGACGAACGCGCCGCCGTGGTAGCGGGAAACGACGCAGAACACGATCGGTCCGTCGAAGTTGACGATGGCGCGGCCGATTTCGGCGCCGTACTCGAGCTGGATGTTGCGCAGCGACTCCGGCGAGCCGTCGAAGCCGGACAGGTTGGCCAGCACCACGATCGGACGGTTGCCGCTCGCAGCGTTGATCGCGCGGGCCGTCTTCTTCGACGAGTTCGGGAATAGCGTTCCCGATGTCCAGGTGTCGGGTCCGTCGGCGGGGAATCGACCCTTACGCGGGATCGCGCGGGACTCGATGCCCACCACCGTGACCGGATGTCCGGCGAGGTGCGCATCCAGAACGACCGAGGTGTCGGCGCCGGCCATGTCGGCCCAACGCTCGAGTACCGAGTGGTCCTGGTCGACCACCGAACGCATGACGGTGCGAATGTCGAAGGGCTTCTTGCGATCCGGGTTCTTCGCCGAGGAGAAGATATCGCCGACAGTCTCGAAGTCGCTCGACGGGTGGGTGTGCGGGAAGCTACGCACGTCGCGATCGACGGGGTCCGTGGTCGCCGCGCGCCTCGGGAACCGTTCGCCGGGAGCGAGGTACGAGTGTGCGTAGTGACGGAACAGGATCTCGCACGCCGCGGTGAGGTCGGGGGCCCAGTACTGGGCCTGGCCGTTGGGGCCCATGACGCGGTCGTAACCACCGATACCGAAGTTGTCTTCGGCCGACACACCGCCGGAGTAGTCGAGAGACTGCTTGCCGGTCAGCACCATTGCGCTGTCCGGGGTCATCACCAGAATGCCCTTGGTGTGCATCAACATGGTGGCTTCGGCGTTCCAGTAGGGCTGAGCGCCGACGTTGATTCCCGTGACGACGATGTTGATCTCGCCGCCGTTCTGGGTGAAGGTGATGATCCGGCGCAGACCACGCGAGACCCAGTCCATGTTCTCGGTGCCGCTCTCCATCGAGATGGTGGCACCCGAGGACAGTGCGAACCACTCGACCGGAGCGTTCAACTTCTCGGCCAGGTCGATGGCGGCTACCACGCGTGAGCACTCGGCCTCGGCGACTGTACCGAGCGCCTTGGTCGGATCACCGAAAAGCGCTACGCGGGTCATTCCCTCGGGATAACGCGGCGTCGGAGTGTTCACGAGGCCGACGACGATGCCGGCCTTGTTGAGTCCGTACGGACGCTCGACGGGGGACAGGACGCCCGCTTCGTCGAAGTCGTGCTCGACGAAGGTGCCCTTGGTGCCGGTCAGCAGCGGAATCAGCTCGTACGGGTACACCGTGCCACGTGCCCGCGAACTCTGAACCTTCTGCGCATAGGCGTCGAGGGGGAGCAGAGGTTCGGTGGGGGGAGTGGTCTTGTTGATGACCACACCGGCACCCGCGCGGTAGGAGAAGCGCAGCGCAACTTCCTTGGGTGCGCCACCCTTCCGGTCCTTCAAGCGGGTGATGAGCGTGATCTCTTCGATCCCGGCACCGACGGTCAGTCGGGCTGCGTTCTGAGCGATCACCGAGAAGCGTTCGCTGGGAACGTCGGCGACCGGCCACACGTAGAGCACGACGCGGTTGGCCGCGAGTCGACGCTTGTCCCCGCGCTGGGACTGCGCACGGCGGATGCCGTCGAGGCAGGCGGCAAGAGTGCGCTCGATGGCCGGAAGCGCAACCATCTGGCCTTCGTCGTCGAGTTGCGGTGTCACGTCGCGGATTTCGGCCAGAGCGATCAGACGCTCGTCCTTCGGGTTCTCCTTGGCGGAGAGGTGGAACAGGTAGGTGTTCTCCGGAGCCGGTAGGCGCTTTCCGTTGAAGTTCTTCAGGCGCCACATGTCCAGACGCTGACCCGTGAGCGGGTGCATGTCGCGAATGATGTGGTCCTCGACCAGTTCACCGTCGACCGGCCGGAAGGTGACCCATCGGACCGGATCCCCGTTGGGGTTGCAGATGATCACCGTGGCGCGCCGTGAACGGGTGATCGTCTCGTTGCGCGAGAGTTCGGTACGCAGCGTTTCGACGAGTGTATCGCCGTCAGCGGGCTGATTCGGCCAGTCGAGGTAGATGTCGACCACCAGGCCGCGACCCGACGGAGCATCCTGCGCGATCGTGGCGACATCGTCGAGAGCGGTTCCGAGAGCATCGAATTCGGCCACAGTCGAGACCAGGTGCAGACCGTCACCCTTGAGATCGAAGTTACCGGTTACGAAACGGCGGTCGACGTGCTCGAAAACGCGGACGTCCTCGAAGGAGTGAATCTTGTAGTAGCGACGTGTGATGACCTCGAGCAGCGGTCCGCCGTCGCGGTTGCCGAGGCCGATCTTTCGACCCAGCAGGTCCAGGAGCGGTTCGGGGGTGGCGACGAGGTTGGCGATCCGCTCGTTGAAATCAGCAGCGTCCGGCTGCTCTTCGAGGTAGGCGAGGTTGCCGCGTACTCCGTCGTAGACGTCTTCGCGAACCTTACGGATTCGCGGCTCGTCGAAGAACCGGAAGCGAAGGTTGCGGGCGACGTCGCCGATGACGGGGTAGCGGACCTGCGTCGCGACGATGAGTCGATCGAGAACCTCGTTCAGCTCCTGAGCCGAGCAACCGGGAGCCTTGTCACCGACCAGCCAGCCTTCGAGAAGTGCTGCAATGACCGGGATCTGGGCTTCCATGCGCTGCAGAGCCAGGAAGAGTCGGTAGACCGCTTCCTCGACTGCCTGGCGATCTTCCAGATCGGTGACGTCGTAGTGGCGAAGTGCGCGTTCGAGTCTCGTGCGGAACGACGCGGGCAAACCTTCACGCTCGGCGTCGAGCGAGTGCAGGAAGGTGTGGAAGTGCTCGCGGGGGCTGTGGACGGATTCGTCCTTCGCCGACTCACCCGAGGTGGGCTTGTTGCGCGAGAGCTCACAGATGTCGGCGAACGTGGTCAGCACGGCGAGTTCGGCCTGTACCAGTTCGCGGTCCTCGGATTCGAGTGCGCTGCGAAGTGCGTCGTACTCGGCCAGAACAGCGTTGGCGTGCTTGCCGCTGACGTCGTAGCCACTGAGCATCGCGGTCAGCGCTTCGAGCTGTGCCAGCGCGTCGTCGCGGGCGTCGGTACCGGAAGTCGCAGCAGGAAGGTCGAATTCGACGCGCGGAGCCTTTTCCGCGACAGCTTCCTCACTGACCTGGTCGACGCGCAGGAGCGGCGCGCCGGCATCGACCTGCGAGTTGACGGTGGCGAGAACTTCTCGCACCTTGCCCGCGTAGGGAGCGCGAACTGCGGTCTCCATCTTCATGGATTCGAGCACGACCAGAGTGGAGCCGGCTTCGACGTCGTCGCCGACCGCGACCGGTACGGCCACCACGACGGCAGGAGCCGGCGCGCGGACCACTCCGGCGTCGTCCTGGCTGATCTGGTGGCTGATGCCGTCGACCTCGACGAGATAACGAGCCGGGCTCACAACGGAAACGACGTGGAAGCGGCGGTCACCGATCACCAGACGTGACTCGAAGTCACCGAGACGATCGACGTCGACCTCGATGTCGCCTGCGTCTCCGTCGACGCGGTAGCGGTGCGGGCCGATGCGCCCGACGGTCAGTTTGTATGCCTGACCTTGGTAGTTGAGCTCGACACTACGTCCGATCGCGTGATTCGCGCGGGGGCGACCGCCACGTGCCGAGGCGAGGAAGGCCGCACGCTCGAGGGACTCTTCGGCGTCGTAGGCATCGATGGCGGTGGCGATCAGTGCGACGTCGGCGCGGCGTGTGGCGCCGGTGAGGGCGCCCGTGCGGTCGAGCCAGCCGGTATCTGCGGATGCCGAGATGACCTCGTCGCGATCCAGGAGATCGAGGAGGAACGACTTGGTGGTGGTGCCGCCGTCGAGTACGACGGTGGTTTCACGGAGGGCGGTGCGTAGACGCGCGAGTGCCTCCGAGCGGTTGCGGCCCCACGCGATGACCTTCGCGACCATCGAGTCGTAGTCAGGCGGAATGACGTCGCCGGCCGCGATACCAGTGTCGACGCGGATGCCCGAGCCGAGCGGGAACTTCAGCAGCTGAACGGTGCCCGGCGCCGGAGCGAAATCGTTGTCGGCGTCTTCGGCGTTGAGGCGAGCCTCGACGGCATGACCGAACGCGGGCGGGCAGTCGCCGACCAACTCTTCACCGCTGGCCACGAGAATCTGCAGTTTGACGAGGTCGATGCCGGTCGTGACCTCGGTGATCGGATGCTCGACCTGAAGGCGCGTGTTGACCTCGAGGAAGGTGAAGAGCTTGTTCTCGGGCTGGTAGAGGTATTCGACCGTGCCGGCGCCGTGGTATCCGGCTGCTTTGACGAGTTCGGCCGAGACCTCCTTGAGGTGGTCCGACTGTTCTTCGGTGAGGACGGGGGAAGCGGATTCTTCGATGACCTTCTGGTTGCGACGCTGAATCGAGCAGTCACGAACGCCCGGAGCCCAGACGTTGCCGTGGTTGTCGGCGATGATCTGTACCTCGACGTGGCGCGCATCGGTGACAAGGCGTTCGAGGAAGACTACGGGGTCGCCGAACGAGCGCTCGGCCTCGCCCTGGGTGCGCTCGAGCGCAACTTCGAGCTCGTCCTCGGCCCACACCTTGCGGATGCCGCGTCCGCCGCCGCCGCTGCGAGCCTTGATGATCAGCGGGTAGCCGATCGCCTGCGCGTGACGGCGTGCGTCGGCGCGAGTCTCGACCGGCCCGCCGCTCCACGGGGCGACCGGTACGCCGACCTTTTCGGCGAGGATCTTGGCGGCAACCTTGTCGCCGAGCAGGCGCATCGCGTCGGCGCTCGGACCGATGAACGTGATGCCCAGCTTCGCGACGATCTCGGCGAACGTGGGGTCCTCGGCCACGAAGCCCCAGCCGACCCAGACGGCGTCGGCCTTGGCTGCGAGAAGTGCTCGCTCGAGTTCGGCGTAGTCGAGGTACGGGCTGCCCGTGCCGGTGCTGCGGAGAGTGACACCTTCGTCGGCCTGGCGAACGAACATGGCCCGACGCTCGGCCTCTGTGTGCAGTGCAATGACGCGAATGCCGTGGTCGTGTTCGGCGTTCAGTTCGCGTACAGCCCTGATCAGGCGGACCGCGGCCTCACCTCGATTGACCACTGCGATTCGTTTGAACATTGTCACTGCCACCGTCCCTTGATGAGATTCTTCGTCACGTACGTTGCGATATGAGCCGACCGTGTCCCACATACCCGGATTGTCCGGTTCGTGAACTACGCCGCGATGCGCTGTGTTTCCCCCGGTTGCGCGTCGGCAGGTGATTGCCCTTCCGGTTCGTCGAGTCCCTTGCGCCGAAGCACCGTGTGCGCTGATGCACCACGTGTGCCTTGTGCGCCACCCTGCAGGCGTGGACTCAGAACCGCTCCAATCACGAATCAGCAACATATTGTGTCTGCTTCCAGGGAATCCCTGGTTTATCTAAGGATGCAGTATGTCGACGCTCATGTCACCTGGGCGAATTGAAGAATATTAGTCAACGTGAACCACGGTTACATATATGGTGTTAAACCATTGCAGTGCAACAGGATTCGCTCTTGTGACACGGATCACGATGGTAATGAAATTGGCAAGAAAGTGAATACTCACTGGTAACAAAATCGCATATTCGGAGAATTCTCCCGATTGCTCGATTATTACTGATCGGTACTACTGGCGAGTATTTTTTATGTCCTGTAGGACCGTTTTCGAGAAATCGCTTTCGATGGTTGCGATGTGCTTTGCGATCGCATCGAGTCCTCCGGAAGGGAGTTGCAATGCGTCGCCGAGGGCAAGTGAAGTCCGCTTGAAGTGCTCGACAAGTGGTTCGTATTTCGTGACCAGTCTCAGTCTGTCGGTCTCGTTCAGGTACTTCACGCTTCCCGCGTTGTCGACGAAGTCGCTGAACTTCACGAGGAACACTGCGGGATCCGCGATCGCGCGGATGACGTGATCCTGGTATCCGGCGGTGGTGTTGTCGTGCGGGTATTCGATCGGATTGGTCACTGCCTCAACAAGTTCGGAGATTCTGTGGCCGAAGCGCGAGGCGATGAGTGTTGACGCACGTTCTTGCGCATCGGAAGGGGACATATCGTCTGCAGTCTGACCACCGAGGAGCGCGATGACGGCGTGTGGTCGGTCCTCGACCGTGTCGTGAAGCGCGGTTGCGCTCAGGATCTCGACATCGGAGCACCCGTACCGAAGCAGGCGCAATACATTTCGTAGGGGATGAACGATGTAGGGATCCTCGTCGGACTTTATCCCGTTCTTTCTGAACTGATCGAGGTGCGCGAGGGTCGCGACCTCCATGGCGAGTCGCAGGGTTTCACCCGGGATCGCCAGTTCGTCGACGGCGCTCTCGATGGCGAAGACCAGCGTCGCAGCGTCCATCTCTTTCAGGGGCAACTGATCGAATGCAGATCTGATCGGGTCGGAGTTGCTCATGCCGAATAGCCTTCCGGTTGGTGAGGCGTCGCGACGAATGTCCTGGTGCGGATCTGCGATCGAGCCCTGGTTGACGCCGGAAATACGGGCCGAGGTCAGAATCATCTTGATTCTATCCGGCGACTGCGACAGCAAGTGTTTCTAGCGTTGTCATCGAGGTCGGCGGGGAGTTTCGTCCGCGTCCATCACAAGCAAACTAGGGCAGGAAGAGGTTCGATGACCACGGAGGCGACCCTGGCGTCGTTTGTCGAGACAGTTCACACGGATGTCGACATCCATCCACTGGACGACCCTGTGCGACAAGGTCTTCGCGGACAACATGCGCAGTTCGCTCACTGGGCAGGGAGGGTTGCACGATACGACCCGACGGTCGCGCCGTTTGTCGGTCATCCGCCCGAGTTGGACGCCGAAGACTGGGAGAACCTGCGCACACTCGTAGGTCCGGGCGGCACAGTAGGTTTGCGAGGATTCGACCATCATCCGCCGGTAGGGTGGCGCATTGTGGATCAGTTCGGCTCGGTGCAGATGGACGGCTCCGCACTCGAAGTCTCTGTTGATCCGTCGGTCGAACTTCTCGGAACGAGCGATGTTCCCGAAATTCTCGCGTTGATCGAGCGCACCAAACCCGGGCCTTTTCTCGCTCGCACCGTCGAGATGGGGAGCTACTACGGCATTCGCGTCGACGGAAGACTTGTAGCCATGGCGGGGGAGCGGCTGCACCCTCCGGGATGGACGGAAATCAGCGCGGTGTGCACTGACAGCGATTTTCGAGGTCGAGGACTGGGCACGACCCTGATCCGAGCCGTCGCCGCCGGGATTCGCGAGCGCGGCGAGCTGCCGTTTCTCCATGCAGTGCAATCGAATACGAATGCGATCAGACTTTACGAATCGCTGGGATTCGTGCTGCGGAAGAAGTCCCGGTTGACCGCGGTGCAGGCGCCTGCCTGATCGAATTCTCGCCGACGCCTGTGTTTCGGGCGCTCGGCCACTAGTCTGAACAAATGACAGTCGATCAGGCGTTGGACAGTGATTTTCTCACTCTTGCCGATCCGTACCGCCGCGAGTTGCTGGCGCACTGCTATCGCATGATGGGGTCGATTCACGACGCCGAAGACCAGGTCCAGGAGACGTTCATCCGGGCTTGGCGCGGGTTCGACGGTTACAAAGGCCAGTCGTCGCTCAGGACCTGGCTCTACCGCATCGCGACGAATACGTGCCTGACCGCGCTGGAGGGGAGATCGAGGCGTCCCCTCCCGACAGGCCTCGGCGCACCTAGTTCGGACCCGGCCGACGATTTGATCGAGCGCAACGAGATCGCCTGGTTGGAACCGATCGCCGATTCTGCGTTGGGCGACGTCAATGATCCGGCCGTCATGGTCGTCAATCGCGACTCGGTGAGGCTCGCGCTTGTCGCCGCTTTGCAACACTTGTCCGCGCGCCAACGTGCAGTTCTGGTTTTGCGCGACGTTCTGCAGTGGAAGGCATCGGAAGTTGCGGAGGCCCTGGACACCACAACCACTGCGGTGAACAGCCTGCTGCAGCGGGCTCGCGCACAGATCAATCACATCGCGCCCACTGAGGACGACCTCGTGGAACCGACTACCGAGGCTGCCCGGAAATTGCTTCGCGACTACGTGCACAGCTTCGAGAGCTACGACGTCGAGGCCATCGTTGAGCTGTTCACGCGCGAGGCCATCTGGGAGATGCCGCCGTTCGAGGGTTGGTACCAGGGTCCCGAGGCAATCGGGCAGCTCATCGGAACCAAATGCCCGGCCGACGGACCAGGGGCGATGCGTCTACTTCCGACCGCTGCCAACGGACAGCCGGCGTTCGGCCTCTATATGCGCGAGCCCGACGGCGTTCACCGAGCGTTTCAGCTGCACGTTCTCGATGTCACCGAGTCAGGGATCTCGCACGTGACGTGTTTCTTCGATCTGAGCCTGTTCGCACGGTTCGGATTGCCCGCAGAACTGTAGGGGCAAGGAGTTGCGCGAGCCCTCCGGTTTGGAGGACCCGCGCAGCTGCTCGTCACTGCTGTCGCTGTGCGTTACTGCTGGGGAACCGTCGCGGCCGGGTCCATCCACATGACCTCCCAGACGTGGTTGTCGAGGTCGCGGAATGCGCGTCCGTACATGAAGCCGTGATCCTGGGGCTCCATCCACTTGCTACCACCGGCAGCAATAGCCGCGTCGACGAAGGTGTCGACTTCCTCCCTGCTGTCGGCCGACACACACATCAGGGCCTCGCGAGCTTTCGACGTGTCACAGATGTCGTCGGCGATGAAGTCCCCGAAACGCGGTTCGTTCAGGAACATGACCGTGGCGGAATCGCTGACGATCATCGAGACGGTGTTCTCGTCACTGAACATGTCGTTGAACTCGAAGCCGAGGCCGCTGAAGAATGCCCGCGTGGCAGCGACGTCCTTGACCGGCATGTTGACGAAGAGAAGACGAGACATGGGTGCTCCTTGAATTCGGTGGACTGGTTACTGATCGCTTCGGTTCCTGTTGGTTCCTGCTCATACAGACTGCAACGGCAACAGAAAATCATCGCGGTCGGAGAAAATTCGCGGAAATTGTCGGTTGTTAACCCCCAGCAGTGCTCTGACCTGGCGATTTGGTGTTGTGTTGATCTTCGCGTAACTTTGTCCAGGTCAGAGCGACACGGACACCGACTCCCACCTGCGAGGGTGAGTGACACGAGGTTGTACGAAGTGCCTGGCGAACACAATCCAGTTGTTCTTCACGAGGTTCCGGTTTGCGCCGGTGACTTGGTTGGGGTAGGCTGGAAAAGTTGCCCCGGAGCGGCGGCCATAGGGTCGTGGTGATGGTGTGTGCGTGTTCTTTGAGAACTCAACAGTGTGTCGATGAATGTCAGTGCCAAAATTTTTTGGTACTTCACATCCGCGAATGATCAACCGCCTCTTGGGGTTTGGTTGGTTTGTGTGTGGTGTGAGTATTTTTCGTCGGTGATTGTTCATTCTTCCGTCTGAATGGTTGCCGACACATTTTTTGCTAGTTGAGTTTTTTGCTAGTGATTTGACTCTTTTTGTCTATGACTGATTAGTGGGCTTGCCTGCGAAATCTAGAGTCTTCAACGGAGAGTTTGATCCTGGCTC
>NZ_JBHWUF010000013.1:0-153465 GCF_042738325.1 Rhodococcus sp. NPDC059969 | reverse complement strand
TGTAGCGACCTGTTCTTCGCTCGCGGCGACCCCAGATCGACCCATCTGTCATCTCCCCAGATCAGGGCCGTTGCAATCACCGGTTGAGCCCGCCTAGACGAGGGGAACGGTACGTTCGCTGGGGAAGGGCAGGGCAAGGCAAAGGCGGGGCGAGGAAGATGCCGGCGCCGACGCCCATAGCGACTTGTTAGCCAAGGTATAGATTGTGAACCGTCTCATAAGTCCGAAGTACTCTCCGATTATGTGCCTTCGTCCCTAGCGCTTTGGCCTAGGCTGAGTGGCATGGTGGGGTTGAGCAGCTCGAGGGTGTCGCATTTGCGACTCGTTCCGACGGAACCGGAAGAACTGCGAAGGTTTGTACAAGAAACTGGCGGAGGGCGTGGGGGCCTTCAGGTAGCGCGATCGCTGCGTTCGAAGAGGCGCGCGGTACCGGCGCAATACGCGATACGTATCAGCGTCGACAATGTTTCCACCCAGATCTGGAGACGAATCCTCGTCGCGTCGGATCTGAATCTGGATGACCTGCATTCGGTGGTCCAACGGGCAATGGGGTGGAGTGACCGTCATTCGCACGCGTGGTCCAAGTCCGGCAGCCGATTTCCGGGCGAGGTCGAAGAGTACGTCGCTTCCGGAAGCAGCGCCGAGCAGCGTCGCGCCGGACGAGTGGCGATCGTGGAGTCCGCCGTACGTCTGGACGAGGTCATGGTCTCGCCTGGCGACGAAATCAGTTATCGCTACGGACGCTTCGGGAACTGGCGCCACACACTGACGCTTGAATCTTCGGAAGTACTGCCCGACGGATTCCAAGTTGTATGTGCAGCGGGTCGCGGTGCTTGTCCGCCGGAGGAATGCGTCGGGCCTGACGAGTACGAGCAGCTTCTCGGTGTCCTCGCTTCGGAGAAGTTGCGCTCCCACGAATGGACCCTCGAATGGCCGCAAACTGAATTCGAGCCGACACGATTCGAGATCGCTGAGGTCAACAATCGACTTCACACACCTCGACCGGACGAGATCGTTGCGCCGTACGACATGGCGAAGCTCGTCGAATGCCTGGAACCCTCGCGAGTCCCGGAACTGCACGCGGTCCTCGCCCGAGCCGGCATTGACGATGAGTCGGCAATCGGAGAGTTGGTCCACGTCGAGGCGGGCCAACGCCTTCAGGCGGTCTTGGCGCTGATCGGTGTCGAAGGGATCGACGCCGATGATTTCTTCATGACGGTCGATGCGATGCTCGACGAACCTGAACTGGGACCGGTAAACCTCCCCCAAGGGCGATCACTCTTCGCAGTGCTCAAGAAGTTCGGCCTGGTGCGAAAGCACAAAGGGCAAATCTTACTGACGAAGCGGGGACAGTCAGCCGAGCGGGACGCGTCAATGACGTGGTCGGTGATCGTCGAGGGCGTTCCGGTCGCGCCGGGCGGCTCGCAGAGAGCGGTGGAACTCCTTGTCCTCCTCGCCGTAGCCGCTGGCTTGTCGCCGGCAGATCGTCATCGTTTCGTCGCGGGAGCGTTAGAGCCGATTCGGTCGTCGAGCATCCTCATGTCCGGGGCTCAGACTTCCAAACGTGACACGTCCGGGAGCACCGTGGAGGTGCTTGGTTTGATCGGCGCTACGGGTTACGAGTTGGGGAAATTCGGCACCAAAGCGGACTCGTCCTGGGCTGTTCATCTCGCGAGGGCGATCCTGAAGCGGTAACCCGAGCACTGACGCAGACAACCGAAACGGGGTTCGAACCGGGAATACCGGATCGAACCCCGTTTCGTGTACCGGTGGAGATCAGATGTTGACGCCGTAGTCGCGGGCGATGCCGGCGAGTCCGGATGCGTATCCCTGTCCGACTGCACGGAACTTCCACTCACCGTTGTGACGGTAGAGCTCGCCGAAAAGCATGGCGGTCTCGGTCGATGCATCTTCGGAGAGGTCGTAGCGTGCCAGCTCGGAGCCGTTCGACAGATCTACGACGCGGATGTAGGCGTTGGTGACCTGTCCGAAGGACTGGAGTCGGGCATCGGCGTCGTGAATCGAGACCGGGAAGAAGATGTTGGTGACGTTGGGCGGTACGGCAGGAAGATCGACGTTGATGACCTCGTCGTCGCCGTCACCTTCACCGGTGAGGTTGTCGCCAGTGTGCTCGATGGATCCGTCGGGCGAGCGAAGGTTGTTGTAGAAGACGAAGTGCAGGTCGGAAAGAACCTTGCGTTCCGGGCCGGTGACCAACGCGCTGGCGTCGAGGTCGAAGTCGGCGCCGCTGGTACTGCGTGCATCCCAGCCGAGACCGACTGCGACCTTGGTCAGGTTGGGTGCGGCCTTCGACAGAGATACGTTGCCGCCCTTGGCAAGTGTGACGCCCATTCAGGTTCCTCTCGTTCGAACGAAGTGGATTTCTTCGTTCGGGAGTTCTGTGTTGTCCGTTCTCGACTCACATTACCGTGAGCCGATAGGTGCGGTTCGACCGAATAGGCACCTCACTCGAACAGCGCGCGAAGATCCTCGGCGTCGAGTCCGGTGCCCAGTGTGCCTTCGGCGTCCATGACATTCGAGAACAATGCCGACTTCTTGGCTTTGAGTGCCATGACCTTCTCTTCGATGGTGTCTTTGGCAATGAGGCGGTAGACCATGACGTTTCGTGTCTGCCCGATGCGGTGAGTACGGTCGACCGCTTGTGCCTCGGCGGCCGGGTTCCACCAGGGGTCGAGAATGAAGCAGTAGTCGGCCTCGGTGAGATTGAGGCCGAAGCCACCAGCTTTGAGGCTGATCAGAAAGACTGGGGCCGAGCCAGACTTGAACTCCTCCAACACTTCACCGCGATTACGCGTCGACCCGTCGAGATAGCTGTACGGGATGTTTTCCGCGTCGAGTCGGGTGCGCACCGAGCCGAGGAACCCGGTGAACTGACTGAAGATCAACGCACGGTGTCCGCCGGCGATGACGTCGTCGAGTTGCTCGACGAGAGCGTCGACTTTGGCTGACGGTATCGATCCGCTGTCCTTGTCGACGAGTGAGACATCGAGACTGAGTTGGCGCAGTATCGTCAGCGATTGCAGGATCGTGAATCGGTTCTTGTCGACGTCGTCGAGCAGGCCGAGGATCTTTTGCCGTTCGCGCTGTAGATGAGTGTCGTAGATTGCGCGATGGCTCGGATGCAACTCGATCTCGAGTACCTGCTCCTGCTTGGGCGGCAAGTCTGCGGCCACCTGTTCCTTGGTCCGCCGCACCATCAGCGGTTTGACGCGTCGTCGCAGTTGCGCCAATCGTTCTGCATCGCCGTCTTTTTCGATGGGAGTGCGGTAGAAATCGGTGAAGGTGGTGGGGCTGGGAAACAGTCCCGGTGCAGTGATCGCGAGCAGCGACCACAACTCCAAAAGATTGTTTTCCATGGGTGTTCCGGTGATCGCGAGTTTGAAAGGTGCGCTCACTGACCTCGCACATTGGTGGACCTTGGACTTGTGGTTCTTGGCGAATTGGGCTTCGTCGAGTACCAGTCCGGACCAGCGGCCCGCGGAGTACGCATCGGTGTCGAGGCGAAAGAGGGCGTACGACGTCACGACGATGTCCGCCCCGTCGACTAGTGCTGCCAGATCGGTTTTTCTGCGTCGC
This sequence comes from Rhodococcus sp. NPDC059969, assembly GCF_042738325.1. Lineage (NCBI taxonomy): Bacteria > Bacillati > Actinomycetota > Actinomycetes > Mycobacteriales > Nocardiaceae > Rhodococcus > Rhodococcus sp. NPDC059969. Next base: position 149,868 of record NZ_JBHWUF010000013.1, on the reverse strand, counting down.
AGCGTGTCCGTGATGACAGCGGTGTGGAGGGTTGGTGCGAACTTCGCCACCTCGGATTTCCAGTTGGATACGACGCTGGTGGGTGCGACGATCAGAAAGGGAGGTGCGGCTGGATTCGATTGCCGTGCAGCGCAGATCATTGCGAGGGTTTGCAGTGTCTTGCCCAGGCCCATGTCGTCGGCGAGTATGCCGCCCAGACTGTGCTGGCGGAGGAAATTGAGCCAACGGAATCCGTCGACCTGATAGGGGCGCAGAGTTGCCGTCAACGTGTCCGGGACTTCGGCGGGATCGATGCCCGAACTGCCGAGCAATCCGGCGATCTGCTTCTTCCATGCGGCTGCTTGATGTTCGACTCTTCCGAGCGCCGCCAATTCTTCCCACAGCCCGGCTTGAAATTTGCTGATCGCGAGTTTGCCGGTAGGTCGATCGAGTAGCGACCGCGCTTCGGTGATGAGACGGTGTAGGCCGAGTAGTTCGGGTGCGTCGAGCCGGAAGAAGGCGCCGTCCGGTAGCAGTATGTGAGTCTCGCCCTTGCTCAGAGCGGCGAACAGTGTTGTGAACGGAACACTTTGTCCCGCAACATCGACGGTGACATCGAGGTCGAACCAGTCGGATCCGCTGTCACCGTCCGGGGCCGATGTGCTGAGGCCGATCACTACGGCGTCGTCTGCAGGCCGGTAGTCGGCAGGGGTTCCTGCAACCGTGAGGTCGATGGCGTCGTGCGCTTCGAGTTGGGGGAGGAGGTCGAGTGTGAACTGCATTGAATCGAGGCCGGTCAGCGTTCCCGCGAGAGTGGCCTTTACCGCGGCCGCGCCGAGGCTGTTGGTGATGGCATCTTCGGCAGCGTGATTGCGGACCTCGGACTCGTCGGTGGTTGCATCGGCGGTAGAAATGATCAGGTCGTCGGCATCGACGGTGTATTTCCATGCCGATTCGATGTCGATACGGTGGTCGTCGTCGTAAGTGGCCATCAGTTGTAGCCGCGGACCGGACACGGTCGGTGGGCTGTAGGCGCCGTCGGAAGATATGACGGGAGCGAGGCTTCCGAGTTTGAACACGAACCGCGAAGTGAACGCATCCCGATGCTCGGCGGGTATGTCGACTGACTTTCCGGAGTCGATCAACTGCCTCAATTGATGGGTGACCGGTGTGTCCAGTGGTGCGAGCGTGATCGCGTTGGTGGCGTCGAGCGTGAAGACACCATGTGCCGGCGAACCGACAAGTCCCCAGTCGGAATGGGTGATGATGTGCCCATCGGTCTGAATTCGGGGCGTGAGACGGAGATTGTTGTCTTCCGCTCCGTGTACGTCGAGGCAGATGTTGGCGTCGTCGAGTAGGGAGATGTTGCCGAGGCCGGCCTTCGAGTGAACGAGTGAAACGCCGACGCTGATCGCCTCATCAAGAAGCGACCAGAGTTGTGGGCTCGGAAACCCGGCAAGATCGATTTCCGCGGCATTCTGATGTCGGTAATGGTTGCCGGCGCTGTGGAGGAGATGAATGTCGCGTAGAACCCGGATGTGGTCGGCAGGGAACTGAAAGGTGCTTCCGAGTTTGTTCCAGGCGAGTCCGCCGGAGATCCACCCTCTCGCTCCTGGTTGCACTGGTTTGACGAGGAGCCGTGTCGATGCGCCTTTGGTTCGCGCGATGAATTGAATGCCGAGTCCGGGAGTTGTGCGGCCGTCGGGGTCTGGTCGGAGCAACTCCTCGAGCGCGCGGTCCCATCCGAGTTGTCGTGGCGTCGTGTTCGCCTCGGCCACCGCTGCGAGTACCAACGCGGCCACGTGTTTGCAGTTCATCCGCACGGGACACGTGCAGAGGCCACGCGTGAATGTGGCAGCACCGGCCGCGCTGCGACTTACCGAAATCGTGCAGGTGTACGGCTCTCGCGCAGTTCCCGATACAGCGCCGGTCAAGGTGTCAGCGGTGTCGTTCCATGCGATGGATTCGACTGCATTCTGCCGAAGGTAGGTAAGTCCGCGGTCGTAGGTTGTCGTGCCGACGACAGCGCGAACTCGGTCGAGGTCGAGGGCCTTGACTGAGTCCGGTTGCACGGGGCCAGCCTAGTGGCGGCGTCCGACAGATCTTGTCGTGGTCGTTTGTCCAAGAAAGTCCGAACTGCACGGTATGTTCACGGAAACATCTTTGACTGGTTTGGGAGTTTCATGAGGACTGAGCGGCGTGCGTGGATTCGATCTGCGCGCACAGGTGCGGTGTGTTTGGCCGTCTGTGCACTTTCTTTGCAATTGGGCGGACTGTCGACGGCAGCGCCGAGTTCCGGAAGCTCGGGTAGTTCGGGAAGCTCGGGTAGTTCGGGAAGCTCGGGAAGTCTGGGCAGCGTCGAGGGAAGCGTGAGCTCGGGGTCGACGATCCCGGGACCACTTCAGGAGGATCCGGGCCCCAAACCGGACCTGCGCGACGACATCGTCGTCCCGGCCATCGTCGGCGAGAAGGTGACCGCACCACAGGCGGTCAGGCTGACGGTGGCGTCGCCTGCACTTCGACGCGAGGTCGGCGTCGAGATTTTGCTACCCGCTGACAATTCGGTTCCGCGCCCAGCGCTGTACATGCTCGAGGGTGTCGACGCCGGAGAGAAAAGCAGCGGATGGATGACGATCGGCGGCGCCCCGGCGTTCTTCGCCGACAAGAACGTCAACGTCGTGATGCTCAATGGCGGAATCGCGAGCCTGTACTCGGACTGGGAGAATCCGGATCCGCGGCTGGGACTGCACAAGTGGGAAACCTTCATCACCGAAGAGCTGCCACCGCTGATCGACGCACGACTCGAGACCAACGGCATCAACGCGATTGCCGGCAATTCCATGGGCGCGATGGGCGCCATGATGCTCGCCCAACGCTTTCCGGACATGTACCGGGGCGTCGCGGTTTTCAGTGGCTGCTACTCCACGATGGATCCGCTTGGGCGAACTGCCATTCAGGCCACGATTTCTTCCCGAAGCGGAGATCCGGCCAACATCTGGGGTGTGCCAGGAGGCCCGGAGTGGGAGGCGCACGATTCTTTGATCAACGCGGAGAAGTTGCGAGGCAAGGAAATCTACGTGTCGACGGCGAACGGTCTTCCCGGATCCGACGAGACGCTGCAGACTCCTGAACTGCTCGAGCGTCTGGTGATCGGCGGCGGCATCGAGGTTGCTGCGCATGCCTGCACCAAGATGTTCGACGCTCGGTTGCAGGAGCTGAAGATTCCGGCGCAGGTGGATTACGAGCCGAACGGCACACACGCGTGGGCGTATTGGCGTGAACGACTGCCGAAGGCGTGGCCGACTCTGTCCCGGGCACTTGGCGTCTGACGGTCGACGACAGTCTGTGCAGTTCCGGTTGAAAAGCAGCGTCCCCGCACCGTATTGCTCAGGTGCGGGGACGCTGCTGTTGTCATCGAGGGTTACGCGTCGACAAGTTCCTCGGCGAAGGGATCACCGTTGCGGGGAGCGTCGAAGCGCTCCTTGTCGAGGATTCCCTCACGCTTTGCGACGATGACCGGAACCAGAGCCTGGCCGGTGACGTTGACTGCGGTGCGGCCCATGTCGACGATCGGTTCGACGGCGAGGAGCAGGCCGACGCCGGCCAGCGGAAGACCCAGGGTGGAGAGCGTGAGTGTGAGCATGACTGTCGCACCGGTTGTTCCGGCCGTTGCTGCCGAGCCGATGACCGAAACGACGACGATCAGCAGGTAGTCGGTGAACGTCAGCGGAACGTCGTAGAAGCCGGCGACGAAGATTGCCGCGATTGCGGGATAGATTGCAGCGCAACCGTCCATCTTCGTGGTGGCACCGAGCGGAACGGCGAACGAGGCGTACTCACGAGGAACACCGAGGTTGCGTTCGGTGACGCGTTCGGTCAGCGGCAGGGTACCGATCGACGAGCGCGAGACGAAGCCGAGCTGAGTCGCGGGCCAGACGCCGGAGAAGAAGCTCCGGACCGAGAGGCCATGTGCGGCAATCAGGATGGGGTAGACCACGAAGAACACGATCGCCAGGCCGATGTAGATGGCAGCGGTGAAGACGCCCAGCGAGCCGATCGCATCCCAGCCGTAGGTGGCGACAGCGTTGGCAATCAGCGCGGCGGTGCCGATCGGGGCGAGGCGGATGATCCACCACAGGACCTTCTGAACGATCGCGAGAAGCGATGCGTTGAACTCGAGGAACGGCGCAGCCTTCGGTCCGATCTTGAGCGCAGCAATGCCGATTGCGCCGGCGATGACGAGCAGCTGCAGGACGTTGAAGCTCAGCGTCGTGGTCGCTACACCTTCGGTAACGGAAGTCTTCGCGCCCAGCCCGAGGAAGTTGTTCGGAACCAGTCCGGTGATGAACGCCCACCACGAACCGGAACTCTTGGGTTCCTTCGCGGCTTCGGCGGCGACGTCGGTCCGTGAACCGGGATCGGTGATCAGGCCGACGATGATGCCGATGATCACAGCGATGAACGCGGTGATGGCGAACCAGAGCAAGGTCTGCACGGCCAGGCGAGCTGCATTGGCGACCTGTCGCAGGTTGGCGATGGAACTGACGATGGCCGTGAACACCAGCGGGATCACCGCAACGGTGAGCAGCTTGACGTAACTCGAACCGATGGTCTGCACGGTGCCGACCAACCAGTTGACGTTGCCGTCGGCCGCATCAGGCATTGCCCGGGCGACGAGACCGATGATGACACCGAGTACGAGGCCGGCGACGATCTGCGGTCCGAATGCCGTCGCCCAGGACGGAAAACGGGACGTGGACTTTTCCGGCACGCCGGTGGAGGTGGAGCTGGGCATGACTATGCCTTTCGAAAATCAAGGGAGCGAAACGCAGCGCGGCACCAGAGGCCGGGCAGATTCGAAGAAATGTTTCCTGGTACGCGTCAGGTCAGAGCGAGCACGTACACATTGCGCTCGCCTGCAGGCGAAGGTCGACGTAACGCCGACTGGTCAGGAACAACACTGTCCACACACTACTCGCAGCTTCAACTACTCGATCCCGAGGGTCGCCGCGGGAGTTCGCTTCGTGTTCGTCGGGTGTGCCCCGATCAGTCACTGTTGGTCGGTTGACTAGTGTCGACGATCAGTAGGTGCCGCACCGGCGCCTACGCGTCGGCAAGCGGAAGCGAGAGACCGATGAGCGTTCGGAATGCCGAGTACCCGCGTCCGAAGCATTTTCTGGTGCACCTCAGTGACACACATCTGGTAGCACAGGGGGAGTTGTACGACGCCGTGGATGCGTCGACGAGGTTGCGGGAAGTGCTCCGCGGGATAGTGGCCTCGGGCGCACGCCCCGACGCACTCCTCTTCACCGGCGACCTGACCGACGAGGGGCACCCCGACGCGTACGCGCAATTGAAAGCCATCGTGGAACCCGTGGCGGCCGAGATCGATGCACAGGTCATCTGGGCTATGGGTAACCACGACGACCGCCCCACCTTCAGATCGTTGCTGTTGGGCGAGGACGCAGCAGATCATCCCGTCGACAACGTCTACGATCTCGACGGACTGCGGGTGATCACCCTGGACTCGTCGGTTCCGGGTCATCACTACGGTGAGATCACGGATCGTCAATTGGACTGGCTACGAGCAGAGTTGGCGGTCCCCGCGCCCGACGGAACGATACTGGCGCTGCATCACCCCCCGGTTCCGTGTATTCAGGATCTTGCAGTCTTGGTGGAGTTGCGCGATCAGCCCCGGCTGGCAGACGTCCTGCGAGGCAGTGATGTTCGGGCGATTCTTGCCGGGCACCTTCACTATTCGACGACGGCGACGTTCGCCGGGATTCCCGTGTCCGTGGCGTCGTCGACGTGTTACACCCAGGACCTGAACGTGGAAGTCGGTGGGCAGCGTGGTCGAGACGGGGCTCAGGGGTGCAACCTGGTGCACGTCTACGACGAGACGATTGTTCATTCGGTCGTTCCTCTCGGCGCTCACGTGACGGTCGGTGAGCCCGTCGACGCGGCCGAGGGAGTCCGGAGGCTCGGCGCCGCCGGCATTCGAATCCTCGAGAGCGAAAAGGCGAGGCGCTCGATCGTCTGAGGTGGCAGGCGGTTTCCGGCGGGCCGGCACGGTTCGGGTTGATTGTCGGGCGGTCGCGTACTCACTACCGTCGAGGTAGGTGCAGAGCTCCAGCAACAAGGACCGGCTAGCTGGACGGCAACCCTTCATGCCGATGGGGTGCCCCGGAATCACACCTGGCGACACGCGCGGTGCGTGTCGCAAGCGGCAGTCGCCACGAGAACCGTCAGTCGGGTGCTGACGGTTTCTGCGGTCGGCACTGTGCGCTCCCGAGTAGTTCTCGAACAGGAGTATGCGCCGATGACCTCCACCCCTTCTTCTCATCTTGCTCCGCTGCATCTCGCCGTAGCGCTGGACGGTGCCGGTTGGCACCCTGCAGCCTGGCGCGAGCCACACTCGCGCCCGAGTGAGCTGTTCAGCGCGTCGTACTGGACTGACGTGGTGACGACCGCCGAGCGTGGTCTGCTCGATTTCGTCACCATCGAGGACAGTCTCTCGGTTCCGGCGGACCCACTCGCGCCCGTCGACGACGCCGTTGATCGGGTACGCGCGCGGCTCGACGCACATCTCGTGGCGGCCCGACTGGCACCCGTCACGAGCAACATCGGTTTGATCCCGACCATCACCACCATTCACACCGAGCCGTTCCACGTGTCCAAAGCCGTTGCCACGCTGGACTACACCTCGCGCGGTCGCGCCGGATGGCAGGTGAAGGTGTCGGCTTCGGAGTCCGAGGCGGCCCAGTTCGGGCGACGCGATATCCCAGCGCTCACCGATGCCGAGCGTCAGTCGATCGTTTCAGGTGTCCTCCCGGACTTCGTACGTGACCTGTTCGACGAAGCTGCGGAGGCCGCTGACGTCATCCGGCGACTCTGGGACAGCTGGGAGGACGACGCCGAGATCCGCGACGTGGAGCAGCGCCGATTCATCGACCGAGACAAGTTGCACTACATCGACTTCGAGGGCAAGTATTTGTCGGTCCGTGGACCGTCGGTGACTCCGCGCCCGCCGCAGGGGCATCCCGTCGTCACAGCACTGGCGCATCAGCGCGTGGCGTACGAACTGGCAGCGCGCACGGCTGACCTGGTGTTCGTGACGCCATTCGACGACGAGCAGGTCACGGCAATCCTGGGTGAGGTGCGAGCAGCCGAAGAGCACGTGCAGCGCACCGGTGAACCGCTTCGGGTCTTCACCGACATCGTCGTCTTCTTCGATACGCCGGAAGAAACCGGAAAGCAACGGCTCGCTCGACTCGACGCGCAGGTTGGTACCGAATACCGTTCGGACGCGCTGACCTTCACCGGTACCGCGGCCGAGTTGGCAGATCTTCTGCTCCGGTGGCAACAGTTGGGAATCGACGGATTCCGGTTGCGACCGGGCGTCGTCGTAGACGACCTCGACGCGATCGCAGGTGAGCTGGTACCGGAATTGCAGCGACGCAGCGTATTCCGCACCGAATACCCACAGACGAATCTTCGCGGACTGCTTGGTCTGCCCATCAACATTCCCAACCGCTACGCCGCCGGCACTCCGGCCGCCTGACAGACGAGGAATACACTTTCATGAGTTCTCAGCAGCGTAAGCAGGTCATCCTGGGTGCCTACCTCGGCGGCGTCAACCATCACACTGCGTGGTGGGATCCGCAGGCGGGCAGTCAGATCGAGTTCGAATCCTTCGAGCACACCGCTCGAACAGCCGAGCGTGGGAAGTTTGACTTCTTCTTCCTCGCCGAAGGTCTTGCTCTTCGTGAACGTGCAGGACAGATATTCGATCAGGACATCATCGGTAGGCCGGACACCTTCACCGTGCTTGCATCGTTGGCAGCAGTGACCGAACACCTCGGTTTGGCAGGCACCATCAACGCCACGTTCAACGAGCCTTACGAGCTGGCAAGACAATTCGCGACGCTCGATCAATTGTCCGGAGGACGTGCCGCCTGGAACGTCGTCACCACGTTCGACGCATTCACCGGCCAGAACTTTCGCCGCGGCGGATACCTGGATCGTGCGCAACGATACGAGCGTGCGGAGGAGACGGTAGCGCTGGTGCGTCAACTGTGGGATTCGTGGCGCAGCGACGACATCGTTGCTGACAAGGCATCAGGACGCTTTCTCTCGCGACCGGATGCCGGTGAATTCGCCTTCCACGGATCACATTTCGATGTGAACGGCCGATTCACGGTGCCGCGTAGCCCGCAAGGGCGCCCGGTTATTCTGCAGGCCGGGGTGTCGCCGCAGGGGCGCGATTTTGCTGCCGGCAATGCCGACGCGATCTTCTCACCGTATGGTCAATTGCCCGAGGCGGCCGACTTCTATCGTGACATCAAGGCTCGTGCCGTCGCGGCCGGACGCGACCCGGGTGACATCAAGATTTTGCCGTCGGCGAGTTTTGTTCTCGGCACGTCCGAGGCGGACGCGATCGAGAAGTACCGCGATATTCGCGACCAGCAGGTCACCGGCCAGACCGCTTTGGTTCTGCTCGAACAGATCTGGAATCTCGATCTGTCGAAGTACGACCCCGAAGGGCCACTACCCGATATCGCCCCGGATCCTGAGGCTCCGCCGATCATCCAGGGGCGCGCCTTCATTCACCAGGATCGTTTCGCGACCGTCGCAAAACTGCGCGCGGTAGCCGAGAGCAAGAAGTTGAATCTGCGCGAAGTGGTGATCGATCAGTTCGAGCGTGGACCGATCGTGGGTACACCGCAGCAAGTTGCGGAGAAGATCGATTCGTTTGTCAGCAACGACGGTTCGGATGGGTTCATCCTCGGGTCGCACCTTGTGCCGACCGGCCTCGACGAGTTCGTCGACGACGTGGTGCCACTGCTGCAGGATCGAGGTGTTCTCCGCAGTGACTACGAAGGAACGACGTTGCGTGACAATCTCGGACTGCCCATCCCGGTGCAGAGGGAGCATGTGACAGCACGCTGATCGACCGAAGTGGCGAGGGCCCAGCCGAAATCGGCTGGGCTCTCGCTTCGTCTAGGCTTCCCAGGGAGCGGGGATGGGGTAGTAGCTCTCCAGGAACTCCGTGATCTTGCGTGTGCGAAGTTCCAGATCGATCTCCGGAGCGCTGCCGTCGTTGAGGCAGAAGAAGTCCATGGATCGCTTGGCGAGCAGTGAGTCCATGTCGCGCAAACCGGCCTTGACCGTCGTGTCGACGTATTTGACGGCGGCGGACTTCTGCACCACCGACCGCCCACTCATGAGCGTGTAGTAGTGGTAGAGCGAATTGGTCACCGAGATATTGGAACTCGCGCGGAAGGTGCTTGCTGCAGTTGCCGCGAAGTCTTCGGCGAACTCGCGTTCCATCTCGGCCATCACGCTCTTGCGCAGTGGCGTCGCTGCGTGCTCGAGATGCCTGGTGGTCATCAGACCGAAGCGGTCCTGCAGCAGTCGGCGGTTGACGCGGGCAGCATTCTCGAAGCCGCTGCGGTCGTTGTCGTTGTGTCCCAAGCCGATTCTGGTATCGGCCTCGATGAACATGCTGATGCCACCGGGGGAGAAGAACATGTCCGGACCGACCGGGCGGCCGAAGAACATGTCGTCGTTGGAGTAGAGGAAGTGTTCTGCCAGACCCGGAATATGGTGCAGCTGGCATTCGACAGCTTGAGAGTTGTGTGTGGGCAACACACTTGGATCGGCGAAGAACTTTTCGCTGGGCATGAACGTGACTCGCGGATCGTCGGCAAGCCAGTCCGGACGATCGGAATCGGTCGCGACGAAGATCCGTCGGATCCACGGCGCGTACATGTGGATGGACCGTAGCGCGTACTTGAGCTCGTCGATCTGACGGAAACGCGCCTCTGATTCGTCCCCCTCGCCGACGATGTAGTTCTGCATCCGCTTGGCGCGCTGAGCCTGAAACTCCTTGGAGGAGCCGTCGACCCAGGAAAAGACAAGATCGATATCGAAGCTGATATCGGAGGCATGATCGGCGAACATGTTTTCGATGGTCGGCCAGATCCGGCCGAATCGCTCGACGGTTCCTCGGACAGCTTCTTCGGGGAGGACGGTTCGTCGAGTCAGTGAGTTCTCGACGGGTAGGACGATTTCTTCGTCGGAAATCGACCACAATTCGATTTGAACGCCGATGTTCGCGCCGTAGTTCATACCGCTTGCGACGTGAACCCTTGGACGGAACAAGCGGAAGATTCGTGACTTGTTGGTCTTGGACAGGGCACCGTCCGCGACAAGGAGCGCTGGACTCTTCTTCGCGTCGACGGTTTTGGAGTAGAAGGGTGCGTTGGCGCATCCCTCGACAAGTGCCTGCCGCAGGTTCTTTCGTTCGGTCCAGCTGACCGCGATGACCGGGCGCTCGTCGTTTCCGCGGACGAGTAGATACTCGATTCCTGCGGCGTCGAGGATGTCGCGGATGAAGAGGAGATCTTCGACCATCGCTTCGAGCGGCGTGGTGGTCGTGATCGCAAGGGCAAAACGATTCTTGAATCGGACGGTCTCGGGTAGCTCACCCATCCGCGCACGTGACGCGGCCGACGCCGGTTCCACGGGATTGGGGCTGTCCTGCTCCGGGGGTACGAAGTAGATGTCGTGCGGAGCGGGAGATTCTGTAATGGGATGCCTTCCGATTCTGATCCAGCTGTGTATCTGTCGCCCCCGACGCTGCGAGAGCGTGGTGGCGACGAGCTCAGTCTATGCCGTCGGCGCCGAAAGTCGGACATGAGTGACGGGATGGGTAGCGCGGGGCGAGTCGGGTACCCCGAGGACCGAAGCGAGAGTGAAGGAGGAAAACCGATGCGTGTGAAAGCGATGGTCGGAACAGGCGCGATGGCGGTTGCGCTGGCCGCCGGCCCAGTTGCGACAGCGTCTGCGGAGCGGACCGAGGCAGCGGGGTCGGAGGGTTCACCGGAGATGCTGACCTGCGAGGTGGTCTTCGATGCACTCGAGGACATGAGCCCGGAATGGACGGAAGAGGGGATCGATCAGGTCGAAGACTGGTGTGAGGCGATCACCGGCGAAGAAGACTGACCGTCAGCCGCGCGAGATCACTCGTCGCGACAGTCGCCACCGCCCGTCTTCGAGTTCGAACTCATCGGCGTAGCTCCCGACGCCGCTGAGCTTGGGCGAGGTGGGCGTGTCGACGTAGAACGTCCACACCGCATCCGCGCGGGCTGTAGTTTCCGAGGTCACGTCCACGGCGATCGCCGTGGTGACGTGGCGTGTGAATGTGCCCGGACCTTGAATGCCGGCGGCCCGGCGCTCGACTACTCCAGCGGCAATTTCTTCACGGCCACGTCGTACCTGTGCGGGGATACCGCGATCGGGATTGGCCGGCATGTTCCATTCGGCCTTGCGGGTGAACTGCTCGACGTAGTCCTCGACAGAGCCGGTGTCAGCCAGATGGGCGATCCGAGCGAGCGTTGAACGAATCTGTTCGGCAGGGCTCTCGGGCTGCATGCTGTCCTCCGTTGTCGTGGGTGCGGCAGATCGCACGCTACAGCTCATGACGACAACGACGACGGCCTTGTCCCAGTGAGCGGCAATATTCTCCGGCGAGGGAGCGGCGAACTTTGAGATCACCTCGAGTTCAACCGTATTCGAGCCCGCAGCGTAAATGATTGAGTGTTCACAGTAGGCAGCGCCATGACGACTGCCGCGCCCGTAGGCTTGACCGACTCACAGGAGATCGCCATGTCCGTCACCGAACTCGAACGTGTCACCCAGACCCCGGAGCAGATCTACGCTGCTGGCGGAATCACCGTCCACAAGGTAGGCGAGCTGATCGGCGCCCGCATCGACGGTGTGCACCTCTCCGGGGACTTGTCCGAAGAGACCGCCTATGCGATCAACTATGCGCTGGCAGCGCACAAGGTTGTGTTCTTCCGTGGGCAGCAGCATCTCGACGACACGTCGCAGTACGAATTCGCCGGAACCCTCGGCACCCAGACCGCCCCGCATCCGACGGTGAAGTCCAGGGGCGACAAGCTGTTGGTGCTCGACCGTGCCGCCAACAGTTGGCACACGGACGTGACGTTTGTCGACCGCATCCCGAAAGCCTCGATTCTGCGAGCGACGACCATTCCCGAGTACGGCGGAGCGACGACGTGGGCGTCGACTACCGCTGCGTACGACCAACTGCCGGCTTCGCTCAAGGTCTTGGTCGAGAATTTGCGGGCCGTTCACACCAATGCCTACGACTATGCCGAGGTTGTCGATCAGGCGAACCCGGTAGACGCGCAGCGCCAGGCCTACTACGCCGAATTCACCCGTGAGATCTACGAGACCGAACACCCGGTGGTGCGTATCCATCCGGCGACGGGGGAGAAGACCCTCCTGCTCGGTCACTTCTTCAAGGAGTTCGTCGGGCTCAAGCCGTCGGAGTCGGTCGCTCTTTACCAGATCCTGCAGGCACGAATCATCAAGTTGGAAAACACTGTTCGATGGAACTGGTCGGCCGGCGACCTGGCGATCTGGGACAACCAGGCGACTCAGCATTACGGTATCGCCGACTACGGGACTCAGGCCCGCAGTGTGCACCGTGTGACATTGGCCGGCGACGTCCCCGTCGACGTCCACGGCGAGCAGAGTCGAATCCTCCAGGGTGACGCCGCGGAGTATTCGGTCATCGCGGACATCGATCGGCTTCCCGGCTTCGCCGCGAACTGATCAGTCGTGCTGCGGGTGATCCGGCGGGAACATCTGTCCCCATGAGTGACTGCACGCTCGGCACGTCCATTCCGGGGTGTCCGGTCCCACGACGCAGCCCGTTCCGGCGAGCCACGGTAGGTGATCAAACGGATGGACCGGCATCCCCGGGGCACACTGAGCGGTTCTGTGTGCACCGCACTGCGGGCACAGTGGATTCTTCGACAGCATGTAGTCGATGAAGTTGGTGTGCCCGGACGCGGCCATCCTTCCGGTGCACTTGCGGCACAGCACGGCTGGGTAGTCGTCCCCAGGTTCGTCCTGCCTGAAGATCCGCGTTGCGGAATGAAAGTGAAGGCGATCACCGCTGTTGAACTTTCGCAACGGCATCGGTGAGCTGCAACCTGTGCAGTTTCCCCGCTCGCGCATCAACGTTCGAGCGTGGGCAGCCGTGGACGTCGGATCCAGCGTGTCGATGTCGCCGAAGTAGTGCGCATAGTGCGACTGGCCGGCCGTGAGAATCCGGTCGGCCAGTGCGTCGTCGACCGGCCCAGGATCCGTGGGAAACGTGATGGACCATCGTTGTTCGAGTTCTGGAACGGTGGGCAAACCGTGGAGTTCGTACGGGCGTTCATCGACTTCCATCCGCGACGTGCCGTCGAAGGGCGCAGCCACGGTCTCGATGCAGAGCAGCGTGCGAGGAGTGGTGTCGAGAACAGTGATCAACAGGTCGCCGATGGCCATCTTTCCGCGCATGATCCAGGGATCGACACGGGCACGGGGCTCGAGAAACGCGACCACGGCATCGAGCCACGGCGTGCCGAGTGCGATAAATACGTGCTGACCGGAGCTCCGCGTGATCATCGAACGATTCTCGCAAGGGCTGCCGACATCGTCAGGCTTTGACCACCTTGCGCCCGAGCAGCGATGCAACCAGTCCGTCGACGAAGGTCGCCTGACGGCCGAGAGGATCGGAATCCGCTGCCGCGACGCTGCCGATCGAGATCGATCTTGTCAGGCCGGTCTCGCTGATGAATTCGGCGGCGAGGTGGGCTTCTCGGAACGTGAGGCCGCCCAGATGCGTCGTGTCGTCGACGCCGAGAACACGTCCGTCGACGATGTCCATGTCGAAGTGGACATGGACGCCGTTCACACCCTGGCCCGCCGCGGCGAGAACGCGAGGCATCAAGGCCGCCATGCCATGGCGATCGATCTCGTCGATCGTCACCAGCAATACCCCGTACTCGTCGAGTGCGCGCTTGTGATCGATCGTGGCGTTCTTGACCCCCACCAGGACGGTGTTCTCCAAACTGGGGCCGTGCAGATCCGCCGCCGACGACAGCAGTTGTTCGATATCGCCGTGGGAGGCGAAAATGATTGCACCCAAATCGGTTCCGGGTTCGGTGGCAATCGGAATTCTGGTGTTCTGCCAGGCCTCGGTAGTGAGCCACAGCGGCAGCGTTGTGAGATCCGCGGCGGCGTTCTCGGCTTGAATGCAGCTGAAACCGATTCCGGACATGTCTTCGCGTAGACCGTGATCGAGGAGATGGCTTGCCAGCCCGGTAGTTTCGAGGTCGATCAATTCGACGGTCGCATTGGCATCGATCGGTACGGTGCCCAGGACGTAGCGCTTTTCGACGTAGGGCGATGTCATCGCCATCAAGAGCGCGCCGTAATCGATCGTGAAGTCGACGGTGCCACCCAGTCGGTATTCGTCACCTGTTTCTCCGGCGTCGACGAGGAGGTGATCGCTACTGGCGCTGATCACCTTCAGACGCGGATCGATCGGGGTCAAGCCTTCCGGCGAGATGTCCTCGCGGCCGATGGACAAGATCAGGCGTCGGCTCGGCCTGTCCTCGTTGTCGAAGACGGGGCGTCGGCCGAATGCGTCTTCCCCTGAGACTCCATACGGCCGCGACGGCTTGACCTTGGCCTCGATGATGTCCGCGGTGAGAGTGAAGGCATCGTTGTTCAGCAGTTCGTACAGTCCGGGGGGAGTAGGTGATTCGGCCAGAACGATGCTGGCGCCCAAACGCAGATGGTTGATCCCCTCGGGCATCGTTCCGGTCTCGAGGAGTGGCAGCGAGAACGTATTGCCGCCGGAAACGATCGGCAGTTCGATCGAGAACCGCTTCGTGATTTCGTCGGCTAGGTAGACCAGATTCGACAGGTTGTCGACGGTCGGCTGGATGCCGCCGACGCATGCGAGATTCGCGCCGATTCCGATCAGTCTGATGCCCTCGATGGGAAGGATTTCGGCGACTACATCCAACGCCTCCGCCGGCAGAATTCCTTCGCGGAGATCGCCGAGGTCGATCATCAGCACGATGTCGTGGACGACTCCTCGCGTTTGTGCTGCTCTGCCCAGAGCAGCAATCGTCGTCAACTCGGAGTTGAGGCTGATGTCCGCGTAGCGGATCGTGTCGTCGATCTCGTTCAACGACGGTGCGCGGATCAGCATCAGGGGAACGGTGATGCCGTCGAGGCGAATGCGGGCCAGGTTGTCCAGGCGGGAGTCGGCGATCTGTGCGACGCCGCCGCGGACCATTGCTCGCGCCACCTTGGGGGAGCCACACGTAGATTTGCTGACGCCGGCCACCGCAATACCCTTGGCATTGGACGCTTCGACGAGGACGCGCGCATTCTGTTCGATACGACGCAGGTCGACGGTGATGGTCGGTCCGGTCATGATCTCCCCGTTTTCTCCGAAGGCGGTTCACGATCCGGGCATTCCAGACCGGACGGTTGGCGTGAGCTGGGCAACTTTGCTCCAACTGTTGTGTCGCAGGACACTTACGTGCAGTATGAGGATACAACAGTTTCCTACCAGGCACTCTAGAGGAGCGTCGATGGCTACTCTCGTCAAACACGTACTTCGGCGCAAGCCGGCTTTGCAGATAGACCAGGAGACCGGCGCAGATACCAACGGCGGCGAGCTGACCCGCAGTATCGGTTTGGCGCAGTTGTCCATGTTCGGCATCGGCGCCACGATCGGCACCGGTATCTTCTTCGTCCTCTCGCAGGCAGTCCCGGTTGCGGGTCCGGCAGTCATCATCTCCTTCGTTGTTGCCGGTGTCGTCGCGGGACTCACGGCGATTTGTTACGCGGAGTTGGCCGGAGCTGTCCCGGCGTCGGGCTCGTCGTATTCCTACGCTTACGCGACGCTCGGAGAGCTTCCAGCCATGGCCGTCGGCGCGTGTCTGCTTCTCGAGTACGGAGTCTCGGCCGCGGCGGTGTCCGTCGGATGGTCGCAGTATTTGAACCAGTTACTGGGCAACCTCTTCGGGTTCCAGATTCCCGACGCGTTGTCACAAGCGCCGGAGCAGGGCGGCATCATCAATCTGCCCGCAGTGATCCTGGTGTGCCTATGCGGTGTTCTGCTCATCCGCGGCGCCAGTGAATCGGCCAAGGCCAACGCCATCATGGTCTCGATCAAACTCGCAATTCTGTTGCTCTTCATCGTGGTCGGCATCGCCGGATGGAACAGCAATCACTTCGCCGACTTCGCACCGTTCGGATTCAGCGGCGTCATGTCCGCCGCCGGAATCATCTTCTTCTCGTACATCGGCCTCGACGCCGTGTCCACCGCCGGCGAAGAAGTGAAGAACCCCCGTCGCAATCTCCCTCTCGCGATCCTCATTGCACTCGTGTCCGTCACCGCGATCTACATCGCCGTTGTCGCCGTCGCGATCGGTGCACAGGATTCCGCATCGTTCGAAGGTCAGGAAGCCGGACTGTCCGCGATCCTGGAACAGGTGACCGGATCTACCTGGCCGGGAACGCTTCTGGCCGCCGGTGCGGTGATCTCGATCTGCAGCGTCACGCTCGTGGTCATCTACGGTCAGACCCGCATCCTGTTCGCGATGTCGCGCGACGGCATGATTCCGTCGATCTTCCACAAGGTGAACCCGCGGACTCTGACGCCGGTGCCCAACACCATCATCGTCTGTGTCGTCATCAGCATTCTGGCCGGTTTCATTCCGATCAACTTCCTCGCCGAAATGACCAGCATCGGAACCCTGGTGGCCTTCCTCGTGGTGTCGGTCGGGGTCATCATCCTGCGGCGCAGTGACCCGGACCTGCCGCGCAGCTTCAAAGTTCCCGGCTATCCAGTGACGCCGATCCTCTCGATCCTTGGTTGCCTGTGGATCATCAAGGATCTCCGAACCGTCACGATCTATGTGTTCCTCGTCTGGGTGACCGTCGCGATCATCTGGTATTTCGCCTACGGTATGAAGCACTCGCGCCTCGGTGCGAAGAACCGCGCTGAATTGGGATCGGAGTCCGAGTCATGACGCTGCTCGCGGGATACGCACCCGACGGTGACAGTTCCGGAACCGTCCATCTTGCAACGCTGTTGGCGCGCTCGTCCGGTGAACCGCTGGTGATCTGCGCGGTGATTCCCTCGCCGCCACCGCCCGGGATGGCGCGTGTCGACGCCGAATACCACCAACAATTGCGAGCCGAAGCCGAAGCGGCGCTGGCGAAAGCGCGGGCAGACATGCCCTCCGATGTCGACGTGACCTATGTCGTGCATGAGGCTCAGTCGACGTCGACTGGCCTGCTCGATCTCGTTCACGAGCACGAAGCCAAGATGATCGTCCTGGATTCGTCGACCGCCGGGGTGTTCGGTCATGTGGCTCTCGGCAGTGTCACCTCACGCTTGCTGCACAGCTCCGACGTTCCGGTCGCGCTGGCGCCGAGGGGATTTCGAACCAAACCCGGTGAGGTGGTTCGCCGCGTTACCGCCGCCTACTCGGGCACACCCGATCAAGACGATCTGGTGCTCGCCGCCGCGACCGTGGCTGCGCGTGTCGATGCCGGACTCAGATTGGCGGCGTTTGCAGTTCGTGCGAACGCGCAGTACACGACAACGCTCGGGACCGAGGGGGATTCACCGGTCATCTCCGAGTGGGCCGAGGTGGTCGAGCGCGAGACCAACGCTGCCTTCGAGCGTGTGCGTGCACTGCCCGAGATTCCTGACGTCATGGAATCGGTTATCAGCCATGGTCGTAACTGGGCCGAGGCGCTCGAGGGCGTCGAGTGGGACCGAGGTGACGTTCTGACGGTCGGCTCGAGCAAGGCAGGTCCACTGGCGCGGGTGTTCCTCGGCAGTCGCGCAGCGAAGATCGTGCGGTACTCACCGGTTCCGGTGGTAGTGGTGCCGCGATCGGCGTCGACGCGAATAGTCGATCAGGCCGAAGCGGAATAAAGAGCAGGGCCGACGAGCGGAGTGCTTGTCGGCCCTGATCTTTCAGATCGAGCGGGCGAAGAGCGCGGGCTCGGAGCCGGGGACCTGAGAGACCTGCTCTCGGGCAACCAGATGGCGAAGGTGAGCTGCGCCCTCGGAGAGCGCCATCGTCTTTCCCATCGGGGAGATCTCGGCCCACGGCTTGTACCACTTCATCTTTGCCGCGACGTCCCATACGGTGAGCTTGTCGTCGGCGAACTCCTGGAGCAGATGATCGAGTCGCTCCTGGTGATGCTCGATCAGCTCACCGGCGCGACCTCCGACGTCGTCGATCGGAATGCCGTGAGCGCCGAGACCGCGGGTGATGTTCATGTTCTGCACTCGTGCGAGCGAGTCGAGGAAATCGGCGAGGGCGTCGCGTTCGTCGAGGGGGTACACGAAGTTGCCGACGTGCGGTGTTGTCTTCTGCAGGACGTGGTCGCCGGTGAACATGATGTCGGCGTCGTCGAGGTAGAAGCAGACGTGACCAGGCGTGTGGCCGGGGGTGTAGACAACGCGGAGGCCGCGGTCGGTGAGTGCGATGATCTCGTCGTCGACGAGAAGGCGGTCGGGAGCGGACTCGGGGCCCACGGGAGACTCACCCGCGGCAGCCAGTCGGAAGGCATCACGGTCAGCTGCGGGCGCTCCGGCACGTTCCATGTTGTCGAGCTGGTACGCCATCCACTCCTCGTTACGCGCAGTGGCCATCTGATCGAACAGGTAGTGGTCGTCCTCGTGCATGGCGATCCAAGCGCCGGATGCCTCGCGGACCCGTCCGCACAGTCCGGTGTGGTCCGGATGGAAGTGCGTGACCACGACGCCCTCGATATCGGTCACCGAATGCCCGATCTCGGCGAGCCCCGCGTTGAGGCCCTGCCAGCCATTGTCGTCACCCCAGCCAGCGTCGACCAAGATCAGTCCGCCGGGGGATTCCATGGCGTAGACGAGCGTGTGCCCGAGCGGGTTGTCCGTGATCGGGACAGGAATCTGAAATATGCCATCACCGATGGCTGCCGCACCGTTCATGTCAAGTACCTCTTAACGATAAGGGAACGCACTCTTAGTACTTCATGTTTACCGTGCGCTCGTTTGGTTGGTGACACAGGTCCTGCCTGGCGGGAGTTCGGCATGTTTTCGGGCGACTTCGGATCGGGGAGAGTTTTATCGACCGAATAGTGCCATTGATTCGAAAGTAGTTGTTGAATAGGGTTTTTCGTGATCTCGTCGTGTCAGGGGCGTCCTCGGATGGCGGATCCGTCGACGAGTCGCGCACTAGCCTCCGAGGGACAGGCGCGCTGTGCGGTTATCGAGAAAGACGGGTCATGCGTTTTCAGGTTCTGGACATCATTTTCAACCCACCCCATCCAGTGACCGGCGAGGAAGTTGCCCCGTCCGATCGGCTCAACCGCGTCGTCGAACTGGCGGTTCTCGCCGAAGAACTAGGTATCGATTCGTTCTCGGTGGGGGAGCGCCACGCCGGGCCGGTTCTTTCGTCGGCGCCAACCGTCGTGTTGGGGGCGATTGCGCAGGCCACGGACAGAATCCTGCTGTCGACAGGTGTCACGGTCCTGTCGCTACTCGACCCGATTCGAGTCGCCGAAGATTTCGGAACCATCGATCAGCTGAGCCGGGGACGCCTCGAGATCGTGATCGGCAAGGGCAACGAGGTTCTTCAGTACCCGCTCCTCGGGTTGGACATCGCCAAGCAGTACGAATACCTCACCGAGAACTATGAACTCCTCAAACTGCTGATCAGCGAGGAAAACGTCAAGTGGGTGGGGACTCACCGGCCATCGCTCGAGGACGCGACGACGCTACCGCGTCCCTACGACGGCCCGTTCCGTATCTGGCATGGATCGGCTACCTCGTTCGAGGCCGTCGAACTCGCGGCCAAGTGGGGCGACCCCATCGTCACCGCCAACGCCTTCCAGCCTCGTGAGAACTACAAAGTGCTGATCGACCACTACCGCGAGCAGTACCTGGCATACGGGCACGACCCGTCCAAGGCGTACGTCGGATCGGGTTCGGGCGGATTGTTCCTCGCCGATACCACCGAGCGGGCCATCGAAGAGTTCCGTCCGATCTACGAAGGCGCCGTTGCGCAGGCCGACAAACGCAAGCACGATCCCAAAGCTGTCGGAAAGTCGACGAGCTTCCGGACCATCGAGGAAGCCGTCGACCGTGGGCCGGCGTTGGTCGGGTCGTCGGAGCGGGTCGCCGAGAAGATCCTCGATTATCACGAGAGCTACGGCCACGATTTCCAATCGGTGTCGGTCAATCACGTGCTCGACTTCGAGCAGCAGAAGGACACTTTGCGCCGATTTGCGGAAGAGGTTATCCCGCTGGTGAAGGCCGAACTGTCGACGACGCTGTGGACCTCGGCCGACAAAGACCGGGCGAAGGGTTTCACCGCCGTCGATTGAGCGGCCAGATTTCGGTTGTGCCATTTGTGCTTCAGTTTGCGCGGCATATGGTCGTCTTCCTCCCGGGCGGAGGCAGTAAAGCCGCTTCGGATCAGGATTCTGTCTTCTACAGCAACACCGTGGATGAGGACGGCGCAGTCAAGCTCTCCGTCGGCAGTGCGAGTGATAGTGGGCCGAGTGCCCGCGCAGATTTCGATGCTCTACCTGTGGGTCGCCAACTTACTGTCCCCGCAGCAGCAGCAGCAGTCGACGGCGACAATTCCTTCGTCGACTTAGGAGCAGTCTCAGTCGGCATTTGGGTCCCGACGGAAAACTTGCCATTTCTGTACTCGGCCTCGGGACTGTCGAACGAACCATGGTTCTTTCCGAGATCTACCCGCCGCGCAGATGTTTGGCGCCGTCGGGCGGCAGGTCAGGGGCATAACCACGGACTTGGCGCTATTGCTGTCCCGGTTACGGTGTCGAGGTGGGCGACTGACCTCGATTTCGTTCTCTGAAATGTGAAGTGAGATCCAGCCGCATTGCGGCGAATGTGTGCCAGCCGAAACGACTCGGAGCTCGCCGATATACCGCGCTACGAAAATAGCCGGCTGCGATGCTCAGCGTCGAGGCACTGGCGTTGACAGCGTGGCTCATAGACTGACGACGCATCGACTGAAATTACGACAATGATGACAGCTACGGAGCCTGCAACTACGCCGAAACCTCGGCTCGCAAAGCGACAACCAGGCAGGTGCCGGTGCGTTGGGACTCGGTGAGCAGGCTAAGAGCAGTTCCGGAGCGGTGACGACGTTGCAGAGAGTCGATTTCCCGGTTAACGCCAGCGGCACCGCGAGCCGGATGCAAACAGCCGGAATAGAATTCGCCGTCGCAGATCTCGAGGTTTGCCCGAGATCCAGCATGCTTGCGGATGGTTCGCGATCCCCGATTACTTGATCGTGGACGTAGCCGCATGACAGATACTGCGACATACCCGCAAATAATCTCTACGACCCCATTCGAGCAAAGCGATCTCGATAGTTGGCTGACCTAAAGCTGTGGTCGTGGACGAAATTGGGCGATCTGGTCGCGGAGGTGTCGATCCTCCTCTGTACGGTATTGCGAAGTTAGCGCAGAGAACCCGTTCGAGATTTTCGGCGGTGCTCATCTTTTTCGAATCTTTGTAGCGAATAACAGTAGTGGTTTAGGTGATACCAGGGTTCGACCTTCGAGAGGGATATGGTTGTGAAGATTGTTTTTCTGCACGGAATCGGTGACGGCGATCCGAAATCGAGTTGGCTCGACGGTCTCGACCGCGGTCTCGAACAGGCCGGTTTCGGCGCGGTCAATCGGGATATGGTCATCGCACCTCGCTACAGTTCGTTCCTCACAACAAACGGTATTGGTGCCAAGCTGCCCCCCGTGACGTACAAACCGCGCGACGACTCGGCCAGTCGCCGCGGCTTTGAGCGGCGTCAGGCGAGAGTCCAGCGGATTCTGGGTCTCGAGGGCGGGGCCCGCACCTTCGGTTTCCATCGTGTGCCCGGGCAAGTTCTCGCTCCACTGCAGCAGGCCGCGATCGGATCGCTATCATTCCTGGATCTGCAGCAAGTACGCAAGTACGTTCGGGAGGAACCGGTCCGGGGAGCGATCCTGCGGCACATCCTTGACCATCTGCCCACCTCTGGCGAGATCATTCTGATCGGCCACAGCCTGGGCAGCATCATCGCGATCGATCTTCTCGACCATCTTCCTGAAAATGTCCATGTCCGCAGGTTCATCACCATCGGTAGCCCGGCGAACGTGCAAGCCGTTCACGACAGCAGCGAGCGACTACTCAAGAAGTTTCCGTACGGCCGGGTCGACGACTGGTCGAACTTCCTCGATGTCGGCGACGTCGTCACCGGCGGCAGGGGGCTGGCGACCACCTTCCCAGGTGCCCAGGATTTCGTCATCGACAACGGCGCATCCCATGCCTCTGGGGCGTATCTCGGACATCGCGCCCTCGCCATGCTGGTTGCAGATCTTCTGTACCCCTCGAAGGAAATCGCAATCCGCACATCGGATATCGCGGTTCGTCTCAATGACAACGAGGCCTCGGTGTTGTTGATGCTGCACTACGCGCAGGCGGTCCACCGCAACCTCAAAGACAAAGCGCTGGCCGAACGCTACCGACATGCACTCGACATCGTCCAGGACAACATCGTCGCTCACATAGAGCAGGCCGCGTCAGTGAGTGGACAGCCCGTCGCAGTCGAACTACAGCAACTGAGCAATGGTCAATTGCCGATGATTCCGCATCGATGGGAGATACACGAAGTGGTCGGCGAGTTGGTGGTGCTCGCGCTGACGAACATCATCGATCCGTATGAACTCGAAATCGGCAACGCCCCCCGCGACGCACTCGCCGACATCGCCGTCGAATTGGGGTTCGTTCGTCAGCTCGGAAAGACAGTGAGCACCGCCCTCGAAGACGTCCAGAAATGCTTGGACAGTCGCGGTGGCGTCCCCTGGGGCAGGGTAATTACAGCCGCAGTCGGTCTCGCCTTGGTCGCGGCCGGACCGGTCGGGCTTATGCTCGCAGCGCCGGCTGCCGCGGCAGGTGGCGCCGCTATCGTCGGCGGGCTTGCAGCATTCGGGCCGGGAGGGATGATCGGTGGTCTCGGAATGCTTGGTGGTTTGGCCGGAGCGGGCGCGGCGGTGGCCGCGGGCGCGGCGGTAGGCGGCAGTGCCCCCGACCAGCCGATCACGGATTCGACCACGTTGATCCTGCGGGTATCGACCGAGCATGCACGCAAGATGCTCGGCCTTCCTCATGATGAAGCGCTCTGGTACCAGTTGGCGGATGTGGAGACGAAACTCTCCGCCCGAATCAACCGCCTGACGGCGTTCAGCGATCCGAAGTCGGGGCAGTTGGCTCAGCTGCAGGCAGCCAAGTCGACAATCACGAAACTGATGGCATTCATGCTCGATCGAGGATTGGCGCCGCGAGCCATCGAAGCAGCAACTGGAGAGAAGCCCTTAGCTGACATTGAAAAGGAACTCGTCGACTTCACAGCGCTGACGTGATGCGTTTCAGTGGCTGGTGAACGTCATTTCAGTCGCGAGGGTACTTGCCTCACTTACTAGTGATACGGAATTGACCACACTTTTGCTTCGATTACCGGCGGACAGGTCGCGGAGCCAATGTCGGTCTGCGCAAAGATCAATGAAGCGCACAGGGCCATTGGTCAGTACGGATACGCAGTAACGCGCACTCGCTTCCTCCCGTCAAGGCTCTCGATCGGTCAATCAGCGTCGGAACTAGTCGATACGCCGACCACTGTCGCGAGTACTGCAAACACAAAGGAGTGCTACCGAAAACTGGTGAACGCCGAATCCGAAGCGGGAAAGCTGGCTGCGCTCAACTTCTCGTTCGGGCGGTCGTTCGGGGGCTCGGTGCTGGCGCGATGTTGTCGATCACAGGCGAGAGAACTCGCAACTCCGTAACGAGTTTTCTCGTCTGTCGATTATCAATGTGAGTCGAATCGCTACCGCGTGAAGGCGGCACGATGCGAAGAATGCTCACGGCGATGACCGCCGGAATTGCTCGTTCGACACAACAGCGTGCGGGAACACACAGGAGACTGACATGAAGAGAGCGCTTATCCTCGCTGTTGGCGCATTGCTCTCGTCGTTCGGTCTTTCTGCTTGCGGCGGCCCAGGCACAGACTTGCCGTCGACAACCCCATCAAGCTCATCGGCAACAGCCGTCCCGGCAACTGAGTCCGTAGTACCTCCCCCAAGCAGTACACCCGAGGTCGCGCCGATCACCTTCGTATGCGGCGATCTCTCCCTGTACCAGTCGGGTACCGCGTTGTACTCCGATGGCACCACTGGCTACGAGGCATCCTGCGACACCTATGTGCCTCCGGCAACTACACAAGCTTCGGAAAGGGTTCTACGGTACTGCGATTACCCGGGAACTGCGGTCTACACCGATGGCTCGTACTCCACGACCGATCCGGCCTGTGCGGAGATGCGTGCGGAGGCGAACACGAATCCCGGAGGCGGTTACCCATATGATCCTGACGAAGACCGGAACGGTGATGGTGTCGTAAACGGATACGAACGCTGTGGTGTTAAGTGTGGCAAGGAGCCGACCAGCGGTGATATCCAAACGCAACACGGCTGCGAGCAGGGCTACATCACCGGACCTGCCTGCGAGCCGTACTCAGGCTGATCTTGGGGCGGCCTCGCCAGCAATCTCAGTCATCTGGTTGGTACAGCGACATCTAGGGGGCGTTGCGTCGTTGAATTACGCCGACGAAAGTAGCTGTAGGCGAGAGATTTTCGAGATTCAGGCGCGTTCGGCGTCTAAATCGGCGACTGATATGAGCGATCTGCCAAGCCGCACAAAGGAATAGCAGGTCAGCCGGTCGTGGTCTGATCGATGAGTTCGTTGCCAGGCCGAAGGTCATTGCGCTGCACAGTAGCGAAACCGGCAGTGACGATCTTTCAGTCGTCGTTCCTGCCGCGCAGTCGAATTTCATTCGGTCGCTTTCAGTCGTCCCGAGAAGCGATGACAAACGTCAGCGTGCGTGCGTCTCTGCAATCGCAGAGATGCACGCACGCAATACTAGCCGTGGGTTATTGCTTACTTGCTGGGCGTCGAGGTGACCGCCCTGATGCTGAGCTCGCCGTCTGCTTTATCGCCGCATGCGCAGTCACAGTCTCCGTCGCAACCGCCGGGATTGCATTCGCCGGCGTAGCTGTCGTCATCCGCGTCGCAGTCGAGGGCCCCGCCGAAGGATTCAGCGAAATCGTCGTCGAGTTCGTGAGTGAAGTCGTGAACCTCGTCGATCAGGTTCAGCAGATGCTGCGGAGCGAAGGGATCTGCGTCGAGCATCGTGGAGACCAGCAGGTGGTCACCGCTGAAGGCGAAACGGAGGCGCGGCCATTCCTGCGCGAGTTCGATCAGTCGAGTCGCAGCATGCGAGGGATTGCCGAGGCCGGTCAGAACCGAGGACCAGACGTTGATCTGGGGTCCGTCATCGGCAACTGTCACGTAGACGACAAACCCGTGAACCGGCACGACAATGTCGCCGTCGTCATCGGTGGCAGGCTCACTGCCCAGCAGTTCGGCGAGGGTCTGGACGCACAGGCGAACCAACTCGTCGCGCTCGTCCGTCACCAAGGCAATTGCGCCGTTGATGTGGAGGGGCTGGTCGGCGGTCGTGTCTTGGTCGCTCATGGATCCTCATGTTCTGTGCCAGTCCGAGCAGGCGCTGGGCACTGTTTTCGTGCGGTAGCTGTCAGGTCTACGGTAATCGGCGCACACTATTGTCCGCGCAGTGGATGATTAAAGATGCCTGGGCAGGTCCGCGCTGATCAGGACTTAACAGCCGACCAGCGACGTCATGCGTGTCTCGACAAATCGGACAGCCTTGTGGCAGTGAGTATCTCGGCTGTCGGTAGGTAGATCTAGCCTCCATGCATGACGGGTCAGAGAGTTCGGCGAGCTTCACATCTGCGTTTGGTAGCTGCATATCAAGCGGCGCAAAGCCAGATGAAGGTCCTTACGCCGAGGCAGATGCGGAATCAGCGTCGACGGCCGGAGGTGGCGAACTTTGTCATGCGGATCGAACTCGATTGCATCACGCCGCCTATTTGGAGACGGTTTTTGGTTCCGTCGAATATCGAACTGGACCAACTTCATTCGATTGTGCAGGCGGTGATGGGGTGGGGAGATCAACACGCTCACCAGTGGGTGAGTGTCCATCATTCAACGGACAATGGCCCAGATCGATATATCGCGCCAGAGGTGATCGAGCGCGACGGATACCAGGAAGACGAGTTTGGTGAGGACGAAGTCCGGATCGACGAGGCAGTAACCGCGGTCGGGGAGTACGTCCGTTATGAGTACAACGCCCGCGCAAGGTGGAGTCACACGTTGGTTCTCGAGCAGATTGTCGAAGACCAGCCGATTTCTGAGCCATCCTGTCTCGACGGCGAGAGAGCGTGCCCGCCGGAGGATTCTGGCGGTCCGATCGGGTATCGCGAGTTCCTGAACGTGCAGGCGAGTACCAGACTGTTCGATCCCGAACGTTTTGTTCCCGCAGAGTCCAATGCAGCAGTCACCATTGCAGTGGCACTGCATAAGTCACCACCTGTGAAAAGCTCGGTGTTCGAGAAGTTCTTGCGCCGCCTGTCGGTTCATTCCGCGCCGAAATTGTTTGCCGCAGTTGCCAAATCGGAGCTTCGTGGCGGATATGACAACTATTTCGAGGTGATGCGTGAGGGAGCAACCCGCCAACTGCTGTGGCTGCTGAACTCCGCGCGAGGTGGTGGGATTGTTTTGACGGCGTCCGGGGCACTTCCTTCGGACCATGTTGCGGCCGCCCGAGACGAACTCGATTGGGGCAGCGACTGGATCGGTGTCACGGCAGGGAGTGACTCGCAATTAGCAGTACTCGTTGAAGTCGCAAAGACACTGAGATTTGTCCGGAAACTCCGAGGGACATTGCTTCTGACTCGACTCGGCGCGTCAGTGCTTGCATATGAAGGCGAGCTGTGGCGTCACATCGTGACGGCCATGCCGTTGGGAAAGGGTGAGTTGGCGCAGGAAGCCGGCCGAATTCTGTTCCTTACGTTGGCTGCCGGCTTGTCGGAGTCCGAACGTAGTGAAGTGATGATCGAAGGCCTCACGGCATTGGGTTGGTCGACAACAGACGGAACACGACTCGGGGACGACGATTGGACGTGGATGGTGCGAGACACTCTCGTGTACCTGCGAATGATCGGGGCGATTGTCTCCAATCCGCTGGACCAGCATGTTTCCGCCGATCCCGAGTGGGGCCGACGGTTTGCCAGGATGGTCCTGTCGATGTAGGTATGCGATCGAATCGAGCATCGATTTCAATCGATGCGGAGTTGTTATATGCGCTGGAAGCGCACGATTTTACTGCGGCGGAAACATGAATATTTTCGGGTGGGAAAATATCGGAGTTTTTGTTCGAAATTGCCATCATGCTATGGTCGATTCTCAGTTGTTGAATTGCGTGGTAGAGCCAAAAGCTTGCGCAGAAGATTTATTTTGTGGAGGTTGGGTTTCCGAAAAGACGAAGTGCGTGTTGCTAGTCAATTGAATATGTGACCGGTGTTGGTATGGCGGTCGCTCCTAGGGCGTGCAGAAACGAAGCGCAAAGATCCTGAACAGGGGTTTTGTGCTTTGCTCTGCCGATTATGTGCGGAGGATGTGGCATGTGACGGGGTCCGACATGGTCCAGTTCAGTACCTTGGTAATTGTTTCACTGCTTGTTGCTTTTTATGGTGGAACATTTCTGATTTCTCTTCGTATTGGTAAGAAACAGGAAAATGCCGACGGTTTTATGACCGCCGGAAACAAATTAGGATTTGGTGTTTCGGCCGCGAGTATGACGGCCACCTGGATTTGGGCGTCGTCGATGTACGCATCCGCCACTTCTGGCTACACCTACGGAATCTCCGGCCCCATTCACTACGGTTTATGGGGCGCGTTGATGATTCTCTTCATTTATCCGTTTGGCCAGCGAATTCGCAAAGTAGCGCCGAAAGCCCACACACTGGCTGAGGTCATGTACGCGCGGCACGGACGCTCGAGTCAGCTGATGCTCGCGGGCTCCAATATCGTCGGCAGTCTCATCAGTTTGATGTCGAACTTCCTCGCTGGTGGTCTGCTGATCGCGTTGCTTTCGCCGTTCAACTTCATCCAGGGTGTGTTCATCGTTGCGCTGGGCGTTTTGCTGTACACGTTGTGGTCGGGCTTCCGCGCTTCGGTGTTGACCGACTTCGTTCAGCTGATCGGAATGCTCGGTGCGGTAGCGGTTTTGGTGCCGTTCATCTTCTTTGCGGCAGGGTTCCCGGCAGCCTTCGAATCCGGGGCAGGCAACCTTACTGCTGAGCAGGGCAACTTCTTCTCGAGCGTTGCCTTCTTCGAGCAGGGCGCGCCGTACATCGCGGCAGTTCTTGCCTACGCAATCGGCAACCAGACCATTGCCCAACGTCTGTTCGCGGTCCGCGAAGACCTGATCAAGCCCACCTTCATCACCGCAACCGTCGGATACGGCGCAACGGTCATTGGTGTCGGAATGCTGGGTGTTCTCGCTCTATACCTCGGAATCGAGCCGATGGATGGTGACGTCAACAACCTGATTCCGCAGATGGCCGCGTCCTACCTGCCCGGAATTTTGCTGGCTGTCTTCTTTGTCATGATCATCGGCGCGCTGTCATCGACGGCAGACTCGGACCTTGCTGCGCTCTCGTCCATCGTGATGACCGACGTTTACGGCCAAGCCGTCGCAGGCAAGGCTAACGCCAACCCTCGACGGATGCTGCTCATCGGCCGAGTAACGATGATTGTTGCCACGGCGGCGGCCATCTCCTTGGCAAGTCTGCAATTGAGCATTCTGGATCTGTTGGTGTTCGTCGGCGCGCTGTGGGGCGCGCTGGTGTTCCCGGTTATCGCGAGTTTCTATTGGGGCAAGGTCACCAACAAGGCCTTCACTGTGTCGGTGCTGGTGGCTCTTGCTGCCTTCTTGCCCGTCCGATTCAGTTGGGTGCCGATGGATGGGATGTTCGGGCTCTTCTCCGACATCGTTGCCGTTATCGGTATCGGAGTGGTGCTGGGACTCATGGTATTTGGATTCTTCGGTCTGAAGGTTGCGCAGATCGTCGGTGGCCTGGCGATCGTGCTGTCCGCGCCGTTCGCGATCGGCTTCCTGCACGACTACCCAACGCTCAGCGGATCTTTGGTGGCCTATGCCGTCAGTACCGTCGTGTGCTTTGCGATGTCCGTCAATCAGCGTGAGACGTTCGATTTCGAACTCATCAAGCAGCGGACCGGAGACTTCGACGATGACGAGCTTCCTGCCGTGGGAGCGTCCGGAAAGTAACCGTCGAGACAAGTGGAAGGAATACGAATGAGTACAGCTCTACTGACCATTTACGTTCTGATCTGGCCGGCGTTGGTCTTGGTCGTGCTGGGAGTCATCAGCAAGGGATTCTTCAAGGATTGGGCAACTGCTCGCCGCAACGGTGAGGATCTGGTCTAACTTTTCACGCCGCCACCGACGGACTTCTTGTCGGTGGCGGCGGTCATATTGCGTCGGACACAGGGGTCGGCGTTATAGTTGCCCAGTGCAACACGACGGAGCAATGGCGCTCACCGGTCCACCAGCTGTTCATGACGAGCTGGTGCACCTGACGCGGCAGCTGATGACGGGGGATCGGCATTCCGAAGATCACCCGTCGATCGCGCAGCATTCCTTCCTCTCCTTCATCGGCCGCAACGACGGCTGCAAAGCCACGGAGATCTCAGACGTCTTCGGCGTCAACCGCTCGACCATCTCGCGCCAAGTTCGCGGCTGCATCGAGGCAGGCTGGGTGTATGCCGATCCGGGATCCGTTCGTCAGGGCAATCCATTGCACCTCACGGAGGCTGGCCGCAAATACCTCGACGCCGCCGACGCGCGTCGGCTCGACCAAGTCGCCGGCAGGCTGCACGATTGGACCGAGTCCGAGGTCGCAGACTTCGCCCGCGCACTCCACCGCTTCAGAATCAGCATCGAATCGCAGACCAACGGAGATGACACCCTGTGAGTGAGTACAGCGCCAAAGCCCAGTTCACCATCTCCGACAACGAGTCCGTGGTGCACACCGTCTTCACGCACGCCGAGCGCACACCAGATTTGACGGTGTTCTCCCGCCCCAAGGGCGAGGGTTGGGTAGATGTAACGGCAAAAGAGTTCGCCGAGCAGGTCACCGGCGTCGCAAACGGTCTCATCGCCGCTGGCGTGCAGGCAGGCGACCGCGTCGCACTCCTCTCCGCGACCCGATACGAGTGGACGCTCTTCGACTTCGCCATCTGGGCTGCCGGCGCGGCTACCGTCCCGATCTACGATTCGTCGTCTCAGGGCCAGGTCAGCTGGATCCTCGAAGACTCCGAGGCCGTCATCGCGATCGTCGAAACCGGCGCGCACGAGCAGCTGTTTCAGGACGCGCCAAGCACCCTCAAAGCCGTCATGCAGATCGACGACGGCGCTGTGGAGAAGCTGACCGCACAGGGTGCCGACGTTGACGACACCGAGCTGAAGAAGCGGCTCGCGGGCATCAAGGCCGACGATCTTGCGTCACTCGTCTACACCTCCGGCACGACAGGTCGTCCCAAAGGATGCATCCTCACGCATCGCAACTTCCTGTCCGAGGTGCGCGGGATTCTGACGGCATCGATCGGCAAGGTGGCGGTTCCGGGAAACCGAGTCCTGACCTTCCTGCCGCTCGCTCACGTGCTGGCTCGCGCGGTGTCCCTCGCGACGTTCGAAGCTGGTGCGTCGCAGGCGCACTGGTCCGACTTTGCCACCATTACAACTCAATTCGAGCGGTACAAGCCCAACACCATCCTCGGTGTTCCGCGTGTCTTCGAAAAAGTTCGTGACGGCGCAGCACGCAAGGTGGAGTCCGGTGGGAAGGTCCCCGGCGCGATCTTCGCTTTCGCAGAAGCTACCGCCAAGGAGTACAGCCAAGCTCTCGACAAGGGCGGTCCCTCGCTGATCTTGAAGGCGAAGCACGCAGTGGCAGACAAACTCGTGTATTCGAAGCTTCGTGAGGCTCTCGGCGGCGAGTGCTGGTTCGCGATCTCCGGCGGCGGCGCCCTCACTCCTGAACTGGGGCACTTCTTCCGTGGGCTCGGAGTTCCGATCTACGAGGGCTATGGCCTCACCGAAACCACAGCAGCGCACTGCGTCAACGTCCCGGGTGCTCAGAAGATCGGAACCGTCGGACAGCCGATGGGCGGCAACGGGGTACGCATCGCCGAGGATGGCGAGATCGAACTCAACGGCGGGGTTGTCTTCAAGGGCTACTGGAAGAACGACAAGGCCACCGAAGAGACATTCGTCAACGGCTGGATGCGAACCGGTGATCTCGGTGAACTTGACAGCGACGGTTACCTTTCCATCACCGGACGTAAGAAGGATCTTCTGGTGACGGCGGGTGGCAAGAACGTCTCGCCCGGCCCGATGGAAGACCGTATCCGTTCGCATTCCATCGTCTCGCAGGCAGTCGTCGTCGGCGACGGGAAGACCTACATCACGGCGTTGCTGACCGTCGACCCCGAGGTGTTCGAGAAGTGGAAGGCGGAGAACGGCAAGCCTTCTGGTGCTACCGTCGCCGAACTACGTGACGACAAGGACCTTCGAGCGGAGCTGCAGAAGGCCGTCGACGACGCCAATGCTGCTGTCTCGCATGCAGAGTCGATCAAGAAGTTCGTCATTCTCGATCGTGATCTGACCGAGGAAGACGGTGAGATGACAGCGACGCTCAAGATCAAGCGCAATGTCGTCGTCGATCGGTTCTCGAAGGAGATCGAAGGAATGTACGCGAAGAGCTAGGTGCGTTTGGGGAACTGCTCGCGGTAGGTCATCACGTCATCGAGGCGGAACCTGCGGTGGGTGCCGCGTAGTTCGATAGGGAGTTTCCCGGCGTCGGCGAGTTTGCGTACATACGTGTCCGAAACGCCGAGGATCTCTGCTGCCTGCGAGGTGGTGAGGAGCTCTGCGACGGGCCCGAGGGCGACGCTGTCCCCGGCAGCGAGGTAGGTCAGGAGTTGGACGACGGCGTCGCCGACCGACGGAGGAATCTCGATGCTCACGCCGTCGAACACCAGCGTGGTCGTGTCTGTCGAGGTTGCGGCTCTCTGGGCCAGAGCTGTCTTGATTCGCTCGGCAGCGTCGCCGTCGACTGCGGAAACGATGTGGTCGATGCTCACGCGGTGTATCTCCGATCGAAGGCAGTGTTTCGCAAGCATAGACAGCGACAGTGTCCGTCGGCACGCTGGATAGCGCCGTGTGCGTTGCATTACATGAGTGCCACGGGTGGAAAACGATTTACCCACGTAGATCGGAATTCGAAGGTTTTGGCGCCCAAAGATATTCGACTCGACGCATTTTTAACTCACCAAATTTGGTGTACCCGCAAGTAACATCCTGAGCGTGGCTAGACGATCGGTAACGGTGAGATTCGACGTAGAGGAACTGAGGGCCCTAGAGACCCTCCAAGAGCTCACGGGCGCGGACATTTCGAGCGTCATTCGTGAAGCTGTGATCGAGCATGCGCGTCGATGTGTTGCGCAGGGAAAGCCCCGCGACATCGCCGAGCGACGTAAATCGCTGACCTTGCAGGAAGCCTTCGCCAAGTATTCCGCGTTGTGCACCGATGAGGAGCGGGAAGCGTCGTAGCGCTCTGTCGATGCGATGGTGACCGGTTGAGTTCACAGTGATTCTGACTGTGGCGCTGGGTAGTTCGTTCGAGGAATATTGCGGCAACAGCAGTGTTGCGTAGACCTCTGACAGGAGCTGGCCAGTGATGGACGTCCTCGAACTCTCCACCGATGTATTGGTGATCGGTGGTGGCCCCGCCGGCGCGTGGGCAGCGTTGCGCGCGGCCAAGGCCGGTGCAGACGTCGTCCTGGTCGACAAGGGCTACTGCGGAACGAGCGGCGCAACGGCCCCCTCCGGAACGGGTGTTTGGTACGTCGAACCGGATACGACTGCACGTGAGCGGGCAAAGGCCGGACGCGAGGCGCTCGGCGGATATCTTGCCGACCACCACTGGATGGACCGCGTGCTCGCGCAGACCTACTCGAACATGGATCTCCTCGCGGTGGAGGGCAGATATCCCTTCCCCGTCGACACCAGCACGGGCAAGCAGATACGCACCGGCTTGCAGGGGCCGGAGTACATGCGGCGGATGCGCACCTGGATTCGTCGAGCCGGTGTGCGGATCCTCGATCATTCGCCGGCGTTGGAGCTGTTGGTGGACGGCGAAGGACGAGTTCGCGGAGCTGCGGGCTACCAACGCCACGAACACCAGGACTATTGCGTCTCGGCAGGCGCGGTAGTGGTCGCCAGCGGAGGTTGTGCGTTTCTCTCCGGTGCGTTGGGTACCAACGTCGATACCGGCGACGGTGCATTGATGGCAGCGGAAGTCGGGGCCGAGTTCTCCGGCATGGAGTTCTCGAACGCGTACGGAATCGCAGCGGCCGGATCGACGATCACCAAGACGGCGTACTACGCGTACGCGACGTTCTTCCACGCTGACGGAAGAGTGCTCGAAGGAGCCGGTTCGGCGAAGGGGAGGTCCGTCATCGCCAGCACGTTGCGGAACGAGCCCGTCTTCGCGCAGATCGATCGGGCCGACGCCGAGGTGCAGCGTCGAATGAGACTGGGGCAAACCAACTTCTTCCTGCAATTCGATCGCCGCGGAATCGATCCGTTCACCGACAAATTCGAGGTCAGCATGCTCGCTGAAGGCACGGTGCGCGGCACTGGGGGAATCAACGTCGTCGACGACGATTGCGCGTCATCCGTTCCAGGACTGTTTGCCGCCGGGGACGCTGCGACCCGAGAGCGAATCTGCGGAGGTTTTACCGGCGGGGGAAGTCACAACGCCGCGTGGGCGATGTCCTCTGGTTCATGGGCGGGAACCGGTGCTGCGCGCTATGCGCTGTCGCTCGGACGTGGGTCTGCCAGTGGTCTTCGCGGAGCCGGAACCGTTGGATTGCGTAATCCGGCACGAACCGGGTTTACTGCCGACGATGTGGTGAAAGCTGCTCAGGCACAGCTGATTCCCTTCGACAAAAACTACCTCCGCAGCGGTGATCGAGTATCCACAGCGCTCGGCGAGCTCGAATCGCTGTGGGGTGCAGTGAGTGCGGATCTCGGTGCCGATCCTGCAGGGCGCATGGCAGCGAGGCAAGCAGCCGCGATCACGGCTGTCGGTCGGTGGATGTATCACTCGACGTTGGCGCGGACCGAGACTCGGGGAATGAGCAAGCGGGACGATTTTCCCGAACTCGATGTGACGCAGCACCATCACGTTCTTACCGGCGGTTTGGATTCGGTGTGGACCCGGACTTCTGAATCTGTCGGCTCTGCACTGGTGGCGTCATGATCGAGCTGGTGTCCGCGCCGGCATGCATCGGCTGCGACAAATGCGTAGATGTATGTCCCACAGATGTTTTCGATCGAACTCCGTCGGGTGTCCCGGTGATTGCGCGCCAATCGGATTGCCAGACCTGCTTCATGTGTGAGGCATATTGCCCGACGGATGCGCTGTATGTGCATCCGCAATCCACACCGTTGGAAACGGCCGATGTGATCGAGGACGATCACATCGGCCGGTACCGAGAGAAAATCGGATGGGGCAAAGGGAGGGACCCCGGATCGCTGACTGCGGTGGGTCCCGAGGTGCCCCGTCCGGTCACGACCTGACGAGAATCTTGACCGCCGTGTCGTTGTGCTCGATCAGTGTGGTGAATCCTTCGGAGATCAACTCTTCGAGCTGAATGCGACCGGTGATGAAAGGCGCCAGATCGACGACACCGTCCTGGACCATCTTGATGACCGCTTCATGGTCACGTACGTACGCGATGGTTCCGCGTAGATCGATTTCCTTGAGGACCAGCTTCTGCATGTCGATGGTCGCGGGCTTGCCCCAAATCGACACGTTGACAACAACTCCAGCAGGCCTGACCGTGTCGAGCATGGTGTCGAGGACGGCGTTGACGCCTGCGCACTCGAATCCGATGTCTGCGCCGATACCTCCGCTGAGTTCGAGGACGCGTGCTTTGACGTCTTCGGTGGTGGGATCGATGACGTAGTCGGCGACTCCACTGGAGAGGGCCTTGGCCTTGCGGGCTTCGCTGAGTTCGGTGACGATCGTCGTAACACCCAGCCCCTTGAGGACTGCCGCAACGAGGAGCCCGATCGGTCCGGCACCGCCCACAATTGCGACGTTGCCGCTTTCGGCACCACTGCGCACGACTGCGTGGTGGGCGACGCTCAACGGTTCGATGAGAGCTGCCTCGTCGAGCGGGATGTTGCCGATCTTGTGGATCCAGCGACGGTCTACGACGACCTTCTCGCTGAGCCCACCACCGCCGCCAGCCAAGCCGATGAACCCCATCTTCGTACACAGGTGGTAGTTGCCCGCCTTGCACGGGGCGCACTCGTTGCAGACGAAGTACGGCTCGACGACAACATTTTCGCCGACCTCGACGTCCGTGACACCTTCGCCGACCTCTTCGACGGTGCCGGAGAACTCGTGGCCCATCGTGACCGGCGCATTCTCGTGTGAGAGTGGATGCGGGTGGCCGGGTGCGGAGATGAAGATCGGTCCCTCGAGGTACTCGTGGAGATCGGTGCCGCAGATTCCGCACCATGCGACCTTCAGCTTGACTGTTCCTGGCCGCAATTCGGGCTCAGGGATCTCTTCGATCCGGATGTCTTTCTGCCCGTGGAACCGTGCTGCCTTCATTGATCCGCACCTCACTTCGTTGTGAATCCCCTGGTAGATCGACGCTAGGCCGATTATTGGCGTGGGTGAAGGGTTGCAACGGAATGCAATGTCGTGGAACCGATCGGTGCTGGGGAGCGTCCAATACTGTGAGCGGGCCGCGAACGAGGGGGAGTGCTGTGGGAGTGAGGGGTGCAGTGGTCTTGGTCGCAACCGCGCTGTTGGTTGGGGGTTGTTCCTCGACGGTCGAGGGCGAGGCTTTCCCTGTCGATGTGATTGGGATGTTTGATCCGTGTGAGGTTCTCAGCAATGAGGAATTGGAGAGAGTCGGAGTTGACCCGGCAACAAAAGAGGTTGACATAGTCAACACCCATATCGATGGGTTCAATATATGCAAGTGGGAAGGATCTTGGTTCTTCCTCCGTCTGACTTCCACAACACACTCGCTTGCGGACGTCGAAGCAAATCCGGTGATGCGCGATCTACATCGAATTCAACTCGCCGGCCGAGAGGTCCTGATGTTCCAGGAACACAATGACAAGGCGGACACCGCGTGCAATATCGCCTTCGCGACTGCTCAGTCCACGGCGATGATTCGAGTGGGTGCGAAAGTCGGTGACCAGCGCCCCGAAACTCCGTGTGAACTGGTTGAGCGGGTCGGTCTGACCGTGTTACCGCTGCTTCCCGAATAACGCTCGGAAGAGATTCGACTCGTAGTGAATTGGAGTATGTGATGTCCGGTTTGTATCTGGAGAAGAGGGTCGCAGAGGATCTGGCGAAGGCGTGTGATGATCTAATTTCGCTGTTCAGGTCACTGTCGGACGATGCGAACTATCTCGGGCAAGTGGGAGGCTTCGGCACTCTCGGATCCGCCCGGGCACTGCAGGTTAAGTTCGAGGAAAAGGCGGTTGGCGGCCCGGATGCGCTCGTCGATGTGTTGGCTAGTCATATCGCGGTCGTGGAGGCAATGCAGGCTCAGTTTCAAGCCTGCATCGACAACGCATTGAATCAGGAGGCGTCGAACGTCTCGACTTTGTGGTCGATCGACCAACCGAACTGAGTCAGTGGATGTGTTGCTGCCAATCGGCTGGGACACGACCCTTAGGTCCCGGCGTCGGCTGATCTACGGGATGTGAAGTGGGCGCCGCCAATTCAGGTCCGTCGTACGCCTCATTGGTTTCGAAGCTCCAGAACCAATCCTCACCGGGTTCGTAGCTCTGCATGAACGGATGCTTCGTCGAGGCCGCATGCTTGCTCGCGTGCTGTGACGGTGAGGAGTCGCAACACCCCACGTGACCGCATTGCGCGCATCGACGCAGGTGCACCCACCAACCGCCGCTCGCATCGCATTCAACGCATCCCGCGCCACTGGGCGGCACGCTCGGCTCGATCCCCGCTGGAAGTCCGTCGGTCATGGTCCACCCTCTCGCTGACTGAAGTCGGTCATTTCATCGTGCGCTTTGCCTACCGGCCGTGCAAGGGCGACTAGTCGTCGCGCGTATCCCGCGGTGGGCCCGCGATGGGCAGCAAAACTCTGAACCGGGTGTTACCGGGCTCCGACGTGACCCGAAGCTCACCACGATGCTTGCCGACCACAATTCGCCACGAAATATCAAGGCCGAGACCGGTTCCCTCACCGACAGGCTTAGTCGTGAAGAAGGGTTCGAAGATCCTGTCGATGACGTCATCGGGAATCCCGGCGCCGGTGTCGCAGATCTCGATGCACACGCGGTCGCCATCGCGGCTTGTCCGAACGGTGAGTGTTCCCGATCCGTCCATGGCAGACACCGCATTGTCGATCAGGTTGGTCCACACTTGATTGAGTTCGGCGGCGTAGGCGTCGATCGGTGGCAGCGCGAGGTCGTATTCCTTGACGACTTCGATTCCGGTCCCGATCTTTTGCCCCAACATGATCAACGTGCTGTCAAGTAGTTCGTGGACATCGATGGTCTGGAAGGGCGCGCGGTCCATCTGAGAATACTGTTTAGCCGCACCGACGAGAGTCGAAATCCTCGTTGTGGAGTCGGCGATCTCGTTCATCAGGAGTTCGGATTCGATGGTGTAATTCAGCCAGCGAATAGCGCCTTCGAGTACGGACTCGTCAACGGCTGCAGCAACATTCTCGAGCCAAGCGGTGTCGAGACCAGCCTGCACGAAGGTCGGAGCCAGATCCCAACCCTCTCGAATCGAATGATCCTCGAACCATTCACCCAACGAATCCTCTCGATCCGAGGCTTCGAGGGGAGTGAGCGTCGGCGCCTTGGCGACAACCTCTGCAACTTCCTCTTGAAGCCGCATGAGCGTCACGAGGGCATCGCGGTCGTAGGTGCCCGATGCAACCATTCCCAGTTTGTGGCGCATACCTGCGACACGCTCGCGCAAAGACGCGGTCGCTCGAACCGCTGCGGCTGCAGGGTTATTGAGCTCGTGAGTCAACCCGGCCGACAGTGATCCGAGTGCAAGGAGTCGCTCTCGCTGATCGATGATTTGCTGAGTGTTCTTCTTGCCGAAGAAAACACCTTCGAGTAGATGAACCGCCATTGGAAACCACTCGCGCATCGCGTTGCCGAACTTGTCGGCGTCCAGGACGAAAAACGTCGAAGGAGTCGTCACTCGCATCGACCCCGCGTAGACCTGCGGTACACGATCGCCGAGATACGCCGTCCATCCTCCCGAGTAGACGCCGCGCTGGGTGGTCCTGTTGATCTCGATGTCTTCGCCGCCCGACAGCTTGGACAGCACCACCTCGCCCTCGATGAGGACGTAGAAGCAGGTGGCAGGCTCACCTTCGAGGTAGACCTGACCTCGATCGATCTCGGTGATATGGCCTGCCTGGCAGAGTGATTCGAGCTGATCGTCGGTGAGCTTCTCGAACAGGAACAGGGTGCGAAGCAAGTCTGGGCTGCATTCAGGAATGGACATCGAATCTCCCTATTGTTGAGCGAGATAGCGGTGGACGAACATCACGGCCATCGCGCCCTCTCCGACGGCCGACGCGACGCGCTTGGCCGATTCGGCGTGTACGTCCCCGGCGACAAACACCCCGGGGACACTGGTTTCGAGATGATGTGGTGCGCGGTCGAGCGGCCACCCGTCCGGTGTGACGCCTTCGGACGGAAGGTCCGGGCCGGCAAGAACGAAGCCATTTCCGTCGCGGACCACCACGTCGCCGAGCCAGTCGGTCAGTGGAGCGGCACCGATGAAGATGAACAACCACTGAGCATCGACAGTGTCTTCTTCTCCGGTGGCTCTGTTACGCAGTGTGATTCGTTCGAGGTGATCGTCACCCTCGGCTCCGATCACCTCCGTGCACGTGCGCACGGTGATCTTAGGATTCTTTTCGATCTGCTGAATCAGGTAGTAGGACATCGAGGCTTCGAGCGAGTTGCCGCGAATGAGAATCGTGACGGACCTAGCTCCGCGGGAGAGATAGACCGCAGCTTGGCCTGCCGAATTGGCGCCGCCGACTATGTACACATCCTGCTCGCTGCACCGAGCGGCTTCGGTGACAGCTGACCCGTAGTAGACCCCTCGCCCGGTGTATGTATCGAGCCCCGGCGCCGAAAGTTGGCGATAGGAAACACCTGTCGCCAAGATGACCGAATGAGCGTCGACCGACGAACCGTCGTCGAAACGCACTGTGCGGGCCGAGCCGTTGATTTCCAAACCGGTGACGTCTCGCGCGGTGATGACCTCGGCGCCGAACTTGGTTGCCTGGCGTCTTGCGCGATCGGCCAACTGTGCGCCGGAAACTCCGTCGGGGAAGCCGAGGTAGTTCTCGATTCGAGAGCTCTGGCCGGCCTGACCGCCAGTCGCCCGCCGTTCGATGAGAACCGTCCGAAGTCCCTCCGAAGCGCCGTACAGAGCAGCGCCCAGACCCGCAGGGCCGCCGCCGATGACAACGAGATCGTAAAAGTCTTCGGAGAGGGTGGT
Source organism: Rhodococcus sp. NPDC059969 (assembly GCF_042738325.1). Lineage (NCBI taxonomy): Bacteria > Bacillati > Actinomycetota > Actinomycetes > Mycobacteriales > Nocardiaceae > Rhodococcus > Rhodococcus sp. NPDC059969. Next base: position 110,388 of record NZ_JBHWUF010000013.1, on the reverse strand, counting down.
ACTCAACCCGAGTTTGTCGGCGAGTTCGGCGTCAGTGGGCTCGACGAGGACATCCCCACTGGATGCGATGACGACGGGAAGCCGCAGTACGTCGGTACCGGCAGCCGAGAGCAGTCGTTGGCCTTCCGGCTCGTCCGACATGTACCAGCGATAGGCAAGTTGGTTGCGTGCCAAGAATTCTCGGACGTCGGATGATCGCTCGGACCAACGATGGCCGATCACCTTGGTTTCCTCGGCGGGGTGATGACTCGAGCTTGCCCAGGCATCGAGCAGCGCATCGATGACGGGGTACAGCTTCTCCTCCGGCGGATCCCAAGGCTTGAGGAGGTAGTGGTCGAGGTCGACCACGTTGATGGCGTCGATCGCAGCATCAGTATCGGCGTAGGCGGTCAGTAGAACGCGCCGAGCTACGGGATACAGGTCCATTGCCTGTTCGAGGAACTCGATTCCACTCAAACCGGGCATGCGGTAATCGGCGACGATCACAGCGACTGCGTCGCCGCGAAGTTTCATTTCACGCAAGGTTTCGAGAGCCTGGTCGCCGGACTCCGCGCGAATGATTCGGTACTTCTCGCCATACCGCTTGCGGAGGTCTCGAACGACGGCACGCGAAACACCAGGATCGTCGTCGACGCTGAGGATCGCTGGTTTGGCCGGGGCTTTCGGTGCGCTCACTCGGTGCCTTCCCGAAGTCGTAGTCAACTTCTCCAGTATGCGACTGCTGAGCTGAGCGTCAATCGCTGGAGATGCGCTCTGAGTGAACCAGCGATCGTGACCTGGGAATTTCAAGATTGCGGGAACCGATCGAGCCTCCGATGCATCCAATAGAGTGGGTCCACATCAACAGGGGGTGCCATGCGGGGGTCGGTGGGGGTTGGGCGACTGCTCATGGCTGGGATGTTGGTGTGGGCTGCGGCAGGATGCAGCTCAGTCGTGGAGGGGGCGGCTGAGCCTGCATCCGGCCAAGAGGGTTTGTTCGATCCGTGCAAGGACATTCCGGACTCGGTGTTGGAAGAAGTGGGGCTTGATCCGGTTACCGAGGAAGTTGACATCGAGGGCGTCGAACAACCCGGCTGGAAGATCTGTTCGTGGACCGAATCTTGGTACTACGTGGTCCTTTTCTCGAATCGGTTCACGATCGACGAGGTTGAGGAGAATCCCGACTACATCGGTTTCCAGGAGATATCGTTGGATGGACGTCCGGGCGTTCGGTACCACCGGGTATCCGACGATGAAATCGGCAAGTGCTACGTCGCATTAGAAGCGAAGCAAGGTTCGATTTGGATCGTGGTCGAGAAAAAGGGAAGCGCCGAAATGCAAGGCGCGACGTGCGATCTTGCAACTAGTTACGCGACGGCACTCGAAGGTTACGTGCCTAGGTAGCGGTGATGGAGAGCGCGTGAATAGGACGTTGGGTCGAAGAGTGCGTTGTTAGCACCGAAGTGGATCGGATGGATTTGATGGCTGGATTGGGGTTCGATCAGCTGGCGATAGATTTCAACTCGGCAAAGAGAGTTACGGCGGCTTTCACTGCCCTGAGGGAAGAGTTGGATGCTGCGCTGCGATCTGTTTCGGACCTCAGAGAGGTCAAAGGGATGGGAACTTTGAAGTCAGGACAGGACTTGGCCGCCAAATTCTCCAAGAAGGCCGTCGGCGGTGAAGATTCGTTGGAGAAGTCATTGAACAGCCACATCCAAGTGGTCACCGAGATGCGGGACTTCTTCCAGCAATGCGTCGACCGCTACGGCGAAGTCGACGACTCGAACGCCTCCGCACTGGCAAGCGTCGACACCCCTCGATAGACACAAAAAATCTCGCTGAGCCGATGGCATTCGACTCAGCGAGACTTGGGTAACGACTAGCTGGTGGGCAGGGCCTTCAACGACTTGACGGTGGCGTCGACCGCGCGCGCAGCCTCGGCGCCCTTCTTCACGAAATGCGTGCTGAAGTAGTCGACGTGCTCGGCGTGCTCGTGGAAGTGATGCGGCGTCAAGACCACCGAGAAGACCGGAACGTCGGTGTCGAGCTGCACGCGCATCAGACCGTCGATGACAGCCGTCGCCACGAAGTCATGCCGGTAGATACCGCCGTCGACGACCAGACCTGCGGCGACGATCGCCTGGTAGCGGCCGGTCTTGGCCAACCGCCGAGCATGCAGCGGGATCTCGAAAGCCCCCGGTACCTCGAAGAAATCAACCGTGTCCTTGGGGTAGCCGAGCTCGACGATCGCGTCGGTGAATCCGTCGCGTGCACGGTCGACGATGTTGCGATGCCACGTCGCCTGAATGAACGCGATGCGCTGTCCCTGGATCTCACTCATAACCATGAAACTAGCGCACCGGGAAGCATCGCCGCGACCACCCGTCCTAGTCCTGTTGACGGGGGAAGGCAGTCGAACGACCCCAGCCGGCGTCATTGGTGAGGTGCTCGAGGAGAGGCTGAATTCGATACGGAAGGGGATTGGTCAGAGCGATGGTCGTGGTGGAATGCGTGACGCCTGGAAGCGACACGATCTGCTCGGCCAACTTCTGCAGCGCCGCGTGCGTCGACGTGGCGACGCGAACGAGCAAATCCTCGCGGCCGGTTGTGGCGTGAATTTCGATCACCTCGGGCAACTCGGTCAGACTGCGGGCCACTGCGCTGATCTTGCCCTGCTCGAGCTCCAGACCGACAAATGCCTGAATCGGGATACCGACCTCGGGGAGATTGAGATTCGGCCGAAACCCGGTGAGAAGTCCGTTGGATTCCATGCGCTTCATTCGCGACTGGACGGTGTTGCGGGCGACGCCCAACGAGTTGGCCAACTCGGCCACACTCATCCTCGAGTCCTTGCTGAGCAGTCCGAGCAACTGGACGTCGAGCTTGTCGATGCTGAGCACTTTGTGAACCTCTCCTCAGTGATTTGAGTCACTGGATGATCGAATTGACTAGTTCAAGAGATTTGCATTGACCAAATCGTAACTCAGGCAGAGCATTGGTTCCACGAATTGCTCAGCGGGATTCTCTTTGGGTTATTTGTCCCAATAGTACCCAATGAACACTTCGCCCCAATATTTCGACTGCACCCCGTAATTCTTCGGAAAGGTCTATCCCACAATGACTCTCACCGCCGAGCCCGTGAACTCCGTTGTTTCCCATGACGACACTGCGGGCGTGTTCGATCGCGCCGACTATCTGCGCGATTACCCCCACGAGCAGGTGAGCTTCTTCCAGGATCCTGCGAGTGGCCTCAAGGCCATCGTCGCCATCCACTCCACGACGCTCGGCCCCGCGCTCGGCGGAACGCGCTTCTACCCGTACTCCGACGAATCTGCCGCAGTCACAGACGTTTTGCGCCTCTCGCGCGGAATGACCTACAAGGCTGCGGTTGCCGGCGTGGACCTCGGCGGCGGCAAGGCGGTCATCATCGGCGACCCCGCAACGGCCAAGACCGACGAATTGCTCGGCGCCTACGCAAAATTCGTCCAGACCCTCGGCGGCCGCTACATCACCGCTGGTGACGTCGGAACCAACTCCAACGATCTCGACATCATCGGCCGCAACACCGACTTCGTCGTCGGCCGCAACGCCACCGTCGGCGGTTCCGGCGACAGCGCTCCGATGACGGCCCTCGGCGTATTCCAGTCGATGCGCGCTGCAGCGCAGTCGCATTGGGGCACTCCGTCGCTCGCGGGCAAGACCGTTGGTGTGGAGGGCGCAGGCAAGGTCGGCTACGAGCTGATCAAGCTTCTCCTCGCGGACGGCGCGACCGTTCTCGCGACCGACGTCAACGCCGCAGCGCTCGACCGAGTCAAGGCGGACTTCCCGCAGGTGAGCATCGTCGACAGCATCATCGACGCCGATCTGGACGTCTACGCACCGTGCGCGATGGGCGCAACCCTCACCGACGCGACCGCACTCTCGATCAAGGCCGAGGTTGTCTGCGGCGCTGCCAACAACCAGCTCACCGTCCCCGAGGTCGAGAACATCCTCCGCGACCGCGGCATCACCTGGACCCCTGACTACGTGGCGAACGGCGGCGGCCTCATCCAGGTCGCCGGCGAGCTGAAGGGCAACTCGGCCGAAGAGGTCAAGCTCAAGGTCGAGAAGATCTTCGACACGGTCACCGAGATCTTCGCGAAGTCGAAGAAGGACGGAATTCTTGCCGGCGAGGCTGCTGACGCGGTCGCCGAGGCTCGGATCGCCGAGGCAGCTCGCGTAGCCAAGGGCTGACATCCCTCTCACAGTCATGTAGCGCGGCCGGTCCCGACTAGTGTGGACACCAGACAAGCAGATTTTGCAGATCTGGACCACATCAGCCGGTAGACCGGCCGCTATGCGTCGGACGCCGGAAGGGCTTACATGACTGAACAATTCGCTGTGTGGACCGAGAACGACGCCGAGCAATCGGCCCGTTGGGGTTCGACGAGCGACGCCCCGGCGCCCAAGCGCATCGTCGTCGCCGACGACACGATGAAGGCCGACGACGCCTATCGCTTGGCGTGCGAAGGCACGGCGTTGCTGTGGCACGGAGACTTTCAGAACGCTCGCCAACTGACCAAGGCCGTGGCGTCGCGCATCGACCGCAAGCCGCGCCGAGCATCCGACGATCCCGCCAAAGCCTTCCATCTCCACCGGCAGACCCAAGGGCGTCGTGCGCAGATTCTCGGCATGCTGCTCATTCCCTTGGACGCAGATCTGTCGATTCCACTTCGGCGCTCCCCGGACGCGCAAGTAGCTTTGACCGAGGCGTTCGGGATTACCGGTGAGCCGTCGGTTCGCTCGTTGCGTGACATTCTCGGCGCCATCGGTGCTCACGAGTGGCACCGCAAAGGCGTTTTCATCGAGGCCCTCGACGCCCGCATCCATCCCGCGTTCGGAGTGTTCTCACCCGTCCGCGGCGAGTATGTCGACCTTGTCGCGTCTGCGCCACTGCCGTCGACGGAATCGGCTTTCGACATCGGCACCGGCACCGGCGTTCTTGCCGCCGTACTGGCGCAGCGCGGCGTCAAGACAGTGACAGCCACCGACCAGGACCCCCGGGCACTGCAATGCGCCCGTAGCAACCTCTCGCGGCTTGGCTACGGCGATCAGGTGAACGTGGTGGAAGCCGACCTCTTTCCCGAAGGCTCTGCCCCGTTGGTGGTGTGCAATCCTCCCTGGATTCCGGCCAAGGCCACCTCACCCATCGAATACGCGGTCTACGACCCGGCCGGAGCAATGCTGAAGGGCTTCCTGACAGGCGTCGCAGCGCATCTGGACGACGGGGGAGAAGCGTGGCTGATCCTCTCCGACATTGCCGAACACCTCGGTCTCCGAACGCGATCGGAATTGCACGACCTGATCGCGGCTGGTGGACTCACCGTTGTCGACCGCATGGACGTCAAGCCGACGCACGCAAAGGTCAGTGACCGAACCGATGCGCTTCACGCAGCCCGGGCACGAGAGACGACCTCGCTCTGGCGGCTTCGCCGTCGCTGAATTCATTCTCAGTCAACGGTATTTCCTTGCCATGAAATGGTAATGAACGAGTAACAAATCGGGTCTAGCTTTCTTCGCAGTCGCACATCGTCACGCACTCCGGAGGAAACTCGATGGAAAACACTCTTGCCCGCAACGCAGCCGAAGACCTGACGAAAGGACTTGGCCGACGCGGATTCATGAGGGCAGTCGCTGCCCTCGGCGCGGGCGTAGGAGTTGCCGGTGTGGCTTCGGGGTGCGCGCACTCGAACGCATCGCCGGCTGGATCATCCTCCTCTGCACTGCCATTCGCCGATGGTGTTCCGATACTGCAACCGGGCCGCGGAAATGTCAGCGGCGATCACTATCTGAGTTCGGATCCGTCGGACGTCATGTGGGGCTATGTGCCCAACATTCACACCCGCGAAGTGATGCGGATGAAGTCGGGCGAGACCGTCACCATCGACGCACTCTCACACGAGGGAATTCTCGAGGATCAAGGTCGCAATCCCCTCGAATACTTCGGCAGTAAAGGCGTTTCCGAGCAAGACGTGCTCGAGGACGCGATTGCCGTTGCGGCCGAATACAACCGAACCGAACGAAACTTCGACAAGGACGGCCCCCACGTCGTCACCGGACCCGTCTTCGTCGAGGGCGCACAGCCCGGGGACGTACTCAAGATCGAGACCGTCGAAGCCATTCCCCGCGTGCCGTACGGTGTTGTGTCGAGCAGACACGGCAAGGGTGCTCTCGCCGTCACGGCCGACGGAACCGCTCCGGCGGGAATCACTCTGGACGAAGTCATGCCGCCGGTCGCCACGGACGGGCGGGCGACAAAGGATCCGTTGAAGTACGGCGGTGTTTCCACTTTCACGGCGATCGAAGACGGTAAGGGTGTGATGCCCTTCGGTGAATCGAAGGTGCGGTTCCCTCTGCGTCCGTTCATGGGAATGATGGGAGTTGCCTACTCCACGGACGCCGATCCGACATCCCCGTCGTCGAACTCCATTCCTCCGACGCTGGGCGGCGGGAACATCGACATCAGGCATCTCGGCGTCGGATCAACCTTTTACCTGCCGGTCTTTGCCGAAGGCGCCCTGTTCTACGTCGGTGACCCACACATGGCCATGGGCGATGGTGAGGCAGCGCTGACGGCGATGGAAGGTTCGCTGCGCGGCACGTTCCGACTGAGCGTGTGCAAGAAGGATTCCGGCGACGCCCCGTCGGTGGCATTCGGATACCCGTTCGCAGAGACCGAGGAGGCCTGGATTCCGATCGGCCTGTCCGACCCCAACGGTTCGGTCGACGGGCAGAACAGTGACCTCGACGGTGCCATGCGGCGCGCGGTGGTCAACGCGCTCGACTTCCTCGAGCATGATCGCGGAATGGATCGAGCGACGGCCTACGCCTATCTTTCTGCCGCAGCGGATTTCACGGTCTCGCAGGTAGTCGATCGAACCGTGGGCGTCCACGGGCAGATCTTCAAATCCCACTTCGAATAGTGAGAACGGCGATCCGTCGTGTCAGGACGGATCGTCGAAGAGGCTCTGCTGCAAGGGATCGGCGAACAGGCCCATCTGCTCAGGTTGCGGCTTTGCCGGCGTCTCGGTTCGAGAATTGGGCAGGACCACCAGTCGCAAAGCCCCGCGCAGGCGGTCGACCATGAGTTCCCACCCACCGACCTGATCCTCGTAGCCCGCAGCCTCTTCGGCGTCCCCGCGACTGTGGGCGTCGACGGCCTGACTACGCAGCTGAATCTGCCATTCGTTACTGATGTGGAGGAGCTGAAGAATCAGATCGCGATCGCGACCGCAGACATCCGCCACCGCATCGAGATCCTCGGCCACATCCAGATCGAGGTGCAGTAGGGTCTCGAGTTCGGGAGGCAGGTCCTCGGCCGTCAGATCGGGCTGTAGCGAGGAGGAATCACCGTTCTTGTTCGCGAAGAAGAGGTCTCCGCCGACACGTGCGGCGAATTCGTCGTCCACGGTGCGCAGGAAGGACGTCAAGGCCGCGCACGTATCCGTCAGTTGCTTCGGAACGAATGGCGAACCCGCCACCTCGAGGAACACCGACAGACGGTCGTCGATCAAGACGAACTTGATGCGCGACCACTTGCGGTTGAGATCGGCGATGACCTCGGCTGCACGAGTGCGGTTGCTGATGTCCTGAACGAGTGGGGAGAACAACTGCACGTCCATGGACTCGGAGAGTGGACCGACGAACATGACCGTCGAACCGACACGAATGGGTATGTCGCCGTCGCTGTCTCGCTCGGGAAGAGTGCCGAGCATGGGAAGCAAAGCGAGAGTGACCAACTCCTTGAGGTGGTCGATGTCGTTGGGCATGTAGGCCGCGGTGGGGTCGAGTGTCGGAAGTTCTGTCGACTCGACGACCGACGGATCGAAATCCGGAGTCTGTTCGTTGCCGGTGAGATCGCTGGATAGAAAAGCCGGGTGCTGCACACCGAACACATCACGGAATGCAGCGACAGTCATCGCTGCGAGCTGATCGGCCCAGTTCTGTGCCTTGTCGACGCAGAAGGCGGGGGAGTTGTTCGGATCCTCGAGATTCTCGGAAGGCGGATTCCAGCCGAGTGCGATCAACTTTTGTTCGTCGGCGTCTTCGAGTCGATAGCGCGGATGCAGGAAGTCGTTGGAAGGAACCTCGCAGCGGACTGTGTTCTTGTCCCACACGAGGAACTGAACGCATGGCGCTGCGCCGTCAGCTGGATCGAAGTCGCCGGTGGACGATTCCACGGCAAGCACGTCGCCGTCGACCATGATGGAAATGTGATCGCCGAGGCGACGTTGAAATTCTGCCCACGCCCGGTCGACACTGACATCGAGATCGAAGCCCATTGCGCTCATCAGCCACCTCCTTCCGCAAAAGCTCAGACCTATACGGTATCGCGAGGCTCCGACAATGCTGCTGTCCTTTTCCAGTCGACCGGATTGCAGCGGGCTACGAACCGTGACGAAGAGGAAGGTAGTCGCAGGTAGATCGGTTATTTGAGAGCGGCGACTGAAGTGTGCCTGTAACCGCCGTCACGCCAGGCGGTATGCGGGCGAAAGAGCGAGGACTATCCGGCGAGAACGGGCGAGACTTCGACGACGGGCGGCGTGGACCCGGTCGTGACAACGGGGGCGGTGCTGGTCTTGGTGGTCGTGGCTGTCGCGGTCGGCGACGAGGTCGCGGTAGCCGACGCGGTGGTCGTGGACGAGACCGGTGTTGTCGTACTCGTTGCAGTCGTAGTGGACGTAGCGGAGCTCGTGCTTGTCGCGGTCACCACCAGCGGCTGATTGCGAGGAGCGGTCGTCTCGTCGGCGATTCGCCAGGTCGGCGTCGGCGGAATGACAACGGTAGGAACTGCCACCGAGCTGTAGAACGCGGCCGGTTCGATCCCTGCGACGGACTCCACGGAAACCGACGAGACCAGAGCGGGAGGCTTCACCACAGGGCCGCCGGCACCGAATGCGCCGGCTGCTCCGCCGAAAACGAGGCCTGATGTCAGAGAGAGAGCGGCCACTGCGACAGCGCCGATCATGACTGTTCTGTCTTTCATGCACACCTGTCCTTCGGGAGCAGTACGGAAGTACTGTAGGCGAAAAGATGCCGCAATGGAGTATCAGGGCCTGCTGGGCGAGACACGAATCTGTGTGGCGTAGAACACAAAAGGCCCTGAGGGTCGACGCGAACGTCGGCACCCAGGGCCAGGTCAAGCAGTGAATCAGGCGGGGATCGTCAGTACCTGACCGGCGTTGATGAGATCCGGGTTCGGGATGCCGTTTGCATCCGCGATGCGCTGGTACTGGTTGCCGTCACCGTAGAAGCGCTCTGCGATCGCCCACAGGGTGTCGCCGCTTTCGACGGTGTAGCTCTGCGCTGCCGGAGCGGCGGGCGCAGGTTCCGGTTCCGGTGCCGGAGCGGGCTCGGGGGCAGCCTCGGCGGCCGGCGCCTCGATTGCGGTGTCCGAAGACCACAGAGCGTTTCCACCGGCGGACAGAACGACGTTGCGATCGTCCTGAACCGAGAGGGAGGCACCGTCGTTGCCTGCGGTCTGCGATGCCCACACGGCGTCGGAGTCCTTGTAGATGACGAAGTTTCCGTCAGCCTGCACCTCGGCGCGGTTGGCGCCGGATCCGTTGGTGCCTGCGGCCCAAACAGCCTGTCCACCCTCGGACAGGACCAGGTTGCCGTCGTCCTGCAAGCTGAGGGTGTACGCGCCGTTGTCGGACTTGAGTTCCTGGCCGACTCCGAGGCTCTGACCTGACTGCAGTGTGCTCACGCTGTCCCTTTCCAAATCTGTTGCGATGACTGTGCCTCCACGATTCCGCTTTACCGTCCAGTTACCTTCTGGCCGTTGGTCTCGTAGGCGACCGAGTGTACGTTACCGAAGAGTACAGAGAATTGTGCAGCGTTGACGGACTGCGTGTCGAGCGTTCGGATCTTGCTGATATTAAGGCGTTTTGGGCGAAAATGCCGCGACATCGTACGCGAAGTTGCACCGTCGCGATGCACTTTCTCTTGAACGGCAGGTGAAATCGGCGCGCTCTCAGCGCATTGTCAGTAATCGCTACGGCCGCATCGATTTGCGCGTTTCGTCGTGGAGTACGGCAAGCAGTTCACGCTCGACCTCGGCGAACTCGGGCGAGGTGATCATGTCCAATTCGCGTGGCCTCGGCAAAGGAACGTCGACGACGCACCTGACCGTCGCCGGACGCGCAGACAGAACGACCACGCGGTCGGACAGATAAATCGCCTCGCGAATGTCGTGGGTGATCATCAACACGGTCCACCGGTACTGCTGCCACACGTCTTGCAGCCAGGCCTGCATCTCGGTGCGAGTCAACGAGTCCAGAGCGCCGAACGGCTCGTCGAGCAGCAGGACAGGCTTGCCCTGAACAACGGTGCGCAGCATTGCCGCTCGCTGGCGCATGCCGCCCGAGAGCTGCGACGGCCGAGCGTCCTCGAATCCGGACAGTCCGAACGCCGGGAACAACTCGCGAGCGCGCTCGCGTGCTTCCTTCTTGGCGACTCCCTGCACTTCCAAACCGAGGGCCGTGTTGTCCAGTACCGAGCGCCAGGGAAACAGCAGATCCTTCTGCGGCATGTACGCGGTGTGTACCTCGGCGGCTGCTTCGGATTCTGTCGCGCGCGAGCCGACACGGACCGAACCCGCGGTCGGGGATTCGAGCCCGGCCAGGACGTTGAAGATCGTGCTCTTGCCGCAGCCGCTCGGCCCGATGACCGACACGAACTCGCCCGCGTCGGCGCCAAAGGACACCGAATCGAGCACAAGACGCGATTCTCCGGCAGTGTCGAATCTCTTGGTCAGGTCCTGGATCTCGACCATTGCGTTCTCGACCGTATGGTCAGTCATGCCCGCGACCTCTCGTTCATGGCCCATGGTGCAACGATGCGCTCCACAGCGAACGTCAGCAAGTACAGCGTGACGCTGATCAATGCCGTCACCAGTACGGCCGCCAAGACCAGGTCGGTGCGGAAGGAGTTCTTCTGGGTGCTCATGTAGATGCCCAAACCGGAAGTAGCGCCGACGTATTCGGAGAACACTGCACCCACCACCGCGTAGGTGATGCCGATACGCAGGGCAGTGAAGAATCGCGGAATCGCCGAAGGTAGGCGGACGTAGCGGAACTCCTGCCAACGAGTGCTGCCCATGCTGCGCAGGAGAGCGCCCGCCTCCCGGTCGGCCGCGGCAAATCCCTCGATGAGGCCGATGGTCATCGGGAAGAACGTCGCAAGCGCGATCACCAAGACCTTCGGCAGCAGTCCGAAGCCGAACCAGATGATCATCAGTGGCGCGATGGCGATGATCGGCAACGTCTGCGAGACGACGAACAACGGCACCAGGGCTCGTGACAACCACGGCGAAAAGTCCACGACCACAGCAAGAATCCAGGCCAACACCAATGAAACAGTGAAGCCGACCAACGTGACCTGCAACGTCGACCAGGCGTGTCCGGAGATGATCTCGCGGTTGTCCCACCCCTGTGACAGAACGCGCCCCGGAGACGGAAGTACCTGCGGCCGAATCCCACTGATCTCGACGTAAACCTGCCACGCCGCCACGAGGAGCACCACCACGGCGAGCGCGGGAAGCGCCCGCCGCATGGTCGAGACCAATCGTCCGCTCACGTCAGGACGCGTCGAGATACTCATTGGTGAAGTACTCCGAGAAGTCCGGCTTCTGGGTCAACGGCTTTCCGTCGGGTCCGGCGAGCAATCCGTTCTCGAAGAGGAATCCCGAATAACCCGACCAGGTTTCGAGATTCTGGGCGCCCACAACGCCGTTGGCGTCTTTCATGTAGTCGGCGGCGAGCATCCGCTGACTCTCACGCACGAGGTCTTCGTCGGTGAAAGCTCCGGGGTTCGCGTCGATGACATCCTGCGCGGCCTGGTCCGGGTTGTCGGCAGCAGTCTGATATCCGCGTTGAACGGCCTTGACGAACTTGCGTGCCTCGTCGGGATGGTCCTGCAACCACTGCTGGTTGCCGTTGATCACGATCGAATACGCATCGGGGAAGCCGTAATCGGTGTACTGGAAGTACCGCATCGGAGTTCCGTTTCGCTCCGCTTCGAGGCCCTCCCAAGCAAAGTAGGAGACGGTGAAGTCTGCCTGGCCCGAGTACACGGCTTCGTACGCGGAAGTTCCGAGCGTGACCGTGGTGAAGTTCCCGGTCCCGCCGTCGTTGCGGATGATCTGCTGCAGCGTTTCGACTTCGCCGGGATCACCGAACCCGGCGTACGTCTTCCCGTCGAGATCACGTGGGCGCGTGATGTCCGCACGATCCGCCTTCACGCCGATGCCGGTGGCGCGGTGCTGAAGTGGCGCGATGACGGACGTCGTGGCGGCGCCGGCTGCACGGGCGAACGTGGCCTGACTCTGCGTACTGATACCGAACTCCGCATTGCCGGCGTCGACCAGGGTGTCGGGCGAGGTGTTGTTGTACGGCAGGATCGAGACGTCCAGACCAGCGTCCTCGAAGTAGCCCTCTTGGAGTGCAACGTACAAACCGGTGTGGTTCGTGTTCGGTGTCCAGTCGAGTGCGAACCGAATGGTCCCGTCGGAAGAGCCGGTGTCGGCGGCGCATCCGGTCAGAACTGTGAACGCGGCTGCGATCGCGGCAGAGGTGGCGAGGGTGCGGCGTAGTGCCGCAAACGACATCACGACGCCGGCCAAGGCTGCTGGTGGAGTGCGGAATCCCAGAACATAAGCTCGTAGCGACTGGCGATTCGGAACGCTTCACTCATCGCCTCACGCTCTGTCTCGGTGGCTGCCTCAGCGGCCGCGTCGACCAGTACGCGAGCCTGCGCCACAGACTCGTGAAATTCGGGTGCGTCGTAGGTTGTGACCCACTGCGCGTACGGGTGTGACGGATCGCCGTCGAGCACCTCGCACGCTGAAGCGGCAAGATCGCGGCCGACCTCGGCGTAGATCCAGAAGCAGGGGAGTACCGCCGCTGCGGAGACCGGGTAAGGCGCGGTTGCTGCAGTCGCCGTCAGATACGAGACGTATCCCAGGCAGGCCTGCGAATGCTCCAGTTTTCCCGATCCCGCGGGAAGAAGTCCGCCGGTGAGCAGTCCGTCGTGAAGCGCAGATTCCACTGTCGCTGCCGTGGACGCGGAATTGGACCAGAAGCCCGCGGACTGCGGATCGGGTGCGTGCGCCGCGACCAGGGACAAGGCCTTCGAATATCCCTCCAGATAGAGCTTGTCCTGCTCGATGTACGTACGGAACGCGTCGAGAGGCAGTGTTCCGTCGCCGAGGCGTTTGAGGAACTCGAGTGAGTCGATCGACTCGCGGAGGGCCTTCGTCTCGGCCCAGAGTCGATCGGTGAACCGATCCGTCGACGGCGCTGTGGCCACCGAGTTTTCGGCAGAATTGTATGCAGGCTGCGTAGTAGCCATGACATCCCTTCGTCAGCATTACCTGATCAGGTTCCCGGGTGTGTTCTCAGCCCCGCCCATGCGGAGCACCCCGTGTCAGAACTAGGCGACCTTAACACCGAGCCTCTCCTTCGTCGGCGCCTACCTGGCAGTTGAGTAATCGGCGCACACCGGCCTTAAGTTGGTACGTTTGGTCTTGTTTGCCACACGCGCGGGTCGGGAGGGGATTCAGACATGGAGACCGACGTTCGACCGAATCTTGGCGAGGACGGAACTCTCGTCATCCGTGCCCGAGGCGGAGAAGCACGGGGATATCCGGATGGCGGAGTGTTCGCGTGGAAGGGCATGCCCTACGCATCAGCGCCGGTGGGTGAGCGGAGATTCCGCGCGCCGCAACCCACAGAGCCGTGGGACGGGGTGCGCGACTGTCGTGAGTTCGGGCCGATCGCGCCGCAAGGGCAGAGTCCGGCGGTTCCGATCGACCGTGCTTTCAAGATCGACGAGGACTGTCTGTCGATCAACGTGTGGGCCCCGCGCCCCGACGGAACGCCGCGACCGGTGATGGTGTGGATTCACGGCGGTGCTTACTGCCTCGGGTCCGCCGCGCAAACGATCTACGACGGCCGTCATCTGGCTGAAACCGGAGACGTTGTTCTCGTCTCCTTCAACTATCGCGTCGGTGCCCTCGGATTCCTGGACCTGTCCGGATTCTCCACCGCGGATACCGTTTTCGAATCGAACTGTGGTCTGCGAGACCAGATTGCGGCACTCGAGTGGGTTCGAGACAACATCGACGCGTTCGGCGGAGATCCGGGAGCGGTGACCGTCTTCGGTGAGTCCTCCGGCGCAGGATCCATCACGACGCTCATGACCTGTCCCAGCGCCGAAGGTCTGTTCCACCGCGCGATCGCTCAAAGTCCGCCCGCGACCTCCGTCTACGGGGCCGAGCGCGCCAAGACCGTGGCGGAGCGGTTTCTCGAACTGCTCTCGATCGAGCCCGAAGATGCGGGCGATCTGCTGACCACGGATCTCGAACTGCTCGTCAAGGCAAGCGATGACCTGGTCAACGAAATCCCGACCCGGATTCCGGGAACTTTGGCGATGGCGCCCGTCGTCGATCGCGATCTGGTGCCGCACTACCCGGTTGCGGCTTTCCAGAAGGGTTATGCGCACCGGATCCCGCTGATCATCGGTTCCAACAAGGACGAGGCGTCGATCTTCAAGTTCATGAAGTCGCCCCTGATGCCGGTGAGCGCGCAGTCCGTCGAGGCCATGCTGCAATTACTGGCCGACGATCACCCCGATATCTCCGCAACCAAACTCGCCGAGATCATGTCGGCTTACCCTGACCATGCGAAACCGAGTGGTGCGCTGGCGCTTTCACGGGACGCGGCGTTTCGCATGCCGACCCTGTGGATTGCCGACGCTCACTGCAGGCATTCCCCCACCTGGGTCTACCGCTTCGATCACGCGACGCCGATGCTCAAAGCGGCACGGATCGGGGCGGGCCACGCGACCGAATTACCTTATGTATTCGGTAATTTCGGAACCCTGAACGTCGATCCCACGTTCTGGCTCGGCGGACGTAAGGCCGCGATGGAGGTAGCAGGGCGTATTCAACGGCGATGGCTGGCCTTCGCCAGGCATGCCGTGCCGGCGGCCCTCGACGGCTCGAAGCACTGGGCGCCGTACGAGGAAGAGAAGCGGTCGACGCTGTTGATCGACTCCGCCGACACCCTCGTCAGCGACCCCGATCACGGATTGCGCGTCGCCTGGGGCAACGACGTGATGGGGTTCAACTGACGTCGGTCGAGTGCCGCGGACGATCGAGTTCGCGAAGCACCGGCAGGGAAGCACAGACAGCGGCGATCAGGATGATCGGAATCGACAGGGCCACAAAGGTCGACGCGATTCCGAGTTGATCGAGCAGAGGGCCGACTGCAAGGTAGCCCAGCGGGCCGGCGGCGTAGGCCGTCGACGTCATGACACCGACGACGCGTCCGCGCATGTGCTCCGGGCTGTGCGTCTGCATGGCGTAGTTGGCGATCGGTCCGACCGGTCCGTAGACGAGACCCTGTAGCCCGGCGAGTACGAGGATCACCCAGAGCGGGGGGAGGAGCGCCATCGCGAGCATTGCGATGCCGAGAACGGCGACCGCAAAAATCATGATCAGGCGTCGGGACATGATCGGTGCGAGTGGAGCATAAGCGAGAGAGCCGATGATGCCGCCGATCGCCAAGGCCATCAGCACCGATCCGAGTTGGGCAGGTTGATCCAACTCGGTGAAGTACACCGGGAACACGACGCTCTCCACCGGCATGTAGAGCGCGACGACGGCCATGTCGATCAGAGCCAGAGTGCGGAGCAGTTTGTTGTTCCAGACGAACCGAAGACCGTCGAGGGTGCCGTGCCAGATCGATTTCGGCCGATGTTCGTGTTCGGGCACCCCGGCCCCGGGAAGCCGGATGAAGGCGACCACGACTATCGAGAACACAAAGCCTGCCGCCGTCACCCAGAGCGTGTTCACCGCTCCGATCGTTGCGATCAGGACACCGCCGATGCCAGGGCCGATCAGGTACGCGACATTGAAGTTGGCCTCGTACACACTGTTGGTTCGATCGAGTTTCCACTTGGCGGCCCGAGTTGCGGCGGGCAGCATCGACTCCCGCGCCGCCATTCCGGCGGGGTCGAACACGGCGCCGAGCGCGGCCAACGCCGCGATCACCGGGATGGTCAGGTCGGCAGTGGCCGCGATGATCGGAATCGTTGCTACCGACATCGCGGAGAGTGCGTCGGAAATCATCGAGGTACGACGACGTCCGAACTTGTCGACGAATGTCCCCGAGAACAAGCTCGATACGAGTAGCGGAATGGCTGCTGCGCCGGCCACTATCGCCGCGTCGGTGGCCCTGCCCGTTCGTTCGAGGACCAGCCAGGGGAGCACGACGATAGCGATACCGTTGCCGATCGCCGAGAACAGCGTCGCGAGATTGACCAGTACGAGAGGGAGATAGCTGGGAATAGCTACGTCCGAGGATGTAGGTGGACGCCGATCTGCTGAGGCGACCACGTTCTTTCCTTCCCCGAGATGGTGCCGACCAGGGTTTCGACTCGGATTTCGACGAGTTCGACGACGGCACCATCGACGCTAGCAGCGGGGTCTGCAGGTCCGCGAGTGGTTTTCGCGGATCGTCTTCGTTCGGTTATGCCTGGTAAACGGGGTTCTCTGCAACAAACTTCTCGACGTACGAGCACGTCGGAAGGATCTTCAATCCCTCGTTCCGGGTCTGATCGAGCGCTTCACGCACAACGATTGCGGCAAGTCCGCGCCCACGAAACTGCGGATAGGTCACCGTGTGGTGGAAATCACGGACGCCGGAATGGTCCGAGTACTCGGCAAAACCGGCGAGTTCGCCGTCGACTCGGATCTCGAAACGCGTTTCCGCGGGATTGTGCGCCACTGTCTCGGTCATCTTCGGGCTCCGTTTCGAAAGGGCGGCCGGCTGCGCCGCGCCGCGTCTGCGTTCTCTGGAGCACGCTACCTGGCAGGCCGCCCGCAATATCATTCGCTGACGTGGGATCCGTTACTTAGCGCAACTACAACTGGACGACCGTTCAAGGGACCTTCGTCGCCATGGAGAACGAACAAAACTGGTCTGTACGTGCCGATTTGTCCGTGCTTTCATGCCCACATCCGGTGATACATATGCATTGCGATCGTAAACATCCCAACATGTGGGATGTGTCACAAACTTTTTTGTCGTCTGTTCGGATGCTTTAAGAAGAGGGCCTGAACCGGGCAATTTGCAGGTCAGCGGCGCGCTGATCGCGTGTCGGTGATAGGTGCAAGGTGCCGAAAACCCCATGGGTATTGCCTTGGTCATCAGATCGTTTCTTGGACGTGATCCCAAAGACCCGCTCGGGGGGTTAGCGTTTGAATCGTCGGGGATAGAAGAAGCGTTACACCTTCGCCGGAAGAACTTTTGGCGCGGCGCAACAACGGTTCGATTTCGAGTCTTCGTCGGACAACTTCGAGGAAGGAACGCACATGATTTTCGGGCAGCGTGAGTCGAACAGTTACTTTGCCGCAATTTTTTCGTACGACTTCCTTGACGAAGGTCTGGGATACGAGACCATCGCTCGGATTCACCGGGGTGAGATCTGCGAGTGGATTCGCGATCTCGAGGCTTCCGGATTGTTCTCCGCTGCAGAGGTCCACGCCGCTGAGCTTGCATGGCGAGAGAATCCACGCTTGCTCCTCGACGCTCTACTCGAGGACGCCGACGAGGTCTCGGTCAAGCGCTGGGAGATTGCGTGGACGAGGCTCGAGCGTCAGTCGCCGGCGGCCGGAACCGCGGTGGCAGAGCACGGCTGACGCTCAGCTGTGATCTAGTCGACGGCTCAAACGTCGACTAGAACCGCGTCCTGATCGGTGAGCACGGTGAATTGCGCGCCCGCAGTGGTCAGCGCCGCAACCGTCCGAGCGGTAATCTGGGGATCTTCGAGTAACGAATCGCCGCCGTGCGGCACTATCGCGAAGTCGACCAGCGCGAGCCCGGACCAGATCGGGTCGATACCGCACGTAGGCACGACTTCAGCGGGGTCGTCCGACGCGTCCAGCCCGATCAGAGTCGGAGTCGCCAGGCACGCTCCCGCACTGTATCCCGCATAGGCCACAGCACCGGAACGAACCAACATCTCGATGACCCGATCTGCGCCGCTTCGGGCTAACTGTGCACGCAGGACGAACGTATTTCCGCCGCGGACCCACACGCAGTCGAATTCACGAAGCCGGACTTCGAGTGCTTCCGGTGCACCCAGGAAATCTCGGACGTCCACTTCCTCCGCTGTGAAGCCCGCTGCTCGTAAAGGGGTCAATTCGCTGGTGACTGCCGAACTGCGGGCATTGAGCGGCCATGAATCAGCAGCCGCGGCGATGACCGCTATGCGAGCGCCGCGGCCTACGAGATCGACAAAAGCCTCGGCGTGATCGCCGAATCTGTAGGACGAGAGAAACAGCTTCACCACTCAGTACCTTCGCGACCGGCCCACCCAACCCTCAAATCGTGAACGCCAGATTGTCGACGACGCGTGTGCCCACCGTGACGTCACCGCGAAGCGAGATGTCGGTTCGATGATCCGACGCGTGGACGCGGCCACCGGCAATTCGGGTGAAGAGCGGTGAGCTCATCGTGATGGTCGTTGTCGCCGGACTGTCCAGTTCCTCGACTACTGATGCGCGCGCGTCGACCGAGACGTGAAGTGAACGAGCAAGGGGCCCTTCGAGTTCGAAAGTGATCCGTGCTCCCTCTGGCGCCTTTCCTCGTTTTCCGACGACAAATCCGAGCGCGCTGGTGATTTCGCCGAATGCAGTCTCCGCGCGCAGTCCGCCTTCTTCGCCTGGAATGCCAACTGCGTCTCTGATGTCGAGTTCGTGCATCCAACAGTCGAAGGTCCGGATACGCATGAATCGGCCATAAGGCGCAAGACCAACCGGAGTTTGTGTCTCTGTGTCCCAGTCCGCGTTGGTCATCGAGCGCAGCGCTTCGGTTCGCTCGGCGGTGATGTCGCGATATCGGGCCAGCAGGTCCGTGTGCGGTGTCCGCCTCAGGCCTTCGACCCAGCGCTCGTTGAACGCCGCAATCTCGTTGTGGACGTGGGGCAATGCGTGCACGTCCAGATTGATCGACGGCGGATTGATGCCCGCGAGCAGAGATTCCGTACCGATCAGGTGGGACACGATGTCGTGAACCGTCCACCCCGGTAGGTTCGACGGAGCCAACCACTGATCGCCGTCGAGTTCGGCAAGCAGTGCGTCGATGACACTCCATTCCTCGGTCAATGCGTCGACTACTGAGTCCTGGGGCCAACCACTCATGTGGACATCTCCTGTTTCGGACGGTGCGGTTCTCCTCACTGTATGTCGCGGCGGATAAGTGAGCGGGGATTCCCAGGCTTCGAGTCGGTGTCGCCAAACATCCGAGGGAGGCAGAGTTCCTGTGGTAGACCAGGATTGTCGACGCCGAAGCAGGCTCACGCGGCGTTGTCGTCACCGACAGAGGAGTCTTCGTGTTTCCAGGAAATTTTGTCCAGTCCACGCCGGACAAGCCCGCCGTCATTCGCCCGGCGACGGGTGAGTCCATCACCTATCGGGAACTCGACGAACGGTCGACGCGGCTGGCGCGGTACTTCCGAAGCGTCGGTGCCAAGCCAGGGGACCACGTCGCTCTCATCTCGAACAACGATCTGCGGGCGTTCGAGGTCTATTGGGCGGCGTTGAGGTCAGGTCTGTACATCACTGCAGTGAACTGGCATCTCACCGCTTCGGAGGCTGCCTACATCGTCGACGACTGCGAGGCGACAATTCTGGTCGCGTCAGGGCAGGCGTCGGCAGCAGTTCCGTTGGGCGAGAATCTGATTCCGCGTGTTCGTCATCGATTGGTCTACGGCGGCACTCTCGACGGTTTCGACGACTACGAGGAGGCGATCGACGCTCAGTCCGCCGATCCACTCGATTCACAGCCACGTGGGGCGGACATGCTGTACTCGTCCGGAACCACCGGAAGGCCCAAGGGGATCAAGGGAGATCTTCCGGAGGGTGAGGTGGACACCACCATGGATCCGTACACAGCGGTATTTGCGCCGATGTACGGGTTCGATTCCGACACAGTTTATTTGTGCCCGGCGCCGGTCTATCATGCGGCGCCCCTGCGCTTTTGCGGCGTGATCAATTCGGTCGGCGGAACCGTGATCTTGATGGATGCCTTCGAAGCCGAGACTGCGCTGGAATTGATCGGTAAATACGCTGTGACGCACAGTCAGTGGGTGCCGACGATGTTCGTTCGAATGCTGAAACTTCCCAAGGAGACCCGCGATCGTTACGACGTCTCGACGGTCAAAGTCGCAATTCACGCTGCTGCTCCTTGCCCGCCCGAAGTGAAGACGGCAATGATCGACTGGTGGGGGCCGGTGATTCACGAGTACTACGCCTCGACTGAGGGGTCGGGAGCCACCTTCATCAACAGTGAGCAGGCCTTGTCACATCCGGGTTCCGTCGGGCGTGACGGAGTGATGGGGATCGTGCACATCTGTGACGACGGTGGGCGCGATCTTCCGGTCGGCGAGATCGGTACCGTGTTCTGGGAACGAGAGACTCTGCCGTTCCGTTACCACAACGATCCCGAGAAAACGGCTGCCGCGCAGCATCCCGATCATCCGACGTGGACGACAAGTGGAGATATCGGATACGTCGATTCCGAGCGCTTTCTTTATCTGACCGATCGCGCGGCATTCACGATTATCTCTGGCGGCGTCAATATCTATCCGCAGGAGTCCGAGAACATCCTCACCTTGCATCCGAAGGTGTTCGACGTGGCAGTCATCGGTGTTCCCGATGAAGAAATGGGTGAACAGGTCAAGGCGGTTGTCCAACTTGCGGAGGGAATCGAGCCGAGCGCCCATGTCGCCGAGGAATTGCTGGAATACGTCCGCAGCCAGGTTGCACATTTCAAAGCTCCGAGAAGCATTGACTTTGCCGACGAATTGCCTAGGACCGCGACAGGAAAACTCGTGAAGCACAAGTTGCGGTCTCAATATGTGAGCAATTGACCCTCAGGCGAAATGCTAGGACATCAGAGTATTTCTGCAAGATAGTCGGCAAGGACCTGCGCATGGCTGTATGGCAGGTCCTTGCTTGCTGTCAGCAGGACAACGGGTCGAGCATCCGCTGTCGGTGCGATGCGTTGGACGTATTCGCGAACGGGAGATGCATCTAATTCGTCGATGTATCTGCTTTTGAATGCGTCGAAACGGGTGTGGTCGTGGCCGTACCATTTTCGCAATTCAGGGGAGGGTGCCAAGTCCCTCGGCCAGTCGTCGTACTGCAGGCTTTCGCGTTTGACGCCGCGTGGCCAGAGTCGGTCGACGAGGAGGCGAACGGCGTTACATTCGGAAGCAGGTTCGTAAACTCGCTCGACGGTGATGATTCGGCGCGCCATTGTGATGCCTTTACGTCTTTCGGCCGTTTCAAATAGTGGAATAGCCCGCCATTCGAGTGTGATCGGCCTCACAGTAGGTTTCTCCGGGTATGTCCAAACATACTGTTCGGACTCGATTCAGATGGAGAAAGTGCGTCGTCGGTTTCCCTACGCCGCGGTAACTCTGGCTACTATCAGTCACCATTCACCCAAAAGCGGGTCATCTTCCGCTCATCACATGCTGGTTGCCGCTCGTCGCAGCAGGCGAACCACCAACCGCAGAAGGTAATGGAAAATGGAAACATCGAAGAGCGCACAAGTGCGTCCGTCGGTCGGCGTCCCTCGAGAATCGAGTGACGGTGAGCGTCGGGTCGCGTTGGTGCCCAAAATTGTGTCCGCTTTGATCGGCAAGGGTGTCGACGTAGTCGTCGAGTCCGGGGCTGGTCTCGGGGCGTTGATTCCCGACGAGCTCTACACCGCTGCCGGCGCGAAGATCGGCGATCCGTGGACTGCTGACGTGGTGGTCAAGGTTGCGCCCCCGTCGACGGAAGAGATCGCCCGGATCAGCACCGGCGCGAAGCTCATCGGATTCTTGAATCCGCGTAATGCAGACAACCGCATCGCCGAATTGAAGGCCGCCGGGATCGAGGGATACGCCGTGGAGGCGATTCCTCGTATCTCCCGCGCGCAGGTGATGGACGCGTTGTCCTCGCAGGCGAACGTGTCGGGATACAAAGCTGTTCTGTTGGCGGCATCGGAGTCGACGCGGTTCTTCCCGATGCTCACCACCGCTGCGGGCACGGTGAAGCCTGCGACCGTTCTGGTGCTCGGAGTGGGTGTGGCAGGTCTGCAGGCGCTGGCGACAGCCAAGCGTCTCGGTGGCCGCGCTACCGGGTACGACGTGCGCCCTGAGGTCGCAGACCAGGTGCGTTCGGTGGGTGCGCAGTGGCTCGACCTCGGAATCGATGCAGCCGGCGAAGGTGGCTACGCCCGCGAGCTGACCGACGACGAGCGCGCGAAGCAGCAGCAGGCACTCGAAGACGCGATCAAGGGCTTCGACGTCGTGATCACCACGGCTCTGGTTCCGGGGCGTCCCGCGCCGCGCCTGGTCACCGCAGCCGCGGTCGAAGGGATGAAGCCGGGCAGTGTCGTGGTCGACCTCGCGGGTGAAACCGGTGGTAACTGCGAGCTGACCGAGCCGGGTCAAACCGTCGTCAAGCACGGCGTGACCATCTGCTCTCCGTTGAATTTGCCGGCGTCCATGCCTGAGCATGCGTCGGAGTTGTACTCGAAGAACATTTCCGCGCTGATCGAACTCATGCTCGTCGAAGGTGCCTTGGCGCCTGATTTCTCCGACGAGGTTCTGGCCGGTGCGTGCGTCACCCGTGAAGAGAAGGGCGCCTGATGTACACATCACTTCTGGCGAACATCGCGATCCTGGTGTTGTCCGGATTCGTCGGTTTCGCTGTGATCTCCAAAGTTCCGAACACCCTGCACACCCCGCTGATGTCCGGTACGAACGCCATCCACGGCATCGTCGTCCTGGGTGCGTTGGTCGTCCTGGGCAAGGTGCACGATCCTTCGATCGGGTTGCAGATCATCTTGTTCGTCGCGCTCGTCTTCGGAACCGTGAACGTTGTCGGTGGTTTCGTGGTCACGGACCGCATGTTGGCGATGTTCAAGGCCAAGCCGGCCGCCAAGTCTGTGTCGAAGGATGGTGACCAGTAATGGAATACCTGGTCAATGCGCTCTACATTGTCGCGTTCTCGATGTTCATCTACGGCCTCATGGGTCTTACCGGCCCGAAGACCGCAGTCCGCGGCAACCAGATCGCCGCGGTCGGCATGCTCATCGCCGTCGTTGCAACTCTGATCTCCATTCGTGATGCGGAGATGGGGAACTGGATCCTCATCGCTGCCGGCCTTGTCATCGGTGTCGTGCTCGGTGTGCCGCCGGCGCTCCGCACGAAGATGACGGCCATGCCGCAGTTGGTCGCACTGTTCAACGGTGTGGGTGGCGGCACCGTCGCGTTGATCGCGTACGCGGAATTCCTGGACTCGGACGGGTTCACCGCATTCCAGCACGGTGAGTCGCCGACGGTGCATATCGTCATCGCGTCGCTCTTTGCCGCGGTGATCGGATCGATCTCCTTCTGGGGCAGCGTGATCGCGTTCCTGAAGCTGCAGGAAACCCTGCCTGGTCGTCCGATCGGAATCGGTAAGCTCCAGCAGCCGCTCAATGCTCTGCTGCTCATTGCCGCTATCGCGTTCTCGGTGATCATCGGTATCAAGGCGATCTCGCCGGAAGGCCCGACAAGCTCACTGTGGATCGTCGGCGTGCTCGTTCTCTCGGGCATCCTCGGACTGATGGTCGTGCTGCCCATCGGCGGCGCGGACATGCCCGTCGTCATCTCGCTGCTCAACGCTCTCACCGGTTTGTCGGCTGCTGCTGCAGGTTTGGCGCTCAACAACCAGGCGATGATCGTCGCCGGCATGATCGTCGGTGCTTCGGGCACGATCTTGACCAACCTCATGGCCAAGGCCATGAACCGGTCCATCCCGGCCATCGTCGCCGGCGGCTTCGGTGGCGGCGGCGGAGAAGCGCCGTCCTCCGACGGTGTCGTGCGCACGGCAAAGGCGACCTCGGCGGCCGACGCGGCTATCCAGATGGCCTACGCCAACCAGGTCATCGTCGTCCCCGGATACGGACTTGCCGTCGCGCAGGCTCAGCACGCAGTCAAGGACATGGCGAAGTTGCTCGAGTCGAAGGGCGTCGAGGTCAAGTACGCCATTCACCCGGTCGCCGGTCGTATGCCCGGTCACATGAACGTTCTTCTTGCAGAAGCGGATGTCTCGTACGACGCGATGAAGGAAATGGACGACATCAACGACGAATTCGCGCGTACCGACGTCACCTTGGTGATCGGCGCGAACGATGTCACCAACCCGGCGGCGCGCAACGATCCGAGCTCACCGATTCACGGAATGCCGATCCTCAACGTCGACCAGTCGAAGTCCGTCATCGTGCTCAAGCGCTCGATGAACTCCGGTTTCGCCGGTATCGAGAACCCGCTCTTCTTCGCCGAGGGCACCTCGATGCTCTTCGGTGACGCCAAGAAGTCGGTCTCCGAAGTTACCGAGGAACTCAAGGCGCTGTAGCGCTGGCACTCGTAAAGGGGCGTCCACTCGCAAGCGCGAGTGGGCGCCTTTCTTCGTAGCCGTGTGCGGCAACAACCTCTTGTGCTGCAACGACAAAGGCGCCTGGTCCGAGACAAAACGCGGAACAGGCGCCTCTGGCGACGTTTTACGGGACCTCGGGAGTTTCGGGGTCGGAGGAGAAGCCGGAAAGTAGTTCGATCAACTTCTGGATCAGTTCGAGCGGGTTCAGATCTTCGAGGCTCACGGTAAAGACTCCTTCGCTGTGGAACTACTTGATTCGGACATTTCCGAACATACGTCATGTCCGAGCGTGGCGGGCGAGCTATCGGCGAAAATCTCTGGATCCCAAAGATTTAGGACTAAAGTCGGATGCTCCGGTGCCTGGAGAACGCGATTGCAGCCGTATCCGGGCGTAGCTCTTCACGTTTCGCGGCGATGGGCGATCGTGCCATCAAAATGGCTGCGGCACAGGCCCATACCAGAGCGATCAGAACTCCAGCTATCACGCCGAAAAGGCCGCTCAACTCGGCGGCCAGTGCGCTGGCACTGATCGCAGCAACCCCGGCGAACCCGAGTCCGGCGACCACCGGACGCCACTGCGGGGCGGAGATCAAGATCGCCGAGCCGTACAGCGCGGTCGCCGCTGCGACGTGACCGCTGGGCAGTAGGTCCTGGGGAACATCGGGAAGCCAGGAACCGAATGCCGCGTTGGTGAGATTGGCGCCCATTCCGAGGAGCAGGATCGCGCCGATGCCGTATGGCAGTCCGCGGACCATCGAGACGACGGCCAGAGCGGTAGTGGCTGCGAGTACAGCGGTGACGTCGAATCGGCCTACCGTCCACTCGGCAAGTGCGCGCACCTGATCCGGGACGCTCAAACCGGGCGAGGCGGGTCGCACAAAATACAAGACGCCCAACGCTACGACGGCGATCGCAGCAAGAACGAGGAAGCGAGTGGTTGTGGAGGGAGCAGGGTGCTGGGTGGAGGTCGAGACGGTCACGAGTACCAGCATCCCTGTTGAGTCTGTGTCGATCGTGAGGATCAGCTGTGAGGTCTGTAGGCGGTCGGAGAATCGCGCCGAACGACACCCGCACAACCCGCTGCGACCAGGACGCATGCAAATGGGATCAGCATTGCTGTGGTGAGAGGCACAAGCTTGGTGACCCACCCGATGGTTGCCGGCCCGGCGAGGAATCCGATGTATCCCATGCCGACGACGCGAGACATGTTGGTACCGGCCGAACCTGAGCCCAGATTTCCGGCCGTGGTGAAGATCTGCGGAATACATCCCGACAGGCCGGCGCCGAACAGTGCCCAACCGAGCAGCGTCAGCGGTAGCCAGTCGGATACCACGACGGTCAGCATGCCGACGGACGACAGCAATGCGCCGTAGCGAACCACGGCCACCGGGCCGACTGCCGCGCTGATCCAATCCGCGGTGAACCGGCCGACGGTCATCATGGCGGAGAATGCGCCGAACGACAGTGCGGCAACGGCATTCGAAACACCGAGATCTTCCTTGACCTGCAGCGCGCTCCAGTCGTTTGCCACTCCCTCGGCCAGCATCAGAACAAAGGCGAGGGTTCCGAGCGCGAGCACGCGAGCCGAGAATCTGCCGTGCGTCTTTCCTGCAGTCGACGCCGTATCTGCGTGCACGTGGACGTGGGGGAGCAGGGGGCGCGAGCAGAGCCAGACCGCCAGCAAACCGATTGCCGACGCGATGCTGAGCGTGACGTACGGCGGAAGATCCAGTGCGAGAGTGCCGAATCCGATGACGGACCCCAACACACCGCCGACGGAGAACATGCCGTGAAAGGCCGCCATGATCGGACGCCGGTACAGCTGTTCGGCTTCGACAGCCTGCGAGTTCATCGACACGTCCAAAGCGCCGTTCGCGAAGCCGAACACCACAAGGGTAGCGCCGAGTTGCCAGGTGTTCGTGGCAAACCCCGGGCCGAGGGTGGCGAATGCCAACCCGCTGCCCGCGAGGATGACCATGCGCCTGCTGCCGTATCGATCGGCGAGCGGGCCGCTCAATTGCATACCGGCAATGGCTCCGACAGCGAGTAGGAGAAGCAGTGAGCCGAGCGTCGAGTGACTGATTCCGACACGGTGTTCGATGGACGGAATGTGGACGACCCACATCGCCAGGAGAAATCCGTTGATGCCGAAGATGCCGAAGATACCGGCCCGGGCGCGTACCAGGGCGGAGGTGGGGACTGCGCGGTCGGTGGGGTTGACGCTCACTCGTTCCTTTTTACAGGTGAGACAGCAACAGGTCGGGGTCCGCGAGCATCTCTGCGACAAATGAGAGGAATCTCGCGGCCTGCTCACCGCTCAGCACGCGGTGGTCGAACGTCAACGTCAGTGTCACGACGCTCCGCACTTCGATCTTGCGCTCGGTCACCCACGGACGCTCGCTCACCGAGCCCAGGCAGAGGATGACGGCTTCTCCTGGATTGAGAAGCGGAATGCC
Organism: Rhodococcus sp. NPDC059969; assembly: GCF_042738325.1. Classification (NCBI taxonomy): domain Bacteria; kingdom Bacillati; phylum Actinomycetota; class Actinomycetes; order Mycobacteriales; family Nocardiaceae; genus Rhodococcus; species Rhodococcus sp. NPDC059969. Next base: position 83,427 of record NZ_JBHWUF010000013.1, on the reverse strand, counting down.
GCCGTCGACGCCGAAGACTCCGACATTGGTGATCGTGACGGTGCCGCCGGTCAGGTGATGGACGTCGGTCACTCCCGCGCGGGCAGCGACAGTCAGTTCGGTCACGGCGCGGGCGAGTTGCACCAGGTTCAGGTTCTCGGCGCTCTTGATGTTGGGCACGGACAGCCCACGCTTGGAGGCGACGGCGATGCCGAGATTCACGTGATCGTCGATGACGGCGTCGCCGCGAGCCTCGTCCCAATGCGCGTTTACCATCGGGTGCGACGCGATTGCGGTCACCAATGCCTTGGCCGCGAGAGTCAGTGGAGTGAGGGACAGCCCGGTGAACGCGTCCGAGGAACGGAGCCTGCCGAGCAGTTCCGTCGACGCCGTGACATCGGAAGTGAGAAAGACGCTGGCCTGGGGAGCGCGGGTGCTGGCAACCATCGCCGACGCCATCTGTTTCCGCATGCCGGATGAGGTCGGCTGTGCCGCTTCATCCAACGGCGCCTTTGAGTGAAGCGCGTCTGCGACGTCAGCCGCGGTGACGGCGCCGTCGAACCCGCTTCCGGGGATCTCACTCAGATCGACTCCTGCTTCACGCGCCGCGCGTCGCGCCGAGGGTGTTGCGGGCCGTCGCTCCGGTGTCGGTCGGGGCTGCGGGTGCGGCGCGATCCTGCTCCGTCGCCGACTCGGTTGCTCAGCCGTGGGCCCGTACCCGACCAGCACATTCGGCGACTGTGGATCACGCGGATCGGCAGGCCCCTCGATACGGATGATCGGAGTGCCGACCGGAACAGTGGTGCCAGGTTCGACGAGGAGTTCTCTGACAACGCCGACGTAGGGAGAGGGCAGTTCGACCAGAGCTTTGGCCGTCTCCACCTGGGCGAGAACTTGATTGAGTACCACAGTCTCGCCGACCTTGACCGTCCACTCGACCAGATCGGCGGACGTCAGGCCCTCTCCGAGATCCGGCAATCGGAATTCCTGCGCTGTACTCATGCCGCCAGCGTCCGGTCGAGCGCCGCGAGGATCCGGTCGGCGTCCGGAAGGTGAAACTGCTCGAGCTTGGCGGGCGGATAGGGGATGTCGAATCCGGTGACCCGCAGGATCGGCGACTCCAACTGGTAGAAGCAGTGTTCTGCGACGTGTGCTGCGATTTCGGCGCCGACGCCGAGAAACTTCGGCGCCTCGTGGACGACGACCAGACGGCCCGTCTTGTTCACGGACGTCTCGATCGTGTCGAAGTCGACGGGGGAGAGCGAACGTAGATCCACCACTTCCAGGTCATGGCCTTCTTCTTCGGCGATCCGCGCGGCGTCGAGTGCGGTGGTGACCATGGATCCGTACGCAACCACTGTCGCGTCGTTTCCTGAGCGGGCGACGCGGGCACGGTGGAGCGGAAGCTCAGGCGCGGCATCGGTATCCACGTCGGCGGTGTCCCAGTAGCGCCGTTTGGGTTCGAGGAAAATCACCGGGTCGTCGGCGGCAATCGACTGTCGGATCATGTGAAAACCGTCGACCGGATTGCTCGGATACACCACCCGCAGTCCTGCGGTGTGAGCGAAGTACGCCTCCGGCGACTCCGAATGATGTTCCACCGCACCGATTCCGCCGCCGCTGGGAATCCGGATCGTCAGTGGTGCGGTCACAGTGCCTCGGGTGCGGTAGTGGATCTTTGCCACCTGGGACACGATCTGATCGAAGGCCGGGTAGACGAAACCGTCGAACTGGATCTCGCAGACCGGACGGTATCCGCGCAAAGCCAAGCCGAAAGCTGTTCCCACGATCCCTGATTCGGCGAGCGGCATGTCGATCACCCGGGTATCGCCGAAGTCCTTCTGCAAGGCGTCGGTAACCCGGAATACGCCGCCGAGACGGCCGACGTCCTCTCCCATGATCACCACGCGACGATCGTCTTCGAGTGCGCGTCTCAGGCCGGCGTTGAGCGCGGTCACCAGATTCATGACGGTCATGACAGAGCCCCTTCCAGGCTGCCCAGATACACGCGATGCTCTTCGCGTTCAGCGTCGATCAACGAGTGTGCCTCGACGTAGACGTGATCGAACAGCGCTGACGGGTGCGGATCGGCGAGTGCGATGGTTGCGCGTCGCAGCCCGGCTGCGACGTCGTCGGCGGCCGCCGCGATGGTGGTGAGGGCGTTCTCATCGAGAAGGCCGCGATGTCCGAGGAGCAGACGCATTCGCTCCAACGGGTCGCGGTTTCTCCACTCCGACATATCCGTATCGGTGCGGTACCTGCTCGGATCGTCGGACGTCGTGTGCGGGCCCATTCTGCAGGTGATCGCCTCGATGAACGTCGGGCCGCTGCCTTCGCGTGCGCGATTGAGCGCCGAGCGCGTGACTGCGAGAACGGCAAGGACGTCGTTGCCGTCGACGCGGATCGCCGGAATGCCGTAACCGATCGCCCGATGTGAGATGGGTGTGCGGGACTGCAGGGATACCGGTTCACTGATGGCCCACTGGTTGTTCTGGCAGAAGAAGACAACGCCGACACGGAAACTGGCGGCAAATCCCATCGCCTCGGCGATATCGCCTTGGCTCGAGGCGCCGTCACCGAAGTAGGCGATCGTCGCGATCTCGGCGCCGTCCAGATGCGCGCCCAGTGCGTATCCGGTGGCGTGCAGACCTTGAGAGCCGACGACGATCGCCGGATTGGTGACGTTGAATTGTGCTGGATCCCAGCCTGAATGGGAGATTCCGCGCCACATGGTAGTCAGCAGTTCGGCGGGAACTCCCCGGCAGTACGCGACGGCATGTTCGCGATAGCTCGTGAAGGCGAAGTCGTCGGGGGCAAGCGCTCTCGCGGAACCGACCTGCGAGGCTTCTTGGCCGAGCATCGGAGCCCACAACCCTATTTCGCCTTGACGCTGCAGGGCAACAGCTTCGGTGTCGATTCGGCGACTCACGACGAGATCGCAATACAACGACAGCAGTTCGTCGGGCCCGATGTCTGTTATGAGACGGTCGAATTCGGGACGGCACACGCGTGCGCCGTTCGGTTGGATGAGTTGGACCGGATAATCGAGGTTGTCGATCATCTTCGCTCACCTCGGTTTCTGCTCATGCCCGGCGCGCCTCGTGAGTACGCCGCACAATCCCGATGTGTTGTATGCAGTTGTCGCTCTACCATCAGGATCCCCCTGATCGGGAAATCCGCAAGTGTTTTCACCGCTGTATCAAGGCCGGAATTGCGAACTGGCGAGTAACAAACGTGTCGGTACGGCCAACCGATCGGAAATCAACCGCTAGCATCGGTGCGGTGACTGCAGTCGGTTTGAACGAAGAAGCTGTTTCCGCGTGGATCGCCGAACTGGGGGTCGGCGCCACGACACCACTGACTTTCGAGAGGATCGGTAACGGGCAATCGAACCTGACCTACTCCGTGACAGATGCGGGCGGAGGACGGTGGGTACTGCGCAGACCTCCACTGGGCACGTTGTTGGCGTCAGCGCACGACGTCGTTCGTGAGCACCGCATTCTGTCCTCGCTCCAGGGCACCAAAGTGCCCGTTCCCAAGATCCTCGGCATCACGGAAGACCCGGAGATCACGGACGCTCCGCTGGTTCTCATGAGCTACATCGACGGCGTCGTGATCGACGGCGTACCGGTGGCTCAGAAGCTGACCGAGGACGAGCGTCGTGCGGTCGGATTGGCGATGCCGAAAACCCTCGCGAGCATCCATGGGGTCGACCTTGAAGAGACCGGCCTCGACGATCTGGCCAGCCGCAAGCCCTTTGCCGAGCGTCAGCTCAAACGGTGGTCGGCGCAGTGGGAGAAGTCGAAGACCCGCGATGTTCCCGACGTCGACCGGTTGGCCGAGATTCTGCACCGAAACATTCCGGAACAGAGCGAAGTGACCTTGGTCCACGGCGACTTCCACCTCAACAACGTCATCACCGATCCGGTCGAGGGACGCATCGTTGCCGTCGTCGACTGGGAGCTGTGCACGTTGGGGGAGCCACTCGCGGATCTCGGTGCGCTCCTCGCGTACTGGCCGGAAGCCGGCGACAAAGTTGCCGGTCCGTTCATGGCGTCCACGTTGGAAGGCTTCCCGAACCGCGAGGAGTTGGTCTCTGCCTATGTCGAGGCGACTGGCCGCGACGTGTCAGCTGTCGGTTACTGGCACGTACTCGCGCTGTGGAAGCTCTCGATCATCGCCGAGGGCGTGCTGCGACGCATTCTCGACGATCCGCGCAACAAGGCTGAGCACGGCGGGCCGACGGTCACGCTGATCGACGGAATCGTTGCACGCGCCGTCTTGACGGCAGATCAGCTCGGTCTGAGCTAGCTTCCGGTCAAGGTCCCGGCTGCCGATCTGATGGCGGCCGGGATCTCCACCGGCTTGCGGGTGTCAGCGTCGACGTAGACGTGAACAAAGCGTCCGCTGGCAGCGGGTTCCCAATTGCCGCCGTCGACCTCGTGAAAAATCGCGAGGGAGTAGACGATGCTCTTGGTGCCCAGCTTTTCGACGGAGATACCCACCTGCAACTGCTCGGGGAACGACAGTTCGCTCAGGTACCGGCACGACGTCTCGGCGACGACGCCGATAGCAGGCAGGTTGCGGATGTCAGTTCCCGTGGACGACATCAGCCAGGCGTTGACCGCGGTGTCGAAGTACGAGTAGTAGGTCACGTTGTTGACGTGGCCGTAGTGATCGTTGTCGTCCCACCGCGTCGGGACGGGCCAGAGGACGGGAAACTCGCTGATCGACGGGGGCGTCTGCGCTGTGCTCACGGCTTCGACTGTAGTGAGGACTTTCGCGAGAGTGAGGGCAGGGTGGTGCCCTGCAGGACGGCACGCACGATCAGTCCCACCAACAGTGCCCAGAATGCCGAACCGATTCCCAGGATACTGACGCCGGATGCGGCGATCAGAAACGTGACCACGGCGCCTTCACGTTCACTCGCCTCGCTCAGCGCCGAAGTGAGGGCACCGGCCAGTGTTGCCAGGAGTGCCAGTCCGGCAACAGTTTCCACGACGCCGGCCGGAGCGGCAGCTACCAGAGCGGCCACGGCGGCCGCGCCCGCAGCGAGAACGAGATACGCCCAGCCTGCGGTGAAGGCAGCGATCCATCGGCGTTTGGGATCCGGATGTGCGGTGGGGGCGGCGGCCAGGGCTGCGCTGATTGCCGCGAGGTTGATCGCGTGGCCACCGGCCGGAGCGCCGACGATGGTGCCGATACCCGTCACGATCATCGACGGTCGCCAGGGAACGGTGTATCCGAACGAATTCATCACCGCCACACCGGGAATGTTCTGCGAAGCCATCGTGACGATGTAGAGCGGAACGGCGATGCCGATCATCGCCTGCCAGGTCCACGACGGCGCGGTGAGATCGATGCGAGGGATCATGGCGCCGGCGTCGAGCGCGCGATCCGACGTGACGAGGCTGATCCCGATCACGATCGCCGCAGTGAGAAACGCGAGCGGAACCGCCCATCGCTTGGAGAAGCGTTGCGCCGCAAGCCAGACCAGGATGACCGGTGCGACCGCTGCCGGTGCGTCCCGGACGGCGATGATCGGCGCCAGGCACAGCGGCATCAGAACTCCCGCGAGCATCGCCTGCGCGAGGGGCGTCGGGATTGCCGAGATGACTCTTCCGAGCGTCGGCCACAATCCGGTCAGAACTATCGCGATTCCCACGACGACGAAGGCGCCGACCGCGGCCGGCCACCCACCCTCGACCGCACCCGCGCCGGCGAGCAGAGCGGCACCGGGCGTCGACCAGGCGAGGGTGATCGGCATCCGATACCGGCGTGAGAGCCAGAGCATTCCCAATGCTTGGGTCACGCACAGAACCAACAGACCGGACGCCGCCTCGGCTGCGTCCGCACCGACGGCGGCGAGTCCGGTGAGCACCACCGCGAACGAACTGGTGAAGCCGACGAGGGCCGTGACGATGCCTGCGCTCATCGGTTGTGAGTTGCTGCGAACGGCTTCCGGTTCGGTTGTTTCTGTGGAGTCCGACATGGTCAGTGATTCTGCCCGACCACCTCGAGGCGCGAATTACCTGTCCGGTCGGATGGGCGAGGTGACCGCTTTGCCGTAGATGAGGTGCGTTTGGGCGTGCCAGACCTCGGGGTGCGCGGCGAGGTGGTCGATCAGTACCCGTTGTAGATGAGCACTGTCGCGGACCGCGACGTGGAGGAAGAAATCCTCCGGGCCCGAGACGTTGAAGAGGGCAAGGGTTTCCGGCAATGCGAGCGCGTCGGCCGTGAAGCGGTCGACGAGGTCGCGGCGGTGTGGTCGCAATTGCACGGCGATGATCGCCTGCATCGACCGACCCACCGCAGCCGGGTCGACAACCGCATGAATGCCGCTGATCGTCCCGTTGGCGCGTAGGCGTCGTACGCGCTCGTGGCACGAGGACGTCGCCAAACCGACTCGATCGGCCAACACCTTGTTGGTGATCGACGCGTCGTTCTGCAATTCGGCCAAAATCTTCCAGTCCACCGGATCCAGAGGCTCATTCTTCGTCATCTGCCGTACTATATCCGGAGTCGTTTTGAACTTCCCGGATCCAGTTGCACACTCCTGGCATGAACATGTGTCTCGAATCAGCTCGGGTGTGAGGTATTTCGGATGAGTGTCGGTCAATGGCTCGCTTTCGGCTCCCTGCTATCCATCGTCCTGTTCACGCCGGGACCGGATTTTGTCCTGATCCTGCGTCATTCTCTGGCAGATCGTCGGACCGGCGCGGTGGTGGCTGCCGGCGTGATCTCGGGGCTGTTCGTTCACACCGCTGCGGCGTCACTGGGTCTTTCCGCCCTCGTCGCGACGCGTCCGCAGTTGCTCTCCGCGCTCACGTACGCCGGGGCGGCATATCTGACCTGGCTCGGCATCTCGGCGATCCGAAGTGCATTCAAAGCCAGAGCCTCGGACGAGGGAATTCCGGCGGCAAAGGAACCGATTGCCGCCACCACGGCGTTTCGCTACGGATTCCTGTCGAACTTGCTGAACCCGAAGGCGTTGTTGTTCTTTCTCGGACTCCTCCCGCAGTTCATCGAGCCGGGTGAAGGCGCAGGGCTGCGCACGTTGATGTTGGCGGGCGCGACGGTCGTCGCCGCAGCGTTGTGGTGGGCGATCGTGGTGGTGCTGGCGGCCGGAGCCGGCAAGAAGCTGCGTCGCCCTGGCGTCGGCAAGCGAATCGACGTGGTGACAGGCGTGTTGTTGGTGGGCCTCGGTGCCTTCTTCGGGGTTGCATGAGTGGTCGTGTCAGGATGGGCTCATGACACTTCCCGTGCTGATCGACGTCGAAGAACTGTCCGCTCTCATCGAGGCCGGCGCTGCGCCGCGATTGCTCGATGTCCGATGGGCGCTGGGTGATTCGAACGGCGAGCAGCATTTTCGCGACGGCCATATTCCCGGCGCGGTTTTCGTGAACCTCGACGAGGAACTTGCCTCGCCGCCGTCGCCGGGCACGGGAAGGCATCCGCTGCCGAGTCTCGAAGACCTGCAGGACGCTGCGCGTCGTTGGGGAATCGACGACGGTGATTCGGTGGTGCTTTACGACGCCACCGGCAACACGGCCGCTGCCCGTGGTTGGTGGCTGCTGCGGTGGGCCGGGCTCTCGGATGTCCGACTACTCGACGGCGGGCTACAGGCCTGGGAGTCCGCGGGACTGCCGTTGGCGGCCGGTATCGGTGAGTCGGTCACTGAAGGCAACGTGACTTTCACCGGCGGCAACATGCCGACTGTCGACATCGACGGCGTCGGCGACTGGACGCGTGCGGGCGGTGTGCTTCTCGACGCCCGAGCGGGGGAGCGGTACCGCGGCGAGGTCGAGCCGATGGATCCCGTCGCAGGGCACATCCCCGGTGCGGTGAGCGCGCCGACCGCACAGAACATCACCGGCGACGGTCGGTTCGTGAATGCGGACGGCCTGCGTGAGCGGTTCGCCGGACTGGGCGTCGGAGACAAGGTGGCGGTGTACTGCGGATCCGGAGTGACTGCAGCGCACCAGATTGCGGCGCTCGCGATCGCAGGTTACGACGCGACTCTGTTCCCGGGCTCATGGTCACAGTGGTCGAACGACAGCACTCGCGCCGTCGACACCGGAGCCTGAGTCAGTTCTTGGTGCGATCGATGAATGACGGCACGAGGAACCACAGTGCCGTGAACATGATCGCGGCGCACGCTGCCAGGACCTTGGCGGCAACACCTCCGACGGCGACCTCGGCGATCAACAGGACTGTGCCGGTCATTGAGGCGGCGAGAAAAGCTATGCCGCACAGAGCGAATCGATTGGCGATCGGCAAGATGTTCTCGCGGTGCCCACGACGGAACAGCACACGGTGCCAGACAGCGGGCGCCATCAGGAACCCGAACGAGATGGCGACAAGTATCACGGTCACCAAGTGGATGCCGCGGATGTACGTCGACGCCTCCTCATAGCGTTCGGTGAAGGCCACGGCCAGCAGGAAGGCAAACAGTATCTGCACACCCGAGAGCGCAACGCGCAGTTCTTGCAACAACTCGTTGAAGTTCCGCGCGAGTTGTTGAGGTGGAGTCTCCCCGGTCTCGTTCACGGCGTCGTGGTCCTATGCCCGTGAGTATTCCGACGCTCGCTGGATCTGCTCCGCACTCGGACGCACACCGGTGTAGAGAACGAACTGCTCGGCCGCCTGCAGAGCGATGACCGATGCTCCGGTGATCGCCGTCTTCCCGAGTTCGGTGGCAAACGCGATCAATGGTGTGTTCGCGGGCATCGCGACGACATCGAAGACAACCGTGGCTGCGCGCACTGCTTGTTCGGGAAACGACAGTGCATCTGCTTCCGCGCCGCCGGACATACCGATCGGCGTCGCGTTGATCAGCACACCGGGACGCAACTCGCCCAGCTCGGCCTGCCAGTCGAAGCCGTACTGCTTCGCGAGCGCTGACCCTACTTCCCGGTTGCGTGCGATCACCGTGACGTCGGTGAAACCGGTGTCGCGCACCGCAGCGACGACTGCTTTTGCCATGCCGCCACTTCCGGCGACAGCAACGGACAGGCTCGTGTCGACGTTGTTGTCACGCAGCAGATCGGCGACCGCCTGATAGTCGGTGTTGTAGGCGTGCAACACCCCGGACTCGTTGACGATCGTGTTGACGGAGTCGATAGCACTGGCCGAATCGTGCATCACGTCGATGTGCTCGATGACCTGTTCCTTGAACGGCATCGACACCCCGCATCCTCGAATCCCAAGTGCACGTATGCCGCCGATCGCGGCGGGTATGTCTTCGGTGGTGAAGGCCTTGTAGACGAAGTTCAGGCCCAATTCCTCGTAGAGGTAATTGTGAAACCTGGTGCCGATATTGCTCGGTCGCCCGGAGAGCGACATGCACAGCAGCGTGTCCTTGTTGAGGTCGACGGTCATCGTTCCCACTCTAATCGCGACGACGGGGTAGTTCTTGATGGAGGAGGTACACCCATCCGGATGACCCGCAGCGCCGAATGTCGGGTATCCGATCGAAGCACCACTCGCACCAACAGAGCCGAGACGACATGGTCACACAGAACATCGACGAGCATCCGAGCACCGAATCTCGTCCACCGCGTCGTAGGTGGGCTGCCCATGCGATCTCCGGAGTGTTGGCCGCGGCTGTCGTCCTGGGCATCGGTGAACTGGTGGCGCTGCCGATCAACCCGGACGCATCGCCGTTCTACGCGGTAGGTGCAACCACCGTCGACCGAACGCCGGCGTGGGCCCGAGAGTTCGCGATCGACACCTTCGGCACCAATGACAAGCCGGCGCTGTTCATCGGAATGTCGATCTTGATAGTTCTGCTCGGCGCGGTGGCCGGATTACTGGAACGGCGACGCCGCCCGATCGGTAGTGTCATCCTCGTTCTTCTGGGTGCGGTTGGTGTGTATGCAGCGATGCAACGCCCGACGGCCGATGCGATGTACGTGTTCCCGACGCTGGTCGGTGTGGTGGCGGGCGTCGCGACGCTGCGATTGTTGATCACGCAACTGGAGGTGCCGCTCTCGCCGGGCGTCGCCGACTCGTGGTTGCCTCGTCGTCAGTTCCTTCTGCTGGCAGGTGCGGCGTTGGCAGTGGCTGCGGCAGCGGGCGCGGCCGGAAAGTTCGTGGGGCAGAGAATCGCCGGCGCGGTGGCGAATCGTGAAGACTTCGTCGTGCCCACCGCCGCTGACCCGGCGCCGCCGATTCCGGCGGGTGCGGACATCGGGATCTCGGGTGCATCGACGTACATCACGCCCAACGACGACTTCTATCGAATCGACACCGCGCTCCTTGTTCCGCAACTGACGACGGATTCGTGGGAACTACGGATTCACGGAATGGTGGACCGCGAGATGACGTTGTCGTTCGACGATCTGGTGGCGCGAACGCCGATCGAACGAGTGATCACGCTGACCTGCGTTTCCAACGAGGTAGGTGGCGTTCTGGCCGGGAATGCGAAGTGGATCGGTTACCCCATGAAGGATCTGCTCGACGAAGTCGGTGTCCATCCCGACGCCGACATGCTCCTCTCGACCAGCGTCGACGGCTTCACGGTCGGGACTCCCGTCGAGATAGTCACGGACGGCCGTGACGCGATCCTCGCCGTGGCGATGAACGGTGAGCCGTTGCCGTTCGAGCACGGTTATCCCGTTCGGCAGGTGGTTCCGGGGTTGTACGGTTTCGTGTCCGCCACCAAGTGGGTGACGGAGTGGGAGTTGACGCGTTTCGACAAGGTCGAGGCTTATTGGACCCAGCGCGGTTGGGGCGCGCAGGCACCGATCAAGACGTCGTCGCGTATCGAGGTACCGGCAGCTTTGGCGCCGATCGAGCCGGGACAGGTGCTTGTGGCGGGAACTGCTTGGGCGCAGCATCGCGGGATCGAGAAGGTCGAGGTTCGCGTCGACAACGGTGAATGGCAACCGGCGACGCTGGCTCAGGAGTACTCGATCGACACGTGGCGTCAATGGTCCTGGATGTGGGACGCGGGCTCAGGCTTGCATACCGTGCAGGTCAGAGCGACGGACTTGGACGGGAACGTTCAGGTGGAAGAGCGCACTCCGCCGATTCCCGGTGGAGCCACTGGCTGGCACACCAGGTCGTTCACCGTGAAGTGACGGGAAAATCCGAATGGGGTTCGGTATACAGGCAAACGACTCGCTGAGCCATCCATCCGGCGATCAGGGTTCGTAGGCCGAAGTCGAAGGTGTCGTCGGTTCGCAGTGGGGTCGTAGCCTCGCGCGTGATCTCGCTCGGGTTGGAGGATTGGGTCCACGCGACGTCCGGCGTCGACAGTTTCACGACTGATCCGAGAACCAGACTGTCGAGTGTCGAAATTGCGTGGCGAGTGTCGGTCGGATCGAAACCGCCGTCCGAAAATGCTTGAACCAGTGCAGTATCGATTGCGAAGGTCACCTCGGTACGGACGCTTCGTGTCATGAGCAGCGGGATGAGGCGCCAGTGCTCGACCGCAGCTCGGCGATAGGCCCACCCCCACGCGCTGATCCGCTCGCTCCACCCTGCGGGTGGTTCGGGGACCGAGATCGACGACATCACGCGGATGCGCATGAGTTCGACGATCTCGGATCGACCTGAAATGTGTGTGTAGAGCGAAGACGGAGTCACGTTCAGTTGCTTGGCGATCCCGGGCATGGTGAAGTCGCCGGTCGCGTCGACAGCGTCCAATGCCGCATCGGTGATGTTGCCGGTGTTCAGTATCGGCTGGGTGGGACGCGGCATCGATTCTCCTGGTAAGGGATTCGGGGCAATCTCGGACTCGCGGGCAATCTGGGACTCGATCGATTGATGACAACTCCTTGATTTCGGGAGCCGATATGCATCATACTAACCGAACCCTATTCGGTATGTCGGCGGATTCTTCCGGCGATCGGTACACGTCGGAGGAACATTCAATATGTCTGTCGTATGGCTGACCGGTGCAACGATCATCGACGGAACGGGCGCCGACCCGATCGAGAACTGCGCTGTTGCTGTGGAAAACGGGCGCATCAGTGCACTCGGTGGCACGCCACCCGAGGGAGCGGAGGTGCTGGACTGCACCGGGCTGACGATCACGCCCGGCCTCATCGACGCACACGTTCATCTCGGTGGATCGAGCGATCTCGCACCGAGCCTGCGGCGTCAGATCTCGGTAGCGGAGCTTGCTGCCGACATGTTCGCGACCTGCGCGTCGACCCTCGACGGGGGATTCACCACCGTTCGTGACTGCGGCGGAATCGACGGCGGACTGGCCGGAGTCGTCGCCTCGGGCAAGATTCCGGGTCCGCGGATCATTCAGTGCGGCCCGATCCAGTGCCAGACCGGTGGACACGGACATCTGGCAGCGGAGTGGGAGCCGACTTCGGACTGGTCCGATCACGACATCCCCGGATTGCGTTGTATGTCTCTGCTTTCCGACGGTCCGCACGAAATGCGAAAGAACGTTCGTGAGACGTTCCGCAGAGGTGCCGACTTCCTCAAACTGTGCGTCACCGGGGGAGTGGTATCGACTCATGACAAGCTCACCGACACGCAGTTCACGGTCGACGAGATCGAAGTCGCAGTCGAGGAAGCCAATGCGCGCGGTACGTATGTCACGGTGCATGCCCACAACAACGAGGGAATCCGGAACGCGGTCACTGCCGGCGCCAAATGCGTCGAGCATGGCTCCGATATCGACGACGAGACCGCCAAGTTGATGGCCGAGCAAGACGTCGCCTTGGTGCCGACGTTGGCTGTGGTGCAGGCGCTCTCGGACAGTGCGGCGTCGGCGGGTCTGCCCGAATCGATTTCGGCTCGCATCGGAAAGATGATGCAGGGGCAGATCGACGGGCTCCTCGCCGCTCGAAATGCCGGGGTCAGAGTGGGGCTGGGATCCGACCTCATCGGTACCGATCAAACGGGCCGTGGGATGGAGTTGGTCCTGCGCGCGAAGGTCGAAACACCCATGGATGCACTGGTTTCCGCTACCCGGATCAACGCCGACATTCTCGGAATCGCCGACGAGGTCGGCACCATCGAAGTCGGTAAGTTCGCCGACCTCGTTGCCTTCCGCGGCAATCCGTTGACGGATCCCTCGATCTTTGCCGATCGTGAGCGGATCGCACTCGTCATCCAGAGCGGGCGAGTGGTGAAGGACTGCCGCTAGATCAGCAGCGAGTGGCAAGATCCGTCAGGGCCGAATGATCAGCTTGGCTGACTGGTAAGCCATAGGAAATCGCGACGGTCAGGTACTTGCCGGCGTAGAAGCATCGGTACGCAGGATCGGGCGGCAACCAGTCACTGGGCGTGCTGTCGCCTTTCGACTGGTTGTCGGGGCCGTTGACGGCCAACAGGTTCAGTGACGTGTCGTTCGCGAACCTCATCCGCAGCGCAGGAGTCCAGGAGTTCGCGCCGAAGTCCCAGGCCGCGGCGAGCGGGAAGACGTGGTCGATTTGGACGGACTTGGCCTGGCTGCGTTCGAATTCGATGTGATCGCCGGAGTACGGGTCGGTCATCACTCCGGACAGTACGACGCAATTACGTGTACCGGGTTTGAACACCACGTCCGAGAGATCGTGGGCCAGGACGTTGTTGCGGGTATCGCACCCGTCGTGGCCACCTGGTGCGTCCTGGTCGTCGGACCAAGCGGGGCCGAAGACGCAGGCCTCGCCGTTACCGCAGCCGCGCTCGTATCCACCCGGATGTGGACGCTTGTCGACGATCGCGGTCCGGGACAGCAACTCTTCGAGTTCCGATCGCGTCGGGCTGCCAGGGGCCGAATCGAGACGCTCGTCCCCGAACCATCCGCAGGATGCGACGAGACATACGAGCACGAGCATCGACGTGATCGCGAATAACCGTGCAACCACCTGTGCCCCCGCCCGTCGTAGACGGTGATTGAACCCCGCCCGTCGTAGACGGTGATTGAACCACCGCGGGCCGACAGGAATCAGCCGAATTCGATCACCACTTTGCCGGCCGCATGGCCGTCTTCGACTGCAGCGAGTGCGTCACCAGCGCGGGCGAAAGGGTAGAGACCCGACACAGACGGGTTCAGGGTCCCATCGGCTACGAGTGCCGCCACCTCTGTGAATACTGCTGTAGTCCTTCGGCGTTCGACTCCGCCGCCGCCAAGGCGGCTCGCCGCCACGGGATCGGCGATGCTCAGGATCGGCGCGCCCGATCGCACGAGCGCGGCACCGCGGGTGAGAGTGTCCCCGCCGACCAGGTCGAAAACCGCGTCCACTCCGACTGGGGACAACGCGGACACGTCGTCGGCGAATCCGTCCCCCGAGGCAACCCAGCGCGCTCCCGCTTCCTCGATCGCGGTTCTCTTGGACTCGCTCGCGACACCGATCACGTTGATGCTCCGCGCCAGTGCAAGCGCGATCGTGCTGCGACCCACGCCGCCACCGGCGCCGAGCAGCAGGAGTGTCGCCCCAGGCTCGAGGCCGAGATCGTGGAGAGCGTCGTAGGCCGTTCCCGCCGCGACCGTCAGCACCGCGGCGTCCGCCCATGGCACGGTAGGTGGCTTGTGCGCTGTCGACGAGACGTTGAGCAATGTCGACTCGGCGTATCCGCCGAAGCCGGTGGCGGTAGCGCCGAAGACTTCGTCGCCGACCTGGAACTCGGCGACCCGCGGACCTACTCCGATGACAACACCGGACACTTCGCGGCCCAGAACCGCAGGCAGCGTCACCGGGACGGTGTCTTTTCGGGTACCAGCGCGAACCTTCCAGTCGGCTGGGTTGACTCCCGCAGCTCGGACCGACACCAGCAGTTGTCCCGCGCCGGGCGGTGGCAGGGTGACGTCGAAGTAGGACTGTGTGTCGGGTCCGCCGTACTCGGTGAAGCCGTATGCCGTCGTCATGCCTGCCAGCCTATTGCCCTGCCAGATCGATAGGGCGGTCCGGAAGGGTGGTGAGGAGCGGTGGTGTCGGTGGCACCTGATTGGATGGTCGGATGCTGCATGGACTCTGGTCACCGGGATCGGGGCTCAAACTGTGGGTCGACGGGCACGACGGTGCCGGGACCGACGATCCCCGTGATCCGGTCAGTGCTGTCCTGCATCGCAAGTTCCGTCATCGTGTGAATGTCGCTATGCCGCCTGTGCCTGGCGGACCTTTGCAGAGTGAGTACGCAGCTGTTGCGTTGGCACCGCCGGACGCGGTCGATCTCTTACTGCGGTTCAAGGCCGACGACCAGCGAATTGCCGGCGACCTGCACTTTCTCGTGCACGTGGCGCGAGGGATCGACCGTTGGGTACGTGCTGGGCGAATGGTACCGGCTCTGACGCGGGCCGAAGGCAGTTGGTGGCCGCGTTGGCAGTTGTCGGTAGGGGAACGCCAGCGCGCCTGGATCGGTGAACTGGTAGTTGCCATGCCGCCGGTACAGCGGGCTGTCGGCTCGCCGCGGGCGACGATCGAAGACATCACAAACGAATTCACGGATCCGATCGTTCGTCGAGTTCTCGGTGGCTCGGTACCGGTGATGCAGACCCCGCTGTGGCAGGCAGTGCTGTCCGGAGACTCTTTCGACGAAGCGTCGGTACGAGCGGCTGAGGGACTCTCCGAATGGGGTTCGACGTTCACCGCCGGAGAGCCGGACCTGGTTCTGCGTCTGATCGAACCGGAACTTGACGACAATGCCGATCCGGACGACGACGCGCTGTGGCGCCTTCAGGTGTGTCTACGTCTCGAAGGCGAAGCACCCGAGCGTGTTCGACTGCACCGGGCCGATCCCACACGCATCCAGCTCGGCAGCCGCAAGCTCGAAGAGGCGATCAAGGCTTACCCCCGTTTTCGCGACGTGCCGCGAGACGAAGACAGTCTCGACCTGTTGCTGCCCACTCCTGTCGTGATGGACCTGGTCGGACATGGCGCGATTGTCTTGCGGGAGCGAGGGATCACGCTGCTGCTCCCGCGTGCGTGGAACGTGGTCTCTCCCTCACTGCGTGTGCGGGTGACGTCGGCGGCATCTCCGATCGTGGCGGAGAATCGCACGGTCGGTATGGACCAATTGCTGGAATACGATTGGGAATTGGCGCTCGGAGACAAGGTTCTCACCGCCGAGGAAATGACTCGTCTCGTCGACGCGAAGTCCGATCTGGTCCAGTTGCGCGGCGAGTGGGTTCAAGCAGACAAAGACGTCCTCGCCCGCGCGGCTCGTTTTGTCAGTCAACGGCATTCGAGCGGGGACCGAGCGATTGTCGATCTGATCAAGGACTTGATCGCCGACGACCTCAAAGACCTGCCGGTCGAGGAAGTGAAGGCAACCGGATGGGCTTCCGCCTTGCTCGACCAGTCGGTGGCTCCGCAGCAGGTCGCGGTGCCGTCGACGGTCAACGCGACTTTGCGCCCGTATCAACGACGCGGTCTCGACTGGTTGGCGTACATGAGCGCTCTCGGGCTCGGTGCGGTATTGGCCGACGACATGGGTTTGGGTAAGACGCTGCAACTGTTGGCGCTACTTGCGCACGAGAAGTCCAGGACAGCAACGCTTTTGGTGTGCCCGATGTCGGTGGTCGGAAACTGGCAGCGTGAAGCGGCGCGATTTGTGCCGAGCCTGCGTGTCTACGTTCATCACGGTTCGGACCGCGCTACCGGGGCGGAGTTGGAACAGGCAGTTCGTGAGAGTGATCTGGTGATCACCACCTACGCACTCATGACTCGCGACGTCGCGGCGCTCAAGGATCTCGACTGGCGACGAGTGGTGCTCGACGAAGCTCAACACATCAAGAACGCCAAGACATCTCAGGCGCGCGCTGCTCGCAGCATTCCTGCGGACCACCGAGTTGCTCTCACCGGAACGCCGGTGGAGAACCGACTGGACGAATTACGGTCCATCCTCGACTTTGTAAATCGAGGGGTGCTCGGCTCGGAGCAGATGTTCCGCAAACGGTTTGTCGTACCGATCGAGCGGGAAAAAGACCAACTTGCCGTCTCGCGACTGCGAGCCGTCACGTCACCATTTGTGCTGCGGCGGGTGAAGACCGATCCCTCCGTGATCGCGGATCTACCCGAGAAACAGGAGATGACGGTTCGAGCGAATCTCAGTGAGGAACAGGCCGCGTTGTACCGCGCGGTGGTGGACGAGATGATGGCGCAGATCAAGGGGACGGAAGGCATGAAGCGCAAGGGTGCCGTCCTCTCTGCGCTGACCAAACTCAAACAGGTGTGCAATCACCCGGCGCACTTCCTGCGTGACGGATCGCCGATGATGCGCCGCGGGCAACACCGTTCGGGAAAACTCGGTCTTGTCGAGGACATCGTCGAGTCGGTCACCGCCGACGACGAGAAGGTTCTGCTCTTCACACAGTTTCGTGAGTTCGGAGAATTAGTGGTGCCGTACCTGGCCGACCGGTTCACCACCGATGTTCCGTTCCTGCACGGCGGAGTGTCGAAAGCCGGAAGGGACGCCATGGTCGAGGCGTTCCAAGGTGAAGGCGGCCCGCCCATCATGGTGCTCTCGCTCAAGGCCGGTGGCACCGGCCTGAATCTCACAGCGGCCAACCACGTGGTTCACCTCGACAGATGGTGGAACCCTGCGGTGGAGAATCAGGCGACGGACCGTGTGTTCCGCATCGGCCAGCGAAAGAACGTGCAAGTCCGCAAGATGGTGTGCGTCGGAACTTTGGAAGAGCGGATCGACACGATGATCGCGAGTAAGAGCGAACTCGCTGAACTTGCAGTCGGGACGGGCGAGAACTGGGTGACGGAGATGAGCGTCGAGCAACTCGACGAGTTGTTGCGACTCGGCGACGACGCGGTGGGCGAATGAGTCCGCGCGGCAAGGGCCCCGACTTCAGCGAGTACACCGGGCCTCGGCGACGAGCCCCTGCGCCGGTCAAGCCCCGCCCCGCGTTCGGGAGGACGTTCTGGGGCAAGGCTTTTGTCCGAGTCGTCGAAGAAATCGGCGACAAACCTCGTGTCACACGGGGGCGCACGTACGCGCGTTCGGGCCAGGTCTTGGCGCTCGACATCGAACCGGGAGTGGTGACGGCCGAAGTTCAGGGCAGTCAACTGCAGCCATTTGTTTCCACTCTGTCGATCGAGACCCTTGATCAATCGGATATCGACGACATCATCACCAAGATCCGCCGAGTGCCGGGAAGCCTTGCCGCACTGGTGTCCGGCACTGTCCCCGATATGCTTGCCGCTCAACTGATACCGGACGGCCCGTCTGCTTTCCGCTTCGACTGCACCTGCCCCGATGTCGGTTGGCCGTGCAAACACGCTGCGGCCGTGGCGTTCTTGACCGCCGAGCGAATCGACACCGATCCGCTGAGGTTGCTGAGACTTCGCGGTGTCGACCTGGAGCAGTTGATCGGCGGAGTGGAAGACGAGTCGACAGTTCCGCTCGACGTCGAGAATTGGTTCGGAATCGCGGCCGCGCTGCCGGCGCTACCGAACGTGCCTTTTCGTGCGGCGATCGACGATCTGGATGTCCGACGGCTGCGCGAGGCGGTTGCGGCACTGGGATTGGACATGGCTCAGCAGAACGTCGCCTTGGACGAAATACGGTCCATCTACCGACGGTTGGACGGTTGAAAACGGACAACTCCGGACTGGTGCTAGTTTCCTGTCGTGAATTCCAGTATCGTTAATTGGACCGGTCCGGTCGGGACCTGCCCGCGATTTCATATCGATATCGTCGGCGAATAGACGACTATTCATTTCTCGGAGGGACAGTCGCTGTGATGCCCGTTCATTTGCGCGACAGCGCAATACCCAAACATGAGCAGTTGCGCACCATTCTCTTGCGCAAGTGCACCCAAGAACTCCAGCCTGGCGACTTGATGACCAGCGAGCGAAACCTGATGCAGGACTACGGCGTCAGTCGGATCACCGTTCGTGAAGCCATCGGACAACTGGTCAATGACGGACATCTCGTGCGTGTACGTGGCAAGGGCACCTTCGTGGCGCACCGTGCCGTCCAGTCCAAGCTGCACCTTGCGTCGTTCACCGAAGAAATGCGTGCCCAGGGGCACCATCCCACTACTGTGGTCCTGGTCAGTGAACAGGGTCCTGTCCCCGAAAGTACTGCTGCCGCACTGAATATGCGACCGGGTTCCGAGGGCTATCACGTCAAGCGCTTACGCCTCGCCGATGGCGAGCCGGTGAGCGTCGACGACGGCTGGTTCAATCCTGAACTGTTGCCGGGTCTGCTCGACATGGACTTGACAGGGTCGATCTACCGGGCGACTGCCGACAGGTACGACAAGCCGATCGATCGGGCAGAACAGACGGTCAGTGCAGACGGTGCCAGTACTGAGATCGCGACTCTTCTGGGCACTCGTAAAGGCGCTCCGGTCTTGTACTTCGATCGAGTGTCGTTCAGCGAGATCGCACCGGTCGAGCACACTCGCAGTTGGTACCGATCCGACCGCTACCAGTTGCAGATGGAAGTCCAGGGTCAAGCGCGGCCCAAGACACGGGGCGACCAGTAGCCATCGATCGAACCGAAAGGGCGGGCACACCGGAAGGTGTGCCCGCCCTTTGCGTTACGCCGACCAGTCGAACAGCGTGTCGCCTGTGGTGACGTCGCTACCGACCGAAGGGGATTCGACGGTGTCCGGCTTGGAATCCATCACCACAACCGGGCAGATCGCCGAGTAGCCGGTGGTGTCGATGTGCGCTGGATCGAAGCTGACGACGGGATCACCCGCATTGACCGTGTCGCCCTCGGCGGCGATGAGAGTGAATCCGTCGCCTTCGAGTTTGACCGTGTCGATGCCGATATGGACCAGCACGCCGGTGGCCTTCTCTCCGAAGATCACAAATGCGTGGGGGTGAAGTTTGAGGATCTTCCCGCTGATCGGCGCGACAACGGTGAGCGGCCCCTGATCGCGGGCAGGTTCGATGGCGACGCCCGAGCCGACCATCTGCTGAGCGAACACCGGGTCCGGGACGTCTGCCAGTGCGACGACCCGGCCGGGCAGCGGGGCGAGGACGACCGTCACAGGATGTCCTCGATGTCCTCGGCAAGGGTGTCTGCCTCGGGTCCGACGATCACCTGGACGACCGTTCCGGCCTTGAGCACGCCGTGTGCGCCGGCAGCCTTGAGTGCGGCTTCGTTCACCTTCGCGCCGTCCTTGACCTCGGTGCGTAGGCGGGTGATGCACGCTTCGATCTCGACGATGTTCTCTGCGCCGCCGAGGCCCTTGATGATTGCTTCCGCTTTCGACATTTGCTGCTCCTGATTGTCGGGTTGGTCGTGATCGTTGAACGGTCGTACAGGTGGGCTGACTAGTTGCTGGTCAAGGCTATCCCGGTTACGTATGTCACATTTGGGTGTTGACAACTCGCCTCGACCAGGTAAAACTACAACTGGTTATGACCGGACAGTACCCGTTGGAAGTCCGGCTCCACAACAGTTTCGGCAAAACGGTTTCGGCCTCACTTCCGAGCATGAACCGTGACCAGCATTTTCACGAAACCTGCACGTGCACGACACCCGAATTTCCAGAACCACTGGCCGATCGCGACGCGGCCCGGCGAACGAAGAAGGTCCTTTGATGACTCTCGAAGACACCCCGAAGAAGGAATCGAAAGTGTTCGCCGGGGTTCAACGCCTCGGCCGAAGCTTGATGCTTCCGATCGCAGTTCTGCCGGCTGCGGGAATTTTGCTCCGCCTCGGTCAGGACGACCTGCTCGGGCGGTTCAGTTCGATGCACAGTGCCGCGGCCGTGATCTCTGCGGCGGGACAAGCCGTCTTCACGTGGCTGCCGCTGATCTTCGCCGTCGGTATCGCGATCGGCTGGGCCAAGAAGGCCGACGGCTCGACTGCCTTGGCAGCCGTCGTCGGCTACATGGTGATCGACGGAGTGTTCAAGGCGATGTCGCCGATCGTTCTCGAAGGGAAAACCGACCCGAACGGGGATCAATCCCTGATCAACTACGGTGTGCTCGCCGGCATCGTGATGGGCTTGCTGTCGGCGATCTTGTGGCAGCGGTTCTATCGAACGAAGCTTCCCGATTATCTCGGATTCTTCAACGGGCGCAGGCTCGTTCCCATTCTGACGGCAATCACCGGTCTTGTCGTCGGTGTCCTGATGGCATTCGTGTACCCGCTGTTCAACTCCGGCCTCAACTGGGTCGGTGAAGCAGTTGCTTCCAATACCGTTGTCGGCGGCGGCATTTACGGCGCAGCGAACCGCCTCCTGATCCCCACCGGCTTGCACCACATCTTGAACTCCGCCGTGTGGTTCCTGATCGGCGATTACCAGGACGCGAGCGGTCAGATCGTTCGCGGCGACCTCAACCGGTTCTTCGCCGGCGACCCCTCCGCCGGTACGTTCATGACCGGATTCTTCCCGATCATGATGTTCGCCCTCCCCGCTGCAGCCTTCGCAATCTGGCGCAACGCCAAGCCTTCTCAGAAGAAGCTCGTCGGCGGCATCATGCTGTCCACCGGCCTGACCGCCTTCCTCACCGGTATCACCGAGCCTCTCGAATTTTCCTTCATGTTCGTCGCGTGGCCGCTGTACGTCATCCACTCACTGTTGACCGGAACGTCGATGGCGCTGGTCAATGCGCTCGGTATCCACGACGGATTCACCTTCTCCGCAGGCTTCTTCGACTATGTGTTGAACTTCGGCAAGGCGACCAACGCCTGGATGTTGATCCCGATCGGGCTCGGGTACGCGCTGATCTACTACTTCCTCTTCAGTTTCGTGATCAAGAAGTGGAACCTGCGCACGCCGGGACGAGAAGAAGAGGTCGAGGTGGCCGCAGGTGAGCCCGACCCCGCGCTGCTCGAGGCCGAATTGGCACTCGCAGCCGAGGGCGATACCCGCACCGACGCCCCACTCGTCGCAGAACTTGAACACAAGCTCGACAAGGAACTGGAAGGACGCTGAACATGGCGATCGCAACCACGACAATCGGATCCCGCGTCGGACTCCACGCACGACCCGCAGCGCTCTTCGCGCGCGCCGCGGCCGACCTACCGGTCGACGTCACCATCTCGCTCGGCGACGGCGAACCCGTCGACGCCTCCAGCATGTTGTCGGTCATGACTCTCGGTGCCGCATTCGGCGATTCGGTGACCTTGCGTGCTGACGGTGACGGCGCCGATGCCGCGGTCGGTTCACTCGCAGAGCTTCTCGCTTCGGAACTGGACGAAGCCTGATGACGGCGAGTGTGGACAACCGCATTGCGGGTATCGGAGTGAGCGCGGGTTCGGTATGTGCGCCGTGGCTGCGATTCTCCACGCCCGAACCGACCTCGGCGTCGGATCGGGTCACGGGCAGTCCCGAGGCGGAGCTGAACAGAATCCGAGAGGCACTGGACGCCGTGGCGGAGGAACTGCTCACTCGTGCACAGTCCGTCGAAGGTGTACCCGCGGAAATCCTGACGACCTCTGCTGCGATGGCGCGCGACGCGGGCATCGTGAAGGCGGCCAGGGCGAACCTGGAGTCCGGGTTGCCGACAGCTCACTCGGTGGCGATCGCCTTCGACACGTTCTGTGAAAAGCTCACGGCGCTCGGCGGATACATGGCCGAACGGGCAACCGATTTGCGTGATCTCGGACAGCGAGCTGTTGCCGTGCTCCGCGGTGAGCCGATGCCCGGAATCCCCACTCCGGGTCATCCATACATCCTCGTGGCGCGCGACTTGGCGCCGGCGGACACGGCGACGCTCGGTGACAGCGACGTGGTCGGACTGTTGACCGCGGAAGGAGGCCCGACCAGCCATACGGCTATCTTGGCGAAGTCGCTCGGAATCCCGGCCGTGGTGAACTGCTCGGGAACCGACCTGCTGATGGAGGGCAAACTCCTCATCCTCGATGGCACTACCGGAACGGTCACCATTGATCCCTCTGTGGAAATGTGTGAGCGGGTAGCCCTCGAAGCATCCTGCGCGGCAGAGCAGTTGGCTTCGGCGCGTGGTCCGGGTCGCACACGTGACGGATTCGCGGTGAGATTGTCGGCCAACATCGGAACCCTCGAGGACGCCGCCCGGGCCGGGGCGGCGGATTGTGAGGGCGTCGGACTGTTCCGTACCGAATTCTCGTATCTCGGGCGTCACGACGCTCCTTCGGTGGAGGAGCAGGCCCAGACGTACACGTCGGTTCTCGAACACTTCGCCGGACAGAAGGTAGTGGTCCGCACTCTCGATTCGGGTTCGGACAAACCGTTGCCGTTTCTCGATCTCGGGATCGAAGAGAACCCGGCACTGGGCATCCGTGGGTTACGAGTAGGCACGGTCTATCCCGACACTCTGATCAGTCAGCTCGACGCTCTCGCCGCCGCGGGAAACGCGACGGGCGCCGACCTGTGGGTGATGGCGCCGATGGTGGCCACGGCCGACGAAGCGAAAGACTTTGCAGAACTCGCGCGTTCGCGGGGAATCGGCAAGGTGGGAGCGATGATCGAGATTCCAGCTGCCGCTTTGCGGGCGAGGGACCTCCTCGAGCATCTCGATTTCGTCAGTATCGGTACCAACGATCTGAGTCAGTACACCTGCGCCGTGGATCGTATGGCCGGGAGCCTGGCGCAACTGCTCGATCCGTGGCAGCCGGCGGTCCTCGATCTGATCGCGATGGTCGGTCAGGCGGGCGCCGACGCCGGGAAACCGGTTGGAGTGTGCGGTGAATCCGCGTCGGATCCGCTGTTGGCTCCGGTTCTGGTCGGTTTGGGCGTCACGAGTTTGTCGATGTCGGTCCCGGCGTTGGGCGCCGTGCGCGCTCAGTTGGTGTCACTCGATCTGGCGGTGTGCAAGGACATGGCCGCTGCGGCGCGGGGCGCGCGAAACCCGATCGAGGGTAGAGCAGCCGTCGCGCGGATTCTCGAGTCCGCATGAGCACGCCAGGCTCGGCCACGGTAATCGATCCGATTGTGCTGCGGGGAACGGTGATCGGGTCACCGATCGGCAAGATTCACGACGGCGTTGTCGTCGTGGACGGTCAGAAGATCAGCTGGGTCGGCTCGGCTGCGGACTACGTCGCGGCGGCGCCCGTCTTTGCCATTCCGGAACGTTCCGACTCATTGATCATGCCTGGACTGATCGATGTCCACAGTCACGGCGCAGCGGGTGCTGGTTTTCCGAACACCGACGCCGATGGTGCGAGCCGCGCCGCAGCGCATCATTGCGAGCACGGCACGACCGGAATGTTGGCCAGCCTGGTCTCCGCACCGCGCGCAGATCTGGTGCGGCAAGCAACGATGCTCGCCGATCTGGTCGAACGCGGAGAACTTCTGGGTATCCACCTCGAGGGACCGTTCATCAACGGTGTCCGCTGCGGTGCCCAGGATCCGGCGGCGATCATTCCCGGTGATCCGGATCTGCTCGAAGCCGTGTGTGACGCTGCGCGGGGCACCGTACGGTCCATGACTTTGGCGCCGGAGACCGAGAACTTCGAAGAGTTGCTCGCGATCATGCGACATCGCAACATCGTGCCGAGTTTCGGTCACACCGATGCCGACGCGGCAACGACGTCGGCGCGCATCGGTGCTGCAGTGCACGGGAATTGGGCCGGGCAGATCAGTGCGACCCACCTGTTCAACGGGATGCCGCCGCTGCACCATCGATCGCCGGGCCCCGTAGCGGCGTGTCTGGCGGCGGCGGCGCGAGGCGAGATGGTGGTGGAACTGATCGCGGACGGAGTGCACCTTGCTCCCGAGACCGTGTCGATGGTCTTCGATGCTGTCGGCCCGGACCAGATCGCCTTGGTCAGTGACTCCATGGCCGCTGCCGGAATGGACGACGGCGACTACCAACTCGGCGCTCTCGACGTCACGGTGCACGAAGGCGTCGCGAGGCTCGCGACCACCGACGGCAGTTCCGGTGCCATCGCCGGAGGGACTGCAAGATTGCTCGATGTGGTCCGTAGCACCGTATTCGACGGTGGAGTCGCTCTCGAAGACGCGGTCGCAGCAGCAACTCGGAGCCCAGCGCGCCTGCTCGGACTGGGCGACCTACTCGGATCGTTGGCCGTCGGCGCTCGCGCCGACATCGTGGTCACAGATCGTCAATTGCGCCTGGGGCGTGTACTACTCGGCGGAAAGGCCGCCGGAAAGGAAAAATCATGGAAATCGTAATTCAGCCGACACCCGCGGAGGTCGACTCGACCGTCGCGGACATCGTCGAAGGATATGTCAGAGCCGGGGCGACGACGCTCGGGCTCGCAACGGGGTCGTCGCCGATCGGAACTTATCGTGAACTGGCAGCGCGGCATCGCGACGCCGAACTCGACTTCTCGCTGGCCCGAGCCTTTCTGCTCGACGAGTACCTCGGATTGCCGAAACGCCATCCGCAGTCGTACTACTCGGTGATTCGGTCGGAGTTCGTCGATCACGTCAACCTGGATCCGGCGATGGTGTCCAGCCCCAACGGTGAAGCGCCGTGCCCGGAGAAGGAGATCGCCCGGTACGACCACAGCATCGCGGCGGCCGGGGGAGTGGACGTGCAGTTGCTCGGCATCGGCACCGACGGCCATATCGGCTTCAACGAGCCCGGATCGTCTTTGACGTCGCGCACCCGCGTGAAGACACTGACTGAACAGACCAGGATCGACAATGCGCGGTTTTTCGACGGTGTGGACGACGTTCCGCACCACGTGCTCACCCAGGGGCTCGGAACCATCAGCGATGCAAGGCATCTGGTGATGATCGCGACCGGAGAAGGCAAGGCCGATGCGATCGCCGCTGCCGTCGAAGGTCCGTTGTCTGCTTTCTGCCCGGCTTCAGTGATGCAATTGCATCGCCATGTCACCGTCGTGATCGACGAAGCTGCGGCCAGTTCGCTCAAGCTTGCCGATTACTACCGGTACGCGCTCGAACACAAGCCGTCGTGGCAGTCCTTCTGACATGACCGTCTTGGAACTGGCTGTGCAGGACGTGCGGGGGGCGAGGATCGCGCGTTCGGTAGGAGCAACTCGAGTCGAGGTGTGTGCGGCCCTCGGCCCGACGGGGGGAGTGACGCCCAGCATCGGCGTGATCGAGGCAGCGTCGGAAGTGGGGATCGCGGTACACCCGCTGATCCGTCCGCGCGCCGGAGGTTTTGTGTTCTCACCCGACGAAGTGTGGGTGATGGAGCACGACGTCCGTGCTGCAGTGGCGGGGGGAGCTGCCGGCATCGTGATCGGCGCGCTGACAGAAGACAATTCGATCGACACCGTCGTGCTGCGCCGCATCATCGGATGCGTCGACCCGGCGAGAGTCGAGGTGACAGTACATCGTGCGATGGACGTGGTGACCGACCGTCTGACCGCGCTGGACGAACTGATCGACCTCGGCGTGACCCGCGTGCTGACGTCCGGGGGTGCGGACACTTGCAGTGAGGGACTCGACGAGATCGGTCGCATGGTCGAACATGCCGCGGGCCGGATCCAGATCATGGCGGGTGGCGGAATAACCGTCGACGACATTGCGGCAGTCGCTGCCGTCGGCGTCGATGCAGTGCATCTCTCGGCACGCAAGGTTGTCGCGGTGTCCGGCGGACCTGGTGGGGGATCGGATGGATACGACGTCACCGATGCCGTAGTCGCGCAGGAAGCGGCAGCCGCGCTCCGCGCTGTGCGCCTTTCTTAACCCCCCGCGGTTAATAAAGGCGCACAGCCCTTTGGGCTCTAGACATACATGGACATCCAACTATAGGATGGTAGACATATTCACTGCTGCCTCCTCGGCGGTCCATACGAGCAAGGAACGGGTTAGCACAATGGTTGAAAATGCGACGGTTCACGAGTTGACGCACTTCGTCGGTGGCAAGCGTGTTCCCGGGACATCTGATCGATTTGCAGACGTGTTCGATCCCAACACCGGCAAGGTGCAGGCCCGCGTCCCCCTCGCGAGCAAGGCCGAGACCGAAGCCATCATCGCCAATGCCGAAGAGGCGCAGCTGGTGTGGGCAGCGTTCAACCCGCAGAAGCGCGCCCGCGTGCTGATGAAGTTCCTGCAGCTCGCTCAGGCGGAGATGGATTCCCTGGCCCGCCTCCTCTCGTCCGAGCACGGCAAGACCGTCGCCGACGCCAAGGGCGACATCCAGCGCGGCCTCGAGGTCATCGAGTTCGCCGTCGGCGCTCCGCACCTGCTCAAGGGTGAATTCACCGAGAGTGCCGGCACCGGCATCGACGTGTACTCCATGCGTCAGCCGCTCGGCGTCGTTGCCGGCATCACGCCCTTCAACTTCCCCGCGATGATCCCGCTGTGGAAGGCCGGCCCCGCCCTCGCCGCAGGTAACGCCTTCATCCTCAAGCCCTCCGAGCGCGACCCCTCCGTGCCGCTGCGCCTGGCCGAGTTGTTCCTCGAAGCGGGACTGCCCGCCGGCGTGTTCAACGTGGTCAACGGTGACAAGGAAGTTGTCGACGTTCTGCTCACCGACGATCGCATCAAAGCCGTCGGCTTCGTCGGCTCCACGCCGATCGCTCAGTACATCTACGAGACGGCCGCAGCTCACGGCAAGCGCGCACAGTGCTTCGGTGGCGCCAAGAACCACGCGATCGTCATGCCGGACGCCGACCTCGACGAGGTTGCCGACGCCCTGATCGGCGCGGGCTACGGCAGCGCCGGCGAGCGTTGCATGGCCATCTCGGTTGCCGTTCCCGTCGGCGAGGAGACCGCGGACGCTCTCGTCGCGAAGCTGAAGGAACGCGTCGCGAAGCTCAAGATCGGTCGCAGTGACGACGAAGGCGTCGATTTCGGTCCCCTGGTCTGCCAGGATGCCCTCGACCGCGTCAACAACTACGTGCAGATCGGCATCGACGAGGGCGCAACGGCAGTCGTCGACGGCCGCGGCTTCACCCTCGAAGGCCACGAAGGCGGATTCTTCGCCGGCGCAACCCTGTTCGACAACGTCACCTCGGACATGCGCATCTACAAGGAAGAGATCTTCGGACCCGTCCTTCAGGTGGTACGTGCTGCCGATTACGAAGAGGCACTTCGTCTGCCGACCGAACACGAGTACGGCAACGGCGTCTCCATCTTCACCCGCGACGGCGACACCGCGCGTGACTTCACCGCTCGCGTCAACGTCGGCATGGTCGGCGTCAACGTGCCGATCCCGGTCCCGATCGCGTACCACACCTTCGGTGGCTGGAAGCGCTCCGGATTCGGTGACCTGAACCAGCACGGTCCCGACTCCTTCCGCTTCTACACCAAGACCAAGACCGTGACGCAGCGCTGGCCTTCCGGCAAGAAGGAAGCAGGTCAGGAGGGTCGCTCCGTAGACTCCGCTCCTGACAACCACTTCGTCATCCCCACGATGAACTGATCGGAACACTTTCCATGTTTACTCTGACCGATGACGAGCGGGCGATTCGTGACACTGCCCGCGACTTCGCGGCCGAGCATCTGGCGCCCAACGCAGTGGAGTGGGATCAGACCAAGCATTTCCCGGTGGACGTCCTCCGTAAGGCGGCGTCCCTGGGGATGGGCGGTATCTACATTCGTGAAGACGTGGGCGGCAGTGAGCTGAGCCGCGTCGACGCTGCCCGGATCTTCGAAGAGCTCGCCAAGGGTGATCCGTCGATCGCCGCGTACATCTCCATCCACAACATGGTCACGTGGATGATCGACCAGTTCGGCAATGACGAACAGCGCCACAAGTGGGTTCCCGGGCTCTGCTCGATGGACCAACTGGGCAGCTACTGCCTCACCGAACCCGGTGCGGGATCCGATGCTGCGGGCTTGAGCACCAAGGCTGTTCGCGACGGTGACGACTACATCCTCAACGGCGTCAAGCAGTTCATTTCCGGCGCAGGCACTTCCGACGTGTACGTCGTGATGGCCCGCACCGGATCTGCAGGTGCCAAGGGCATTTCGGCGTTCATCGTGCCCAAGGATTCACCTGGACTGTCCTTCGGTGCCAACGAGGTCAAGATGGGTTGGAACGCGCAGCCCACTCGTCAGGTGATCTTCGAAGACGTGCGCGTTCCCGCTGCCAACATGCTCGGTGAAGAGGGCAGCGGATTCCGCATCGCCATGAAGGGTCTCAACGGCGGTCGGCTGAATATTGCCGCCTGCTCGGTCGGTGGGGCTCAGTCGGCACTGGAGAAGGCCGTTGCATATCTGGTGGACCGCAAGGCTTTCGGTTCGGCACTGATCGAGTCGCAGGCCCTGCAGTTCCAGCTCGCCGACATGCGCACAGAACTCGAAGCGGCCAGGACACTGCTGTGGCGCGCCGCCGCAGCACTCGAAGACGGAGCGCCCGACGTCGTGGAGTTGTGTGCGATGGCCAAGCGCTTTGCCACCGACACCGGATTCGACGTTGCCAACAAGGCCCTCCAGCTTCACGGCGGGTACGGCTATCTTGCTGAGTACGGGATCGAGAAGATCGTTCGCGATCTTCGTGTTCATCAGATCCTCGAAGGCAGCAACGAGATCATGAGGGTGGTCATCGCGCGCAGCGTGGTCGCATCAGGTCAGGGAAAGCAGGGAGCAGCATGAGCGACGAGCTCGAGGTATTGATCGAAAAGCGTGATGGGCTGGGGCTCATCACCCTCAACCGGCCCAAGGCGATCAACGCCCTCAACCACTCGATGGTCAAGGCGATGGCCAAGGCACTCGAGGAATGGAAGTCCGACGACGACGTCAAGGCAGTCGTACTCACGGGCGCCGGCGAACGTGGTCTGTGCGCCGGCGGCGACATCGTCTCGATCTACCACGACGCCAAGGACGGCAAGACCGGTTCGCTCGACTTCTGGCGTGAGGAGTACATCCTCAACTCCGAGATCGCGAACTACCCGAAGCCGTACGTCGCGATCATGGACGGGATCGTCATGGGCGGAGGCGTCGGAGTGTCCGCACACGGCGACATTCGCATCGTGACCGAGCGCTCGATGATCGGAATGCCCGAGACCGGAATCGGTTTCATTCCCGACGTGGGCGGAACGTACCTGCTCTCGCGTGCTCCCGGCGAACTCGGAACGCACATCGCGCTCACCACAGCGCGTCTGAGCGCTGGCGATGCCATCGCAGCAGGCTTCGCGGATCACTTCATCCCGTCGGAGAACATCGAGACGTTCATCGCTGCGCTCGCCTCGTCTTCGGTTGCCGACGCCGTGGCGCAGTACGCGGAGCCGGCTCCGGTGTCGGAACTGTTGGCCCAGCAGAGCTGGATCGACGCCGCGTACTCCGCCGACGACGTATCCACCATCGTCGAGCGTCTTCGCGCAAGTGGAATCCCCGAGGCGGAGAAGGCCGCGGAGCAGATTCTCGGCAAGTCGCCTATCGCACTGTCGGTGACCCTGCGGTCCCTGCGCCATGCCAAGGAAGCAGCAGGCTTGGAAGAAGTCCTCAATGAGGAGTTCCGGGTCTCGACGGCTGCGCTCGCCTCACACGATCTGGTCGAGGGCATTCGCGCCCAGGTCGTCGAGAAGGACCGAAACCCGAAGTGGTTGCCGGCAACTCTCGACGATGTCACCGCAGAATCCGTCGACGCCTACTTCGCCCCGCTGGGCGACAACGAGCTCGGACTCGCCCCTCAACTGCAAGGCAACTGATCACCGCCGAAGGAGCATCACTA
This sequence comes from Rhodococcus sp. NPDC059969, assembly GCF_042738325.1. Classification (NCBI taxonomy): domain Bacteria; kingdom Bacillati; phylum Actinomycetota; class Actinomycetes; order Mycobacteriales; family Nocardiaceae; genus Rhodococcus; species Rhodococcus sp. NPDC059969. Next base: position 53,032 of record NZ_JBHWUF010000013.1, on the reverse strand, counting down.
ATGAGCACCATTGGATTTATCGGACTCGGTCACATGGGTGGCCCGATGGCGGCCAATCTCGTCAAGGCCGGACACAAGGTCGTCGGTTTCGACCTGGCACCTGCGGCGCTGGAGCAGGCAGTCAAAGACGGTGCATCGGTAGCGGATTCGGCAGTCGACGCCGTTCGCGGTGCTGACGTCGTGATCACGATGCTGCCGAGCGGTAAGCATGTTCTCGGTCTGTACGAAGAACTGCTGCCGGTGGCAACACCGGGCACGCTGTTCATCGACTGTTCCACCATCGACGTCGCCGATGCCCGCGAGGCACACGACAAAGCCGAAGCAGCCGGTCACCGCAGCGTCGACGCACCGGTCTCCGGTGGAGTCGTCGGGGCAACCGCAGGCACTCTCGCATTCATGGTGGGCGGTTCCGAAGCGGACTTCCAGGCCGCGTCACCGTTGCTGGACGTGATGGGCCGCAAGGTCGTTCACTGCGGCGCCGCCGGTGTCGGCCAGGCTGCCAAGATCTGCAACAACATGATCCTCGGCATTTCGATGATCGCGATCAGCGAGGCGTTCGTGCTGGGCGAGAAGCTCGGCCTGAGCAACCAGGCGCTCTTCGACGTGGCGTCCAACGCCTCGGGGCAGTGCTGGGCACTGACCACCAACTGCCCGGTACCGGGACCGGTGCCCACCAGCCCGGCCAACAACGACTACCAGCCCGGCTTTGCTGTCGCGCTGATGGACAAGGACCTCGGTCTGGCTGCAAATGCGCTGCGCAACAACGGCGTCGATGCGGAGATCGGGCTCAAGGCCGCCGAACTCTACAGTCGCTTCCACGCTGCGGGCGGTGGCGGTCAGGACTTCTCTGCCATCATCAACGACATCCGTGACCGTTCGACCGAAGGACAGTAGTGACCGACTTCAACACCATCATCCTCGAGCGTAAGGGTCGCGTCGGCGTCATCACGCTCAACCGCCCGAAGGCTCTCAACGCACTGAACTCCGAGCTGATGAACGAGGTCGTCGCTGCGGTTGCCGACCTCGAAGCGGACAACGGCATCGGAGCCATCCTGATCACCGGTTCCGAGCGCGCATTCGCCGCCGGCGCCGACATCAAGGAAATGCAGTCCAAGACGTACATGGACGCATACGTCGAGGATTTCTTCACCCCGTGGGACCGCGTTGCAGCAGCTCGTAAGCCGCTGATCGCAGCTGTCTCCGGGTACGCGCTCGGTGGTGGCTGCGAGCTTGCGATGCTCTGCGATTTCATCATCGCTTCGGATACCGCGAAGTTCGGTCAGCCGGAGATCAAGCTCGGTGTCATTCCGGGTATCGGTGGCTCGCAGCGCCTTACGCGCGCCGTGGGCAAGGCCAAGGCCATGGAACTGTGCCTCACCGGCCGCAACATGGACGCAGAAGAAGCCGAGCGTGCAGGCCTGGTCGCCAGGATCGTTCCTGCCGCCGACTTGCTCGACGACGCGTTGAAGACCGCAACCACCATCGCCGAGATGTCGCTGCCGATTGCGATGATGGCCAAGGAAGCAGTCAACCGCTCCTTCGAGACCACCCTCGCCGAGGGCGTCCGCTTCGAGCGTCGGGTGTTCCACTCGACCTTCGCGACGGAGGATCAGAAGGAAGGCATGGCCGCATTCGTGGAGAAGCGGTCGGCCGAATTCAAGCACCGCTGAACTCGAGCCCGCTGAACTTCTAGACCGCTGAAACTGCCCTCACACTCGTCGAGAGTGTGAGGGCAGTTTCTTTGTGTACGGGTGGTCGGTTCACCACTTGGTGGGCGCGCCGCCGGTGTCGAAGTCCCCGGCGCTCTTGCGAAGCTCAGTGAGGATCGTCACCAATTGTTCGAGCTTGTCCTGCTGGAGTCCGGGGTGAGCGAACACCTTGCTGTTGAGCATTTCGGTCGCTTCGAGGGCCAGTGCGCGACCGGCGTCGGAGATCTCGATGAGCGTCGCGCGTCGATCACTGGGATGCGGGACCCGCCTGACCAACTCCGCTTTCTCCAAACGGTCGACGGCATTGGTGACACTGGTGGGGTGAACCTGGAGGCGGGCACTGGCCTTGGCCATCGGGAGTGCGCCCGACCTGGTGAAGGTGAGAAGCGTCAGCAATTCGTAGCGGGCGAAGGTCAACCCGAGCGGCTTGAGTACCTCTTCGACCCGCGCCATCATGATCTGCTGGGCTCGCATCACCGACGTGACCGCAGCCATACCGTCGGCGACGTCGCTCCACCCGTGCTCCGTCCACTGACGATGCGCCTCTTCGATGGGGTCGAGGGGGAGCGGTGCGGGGGGAGACATAAGGTCGATCATCCCATGCTCCGAAGCGGTCGGGTGCCTTGTCTGATTGTGTGTCGCAGCCGCTTACGTCTGTAGAGTCCCACGGGTGATTTCAATCCTCGTCGCGGGTGGCGTCTCGTTGTTCGTCGCCCTCTTCCTGACTCCGTTTCTCATTCGTGTGCTTTCGCGGCAGGGGCTCGGGCACGAGATTCGGATCGAGGGCCCGCAGAGTCACCAAGGCAAGCGTGGCACCCCGTCGATGGGCGGCATCGCGATCATCGCCGGCATGTGGGCGGGCTACCTGGCGGCACACATCATCGGTTTCGGCTCGCGGCTACCGCGGCTGTCTGCGTCCGGTTGGTTGGTTCTCGCGCTCGCGACGTCACTGGGAATCGTCGGCTTTCTCGACGACTTCATCAAGATCCGCAAGAAGCGCAACCTCGGGCTCAACAAGACGGCCAAGACTGTTGGTCAGCTGGCGAGCGCCATCATCTTCGGCATTCTGTTCCTGCAGTTCTCCAACAACAACGGAGTCACACCTGGCAGTCAGTATCTGTCCCACGTTCGTGACATCTCGGTGTTCTCGATGGGGGCCATCGGCTTTGTGGTCTTCTTCTGCATTCTGGTGTTCGCCTGGTCCAACGCCGTCAATTTCACCGACGGTCTCGACGGTCTCGCAGCCGGCTCGATGGGCATGATCCTGGGGACCTACGTCGTCATCGCCGGCTGGCAGTACCGGAACTCGTGTGTCCTCGAGCCCGCCGCCGGATGCTACGACGTTCGTGACCCTCTCGATCTCGCGATCGTCGCTGCCGCAGCAGGCGGAGCGTGCCTGGGCTTCCTCTGGTGGAATGCGGCCCCGGCTCAGATCTTCATGGGCGACACCGGCTCCTTGGCGCTCGGCGGCCTGGTGGTCGGCCTGTCCGTCACGACGCACACCGAGCTGCTGATGGTCATCATCGGCGCCCTGTTCGTCGCTGAGATCCTGTCGGTGATCATCCAGGTTCTGGTGTTCCGATCGTCCGGCCGACGCGTATTCAAGATGGCCCCGATCCATCATCACTTCGAGTTACTCGGCTGGCCGGAAACCGTCGTGATCGCAAGATTCTGGATCTTCGTCGCGATCTCGTGCGTCCTGGGACTTGCCACCTTCTACAGCGAGTGGTTCTCCGCTGCCGGTTAGACCGATTCACTCTTTCGGGTAGTAGCCAGAAGAGCGATCAGCCCGAGCGACACACACGCCGTCATCGTGACGGCTAGAGCCGTGCTGGTGTTTCCCAGTAGGCCGACGGCGGGCGCGATGGCCGCGCCAACGCCGAACTGAAACGCACCGAGCATCGCCGCAGCAGTACCGGCCGCTTCGCCGTGACGAGCGAGAGCCAGCGCCGGGGCGTTGGGGAGAACAAAGCCGATGGCGCCGGCCATGACCCACAGTGCGATCACGAATCCGGCCAGCCCGCCCAGTTCGAGGACCGCGACAGTGATAACTACCGCGCCGGAGACAACCGCAGCGACGAGCGCCCACTTGGTGATCTGCTGAGGAGTCCAGCGGTCGAGCAGTCGGACGTTGACCTGGGAAGCACCGATCAACGCGATAGCGCCTGCGCTGAAGAGCAGCGCGAACTCCTGTTGATTGAGGCCGTACTGGTCCTGATAGACGAACGACGCCCCGGAGACATACGCGAACAACGACGCCATGCCGACGCTGGAGACGAGCGTCAGGACCATGAACGTGCGGTCGCCGAGCAGCGAACCGTAGGTACGGAGAACCGACTTCAATCCGCTCGGGCGACGCTTTTCCCGCGGCAGTGTTTCGGCAAGTCCGAACGCACCGATCATCGCCGTGCCGACGCCGATCAATGCGAGGACGACGAAGATCCCGCGCCAGTCGAGAGCGACGAGGAGAGCGCCGCCGATGCTGGGCGCCAGGATCGGTGCAACACCGAGCACGAGCATCAGCCGGCTCATCACGACGGCAACGGTGTTACCGCTGTAGAGGTCGCGGACGATCGCCATGGTGACCACTGCCGCGGCTGCCGCGCCCATGCCCTGGAATACCCGCAGGATGCCGAGGACCGCGATGCTCGGTGCGAAGACAGCCAGCAGCGACGCCAGGATGTGCACGCCGATTCCGGCAAGGAGCGGCTTCTTGCGGCCGAGAGTGTCCGAGAGCGGCCCGACCAACAGCTGTCCGAGTGCGAGGCCGATGAGAGTTCCGGTGATCGTCAGCTGAACCGTTGACGACGAGACTCCGAGATCGGCGCCGATATCCGGCAGCGCGGGCAGGTACATGTCGATGGTGAAGGGCCCAAGCGCCGTCATGGAACCGAGGGCCAGGATCTTGCCGACGCTCGGCTTACGGTCGACACTGCTCGTTTCCAGCGGGGCCGCCTCCAACGGCGGCGCTGCCTTCACAGGCGGGGCGATGGCGGTGTTCTCGGCACTCATGAAACCTTCTGGGTTGTCTGGGTCTGGCGAACTGCTCGGTCGTTCGGTCGAAATTTGGGCCGCAATCGAATGACCTGCGCCCACCGAGGGAGTCAGCATCGAGACTGACCGATTTGTTCCCGAAGGGCCCGCAGTTTTCCCAGAGAATGGAACGCTTGGTGGGATTGCACTCGAATCATGCTGAGCGGAACTGTGGTTCGACGCCGTCACTCGGGGCAGAGTTACTCACTGACGCGGGTGTGGCTGAGTGGCTAGGCACCGGCCTGCAAAGCCGTTCACACGGGTTCGAATCCCGTCATCCGCTCGTGTCGGAGACCGGCAGGCATACCGCCTGCCGGTCTCTCTTGTGTAGTCCTGGTTCACGTCGTCGGCTGAGATAGTCTGGGCTGCCGGAGCGAGCGGACCACATGAGTGAGGCACTGATTTGATTTCGGGACAGGACCTGCGATCGCGGCGCATGGACGTGGGGATCAGTCAGTTCCAGTTCGCCCGCCTCGCGGGAGTCTCGTCAGCCGTCGTCTCCGCGTGGGAACTCGACAAGGCGTATCCCAAACCACCGGCGGAGCGAGCAGTTCTCGCGGCCCTCACCGCATTGGAATCCGCGAAGCGTGAGGGCACCTACGCGGCGCCGCGGAAGCGATCGAGCGGTAGCACCCGCGCGCGTCGGGTGACACCCGTCAACGACCCCGCCTCGGTGACCCGGCGTGCAATCGAAGGGGCAGGAAGCGGCGGCCCCACCGTATTGACGGCGTTCTCGGGTTGTGGCGGTATGGCCGAAGGCTTTCGGATGGCGGGGTTTTCGGTGGAGGGATACATCGAAGTCGTGCCGGAGGCGCGCGCTACCTTCGATCGGAACTTCCCCGGCGCGAAGTGCCTCGGCGAGGACATCCGGGCGATCGACGAAGGCCGTGTGAAAGATCTTCTGGCACAAGTGGACATCGATGTGTTGGCCGGGGGGCCGCCGTGTCAGGGTTTCAGTCTCGCCGGCCGCCGAGACCGCGACGATCCGCGTAACCATCTCTTCCGGAACCTACTCGAGCTCGCCGATCTGGTGAGGCCGAAGGTCGTGGTGATGGAAAACGTTCGGCTGCTGCTGAGCATGAAAGACCCGGACGGCAGGATGGTCGTCGACCGGATTCTCGGCGAGATGACTGCACGCGGTTACGACGCGTCGATCAATACGGTCAACGCGCAGGATTACGGAGTCCCGCAGTTCCGGGAGCGAGTGTTCATCGTGGCGACGCGCCGGGACAGTGGTATCGGGCCACTGCGTTTTCCGCCGAAGACTCACGGCGTGAATGGTGTTGCGCCGCTGCGAACTTTTCGTGACGCCACCGTCGACCTGGCCCCGCTGGAATCGGGGCAGGCCTGCGAAACAGATCCGTTGCACTGGGCCGTCGAGCATCCCGAGCACGTCCTGCGGTGGCTGCGCGATGTGCCGGAAGGAATGTCGGCTCACGACAACGAAGATCCGGCCATGCGACCGTCGTCCGGATACAACACGACGTACAAGCGACTGCGGTGGGACGAGCCGGCGTCGACGGTCGGAACCACTTTCGGGATGATCTCGGCTTCACGCAATGTGCATCCGAAACACACCCGTTCGTTGACCGTTCGAGAAGCTGCTCGCCTCCAGACCTTTCCCGACGACTACGTCTTCGAAGGCAAGTGGGGAGCGGTGCGCACGATGATCGGCAATGCGGTGCCGCCGCAACTAGCCTCGGCGCTGGCAGGAGAGATCAAGAAGGCGCTCGGCTGAGGTAAGGCGCCGACGGAAAATGGGGCCGACATTGTCGGCCCCATTTCGAGTTACGCCCTGGCAGGGGTGTGGTGCAAGCGAATCAGCTGAGGTTGAGCTTGGCGATCAACGGCTGGACGACCTTGATGATGTCGATGACGGCGCTGAGGGTGTTGATGGAACCCATGTTTCGGTCCTCCGTGTCGTATGTACAGGTGTGTATGTACAAGGTTGTGTCTGCGTGGTGTTTCCATGCGACCTCGTGTCGCAGACACAAACTAGCAAATTGGACGCTTGTTTGGGTCGAAATGACCACTTTGCGCTGAAGTTGCTGAGAAGTTCACGGATTGTTCAGGAACGGAAACAAAAAACAGGCCGGGCTCCCCGAAGTCCGGCCTGTCGATGACGCTTTGCGATCAGCTGAATGCCGACAACGCGCTGATGAGGCCGATGCCCGCAACTGCGACCTTGAGAACACTCAAGATGTCTTCGAGCTTGACACCCTCGGGCAATACGTTTTCGACAGACTCCATGTTGGATCCTTTATGTGTTGGGGTCGTGGTCCAGCGCCACTGCAAGCAAGATACCCAATCGTGACCACCTGTGAAACCCCGGCGCGCAGATCACAGTTGTGTTGCGCCGGACTCGCTAGCTGTCGCAGCCACCGTTGCCGCCACAATTTGCTCGACGCTGATGCCGGCGGCCGGTAGGCAGTGGTAGAAAATTCGTTCGCAGAGGTCGACCATCTCGCCTCGTTCGAGGGTTGGCTCGTCGATCCAGTTGACGACGATTTCCTCCATGAATGCCTGCCATCCGGCAATGGTTGCCTCGACCGTCGCATTCGACTCGATGCTCAGATCCGTGAGCGCGGCGACGATCCACGTGGTGAAGGTGCGGCGCATCCCGCGGTAGATCGTGCGCATCCGGACGTCGCCGCTGCCGGCCATCCGCATAACGGCGAGGTAAATGGTGGGGTGCTCGATAACGGCATCGACGAAAGTCTCGATACCTGAACGCAGCTGGGACGTGATCGGTAGCTCGGGATCCGGCCGCATTCGATCTTCGAGATCGGCCGAGGCGGCCTCGAGTATGGCGTTCTGGAAACCCTTCTTGTTCTTGAAGTAGTGGAACAGCAGTGGCGGCGAGACACCGGCCTCGGCTGCGACGCGATCCATCGACAGCTGGTCGAAAGGCTCGGTCCGCAACATGTGTACTGCTACCTCGAGGATTTGCCTCTGACGGTCTTCGGGGGAGCGGGGGACTGCAGGCATTCCGTCATCTTATGTATTGGCTCGAAAGGTTCATTGACTTTTACTCAACGCTGTCTATAACGTGAGGTAACACATACGTGAGGCGAGGAGTCCGACAGTGTCTGCTTTCGACATCGTGGTCAACGACGGGTTGTGGTTCGACGGGACGGGGGCTCCTGGTCTGCGTCGAAATCTCGGAATTCGAGACGGCGTGGTCGCGGAGGTGTCCACGACGCGCCTCGAAATCGGACCGGACACCGAGGTGATCGATGCGGCCGGCAAGTGGGTTCTCCCGGGCTTTGTCGACGTCCACACGCACTACGACGCCGAAGCCTTGGTCAGCCCAGGGCTTCCGGAATCGGTTCGCCACGGCGTCACGACGGTCGTGCTCGGTAATTGCTCACTGTCTACGGTGTATTCGACCCCGCGCGAGATCGCGGACCTGTTCAGCCGAGTCGAAGCAGTTCCCCACGATGCGGTGCTGAGCATCCTCGAAGCGAACAAGACTTGGAGCGGCCCCGCCGCTTACACCGCCGCACTCGACGCGCTCCCGCTCGGACCCAACGTCGCAGCATTCATCGGTCACTCCGACATTCGCACGCACGTACTCGGTTTGGGGCGAGGCACAGACAAGAAGGTCAAGCCGAGCCGCTCGGAACTCGGCCGGATGGGCTCGATGCTCGAGGACGCCATCGATGCGGGGATGCTGGGTCTGTCGTCGATGACCAATGCCCTCGACAAGATCGACGGCGACGAATACCGTTCTCGCTCTTTGCCGTCGACGTACGCGCGGTGGAAGGAGTTCCGATTCCTCAACCGTATCCTTCGTGATCGCGGAAAGATCTTGCAGAGCGCTCCGACCATCAACCTGCATCCGAACGTCGCGGCGTTCTTCGCCGAGAGTTCTGCGATCGGACGCAAGAAGCCGCTCAAGACTTCGCTGCTCTCCGGTGCGGATTCGAAGGCCTACCCGGTGATCGTGTACTTCATGCTCGCTGCGGCCCCACTGCTGAACCGTTTCGCCAAGACCGATTTCAAGTGGCAGCACCTTCCGGTTCCCTTCACGGTCTACGCAGACGGAATCGACCTCGTCGTGTTCGAGGAGTTCGGTGCCGGCGCCGCCGCGTTGCATCTCAAGGACCAGGTGGAGCGCAACAAGCTGCTCCAGGACGAGTCGTACCGCCGCGCATTCCGCAAGGACTACGACAACAAGTTCTCACCCCGCATCTGGCACCGCAATTTCTACGACGCCGTCATCGTCGGTTGCCCGGACGAGACGTTGATCGGCAAGAACTTCGGTCAGGTCGGAGACATCCGGGGGGTGCACCCGGTGGACGCGTACCTCGACTTGGTGGTCAAGTACGGGCGAGATCTTCGCTGGCGCACCACCATTGCAAATCATCGTCCCAAGTTCGCCAAGAAACTCGCCGCGAGTTCCGGCGTACAGATGGGCTTCGGCGATGCCGGTGCGCATCTGCGCAACATGGCGTTCTACAACTACCCGGTGCGACTCCTCAAGCGCGTCAAGGACGCTCAGAGTGACCGCAAGCCGTTCCTGACCATCGAGCGCGCAATCCACCGCCTGACCGGTGAACTGGCGGACTGGTACGGAATCGATGCCGGGCATCTACGCCAGGGTGACCGTGCGGACTTCGTTGTCATCGACCCGGCCGGGCTCGACGAGTCGGTCGACGGGTTGTTCGAGGCAATCGTCCCCGAGTACGGCGGAATCAGCCGGATGGTCAACCGCAGTGACGATGCAGCCGTCGCGACCGTGATCAACGGCCGACTCGTTTACAGCGACGGCGAATTCGCCCCGGGATTCGGAACCGAAAAGACGGGTCAATTCCTGCGCGCCGGCGAAAAGGCTCCGGTTACGGGTGTCGCGAAGACTAGCGTGGCGCTATGACTTCACCGGCGGATCGCCTCACCTCGTACTCCCGGTCCGGACTGACCTTCGACGTACGCGACGAAGGGCCGATCGACGGTCCGGTCGTGGTCCTCCTGCACGGTTTTCCGCAGGATTCGAGCTCGTGGGATCAGCTCGCACCGCTACTGCACGCCCGTGGCTTCCGTACCGTCGCACCGGATCAGCGAGGCTACTCACCCGGCGCGCGGCCGAAAGCGCGCTGGGCGTACCGCGGGTCCGAGCTTGCCGCAGATTCTGTCGCATTGATCGACGCACTCGGTGTGGGGAAGGTGCACCTGGTCGGCCACGACTGGGGTGCCGCAGTTGCATGGCAGGTCGCTGCCGAGCGGCCCGATTTGCTCAATACCGTTACCGCGGTGTCGGTTCCGCATCCACTGGCGTTCGTCAAGGCGATGGTGACCAGCACACAGGGACTGAAATCGTGGTACATGGGGGCGTTCCAATTGCCCTTCGTTCCCGAGAAGGTTCTGTCCTCCACGTCGGCGGGTGAGAAGTTCCTGATCTCGAGCGGACAGACGCCGGAGAACGCACGGCGCGATCTGAATGCCATGCTGGCTCCCGGCCGCCTGCGCGGTGGCTTGAACTGGTATCGCGCGATGTGGATGACCAAGCCGAACCCCGCAACTGCCCGGGTTACCGTGCCGACCATGCACGTCTGGAGCGACGGCGATGCTGCCATCGGGCCCAAGGGTTCTGCGCTCACCCCCGCGTTTGTCGACGGCCCTTACCGGTTCGAGGTTCTCAGCGGCGTGAGCCACTGGATTCCGGACGAGGCGCCGGACGAGTTGGACCGACTGCTGGGTGAGCATCTCAGCAGCTGAACGCGTTTCGATCACTGAAGCCCCGCCGATCGGCGGGGCTTCAGTTGTCAGCGAGGTCGTCGGCCAGCGGTGGTCAGCGAGTTCCGAATCGCTCTTCCACCTGCTCCTTCGTCAGACCGAACTCCTCGAGCGTGTACTTGTGCGAAGGTCGGCGAGCACCCGAGCGGCTTTCCTCGTGCATGGCCTCCATCGACTGCTGCGCGGCAGATGTCAACGGGATGTCGAAGTGCGTGTAGATGTTCTCGACGGTGCCCAGCGGATCGGTGACGAAGTCCTGATAGTCGACGTCGATGAACTGTGCGGGATTGTGGTGTGCGCGTGCACTGTCGAACTGCTCGAGACCCCTGGCCCACAATTCGAGCTGACTTTCGCCGATCACCTTGTCGGTGAACGTGTTCGACCAACCATCCGTTGCCTGAGCGGCCAGGCTGCACACCGACGGAATGATCGTCGTAGGGGAGCGGTGAGTCTGAATGACGAGCGCATCGGGGTACGCCTGCATCAATTCGTCGAGCGCAAACAGGTGGCTCGGGTTCTTGAGGACCCACCGTCGATCCTGATCGGGCAGACCGATCAACTGCAGGTTCTTCTTGTGTCGTGCATAGGCATTCGACCATTCCTGGTCCTTCAGCCATGCGGAGTACGTGGGCAGGTTCGCCAGGCACTCGTAGGACACGGACTTGAACGTCTGGCGTAGCAGCTGCCAGCACTCTTCGACTTCACTGGCTGACATGTAGTGCACGCCCATGAATTCGGGATGCTCGACGTGGTGCTGGCCGAACGTCTCCTCGATCTTGGCGAAGACCGGGTTCGACTCCCACGTGTCACGAGGTGGTCGAGGCTGCGGAAACTCGGTCAGCCACATCTCGAGGCCCTGGTGGGCCGGGTCGACTGTGAGGAGGCGGTGCAGGGCCGTGGTGCCGGTGCGCGGCAATCCGGTGACGAAGATCGGACGCTCGATCTTGACGTCGGCGTGCTCAGGGTGTTCCTTCCATGCCGATTCACTGAGCAGACGTGCCACCAGCGCGCCGCGAAGGAATACCCGAGAGATCTTGCTGCCGAAGGGGGTCAGATCCTCGTCGCGGTCGTAGGACTCGAGGAGGACCGACAGAGCCTCGGTGTAATCGTCGACGCCGAAATCCGTAAGTCCGGTCATCCGCGTTGCCGAGGCGTGGAGATCCTCGACGGTGCCGACGTGAGTGCGTTCAGTCATGGTGCTCCTAATGATGGAATTCGCCGCAGTTGACGTCGATACATTGGCCCGTGATGGCGCTGGCCATCGGAGACGCCAGGAAGATCGCCGCGTCGGATACTTCATCTGTCGTCGGTAGGCGCTTGAGGTCGGTGTTCGAGGCGGTGTGCTCGTAAATTTGCTCGGCGGTCATGCCGAACTTCTCGGCCTGATGCGCGAAGTAACCCTTGAGGGTGTCGCCCCAGATATAGCCGGGTGCAATCGAATTGACACGAATTCCCTGCGGACCGAGCTCGGTGGCCAGGGACTGCGACATGGCGAGCAGGGCGGACTTCGCCATCTTGTAGCTGCCGTAACGCTCTTGCGAATGCCGCAACACCATCGAATTGATGTTCACCACGGAGCCGTCCGAATCGGCAAGGGCCGGCGTGAACAGCTGAGTCAGACGCAACGCACCCAGTACGGTCAGTTCGATGCTGTCGCGGATGTGCTGGTAATCGGTGCGAGCCAACGGTTTCATCGACGGTATCGAGAATGCATTGTTGATCAGGGTGTCGACTTTGCCGTAGGCGGCAATGGATTCGGCCACCAGATTCTCGGCGGAAGCCTGGTCGGTGATGTCAGTGGACACGGTGACGGCGCGTCCACCGGCATCGACGATTTCCTTCGCGACGTCGTCGAGTCGCGATTGTGTGCGCGCTGCGAGAACAAGACTCGCGCCGGCCGACGCACAACGAAGGGCCAAAGCGCGGCCGAGTGCCGGACCGACTCCGGAGATGACTACTACACGGTCTTCGAGCAATGCGGTCATGATTACCCCAGCATTCGGTTGTCGATGGCGCCCTGGCGCTGGGCGATTCGCGCTGCCCACTCCTCGGCGGTGATGGCGTTGGTGTCGAAATGCGGCAGGTGCTTCGCAATATCTTCGACTGGAACGATGTCGACGGTTGGGCCGTCCTCGGGCGTCAGCTCACGGGATACGCGCTGCCAACGGAACTGAAGAATGCCGCGCGGATGCCCGACGGTTTCGATCCAGTTGGTGACACCGGGGTTCTTCGCGCTGACCACCATTCGGACCATCCCGTCCGGATCCACCTGTGCCTGGCCGTTGTTGAGGGAAGTCTGATGATTGACGTAGTCGAGCGAGATGTACCAGAGGCTCCCGAGTTGGAATCCCAGATACGGTGCGTCCGACGCCGGAACGGTGATGATCATCGCCTGGTCGTCGGTGAGTTCGTAATGTCCCACCGACGAGTACTGCGTCGCCAGTCCGCCCGGAGTCAGTCGCGGTTCGGTCATGGTGTTGACCGTGAGCTTGAGGTAGAACCACTCCGGAAACTGCAGCCACGTCTTGACCCGCGTGACCAAAGCCTTCCCGGCCCGTGCATACCGCTTCTCGGTGTCTTCCGCGGTGAGGGGCGGCGGCGCGATCCCGATCGAATCGGTGCGCTCGATGCGGATCACGCCGCGCTGCTGACTCCAATCGCTGTAGACCTCGCGCACGACCAACTGCGAGGATCCTGGCGCCAGGGTGTAATAGTTGGCTCGTCCGTCGGCAGGACCGGGGCCGAACCACGCGACGAAGTTGCCGTCGTCGTCTATCTCCAGCTCGCGGTCGTCGAAGGCGATCTCGCTGCCGGGAACATTCGAGTTGGTGTAGTTCCCGCTCAACACCTGGAAGCTGAGATCGGCTGTGGTGCCGCGCTTTCCGGTGACCTTGTATTCCTTGTCGTCGTTGATACGAGCGCCGAAGTACAGGGTGTCCGGGTTGTCGAGGCCCATCTTGGTGAACGGTCCGGTGCCCTGGATGAAACTCGGATGGGTCTTTTCGCCGGCCCACGCGGCATGCGTCGTCGCGATGATTCCGCCGGCCAGATATTGGTATCCCTCCAGTAGATCCTGCTCGGATCTGATGTGCGGCGCAGTCTCGATCAATTTCTCGGCTTCGGCGATCGCCTCGGCAAACGGGTCCGTCAGCACGCTGGCTCCTCACAGTTCCGACTATGTCGCCGGCCCAGAGCGTCGTGGTACAAATATGTACCTATGGGGTAGATGTTTGGTATTCCGACAATAGAACGCGTTCTAGGGAGTGGTCAATGGGTGGACCGGAGAAGGCGCCTGAAGAGGGTCGCTCGAGGGGGAGGCAATCGCCTCCCACCGAACGGGTGGTTCAGGTGCTCGACTACCTCGTCGGCCGCCCTGACCAGCGGTTCGGGCTGTCGGAACTCGCCCGCGCCCTCGAGATCAGCAAGCCGACCTGCCTGGGAATTCTCACGGCGCTGGCTGACCGTGGGTACCTGACACGGGACGAGGTGTCCAAGACATACGGACTCGGTCCAGCTTTGATCGCGGCCGGACGTGCAGCTCAGCGAGGGTTTGCCGTCGGACCTATTGCCCGCACCCACCTGGAGAAGGTGAGCGCGGAGTTCGGCACGACGTGCACGGCGTCCGGTGTGATCGGTGATCAGATCAGTGTTCTCGAAGTGACCGGACCGATCGGCGCGCGTCGCACCGCCAAGGTCGGTCAGGTGTATCCGTTCGCTCCGCCGGTCGGACTGATGTACGTCCTCTGGGGTTCGGATCACGACATGGACAGTTGGCTGAGCAAGGAGCCGAGCTTGCCGGTGCGCTTGGATCGCGAGCGCCTGTGGAACGTGGTCCGCGAGTGCCGATCCGCGGGGTACCTGGTCGAAAGTCTGGATCCGGTGGGGCAGCGACTTCACACGTTGATGGCGGGCGTTGCGACGCACGATCTTCCGCCCGAAGTGCGTGAGCTGCTCGGTGAGATGGTCTCGAGCCTGGGCGAGCGGGTGTACCTGGGGCGCGACATCAGCTCTGACGACGAGCATCCGGTCAGTCTCATCGCCGCCCCGACCTACGACGCCGAAGGGCACCAGGCGCTGGTGCTCACGCTGTATGTCGGCGGCGCAATTTCGGGTGCCGAGATCGAGCGACGCGCCGCGGCTCTGGTTGCGGCGGCGGATGCGGTGACGGCGGAAGTTGGTGGACGGAGTCCGGTTCGCGGTCTGTGACGTCTGGTTGCCGCTCATTGACCTTTGGGTAGAACGAGTTCTATTCTGTGATTGCGTTCAATTTAGAACCAGTCCGGTACATAAATGTACCGATGCGGTGACGAAGTTCCCGCAACGGAGTCAGTGATGCTCAGGAGCGAAAGACATGGCAACACTCCAGACCCCGCCCGCCTACGAGTTGTCGCATCTGCGAGCCCTCGAAGCGGAGGCGGTCCATATTTTCCGCGAAGTCGCAGCGACTTTCGAAAAGCCGGTCCTCCTGTTCTCCGGAGGTAAGGATTCTGTCGTGATGCTGCACGTAGCGGCGAAGGCATTCTGGCCTGCGCCATTGCCGTTCGCCGTGATGCACGTCGACACCGGTCACAACTTCGACGAGGTGATCGAGTTCCGTGACCGCACGGTCGATCGCTTCAACCTGCGCCTTGTCGTCTCCAGCGTGCAGGACGACATCGACGCCGGACGCGTCATCGAGGACACCGGAGTCGGTTCCAGTCGCAATCGCCTGCAGACGCACGCGTTGCTGCGCGGAATTCGCGACAACAAGTTCGACGCAGTGTTCGGTGGTGCTCGCCGCGACGAAGAGAAAGCGCGAGCCAAGGAGCGAGTGTTCAGCTTCCGGGACGAGTTCGGGCAGTGGGATCCCAAGGTGCAGCGGCCTGAACTGTGGAACCTGTACAACGGCAAACACCGTAAGGGCGAACATATTCGGATCTTCCCGCTCTCCAATTGGACAGAGCTCGACATCTGGCAGTACATCGAGATCGAGCAGATCGACCTTCCCGGCATCTACTACGCCCATCGGCGTGAGGTGGTTCCGCGGGACGGAATGCTGTTGGCACGCACCCGCTTCCTCGAGCTCCGCGCGGGTGAGGAGTCCTACGAGGCGTTGGTGCGCTTCCGCACGGTCGGCGACGCAACGTGCACCGGATGCGTCGAATCGTCGGCCGAAAATCCGGCCGCCGTCGTGGAAGAGGTTGCTGCGAGCCGCATTACCGAGCGCGGCGCAACCAGAGCTGATGACCGTATTTCCGAAGCCGGCATGGAAGATCGTAAGAAAGAGGGGTACTTCTGATGCCGCAACTGCTGAGAGTCGCTACGGCGGGCAGTGTCGACGACGGCAAATCCACACTCATCGGCCGGTTGCTCTACGACTCCAAGTCGATCTTCGAGGATCAACTCGAGGCCGTGGAGCGGAGCAGTCGAGAACGCGGAGACGAGTACGCCAACCTCGCGCTACTGACCGACGGATTGCGCGCCGAGCGTGAACAGGGCATCACGATCGACGTGGCCCACCGGTATTTCGCGACGCCTCACCGCAAGTTCATCATCGCGGACACTCCCGGGCACGAGCAGTACACCCGCAACATGGTGACCGGCGCTTCGACGGCAGATCTCGCCCTGATCCTGGTGGATGCCCGTAAAGGAGTGCTCGAACAGACGCGGCGCCATGCCTTCCTGTCGACTCTCCTGGGTATTCCCCACCTCGTGTTGTGTGTGAACAAGATGGACTTGGTGGGCTGGTCTCAGGAACGATTCGAGGAGATCAAGGAAGAATTCCGGCAGTTCGCGATCAAGTTGGACGTCCACGATCTGACGTTCATTCCAGTCTCGGCGCTGTTGGGAGACAACATCGTTGCGCGGACTGAGAACATGTCGTGGTACGACGGGCCGTCGCTGTTGCACCATCTGGAGCAGGTGCACATCGCTTCGGATCGCAACTTGATCGATGCTCGGTTTCCAGTGCAGTACGTGATCCGTCCGCAGAAGCAGACTGACGCCGACCTCCACGATTTCCGTGGTTACGCGGGAACGGTGGCCAGTGGCGTCTTCAAGCCGGGCGACGAAATCGTGGCGTTGCCTTCTGGATTCACGTCGACGGTGAAGGCAGTGCACGGGCCGGGCGGCGACGTGATCGACGAGGCGTTTGCGCCCGCGGCCGTGTGCATCGAACTGACCGACGATCTCGACGTCAGCCGTGGGGACCAATTGTGTCGGCTCAACAACCGGCCGCAGGTCGGGCAGGAAATCGATGCGATGGTCTGTTGGCTGACCGAACAGACCACGCTGTCGGAGAACAATCGCTACTCGTTGCTGCACACCACGCGCTCCACGAAGGCGCAGATCGTCAAGCTCGACTATCGCCTGGACGTCAATTCTCTGCACCGCGACGAGAAGGCAGAATCTCTGTCCCTCAACGAGATCGGTCGCATCTCGATCAAAACGCAGCAGCCGTTGATGTTCGATCCCTACCGCCGCAACCGCGTGACAGGCAGCTTCATTCTCGTGGACGAAACCACGGGCAATACCGTCGCCGCCGGAATGATCAACGGACCGACACTCAAGGAATCGCGCGTCGTCTGGCACAGTTCGGAGGTCTCTCGCGAGGAACGTGCGACTACCGGCGGGACTGTGTGGCTCACCGGTCTCTCGGCCTCGGGTAAGTCCACGATCGCGGTGGAACTCGAGCGGCGTTTGGTGGCCGCGGGTATCCCGGCGTACCGCCTTGACGGCGACAACCTCCGGCACGGATTGAACGCGGATCTGGGATTCAGTGCCGATGACCGCGCCGAGAACGTCCGCCGAGTCGGCTCGGTGGCGCAATTGTTCGCTGATTCCGGGGCCGTGGCAGTGGCCTGCCTGATCAGCCCGTACCGCGAAGATCGTGATCGAGTGCGGGCGGCGCATGAGGCCGCTGGACTGAAGTTCGTCGAGGTCTATGTCGACACCCCGATCGAGCAATGTGAAGCCCGAGACCCCAAGGGTATGTACGCCAAGGCCAGGGCCGGGGAAATCAAGGGATTCACCGGCGTCGACGATCCCTACGAAGCTCCGACAAGCCCCGAGTTGGTGATCAGACCCGAAGACGGAACGCCTACCGAACTTGCGCTGCGAATTATGGAAGTGTTGGACCGGTGAGCGAATCCACACACAGCAGAATCGCCGACGAGGCACTCGCGGCGGAATTGGCGCAGGCCGCTGGTGCGATCCTCCTGGGGATCCGAGCCGAGGGTCTGGGTGTCGACGACGGTCGTGAGCTGGGTCGGCGGGGCGACAAGGCCGCCGATTCCTACATCCTCGACCGGTTGGCGGCCGAGCGGCCGGGCGATGCCGTGCTCTCGGAAGAATCGGCCGATGATCGCAGTCGCCTGGAGGCGTCCCGAGTCTGGATCATCGATCCGCTCGACGGGTCCAAGGAATACGGACTCCCGGATCATTCGGATTGGGCAGTGCACGTGGCGCTTTGGGAGCGCGATAGCGGGATTACCGCAGCCGCGGTGTCGCAGCCCGCGCTCGGCGCCGTCTATTCCAGTGGCGACGAGGCAGTCTCGGTGACTGCCAACTCTCCGCTCCGGGTAGTCGTCAGTGGCTCGCGGCCGCCCGCATTCACCGAAGCCGTGGCTGCCGAACTCGGCGCAGACGTTGTGCACATGGGGTCGGCCGGCGCCAAGGCGATGGCGGTGGTGCGTGGTGAGGTCGATGCGTATCTGCACGCCGGTGGGCAGTGGGAATGGGACTCGGCGGCACCGGTCGGCGTCGCGCAGGCAGCAGGACTGCATTGCAGCCGCATCGACGGTTCGCCGTTGCTCTACAACGAATCTCACCCCTACCTGCCGGACCTCGTGATCTGCCGACCAGCATTGGCTGAGTCGATCCTCGGCGCAATTGCCAAGCACTCCACGGAGTCTGCGGTCAGCGGGCGCGTCGCCATGGCTCGTGAATACGTGAACGCCTTGCTCACTCATGACGCAACGAAGGTCCGTTTTGCCGCCGACGCCTGGCGAGTCGAGAACGGTCAGCGAACCGGTGACACCGGTGCTTTCATCAGCAACGAGCTCGAACAGGGGCAGCAGTATCGCGGAATCGTGGCGATACGTGAACTCGCGCTGCGCGAGTGGGGCGAGAGCGTCGTAGCGCGGTATCTGCTGGACCTCGGAACACCTGGCCAGGCGCCGGCCGTCACGGTTTTCGTCACCGAGTACTTCGGGATACCGGCAGGCGAGATCGAAAGCATTATGGCAATCATCGAACCCCACGAAGACAATTCGAAAGAGGCTGGCACACAATGACACCGGACAAGCTGGTCAGCGAATTCTGCGCACTGTGGGCAGACGCCGATGTCGCGAAGATCGTCGAGTACTTCACCGATGACGTCGTTTATCACAACATTCCGATGGAGCCCGTTGTCGGCCGCGAGGCCGTCCGCGCGTTCATCGAGCAATTTGTCGGTGCCTTCGGAAACATCGACTTTCAGATCAAGCGTCAGGTCGCGGACGGCAGCGTCGTGATGAACGAACGCGTCGACGTCTTCACCATCAACGGCGCCGAGGTAGCGCTCCCGGTGATGGGGGTATTCGAAGTCGCGGACGGACAGATCAGTGCCTGGCGCGACTATTTCGACATGGCGCCGATCAACGCGGCAGCCGGCCAGGCCTGATCGGGGCGGCTACTCCGCGATGACGGCGTGCGGGTAGTCCGGCGAGCGGTGCTGGAACCGTGTGATGGCCGGATTCACGATGACGCCGTCACGGATTTCGATGGCCCGATCGACGGTCTCGTCTGCCTTCCATGCCGTCTCTCCCGCCATCACGGTGGGCAGGTAGGGGAGAAGAGACTCGCTGATTTCCCACGATGCCGAGTTCCACAGGTACGACGGACTGTGGTCGACGCCGTAATAGGTGATGTTGTCACCGACGATGAAGGTCGGCTCGGCAAACGAGGTGGGGCGAGCCCAACTGAAGCCCATGCCTTCGTCGCACGACACGTCGACGATGAGGCTGCCGGGTTGGAAGTCCATGAGGTCTTCCTCGGTCAGGAAAGTCAGTGGGGCGTCGGTGTTCTGCAGTACGCAGTTGACGACGATGTCGTGCTCGGCCAAGAAGCCGGGTACCGGCACGCTGTGGTTGTCGAGCATCACGTGGCTGCCACGGACGTCACCGTTGTTGTTGTCGAACGAGACCATGCGCGCCGAGTGGATAGGGGAGCTGACCGCGGTGACTCCACGTTGGGTGAGGACGTCCACTTCGTGGATACCGTGCGCCTTGAGTGCTGTGACCGCGCCGCGTGCAGTGGCTCCGAAACCGATCACGGCAGCAGTGAGACGGCGGCCGTAGTCTCCGGTGGAACCGATCAACTGCAGGGCGTGCAGTACCGAACAATAGCCGGCGAGCTCGTTGTTCTTGTGGAACACATGCAGATTGAACGATCCGTCGCTGTGCCAGAAGTTCATGGCCTCGAAGGCGATGAGAGTCAGTTTCTTGTCGATCGCGATCTGTGTCAGTTCGGTGTCCTGGACGCAGTGCGGCCAGCCCCAGAGAACCTGACCGGATCGTAGTTCGGCGAGGTCACGCACCAACGGCTTCGGTAGCAGAACCACATCGGTTTCCGCCAAAATCTGCTTGCGCGTGCGGATTCCGGCAACCAGTCGCGAGAGGTAGTCGTCGGAGTAGCCGAAGGGGTGGCCGTAGCCCTCTTCGAGGTAGATCCGAGAACGTAGTTCGGCATCGATGCGATCGAAATGCGCAGGATGGATCGGCAACCGGCGTTCTGCCGGTTTGCTCGACTGTCCGATGACTCCAAGCGTGCGTGCGTTGTTCAATTGTGTATCTCTCGATAGGAGCAGGTAGAGATGTCAGGCAGGAGCCTGAGGGACTAGCAGAAGCCGCAGAAACGCTGGCAGATTGCCTCGGCCAGGACCGCGTGAAAGCGTGCTGGCTGCGCTGCTGTCGATCGCCGACGGCAACAGAAAGGCGCGTCGGTATGTCGTCAGTCTAGTCCGGAACGGCCCTCGCCCGGTGGCCGGGCGCTCTGTGGTGCTCCTCTGACGTGCGGCTACTGCTCGCGCAGGCGTGAATCCAGTACGGCCAGTTGAATTTTGCTGGCGTCCGCGTGTACCTGACGTCCTTTGTCGGTGACGTCGACGAAGACTCCGCGCCGGTCGGCCTCGCACAGTGCTCGCTGAACCAGTCCGGCCTTCTCGAGACGGGCCACGCTACGGGAGAGCGCGCTGGGACTCAGGTACATCTCCGAGGCAAGCTCCTGCATGCGTGGACGTTCGCACGTGGCGTCCATGAGTCGGTCGAGAGCCTCGAAGTCGCTCATGCTCAGCCCATGCGCCGACTGCATCTGGCGATCGAGTTCGCACGCGATGTCGTTGTAGCTGGTCGACAGCGAGCGCCAGGTGTTGCGCAATTCGGATTCCGACGTCACGACCGCATTCTAGTTGAAGACTCGATTACGTGCAATTGCATTAAATGCTTGTGCATTATGTGCATGTGCATCTATTCTCGCTGACGTGACTTGCACAGACTCGACACTCAAACCATTCGATTCGCCGGAAGCCCCGGTTTCTACGGAATCCTCGGATCCGGCCACAGGGGAGGGCTGGTCCCTCAAGCTGTGGGGCATCCTCGCGGTGCTCTGCCTCGTGTTGTTCCTCGACGGTCTCGATGTGTCGATGGTGGGCGTCGCTCTTCCGTCCATCGGCAATGAACTGGGCCTGACCACTACCTCGCTGCAGTGGATCATCAACGGCTACGTCCTCGGATTCGGCGGCCTGTTGCTACTCGGTGGACGTACCGCCGATCTTCTCGGGCGCAGGAAGGTCTTCCTGATCGCGCTGACCGTCTTCGCAATCGCCTCGCTGGTCGGTGGACTGGTCGACAACGGA
The DNA here is from genome assembly GCF_042738325.1 of Rhodococcus sp. NPDC059969. Classification (NCBI taxonomy): domain Bacteria; kingdom Bacillati; phylum Actinomycetota; class Actinomycetes; order Mycobacteriales; family Nocardiaceae; genus Rhodococcus; species Rhodococcus sp. NPDC059969. The sequence continues at coordinate 31,681 of NZ_JBHWUF010000013.1, read as the reverse complement.
ACACTGCTGATCGCATCACGATTCGTGAAGGGATTGGCTGCGGCCTTCACCGCTCCGACCGCAATGTCCATTCTCACCACGACGTTCAAGGAAGGTCCGGCCCGTAACCGTGCGCTGTCGGTGTTCTCCGTGTTCGGCGCCAGTGGTTACTCGTCCGGTCTGATCCTCGGTGGGCTGCTGACCAGTGCCGGTTGGCGATTCACGTTCCTGATGCCGGTTCCGTTTGCCGTCATCGCGCTGATCGGTGGGTACTTCCTCATTCCGCGGGACCGTCCCGCAGATACCGGGGGACACGACCTCGTCGGCGCCGTCACCCTGGTGACGGGAATGCTTCTCACGGTGTACACGATGGTTTCGGCTCCGACCCGTGGATGGGCACACCCGATGACGTTGGGTTCGTTCGCCGTCGCCGCCGTGCTTCTGGCGACGTTCTTCTTCGTGGAGAAGAAGGTGGCGCATCCGCTTGTGCGACTTGGGCTTCTGCGCGTCGGCACTATCGTTCGTGCGAATCTGGCCATCATCGCGCTCTTCGGTTCCTACCTGAGCTTCCAGTTCATGATGACGATCTTCCTGCAGTCGGCCCTCGGCTGGTCGCCCCTGAAGATGGCGATGGCACTGCTGCCCGCGGGCATCATTGTCGCATTCGGATCGCCGTTCGTCGGACGGCTGGTCGACCTGTACGGCAGTGCCAAGCTCATCATCGCGGCATTGACGTCGCTCAGCGTCGGGTACCTCTGGTTCCTCTTCGCGGGCAGCGATTCACCGTCGTACGTCGTGGCGATTCTGCCGAGCGTCATCCTGCTCGGACTCGGATTTGCGTTGGGCTACACCTCGATCATGGCTCAGGCCACCTCGGGCGTCGACGACTCCGAGCAGGGCTTGGCGTCGGGTCTGGTGAACACGTCTGCTCAGGTCGGTGCGGCGCTCGTGCTCGCCCTGACTACTGCCCTCGTGACCGCCGGATCCCACACCGCGTCCGGCGCCGGTACCGCCGGGTTCGAGCAGTTCCATCCCGGACTGATCCTTGTCACCGGGGTCGCGCTGGTGGGCTTGGCGATCACCGTCTCGCCGCTCGTACGTGGGAGCTCGCTGCGTGGAAGATCCGTGCGTGAAAGGCGCGCTGAGGAAGAAAAGGAGTTGGCCGAGGTCAACTGAATACTTGCTTCATCCGCGAATGCGCTCGGCCGCGTAGGAGAGACTCCTGCGCGGCCGAGCTGCCTTCGGCTTGCTGAAGTAGTGCCCGCTCACGCACCAGGACGGATCCGCCGGTGAGAGTCAGTTGAATGCCGAATGAGCGACGGCGAACGCACAGTTGAACTTTGAGCGCGCGTTCGAGCCGCGGCTACCGCGTCGTCCCGGTCTCGGCTACTGCGACAAACGCGGCAGCTGACGCATCGTGTACGTGGGAGCAGGATCGATGCGAGGTGTGAGATCGACAGCAGTCGGGCAGATGACCCTGAAACTTTTGACGTGGCACCGTGAAGAGGCGAAAGATGGATCGCTGACCTGTGTCTTCGTGGTGCCCCCGGCAGGATTCGAACCTGCGACCTTTCGCTCCGGAGGCGAACGCTCTATCCCCTGAGCTACGGGGGCGCACCGAACTTTCGGTGTGCCGATTGGGCTGCGTTAGCGTAGCGCATCACGGGGCCACAGGACCAAACCGGTCCCCGTCTCGGCATGGCGTCCTCGCTCCAGGCTGTCGAGTATGCGGCCGGGGACCATGGTCGTCGAATCATCTGTACCGACTGACTCGGATGCTTTTTACGCCTAGGCTCGCCTGTGAGCACAGGCTCGGGCGGACTGCTCGGGCACCCTCGTGAGGTACGGGAGTCGTTGATGACCGATCACCACTATTCCGAAGACCAGCTCGCGCTCGACCTGAAGTGGTGGGCAGCGGCCAACTACCTGACCGTTGCGCAGATCTATCTGAAAGACAACACGCTTCTGCGGGAACCGTTACGCGCCGAGCACATCAAGCCTCGTCTGCTCGGGCACTGGGGGACCAGTCCCGGTTTGTCGATGATCTACACGCTCCTCAATCGGCACATCGTCGCCACCGATGCGGACTGGCTTTACGTGACCGGTCCCGGGCACGGCGGTCCGGCCCTGGTCGCGTCGACGTATCTCGAGGGAACGTACTCGGAGATCTATCCGGAAGTCTCGGCCGACGCCGAGGGTATCCACCGGATGTGTCGGCGATTCTCCGCTCCCGGCGGGGTGCCCAGCCACGTGAGTGTGCAGACACCCGGAAGCATTCACGAAGGCGGCGAGCTCGGCTACGCCCTTGCCCATGCGGCCGGTGCTGCCTTCGATCATCCGAACCTCGTGGTGGCCTGCGTGATCGGCGACGGCGAAGCGGAGACCGGGCCGTTGTCCGGCTCGTGGAAGCTCCCGGCGTTCCTGAATCCACGACGCGACGGCGCGGTCCTGCCGATCCTGCACGTGAACGGCGCCAAAATAGCCGGGCCGACGGTGTACGGACGCAGCAGCGACGAAGACATCCAGGCCTACCTCGGTGGACAGGGGTGGGCGCCGATCGTCGTCTCCGGTGACGATCCCGACGTGGTGTTTCCTCAGCTGTATCAAGCGATCTCGCAGGCGCACGAGAAGATCCGCGAGATGCAGGGTGCCGCACGCCGCGGAGAGGAGTGGACGGGTTCGTGGCCGGCAATCGTGTTGCGGACGCCGAAAGGATGGACCGGACCGCACACCGTCGACGGAATTTTGGTCGAGGGCACACATCGTGCGCACCAGGTGCCGTTGTCCGGCGTGCGAAGCAACGAATCACATCTGCGGCAACTCGAAGAGTGGATGCGCTCGTACCGTCCGGACGAGTTGTTCGACGCCAACGGATCACTGGCCGCGGAACTGGCGGCGCTCTCGCCGGCGGGGGACAAGCGTATGGGGAGCACTCCGTACGCGAACGGTGGACGACTTCGCGTCGATCTCCCGATGCCGCCGCTCGAAAAATACGCGCTACCCATCCAATCCCCGGGTTCGACCTTCCACGAGACGACGCGAGTGCTCGGCGAGCTTCTGCGCGACATTTACGCCGCCACGGAAACCGAGGACAGTGGCGGGATCTTCCGACTCTTCTGCCCGGACGAGACGTCGAGCAATCGCCTCGGCGCCGTGTTCGAGACAACCGACCGCTGCTGGCAACTGCCGATCACCGACTACGACGACGGACTGTCCGCGGACGGACGCGTCATGGAGGTTCTCAGCGAGCATCTCTGTGAGGGTTGGCTCGAGGGCTATCTGTTGTCTGGCCGACACGGGATGTTCGCGAGCTACGAAGCGTTTGCGATGGTCAGTGTCTCGATGCTCATCCAGCACGCCAAGTGGCTCCAACACGCAGTCGACCTGCCGTGGCGAGCGTCGGTCGCCTCGCTCAACGTGTTGCTGACCAGTACGTGCTGGCGCAACGACCACAACGGATTCTCGCATCAGGGTCCTGGCATGATCGACGCCGTCATTCCCTTGGCTCCCAGCGTGATCCGCGTGTGGCTGCCGCCGGATTCCAACACCTTGCTCTCGATCTCCGATCACTGTCTGCGCAGTACCGACCACGTCAACCTGATCGTCGTGGACAAGCAACCTCACCTGCAATACCTCACACTCGAGCAGGCTCACGAGCACTGTGCGGCGGGGGCTTCGGTGTGGGAGTGGGCCGGGACCGAAGCTCGCGGACAGGAACCGGACGTGGTGCTGGCCGCAGCGGGAGACGTACCGACGCAGGAGATCTTGGCTGCTGCACAGTTGCTGCGCGATCACACGCCGGAACTGATCACCCGAGTCGTCAACGTCGTCGACCTGATGGCGCTGCTGACGCCGACGGAGCATCCCCACGGATTCGGGGAGCGGGTCTTCCTCGATCTGTTCACCGCGCAGACCGACGTCGTGTTCGCGTTTCACGGCTACTCGCGTGCGGTGCACGAACTGATTCACGGGCGTCCGAGTCCCGAGCGCTTCCACGTTCGCGGATTCAGCGAACAGGGAACAACCACAACACCGTTCGACATGGTTGTCCTCAACAAGATGAGCCGCTACCACCTGGTGATCGAGGCGCTACGACGCTCCAAGCGTCGGCCCGCCGGCGCGTCCGAGTTGGCGGAGTTCTGCCGCACCCAGCTCGAGAAGCACTCGCGCTACATCGTCGAGCACCTCGAAGACATGCCGGAGGTAGAAAACTGGACCTGGTCCTGAAATTTCAGGACCAGGCCCAGTTCGGGTCTGAATTTTCTCAGTTCAGTTCAGTTCAGTTCTGCTCAGTTCATGGGCAGCGGCACTGCGCCGCGAGCTGCCAACATATCGGTCATCAGCTTGGACTCGCTCTGCTGTGTGTTGACCATGGTCTGCGCCAGGCTGCGCACCGGCCCCTCGGTGGCGTCAGCTGCTGCGTACTCCATCATCGGAAGCCCACCTTCGTGGTGACGAAGCATCAGCTGCAGGAACAAGGTGTCGAGTTGCAGACCTTCCGCTGCGCGGAGCGCCGCAAGGTCCTCGGGGGACGCCATGCCTGGCATGGTGTCGACCGGGCCCGAATGAGCCATGTCCATCGTGGCCGAAGTCCCGTGCGATCCGTGGCCGGAGCCCGAATCGGACGACATCCATTCCATGTACGGGCCCACCTTGGACAGCGGCTGATCCCACATGGTCAGCCACGCCTGCATCTGACCGAGCTGGTTCTGCTGCGTGGTCAAGATGTCGAACGCGAGCGTGCGCACGTCGTTGTCGGTGGACTTCGTCAGAGCGATCGACGCCATGTCGACGGCCTGGCTGTGATGCACGCTCATGTCCTGCGCGAATCCGACGTCCACCGAATCGGATGCCGGAACGGTCAGGGACGACTTCGCGTCGGGCCCGAGGAGATTGGTGAATGCGCCCAATGCAAAACCGACGGCGATCGCGCCGATCAGACCGATGATCAGCAGCGCGGTGCGCTGACTCGGCTTCGAAGACTGATCGGTGGTCTGTGAACTATCCACCGGCGGGAACCTGCTCGTCGGTGGCCGGGGTAGCGCCCGTGCCGTCCATCTGAATGGCGCCGGGGCCCGGAGGCGTCGGATCGAACGGCGACGTCGACGGAGTGAACAGCGGGTTGGTGCAGCTCGCGCCGACCTCGGGGTAGACGTTCGGGTTCTGGTTCAGCGCAGTGATGAACTGATCGATGCGATCGTCGTCGGCCTTGTCGACCTCGAGGCGATGGCCCCAGGACTGCAGAGAGATGGGGCTGCTCTGGCCGGGATAGGGCGACATCAGCATGTAGGACTTGCCGTTGACGCGTCCGGCAAGGCTGTCGATCTGGTCCTGATCGACGAGATCAGGGTTGTACGTGATCCAGATGGCACCGTGCTCGAGCGAGTGGACGGCGTTCTCGGTGCGGATCGGGTCTGCGTACACGGTTCCGGTGCAGTTCGCCCAGGTGGCGTCGTGCGGGCCACCGAACGGCGGGGTCTGGTCGTACGCGACGCGCTGAGTGGAATCGACGTGCTGGCCCGCCGGGTACTCGATCTTGAGGACACCGTCGATCTTGTCTGACGGATCCTTGTTCTCCGAGCTGTACTTGTACGGCTCGAGGGCCTGCCGCTCCTCGACCTTGGGCCACAGATTGATACCGAGCACGGCGATGAGTGCGAGCACAGCCACACCGGCGCCGATCGACAGCCAGGGGATCTGGCGGGGAGCGGGGACGCCACCCTTGCCCTTCTTGGCCGGCCGACTGTTCTTGTTGGCGGCCTTGATGGCCTTGGCTGATTTGGCCCCGGAGTTCTTGTTGGGACCGCGACTATCGGAACCGCTTGGCATCGATTGGGCTCTTTCGGTGTGTGGGCTTGAGGTGAAGCGCGCCCGCGCATGTAGGTACGCGGTGGTAGCTCGGGCATTACCACTGTACTTTCCGAGTCTGAGGGCAAACTTTGAGAGTGGCGTGCGACACGCCACAGCGGCCTCGACTAGCTTCGCCGAGTGCGAGGCGTGAGGCGAGTCTCCACTTCCGGTGTCCAGGCAATAGGATGAATACCTGTGACTCCAGCTGACCTTGCCGAACTGCTCCGCGGAACCGCAGCGAGCGTCCTTGCCGATCGTGGCCTCGACGTATCCGTGCTGCCCGAAACCCTTACCGTCGAGCGACCACGCAACCCCGAGCACGGCGATTACGCCACCAACATTGCCATGCAGGTAGCCAAGAAGGTCGGTACCAATCCCCGCGAGCTGGCGGGCTGGATCGCCGAAGCCCTCACCGCTGCCGACGGAATCGAATCCGCCGAGATCGCCGGACCCGGCTTCCTCAATATTCGGCTCGACAAAGATGCCCAGGGCGCGATCGTCGTGTCGGTTCTCGAAGCCGGCGCGTCGTACGGCTCGGGTGATTCCCTCGCCGGCAAGAAGATCAACCTCGAATTCGTCTCGGCCAACCCCACCGGTCCCATTCACCTCGGTGGAACCCGTTGGGCCGCAGTCGGAGACGCGCTTGGACGCATTCTGTCCGCGCAGGGCGGGTTGGTCACACGTGAGTACTACTTCAACGACCACGGTGCCCAGATCGACCGCTTCTCGCGTTCGCTGATCGCTGCAGCGAAGGGCGAACCTGCTCCCGAAGACGGTTACGCCGGTGCATACATCGCCGACATCGCCGCCTCGGTGCTGAAGCAGCGCCCCGACGTCATGGAGCTGCCGGCCGACGAGCAGCAGGAAACCTTCCGGGCCATCGGCGTCGAATTGATGTTCACGCACATCAAGCAGACCCTGCACGACTTCGGCGTCGACTTCGACGTGTACTTCCACGAGAACTCGCTCTTCGAATCCGGTGCTGTCGAGAAGGCCGTCGAATCCCTCAAGGGTTCGGGCAACCTCTTCCACGAAGACGGTGCTTGGTGGCTCAAGAGCACCGATTACGGTGACGACAAGGATCGCGTCGTCATCAAGAGCGACGGCAACGCCGCTTACATCGCCGGTGACATCGCCTACTTCCAGAACAAGCGCGCCCGTGGGTTCGACCTCTGCATCTACATGCTCGGTGCCGACCATCACGGATACATCGGCCGTCTCAAGGCTGCCGCCGCCGCTTTCGGTGACGATCCGGACACCGTCGAGGTGCTGATCGGCCAGATGGTCAACCTCGTCAAGGACGGCACCGCCGTCAAGATGAGCAAGCGTGCAGGCACCGTCATCACCCTCGACGACCTGGTCGAGGCAATCGGCGTCGATGCCTCGCGCTACGTCATGATCCGCTCGTCGGTCGACTCCAGCATCGACATCGACCTGGACCTGTGGACCAAGACCAGCAGCGAGAACCCGGTCTACTACGTCCAGTACGCGCACGCCCGCCTTTCCGCGATCGCCCGCAACGCCGCAGACCTCGGACTCTCGGCCGACGCGAGCCACCTCGCTCTGCTCACCGTCGAGCAGGAGGGTGACCTCATCCGCACGATCGGCGAGTACCCGCGCGTCGTGTCGAGCGCAGCGAATTTGCGTGAGCCACACCGTATTGCTCGCTACCTCGAAGAACTCGCGGGTGCGTACCACCGCTTCTACGGCGCGTGCCGCATCCTTCCGCAAGGCGACGAAGACGCCACCGACGTGCATCGCGCACGTCTGGCTCTTTGCGCCGCCACCCGACAGGTCCTGGCCAACGGCCTCGAACTGCTCGGCGTCACCGCACCGGAGCAAATGTGAACGCGCACCCCGCCGGCCCCAAGCATGCCGAGCAGTTGCAGGCCCCCGGCTTGCCCGACCGTCCAACCAGCCCCGAAGCCTTCGCCGAACTCTCACCGCAGGTGTGGCCGCGCAACGCTTCTCGCGGTGACGACGGCGAAGTAACCCTCGCGGGTGTCAAGGTCAGTGAACTTGCCGAGAAGTACGGCACCCCGCTGTTCGTCATCGACGAGGACGACTTCCGCTCGCGCTGCCGTGACATGGCGCGCGCCTTCGGCCCGGATGCCAAGGTGCACTACGCATCCAAGGCGTTCCTCTGCGGCGAGATCGCACGCTGGGTTGCCGACGAAGGCCTCTCGCTCGACGTCTGTTCCGGCGGCGAACTGGCGATCGCATTGCACGCTGATTTCCCGGCCGAACGAATTGCCATGCACGGCAACAACAAGTCCGTCGCCGAACTGGCCGCCGGTGTCGCCGCGGGTGTCGGGCACGTCGTGCTCGACTCGGCGATCGAGATCGATCGACTCGATCGTGTCGCCGGTGAGGCCGGTGTCGTTCAGGACGTGTTGATCCGCCTGACCGTCGGTGTCGAAGCGCATACGCACGAATTCATCTCCACTGCACACGAAGATCAGAAGTTCGGATTCTCGCTGGCAGGGGGAGCGGCAATCGACGCGGTCCGCCGCGTCTTCGCCGCCGAAAACCTGCGACTGGTCGGACTGCACAGCCACATCGGTTCGCAGATCTTCGACGTCGACGGTTTCGAGGTGGCAGCGCACCGCGTGATCGGTTTGCTCCGCGAGGTCGTCACCGAGTTCGGCGTCGAGAAGACCAAGCAGATTTCGATCATCGACCTCGGCGGCGGCATGGGGATCTCGTACATCCCGTCCGACGACCCGCCGCCCGTCGACGAACTGGCAGCAAAGCTCGGTCACATCGTGCGCAACGAGTCCGCACTGGCCGGGCTGCCGGAGCCGACGCTTGCCGTCGAACCCGGCCGCGCCATCGCCGGACCGGGCACGGTGACGCTCTACGAGGTCGGCACCATCAAGGACGTCACGGTGGGTAGCTCGCTGACACGCCGCTACATCAGCGTCGACGGCGGGATGAGCGACAACATCCGCACGTCCCTCTACGGTGCGGAGTACGAAGCCAAGTTGGTTTCGCGAACTTCCGAGGCTGATCCCGTCGTTGCACGTATCGTCGGTAAGCACTGCGAGTCCGGTGACGTGGTCATTCGGGACACCTGGATGCCCGAGGACGTCGGGCCCGGTGATTTACTAGCGGTAGCAGCGACCGGTGCATACTGCTATTCGATGTCGAGCAGGTACAACCTGCTCACCCGCCCAGCCGTGGTGGCGGTGCGTGACGGAGTCTCACGCGTGATTCTGCGGAGGGAAACAGTGGAAGATCTGCTCAGCTTGGAGGTATCGCAGTGACGAGCGAATCGGCGCATCGCGCTATCGGTGTGGCCGTTCTCGGCCTCGGCAACGTCGGGAGCGAGGTCGTCCGGATCATTCGTGAGCAGGCCGAGGAACTCGAAGCCCGCGTCGGCGCCCCGTTGGAACTGCGGGGAGTTGCCGTTCGTCGTATCGGCTCGGACCGCGGAATCCCCGAGGAACTGCAGACGACGGACGCCGAGTCCCTGGTCGGTCGTGACGACGTCGACATCGTCGTCGAGGTGATCGGCGGAATCGAGCTCCCTCGCAAGCTGATTCTCTCCTCGCTCAATTCCGGTAAGTCGGTCGTCACCGCCAACAAGGCGCTGCTCGCGGACCACACCGGTGAATTGGCGGAGGCTGCAGAGGCCAACTCGGTCGACCTGTACTTCGAGGCCGCTGTTGCCGGCGCGATCCCCGTGATCCGCCCGCTCACGCAGTCCTTGGCCGGAGACCGTGTCAACAAGGTCGCCGGAATCGTGAACGGCACCACCAACTTCATCCTTTCGGCGATGGACGAGACCGGCGCCGACTACGAGGAGACACTGGCCGAAGCCGGACGCCTCGGATACGCGGAAGCCGATCCGACCGCGGACGTCGAAGGCTACGACGCGGCAGCGAAGGCGGCGATCCTCGCGTCGATCGCATTCCACACCCGCGTCACTGCCGCGGACGTGTACCGCGAAGGAATCTCCACGATCACCTCTGCCGACCTGGCGTCGGCGAAGGCACTCGACTGCACGATCAAGTTGCTCTCGATCTGCGAGCGCATCATCACGCCCAAGGGCAAGGAGCGGATTTCTGCTCGCGTGTACCCGGCGCTGGTTCCGCTCAGCCACCCGCTCGCTTCGGTCAACGGCGCGTTCAACGCCGTTGTCGTGGAAGCAGAGAACGCCGGCCGGCTCATGTTCTACGGCCAGGGCGCAGGCGGCGCCCCCACCGCTTCCGCGGTGATGGGTGACCTGGTGATGGCGGCGCGCAACAAGGTTCACGGCGGCCGCGGCCCCCGTGAGTCCAAGTACGCCAAGCTCAAGGTCGCCCCGATGGGCGACATCCTCACGCGCTACTACGTGAACATGGAGGTCGCGGACAAGGAAGGCGTGCTGTCCGCAGTCGCCGCCGAGTTCGCCAAGCACGGCGTGAGCATCTCCGTCGTCCGCCAGGAGGGCGCCGGCGCCGGCGCGCGTCTGGTGGTCGTCACTCATGTAGCAACCGACGCGGCTCTGTCCGAGACCGTGGCGGCCCTCAACGAACTCGAATTCGTCACCGCTGTGACCAGCGTGCTGCGACTGGAAGGCACTGAACAATGACCGGCATCGTCAACCCCGTCCACAAGGCATGGCCGGGTCTCATCGAGGCATACCGGGACCGTCTCGCGATCGGTGACAACTGGAAGACCGTCACCCTGCGCGAAGGCGGCACCCCGCTCCTGCCGGCCGGCCACCTCTCCGAGATCACCGGCTGCGACGTCTACCTCAAGGTCGAGGGTCTCAACCCCACCGGTTCCTTCAAGGACCGCGGCATGACGATGGCCGTCACCGACGCCTTGGCCCGTGGCCAGCGCGCAGTTCTGTGCGCGTCCACCGGCAACACCTCCGCCTCGGCCGCTGCGTATGCAGCCAAGGCCGGCATGACCTGCGCCGTGCTCATCCCGCAGGGCAAGATCGCCATGGGCAAGCTTGCGCAGGCAGTCATGCACGGCGCCAAGATCATTCAGGTCCAGGGCAACTTCGACGACTGCCTCGAGCTGGCACGCAAGACCACGGCGGAATTCCCCACCATCGGTCTGGTCAACTCGGTCAACCCGGTGCGCATCGAAGGTCAGAAGACCGCGGCATTCGAGATCATGGACGTGCTCGGCAAGGCTCCCGACGTGCACGCCCTCCCGGTCGGAAACGCCGGAAACATCACCGCGTACTGGCGCGGTTACTCGGAGTACTACGCGGACGGTCTGACCACGGTCAAGCCTCGCATGCTCGGCGTTCAGGCTGCCGGTGCGGCTCCGCTGGTCAACGGCGCACCCGTCAAGGATCCCGAAACCATCGCTACCGCAATCCGAATCGGTTCCCCCGCTTCCTGGAACGGCGCTGTCGCCGCGAAGGAAGAGTCGAACGGTGCATTCCGTGCCGCCACCGACGAGAAGATCCTCGAGGCTTACCGTTTGATCGCCGCCACCGAGGGCGTCTTCGTCGAACCGGCGTCGGCAGCCAGCGTCGCCGGCCTGCTCGCCGCACGTGCAGAGGGCTGGCTCGAGCCGGGCCTGACCGTCGTGTGCACGGTGACCGGTAACGGTCTCAAGGATCCTGACACGGCTTTGAAGGGTATGCCGAACGTCGAGCCGATCGGTGTCGATCCCGTTGCCGTTGCGGCTGCCCTCGAGCTTGCATAGTGTCCGTGGATTCATCGACCACTCCGCGGAATCCGGTGTCTGACATGACTATAACCCTGCCTATCGGCCTTTCGGTGACTGCTCGCGTACCGGCCTCGAGTGCAAACTTGGGGCCGGGGTTCGACACCCTCGGTCTGGCGTTGGGGTTGTACGACGAAATCGTGGTCACCACAACGGATTCAGGTCTCCAGATTCGCGTCGAAGGTGAAGGCGCCGCCGACGTCCCTTGGGGTCCTTCGCATCTCGTAGTTCGCGCAATCGAGCGTGGTCTCGAAGCGGCTGGAGTGTGGGCCAGTGGCCTGGACGTGTTGTGCCGCAACGCGATCCCGCATTCACGCGGGCTGGGGTCCTCGGCTTCCGCGGCCGTCGGTGGACTGGCAGCAGCCAACGGTCTGGCACGCGCACTCGATGCCGAGATCGGTTTGACGGAAGAGCAGTTGGTTCAGCTCTCTTCCGAGTTCGAAGGTCACCCGGACAATGCGTCTGCCAGTGTTCTCGGCGGCGCAGTCGTCTCGTGGAGTTGCCCGCCGGCCGTCGAAGGCGACGAGCCGATCTACTCGGCGGCGAAACTCGACGTACATCCCGATATCCGTGCCGTTGCACTGGTTCCCGAGGAACGGTCGTCCACCGCACACACCCGTGGGCTCCTGCCCGAATTGGTTCCGCACCAGGATGCGTCGTTCAACGCGAGCCGCAGTGCACTGGCCGTCGTCGCGCTCACGGCTCGTCCCGATCTGTTGATGGCAGCCACCGAGGATCGCCTGCATCAGGCACAGCGCGCGCCCGCTCTTCCGCTCACGACTCGGTGGATCGGCATCCTGCGTGAGGCCGGCATCGCTGCGACCGTTTCCGGAGCAGGTCCCACTGTGTTGGCGCTCAGCACAGAACCTTTCCCCGTCGAACTCGCCGAAGCGGCGCGGGCAGACGGACTCCGTGTGCTCGAATTGGATATCGCCGACGGCGTCGAAGTATCCACGACCACGGTCTGATCCCCGCCTTGGTCCTGGTGATCGCGCACTACCGATCGGTAGTGAACTGACACACCCACTCGTCCAAATTCTTGCCGGACTCAGGTTTGGGCGCTATCCTGGGCTATGTCCGTACATCGTGCGCGTCAGTCGCCGGTGCATCACCAGGGGGCAAAACTCCTTCCCAATCGGGGTCCACAGTCCTTGGCATGATTCTCGCAGGCATGATCCTCGCGCTTGTACCTTCTCCGAAGGTTGGATCCTCCGCGGATCGAACACTCAGAGGTTCCACAACTCTGGGGTTCACCACACGGGGGAGTGAATCGACGACGAAGGCGCGTTGGGCAGGTTTGCGAGCGCATGAAAAGTTTGAGGCGAGAGTTTCCGACAATCATGTGACGGCGGACAAGCCGGCAGTTCTGGACAGCAACCACGTACGGCACCACCGAGTTCGGTATTCAATCGAACTGCGGGACGAACCCTCGACTTTGCGCAGTGCGAGTGAGGGAAGGAAAGGACCTCCGTGACCGATACGGACCTCATCGCCACTTCTGCACCCGCCGGGTCGGAATCAGGCGACAATTCTCAGGCGTCATCTTCAGCATCGAACGGTGCGGTGGCGACCTCCACGAAGCGTGCCGAAACGCGCCGTGGTGCCGGACTCTCCGGCATGGTGCTCACCGAACTCCGCACTCTTGCGGGTGAACTGGGCATCAAAGGCACTTCCGGCATGCGCAAGGGCGACCTGATCGCAGCCATCAAGGAGCGCCAGGGCGGCAGCGCAAAGGCTGCACCCGCACAGAGCGAACTCACGCTCGACGACGCACCCGTAACGCGCACCCGTGCCAAGAGCACTCGCGCAGCACGTACCGAAACCCCCGCAGCCGAAACGGCCCCCGCGGCAGAATCCGCTCCCGCCGAGGCAGCGCCTGCGCGTACCGAATCCGCCGAGGATTCCGATCAGAGCGCACCCCGTCGCGGACGTCAGCGTCGCGGCGCCGCTCGTCGTGCAGGTTCGCCCGACCAGGGTGAACTGAGCATCGAGCAGGAAGCTCCTTCGGCCAAGTCCGACGTGGACACCTCGAAGGCCGCCGACACCTCGAAGGCCGCCGACACCTCGAAGGTCAACGAGACCGCCAAAGCTGAGGCTCCGGGCGAGCGTCCGGCGCGCACCGAGGGCAAGTCCGACGCTGATCAGGCTCCCGCCGAGCAGGGCAACGAGCGTCCCCGCCGCGAGCGCAACCGCGACAACCAGGGCCAGCGCGATAACCAGGGCCAGCGGGACAACCAGGGCCAGCGCGACAACCAGGGCAACCGGGGCAACCAGGACCGTCAGGATCGTCAGGACCGCGGTAACCAGAACAACGCAGGCCAGAACAACGCCGGTCCGCGTACGGACAACCGCAACAACGGCCCGGACGACGACGAAGAGGGTGGACGCGGACGCCGCGGACGCCGCTTCCGTGAGCGTCGTGGCCGTGGTCGCGACCGCGGAGAGGGTGGCGCACCCAACGATTCGCGCGAGACCGAGATCCGTGAGGACGACGTCCTGCAGCCGGTCGCCGGCATCCTCGACGTCCTCGACAACTACGCCTTCGTGCGTACGTCCGGGTACCTCGCCGGTCCCAACGACGTCTACGTCTCCATGAACCTGATCCGCAAGAACGGCCTTCGCCGTGGCGACGCCATCACCGGTGCCGTCCGGGTCTCGCGTGACGGTGAGCAGGGCAGCCAGCGTCAGAAGTTCAACCCGCTGGTCCGTATCGACACGGTCAACGGCGGCGACGTCGAGGCTGCGAAGAAGCGCCCCGAGTTCAACAAGCTCACGCCGCTGTACCCGAACCAGCGTCTGCGCCTCGAGACCGAGCAGCACATTCTCACCACGCGTGTCATCGACCTGGTGATGCCCATCGGTAAGGGCCAGCGTGCCCTCATCGTGAGCCCGCCCAAGGCCGGTAAGACCAGCGTGTTGCAGGCGATCGCGAATGCCGTCGCCACCAACAATCCTGAGTGCTACCTGATGGTCATCCTCGTGGACGAGCGTCCCGAGGAAGTGACCGACATGCAGCGCAGCGTGAAGGGTGAGGTCATTTCCTCCACCTTCGACCGCCCGCCGGGAGATCACACCGCAGTTGCCGAACTGGCAATCGAGCGTGCGAAGCGACTGGTCGAGATGGGTAAGGACGTCGTCGTACTGCTCGACTCCATCACGCGTCTGGGTCGTGCATACAACAACTCCTCGCCGGCATCGGGACGCATCCTCTCCGGTGGTGTCGACTCGACGGCCCTGTACCCGCCGAAGCGTTTCCTCGGTGCTGCCCGCAACATCGAGAACGGTGGATCGCTCACCATCATCGCTACCGCAATGGTCGAGACCGGATCCACCGGCGACACCGTGATCTTCGAAGAGTTCAAGGGCACCGGCAACGCCGAGCTCAAGCTCGATCGCAAGATCGCCGAACGCCGCGTATTCCCGGCCGTGGACGTCAACCCGTCCAGCACGCGTAAGGACGAGCTGCTCCTGAGCCCGGACGAAGCTGCGGTGCTGCACAAGCTCCGCCGCGTCCTGTCCGGTCTGGACTCGCATCAGGCCATCGATCTGCTGATCGATCGACTGAAGAAGAGCAAGAACAACCTCGAGTTCCTGATGCAGGTCTCCAAGACCGCACCGGGTGCGATCGACGACTGATCGACTCGACGTCGAAAGGCCCACAACCAGCTGGTTGTGGGCCTTTTGCGTGGACGGAACAAAACCGAGGTGCAGTGCGTTGACAACTTCGTACAGCCACCCCGAGGCGTGCGAGACGCGGAATTTCTGGTGAAGTACCGCATCTGGCATACTGAACGGCCGAGTCCGGTTCCGGTTCACGATGTCGATTGGCGACGTCGACCCGGCGACCATTGAAAGGGACACCATGAAGGCAGGAATCCACCCAACCTACGTAGCGACCACCGTCGTCTGCGGTTGCGGTAACACGTTCGAGACCCACAGCACCAAGGAGTCCGGACGCATCAACGTCGAGGTTTGCTCGCAGTGCCACCCGTTCTACACCGGCAAGCAGAAGATTCTCGACACCGGTGGACGCGTCGCTCGCTTCGAGGCTCGCTACGGCAAGCGTGCAGACAGCAAGGTTCCGGCCACCGAGTCCTAGCTGTTCCGCCGACGCCCGATCTGCCATGTGCAGATCGGGCGTCGGCTTTTTTGTGCCTGCACTCGGTTTGCGCGTTTTCCGGGTGCCGGCGTCGAACTGTCTTCAAGCGCGCACCGTAGGAATCGAAACTCAGAGCGGAGCGAACCATGGCAGGCGCAACCCAGCCCTCGGCCATCGACGACATCTTGGCGGAGCACGCCGGTCTCGAAGCACAGATGTCCGATCCGGCGCTGCACAACGACCCTGCGGCTGCCAGGCGCGTCGGTAAGCGGTTCTCCGAGCTCTCGCCGATCATGTCGACGTACAACAAGCTCACGGCCGCGCAGGACGATCTGGAAGCCGCGCGCGAACTCGCTGCCGACGATTCCAGCTTCGCCGCCGAGATCCCCGATCTCGAAGCCGAGGTCGCGCAACTCGAGCAGACGCTGACCGATCAGTTGGCACCCCGAGATCCGCATGACGGCGACGACATCGTCCTCGAAGTGAAGTCCGGTGAGGGTGGCGAGGAATCCGCACTCTTTGCCTCGGACCTGGCCCGTATGTACGTCCGCTACGCGGAACGGCACGGCTGGCGCGTCGAGATTCTCGACGCGACGGTCTCCGATCTCGGCGGATACAAGGAAGCCACACTGTCGATCAAGAGCAAGTCCGATACCCCGGACGGAGTGTGGGCGCGGCTCAAGTTCGAGGGCGGCGTTCACCGCGTCCAGCGAGTGCCCGTCACCGAATCCCAGGGACGCGTTCACACTTCGGCTGCCGGCGTTCTGGTGTACCCGGAACCCGAAGAGGTCGAGCAGGTCCAGATCGACGAAAGTGACCTGCGTATCGACGTCTACCGTTCGTCCGGCAAGGGCGGTCAGGGCGTCAACACGACGGACTCCGCTGTTCGAATCACGCACCTTCCGACCGGCATCGTCGTCACCTGTCAGAACGAGCGCTCGCAGCTTCAGAACAAGGCTCGCGCCATGCAGGTGCTGGCAGCCCGTTTGCAGGTAGTCGCCGAGGAGGCCGCGGACGCGGAAGCGTCGGCAGGCCGCCAGAGCCAGGTACGGACGGTGGACCGTTCGGAGCGCATCCGCACCTACAACTTCCCCGAGAACCGCATCACCGATCACCGCATCGGATTCAAGTCGCACAACCTCGACGCGGTGCTCGACGGTGAGCTCGACGCACTTCTCGACGCATTGGGCAAGGCGGACCGAGAGGCGCGTCTCGCGGCCGAGTAGATGCAGACCATGACGGACCTCGATCCCGCCGGGAACTCGGTGAACCGCGTGTCGGTCGAGCGTGGCAGGCTGTACCCGTGAGTCGACTTCCACTTCGTTTGGCGCTGATCGAAGCTGCAAAACAGCTCGACGCCGCAGGTGTGCCCAGCCCACGCACCGACGCCGAGTTGTTGGCGTCCCACCTGCTCGGTGTCGAACGCACGCGCCTCGGATTGATTCCGTTGGTCGATCCCGAGGTCATCGCGGCGTTCGACGAGTTGGTTGCGCAACGCGTGAAGCGGATTCCGTTGCAGCACATCATCGGAGTCGCGTCGATGGGCAACATCGACGTCGCTGTCGGTCCGGGTGTGTTCATTCCGCGGCCCGAAACCGAACTGCTCATGGGTTGGGCGCTCTCGTTCCTCGAAGGTTGCGGAAGCAAGCCGCCGGTAGTGCTGGACCTGTGCACGGGATCGGGTGTCCTCGCGCTGTCCATCGCCGAGGCTCGCCCCGACGCAGTCGTGCACGCCGTGGAGAAGGAGCCCGCCGCGCTGGCGTGGGCGCGTCGTAATGCCGCCGACCGCGAAGCCGCCGGAGATACGCCGATCCACCTGCATCAGGGCGATGTCACCGATCGGAACCTGTTGCCAGGGCTCGAGGGTGGCGTCGATCTGGTCGTGTCCAATCCGCCGTACATCCCCGACGGCGCGCAATTGCAGCCTGAGGTCATGGATTACGACCCACACACCGCGCTGTTCGGTGGTGCAGACGGCCTGTCCGTCATCAAACCCATGATCAGCAACATCGCGCGGTGGCTTCGCATCGGCGGTGCGGCGGGCATCGAGCACGACGACACCAACGGTGACGGCGTCGCTGCGCTGTTCTCGGCGCGTCGGGTATTCGGCGATGTCGCGCAGCATCCCGATCTTGCCGGTCGTCCTCGATTCGTCGTCGCCAGACGCGTCGCCACTGACGTCGAAGCCCAGCGGAATCGAACGCCCGAAGCGCAGAGTGAAAGGATGGCTGAGTGAGCACCGTGTACGACTGCAGTCAGACAGATTCCCGAACCGCAGGCTTGGCCGCCGCGAAGAACGCGCTCAAGGCCGGCCGACTCGTAGTTCTCCCTACCGACACCCTCTACGGACTCGCCGCCGACGCGTTCGACAGCGAAGCTGTCACGAGTCTGTTGCGCGCCAAGGGCCGTGGACGAGACATGCCCGTCCCGGTTCTGGTCGGATCGTGGAACACCATCGACGGACTCGTCTACAGCGTGCGCCCGCAGGCGCGGGATCTGATCCGCGCGTTCTGGCCCGGTGGACTGAGCTTGGTCGTCGAGCAGGCCCCTTCACTCGCCTGGGACCTGGGCGATACCCGCGGAACCGTCATGCTTCGCATGCCCTTGCACCCGGTTGCCCTCGAATTGTTGCGCGATGTCGGACCGCTTGCCGTCTCGAGCGCCAACATTTCGGGGCGTCCGCCTGCCACCACCGCTGAGGAAGCCCGCGATCAGCTAGGAGGCTCTGCCAGCGTGTACCTCGACGGAGGCAAGGCCGAACACGCCGTTGCTTCCACGATCGTCGACCTGACCGGCAATTCACCGCGTATCTTGCGAGTGGGTGCCGTCTCGGCAGAATCCATCGCCGAGGTATTGGGCACCAGTCCGGAAAGCCTCGTAGAGGGAGTTTCGTAACGATGGTCGGCGCCGGCGGCGAGCGCGCGGGGGAATCCACGTACTGGGGACCGGATTTCGGTGAGCTTGCCACGGCAGATCCCGAGATCGCGGCTATTGCGCTGGCCGAACTCGAGCGTCAGCGCGGCGGGCTTCAACTCATCGCGAGCGAGAACTTCACCAGCCCCGCGGTCCTGGCCGCCTTGGGTTCGACCCTGAGCAACAAGTACGCCGAGGGTTATCCGGGTCGGCGTTACTACGGCGGGTGCGAGTATGTCGACGCAGCCGAGAATCTGGCGATCGACCGGGCAAAAGCACTGTTCGGCGCTGAGCACGTCAACGTCCAACCGCATTCGGGGGCCACTGCCAACCTCGCGGTGTACGCCGCATTCGCCAAGCCCGGCGACACCGTACTGGCGATGAGTTTGCCGCACGGCGGGCATCTGACTCACGGATCTCGGGTCAGCTTTTCGGGGCAGTGGTTCACCACCGTTCCCTATCACGTCGATTCGGCCACCGAATTGATCGACTACGACGAGGTTCGCGCCCTGGCTCTGGCGCACAAGCCGAAAATCATCGTCGCCGGCGCGACCGCGTACTCCCGCACCATCGACTTCGCAGCCTTCCGCGCGATCGCAGACGAGGTCGGTGCGATCCTGTGGGTCGATGCCGCCCACTTCATCGGACTCGTGGCGGGCCAGGCGATACCGTCGTGCGTTCCGTATGCCGACGTAGTGTCCGCGACGACGCACAAGGTGCTCAGGGGCCCGCGCGGTGGAATGATCCTGTGCCGCAGCCGGCATGCCTCGGCTGTCGATCGCGCGGTCTTCCCCTTCATCCAGGGTGGGCCGATGATGCACGCGATCGCAGCAAAGGCAGTGGCATTCAAAGAAGCGTCGACACCGGAATATCGTTGGTATGCACAGGAAGTGGTTGCCAACGCGTCGGCGCTCGCGCAGTCGTTGGAAGCTCGCGGTCTGCGCACCGTGTCCGGTGGAACCGACACCCATCTGGCGCTTCTCGATCTGCGCGCAAGCGGGGTCACCGGAGTCGACGCCGAGCGCAGGTGCGGCCTGGCATCGATCACTCTCAACAAGAACGCAATTCCGTTCGATCCGCAATCGCCGGCCGTCACGTCCGGCATCCGTGTCGGATCCGCAGCCGTGACGACACAGGGTTTCAACCGTTCCGACATGAGCATCGTGGGGGAGTTGATCGCGCGCGCAGTTGTCGCGGACCCCGCCACTACGTCCGGTGAGGCCGAGTTGGCATCAGTTGCCGACGGCGTTCGCGAACTGGTTCGGGCAAAGCCTGCCTATCCCCGCCAAACGGGTGATCTCGCGCAGTGATCACTACCTACGAAGCGACCTCATATCTTGCACAGGGGGGCGGGGGAGCAGGTGTCCCCATCCGTGAACTGCTGCTCGTGCTGTGCACGGCGGCGGTGGTGACCTACTTGGCGACTGGCGCAGTCCGGTTGTTCGCGCTGCGGTTCGGCGCTGTCGCCATACCGCGTGATCGGGACGTGCATGTCGAGCCGATTCCGCGTCTCGGTGGCGTCGGAATGTACATCGGCATGGCTGTCGGCCTGCTGTTCGCCCAGCAATTGCCCGCGCTCACAAGGGGTTTCGGCTTCGGGAGTCCTGACGTTCATGCCGCACTCGTTGCGGGAGCCGTCATCGTCCTCGTGGGCGTGATCGACGACAGGTGGGGTCTCGACGCTCTCACCAAGTTCGTGGGTCAGGTGACTGCTGCCGGAGTTCTTGTCGTGATGGGCGTCAGTTGGTTCATCATCTACAACCCGTTCGGCGGTGACGGCGGGTCCACCATCATTCTCGATCAGATTCAATCCGGACTGTTCACGGTTGCTGTTGCCGTGGCAACCATCAACGCCATGAACTTCGTCGACGGTCTCGACGGGCTGGCCGCCGGGTTGGGGCTTATCGCTGCCCTGGCCATCCTCATCTTCTCGATCGGTCTACTCCACGATCAGGGCGGCGACGCGAGTGTCTACCCGCCGGCGATGATTGCCGCGGCATTGGCAGGCGCTTGTCTCGGTTTTCTTCCACACAACTTCAACCCGGCGCGAATTTTCATGGGCGATTCCGGGTCGATGTTGATCGGTCTGATGCTGGCCGCGATCTCCACCAGCGCGTCCGGACGCATTCCGCTTGCTGCCTACGGAACCCGGGATCTGGTCGGCCTTCTTGCGCCGTTGTTGCTGGTCGGGGCCGTGATGTTCATCCCGATGCTGGACATGTTCCTGGCCGTGATCCGCCGGACGAAAGCGGGCGTCAGTCCGTTCAGTCCGGACAAGATGCACCTGCATCATCGACTCTTGCAGATCGGACACTCGCACCGACGAGTCGTGCTGGTCATCTACCTGTGGGTCAGCGTTCTGGCCTTCGGCGCGGTCGGATCGTCGCTGCTCAATCGGCAACTGGTTGTCGTACTCGTTGCGGCAGGTTTGGTCCTTGCACTGTTCTTCACCGCCGTGCCGTCTTTGATCGATCGCAAGCAGCAGCGGCGCTAGCCACTTTTTCCGATCCATTACCCTTGGGCATCGTGACGAACACGCCGCAGCCTGTACCTGCCTCGCAACCCATCCCTGATTCGACCGCCGCCATGAAGTCGGCCGTGAAGTGGGGTGTCATGGGGCTGATCGCGCTGGCCGTGGTCGGCGCGCTCCTGGGCGGGCTCTTCGCCGGTAAGGAAGGCGTCTACGGCGCTTTGATCGGCGCAGCTGTCGGCGGCGGGTTCATCCTGTTCACGGCGCTGGGCGTGCTGCTCACGGCAAAGCTGCCCGCGCTCACGGCCGGCGCAGTTCTGCTCGGTACCTGGCTGCTGAAGATGATTCTCGCGATGGTGGTTCTGTTTGTCCTTTCGGACATGGATTTCTACAACAAGACCGCCCTCGTCCTGGTCATCATCATGTCGCTGGTCGTGGTGCTCGGAGCGGAGACCTACGGTGTTCTGGGAACCAAAACTCCGTACGTCGATCCCACTCCCAGCAGCAACGTCGACGACGCTGAGTAGTACTACAAGACGTAACTAATCGGACTTCCAGGTACCCCATCTACACAATGTCGTAGATGACTTGATAAGGTTCGGTTCAAGCGAGAGCAATGGTGGGCCGAGTAACACTCAGCCGACGATGCCATGTGCTCGCAGGTGGTCGAAATTCTGACCGCTGAGTCGACGAGAGTCGCCGACACCGACAGACGCCAGGCCCCTCTAGGGTTCTCCAGCTGCTGACGAATGCGCGAGTCGAACTTGTCGACTTGTAGATCGTCAATGTCCGATCGAACCGCAGTCAATGATGGCTGCGGACCGACTACGGGAGAGAACGCTGAGCGTCACCACCCTGGCCGCGGATGAATTCCATGCGCCGTCACTAGACGATTTTTTCCCGCCCTCCGTGTTGATTCACGCGGGCCCCTTCGAGCTCGACCGTCTGATGCTGATCCGTCTGCTGATGTCGGTGCTGGTCGCAGCGTTCTTCGTGATCGCGATGCGCAGCCCTCGACTGGTTCCCCGCGGACTTCAGAACGCAGCTGAGCTTGCGCTCGACTTCGTTCGCATCAACATCGCCGAGGAGATCCTGGGCAAGGAACAGGGCAAGCGCTTCCTGCCGGTCATCACGACGATCTTCTTCATCGTGGTCGCCAGCAACCTGGCCAGCATCATTCCTTTCCTGAACATCTCGCCGAACGCGCGAATCGGTATGCCGCTGGTACTCGCAGCGCTCGCCTACATCGTGTTCAACTACGTGGGAATCAAGAAGTACGGCTTCTTCAAGTACGTCAAGAGCAGCATCGTCGTTCCCGGCGTCCCGCTGCCCTTGCACTTCCTGTTGGTGCCCATCGAGTTCATCTCGACCTTCATCCTGCGTCCGTTCACGCTGATGGTTCGTCTTATGGCCAACATGTTGGCCGGCCACATCCTGCTGGTGCTGTTCTTCAGCGCGACGAACTACTTCTTCTTCGTGTCCGGCGGATTCCAGGCAATCTTCGGTGTTCCGTCGATCATTGCCGGTATCGCATTCACGTTCTTCGAGCTGCTGGTCATCTTCCTGCAGGCTTACGTGTTCGCGCTGCTGACCGCGGTGTACATCGATCTGGCGCTCCACGCCGACGAGCACTGACCTTTTACCTCCTCACCAGCTACACCAAGAACTGAGCCTCTTGCCGAATCCGGCGGAGGTCAACAGAAAGGGAATGGAACACCATGAGCATCGCTTACCTCGCTCAGGAAGTTGTCGAGACCAAGTCGCGCGGCTACGGAGCCATCGGCTACGGCCTCGCAGCAATCGGCCCCGGCATCGGCGTGGGCATCGTTGTGGGCAAGGCAATCGAAGGCATGGTCCGCCAGCCCGAGATGGCCGGCCAGGTTCGTACCACCATGTTCCTCGGTATTGCATTCACCGAGGCCCTCGCGCTGATCGGCCTCGTCGCCGGCTTCATCTTCTAAGACCGACATGGCAGCCACCATCGCAATTCTCGCGGCGGAGGGGACGACTGAACACAATCCCCTCATCCCCGAGACATACGACATCGTGTGGTCCGCGGTCGCGCTCGTAGTAGTTGGTTTCGTCTTCTGGAAGCTCGTACTTCCGAAGTTCCAGAAGGTCTTGGCCGAACGCACCGAGCAGATCGAGGGCGGCATCAAGAAAGCCGAAGACGCACAGGCGGAGGCAGCAGCAGCGCTCGAGCAGTACCGCGCACAGCTCGCCGAAGCTCGTACCGAGGCAGCGCAGATCCGTGAGGAAGCGCGTACCCAGGGTCAGCAGATCATCGCTGACATGAAGGTTCAGGCGCAGGACGAGAGCGACCGCATCGTGGCCGCAGGCCACAGCCAGCTCGTTGCCCAGCGCCAGCAGATCGTCGCTGAGCTCCGCTCGGATCTCGGCAAGACCGCTGTAGACCTGGCCGAGAAGGTCATCGGTGAGTCCCTCGCCGACGACGTGAAGCGCGCCGGAACGGTTGATCGATTCCTCAACGAGCTCGACACCGTCAGCGCTGATTCAGCCAGGAAGTGAGCAACATGTACGCAGCGAGCCGTGAAGCCTTGGCGCAGACTCGTTCTGCGCTGAGCAGTGCCCTGGGCGCCGTCTCTGCAGGAGCCGCAACTGCTGCTTCTGCTCAGGCTGGGTCCGAGCTCTTCTCGGTGGTCGAGGTACTCGACGGCCAGCGCGCTCTTCGCAGCGCGCTGGCTGACGCTTCGGCACCGGCCGCTGGTCGCCAGGCTTTGGCAGAGCAGTTGTTCTCCGGAAAGGTCGGCGCCGAGGCGCTCGCCACCGTGAAGGCAGCTGCAGGCCAGGACTGGTCTGCGGCCCGCGACTTGGTCAACTCGCTCGAACTGCTCGGACGCGAAGCTCTGCTCCGCGCCGCAGCCGATCAGAGCCAGTTGGACACCGTTGAGGACGAGCTCTTCCGTCTCGGTCGCATCGTGGCAGGGGATCCCAGCCTGGAGCAGACGCTCTCGGATCTGTCGGTTCCCGCAGCCCGCAAGCGTGAGTTCCTCTCCCGCTTGCTCTACGGCAAGGTCACCGCGGTCACCGAGGCACTCGCCGGACAGGCTGTCGGCCGGTTGAAGTCTGCACCCGCAGACACTTTCGATCAGCTGTCGAATCTTGCCGCAGCGCAGCGCGATACCACCGTTGCTCACGTTCGCAGCGCCTCGGCGTTGAGCTCGGAGCAGTCGGATCGCTTGGCGAGCACTCTTACCCGCACCTACGGGAAGCCGGTAGCAGTGCACGTCGAGGTCGATCCAGAACTCCTCAGCGGCTTGGTCGTCCGGGTGGGCGACGAGGTTATCGACGGCAGCGCAGCGGGTCGACTCGCAGCACTGCGGAAGAACCTCAAGTAGTCCTTCAGCCGAACACATACTCCAGATCTTTTCGAAGACCAGACACCGAGAGCAGGAAAAACATGGCGGAGCTGACGATCTCCTCCGACGAGATCCGTAGCGCGATCGACAACTACACCGCGAGCTACTCCCCGGAGGCCTCCCGTGAGGAGGTCGGCACAGTGACCGACACCAGTGACGGCATTGCGCACGTCTCTGGCCTGCCTTCGGCTATGTCCAACGAGCTGTTGGAGTTCCCCGGTGGAATCGTCGGCGTCGCGCTCAACCTGGATGCCACCGAAATCGGTGCCGTCATCCTTGGCGATTACCAGAACATCCAAGAAGGCCAGGAAGTAAAGCGCACGGGCGACGTTCTGTCGGTTCCCGTCGGCGATGCTTTCCTCGGCCGCGTCATCGACCCGCTGGGTGCGCCCATCGACGGCCTCGGCGAGATCGAGAGCACCGAAAACCGTGCACTCGAACTGCAGGCTGCTTCGGTGCTCGAGCGTCAGCCGGTCGAAGAGCCGCTCCAGACCGGTATCAAGGCTATCGACGCCATGACCCCGATCGGCCGCGGCCAGCGCCAGCTCATCATCGGCGACCGCAAGACCGGCAAGACCGCGGTCTGCATCGACGCCATCCTGAACCAGAAGGCCAACTGGGATTCCGGCGATGTCAACAAGCAGGTGCGCTGCATCTACGTTGCCATCGGTCAGAAGGGTTCCACCATCGCGGGCGTCAAGGCTGCCCTCGAGGAGAAGGGCGCGATGGAGTACACCACCATCGTTGCTGCTCCGGCATCTGATTCCGCAGGCTTCAAGTGGCTCGCACCGTACACCGGCTCGGCCATCGGCCAGCACTGGATGTACCAGGGCAAGCACGTTCTGGTCGTGTTCGACGACCTGACCAAGCAGGCAGAGGCGTACCGCGCCATCTCGCTCCTGCTGCGTCGCCCGCCGGGACGCGAGGCTTACCCCGGTGACGTCTTCTACTTGCACTCCCGTCTGCTGGAGCGTTCGGCGAAGCTGTCCGACGCACTCGGCGGTGGCTCGCTGACGGCTCTGCCGATCATCGAGACCAAGGCGAACGACGTCTCGGCTTACATCCCGACCAACGTCATCTCCATCACCGACGGTCAGGTGTTCCTCGAGTCCGACCTGTTCAACAAGGGCGTTCGCCCCGCGATCAACGTCGGTATCTCGGTCTCCCGCGTCGGTGGCGCTGCACAGACCAAGGGCATGAAGAAGGTTTCCGGTTCGCTGCGTCTGGAACTGGCTCAGTTCCGTGAGCTCGAAGCGTTCTCCGCCTTCGCATCCGACCTCGACGCTGCCTCCAAGGCTCAGCTCGAGCGCGGTGCCCGTCTGGTCGAGCTGCTCAAGCAGGATCAGTACAGCCCGATCCCCGTCGAGGACCAGATCGTCTCGATCTACCTCGCCGGCGAAGGCATCTTCGACAGCGTTCCGATCGGCGACGTCCGTCGCTTCGAGAAGGAACTGCTCGAAGACCTCAAGCACTCGGCTGCAGGCGTCTACTCCAGCATCAACGGCGGTAAGGCACTCGATGCCGACAACGCTGCTGAGCTGATCGCTGCAACGAACAAGTTCAAGGAAGGCTTCATCGCATCCGACGGAAGCCGGGTCGTGAACGAAGCCGAGGCTGACGCTTTGGGCGCCGACGAGGTCGCGAACGAGCAGATCAACGTCAAGCGCAAGACCGTCAGCAAGTGACGTACGCGCCCATGACACTGCGAATTCCGAAGGGAGAGTGATTGATCGATGGCGAGCATTCTCGAATTGCGGTCTCGTATCAAGTCGGTCAACTCGACCAAGAAGATCACCAAGGCACAGGAACTGATCGCGACTTCGCGTATCACCAAGGCTCAGATTCGCGTCGCCGCGTCCAAGCCGTATGCCGAGGAGATCACGAAGGTACTCACCGAATTGGCGAGTGCGTCTGCTTCGCTCGATCACCCGTTGCTCAACGAGCGTCCGGAGCCCAAGCGGGCTGCCGTGCTTGTTGTCACCAGTGACCGCGGCATGTGTGGCGGCTACAACTCCAACGTCCTCAAGCAGGCAGAAGAGCTCATGGCTCTCCTCCGCAGCGAGGGCAAGGAGCCGGTCGTCTACGTGCTCGGTTCCAAGGGGCTTGGCTACTACACGTTCCGCGGCCGAGACATCGGTGCTGCGTGGACGGGCTTCTCGCAGGATCCGGGTTACTCGGATGCAGCGAAGGCCAGCCGCCACCTGGTGGAGCTGTTCATGGCTGGTTCGGGTAACCAGGTTGCCGCTCCGAACGGTGAAGGCACGATCGAGGGCGTCGACGAACTCCATATCGTCTACACCCGTTTCGTGTCGATGCTGACGCAGACTCCCGAGGTTCGCCGCATGGCTCCTCTCGAGGTCTTCGTGTCGGAAGAGCGCATCGAACTCGGTGACGACATGCTGACCAACGGCCACGACGACGACCATGACAATGGCCCCGTCGCGGACTTCAGCTTCGAGCCCGAGCCCGAGAAGCTTCTCGGCGCTCTTCTCCCGAAGTACGTCAGCACTCGTATCTTCTCGTCGCTTCTCGATGCTGCGGCATCGGAGTCGGCAGCCCGTCGTACAGCTATGAAGGCCGCGACGGACAACGCAAACGAACTGGTGAACACGTTGAGCCGTCAGGCCAACCAGGCTCGCCAGGCCCAGATCACCCAGGAAATCAGCGAGATCGTCGGCGGCGCCAACGCGCTCGCCTCGAGCGCAGGAAGTGACTAGCACATGACCGCAGCAGTAACCGAAAACAACGGGGCAGGTTCGGCTTCGGCCGTAGCCGGCCGCGTCGTGCGGGTCATCGGTCCCGTCGTGGACGTTGAATTCCCGCGTGGCGCTGTTCCTGAACTGTTCAACGCCCTGAACGCCGAGATCACGCTTCCCTCGGTCGCCAAGACGCTGACGCTCGAGGTTGCACAGCACCTCGGTGACAACCTGGTCCGCACCGTCTCCATGCAGCCCACCGACGGCCTCGTCCGCGGCACTGCAGTGACCGACTCGGGCAAGCCGATCTCGGTTCCCGTCGGTGACGTCGTCAAGGGCCACGTGTTCAACGCACTGGGCGATTGCCTCGACACCCCGGGCCTCGGCCGCGACGGCGAGCAGTGGGGCATCCACCGCAAGCCACCAGCCTTCGATCAGCTCGAAGGTAAGACCGAGATCCTCGAGACCGGCATCAAGGTCATCGACCTTCTCACCCCGTACGTCAAGGGTGGAAAGATCGGCCTGTTCGGTGGCGCCGGTGTCGGCAAGACCGTTCTGATCCAGGAAATGATCACGCGTATCGCTCGCGAGTTCTCGGGCACCTCGGTGTTCGCAGGCGTCGGTGAGCGTACCCGTGAGGGCACCGACCTCCACCTGGAAATGGAAGAGATGGGCGTCCTCCAGGACACCGCCCTTGTCTTCGGCCAGATGGACGAGCCGCCCGGAACGCGTATGCGCGTCGCCCTGTCCGCACTGACGATGGCGGAGTACTTCCGCGACGTTCAGGGCCAGGACGTTCTGCTGTTCATCGACAACATCTTCCGCTTCACGCAGGCAGGTTCCGAGGTTTCCACCCTCCTCGGCCGTATGCCTTCGGCAGTGGGCTACCAGCCCACGCTGGCGGACGAGATGGGTGAGCTCCAGGAGCGCATCACCTCGACCCGTGGTCGCTCGATCACCTCGCTGCAGGCTATTTACGTGCCCGCCGACGACTACACCGACCCCGCGCCGGCTACGACGTTCGCGCACCTCGATGCCACCACCGAGCTCTCGCGCCCGATTTCGCAGATGGGTATCTACCCCGCTGTGGATCCGCTGAGCTCGACCTCCCGCATCCTGGAGCCCGGCATCGTCGGTGCAGAGCACTTCCGCGTTGCCAACGAGGTCAAGCGCATCCTGCAGAAGTACAAGGAACTGCAGGACATCATCGCCATCCTCGGTATGGACGAGCTTCAGGAAGAGGACAAGGTCCTCGTCGGCCGCGCCCGTCGTATCCAGAAGTTCCTCGGCCAGAACTTCATCGTTGCCGAGAAGTTCACCGGTGAGCCCGGCTCCGTCGTGCCGCTCCGCGACACGATCGAAGCCTTCGACCGCGTCTGCAAGGGCGAGTTCGACCACCTGCCCGAGCAGGCATTCAACAGCTGCGGTGGACTCGACGACGTCGAGGCTGCAGCCAAGAAGATGGCCGGGAAGTAGTCCACGATGGCTGAGATGACCGTAGAACTCGTTGCCGTCGAGCAGCGCTTGTGGTCTGGTTCGGCGACGCTGGTCAGCGCTCAGACCACCGAGGGTGAAATCGGAATCATGCCTGGGCATGAGCCGGTCCTCGGTCAGCTGATCGAGGGCGGAACCGTGTCGATCACCTCGGTCGACGGCGAGCGTATCGTTGCTGCAGTACACGGAGGATTCCTCTCCGTCACTGCGACGACGGTGACGATCCTTGCCGAGTCCGCGGACATGGCACAGGACATCGACGTCGAGGCAGCCAAGGCTGTCTTGGCCGAGAACTCGGGCGACCTCGAAGCGATTGCGGTCGCCAAGGGTCAGCTCCGGGCCGTCGAGCGCGCGTAAGTTACTCGAGTAAAGCCGCGACGGGAGCCGACGAACAGTGACATTCGGAATGACTGTATTGATCATTCTGGTTGTGCTGCTCGCGGTTCTCGTCGCGGCTTTTCTGTATCGTCTTGTAGTTTTGCGCCGAGGCGGTACTGCTGCACTGCTTCGTGTCTTGCCATCCCCGGGGGACAGCGGGTGGCGGCACGGAATCATTCGCTACGGCGAAACCACTTTCGTTTTTTTCAAGCTGTCGAGTCTGCGGCCCGGCCCGGACTCCAGAATTGATCGTCAAGGTATCGAGGTCGAGAGCCGTCGCTCTCCTTCAGGCACCGAATTCGACATCATGAGCGACGACATCGTCGTCGTGAAGGTGAACGACGGATCGTCGGCCTACGAAATCGCTTTGGACAGTGGGGCATTGACAGCTTTCCTGTCCTGGGTCGAGTCGCGGCCGGACGGGCGCGCCCGTAGGCGACGCACCGCCTGACCGGTCCCGCTCAAGCCCCGGCGCCGGGCTTCCAGAGCACATCGCCTTCCGGATTTGCCACTCTTCCCATGATGAAGAGCAGATCCGACAACCTGTTGAGGTATTTCGCGGGGAGGACGCTTGTGTCTTCCGGGTTCGCATCGATGGCGGACCAGGCCGCACGCTCCGCACGCCGTGAGACGGTTCTTGCTACGTGAAGCAGAGATCCCAGGGCAGTTCCGCCCGGCAGAATGAACGAATTCAACGGTGCCAGTTGCTCATTGAGCTCATCGCACCATCCTTCGAGTCGATCGATGTAAGCCTGAGTCACTCGCAGTGGTGGGTACTTCGGATTCTCGACTACAGGGGTGGACAAGTCGGCCCCTGCGTCGAAGAGGTCGTTCTGGATCTGGCGCAGCATCGCGAGGAGATTCTCCGGGGGAGTGCCGAGGGCAACGGCCACACCGATCGCTGCATTGGTCTCGTCGCAATCCGCGTAGGCGATCAGACGCGGATCGTTCTTGGACACGCGGGAAAAATCGCTGAGGCCCGTGGTCCCGTCGTCGCCGGTCCGGGTGTAGATCTTCGTCAGGTGAACAGACATAGGGCTACGGTACCGGCGCGGTGCCGACGAGGTTGTGGCTCTAGGCTGTGAACCGTGAGTGAGCACTTTCTTGTGACCGGGGGTAACCGCCTCGAAGGTGAAGTACTGGTGGGAGGGGCCAAGAACAGTGTGTTGAAGCTGATGGCCGCTGCGCTGTTGGCCGAAGGCACAACTGTCGTGACCAACTGCCCGGACATTCTCGACGTACCCCTGATGGCGGACGTCTTGCGAGGTCTGGGCTGCGAAGTTGAACTCGAAGACTCCGAAGTGCGGATCACGACGCCGGCCGAGCCGAAGTATCACGCTGACTTCGACGCGGTGAAACAGTTTCGGGCGTCGGTGTGTGTGCTTGGTCCGCTGGTTGCGCGTTGTCGGCGCGCTGTCGTCGCCTTGCCTGGCGGCGATGCCATCGGTTCGAGGCCCCTCGACATGCACCAATCCGGGCTCCGCCTGTTGGGTGCGCGCAGCGAGATCGAGCATGGTTGTGTAGTTGCCGAGGCAGATGACCTGCACGGCGCGAACATTCGCCTGGTGTTCCCGTCGGTGGGTGCAACCGAGAACATCTTGATGGCAGCGGTCCTCGCCCGTGGTGAGACCGTGATCGACAACGCTGCACGTGAGCCCGAGATCGTGGATCTGTGCAACATGCTCAACGAGATGGGCGCCAAGGTGTCGGGCGGCGGAAGTTCGACGCTCACCATTCAAGGCGTCCGCAAGTTGGAACCGACTACGCACCGTGTCATCGGTGATCGGATCGTCGCTGCAACGTGGGGCGTCGCAGCCTCTATGACCAGGGGTGATGTCCGCGTTCGCGGGGTGAACCACAAGCATCTCGGACTGGTCCTCGACAAGCTTCGGACAGCCGGCGCGGAGGTGACGCCCGAGGTCGACGGCTTCCGTGTCATCCAGCGAGAACGGCCTAAGGCGGTCAATTTCGCAACCTTGCCTTACCCCGGATTCCCCACCGACCTGCAGCCGATGGCAATCGGTTTGGCTGCGGTTGCCGAGGGCACGTCGATGATCACCGAGAACGTGTTCGAATCACGCTTCCGATTTGTCGAGGAAATGATCCGACTCGGCGCCGACGCTCGTACTGATGGCCACCATGCTGTGATCCGCGGCGTTCCAGTGTTGTCGAGTGCGCCGGTGTGGTCTTCGGACATTCGGGCCGGCGCCGGGCTCGTGCTTGCCGGCTTGGTCGCGGACGGAACCACCGAAGTTCACGACATCTTCCACATCGACCGTGGGTACCCGCGATTCGTCGAGAATCTCCGTGGACTCGGGGGAGTGATCGAGCGGGTGGGCACCGAATAGGTATCGGTGCTCGGCGTCACACTCGGGCCTAGTCGTCGTTGGTGGAATGACAAAACTGTCTGACCTGGCCTTGGCTGACCAATTCGCTGTAGTGACCAGGCGATTTGTGAATTGATTGAAGGTTCGCGTAACTTATTCCAAGTCAGAGCGACAC
This sequence comes from Rhodococcus sp. NPDC059969, assembly GCF_042738325.1. NCBI lineage: Bacteria > Bacillati > Actinomycetota > Actinomycetes > Mycobacteriales > Nocardiaceae > Rhodococcus > Rhodococcus sp. NPDC059969. The sequence continues at coordinate 244 of NZ_JBHWUF010000013.1, read as the reverse complement.
GGACACCGACTCCCGCTTCACGGCGAGTGACACGAGGTTGTACGAAGTGCCTGACCAAATTTCGAAGTAGTTTCCATCATGTATGGTTGTGCTTCACCTCCAGTTCTTCCCCGAATGTTTAGCGGTTTGCGCCGATGATCATGATGGGATAGGCTGGAAAAGTTGCCCCGGAGCGGCGGCCATAGGGTCGTGGTGATGGTGTGTGCGTGTTCTTTGAGAACTCAACAGTGTGTCGATGAATGTC
>NZ_JBHWUF010000012.1:0-208758 GCF_042738325.1 Rhodococcus sp. NPDC059969 | reverse complement strand
CTCACGCGGTGGGGGGTGGGGCCGAAATCGGTGTTGTGCGGAGGTCGATCACGCTTCGAGCTTGTAGCCCAACCCGCGGACGGTGACCAGGTGTTCCGGCTTGGCCGGATCGGATTCGATCTTCGAACGCAACCGCTTCACGTGTACGTCAAGGGTTTTGGTGTCACCGACGTAGTCGGCTCCCCAGACGCGGTCGATCAGCTGTCCGCGGGTCAGCACCCGGCCGGAGTTGCGGAGCAGGTACTCGAGGAGGTCGAACTCCTTGAGCGGCAACGTCACCGGGTTACCGGCCACCTGCACGACGTGACGCTCGACGTCCATCCGCACCGGTCCGGCCTCGAGCACACCGTTGTCGGAGGCGAGGTCTGCCTCGTTCTCCACCCCGCGGCGCAGCACCGCACGGATGCGGGCGATCAGCTCGCGCGCCGAATACGGTTTGGTCACATAGTCGTCCGCACCGAGTTCCAGGCCGACGACCTTGTCGATCTCACTGTCGCGCGCCGTCACCATGATGACGGGAACGCCTGAGCGCGATCGCAGCGCCTTGCAGACGTCCGTACCACTCATGCCGGGCAGCATGAGGTCGAGCAAGACGATGTCCGCGCCGGAGCGGTCGAATTCCGCCAACGCCGACGGTCCGTCGTTGACGATGGTGGTCTCGAAGCCTTCCTTGCGGAGCAGGAACGCCAGCGGGTCCGCCAAGGACTCCTCGTCCTCCACGATCAGCACACTCGTCATCGTTTGGCCTCCATGCCGTTTTCTCTACTGCCTTGTTCTCGTCTGCCGATCCGCGTGGAACCGGCGGTTCCCGCGTCGTCAGAGTCGATGTCGTCGTCCGACTCCACGTGTGCCGGTATCTGCAACGTGAAGGTAGACCCTGTTCCCGGTTTGCTCCACAGTTCGATGGAGCCGTTGTGATTGGCCGCGACGTGTTTGACGATCGCCAGCCCCAGACCGGTTCCACCGGTCTGCCGTGACCGCGCCTTGTCCACGCGGAAGAATCTCTCGAACACTCGCTCCTGATCCGATTTCGCGATGCCCTCACCTCGGTCGGTGACCGCGATCGCGACATTGTCGCCGCGCACCGACCGACTGACGGACACCGGAGAACCTTTGGGCGAGTATGCAATAGCGTTCTCGATGAGGTTGGACAGTGCAGTTACGAGGAGGGTCTGATCCCCGAGCACCTCCAGCCCGCTCGGATGGTCGGTGGTGACGGTGATCCCGGCGGCCTCGGCCGACAGATTCGACCGCGACAGCGCCTCGGACACCACCGTGTCGACGTCGACCACGTCGAGATCGGGCAGCTTCTCGGCACCTTGCAAGCGCGAGAGTGCGATCAATTCGGTGACCATCTTGCCCAGACGAATCGACTCACCGAGCACCCGTTCACCGAAATGGCGCACGGACTCCGGATCGTCAGCGGATTCGAGCAGTGCCTCCGCGAGCAAACTCATCGCGCCGACCGGAGTCTTCAGTTCGTGGCTGACGTTCGCGACGAAATCGCGTCGGGTCGCCTCCATGCGGACCTGCTCGGAATCGTCGTCGGCGAACAGGACCACGAAGTTGCGGTCGTCCTTGCTGAGCAGCCGAGCGGTGCCACGAACGGCAATCTTGTCGCGGCCGCGCTGCGCGGTCTGCGCTGTCAGATCCACCTCGACGGTGTGACCTGTCCGCAGGACTTCCTGCGCTGCCCGCCACGCTCGCTCGTCGACCAGACGATTCTTGACCAGGCCGAGTTCTTCGGCGCGAGGGTTGAAGAGCACGACGTCGTGGAAACCGTCGACGACGGCGATACCGCTTTCCGAAGCCAACACGATGAGGTCGAGAACCTGGGACATCGTGAGCCCGGTCTGTTCGTCCGAGCGCTGACTCTGGCGCGACGACAGCCTTGGCACCAGCACCCCGCCGACGAGGTAGCCGACCAAGCCGGCGACCACGACCAGCAGCACTGCAATCACGACACTCACGGCGCAATCGTACGTTCGCGCGAAGTGTCGGTTACGGCGGGTTCGGACGTTCCCGCCCGCGTAATCCGCCAGGTGGACGGCGTTGGTTCGTCGTTCATCTGTTGTTGGCCGAGGCCCCCCGAAAACACTGTTCGGGGGGCCTCGACGCACATCATCGGGTTGCTACTTTCCGCCCTGATTCGCCACCGCGGCGGCGCCGGCAGCGGCGGCCTCCGGATCCAGGTAGGTGCCGCCAGGATTGAGCGGCAACAGGTTCTCGTCGAGGTCGTACCGCAGCGGGATTCCGGTCGGGATGTTCAGGCCCGCGATGTCCTCGTCCGAGATGCCGTCGAGGTGCTTGACCAATGCACGCAGCGAGTTGCCGTGCGCGGTGACCAGCACGTTCCGGCCGGCGAGCAGCTCCTGCGAGATGGTGTCCTCCCAGTACGGGATCAGGCGCTTGACAACGTCGAGCAGACACTCGGTCAAGGGAACCTCGTCGAGGTTCGCGTACCGAGGATCGGTGTCCTGGCTGTACTCGCTGCCGGCTTCGATGGCGGGCGGCGGGGTGTCGTAGCTACGACGCCAGAGCATGAACTGCTCGTTTCCGTACTCTTCCTTGGTCTGAGCCTTGTTCTTGCCCTGCAGAGCGCCGTAGTGGCGCTCGTTGAGGCGCCAGTCGCGAACTACCGGGATCCAGTGGCGATCGGCCGCATCGAGCGCGAGATTAGCGGTGCTGATCGCGCGGCGCAGAAGCGAGGTGTAGAGAACGTCGGGCAACAGGTTGTGCTCGGCGAGCAGTTCGCCGGCGCGCTTGCCTTCGGCCATGCCCTTGTCTGTCAGGTGTACGTCCACCCAGCCGGTGAACAGATTGAGTGCATTCCATTCGCTCTCGCCGTGGCGGAGCAGGACCAGGGTTCCGATACTCATGGCGTTCATCCTGGCACGAGTACCGGAACCCTTCTTGGTCAACCCTGTCTGGAAATCAGCTCGGGGCTACTTCCGCAGTTCGCAGATCCTTGCGGAGGATCTTTCCGGCCGCGGATTTCGGCACGGTGCTGATGAACGAAACCTGGCGGACCTTCTTGTGCGGCGAGACGCGCTCGGCGACAAACGAGATCACGTCGGCTTCGGTCAACTCGGCGCCGTCCTGGAGAACGACGAATGCCTTCGGAACCTCTTCGCCCTCGGCGTCGAGCACACCGATCACGGCGGCGTCGGCGATCTGCGGATGCGTCAGCAGCAAAGCCTCGAGTTCGGCCGGGGGAACCTGGTAGCCCTTGTACTTGATCAGTTCCTTGAGGCGATCGACGATCTTGACGACGCCGTCTCCGTCGACGGTCGCGATGTCACCGGTGTGCAGGTAACCGTCGTCGTCGAGGGTGTCCTTGGTGGCCTGGTCGTTGCCGAGGTAGCCCACCATGATGTTCGGGCCCTTGCACCACAGTTCACCGGGCTCGCTGACCCCGTCCGTGCCGAGTGCCGGGTACGCGACCTCTTCGCCCGTTCCCGGGTCGACGAGCTTGCATTCCATGTTGGCGATGGTGGGACCGCAGGTGTCGAGGGCGATGTCGTCGCGGTCGAACGGGATCGCGTGCGAGACGGGGCTCATCTCGGACATGCCGTAGCCCTGGCGGACGTGGCAGTTCAACCGGTCTGCGACGGCCTTGCCGAGCGCCGCGTCGAGCGGGGCCGCACCGGAGAAGATGGTGTGCACGCTCGAGAGGTCGTACTGGTCGACCAGCGGGTGCTTGGCCAGCGCGACGGCAACGGGCGGTGCGACGAAGATGTACGTCGACTTCTGCTCGGCGACGATCCGCAGGAACTCGACGAGATCGAACTTCGGCATCGTGATGAGGCTCGCGCGGCGGTAGAGCGCGGCGTTGAGCAGGACCGTCATGCCGTAGATGTGGAAGAACGGCAGGACCGCGAGGATCTTGTCGTCGGTCTCGATGCCCATCCGCGGAATGATCTGGCAGACGTTGGCCACGAGGTTCCGATGGGTGAGCATGACGCCCTTGGGCCGGCCGGTGGTGCCCGACGAGTACGGCAGAACCGCGAGCTGGGTGGCCGGGTCGAAGGAGACATCGGGCGCCGCTGCACCCTCGCCGAGCAGATCTCGCAACGACAGGTGGCCTTCGGCTCCGTCGAGCACGAACACGTTCTCAGCGGGGATGCCGACCTGATCGGCGGCTGCCTTGGCCTGCGGCAGCAAAGGCGAGACCGTGAAGAGGAATTTGGCCTTGGAATCGGTGAGCTGCTTGGCGATGTCCTCGGCGGTGTAGAGAGCGTTGATCGTGGTCGCGACACCACCGGCACGAAGGATGCCGTGGAAGACGGAACCGAAGGCCGGGACGTTGGGCGAATGCAACCCGACCACGTCTCCGACGGCGAGTCCACGCGCAGCGAGAGCGCCTGCAACGCCGTTGATCTGTGCGATCAGCGAAGCGTATGTGGTGACCGCGCCAGAACTGCCTTCGACGAATGCCGTCTTGTCGAGGTCTGCGGGGTCGGTGTTTCCGAACAGGAAGTCGTAGACGCTGAGGTTGGGGATTTCAACGTCGGGGAACGGACTCTTGAAGCTCACTGTGCTCCTCGAAAAGTTGCGCGGCAGGGTGGTGTGACCAACTTACTGTGACTCACGGGAACAGTATTATTCCGTGACGACAGTCACAAGTAAAGGCCACTTTACGTGACACATCAGCGATGTGTCTCACCCCGCTCGGTCAGCTTTGCGCGGGCTCCTCCTCGATGAGGTGCTTGAACGGTTCGAGATTCGCCAGCGACTCACCTCGCGACACCCGCCACGCCCACTCACGCTTGATCGACGAAGAGAAACCGAGTTCGAGGATGACGTTGAAATCGCCGTCGGCGGCTTCGAGAACCTGACCGAGCACTCGATCGAGTTCATCGCCGGTCACGGCATGCTCGGCGATCTTGCCGACCAGGTAGATGTCCCCGACCTTGTCGAGTGTGTACGCCACCCCGTACAGACGGCGGTTGCGCTTGAGCAAGAACTTGTAGACGCCTTCGAAGTTCTCGTCCACCTTGCGGCACACGAAGGCCTCGACCCGCACGCCGTGATTGCCGACGGTGAGCAGAGTCGACGTCTTGAGTTTGTGCTCGCCGGGAAGTTCGACGATGAAATGCGCGTCGTCTTTTCTGGTGAACTCGAGTTCGCGCTCGGTGAGGGCCTGCTCGATAGTGTCCGAAATGCTGCTCATGTACGCACTCCCCCGGTCCGGCGCAGACGCCACAGACCCCGCGCACGGCGGGGCGAGAAGTCGCTGGGACCGGTTCCGTTGTTGTAGTTGACTGCGGCTTTGCGATAGCTCTCGAGCAAACCGTCCGCGGTGTGTTCCCACGAGAAATTCTCGGCGTGACGCGGTGCCTGCGCGGCGAGTTCGGCCACGCGCTTCGGCGTTGTCACCAAAGATTCGAGGGCACCGGCCCAGTCTTCGGTGCGGTGTCCTTGAACCAGCAGGCCCGTCTCACCGTTGCGTACGGCTACTCCCAGTCCGCCGACGTCGGCGGCGATCACCGGAGTTCCGCAGGCTTGAGCTTCGATGGCCACCAACCCGAAGGACTCCGAATAGCTCGGCACCGCAACCAGATCCGAGGCACGGTAGACATCGGCGAGACGCTCCGGCGCCTGCGGCGGCAAGAACGTCACCTGCGCTGTGATGCCGAGTGAGCGTGCCAGTTCGATCAGCACGTCCGGCCGCGCGAGACCGGTTCCCGACGGCCCGCCGACGACGAGGATGCGCAACGGCAACTCGGGGCGACGGCTGATCACTTCGGCGGCAGCACGCAGCAGAACGTCCGGTGCTTTCAGAGGTTGGATCCGGCCGACGAAAGTCACGACGACCTCGCCCGGGTCCAACCCCAACGACGCGCGGGCGGAATCGCGATCGCCCGGTCGATAACGGGTGAGATCGGCGCCGGGAGCCACGACGTCGATACGCGTGGGGTCTGCGCCGTACAACTCGTGCAGCGCTTTGGCTTCGTCGGTGGTGTTGGCGACCAGCCGATCGGATTCGGCGACAACTTGCTGCTCGCCGATCTGCCGTGCTGCAGGCTCCGGGGTATCCCCCTCGGCCAGCGAAAGATTCTTCACTGCCGCGAGTGTGTGCGCGGTGTGGACGAGGGGCACGCCCCAACGATCGCGGGCCAGCCAGCCGACCTGCCCGGACAACCAGTAGTGCGAGTGAATCAGGCTGTAGTACCCGGGTTCGCGTCGCGCTTCCTCCCGAAGAACTCCCGCGACGAAGGCACACAGTTGAGTCGGCAGATCTGCCTTGTCCAGTCCTTCGAAGGGACCGGCCGCGATGTTGCGCACCCGTACTCCGGGAGCGGCGTCCACGACGGGCGCGTCCGAAGACGATGTCGCGCGGGTGAATATCTCCACCTCGACGCCACGTTTGGCGAGCTGAATGGCGGATTGCAGAACGTAGACATTCATCCCACCCGCGTCACCGGTGCCGGGTTGCGCCAATGGCGAGGTGTGGACCGAGAGAACGGCCACCCGGCGAGGGCGCGAAATGTGCATGGACGTCACCACTCCATACTGCCCCCTCACCGGGCGCGAACTCTAACCGAGGCTCGAGATGAAGGTTCGCACTTCAGACACGAATCGTGTCGGATCCTCCACGAACGGGCCGTGATTGCAGCCTTCCCAGTACGACGCCTGCGACTTGGGAATCAGTTCCTCGGCGTGCTTACCTGCACTCACGTCGACGACGGAGTCCTCGGTTCCGTGCAGAACGAGGACCGGGATGTCGAGGTTGCGGAGCAGGTCGTCGTGACCGACTGCACGGTTGAACAGTGCTGCGCGCACCCGCGGACGCGTCGAGAGGCTGTACCCGAACAATGCCTGCGACGCTGCGCCCTTGCCCTCGGGTGGGCCGGTGAGAGCGTTGCCGAAAGCGCCGAGTGCCCGGATTGCCTCGCGGGGATCTTCGGACATAGCGCCGGGAACCGCACTCCGCATTGCCGAGCCGACCTTGCCGCCCTTCTCACCGCGCCCGATGCTGGTGATCGCACCGACGAGAACCGCACCCGCCACCGCGCCGGTTCCGTGTGCTGCCAGGTAATCGCAGATCACCAGACCGCCGTACGACCAGCCGAGCAGGATCGCGTTCTCGGTGACACCTTCGGCAGCGAGAACCGCCGCGACGTCGCCGGCCCAGTTCGCGGAGTCGTCGTATCCGGACTCGGGCGCATCGGAGTAGCCGTGGCCGCGCAGATCGACGGCGATCAAGCGGTAGTCCGCTGCCAGGTCCGCGAGGACCTGCTCGCCCCAGCACTGTGACGACTGAGCCCAGCCGTGCAGCAGCACCAGCGGGGTCCCAGCCGGATTTCCGGTTACACGATAGATGATGGACGTGCCGTCGACGCTGACGGCTTCACGAATAGACATGCCGTCACGATAGAGGCTGCGACTGCGGCGCCGACGGCGAGCATGTAAGCGGAGGAGACGTCGTAGCGGTCGATCAGCTGCCCGGCCAGCGCAGAGCCGAGCGCCACGCCGACGCCGAGTCCGGTGACCGTCAGGGTCATCCCCTCCGTGAGTTTTTCCGGTGGGACGATCTGCTCGACCAGGGCTGTCGCGATGATGAGCGTCGGTGCGACGGTCGCGCCGGCCAGGACGTACGCGCCAGCAAGTGCGGCCACGTTTCCGACCAGGAGAAGCGGGACACTGAGAAGGGCGACCGCTGCGGACGCGATCATCAATTGCCCACGCAGCGATCGCGCCGGGTGCATCGATCCGAAGATCAGTCCCGCGATTCCCGAACCGCCGGCGAACAGCGCGAGGACCAGCGTCGCGGAGCCAGGTGAATTCTGTTCCTTGGTAAACGCGATGGCGCCGACGTCGATGACACCGAAGATCGTTCCGAGCATCACCATGATCACGATGACGATCCACATCACGTGGTTACCGAGTACCGACCGTCCGCGGCCGGGTCGACGCGGATGCACCTTCGGCTCTGTTCCGCGCTGGATCACCAGCAGCAAGGTCCCCGTGACCAGCAGAATCAACCCTGCAAGTGGTCCGGCCTCGGGGAAGAGTCCGATGCTCAGACCCACCGAGATGACCGGGCCCGCCACGAAGCAGAGCTCGTCCACCACCGATTCGAAGGCGAAGGCAGTGCGCAGCTGCGGTTTTCCGACGTAGATCGCGACCCACCTGGCGCGAATCATCGCCCCGATCGTCGGGGTGGCGCCGCCGGGAATTACCAGGACGAAAAGCAGCCAGTCGGGGGCTTCCATCCGGACTGCGAGCAAGAGTGCCCCGATCGCGGTGACGCTGACAGCCGCGGCAATCGGCAGGACCGCCCTCTGTCCGAAGCGGTCGACCGCGCGCGAGACCGCTGGCGCGATGATCGCCGACGAGAGCGCAAAAACCGCGGCGAGCGCCCCGGCGAGCGCGTAGTCACCACGAAGTTGCGAGATCATCGTCACGATTCCGATGCCGATCATCGCTATCGGCAGCCTTGCGACAAATCCGGCGGCCGAGAAGGCAACCGATCCCGGGGCCGAGAATATCTCGCGGTAGGCGCTCAGCAGGCCTTTGTTGGTGGATTCGCTCATGTCAGCTTCTCGTGCACTGAACAAGGTTCACAGAGCCGAGGCCGACTCGACAAATCGTTTTCACTGTGCGCTCGGGTTGACCTGTCGGTAACTTGCCTTACGATTGCGCGAATGAGTGTCCTGGTGTGTTTCCACGCCCATCCCGATGACGAAGTTTTCACTACGGGCGGCGTGATGAGAATGGCCGCCGACGCAGGTCACCGCGTCGTAGTCGTCACCGCTACCGACGGTGCTCTCGGTGAATTCCCCGACGGACTGTTGGACGAATACGAGACGTTGGCTCAGCGCCGCAGCCGTGAACTCGAGGCGTCCACCGACGCGTTGGGTGCCAATCGCGTCGTGTCCCTGCACTACCCGGATTCGGGGATGGTGGGTACGCCCGAGAACGAGAATCCGGAAGCGTTCTGCAACGTCGACGTCGAGAAGGCCGCCGAGCGTCTGGCCGAGGTTCTTCGTGAAGAGAACGCCGATGTCCTGACCATCTACGACCCCAACGGCGGATACGGCCACCCGGATCACATCCAGGTCCACCATGTCGGCGTTCGTGCTGCAGAACTCGCGGGCACGCCGTTCGTTTACGAGGCGTCCACCAACCGCGATCACATGAAGATGCTGATGCAGGCCAACCCCGAGTGGACCGAGGAGGCGCAGCCGCCGGACATCGAATCGTTCGGGCTTCCGGCTGACCAACTCACCACCGCAGTCGACGTGAGTTCGGTGATCTCGTCCAAGCGCGCGGCCATGTACGCGCACGCAACGCAGGTCGGCGATTTCGGCCCGTTCCTCGAAATGCCGACGGAGCAGCTCGCCGCGGCATTCGGCACCGAGTGGTTCCGTCGCCGAAACGCGCCGGAGGGACTGTCGGAAACCGCCCTGCCCCTCTGAGTCACCGCTCTCGATAAACCGAAGTCCCGACGGAGGTTTCGGCGGCTCGTTACCATCGGTAGGCATGGACCTCGAACAACTTGTCGCGAGCATGCCTTTTGCAGTTCACACCGGAATTCAGTTGGACAGCGCGGCACCCGAACAGGTTGTCGGCCATCTGGATTGGGACAGCCACCGCACCACCGCCGGCAACGGAATGCACGGCGGCGCCTTGATGACGCTGGCAGACAGCGTCGGCGCCGTCTGTGCATTCCTCAATCTTCCGCCCGGCGCAAGTACGTCCACCACCAGTTCGTCGACCGTGTTCACCCGCGGGGTTCGTAAAGGCACGGTCACCGCAACTGCCCGTCCATTGCACGCGGGACGCAGCACCGTCGCGGTCGTGACCGAGATTCGTGACGACGAGGGCCGTCTCGTCGCTCAGGTCACCGCATCACAGGCAGTGCTGGGACCGTGAAGCTTCCCTCGTACCGCGCCTCCGGTGCCACCCTTCCTTTCGGCAATCTGCTTGCCTCCCATGACGTTGCGATGGAGGGTTACTTCTGGCGTTTCACGATGCCGGAGAGCGGGCGGGTGGTGATTGCGCTCGCCGGAATCAACAAGTCCGATGGTGGCAACTGGTCGACGCTCGGTCTCGCGGCGCATCCGGGCGGATTCCTCCGGACCGCCGAGCACCCGAGCGGATCGGCCGATTCCCGCATCCTGGGGGCATACGCCGACAACGCTTTCCGCGGCAATGCTGATCGACTACAGGTCGATTTCGGCGACAGCCATCTCGATGTGCGGATCAGTAATCAGCGATTCTGGCCGCACCGCCGCTTCGGGGGATCGAGTTACTTCCAATCAGTTCCCGCACTCAATCAGTACTGGCATCCGTGGCTGCTCGGCGGCCGGGTCGAGGGAAGCGCCGTCATCGACGGACAGAGCTGGGATCTCTGCGGAGCACAGGTGTACGGCGAGAAGAACTGGGGAAAGGGAGGATTCCCGGATTCCTGGTGGTGGGGACAGGCCCAGGGATTCACCGATCCGCGGGCCTGCGTGGCGTTTGCCGGCGGCCAGGTCAGCGCCGGGCCTCTGCGCACCGAAGTCACCGCCGTGGTGGTCGCCTTGCCAGACGGCACAGTGTTGCGTCTGGGCAATCCGCTGACGTCACAGGTGGAGACGACCGTGTCCGACGATCGTTGGACGCTTCGAGGTTACAGCCGAAAGTGGAGCGTCGACATCGACGGGACCGCGCCCATCGCCGACGCGCACATACTTCCGGTTCCCATTCCTGCCGAGCGTCGAAACGTACCCGGAGCGCTCGAGCATCTCGGTGGAACCATGTCGGTTATCGTCCGGCGACGCGGCACCATAGTCTGGAAGGACAGATCACGATTGGCCGCCCTAGAGCACGGCGGATTGGATCGGGCGCAGGCCGAACTCACTCGGCGGGAACAGCTCTCGCGAGATCGATGAGAGCGGATGCCGCCGGGTTCTTGCCGCCCGACGAACGCCAGACCAATTCCAACCGGGATCGAGCTTCCGGTTCGAGATCGATCCGATGCAACTCCCCAACTGTCGACTCGGGAAGCACAGCGATTCCCAACCCCTGTGCGGCCAACGAAACGATGATGCCGAGGTTGCTTGCCTCGAGCGCAACCGTCGCCTTCGTGCCAGCCGCGGCGCACGCGAAGTCCAGACACGTCCTGATACCGGTTCCCTCCGGAAGGCAGATGACCGATCGCGTGGCGAGTTCGGCAAACGGCAGAGACGACAACGCGGCCAGCGGATGATCCGCCGCCACTGCGGCCACCAGTCGTTCGTCGGTGATCACCCTCGATTCGAGGCCTTCCGGCAGCTCGCCCGCAACTCCGATGACGGCTATGTCGAAGGTTCCGTCCACCACTCCGGCAAGCAGGCTGCGCGAATCGTCCTCGGCCAGCGAAATGTCCAAACCTGGGTGTCTGGTGTGTAGACGACTGAGCAGATCGGTCAGATCGGCGGAAGCGCAGGCGGTGACCATCCCGACCGAAACCGAGCCCCGAACCAGTCCGTTCAAGGCGTCGACAACGTCGCGACTGCTCTGCACGGAAGCAAGTGCAGCGCGGGCGTGTGGGAGGACGGCTCGCCCGGCATCGGTCAGACGAACGGTTCGACCACTACGATCGAGCAACTCCTGCCCCAGCTCACGTTCCAGTCTTTTGACCTGCGCACTCACACCCGGCTGCGCTACGTGAAGCCGCTCGGCGGCGCGAGTGAAATTGGCTTCCTCCGCTACCGTGACGAAGTATTCCAGCTGCCGGAGTTCCATAACTGTTGATTCTAGCTTTGAGACAAACTAGATCTTGGACTTATCGAAACTGTGCTTGCACGATGGAAGCATGACAACAACACATGAAGTTCAGAAGGCCGCAACCCCCGAAGACATTGCCCGACTCTTCGTCCAGTTCGCGAACGCCGGAAACGCAGACGCTGTCGCCGGACTGTACGAGGAAAACGCTGTGATGGCGTTCCCACCCGGATCCCTCACGATCGGCCGTCAGGCTATCCGCGAAGTGATTTCTCAGATGCTCGCAGCGGCACCGACATTCACCGTCGAGGAAGCCCTACCAACGGTGATCAGCGACGACCTCGCCATGACCTCGACCAAACCTTCCGACGGAACCGGCGGACGCACACAGGTGGCGCGCCGCCAGCCCGACGGTTCGTGGTTGCGGGTGCTCGATCGACCGGAACTCTGACTGCCCTCTTCGCAGTCAGACGGCCGACGCACGCCGCATTGCCGCCGCCGGATCGGCGAACAGCGAGCTCAGTGACACGACCGTCGAGGCGTATTCCTGAACGCGATTGCCGAAACCGGTGATTCGAATATCCTTGCGCTCCAAGGAGGATGCCGACGAGAAAGCCTCGGCGACGTGCGGCACGCCGGCCGGATAGTCGGTGAACGCCTGGCCACCGAGGATCACCCGATCCGGGTTGAACAGGTCACGCAACATCGCCACTGTCCGGCCGAGCACGCGCGCCCGGTCGACCAGAAGTTCGTGAGCCGGAATGGAACCCGCCGACGCAGCACGATAGACATCGGCGATCGTGACACGCTCACTGCCCTGGATCACTGCGCCCGAAGACAGTGCCTGCGCGACGACCGCGCGGTCGCTGATCGTCGCTTCCAAGCAACCCACCGCGCCGCAGGTGCACCGCGCCGACGAGCCGGTGGGCAGGTGCGCGATCGAACCGGGCCCGCTGGACGGGGTGTGCACTCGCCCTTCGAAAGTGATTGCGATACCGGCGGTTTCACGGGCGTAGAAGTACAGTCCGGTGGTTCCCGGTGTCGGCGCCTCGGCGCGGTCGTTGCTGAGCAGAAGTTCCGACGCGGCCATCGCTTCGACGTGGGCGGCGACCGAAACGGGGAGGTCCAAGCCGGCTCCGATGATGGACCCGACCTTGGCGCCCTTCCACCCCAGGCGCGGGTGATCGACTACTCCGGTCGCCGAATCGACGCGACCGCCGATGGCCACGCCGACGGCGAGCGGGCGACGCTTGTGCCACCGTGAGGCAAACGATTTGGCCGACCGCGCAATGGTGGCAAGTGCGACAGCGGAATTGGTGGCGGGCGTCGGAATCTCGACGGCGCCGAGCACCTTGCCGCGAATATCGCTGGCGATGATGCTGGTGACTACGGCACCGATGTGGATGCCGACGGTCAGGTACGGCTCGTGATTGACCTCGAACGGAACCCGCGGACGCCCGATGGCGCCGGAGGCTGTCAGGTCTGCGCGTTCGCGCAGGATTCCGAGGTCGAGCAGGCTCGTGACCTGCCGGTTCACGGTGGCAATACTCAGTCCGGACGCTTTCGCGGCGGTATCGCGAGAGAGCGGTCCGCGGGATCGAGCAATGCGCAACACAGTCGCGGACGGACCGTCGGCAATGCGCAGTTCGGGCGCAACAATCTGGGTACGGGTCCGGGTTCCCGAGAGCGCGGTTCGCGATCGGATGTTCGGAATGGCAGAGATGGTGGGTGTCGACATGGCTGTCCCTTGCAGAAGGAGGAGAAGGCGCATATCTCTGTCGACCGAGAAATCAGCGTTTCCACTGGTCACACGAAGAAGTAGACAGAAAAGGCGCAGAAATTAGCTGCAGAAAGAACGGCGGCGACAACACAGCTCTCGCGCCAGAGGCAGACGCGAACCAAGCGCAGCGGTCACATAGGTGACCCGCAAAGCGGCAGGCTGGTCGGTCGACATGGCTCCAAAAGTAGCAGCTTCACCGAGATTCACAAATCAGGTGCGGTAACGATCACACTGAACGCAACCCTGTCGTGGCGAAATCTCGCGTGTTTGGGTGGGCACACTCCCCACGAAAGGTGCACCATGTCTACAGCTTTCGCCAAGCCGACCCTCACCAATGCGGCGTCGACGAACGGAGCGGCTGCTGACGCCGCTCGCGGCACTGTCACCGCCCTCGGCGCGCATATCGGCGCCCGCATCGACGGAATCACCCTCGGCGGGCACCTCGACCCGGCGACGATCTCGCTCATCCGACAGGCACTTCTCGAACACAAGGTGATCTTCTTCCGCGGGCAAGACCACCTCGACAACGATTCGCAGTACGAGTTCGCCCAGCTGCTGGGCACCCCGACCACTGCCCACCCCACGGTGAAGTCGCACGGCGCAAAAGTCCTCCCCATCGATTCGGACCTGGGCAAGGCCAACAGTTGGCACACCGACGTCACCTTCGTCGATCGCATCCCCAAGGCGTCGATCCTGCGCGCGGTGCAGCTACCCGAATACGGCGGTTCCACGACGTGGGCGTCAGGGGTAGCCGCCTACAACGGACTCCCGGATCCGCTCAAGGCGCTCGCGGAGAACCTCTGGGCCCGCCACACGAACGTCTACGACTACGCGGCCACCAGCGCCGAGCGGCTCACCGAAGATCGCACGGCCGCCTACCGCGAAGAGTTCCAGTCCACGTACTTCGAGACGGAACACCCGGTGGTGCGTGTCCACCCCGAAACCGGAGAACGCACGCTCGTCCTCGGACACTTTGTCAAGAACTTCGTCGGGTTGAGCACCGAACAGTCGAACGGTGTGTTCAAGCTCCTGCAGGATCACGCCATCAAGCTCGAGTACACGACGCGCTGGAACTGGGCGGCGGGTGATGTCGCCATCTGGGACAACCGCGCCACCCAGCACTACGCGATCGCCGACTACGACGATCAGTACCGCCGTCTGGAGCGCATCACACTTGCCGGTGACATTCCGGTCAACATCCACGGGGAACGAAGCAGCAGCATCGCCGGCGACGCTTCCGAATACTCGATTATCGAAGGTGCCTCGACTCTCCCATGACTTCACCGGATTCCATCCTTCCTCCGCATGCCCGCGGTTACGAAGGCTTCGAGGGCCGAACCGGCCGCACCGCAGCCGATTCGGCCCCGTCGTGGCCCACCGCCTCGACCCCTACTCCCGGATCACCCAACATCGTCGTGGTTCTGATCGACGACATGGGATACAGCGACATCGGGCCTTTCGGCTCCGAGATCGAGACTCCGACCCTCGATCGGCTTGCCGCGCAGGGTGTTCGGTTGACCAACTATCACACGACACCCCTCTGCTCGCCCTCACGCGCCGCACTTCTCACCGGCCTCAATCCGCACCGCGCCGGGTACGGATTTGTCGCCAACGCCGATCCGGGATACCCCGGGCTGCGTCTGGAATTGGCCGACGACGTGCACACACTCCCCGAAATCCTGCGCGGCGCAGGCTATGCAACCTATGCGGTGGGCAAGTGGCATCTCGTGCGCGACGCAAACCTCGCCCCGGGCCGAAGTCGCGATTCCTGGCCGACGCAGCGCGGTTTCGATCGATACTACGGCTCGCTCGAAGGCCTCAATTCCTTCTACTATCCCAATCAGTTGATCTCCGACAATTCGGTGGTCGACGTCGACGAGTATCCCGAGGGCTACTACCTCACCGACGATCTGACCGACAAGGCCGTCGGGTACATCAAGGATCTGCGCGCCCACGATCAGGACAAGCCGTTCTTCCTCTACTTCGCGCACGTCGCGCTGCACGGACCTTTGCAGGCCAAGCCGGCCGATCAGGCAAAATACCGCGGTCGCTACGACGAGGGCTGGGATCGAATCCGAGAGTCTCGGTTCGCCTCTCAGCTCCTGCAAGGACTCTTTCCGGACGGAACACGGCAGGCTCCGCGAAACTCCGAACCCGGCTTCGACGTCCCCGAATGGCATTCGCTCACACCGGAAGTGCAGTCTCGGTTCGCCCGCTACATGGAGGTGTACGCGGCGATGGTCGACTCGATCGATCAGAGCGTCGGACGCATCGTCGACACCCTGGACGAGCTGGGCGAGCTCGACAACACGATCATCGTCTTCACCTCGGACAACGGCGGCACCGCCGAGGGCGGTTCGGACGGAACCCGAAGCTACTTCGCACAATTCGCGCATATCCAGGATCCGGACTGGGTCGGCGATGTCCCCCACGACGAATCCCTGATCGGCGGACCGGAGTTGGGCGTCCACTATCCACGTGGATGGGGGCAGACGTCCAACACCCCCTTCCGGTTCTACAAAGGGCAGTCCTTCGCGGGGGGAATTCGTGTTCCCTTCGTCCTGTCGTGGCCCGCGGGATTGAAACCCGGAGCAGACGACAACGGGATTCGCGACCAGTTCGCGTACGTCACAGACCTGACCCCCACGCTGCTGGACCTGGCCGGAATCGACGCACCGAGCGTACGCAACGGGCTTCCGGTGAAGGAGTTCGACGGTGTCTCGACCGCACCGGTTCTGCGATCGTCCACCGCTCCGAGCACTCACACCGAGCAGTACACCGAGATGACCGGCAACCGCGGCTACTACAAGGACGGATGGAAACTGCTGGCCCTGGCGCCGGACGACATCGACAAGCCACACTGGCAGTTGTTCGACGTCCGAGCCGACCCGACCGAGCTCGACGACCTCGCATCACGGTTTCCCGACAAGGTTCGCGAACTCGCCGAGGCCTGGGACCACTCGGCGTGGGCGAACACGGTCTTTCCGCTACTCGGCAACTCGGTGGGCGCAGTCCGGCGGCCGGCGGAGGAAGCACTCTCGCGCCCGGTCCGTCTGCTTGCCGGAACACCTCCACTGGAGCGCTACCGGTCGAGCAAACTGATCGGGTTCCGCGACTTCGACATCACCGTCGAACTCGACGGTTACCGAGCAGGTGACGCCGGTGTTCTTGTCGCTCACGGTGATCCACAGGGCGGATATCTTCTCTACGTCGAGGACGGGCACCTGCATCTCGGATACAACGCATTCGGTTCCTACTCCGTGGTCGATGCAGGCCCGTTGGCGATCGGCAGCAAGCGCATCGACGTGTCCGTGACGGTGGTACCTCGGCTGCGTTGGGATCTCCACGTCAGTGTCGACGGAATCCATGCGGGTCAACTACTCGGGCAGGTACAACTGGTCGGGATGGCGCCGTGGACCGGCATTTCAGTCGGCGTCGACGCGAGAGGGCCGGTGTCGTGGGATGTGCGCCGACGCCACGGACCGTTCCGGTACAGCGGCTCTCTGCGCGCCGTCACCTACACACCCGGCCGGATACAGGTACCGCGTCGTCACATCGAATCCATCGAACGGGAAGCAGAGTATGCCGCCGACTAGCCCTACGATTGCATCATGACCATTTCTTCCGATGCCCGTATCGCCGTAGTCACCGGAGCCAGCTCCGGAATCGGTGAGGCCACCGCTCGCACCCTGGCAGCTCAGGGATTCCACGTCGTGATCGGTGCTCGCCGCGTCGATCGTCTCGAGAAGATCGCCGAGGAAATCGGTGGTACTGCTCTCGAACTCGACGTCACCGACGAGGATTCCGTCGACGCGTTCGCTGCGGTGGTCCCCCGTGTCGACGTGTTGGTCAACAACGCGGGTGGCGCAAAGGGTCTGGCGACGGTCCTGGACGCCGATCTGGACGACTGGCGGTGGATGTGGGAGACCAATGTCCTGGGCACGTTGCGTGTGACGAAGGCACTGCTGCCCAAGCTGATCGATTCGGGCGATGGTCTGGTCGTGACCATCACCTCGGTGGCCGCGCTGGAGGCATACGACAACGGCTCGGGCTACACCACCGCCAAGCACGCTCAAGCCGTCCTTCACCGGACATTGCGCGGTGAACTGTTGGGCAAGCCCGTTCGTCTGACCGAAATCGCGCCGGGAGCCGTCGAGACGGAGTTCTCACTCGTCCGGTTCGAAGGTGATCAGGACAAGGCAGACAAGGTGTACGAGGGAATCACACCGTTGGTGGCGCAGGACATCGCCGAGATCATCGGTTTTGTCGCCTCGCGGCCGTCGCACGTGAACCTCGATCAGATCGTCGTCAAGCCGAGGGATCAGGCAAGCCCCGGCCGGTTCCACCGCACCACCAACTAGTTCGAGTCGTTCTGACTAACCAGTGCGAATCGCCCGGTGTAGGACGAGGCCGAGATTGCGTGCAATCTCGGCCTCCGTCATTTCCGCGGAAGCGCCGCGGGCACTGACGGTTTCACCCGCGGTGATGATGTACCGACCGTCATCGGCATAGTCGTACCAGTGGAACGTTATTCCGTCGTCGGTCGGTCTGCTGTCGACGGCTCCGCCTGGGTATGCGGTGACTTCACCGATCGAGGTCCGTGCTCGGCCGAAGAACCTGCGCACTTCCTCGCTCCCGCGTGCACTGCCGGCGCTGCTCAGAAAGCTCTGTCCCCCGGCAGGTTTCGATCTCTCGATGCTCACACCACGCTCCGATCCGGCGGAGCAGGCGGGCAGCCGATCGACCAGCATCCGCGGAATTGCCGACGGATGCACCACGCTCAGAACCACGTCGGAGCCACAGTCCGAGGTCCTGCCGGGCAGTTGGGTTGCGAGCACGCCCAGATCGCCGGCAACAACGCCGTGCAATCGCGTCACTGTACTCATGTTCGGCCCGTGAAAACCGGAAACCTCGACGCGCGCAGCGGGATTCGCAAGTGCCCCGAGAACGTGATGCAGCCGATCGTCAAGCATGGAAGACAGGCGCGCTCCCGCTCGACGGCGCTCCGCTGTCAGCTCGTTCATGGTTTCGGCCGTCGAACGAAACCGAAGCGGGTACGGGAGGCGGTCACGTCCGACCGCTTCCCAGAGGATCGAGAATTCGAGGCCGGTGAATTGCCACTGCTTGGTTGTCATTTTGGTTGTCATTCGCCCAACACCGCCGGGGAGACCATGGGTAGGTCGCCGATCAGGGCGTTGCCGTTCTCGACGGTGACAAGGTAGCCGGGGGTGTCGTGAACGCTGTCTTCGTCTTGTCCTTGTCCGCGTCCCGGTGCCATGCCGCCGACGCCACCCATCGCGCCCCGACCGCTCTGCGCGCCCGTCGCCGAGGTACCGCCAGTTCCGTTGACGCCCCCACGCCCGCCATTGGCGAGGCCGCTAGGGCCGAGAGCGCCACCGGCGAGGCCGCCAGGGCCGAGAGCGCCACCTCCGGTTCCGCCTGGCCCGAAGCCGCCGGTACCGATTCCACCTGCGGAACCACCACCCGAACCGCTACCCATGAGGCCTGAAGGCACTCCGGAACCGAGCTGAGCACCATTCGGAGTTGCACCTGCCAGGGCACCTGGCGCTGCACCGGCCGGCAGTGGGCCGGCATGTGCCGCGGTAGTCCCGGCCGGGCCGGAATCGTTTGCGAACCGGGCAGCATCGGCACCCAAATTCCCTTGGGCGTCAACGCCGCTACGGTTGTCACCATTTCCGGAACTGGTTCCGGATGGGTTCTGACCGGAACCGTCTCCGGCCGGGTTTGCACCGCCGGAGTTTCCACCGTCCGCTCCTCCACCAACTCCGCCACCCGATGTAGGTGGCGTGCCGAGCCCGTTCCCCGAACCCGAAGTGTTCCCGCCGCCGGAACCACCGCCACCGAATGCGCCGCCCCCAGACCCTCCACTGCCGGCACCTCCACTGCCAGCCCCTCCACTGCCGGTGACAGGATTGAACGCGGCCGGGAGGATCGGCACCTGGTCGTCCGCGCGCTTCATGTACGGCAGATATACGTCCTTCATCACCTGGCGCGCTTGACGTTCGGCTTCTTCCGCTTCGTATTGGGCCTGCTTCCACGTAGCCCCGGGAACCACGCTGAGGATCATCTCGACCGTCGAGGCGCCGTCGGGTGCCGGAATCGAGCGTTTGGCCTCGTGGAGTGCGATCTTCGCCTCCTCGATCTTGTTCGAGATCAGATCGACGCGCACCTTCAGTTCACCCGCATCTGCCGAGTAGGCCAGCACGGCTTCCAATGCAGCCGAGCCGCCCCGCCCCTGCCACCCTTCGGTGATCGCGCCGTTCACATCGTTCTGGAACTTCCCGATGCCGGCTTCCACCCGGCCGGCAATAGCCTTCCAGGCCTCGCCGATTGCGCTCAGGGTTGCCGGATCCATCTCGTTGACGTGATCGAAGATTTCGGAGTGCGACATCGCGTCGAACGGATCGTCGTCCACGATTGCATGTTCGCTGTACTCCAGCGACGAGGTCTGAGCGGTGAGGGCATCGCGCTCACCCCAGGCTCGTGCGCGTTCTGCATCGGCGTCCGCAGTCGCAGCAGCCATCTCGCCGTCGAACGCGCCGCGGTCGTCGGTCACGGATTGAACCAGAGCAGATGTAGCGATTGCGCTCGCGACAGGAATGCCGACAACTGGCAATGCCGCCACGCCGGAAGGGACGGCCTGCGTCGCTTCGGAAATTCTGCCCAGCACGTCTTCCAGAAATGGAATGCCCACTGCCGTCCCCCTGACGTCGAAACCTCCGTCAGACTCCCCCGAGCCGACAGCACTTACCTGTACTGACGCAAGCAACGCCCGGATGGTTCCGAACTTCGCCAGATTGCTCGGTTCACAGCAACAAATCGGTTTACGGCAGTGCGGACATCGACTTCCAGGTCGGCAGATCGATCGCCCAGTCGTAGATGTCGCCGTCCGCAGGAGACAGGTCGATCGACGTGCCGGTCACCTCGACGGGGTCACCGTAGAGGGCCGTTCCGAAGTACTCCTGCGCGTCGGACGTCGACAGGTTGATGCAACCGTTCGTGACGTTCGACGAGCCCTGTACCCCAGTGGTTTCAGGATTGGCGTGGATGAATTCGCCGTTGTTGGAGATGCGCACCGCCCAACGCTCGCGCACGTTCTCGTAGAACGGCGGGTTGGACATCATGAAGTCTTCGTACTTCTCGGTCACCATGTGAATGCCACTGCGCGTGACGTTTCGGGGTTCGTTGCCCTCGCCGTAGCTGACGGGAATGTCCATGATCGTCTGGCCGTCGCGCACCACCTGCATGCGGTGGCTCGGTGCATTCGCCTTCACGATCTGGCTGCGACCGATCGTGAAATCGAGCGTGAGATCCTGGTCGCCGTAGGCGCCACCGCCGTAGTTCAAGCCGTAGAGCTTGGCATCCAGATGAACAGTCGTTCCTGGCACCCAGTAATCGGCCGGGCGCCAATGGGCCCGAGATCCGCCGTTGTCGTCAGCCAGCCAAGCCCACGATCCGGCGGTGGGCGGCACGGTGGTCACGACAAGTGCCTTCTCGACGGCCGCCTTGTCGACGACGGAGTTGTCGAACTGCACGGTGATCGGTGCCGCGATGCCAACTTCCTGGCCGTCGGCGATGTTGAGGGTGGCGCCGGTGGTCGACTCCGGGGCAACCGTCGTAAAGCTCCCTTGGACCGGCACGGATTTACCGTCGGTTCCGGTTGCCGAGCCCGACCACGAATACGTGGTGCCGTAGCCGAGTGCCTCACTGACGGCGAACGATGTCTTGTCGGGCGACAGTTGTCCGGCGACGGATTTACCGGCTGCGTTGCTGAGGTTGACGTCGGACAGCGTTCCCTGGGTCACCGCTACCGAGACGGGGGCGACCGGGCTGACATCTTTGGTACCGGGCGCCGGCGTCGACACCACGGTCGCCACCGGTGCTGGTTCGGCGGCCGCCGCGCCGCCCTGTCCGTCCTTGCCGCCGATCGTGCAGCCGACGACGGCCACCATCACAGCGAGCAATACAGCTACCAACGCAACAAGACGCGAACGACTTCTCCGACCACCCAGCTCATGCACTTCAACAGGCTACCTGCGGGCTCTGTCAGGAATCAGACGGTGCAGCCCACAGTTACCGGTTCCGGTTCCAAGCGGACGCCGAACGCGGCCTCGACCCCGTCGCGCACTGCCCGCGCGAGCGAGACCAGATCCGCACTCGTTGCGGACCCTCTGTTGGTCAACGCCAAGGTGTGCTTGGTCGACAGCCTGGCCGGTGCATCTTCGCCGGGATAACCCTTCGAGAATCCGGCCCGTTCGATCAACCATCCAGCCGAGAGCTTGGTTCCACCACTGCCGGGGAACTGCGGCACGGTGACGTCGCCGAGCTGTTCGGCGATGGCTGCGAGCACGGCAGGCAGCTTGTCGCCCGGCACCACGGGGTTGGTGAAGAACGAACCCGCGCTCCAGGTGTCGTGATCGTACGGATCGAGGACCATCGCCTTGCCTGTCCGAAGTCCCAGAACTGCCTCACGGACCTGCGACGCAGGCAACCGCGCGCCTTCTTCTGCTCCCAGCGCGGTGAACAGTTCGCGGTACGCGAGCGGGGCGCTCAATCCGTCGGTCGACGCGTCGAATTCGACGGCGAGAACCAGTGCTGCGTCCGAATGCTTGAGGACGCTCGACCGGTAACCCAATTCGAGTTTCGACGGTTCGACCCACGACACTTCGCCATTGCGCCGGTCGAGCAATTGAACTCGTCGGAGTCGCGAGCCCACCTCGACGCCGTACGCGCCGACGTTCTGTACCGGCGTCGCACCCGTGGAGCCCGGAATCCCGGAGAGACACTCGAGGCCACCTAACTCCGCGGCGACGGATTGGCCGACTACTTCGTCCCACACCGCACCCGCTTCGGCAACGACGCGGTCCGTGTCGAGGCTCACGGTGGTGTTGGCCACACGAACGACAACTCCGTCGAATCCCTCGTCGGAAATCACGAGATTCGATCCGCCGGCGAGAATCAGCGTCGGGATCTGCTCGCGATCGAGCAGCGTCACGACGTCGATCAACGACTGCGTCGTCGGGCATTCTGCGAGCAGCCGCGCCGGTCCCCCGATTCGCAGCGTCGTCAATCCTGACAAGTCAACGTTCTCGGACACGAAAGCGCCTGATTCCACGACGCGTCTGCCAATGGTTACGTCCCACACATCGATAAACGGTAGCCTCCACAATCGTGAGCCGTCGCATCGAGCATTCGTCGAAGTACACAGTCCCCGCCGAGAAGGTCCATGAGGCGGTGACCTCCGAGCAGTACTGGCGCGACCGAATCGTCGCTGTCGGTGGTCCCGGCGCAACGATCGAAGAGCTGACCGTCCGCGACGAGACCGTTGCGGTCACGATGTCGCAGATCATTGCCGCCGAGCACCTCCCGAGCATGGTGTCGAAGGTCGTCAACGGCGACATCGTCATCAAGCGCAGTGAAACGATGGCCCCGTTCAAGGACGGCAGGGCTACCGGAACCTTCTCCGCCCACGTCGACGGTGTTCCCGCCCGTATCGAGGGCACCCAGGTTCTGACCGGTGACGAGAACTCCGCCACTCTCGAGGTCGACGGTGAGGTCGAGGTCAAGATCCCGTTCCTCGGCGGAAAGATCGAGAGCGCGATAGTCGACGAAGTTGTCCGGCTCATCCAGGCTGAACAGGACTTCACCCGGGAGTGGATCGCGAAGTAAAACCCTGCGGGCGGCGACAGTTGTGGATACGGCCAATTTGGCTTGTCACAGCGGGTAACAGGTATTCTTTCCGATCATGGCTCGCCGCATCGACTACTCCGCCCGCTATCAGCACTCCCCCGAGCAGGTCTACGCGGCGCTGGCGGACCGCTCGTACTGGGAGGCCCGCGTCGAGGAGATGCGCAAGCACTCCGAGAACCATGTGGAACATTTCGAGGTCACCGATACCGGAATCGATCTCGTGCTCCACCACATTCTTCCGCGCACCGATTTGCCGGACATTGCTCAGACGGTGATGAAGAAGGATCTTGTCATCACTCGCAAGGAGTCCTACGGCGCCTTCGGTGACACCGTGACCGGAACATATGAGGCTTCGATCCCCGCCGGGCCGGGAAGTCTGTCCGGAACCATGGAGTTGTTCGCTACCGATACCGGGTCCACACTGCGAACCACGTCCGAGGCCAAGGTATTCATCCCGTTCATCGGCGCGAAGTTGGAACAGCTCATGCTGATCAACCTCGTAGATCTGTTCCGCACCGAAGCACAGGTCACCGCGACCTGGCTCGCCGCTCGCTGAAGCCGGCGTGAAGAAGGCTCCACCCCCGAAGATCGAGGGGGTCATCACCCGTGGCACGACGGGGATCAACAGACTGCGACGAAGTGACCGGTGGATTGTCCACAACCGCACGATCGCGCACGCCCTGAACAACGCAGCCGATCCGTTGATAGTCGACCTCGGTTACGGGGCGAGGCCGGATACCACCTTCGAGATGGCAAGCCGCCTCACCGCTGTCCGGCGGGACCGACGGGTCATCGGACTCGAGATCGACCCCGCCCGCGTGGTCGAGAGTCGTGACGGTGTCAGCTTCGCCCGCGGTGGATTCGAGCTGGCCGGTCTCACACCCGTTTTCGTGCGCGCATTCAACGTTCTCCGGCAGTACCCGGAGGAGGCTGTGGACTCTGCGTGGTCACACATTCAGTCCGGTCTCGCACCGGGCGGACTGTTACTCGACGGCACCTGCGACGAACTCGGGAGACGTTGCGCCTGGGTACTTCTCGACGCCGATCGTCCGCTGACGCTGACATTGGCATGGGACCCCTTCGACATCGAGCGACCGTCCGACATCGCGGAACGACTGCCGAAGGCTCTCATCCATCGCAATGTTCCGGGCGAGCCGATCCATGCGTTGCTGAGCGCTGCCGATCGAGCCTGGGCCACTGCTGCGCCGCACGCCTCGTTCGGCCCTCGCCACCGGTGGGCCGCCGCCTTGGAAATTCTTCGGGCACAGGGAATTCCCGTCCAACCCGCGCGTCGACGCCTTCGTGACTGCATCTTGACCGTGCCCTGGCATGTCGTAGCGCCGAATCCCTGAACTCACAGACGGGAAACGCCCCGCCGCGGAGGTGTTCTCCGCAGCGGGGCGTCTTTGTGCCGGCGTCGGGCCAGGACCCGAAGATGTTTTCCAGGCTTCCCAGCGAACCGGTCGAACTGCCGCCGTTGCCGGGATCGCCGCCGTCGGACGCTGCCGTTACCTTGACGGTGACTGCGGCCTGGGTCTCGGAACCGAGGTAGCCGTCAGTTCCACTGAACACCGCGGTGATTCGACGATCGCCGAGTTCGGTGAAAGTATGCGAGAGCGTGGCCTTGCCGTTCACGACAGCAACCGGTCCACCGATCGGGGTGGCTCCATCCATGAACTGGACCGTTCCTGCGCTGAGCGTAGGTATAACTGCCGCAACAAGATCGACCTTCGCGCCCTTGGCCGCTGACGCCGGGGCGCTCACGGTGATGGACGTTTCCTGATCCTCTGCGGCCGGAGCCGTAACCGAAACTGCCCGCGCGGCCGAGGTAGAGGTGAGGAATCCTGTGGCACCCGAGTACACGGCCGTGATGTCATGCGTGCCGACGCTCGCGAACTCGTGCATGATCGACGCCTTGCCGTCGACGACCGATACCGGCGAGCCGAGATTGCCCGAGCCGTCCTTGAACTGCACCGTGCCGCCTACGGGAGTCGGCGTGACGGCTACGGAGAGACCAACTGCCGTACCGGTTTTCGCATTCGCCGGAACGGTCAAGGTCGTTTGGGTCTGCTGATCGGTGGGAGCCGGCACCTTGACGTTCACGGGAATCGGTGAGCCCAGATCCCTACCGCCTTGCTTGAACTGCACGGTTCCGCCTGCAGCACCGGTCGAGACGGAGCCAGTGAACGACTACCGGAGCGACCGTCAACGCATGCGGCGCGGACGTCGAGGCCTGGTACACACCGGAACCGGAGTACACCGCCACCGCACTTGCGGGACCGGTGATCGTGGTGGCAGTGCTCTTGTCGGCTTCGGAGACGACGACGTCGACAGCCGAAGACGTCGAGGTCGATACCTTCGCATTGCCGAAATATTTGGCCGTCACGCTGCGCGTTCGGACGTCGGCCGGTGTCCAGGCAAGTGTTGCAGCACCATTGGCGAGCGTGCCCGCACCGATCCTGGTGGCGCCGTCGAAGAACTCGACCGAATCACCGTCGGCACCACCGGTCACTGCCGCCTTCAGCTCAACGGACTGCCCTCCCTTTACAGCGTCCGCGGGAGACAGGGTCGTCGCCGAGACATTCTTCTGAACGTTTATCGACGGACCATGACCATTCGTCGTGTCGTCAACGAACACCGTGCCGTCGAAATGCACCGTCGTCGACAAATCGGTACCACGCGCACAATCCGCACCAACGCGATACTGGAACTCGAACGTCTTCACGTCGCCGCCCCACATCGGCCATTCCGTAAGTCCCGCACTCATCTCTGATATGGGCGTCATATTCGATTTGGGACGTGATGCCAGAAGCTCGCAGAAGTATAAGAATTCAATCTCGATTACAGGCTTGCGGCGAGCGCCAACTCCACTCGAACAGCAACATCCACACTCGCGTTCTCACACGAGAGATACAACTCGTGCGCGTCGAGTCGACCGATCGCCACCGCATCAGCGACTACTTCGTTGAGTAGGACTTGGGAAATTCCACCGGAAGCGAGGTCGTGCACGGTACGCAACGGCGTGGTGATGCGGATGGGCCCGATCTGTTCACACTCGTCGTCCGCGAGTGGCAGTCGATGCAGTGCGACCTGGCGGGTCGGCGCCGCGAGAGGATGCGCAACGGAGAGATGAATGAAACGAGGTTGCAGGTGCCCGAGGCCATGCAGATCTGCGGCACTGTAGTGCGAGACGGTGGCGCTACCGGCGAACCACGTGCACCACTTCGCAAACTCGTCCAAGGCAGTATGTCTGACGCGTTCGAGGCGAAAAAGTCCGCGACACTCACACGTCCAAGCACCGGATTCCGTCATCTCGTCCATCAGGGCCAGACCGAAACCCAGTTCGGATGCCTGGAGGGCCGTGACGAATCCACACTGTCGTAGCGCCAGCAGCTCGAGTGATTCGTAGTCCGAAGCCATGACCACCTCCGGTGACCGTCGAAAACGCCGTTTCGAACAGACTACGGGCGACTGTGTCGCGCATCACAGGAATGAGGAAGTGCGTATTCACAGAGTTCGTTCAGACTCGTCGGGAAGAATCTGGCGAATGACTGTCGCAGCGAACAACCCTCGTCCGCGCAACCGAGTGCTCATCATCCTTCTCGTGGTGATCGCCGTACTCGTCGCGGCACTCGTCGGTGGAGAACTGTACGTACGCAACCAGGTGAAGACCTGCATGGCCGACCAGTTCCAGAGCGAACTGGGATCCCAGGTCGATGTCGGGTTGAGCTGGAAGCCAGTACTCCTGCAGGCAGTCGACAAGAAGGTGCCGTACATCAGCATCGACAGTGACGACTCTTCGTTCGGCCCCGCAACGGGAATGCAGGTTCACGCGAAGGTGAACGACATCAACCTGCAGCCCTCGGCGGGTAACAGCGGCACCATCGGCAGCTCCAGCGCCGACGTCAACTGGTCTACCACAGGCATTCTCGCCACCTTGCAGGAACAGACCTTCGGCGGGCTCGTCTCCGGCGTCACCGCCGACTCGAGCGCCGGAACACTCGCGTTCGACGTCGGACCGGTCGGGCTCGCGAAGCTCACGGTCAAGCCCACCGTCACCAACGGGGTGGTCGACGTCCAGACCGTCGGCGCCGAGATTCTCGGATTGGGTCTGCCGACCGACCTGGTCGACGGCATCGTCCAGACACTCACCGACAGCCTGCAGACGTACCCGCTGGATATGAAGCCCACCAAACTGACCGTCACCGACGACGCTATCGAGATCTCGCTCGAGGGTGGCGCCTACGCCATGCCCGTCGCCGACGCGAACAACCAGAACACCTCGGCGGTGCCGGACAGCTGCGGCCTGCTGACCTAGTCGGCCAGTCCGTCCAGTACTGCTCGGGTTCCGGACAATCCGAGGCGGGTGGCACCGGCCGCGATCATGTCGAGTGCTGCCTGCGTAGTACGTATTCCGCCACTGGCCTTGACTCCCACGCCCGGGCCGACCGTCTGCGCCAACAGTGCGACGGCCTCGACCGTCGCTCCGCCCGCGGGGTGGAAGCCGGTGGAGGTCTTGACGAAGTTCGCCCCGGCACGCACAGCTGCGCGGCAGCATTCGACGATGGCCTCGTCGGACAGCGCTGCGGTTTCGAGGATCACCTTGAGGATCGCACTCTCCCCCATCGCCTCGCGGACGGTGAGGATGTCTGCCAACACCGCGCTGTAGTCGCCGGCGACCGCCGCTCCTACGTCGATGACCATGTCGATCTCGGCTGCGCCTTGATCGACGGCCAGTCGCGCTTCAGCGCCCTTGACCAGTGAATGATGCTTCCCCGACGGGAATCCGACGACGGCCGCCGTCACCAGTCCGTCGGCGCGAATCGGCAACATCGACGGCGAGACGCAGACCGCGAGCACACCGAGGCTGCGTGCTTCGTCGATCAAGGCGGTGACATCGGCCGCGGTGGCTTCGGGTTTGAGCAGAGTGTGGTCCACCATCGCGGCAACCTGGGAACGAGTGAGTGCAGCTTCAGACATGGTGGAAAGCTTGGCACACCACCACGCGACCGTCGCCGCAGCCGCACCTGAGAGACTAGGCCGCATGACCGCTGCACCTTCGATCGACGATCGTCGCTATGTCCTGTCCCTCGGCTGCCCCGACACCACGGGCATCGTCGCACGCATCTCGACCTTTCTCACCGACGTCGGTGGATGGATCGTGGAAGCTGCGTATCACGCCGATGCCGACACCGGCTGGTTCTTCACGCGGCAGGCGGTCCGTGCGTCTTCGGTGAGCATGAGCATCGACGAGCTTCGTGAACGGTTCAAAGCTGTTGCAGCCGAGATCGGTCCGGAAACCGAGTGGACCCTTCACGACTCGGGTGCTCCCAAGAAGATCGTGCTGCTCGTGAGCAAGGAAGGCCACTGCTTGCATGACCTCCTGGGCCGCGCTGCGGGCGGGGAACTCCCGGCTGAAATCAGCGCCGTCATCGGCAATCACGAGGATCTGCGCAGTGTCACCGAGCGCCACGGGATCGATTTCCACCACGTTCCGTTCGCCAAGGACCCGGCCGAACGGGGACCGTCCTTCGAGAAGGTCCGCGCCCTGGTCGACGCTCACAACCCCGACGCCGTTGTTCTTGCACGCTTCATGCAGGTGCTGCCCGAATCACTGTGCGAGCACTGGGTCGGCCGCGCGATTAATATCCACCACAGCTTCTTGCCGTCGTTCATCGGCGCCCGCCCCTATCACCAGGCGTTCGCGCGCGGCGTGAAACTGATCGGCGCCACCTGCCACTATGTCACCGCCGAACTCGACGCAGGCCCGATCATCGAGCAGGACGTGATCCGCGTCGACCACGCCGACGATGTCGCCGACATGGTCCGTCAGGGTCGAGACATCGAAAAGCTCGTACTCTCACGCGGACTGCGCTGGCACCTCGAGGATCGTGTTCTGGTCCACGGGCGCAAGACGGTTGTCTTCAGCTAGAGCAGCGTTGCGCTAGAGGTTGCGCAGTCGCACGATTTCCTTGTCGAACTCGTCGATGTTCTCGATCGACGACATATGACCGACGCCCGGCAACACGATCAACCGTTCGAGGTTGCCGGCGTCGTCGAGGACCTGCGCAAGCTTGCGCGCATGGACCGGCGGAGTGAGCCGATCAAGCGAGCCGACGAGCACGGTGGTCGGCACTTCGAGATTGTCGAGTCCCTCGTGAATGTCCAGGGTGCTCAGCGCTGCTCCCCAACCGCCACGGATGCGGGGCTTGCACTCGCGAACGATGTTCTCGCAGAACTGAATCTCGGCCTTGGTCGCGTTCGGTGACATCGAGACGTATTGGATCGCCTTCGTCATCGCGCCCGAGGAGACGAACGGAACGGGCGAGCTGAGGATGGCGCGGCCCACCGGGACCGGCACCCGAGGAAAACGATTGGGCAGTGGGATGACCGTGGTCTCCGCGATCAACCTTTCACTCGCGGTGCTCGCGAGCATGACCGCCGATGCATACTTCTTGACCTCGTCGGGGTGGCGACCAGCCCAGGCGATGATGCTCATCCCGCCCATGCTGTGACCGACGATGACAGCCTTCTTGTCCTCTCGAACCGTGGCTGCCAGGACGGCGGAGAGGTCGTCGGCAAGGACATCCGGGCCGAGCGGGAGATTTCCGACGGTGCTGCGGCCGTGACCGCGCTGGTCGTAGGTGATGACGCGATATTCGCCGGCCAGCGCATTGACCTGCGGGTACCAGAATTCGGTGGAGCACGTCCAGCCATGACTGAGAACGATCGGATCGCCGTCGACGGGACCGTAAGCCCGGACATTGATGATCGCACCGTCGTCGGTGGTCAGTTCGCTGATGTCAGCTTTGAGCGTCGGAGTCTTCAGGAGTGCATTGGGCTCGACGTCACTCGAGAGGGTCAACCCACGCGTGGATCGCCGATGACGGATCCCCGCGACAGCCGCGACGAGTGCTCCCACTCCGACGGCGCCTGCCAGTACTCGAAGCTCTGTGGTGCGCGAACGACTGGACATGCATTTACCCCTGACTGCTGCTGACGACAGACGGATGCAATCTATGTGTGACTGCCGTTAACCGACACTATCACTCGAACAACGCCCGTTGTCAGCGTTGGAGCGAAGAGTGGGGCAGCACACTACCAGCGAGAACCGCCGTGTTGGATGTCATCGACCCGCGGGCGAACGTCCACGAGATACACGCACACTGCGACGACCGCGATGATGCCCAGGAGGCCGACAGGAGATGTCGCCAGAAGAATCAATGCCGCGACAATCAGAATTCCCAGCCAGATCGGCTTGGTCAATTTGTTGACCGCGGTGAAGGCGTCTGGACGCTGCCTGACGGCATGAACGATCGCGTAGACAGCGCCCACCAACGCGAGCACTTTGAGTGCGAGAAAGATCAGACCGACTAGCCCATCGACTTGAGTCACAACTACATCCTAAGTTCTCATCCGGTTCCCGACGAACACGAAGGCTCCCACACTCGGCTGAGCGCGGGAGCCTTCGTCAGGTGGGGCTGGGCAAATCAGGCCTTCTTGGCCGGAGCAGCCTTCTTGGCCGGAGCCGGCGCGGTGGCCTTGGCCGGTGCAGCCTTCGCGGGAGCAGCCTTGGCCGGAGCGGCCTTCTTGGCGGCGGTGGTTGCGCGCTCCTGGACGTCGGAAGCAGCAGCGGTCACGCGAGCGGCAGCTTCCTTGGAAGCCTCGTCAGCCTGGTCACCGAGGTCGAGGACCTTCAGCGCGGCCTCGTCGCCTGCGTCGGCAATCTTCTCGCCGGCGTCAGAGATCTTCTCGCCGACCTCTTCTGCGGTGTCGGAGATGCGTCCGGCAGCGCGGCCGGCCAGCTTGGCAGCCTGCTCGCCCACGGCGCGCGTCTGACGAGCAACGGTTCCGAGTGCGTCTTCGGTCAGCTCGACGGCGTCGCCGAGTGCCGACTCTGCAGCTGCGATGCCCTCTTCGACCGCGGGCTGCTTGCGGATGCGCTCGACTGCGTCTTCGCCGCGCTCTGCGAGGGAGTTGTACAGATCGCCGGCAACCTTGAGGTATGCCTCGGCGACCTTGCGGAGCTCCTCGGGTGCGAACTTCTCGCGCAGCTCGGCGAGCTCTTCGGGCAGCTCGGACGGCAGGCCGGCGAGACGCTCACGCAGTGCCTCGACGCTCTCGGCGACGTCACCCTGGACGGAAGCGAGCTTCTCGCGGGCACCGTCGACACGGCCGTTGACGTCACCCTGGGTGTTCTCGGCGCGTTCACGAACCTGAGCAACAACGTCGGCTACGGCCTGGACGACGAGGTCGCCTGCACCGACGGCGGCGTAGAGCGAGGTCTTGACGCTGTCGATGGCGTTCTTGTCAGTCATCTTTTTCTCCTAGTGAAGTCTCGGTGTCTGGAATTGCGGCCGATTCAGCAAAATCGGGCGCTGCGGCTGGTCTGGACGACTCGTTCTCGCGACAGAACGAGTCGTAGATTTCGAGCAGTACTTGCTTCTGCCGTTCGTTGATGGCCGTCTCGGCCAACACC
The DNA here is from genome assembly GCF_042738325.1 of Rhodococcus sp. NPDC059969. Classification (NCBI taxonomy): domain Bacteria; kingdom Bacillati; phylum Actinomycetota; class Actinomycetes; order Mycobacteriales; family Nocardiaceae; genus Rhodococcus; species Rhodococcus sp. NPDC059969. Next base: position 177,091 of record NZ_JBHWUF010000012.1, on the reverse strand, counting down.
GCGTCCCTGATGGGACTGTGCGGGCGTTGTTCGAGATATCCCGCTTGGACGTACAGGACTTCCGAGGAGACTCGAAGGCCCTTGGCAATTTGCGCCAGTACGTCTGCCGACGGTTTGCGCAATCCGCGTTCGATCTGACTCAGATACGGATTGCTGACGCCGGCGAGTTGAGCAAGTTGGCGCATCGAAACTTGGGCGGCTTCCCGCTGTGCACGAATGAACCCCCCGATGTCGTGTGCCGCAGAGCTGACGACGCGAGCTGCCAAGTCGCTTGCTCCGGCTGCGGCACCGGATGATTCACGATCTCCGTCATCGGAGTTCGTCGACTTCGCTGGCATTGCGTCCTCCCTTTCCAGTGGACATTTCCCAGGATAGGAGAGGGTGCTAACTATTGCAAGCACTATTGCTAGCACTCGTGGTGGACGTCACATACCGGACAGTTCAGCCGAAGATGAGCGTCGAGATCGTATAGATCAGCAGACCGGCGATCGACCCGACGACGGTGCCGTTGATACGGATGAACTGAAGGTCTCGACCGACCTGCAATTCGATCTTTTCGCTTGCTTCGTCGGCATCCCACCGCTCGACCGTGTCGCTGATGACCCCGGTGATCTCGTCGGTGTAGTTCTCCGCGATGTACTTCGTGCCCTGCACCAGCCAGCCATCGACCTTCGCGCGCATGGAGTCGTCGTCGCGCAGCCGAACTCCGAAGCCGGCCACGTTCTCCGCGACCTTGGTTCGCAGGGTGCTGTTCGGATCGTCGACGGACTCCATGATGAGTCGCTTGGCGACCTGCCACGTCGACGACGCCAGACCGGTCACTTCCTCGCGGCCCATGATCTCGGCCTTGATCCCCTCGGCCTTCTTGATGGTCTCCGGGTCGTTCTGAAGATCGTCCGCGAAATCGATCAGGAAGCGGTTGGCGGCGAGGCGCACCTCGTGCTCGGGATTGGAACGGACTTTCCAGGTGAACTCGACGAGCTCCTTGTAGATCTTCTCCCCCAGCATGGCGTCGACGAACTTCGGCGACCATGCCGGCGAATCACGAACGATCACACGATCGATCGTTTCCTGGCTGCCGAGAGCCCACTGATGCGCGCGCTCGGCCAGCAGTTCGATGATCGGCAGCTGCTTGTTGTCCTTGAGAAGCTCACCGAGCACTCGGCCGATCGGCGGTCCCCACATCGGCTCGGCGAGACGCTTCACGATCGTGTTGTCGATGATCTGGGCGATGTCCTCGTCGCGAAGAACCTCGACCATGCCGCGCAGGACGGTCGACGTCTCGGCAGCGACGCGAGCGGCATTGGCAGGTTCAGCCATCCACGTGCCGAGTCGGAGCGGAATCTGCGCCTGCTGCACCTTGGCCGACACAACTTCGGGAGCCAGAAAGTTCTGTCCGACGAACGAACTCAGACTGGCCCCGAGCTGGTCCTTTTTACGCTTGATGATCGCGGTGTGCGGGATGGGAAGCCCCATCGGATGACGGAAGAGCGCGGTGACGGCAAACCAGTCGGCAAGTGCGCCGACCATGCCGGCCTCCGACGCGGCCCGGACGTATCCGACCCACTCTCCGGCACCGCGGGATTCCTGCCACCGGCAGAAGATGTAGACCACCGTCGCGAAGCCGAGGAGGCCCGTGGCGAAGACCTTCATCTTGCGAAGGTCCCGACGCTTGGCGGCGTCGTCGAAGGCGGAGAGGCTCAGTTGCTGCACCCTCGCCATTGTGCCGAAAGGTGTGACGCGGCGTAGCGCGAGCGACACGATGTCTGATTCTGCAGGACCTAATCCCCCCAACTGCCGATGTGAGTGCCCGAGATAAAGGCACGGACATTAAGCTGGAACGGAAAAGTAGACCGATCGGACGTGGCTCGCACCACAGATATGAGATGACTCGTGGCCAAGAATGCCGTGCAGGACAACGAGCAGGTAGACGGCACAGTCGTTGCTGATGCGAAGCCCGAGAAATCCGACGGTCGCAAGCGTCGTTGGCGTGAGCACAAGATCGCTCGACGCGAGGAACTCGTCGACGGCACCATCGCCGCAATCCGGGCGCGCGGGCGTGAGATCGGCATGGACGAGATCGCATCCGAGATCGGTGTCTCCAAGACGGTCCTCTACCGCTACTTCGCCGACAAGAGCGACCTCACCACCGCCACGATGATGCGGTACGTCGAGACCATCCTCTCGCCGCGTATCTACGAAGCGATCAGCGGCGATCTCGACGATTTCGAACTCACTCAGGCCAGCATCACCGCGTACGTCGAGACGGTGGCATCCGACCCGGACATCTACCTCTACGTGATGGCCAACGGCGCCGGCGCCAACCGCGACGTCGTTGCCGACTCCGAGCGCATGATCGCCGAATTGCTCTCCACGGTGTTGGGCAATCGTCTTCGCGAGATGGAGATGGATTCCGGCGGCTCCCTGCCGTGGGCATTCGGGATCGTCGGCGGAATTCAGCTCGCGACGCACTGGTGGATCTCGAACAAGTCGATGTCCGCTGAATCGCTGATCGATTACCTCACGATGATGACGTGGGGCGGCATCACCGGCATTGCGGCGGTCAACGGATCACCGGCCAAGTTCAAGTCGGTTCCGCATCCCCTCGTCAAGCCTGCCGAGGACTGACTCGCCCGAGACCTGACTTTCGGGCCGCAGGGGGCGATCCTGTGGCACTCTTTCGGCATGGCACAAGACTCGCTGTGGGAAACACCGGCCGCCAAGACCTTGCGGGCAGAGCCCGGGTTCGAAATCGATCAACTCGATCGCAACAGCACTCCGGGATTCACCGGAAACAAAGCTGACGGCGAACGCCTGCTCGAGGAGCGCGGCGCGGTTCTGTCCGACCTGCAGGAGTTGCTGTACGCCAACGGCCGGTCCGGGGACAGCCGCTCGATTCTGCTGGTCCTGCAAGGAATGGACACCGCAGGCAAGGGCGGCATGGTCCGGCACGTGATCGGTCACGTGGATCCTTCGGGAGTGCAGCACGCAGCTTTCGGTGTCCCGACCGAAGAGGAAAAGCAACACCACTACCTCTGGCGGATCAAGAAGGAACTGCCCCGCGGCGGCTATCTCGGTGTGTTCGATCGCTCCCACTACGAGGACGTCCTGGTCGTGCGCGTTCACGATCTTGTCCCGGAGGATGTCTGGAGCACGCGCTACGACGAGATCAACCAGTTCGAGAAGGAACTCGTCGACGCCGGAACCACGATCGTGAAGGTCGCGATGTTCGTCTCGCTCGACGAGCAGAAGAAGCGACTGGAAGAACGTCTCGACCGTCCGGACAAGTACTGGAAGTACAACCCGGGCGACGTCACCGAGCGCGGCTTGTGGCCGGCGTATCAGCAGGCGTATCAGGCAATGCTCGACAAGACGTCGACCGAGCACGCGCCGTGGTACGTCGTGCCGTGTGATCGCAAGTGGTACAGCCGAATTGCAGTCACGGAGCTACTGATCGACGCTCTGGAAAAGCTCGATCTAGACTGGCCGCCTGCCAACTTCGACATCGAGGCGGAGAAGGCGCGACTCGCACGGTCCTGATCAGAAGCAGACCTGATCAGAAGCAGCCTGATCAGAAGCAGCCTGATCAGAACAGGTGCGGGGATTCGCGGTGCACTTTGTGGTCGTGACGCACAGTGCTGGCGTACAGGGCTACCGCGAGGCCGATGGACGCGACGCCGGCGAGTCCGGCGATCAATGCCCAACCACCCTGACCTGAGCCTGCCGCCACCAGGAAACTGCCGAGGCAGACCACTGTGGCCAATACCAGGAAATACGACGCCCACGCTGCAAAGAGATTGAGCTTCATCGTTCGCTCCTCCGGTCGGATCTCTTTCGTTTCGACCGTACGCCGGAGCATGACGGTCGACAAGACACTGCCGTCGCGAGGTTTCCCGACGTCTACGCCGGGTAGCCGAATTACATGGACATCGGAACTCTTTATCGCGGAATCGAATCCGCTCGCGGACTGGACGGTCCGTCCACTGGCCTCAGGCGCAGAATCCTCGAGATCACGGAGCGATCCGACCGATCGCGCACTGTCGCCGCACTTCTGCGCGGCGCCGCCGTCGGGCATCCCATCCATCCTGCCCTCGTGACCATTCCGGCGGGTGCCTGGACGGCGTCGCTGATCTTCGATGTTTTAGGCGATCCGCAGACAGCACGACGGCTGATCGGGCTCGGATTGGTTTCGACTCCGCCGGTTCTGCTGACGGGCTGGCTGGACTGGTCCGAACGTGGCGACGTCGCCCGCCGTGTGGGACTGGTGCACGCTGCGTCGAATGCAGTGGGTATCTGGTCCTTTGCTGCGTCGTACAGGCTACGCGGAAAGGACTCACTCGCGCTGGCACGAGTGCTGTCGGTGCTGGGGCTCACCGCGGTCGGCGTCGGTGGTGCGCTCGGCGGTCACATCGTCTTTCGACTCATGGACGATCCGGACGTCGAAGCTGCCTCGACGCCCGTTCTCGATCCCGTCCTGGACGTGGTCAACTGAGCCAATTGAATCTGAATACTGTTCAGGCGTAAGCACTTCCGGAATAGCTCCGCAGTTCTCGCGCGGTCTCGTCCGAATCCGCCAGCGGCCTGTTCATGACCCAATGCGGGCTGCGGGTGCCCAATGTCGCGGCAAAGTCGGCGACGGCACCGGGGGCAGGCACCGCATGTTCTCCCAGATATCCGAGAACGATGAGGTCCTCCCCTGAACGAGTCTCCACGGCCAGGGCCCAACCGCACGTCTCCTCCCAGAGCAACGCCACCTCACGCCCGGGAAAACGCGGCACCGTTCGGTCCAACGCGATGTAGGCTTCCAGGGGGTGTTCGCGCCTGCAACACCATTGCTCGATACCGGCGCCCACGCCGACCGCCACCCGTTGTACGTACCGCTCGAACCCGAGTCCGACGGTTGCGTCGACCAGCATTTGTTCTGTCATCGAACCTCACTCCTCGCCATCGTGTTTGGAATGTGCCCACCGCTGACCACGTCGAAACCCGGTTCAGATCATGGACTCCGGGTATCCCCAGACGAACCGATCAAGTGGAGAGGGGACCCGATGAAGTACTCGCCCGCTATGGCTCCCGGACGAATGCTGAAGATCTCCATGGTGTCGGTGAACGCCGATCCACTCGCGCCGGTGGGCTGCTCGGCAGCTGGTGCACAGAACCTGCACGTCGACGAACTGTCTGCGGCCTTGGTTCGCGCCGGACACGACGTCACCGTCTTCACGCGGCGGGCACACGTCGGTGGGCCAGACCGCGTTCGCGCTCGCGCCGGGTACTGCGTCGACTATCTCGAGGCCGGCCCGACACAGGCTCTCCCGGATGCCGAAATCCTTCCTCACCTGGGAACCTTTGCCAGCATTCTGCGCGCTCAGTGGAGTACCGACCGACCCGATGTGGTGCACTCGCACTTCTGGATGTCTGGTGTGGCAACGGAACTCGCGACCCGCTCGCTCGGTATCCCTGTACTTCAGACATTCCATTCTCTGGGATCTGCGGCGCACCGCCACCTCGGAGCAGCCGACGACAGCCCCTCGGAGCGGACTCACCTGGAACCGTTGATCGCCAGGGGCGCAACCCATGTCATCGCGACCAGTTCGGACGAAATCTTCGATCTGGTTCGGCAGGGATCACCACGATCACGGACCACCATGGTGCCCTCGGGCGTCGACACCGAAGCGTTCACCCCTGAGGGACCCGCCGCGAAGAAGACCGCACCGCATAGATTGATCTGCGTCGGAAGGCTGGTGGAGCAGAAGGGCTTCGATGTTGCCGTCGCCGCGCTGGCTTCGCTGCCCGACACGGAGTTGGTAGTGATCGGTGGGCCGCCCGTCGCACAACTGAGCACCGACGAGGTGGCGATCCGCTTGGTCAAGCTTGCCGAGCGGCTCGGCGTCGCAGATCGAGTCCAATTACTGGGACGGGTTCCGCACCGCCAACTACCGAAATTGATGCGATCGGCCGACGCCCTCGTCTGTACCCCCAGATACGAACCGTTCGGAATCGCGGCTCTGGAGGCGATGGCGTGCGGAGTGCCGGTGGTCGCGACTCCTGTTGGCGGACTGCGGGATACCGTGATCGACGGGCTCACCGGGCGGCGGGTCCCGGTCAACAATCCGGTGGAAACCGCGCGGGCAGTCCGGCATCTTCTCGACTACGAGGACGAAGGCGCAGCGTTTGCACGGCAGAGTCGCGCTCGCGCGTGCGAATCGTATTCGTGGGATCACGTCGCCACCGAAGTGGTCCGAACCTACGGCCGGTGCGTCACAGCACCGCCGAGAGCCCGCCAACACAAGGGCACTCACCGAAGTGAAGTGCACTGACGCTGACGGGCTCTACGAACCTGATTTCACGAAGATTGGAGTGAAGCTGCGGAATCAAGCCGGGAAACGTCGGGTCTCTTCGAGGCCGATCGCATGATCCAGCGACTCGTAGCAGGCAAACATCGACTCCTGACCAGCTGCTTTGAGCAACCTTTGAACCGGGCGAGCGCAGACGAGCGCCAGTGTGCCGCCCACGTCGCGTGATCGCGTCGACAGCACCGACAGTACGGACAAGCCGCACGTCCCCATGAATTCGAGTTCGGAGAGATCAACGACCAGTGTCCGGTCCGCGGCCACGTGGTACGTCAAATAATCGCGAAAAGCATTGGCGCTCATCAGGTCGATCTCGCCACGAACTTGAATAACAGCGGTCTGTGCACTGATGCGGTGCGCGTGAAATGATGCGGTCGCTGTCCCGGTCGCGGGAGGTCCGTAATCAACCGATCCCTTCGCCGCGTTCGTAAAGCCTGAAATAGATGATCCTGGAACAACAGTCATGGTTCTCCCATCCCGCAACGGTTTACACTCTGCAAAAGAGAAGGGACCTCCGAAGGAGACGCACGATGAACGGGTCTCCAGAATTACGGATCAATCCCTCATCGGCTGTGTGCTCAACCTCGGTTTGAAACAGTACGCCAGCATGACCGACGTCACAAGTGCGTTGCGACCATTCGTTTCGGTGCTCCGAACAAAAATGTGGTTTGGTCTGCGGTTCCGTGAGGTAGTCCGATGTTGCGACTGCCAACGGTCGTGAGCAGAACTGTGTCGATTACCCCGGCACCACCATCGACAAAATTTCGTGTTCGGGGGTCACGGTGAAGGTCGAGATGGGTATCGTTCTCGGCACCAGACTTCACGGCGACCCCTGGTACGACGATCCGGAGAACTTATGGCACACCTCAGCGCACTCGAGCCCGATCAGGATCAGACTCAACCAGTCGTGGAGTTGAGGATTCAAGCGACTCTCGATCAGCTGTCGATTTTGCGTGCACTGGCTGCCACCGTTGCCATTCAGGAAAACTTCGACCTCGACGCCATCGCCGACATCAAGCTGGCAATGGACGAGATCTGTACCCACCTGATTGTTCGTGCTGCCCCTGATTCGGTTCTCGTGTGTCGGTTCGTCTTCACTCCCCCGCAACTGCACGTGTCTGTTTCGACGACCACCACGGAGTACGAGGACGGCAGTCAGCGCTCGTTCGGGTGGCACATCCTCACCGAACTGACGGATTCGATTTCGCTCGATCAGGAAGAGAACCTCGGCGGTGCCGGCTACATCACGACCATGAAGTTCACCAAGGCCCTCAGCGGGCGCCTGTGACCGCTTCCGCAGACGGCCCCTCACGCCCGCGTCGGCGGTCCACCGACGAATATCGGGACGTCATACCAGTTTTCGAGGAAATGCGGACCCTCGAACCCCACAGCCCCGAGTACGAACGAGTGCGCACTGCACTCATCACCAGGTGCCTGCCGTTGGCCGAGCACATTGCCAGGCGATTCGACGGGCGCGGTGAGGCGCACGACGATTTGGTTCAGGTGGCACGGCTCGGTCTGGTCAACGCCGTCGACCGTTTCGATTCCACGCGCGGCTCCGATTTCGTCTCGTTCGCAGTTCCCACCGTGATGGGTGAAGTTCGGCGACACTTCCGTGACACCGGTTGGGCATTGCGGGTTCCGCGTCGGATGAAGGAGTTGCATTTCCAACTCGGGCAGGCGATCAGTGAGCTGTCTCAGCAACTCGGGCACGCCCCGACCGTCGACGAGTTGGCCGAGACGTTAGGGATAGAACGCGAAGAAGTCGCCCAGGCGTTGATCGCCGGCAACGCGTACCAAACCGTCTCGGTCGACGGTGCCGCGTCCAATCACACCGACGATCTTCCGCTCGTGGAAACACTCGGTGACTACGACGCAGCACTCGAGAACGTCGAGAATCACGAGGCGTTACGCCCGCTTCTCGACAAGCTTCCCGAACGAGAGCGGACGGTGTTGATGCTCAGATTCTTCGGAAACCTGACGCAGACACAGATCGCCGAGAAAGTCGGCGTATCCCAGATGCACGTGTCGAGATTGCTCGCGAAGACACTGAGTAATCTTCGCGAGCAACTCGACTGAGCGGGTCAGATCGTTGCGGTGTCGATCACGAATCGGTATCGCACATCGCTCTTGATCACGCGCTCGTAAGCGTCGTTGATGTCGCTAGCCGGGATCAGTTCGATTTCTGCACCGATGCCGTGCTCGGCGCAGAAGTCGAGCATCTCCTGTGTCTGCGGGATACCGCCGACCATGGAGCCGGCGAGACTACGACGGTTTGCGGCGAGCGAGAATGCCCGAACTTCGATCGGCTTCTCCGGCAGGCCCAGTTCGACGAGAGTGCCGTTGATGGCGAGCAGGGACATGTAGGCGTCGATGTCGAGATTGACCGAGACCGTGTTGAGGATGAGATCGAACTCGCCGCGAAGAGCCTTGAACGTCTCACGGTCGTTGGTCGCGTAGTAGTGATCGGCGCCGAGGCGAAGCCCGTCGTCTTTCTTGCCGAGCGTCTGGCTCAGGACGGTGACTTCCGCTCCGAGCGCCTTGGCGATCTTCACACCGACGTGACCGAGGCCGCCGAAACCGATGATGGCGACCTTCTTGCCGGGGCCGGCGTTCCAGTGCCGCAGCGGTGAGTACAAGGTGATGCCTGCGCACAGGAGCGGCGCGGCAACGTCGAGTTCGATGCCCTCCGGGATCGAGAGAACAAAATGCTCGGTGACGACGATGTGCGTCGAGTAGCCGCCCTGAGTGCGCTCACCGTCGCGGCCGGTGGCGTTGTAGGTACCCGTCACACCCTTGCGGCAGTACTGCTCTTCGCCGGCGGCGCAGGCGTCGCACTCCCCGCACGAGTCGACGAAGCAGCCGACGCCGACGCGGTCGCCGACCTTGTGCTTGGTGACATCGGAACCCACGGCGGCGACGACGCCGGCGATTTCGTGTCCGGGGACGATCGGGTACTTGGCTCCGCCCCACTCGTTGCGAGCGGTGTGGATGTCGGAATGGCAGATGCCGGCAAATTTGATGTCGATGAGAATGTCCAGTGGACCGAGCTCGCGGCGTTCGACGGTGGTCTTCTCGAGCGGACCGTCAGCAGACGTCGCGGCATAAGCAGCAGCAGTAACCATGCAGACATGCCTACCCGTGCATGGAGGGACCTGCAACTCGCAGGCCCCTCCATGACTAGTTCTTTACGTGACTTACTCGGCGTCGCGCTCGGCTTGCTCGGCGCGACGACGCAAGCGCCTCGCGGCCGCAACCATGTTGCGCAGCGAAGGCTCGAGCTGCCACGGATGGCGGGTCTTGAGGCCGCCGTCCGGGTTTGCCCACAAACGATCGAGAGAGATCGATTCGCTTGCCTCGGTGAGCAATTCGTCGAGCTCGTCGATGTCGGGAATCCGAGCCGAACGAGATTCGTAGACGCCGGGGCCGACGCCGTGTGTGAGCGCGCCTTCCTTGAGTGCTTCGAGAACCCACGTGATGGAGCGGGTCGCGACGATAGCCGTCACATCTGCGTCCAACCGTTCGATGGCGTCGACCACCGACGACCGAGCGGAGTACGTCAGATGTGTGTGGATCTGTGTTTCCGGCTTCGCTCCACCTGTTGCCAGACGGAACGCGTCGACGGCCCACTCCAGGTAGGCCTCCCGGCCGTCCTCACGCAGTGGCAGCAGTTCACGAATTGCCGGCTCGTCCACCTGGATGATGGCGATTCCGGCGGCTTCGAGATCCGCGATTTCGTCTCGAATGACAAGTGCCAGTTGCTCTGCCGTTTCGTAGAGCGGCTGATCCTGACGCACGAACGAACGAGCGATCATGGTGACCGGACCCGTCAGCATGCCCTTGACCGGCTTGTCGGTCAGCGACTGCGCGTACGCAATCCACTCGACCGTCATCGGCTTCGGACGTGCGATGTCTCCGTAGAGAATCGGCGGACGCGTACAACGAGATCCGTAGGCCTGAACCCAACCGTTGTGCGTGAAGGCATAGCCCTCGAGCAGTTCGGCGAAGTACTGGACCATGTCGTTGCGCTCGTGCTCGCCGTGCACGAAAACATCGAGACCGATGTCCTCTTGCAGACGGATTGTGCGCTCGATCTCTTCCTGGATGCGCTTGTAGTAGTCGTCCCACTCCAAGCGCCCCTGGCCGAGTTCGTAACGAGCCTGGCGAATCGCGTCGGTCTGCGGGAACGAACCCAGTGTCTGAGCCGGAACCAAAGGCAGGTTCAACCGTTCCTGCTGAGCTTTGCGACGCTCCTCGTACGGTGCACGCACACGATCTTCGGGCTTGATCGCGTTGACCCGAGCACGGACTGCGTGCTTGAGCTTGAAGTGCACCTTCGTCGGACGCTTACGCCACTTGTCCGAAGGACCTTCGGTGAGCGCCTTCGCCAGTGAGACGACCTCGCCGACCTTCTGCTTCGCAAAAGCCAAACGGTCTGCGACGTCTCCCGGAATGTCGTACTCGGAGAGCACGTCGTACGGCACGTGCAGCAGCGACGACGACGTGGAGACGACGAGGTCAGGCACGACGTCCTTGAGTTCGTTCAGGTACGTCAACGTGTTGAACCGGTCGACGCGCCACACGTTACGACCGTCGACGACGCCTGCGTAGATGCGCTTGCGCTTGATGTTCGGCACCGCGGCCAGTTCCTCGGCCGTGATCTTGCCGTGCACCAAGTCCAGACCGAAGGCCTCGATCTTGGTGGGCGCCAAGATGTTGAGGGCTTCGCCGAACTTGCCGTACGGACCCGTCACCAACAGGCGCGGGCGCAGCGGAGCCGTCGAAAGCTTCTCGTATGCACGTCCCAGAGCGGCGAGCTCGTCGGCGGTGCGGTCCTCGGTCACCGAAGGCTCGTCCAACTGAACACAGGTGGCACCGGCCTTGGCGAGCTGCTCGAAGAGCTTCTCGTACTCGGGCAGGATTGCGTCCAACAGATCGAGTGGGGTGAAGTTCGGATCTGACTTCTCGGTGGCGGGCCCGACCTTCGAAAGCAGAAGCAGCGAAACGGGTCCCATGATGACGGGGCGCAATTCGATGCCGCGCGCCTTCGCACGTTCGAACTCGTCGAGCAGTGCTTCCGAGTTGAGCGAGAACACCGTGTTCGCGTCGATCTCGGGCTGACGGTAGTAGTAGTTCGTGCCGAAGAAGCGCACCAGCTCGAGAGGCGGGAAGTCGGGGCGACCGCGGGCCATCGTGAAGTAGAAATCGAGCGGATCGAGTGCGCCCTCGAGCGGCTTGAACCGCTCCGGCACTGCGCCGAAAAGCAGCGCATTGTCGAGCACGTGATCGTAGAAGGAGAAGGTGTTGCCGGGAACCTGGCTCAATCCCGTCGCAGCCAATTCGCTCCAGGTCGATTCCTGGAGTTCCTTGGCGACCGCGAGGAGTGCGTCCTTGTCCGAAGTGCCGTGCCAGTAGGACTCGAGGGCGCGCTTGAGCTCACGGCGCGGCCCGATGCGCGGATACCCCAGGACGCTGGAGCCGAATGCTGCAGTGCTGCTGGACATGCGGTCGACCTTTCTAACCGAGGGGCGCGAGCGCCCTGTGCGCGTTTATGGAGTCTCTACACTCCACAAACGCGCACAGGGGGCTTTGGGCCTTAGCTTGCCTGCTTGGTGGAGCGACCGTTGTCGGCGTATTCGTAGAAGCCCGCGCCGGACTTCTTGCCGGTCAATCCGGCTTCGACCATACGCAGGAGCAGCGGCGGAGCGGAGTACAGCGGCTCCTTGAACTCTTCGTACATGGAGTCGGCGATGGACTTGACGGTGTCGAGGCCGACCAGGTCGGTCAGCGCCAGCGGACCCATGGGGTGCGCGAGGCCCAGAACCGTTGCCTTGTCGATGTCTTCCTTGGTTGCGAAGCCCGACTCGACCATGCGGATCGCCGAGAGCAGGTACGGCACCAGGAGTGCGTTGACGACGAAGCCGGAGCGGTCGGCACTGCGCACGACCTGCTTGCCCAGGATGTCGCTGGCAAAAGCCTCGGCGCGCTGCGAGACGGAGGCACTGGTCTTGAGCGTCGTCACCAATTCGACGAGCGGCAGAACCGGCACCGGGTTGAAGAAGTGCATACCGATGACTCGCTCGGGACGCTTGGTCGAGATGCCGAGTTTCATGATCGGGATCGACGACGTGTTGGACGCGAGAACCGCATCCGGGTCCGTCACGACCGCGTCGAGCTCGGCGAAGATTTCGCTCTTGATCTTCTCGTCTTCGACGACGGCCTCCACGACGAGCTGGCGGTCCGCGAAATCTCCCAGATCGGAGGTGAAACGCAGACGCCATGCGGCCTGCTCACGCTCGCGTTCTGTGATCTTTCCGCTGCTCACGCCGCGGTCGAGCGAACGCAGGATGCGTGAACGCCCGGCTGCTGCAAGCTCGCGAGTCTGCTCGAAGACCAGAACATCGACATGTGCGCGGGCGCACACCTCGGCGATTCCGGCACCCATGATTCCGGCGCCGATAACGCCGACGCGCTGAATTTTTTCGCTGGTCACGTCAGCTCCTTGTTTGTCTCGTGGAGTTTGTCTGGTGAAGGTTTTGCAGTCTGAAGGTGTTGCAAAGAAAGCACTTCGAACTGCGTCGACGCTGGTGGCCGATGCAATTGGAACTGCCTTGAAGACGAGAGAAAGTAGATCGGTGATACAAGCAGGGGAGAGACCCGAACCCGAGCCTCTCCCCCACCCGAAGTCAGTTCTTAGTGGAACTGGCCCTCTTCGGTGGAGCCCTTGAGAGCTGCCGTCGAGGTGTTGGGGTCAACGGTGGTGGCGATGGTGTCGAAGTAGCCGGCGCCAACCTCACGCTGGTGCTTGATGGCGGTGAAGCCACGCTCTTCAGCAGCCTTGAACTCGCGCTCCTGCAGGTCGACGAATGCCGTCATGCCTTCGCGGGCGTAGCCGTAGGCCAGGTCGAACATGCCGTAGTTGAGCGAGTGGAAGCCGGCCAGCGTGATGAACTGGAACTTGAAGCCCATTGCGCCGAGCTCCTTCTGGAACTTCGCGATGGTCGCGTCGTCCAGGTGCGCCTTCCAGTTGAAGGAAGGGGAGCAGTTGTAGGCCAGGAGCTGGTCCGGGAATTCGCTGCGAACGGACTCGGCGAACTTCTTTGCAACCTCGAGATCCGGCACGCCGGTCTCCATCCAGATGAGGTCTGCGTACGGTGCGTAAGCCTTGGCGCGAGCGATGCAGGGCTCGATGCCGTTCTTGACGCCGTAGAAGCCTTCAGCCGTGCGGGTTCCGTCGAGGAACGGGCGGTCACGCTCGTCCACGTCGGAGGTGATGAGGGTTGCAGCCTCAGCGTCGGTGCGGGCGATGATGACGGACGGAACGTCCGCAACGTCGGAAGCCAGGCGAGCCGAGGTCAGGGTGCGGATGTGCTGCTGCGTCGGGATGAGCACCTTGCCACCGAGGTGGCCGCACTTCTTCTCCGAAGCGAGCTGATCCTCCCAGTGGACACCGGCAGCGCCGGCGCCGATCATGGCCTTCTGCAGCTCGTAAGCGTTGAGAGCGCCACCGAAGCCGGCTTCGGCGTCGGCAACGATCGGAGCGAGCCAGTTGCTGACGGAGGTGTCACCCTCGGTCTTGGCGATCTCGTCGGCGCGCAGCAGTGCGTTGTTGATGCGACGGACGACGGTCGGAACCGAGTTGGCCGGGTAGAGGCTCTGGTCCGGGTACGTGTGGCCCGAGAGGTTCGCATCGCCGGCAACCTGCCAACCGGAAAGGTAGATGGCCTTCAGGCCGGCGCGAACCTGCTGCACAGCCATGTTGCCGGTAAGTGCACCGAGGGAGTTGATGTAGTCCTCGTTGTTCACGAGATCCCACAGGATCTCGGATCCGCGACGAGCGAGGGTCTGCTCCTCGACGACGGTGCCCTGGAGCTTGACGACCTGATCGGCCGTGTAGTTACGAGTAACGCCCTTCCAGCGAGGGTTGGTGTCCCAATCCTGCTGGAGCTCAGCTGCGGTCTTCGGGGTGCCGGTGGTCGACATCAAGACTCCATCTCTTTGATCTGCTGGTCCGGCCTGTTGTGAGCAGTACGTGCGTACTACTTCACATACTTGCCAGGCCCTTCTTGTGTACTTACCGAGAATGGCACATCGAAAAAGTGCCGTCTACCTGTTGCTAATGCCAATCTTCGCTACCTTTTCAACACACTTTGCTAAGTCTGTGAAGATTCCTACACGGCGAGCACTACCCATTCGGACAGGTTCCGTACTGGCGAGTAGCAATGAAACCGCAGGCTGTGAACGAAATGCACTCAACTCCGCCACTGGTGAATTACGCCTGTTCGCGCAGCGCACGGAACGGGCCTGTCCGCTACTTCGGAGCCAACTTCATTGCCCGCAAGTGACCGCAATCACTTCGTCGCAACGGCATTCGCGCGAGCACTTTCCCGAGATCGAGGTCTCGCAAAGCCCCCGACAACCCGATCGCCGGCCATATGCTGTCGAACCATGACTTGTCGTTCGACGCCCTCGACACCACTGAACGGGCGATAAAGCTGTGCCGGACAACTATCAACAGCCACCGAACAACCAGGCATGGTCGCAATCCGGGCCTCAACCGCCGCAGTTGGGATACCGGGCCGCGCCGCAGTCCTATCCCCCACCGCAGGGATTCCCGCCTGGTCCGCCACGTGGAAATCCGCCGCCACGACGACCCGGCTGGGTGATTCCGGTATCGATCATCGGTGTCATCACCGTGTTGGCTCTCTTCGGCGGGCTTGCATGGGTTCTGTGGCCGAAGGACGTCCCCAACTCGACAGCCGGTGGAGCCGCCCACTCCACCACCGCCGCCGCGAACACACCCGGCACCGCCGGTGCCACGACAACTGCTCCCAGCACGACATCCCCGACGACCACACGCGCCGCGAACTTCCCGGCAGGCGCGTCCACCTGCCCCGGCGGGCAACCGGCGGGAAGTTACAAGGAGTCCGCGACCAGTGGGGGCAAAACTTCGTGCGAGTTTGCCGAGGCAGTTCGGATCGCCTACGGAAACTCCGGTGCCGCCGGTCGATCCAGCACGGTCTCCGCACGTAGTCCGGTGACCGGCAAGGAGTACACGATGGCGTGCAAGGTGGCCTCCGGCATCGTCACATGTACCGGCGGAGACAACGCGGTTGTGTACTTGCGCTGACGTGCACACTTGCGGCGGTAGCAACCCGGCGCTTGTCGTTCCAGTGTCGTACTGACGGATCCTCCGATAGCGTGACCGCATGCCCCTGTACGAGTTTCGCTGTACCGGCTGCGGCCCACTCGAGCGGTCGTTCGCGATGGCCGAAGTGCCCCAGTCGATCAGTTGCCCCCAGTGCAGTCTCGAGTCCAAGCGAATGGTCTCGTCACCCCGGTTAAGTCACGCATCGTCGGCCGCGATGGGTCTGTTGGACAGCACGGCTCGATCGGCTCACGAGCCTGCCGTGGTCAGTGGGTCACTACCCGGCGGCGGCCGAAAAACTGCCCCGACCACATCCAATCCGTTGCACCGCACGCTACCTCGCCCCTGAGCACCCTCGCCGCGAGTCACGATCCGACACGAAAGTCCTGCCGCCACGAGTTTTCCGTTTCTTCGAGAATGAGGAGTGCATATGCCTGAACTGCTGTTTCCACTCGATTCCGCCAAGAAATTCACCGACCAGGCGATCGTCGGCCACAATCGGTGGCACCCGGACATCCCGGCAGCGGTGACGGTGAAACCCGGTGATGCGTTTCGTGTCCATTGCCGCGAATGGTTCGACGGCGCAATCCACAACGACGACTCCGCCGACGACATTCTCAATGCACCACTGACCACGGTCCACACGCTGTCCGGCCCCTTTTCCGTCGAAGGCGCGAAGCCCGGCGACCTGCTGATCGTCGACATCTTGGATATCGGTCCTATCCCCCAAGAGGATTCGGGTCCGTTGGCCGGCCAAGGCTGGGGGTACACCGGCATCTTCCCTCGGAACAACGGCGGCGGATTCCTCACCGAACAGTTCCCCGACGCGTACAAGGCTGTCTGGGATTTCTCCGGACAAACGGCGACGTCGCGCCACATTCCGCACGTCTCGTTCACAGGCATCGTCCACCCGGGACTCATGGGCACGGCTCCGTCGGCAGCCCTGCTCGCCAAGTGGAATGCCCGCGAGGGCGCCCTGATTGCCACCGACCCCAATCGGGTTCCCCCGCTTGCGCTTCCGCCCGAGCCCCGCGATGCCGTTCTGGGAACCTTGACCGGTGACGAGTACACACGCGTGGCCGGCGAAGCGGCTCGCACCGCTCCCCCGCGCGAGAACGGCGGAAACCAGGACATCAAGAACCTCACCAAGGGCAGCCGAATCTTCTATCCGGTGTTCGTTGACGGTGCGAATTTGTCGGTCGGCGATCTTCACTTCTCCCAGGGCGACGGCGAGATCACGTTCTGCGGTGCCATCGAGATGGGCGGCTTCATCGACCTTCGTGTGGACATCATCAAGGGCGGCATGGATACCTACGGCGTTTCCGAGAACGCGATCTTCATGCCGGGCAACACGGATCCGCAGTATTCCGAGTGGCTTGCATTCTCGGGCACTTCTGTCACGTTGGACGGTGAACAGAAGTACCTGGATTCACATCTGTCGTACCAGCGTGCGTGCCTGCATGCGATCGAATACCTGACCAAGTTCGGCTACGCACCGGAGCAGGCGTACCTGCTACTCGGTGCGGCACCGATCGAGGGTCGTCTGTCGGGCGTCGTAGATATCCCCAACTCGTGTTCGACGGTGTATCTCCCGACAGCGATCTTCGACTTCCCGCTCGCACCGTCGTCGAGCGGACCGTTCCAGATCGATCCCGGAATTGGCGCCCCGCGTTCGGAGAACAAAATCTAGGCCTCCGGCCCGTGAGTGGTTAGGGAGTGCCGAGGCTCCTCAACCACTCACGGGGGCGGAGCCCCTGTGCGAAGACTGCGAACCCACCTTTGCGAAGCAGGACCGTCGCTCGTATCCTGGGAAAATGTCGAAAACCTTTGTCGGTGTCCGGCTCCGCCAACTGCGGACCGAGCGCGGGTTGAGTCAGGCTTCACTGGCCAAGACGCTGGAGATCTCGGCAAGCTATCTCAATCAGATCGAGCACGACGTCCGGCCACTCACCGTGCCGGTCCTCCTGCGAATCAGTGAAGTCTTCGGTGTCGACACCACCTTCTTCTCCCCGCAGGACGACACACGCCTGATCGCGGAAATGCGTGAAGTTGCCCTCGATCAGGAGATGGGTATCGACGCCGACGCCCACGAAATCGCGGAGATGGTCTCCACCCACCCCGGCCTCGCCAAGGCGATGGTGAACATGCATCGCCGCTTCCGCAACACGACGGCCCAGCTCGCCGCAGCCACGGAGGACCGTTTCTCGGACGGCAGCGGCAGCGGTTCGATCACCATGCCGCACGAGGAAGTGCGCGACTACTTCTATCAGCGACAGAACTACATCCACGATCTCGACACCGCAGCCGAAGAACTCACTGCCCGGATGCGCTTTCACCGTGGCGACGTCGCCGGCGAGATCGCCAGACGCCTCGAGTCCGTCCACGACGTGCAGATCGTTCGACGAGTCGACTTGGGCGAGAACATACTTCATCGCTACGACCCCGACACCAGGGTCCTGGAAATCTCCGCAAGGCTCTCGGGCGGGCAACAGGTCTTCAAGTTCGCGACAGAACTCGCGTACCTCGAGCATGGCGAACTGCTCGACTCGTTGGTGGCCGAGGGCAACTTCACCAGCGAAGCATCGGTCTCCCTGGCGAAGCTTGGCTTGGCCAACTATTTCGCCGCGGCCACCGTGCTGCCCTACAGCCAGTTTCACGAGGTTGCCGAGGACTTCCGCTACGACATCGAGCGCATGTCTGCCTTCTATTCCGCGAGCTACGAGACGATCTGCCACCGCCTCTCGACCCTGCAGCGCCCCAAACTTCGCGGGGTTCCGTTCATGTTCGTACGTGTCGACCGTGCCGGAAACATGTCGAAGCGTCAGTCCGCCACGGGATTCCACTTCTCCACCAGCGGCGGCACATGCCCGCTGTGGAACGTCTACGAGACGTTCTCTTATCCAGGCAAGATCATGCCGCAGATCGCGCAGATGCCCGACGGTCGCCGATACCTGTGGGTCGCACGCACGGTCGAACGGCGAGCGGCTCGATACGGACAGCCCGCGAAGATCTTCGCCATCGGACTGGGATGCGAGATTCGCCACGCGCATCGACTCGTCTACAGCGACGGTCTGGATCTCGACGAGTCGAATCCGGGAACGCCGATCGGCTCGGGCTGCCGCGTCTGCGAACGCCTCAACTGTCCGCAGCGCGCCTTCCCTCCATTGGGTAAAGACCTCGACATCAGCGAGCACCGGAGTTCGATCTCGCCGTACGTGATTCGCTGAGCGCGCTAACGCACGTAGTTGCGCAGGAACGCGACTGTGCGATCGAACGCGATCATCGCGTCGACGGTGTCGAGGTCGAACTGATATTCGTGGTCGAGCGCAGGCTCGTGATCGTCGGGGTAGAACAGTGCGTCTACTTCGACGCCCAGATCGGCGAGCCGATCTGCCATGGGTTTCGACTGGCTGGCGGTCAGTGGGTCGACATTTCCGGCGGTGATGAACGCCGCTGGAAAGTCCGAGGTCACATGGCCCAGCGTCGACATCTGACCCACTGCAGTCGACCCGTCGAAGTCCCTCGTTCCGAGGTACCCCCACAGCGACTGCTTGTCGACGCCCCAACCGAAGTACTTCCCCTGCGACAGTAGCGGTTTCAGATCGAAGACCCCGCAGTCGAGGACAACTCCGCGTATCTGCTCGGGTCGTAATGCCGGTTCCAACCCCATTTCCGACGCGTAGTCAGGGCTGGTCATGACGGTCGCCAACTGACTGGACAACTGCGCGCCTGCCGAATCTCCCGCAAGAAAGAGATTGTTCGAATCGACATGCAACCTGTCCGCATTGCTCACGATGAATCGATACGCGTCGTTCAGTTGATTCACTGCGGTGGGGTAATACGCTTCCGGCCCCAGTGAATAGTCCACCGAAATCACAGTGAAACCTTGATCTGCCAAGAGTTTGTAGTAACCGTCGGCATCAGTTCTCGATCCCGCTATCCAGCCACCGCCGTGCACCCAGACCACCGTCGGTAGCGCCGGAGTGGACTCCGACGGGTAGTACACGTCCAGTCGTGCGTCGTCGTCGCCGTCGCGGTACGACTGATCGAGGATCGAGACGATTCCTGGCGGTGCGTGTTTGTCGAGTTGTGCGTGAGTCGCTTCGGACCCACCCGCTGACATCCACCGTACGAGGAGGACTCCTGGCCACGGACTGACCAGCGCGGCGGTTATGCCGAACAGAATGACGACGAACACCGCCATGCTTCCGACAACGAGTCTTCGCCGTCTGTCGGGGGAAGACGCTCGCACAACAACTCCTGGTGTCGGATCGGATCTCCCCAGGCTAGACCAAAAGGACTAGCTGGGAATTCCCTCCGAACACACCCTCGGAGCTTTGTCCGAAATGACCATTTTCCCGGTGGTTCAACACAATCCGACAACTAGCTGGTGTGAGCGTCGAGAAACTGAACCGTGCGATCGAGCGCAGTGAGGCCGTCGGCGTTGTCCAGATCGAACTGATACTCGTGACCGAGCGCCGGAACGTGATCAGCCGGATAGAACAGTGTGTCGACCCCAACTCCCATCCCCGTCAATTTGTCAGCCAACGGTTTCGACTGAGAATCGGTCAACGGATCCGCGTTCCCGCCGCTGATGTAGGCGGGCGGAAATCGATCGGTGACGTAGTTCAAGGTCGACATCTGATCCGCCGCATCGGTACTCATGAAGTCGCGCACACCGGTATATGCCCAGAGGGACCGATCAACTCCCCAACCGATGATGCCGGGTCCGCCGACGATGTTCCCGACGTCGTAGATTCCACAGTTCAGGATCACTCCGCGTAGCTGATCCGGCCGCAACGACGGGTTCACGCCCACGCGGTCCGCATACGCGGGATCAGTGACGAGAGTGGCGAGCTGACTCGAGAGTTGCGCTCCCGCAGAATCTCCGGCGAGAACGATCTTCGTCGGATCAACATGCAGCCGTTCCGCATTCGCGACGACGTACGCGTGTGCGTCGTTGAGCTGTCGCACCGCTGTCGGGTAGTGATGCTCGGGCCCGAGTGAGTAGTCCAGGGACACAACGGTGTATCCGTGAGAAGCCAGCAGCTCGTAGTACGACGCGTAGTTGGATTTGCTTCCCGAGATCCAGGCACCGCCATGAGTCCAGATCACCGTGGGCAGCGTGGCCGTCGTCGCTGCAGGAAAGTAGACGTCCAGATATGCGTCGTCGTCTTCGGCGCGATAGTGCTGGTCCTTGATCGAGTCGACGCCACCTGGAGCATGCTTCTCGAGCGCCTCGGTGACTTTCACAGCATCACGATCGAAGACCCAGCGCACGGTGAGCGCGCCGGGTCTCGGGCTCAGTACAAAAGCCAGAACCACGGCTCCGACAAGGACTATCACTGTCCCGAGAGTCCACAGCGCTCGCTTACGCCATCGGTGCGGTGAAGGGTTCGTCATCGGGTTTCCCTCACTCTCGGCACAATGTCCGGATCAGCGTAACGCGAAGCCGGTACCGCCAGGCGCGATCAGCTGAGTTCCGCGATCCACCTCTGCGCGAGCGCCTTGACTTCACCCTTGGCTACCTTGCCCCCGGCCGCCATCGGCAATTCGGAGACCGTCATCACGTACTCGGGTATGTACTCGCGGGTCACTCCTCGGCTCTGCAGCCAGGCAGTCAAGTCCTCCGAACTCAGATCGTCATCAGCGGACACGACGACCGCACAGACCTTCTCACCGAACAGCGGATCGTCGACTCCCACTACGGCGACCAGTTCCACCGCAGGGTGTGCGCGTACATACTCCTCGACTTCGACCGCGGAAATGTTCTTGCCGCCTCGAATGATGATGTCGGCTTTGCGTCCGACCACCCGCACCCGTCCTGTCTCGTCGATCTCGACGATGTCACCGAGAAGCATCCAACCTTCGTCGGTGTACAACTCGTCGTTCGCATCGACGTCGCCCCAATAACCCTGGCACATCAGTGGGCCGTTGACCGCAGGCTGACCGCGACGGACGGAGCCGGTCACTTCCTTTGCCGCATCGTCGAATACACGAACTTGCATGCGATCGATGACGTGGCCGCACGTCTTCAGTCGGGTATCGGAACCGTCCGAAACCGTCGTTACCGAGACGGCGCCGGTTTCGTTCGATCCGTAGAACTGCAGGACAGCCGCTCCGGTACGTTGCTCGAATGCCAGTGCCTCCGAATACGGCACGGCTTCACCACCGGTGAACATGAAACGAAGTGACGAGAGATCGGCCGATTCCGCGGCCTCCGAACGCAACAGCATCTTGAATTGTGTACTCACACAATTCAAAGCAGTCACCCGTTCGCGCTCGATCAACTCGATCATCACCGAAACGTCGAAGCGTTCCATGACGACATTGCGAGCACCGAGTAGTGCCGGCAGGAAATGCGAAGTCCAGAGGCCGAATCCGAAAGGTGCCGGAACCGCGCCGAGGAACACCTCATCCGGACCGATCGCCGCCGCCTCGGCGGCAATCTCGGAGAAGGCAACCCAACGGTCCTCGGTTTGAGTCACCAGCTTGGGCAGGCCCGTCGTGCCGGAGGTCGAGTTCAGCATCGAAACGCCCGACGTGACAAAGCACGGACTGGTTGCGGGGAAACGCTTGACTTCGACCGGCAACGAAGTGAATTCGCCACCTGCGCCCGCGCGTTCGAAAATCACATCGGCGCGTTCGTCGGCGAAGACGACGTCCAGTCCGGGATGCTCGGCCCGCAGACTCGCCACGAGTTCGGCGGTGTCGACGCCTCGCAGCGTGCGCGCGGTGACCAGAACGGATGCTTCGGAGCGGGCGATCAGATGAGAGATCTCGCGAATGCCGGAGCGCGAACCGATTCCGACGGCAACGCGGCCGGTCCGAAATGCTGCGCAGAGAGCCGCATGGAAGACAGCGGTGTCGGGAAGCAACACGGCCACATGCCCGTATCCCTCACCCGCTAGGTCCAGTGCCGACGCGATGGCATCGGCAGCGGCGTCGTACTGTTTCCACGAGACCCTCGACTCCGGGGTGACAAAGGCAGTTTCGTCCGGGATGGTCTCAGACCAATGCCTGACCATCTCGCTGATGCTGATGCCGGCGAACCGGGCCGGATTCGTGGCGAATTCACCGACGGTGAAGTCGAGTGTCTTCGTTTCAAACATGATCGTCGATCATCTCCCGTCGGCGCTGAGTACGCCCATCGATTGTTTGTACGCGTTGTCCAGTGTCGCTGCGGAATCGCATTCGCGGACGAGTTCGCCGCGTTGCATGACATATCCGCGGTCGACAACCGACTTCAGTGCAGCCAGAGCCGGTTCCGTCACGACGACGGTCACTCCCTCGGCGGCCAGATCGCCGACCAACGCTCGCAGTTCCGCGACGATTTTCGGTGCCAGCCCGGTCATCATCTCGTCGAGGAGCAACACCTTCGGAGTTTCCAGAAGGGCCCGCCCCAGAACCAACATCTGCTGTTCACCACCGCTGAGAACCCCGGCATAACTTTCCGAGCGTTCGCGCAGGATCGGAAACCGCTCGAAAGCTGTTTCCACCGCCTCGGCCTTCAAACCCATCAGGTCGGCGCCGACGCGTAGGTTCTCGCGAACGGACATACGCATGAACAGTTGCCTGCCCTGGGGGACATAGGCAAATCCGCTACGGACTCGGGCGAGAGCCGAAAGCTTCTGAATCTCACGACCGTCGACAGTGATCTTCCCGGTAGCGGGAACCGAGCCGTAGATTCCTCCGATCAAGCTGGTCTTGCCGGCACCGTTCGGTCCCACAATTGCGGTCACTTCACCGGCCGGGGCGGTGAGGGAGACGTTCCTGACGGCAACCGCGGAGCCGTATCGAACTGTGACTCTGTCGAGTTCGAGCATCGTCAGGCACCTTCCTCGTATTCGGAACCGAAATAGGCTTCGCGCATCGCATCGCTGGCCAGGCACTCTTGCGGCGGTCCGTAGAACGCCACCGATCCGAAATTGAGCAGAACGATCTTGGTTGCGAGCGCCGCGATGAGATCGACGTTGTGATCGACCAGAACCACTCCCTTGCCCTGTGCAGCAATCGATCGAACAGCACCGGAAATCGCGGCGATACCGTCGTGATCCGCACCGGCAAACGGTTCGTCCAACAGGAGGACTTCAGGTTCGCTCGACATCGCGCGCGCTACCTCGACCAGGCGCTGCGCACCCAAACTGAGATCCCCGCAGGCACTTTCGACATCGGTAACCGAGTACCGGGCGGCAATCTCCCGGGCCCGCTGCGCTGCGCGATCCCAGTTCTCGAACGGCCCTTTGATCGCCCACCACAGCGAGTGCAGCGGTGAGGTGATCTTGTGCCCGTACAGTCCCGGAATGATGTTGTCGATCGCGTCGAGTTCCGCCGCGAGCTGTGGATGCTGGAACGTACGCGAGAGCCCCTGCCGTGCACGGCGCTCCGACGGCCCGGTCAAGGCAGCACCGGCGAGCGTGACCGCTCCGGAATCTGCTTGCTGTGTGCCGAAGATGCAGTCCACGAGTGTGGTCTTGCCTGCACCGTTCGGACCGACCAGGCCGACCACCTCGCCCGGTCCGACGCTGAACGAGACGTCACTGACTGCGCGGACGCCGCCGTAGGACTTGTGGAGCCCGCTCACCTCGAGTAGCCGAGTCATCGATTGCCACGCTCCTTGTACAGACGGTTCACTCGACCCAGAACGTTCTGACTCCACCCGATCACCCCACCAGGCGCGACGATGAGGATCACCAGGACGGCTCCGGCAAGCAGGAGTTCCCCACTTCCCTGGTACCCGGGCATGTTCAGCGTCACGATCACCACGATCAATGCACCGAGCGGAGCACCCCACGCCGAACCGCGACCGCCGATGATCGGCATGAAGATTGCGAGGAAAACAATACTGAGAGTGAAGGTTTCAGGAGTGACAGCTTGCACCGACACGGTGAAAAGCGATCCGCCGGTCGACGCGATCGCAGCACCGATCGCCAGCGCCACGCCGGTCAGGTGCGCAGGATTGACGCCGGAAGACCGTGCGACATTACGATTGTCGCGGGCAGCTTGCAACATCAGCCCCCACACCGATTTCCGGAGTCGATCGACAGCGACCGCGATCAGACACACGAACAAGATCGCGAACACGACCAATGCGTAGCGCGGTGGCTCCCAGCCGAACATCGTCACAGTCTCGACGCCCGAGATCCCGGCCGATCCGCCGGTGAAACTCGGCCCGTCGATCAACCAGTGCTCGAAAGCGATACCGAACAACAAGGTCACCGCGGCAAGGTAGAAGCCGGAGAGTTTCTGCGTTGCCAAGCTGAGGAGTACTGCAACCGCTGCAGCGGCGAGGGCGCCGAGAATCCATCCCCACCACATCGACAACCCGGTCCGAACCGAGATCAGCGCAACGGCATACGCGCCGATCGCCGCATACGCGCTGTACGCCATCGACAGTGATCCCGCGAGCACGAATGGCACGTACATGCCGAGTGCGATCAGCGAATACGTCGCAGCGAGGAACACCAGATCCTGCCGGTACAGACTCGGCCCCATCCACAGCAGCACGGCAGCAACCACGACCACGGTGATCAGCGCTTCTCGTGACAGGGCGAGCATCCTCGTCCGGGAACGGCCGGATGTAGCGGGCGGATTTGACGTCAGCGGACTGGTAGAAAGCGAGGCCATCAGACGCGAACCTTCCTCGAGAGCAAGCCTTCCGGACGGAAAGCGAAGAACACCAGGGCAATCAGCAGAATCGCGGTTTGCGCAGCACTCGCACCGAAGTAGTACGGGGCGAATACCTGGACGACGCCCAACACCATTCCGCCGATCAGCGGAGCCCAACTCCGGCCGGTACCACCGATGACGAGTGCAATGAATGCCGTCAGCGTCCAGGACAGACCGCTCGTGAACTGAACACCGGCCTTGGGAGCGAACAGAAGTCCGGCAACGGCGGCGATCACACCGGCGAGGGTGAACGCGATGAGGCGTACCCGATCCACCGGCAACCCCAGGACACGGGCGGCATCCGGACTGTCGCCGACGGCGCGAAGCAGACGGCCTGAGGTGGACCGGTTCAGCCACAGTCCGATACCGACGAAGATCAGAGCAGTTCCGACGACGAGTACTACGGTCGAACTGTCGACGGTGGCGCCGAGCACCGATATCGGATCGAAGTCGAAGATCTTCTGTCCGGGAAGCGGTGTGCGGCCGAAGACCGTGCCGGCGAGCTGCTGGATCCCGAACAGGACCGCGGTCACAGCCACCAACGCCGGTAGTTCCCCCCGACCCGAGCGCTTCTGAACCTGCTTGACCACAAGCTTTTCCGTCAGAATCGACAACGCCACTGCCACCGCGATCCCCAGCGGCATGGCAAACCAGAGAGCGAGCCCGTAGTTGATCGCGACCCAACTCGACGCCATGGCCGCAGCCATCGCGTACGGGCCCATCGCAAAGTTGAAGAAGTCGGCGCCGACCACCACGAGATACATTCCGAGGGCTATCAGCGAGAAGAATGCACCGATCTCGATGGCTGCGAGCCACAGTTGTGCGTCTGTCATGTCAAGGCTCCTCGGTTATCCGCACGGGGGTTGGTAGGAATCCCACGGATGGGCCGGCTTGTTGTCCTCACCGAATTCGATGAGCACCAGTCCGCAGAGGCTGTCCGGAGCCAGATGATCCTGTGGGGAGAACGACAGTGTCAGTCCGTCCTGGCCGAAGCTGGCGGGAAGTGCCGAAACCTGTTGAAGAGCATCACGGACGGCCGTCCGATCTCGGTGATCGCCGGCAATTTCGATGGCCTCTGCCAACATCATGACGGCGTCGTACGCCTGTGCGTCGTAG
This sequence comes from Rhodococcus sp. NPDC059969, assembly GCF_042738325.1. Taxonomy (NCBI): domain Bacteria; kingdom Bacillati; phylum Actinomycetota; class Actinomycetes; order Mycobacteriales; family Nocardiaceae; genus Rhodococcus; species Rhodococcus sp. NPDC059969. Next base: position 150,808 of record NZ_JBHWUF010000012.1, on the reverse strand, counting down.
GCAGTCAGTTGATAATCAGGGCCCTTCACCGCCTGCACCTTGCTGCGCAGTTCGGCGGTTCTCGGGTTGTTCGCACTCAGTGAGCCCATGTACACCATGCCGCTCAACGCCTTCGGGTCCGCCAAAGCCCAAGATGCAGGCTGGTTTCCGATGGAAGCGAGTGAGAAGCGTTGCGTCTGCGGGGTGATTTTCGACAGGGTGTTGTGAGCGAGAATCTCGAAGTGCCCGCCGATACTGGCGACCAGGATTGCGTCCGGTTCAGTTTCCGCGAGACGCGACACCTGCGCGGTGATGTCCGCGGCATCGACCGGCGCCTTTTCGACCGCCGTCACTCTCGCGCATTTCTCGAGCGCCGGCCGCAGGGTCTTGATGATTCCGTCGATGGACGCACTAGCGTCACCGAGAATTCCCAGGGATTTGTACCCCATCTTCTCGAAAGCCCCGCAGTACACCTGGGCATACTGCTTCAACGAGTTCGGAATCATGAACGAGTAGTCGTTGTCGGGCGCCGAGGCAAAAGCGTCGCTGAGAACGACCGGAGCTATCGCAGGAATCTTCGACTGCTGGAGAATCGACTTGGCTTGCAGGACCGACCCGCTGCCCGTTGCGAGGATGACCGCACTGGATCCGTGATCGACCAACTTCCGAATGATCGACGGGGTCTTGGTGGGGCTGCTCTCGTCGTTCTCGACAACCAATTCGACCTGCTTACCGTTGATTCCGCCCGCCTGGTTGATCAGGTCGACGGTCATCCGTACGGTCTTGCCGGCGATCGTGCTGTACGACGCACCGGGGCCGGTCGAGTCCTCGTCCAAACCGATGACGATGGTGTCTTCGGGAATGACACCGGCAGATGCGCACGCGCTCGCCCCGAGTACCACTGCCGCGCAGACGGCAATCGCCTTTCCGAGTCTCACATCGAACTCCCGTCCAAACTCTGCTTGGTAAATCAAACAAGCGCTTGATTTACGATTGTGGACAGAAGTATGCACTGGGTCACACCGATAGTCAAAATCCGAACTACACGCGCAAGAACTGCGGTGTTACGGCTTCTGCAGGTGCCGGATCGAGGAGCTGAGTTCGCGAATGACGGACTTCAATTCATCAACATCAGCGCGGAGTTCGGCAATTTCAGAGTCGGGAGATTCGGTGTGCGCATCCTTCTTCGCGGTGCGCCGCGCAACGCGTGCCACTGGCTCTCCGTCGCCGGAACGTGCGGCGAAGCCGTCCAGGAATACCGAGATCAGATTGCGCTGCAGATCGTCGGCCAACTCGGAAAGCTGCGGGCGATACTGCGCGACGGTGGACCAGACGGATTCACGCAGGAGCCGGTGAAACTGCTCGGGATCGATGTCCTCCCGAAACTCCCCGTCGGCAATTCCGCGCCCGATCGCCGATCGCCAGTAACTGTGGGCCTTCTGCACCAGGACCGTGATGGGAGCGTCGGCCGGCTGCGACGAAAGAATGGCCTCGCCCTGATACACCTCGGTGGCATACGGGTGATCGACCGCAGAGGCGAACGACACCGAAACCATGGTGGCCAGGCGATCGCGAGCCGAACCTTCCGGCTCGATCGAGTTTTCGTACCGGACGTTGAGATCTTCGAGGAACCGGACGACGATCTCGTTTGCTATCGCATCCTTGGAGTCGAAGTAGTGATAAAGGCTCCCGGAAAGGATCCCGACTTCGTCGGCGATGTCGCGCACCGTCGTCGCGGCGATTCCCCGCTCGCTGAACAGCTTGGCCGCATGAGCGAGTATTTCGTCCCGTCGGGTCGAGCGCACGAGAAGATCCTTCCGACGTTCCGATTGTCAAGCGAGTGCTTGATCGATTTCTCGTCGATGCTAACACCGCACCCCTGCTGACCTGCGGTGTGAGGTCCCGGACATCGAATGGAAACACCGGACACACACTTGTCACCGACAGTCATTCCACCGCAACAACTTCCACCTACTCTGTGCACTCGACGAATACAGCGTTGTATACGCACCCCGGATACAGATCTGTCAGAGCCATTGTCTGCCAGAGCCATCGACACGAAAGGCCCGTACATGCGAACCTTCTCGAAGCGCACCCTTGCCGCGCCGGCCGCTCTCGCCGCGCTGGGCTTGGTTCTCACCGGCTGCGGAAGCAAGGCAACAGACACCGCAGCGGGAGATTCGACGGCTACGTCGTGCGTCGACACCTCGGGGGACACGATCAAGGTCGGTTCCCTGAATTCACTCTCGGGCACCATGGCCATCAGTGAAGTGACGGTCCGCGACTCCATCTCGTTGGCGGTGCAGGAGATCAACGATTCCGGCGGTGTGCTGGGCAAGAAGATTCAGATCGTGGCAGAGGACGGCGCGTCGGAGCCGACGGTGTTCGCCGAGAAGGCCGAGAAGCTGATCAGCAGCGATTGCGTCGCAGCAGTTTTCGGCGGCTGGACCTCCTCGAGCCGTAAGGCCATGCTGCCGGTGTTCGAGGACAACAACTCTTTGCTCTACTACCCGGTCCAGTATGAGGGACTCGAAGATTCCAAGAACATCTTCTACACGGGTGCAACGACCAACCAGCAGATCATCCCGGCTCTGGACTACCTGAAGGAGAAGGGCGTCAAGTCGCTGTATCTGGTCGGCAGCGACTACGTGTTCCCGCAGACCGCCAACCGCATCATCAAGGCGTACGCGGCAGCGAACGGCATCGAGATCAAGGGTGAGGACTACACGCCATTGGGCTCGACCGACTTCTCCACCATCGTGAACAAGGTGCGCACCGCCGACGCGGATGCCGTGTTCAACACACTCAATGGTGATTCCAACGTCGCGTTCTTCCGTGAGTACTCGAATGTCGGCCTGAAGCCTGCCGACATGCCTGTCGTCTCCGTTTCCATCGCGGAAGAAGAGGTCGGTGGTATCGGTGTCCAAAACGTCGAAGGCCAGCTGACGGCGTGGAACTACTACCAGACCATCGACTCCCCCGAGAACAAGAAGTTCGTCGCCGCGTACAAGGCGAAGTTCGGCCAGGACAAGCCCACGTCCGATCCGATGGAAGCGGCATACACCTCCGTCTACCTCTGGAAGAACACCGTCGAGAAGGCCAACTCGTTTGCGGTCAAGGATATTCAGGACAACGCCGACGGTGTGACCTTCCAGGCACCCGAAGGACTCGTCACCATCGACGGCGACAACCACCACATCACCAAGACTGCTCGGATCGGCGAAATCCGTTCCGACGGACTGATCTACACGGTCTGGGATTCGGGACAGCCGATCGAGCCGGATCCGTACTTGAAGAACTACCCCTGGGCCGAGGGACTCGGCAGTTGATAACAGTCCGAGGGACTCGGCAGCTGATCGAGGGACTCGGCAGCTGATCGAGGGAAGGCTGAGTTGACGGAATCGACGAGTAGAGAGGTGGAGCGTCTGTCATGGATGTTGTGATCGGACAGTTGTTCACGGGTTTGAGTATCGGATCGATTCTCCTGTTGGCAGCGTTGGGATTGTCTCTCACGTTCGGGCAGATGGGTGTCATCAACATGGCACACGGCGAGTTCATCATGGCCGGCTCTTACACCGCATACGTAGTGCAGCAGGTGATCTCGAATGCAACGGGATCGTTGATCATTTCTCTGCTCGTCGGTTTTGTCGTCGGCGGACTGATGGGTGTCGTGCTCGAAGTGGTCCTGGTTTCGAGGATGTACCACCGACCCCTCGACACCCTGTTGGTGACGTTCGGCGTCGGATTGATCCTTCAGCAGTTGGCACGAGACATCTTCGGGGCGCCGGCAGTCAATGTTTCGGCACCGACTTGGCTTTCGGGTGGGGTCGACATCTTCGGCGCCGTGGTCCCGAAGACCCGCATCTTCATTTTGGTATTGGCGATCGCTGCGGTGATCGCGCTTTCGGTCGCGCTGAAGCAGTCGTCGATGGGTAGACGCATCCGCGCCGTCGTACAGAATCGCGATCTGGCCGAGACGAGCGGAATTTCTTCTCGTCGTACGGACATCACGACCTTCTTCCTCGGATCCGGGCTCGCCGGCGTAGCGGGTGTCGCGTTGACGCTCATCGGTTCCACCAGTCCGACCATCGGCCAGTCCTATCTGATCGACGCCTTCCTGGTTGTTGTCGTCGGCGGTCTCGGTCAGATGAAGGGAGCTGTGATCGCAGCCTTCGCCCTCGGCATCTTGAACTCGTTCATCGAGTACTCGACGACGGCGTCGATCGCGAAGGTGATCGTGTTCGTCATCATCGTCGTCTTCCTTCAAGTCCGGCCACAGGGCCTGTTCGCAGTCAAGACGAGGAGCCTCGTATGAGCATCCTGAACAATTCCCGAATTCGGGTGTGGGGCGGTTTTGCACTCGCCGCGATCGTGCTGTTCGCCATCGCTCCGGCTGTACTCTCGGACTTCAGGCTGTCACTGTTGGCCAAATTCCTGTGCTTCGCCATAGTCGCTGTCGGCATCGGTTTGGCTTGGGGCAGAGGCGGAATGCTCACGCTCGGCCAGGGTGTGTTCTTCGGAATCGGCGCATACGTGATGGCGATGCACCTCAAGATCGCCGATGCCGAACTCAAGGGCGACGCTGTCCCGGACTTCATGTCCATCGCCGGCAAGACCGAACTGCCGGGATACTGGCAACCGTTCGCCTCGCCATTCGTGGCGATCTTCGCCATCCTTTTCCTGCCGGCCGCTGTTGCCTTTCTCCTCGGACTCGGCGTGTTCAAGCGGAGGGTCAAGGGCGCGTACTTCGCAATCCTCTCGCAAGCACTCGCCGCAGCTTTTGCGATCCTCTTGATCGGACAACAATCGATCGGTGGCAGCAACGGCCTCAACCGCTTTCGCACGTTCTTCGGTTTCAACCTCAATGATCCGGCGAACAAGCAGATGTTGTTCTTCATCGCCGCCGGAGTTCTTCTCGCGTCGGTAGCTCTGATTCGCCAGCTGATGAACTCCCGATACGGCGAACTGCTCGTCGCGGTCCGCGATCAAGAGGAGCGCGTGCGTTTCCTCGGATACGATCCGGCGAACATCAAACTGGTCGCCTACGTGACCGCGGCGTTCCTCGCCGGTATCGCCGGCGCGCTTTTCGTTCCGATCGTGGGCATCATCTCCCCCGCCGACGTCGGGATCGTTCCGTCAATCGCCTTCCTCATCGGGGTCGCGATCGGTGGCCGCGCAACGCTTCTGGGTCCGGTACTCGGTGCGATCGGCGTCGCTTGGGCGCAGTCGACATTCTCGGAGAAACTCCCTTCGGGATGGATCTACGCACAAGGGTTGATGTTCATCGTCGTGGTCGGGTTCTTCCCGGCAGGTGTGGCCGGATTGTTCGCCCTGATGCGCCACCGCAAGAAGCGTGAGACCCCGGCCGACCCGCCGGTCAAGGTCTCCCAACCCGAACCAGTGGAGGTGTCGTCATGACCAACACAACCGCCACCAGCGAACCCACACCGGCACTGGGCGGCAACGCCGGAATGTCGTCCGAGTACCTCGAAGTACGGAACCTTTCGGTCAGCTTCGACGGTTTCAAGGCCGTCGACGGCGTCGACTTGACCCTCATGCAGGGCGACCTCAGGTTTCTCATCGGCCCGAACGGGGCTGGAAAGACAACGCTGGTCGACGCCATCACCGGACTCGTTCCCGCGACGGGTTCCATCACGAAGTCCGGCGAGCAACTGCTCGGCAAGAAGGTTCACAAGATCGCCCGCCTCGGCGTCGGGCGAACCTTCCAGACGGCAAGCGTCTTCGAAGAGCTCTCGGTGCTGCAGAACCTCGACATCGCGGCCGGAGCCGGCCGATCACCGTGGAACCTGCTCAGAAAACGCAAAGGTGTGCTTCCCGAGATCGAAGAGGCACTGGAGACAACCGGTTTGGAGCACCTCAGGGACACTCCCGCGGGCATTCTCGCGCACGGCCAGAAGCAGTGGCTGGAAATCGGAATGTTGTTGGTACAGAACTGTTCCGTACTTCTGCTCGACGAGCCCGTCGCAGGTATGAGCCTCGAGGAGCGCGAGGAGACCGGGAACCTTCTGCGGCGCATCGGCGGTGCGCGAACCGTCGTCGTCGTCGAGCACGACATGGACTTCATGCGATCCTTCGCCACGTCCGTCACGGTGCTCGCCGCTGGGAAAGTGCTCGCCGAAGGGACCGTGGCCGAGGTCCAAGCCGACCCCAAGGTGCAAGAGGTCTATCTCGGCACAGCCGCTGCCGGAACCGATCTCGGCGCCGACACCGAACCGACCCCGGAGGACTGAATCATGCTCGAACTCGTCGACATCCGCGCCGGCTACGGACGTACCGAAGTGATCCACGGCGTTTCCCTACTGGTTCCCAGCGACGGGGTTGCGGCAGTCATGGGTCACAACGGTGCGGGCAAAACCACCTTGCTGCGCGCCGCCGTCGGACTGATCAAACCCACACGCGGAAAGGTACTTCTGAACGGTGAGGACATCACCGGTCTGCGGCCCAGCGCCCGTGTCGCTCGCGGACTTGCCTACGTACCCCAGGGTCAGCAGTCGTTCGGACAACTGACAACTGCCGAGAATCTTCGAGTGGTCGCCGACGGGCGCAAACGCGGAAAAGCACTCATCGCAGAGGCATTGGATCTGTTTCCGGCACTCACCACGCTGCTCGATCGACGGGCCGGGCTTCTCTCCGGTGGGCAGCGACAGCAGCTTGCCATCGCTCGCGCACTGATCACCGAACCCAAGATCCTCATCCTGGACGAGCCGACCGAGGGCATTCAGCCCAATGTGGTCGCCGAAATCGAAAGGACCGTCATGGAACTCACCGAGCGAGGCGATCTCGGTGTCCTCCTCGTGGAGCAACACATCGGTTTCGCGCTCCAATCTGCGCAGCATTACAGCATTCTCGCGGCCGGACACGTGACCTCGACCGGTGAGGGCGGCACCACGTCCACCGACGCGGTTCGTCGAGCGATGGCAATCTGACATGAGTGTGCGGCCGCCGCTGCGCGAGCAGGTCTACCGCTCGATCCGGAACGATCTGATGTCGGGTCAGATCGCGCCATCCGAACGACTCGGTGAGGAACGGTTGGCTCATCTCTACGGCGTCTCGCGAACACCGGTCCGCGAGGCGCTCGCAAAGTTGGAATCCGACGGGCTCGTCGAACGCGACGAACACGGCCTCTTTCCGTACCGACCGCACCTCGACGAGTTGGGTGGCCTCTACGAGCTGCGCGTACTCCTCGAGGTGCACGGGCTTCGGCGGGTACTCGACGGTGAAGCCCCCGTCCATGACAAAGACGCGCTCGGTTCCGAACTGGACCGGTGGTACGCGTTTCGCAAACAGACGCCGTCGCCGGACGCCGGTTTCGTGACCCTCGACGAGGAGTTTCACATTGCGCTCCTCGCCTCGTCCGGCAACCACGCACTGGTCGACGCTCTTCAGGCCGTCAACTCGAAGCTGCGCCCCGTGCGGATGTTCGACTACCTGACTCCCGACCGTATGAAGGCCACCGTGGAGGAACATATCTCCGTCGTCGAACTGGTTCTGGACGGCAAGATTCCGCAAGCGCACGAGGCACTGGTATCGCACATCGACATTTCTCGCACGGTTGTCCTCGACCGCGCCCGCCAGGCCCTCTCGTTGGCCGCTATGGCCAACGCTGTACGGAACTGATCGAGCGGGAGTCACCGACCCTCAGAAAATCGCACTTGCTCAGGGTGGGAAGGCTCTCGGAAATAGGAAAGCCGGCCAGATGGTTGCACCTTCCAACGACGTTTGCGTTCTATTCGCTGAGAAAGGCACCACATTCATGGCCGTCCCACTTTCCATCCTCGATCTCGCCCACATCGGCGACAACGAAACCGCCAAAGACAGCTTCGACGCCAGCGTGACCTTGGCGCAGCGTGCCGAGGAGTGGGGCTACAAGCGAATCTGGTACGCCGAGCACCACAACATGGGTTCCATCGCGTCTTCGGCTACGAGTGTTCTGATCAGCCACGTCGCCGCGCACACCAGCAAAATCCGCCTCGGCGCCGGTGGGATCATGCTCCCCAACCACGCGCCGCTGACGATCGCCGAGCAGTTCGGCACCCTCGAGACTCTGCACCCGGGTCGTATCGATCTCGGGCTCGGCCGCGCACCCGGTAGTGATCAGAAGACGATGCAGGCTTTGCGACGCGACCCGAGTTCTTCGGACAGCTTCCCGCAGGACGTACTCGAGCTTCAGGGCTACCTCGGCGACACCTCACGCGTCCCCGGAATCAACGCCGTTCCCGGCAAGGGCACTCACGTTCCGCTCTACATTCTCGGATCGTCACTGTTCGGAGCCAAGCTCGCCGCGATGCTCGGCCTGCCGTATGCATTTGCCTCGCACTTCGCTCCCAACGCCCTGCGCGATGCCGTTGCGATCTACCGCCGCGAGTTCAAGCCGTCGGAGCAGTTGGCAGAGCCGTACGTCATCGCCGGCGTCAACGTCATCGCCGCCGACACGCATGAGCAGGCTCAGCAGGACTTCCTCGCGGCCAAGCGTTCGCGCGTCAGCCTCCTTCTCGGACGTGGACGCAAGTTCACGGACGACGAGGCGGACATGCTGCTCGACTCCCCCGCCGGTCAGCAGGTTCTGCAGATGACCAAGTACAGCGCCATCGGCACGCCCACGGAGGTCCGCGCCTACCTCGACGAGTTCACCGAGCATGCGCAGGCCGACGAGCTGATCACGGTGTCGACCGGCACCAACCGCGAGGCATGGTTGCGCACGTTCGAACTCCTCGCCGACGTGAGCGATCTGGTGCCCGCCTAAGCTGCCGGTATGGGCGATCCTTCCCGTCGCGGGTTCATCTCGGTACTGGCCGTTCTGCTTTCGACGGGTTGGGCCGCCAACCACTTTGCCTCGCTCATCCCGGTTCTCCGGGTGGACGAGGGCCTCTCGCACACCGTGCTCGACGGTGTTTTCGGCATCTACGCGCTCGGGCTGCTGCCCGGCCTGTTGACCGGTGGAGCTGTGTCGGACCGCGTCGGTCGAGCTGTCGTTGTCCTGCCCGGTGCGCTCATAGCCTCGCTCGGAACCTTGATTCTTCTTCTCTGGCACGACGCGCCGGGACTCATGGTCGGCCGCCTTGTCGTCGGTATCGGTGCCGGTCTGGCGATCGGCGCCGGTACCGCGTGGGCGGCCGACCTTCGTGGCAAGTCCGGCACCGTCATGGCGGGCGCCGTACTTACCTCGGGTTTTGCACTGGGACCGCTGTTTTCGGGTCTGTTGGCGGAATTTGCCGCTTTCCCGCTCGCCACGCCCTTTATCGTCTCGGCCGTCTTGTCGATGGGTTCCGTTGCCGCGGCGGCTGTGTGGAGTCGTACTCCTGCTCCCACCAAAGCTGCGACCTTCACGCCGGTTCCCGACCCTGCAAAGCAGTCGGGAACCGGCGTGAAGGTTGCACTGTTCTGGGCACTTCCGTTGGCTCCGTGGGTGTTCGCCAGTGCAACAGTCTCTTTCGTGACCATGACGGCCAGGCTCGGTGACCGCTACTCCGGACCGCTCCTTCCGGGTTTCGCGGCGGCGCTGACTCTCGGTGCCGGGATCCTGGTTCAAACCGCTGCGCGTCATCGCAATTGGAGTCCCCAGGCCGGCACGGTCGGCGCCGCACTGGCGGCACTCGGATACCTTCTTGTCGCGGTCGGCGGTGCACGCCCCGCGCTCGGGTTGTTCATCGTCTGCGCGCTCGTCCTCGGTACGGCCTACGGACTGTGCCTACGTGAGGGCCTGCTCGATCTCGAGTCGCTGGCTCCCCCAGCCTCGCGGGGCGCGTTGACCGGGATCTTCTACGTCGGCACCTATCTCGGATTCGGACTACCGGTGCTGCTGGTCGTCATCGAACCCACGATGGGTCCGTCACTGCCGTTGGTGATCCTCGCCGTTGTAGCCGCCGCCGTTGCCGTGATCCGTTTCGGCCGATTGCGGTCGACACAGGCTTCCGCGTCACATCCGCGTCTCGAAGCCGCATCGGTCTGAGCGTCCATTCGGACGGAGTTGGCGGTACTTGCAGTCGCAGCTACCCGGCGGTGTTAGCGTCGGAGGACCAGAAGGTCACTGCGTAGGGACACAGCAATGGGCAAGAGCGAGGCGGGCAAGGCCGAATCGGCCAAGAGTGGTGCGGACGACCTGACGGGTCGGCGCATCTTGATCACCGGCGCCGCCCGCAATATCGGTTCTTCGCTGGCCAGACGCCTCTACGACCGCGGTGCATCCGTCGGGCTCCTCGGACTCGAGCCGGAACTTCTCGAACAAGTCGCCACCTCCTGTGGCCGCGCGCCCTGGCAATTGTGCGATGTCGCCGACCTCGCGCAGGTATCTCGCGGCGTCGACTACATAGCCGAGAATCTGGGCGGCATCGACGTCGTCGTCGCCAATGCCGGCGTCGAGGCGAACTCCTCGATCCTCGGCGGCGACCCTGCGGACATGCGCCGCGCCGTCGAAGTCAATCTCATGGGCACGTACTACACCCTGCGCGCAGCCGGTCCGCACATCAGTCACGAAAACGGTTACGCCCTGGTGGTCGCCTCGGCTCACGGCGCCGCCAAGCATCCGTTTCGCGGACCGTTCGGTGCTTCGCGCGCCGGCGTCGAAGCGCTGGGTGACGCGTTGCGCTTGGAAATGAAACACCTCGGCACCAAGGTGGGCGTCGCGTACATCGGCGACATCGACACCGATACCACCGCACTGTCGTTCGACGGAGCACGCGGAACCCTCGCCAGCGTCGGCACCACGACAGTCGCTGACGCCGTCGACGCGTTCGAGCGCGGTATCGTCGGCCGAAAGTCGCGCGTACATGCACCCCGTCGCAGCGCTGCGGTTCGCCACATCGCGCAACGAGCTATCGACCTCCGTCCCTCTCATATGCGTGGAGTCGCATGAACCCCCGTATCCCGCCCGGCCGATTCAAGAACCTCGGTCCGATCAACTGGGGAATCTGGCGTGTCCTGTCGAAGGCTGCCGGAGCACCCGATGCGCATCTGTTCAGCACATTGGGGCGCACGGGTGGACTCTTCCGCGGTTGGCTGCACTACTCCGGCTCACTCATGCCCGGCGGCAAGATCTCTCGGCACGACACCGAACTGATCATCCTGCGAGTCGCGCACCTGCGGGACTGCGGTTACGAGATGGATCACCACATAAGGCTCGGCCGCAAAGCCGGAATCGACGCAGAAGAACTGGCCCGAATCATCGAGGGACCTGGCGCTTCCGAGTTGAGTCCGCGTCACCGTGCGATCTTGACTGCGGTCGACGAGCTTGTCACCACCAAGGACGTCACCGACACCACGTGGGGAACGCTTTCACAGCATCTCGACGATCGTCGGTTGATCGAATTCACCTTGCTGGTCACCCAGTACGACGGCCTGGCCACCACGATCGGAACCTTGCGGGTTCAGCGCGACTTCTCCTGAAGTTCGCGGCGGCCGTAACTCAGCTCTAACCCGAAGACACCTGGATGAAACACCTGATCAATAGCGTATACAGGTATGTCAACAGGGATGAATACGGCTCCGGAGCCACTACGTGAGGTGGTCTACCGGGAACTACGGACCGAACTGGTCAACGGGACTATCGGGTTCGATCAGCGCCTGACGGAACCGAAGCTCTCCACGCGTTTCGGCATTTCTCGCACACCAGTACGGGAAGCGTTGACGATGCTGTGCGCCGATGGACTCCTGCGCCGGGAAGAGTACGGGTTCTCCGCCGTGCGCCCGAGCATCCCGCGGATCCGAGATCTGTACGAACTCCGAATCACTCTGGAGCTGCAAGGAATTACCCGCGCGATCGCCGATCCGACGATCCGGCACGATCGAACAATCCTCGACGACGAGTTAGTGCGGTGGCGTGCCCTTGCTCTCGATCCGCCTGCTCAGGAGCCGGGGTTCGTCGAACTGGACGAGGAGTTCCACGTCGCTGTGCTGAGGGCGTCGGGCAACAACGAACTGGTCGCGTCACTGCTGTCCGTGAACTCCCGTATCCGGCACGTTCGGATGTACGACTTCATGGTCAACGGCCGCATCGACACCTCGATCGCGGAGCACATTCGAATCCTCGAAGAACTACGTGCCGGCAATCTGCCCGAGGCCCGCACGCTTTTGCACCAGCACATCGGCGAGTCTCTCGACGTCGTCCTCGACCGGGTGACCCGCGCGATCACCGCGCTCTCACTCGCCAACATCACGGACTGATCGGAGCAGTACACACCATGACCATCGCAGCAAAAGCTTTCACCCCGACAGCCCGGGTCGAGCAGGCTTTCCACCGGATCGAGGAGGTCGATCGCCCCGAAGTCTGGATCACGTTGCGCAGCAAGGACGATGTGCTTGCCGACGCCGCCTCGGTCGAGGCCAGACTCGCCGCAGGCGAACAGCTTCCCCTGGCCGGGAGTCTGATCGCCGTCAAGGACAACGTCGACGTCGTCGGTCTGTCGACCACAGCGGCGTGCCCCGAATTCGCGTATTCGCCGGACGAAACCGCCAGTGCCGTTGCGCGGTTGATCGAGCACGGGGCTGTTGTTCTGGGGAAGACCAATCTGGACCAGTTCGCCACCGGACTGGTCGGAACGCGCAGTCCGTACGGAGCCGTTCGCTGCGCCTGGAACGAAGAGTTGATCTCGGGTGGTAGTAGTTCCGGATCCGCCGTCGCTGTCGCACTGGGGATTGCAGACATCGGAATCGGCACCGACACTGCCGGTTCGGGCCGGGTGCCGGCAGCGTTCCACGGGATCTACGGACTCAAGCTCTCGCTCGGCGTCATCCCAGCCCACGGAGTAGTGCCCGCCTGCGTCGACTACGACGCTTTGACGGCATTTGCGGGCGACCTCGAATCGGCAACCGCGGCAGCGGCAATCATGATGGGCCACGAACCTCGGGATCCCCGCAGCCGCGTCTGGCCTTCCGACGTTCGTCTCGCGGCGGCGCCGAATCCCCGCGTCGCCGTCCCCCGAATCGAGGATCTCGCTCAACTTAGCCCGCCGTATCTGGCAGCATTTCAGGACACTGTGACAGCTCTGGTAGCCGGCGGCGCCGAGACCGAGACCGTCGACATCTCCGGACTGCTCGACGCGGCCCGATTGCTCTACGACGGCGCCGTGGTGGCGCAGCGGTACGCCGCTGCCGGCGAGTTCCTCGAAACTCGTCCTGCCGGAGCAGATCCCGCGGTGTCCGACATCGTGCTCGGCGCGAAGCACCCCACCGGATACCAGCTAGTCGACGATCTCGATGCTCTCACCCGCGCCAAGGCCGCTGCCCGGGCACTCCTCGCCGGGTTCGACGCCCTACTGCTTCCCACCACCACCGAACATCCGACCATCGCTGCCGTGACCGAGGATCCGTTCGGAATCAACCGCCGGATGGGAACTTTCACAAACTTCTGCAACCTGCTCGACATGGCAGCCGTCGCGGCGCCCGGACACCGCACTGCCGAAGATCACCCGTTCGGCGTCATGTTCGTCGTACCCGCTTTCGACGACCAGATCGCCATCGACCTCGCTGCGCGACTCGGCGGTGTGCCTTCACCCACCCTCGTCAATACCGGAATCGACCTCGCAGTATTCGGCGCTCACCTGCGCGGGCAACCCCTCAACACACAGTTGGTCGACCTCGGCGCGCGGTACGTCGAAACCGTCACGACCTCGGATGCCTACCGACTCTTCGCTCTCGACACGACGCCACCGAAGCCCGGCCTGGTACGCCGCGGTCCCGGCCTTGGTGCACCGGTCGTCGGCGAGATCTTCCGAATCTCACCGGCCGGGCTGGGAACGTTCCTCGCCGCACTGCCTGCACCGATGGCGCTCACGAGCGTCGAGTTATCCGACGGCAGAACGACTGTCGGTTTCAGCTGCACTCATGACGCCGTAAATGGCGCAGCTGACATCACCGGCTACGGCGGTTGGGCCGCGTACCTCTCTCGCTGACAGCTAGGGCTTGCAGATTCGAGTGACGGCCTCGCGCACCACTTCACGGCGGCGCGCAATCTCGTCGGCGTCGACGTTCTGGTTGTCCGCCACACCGGGGGCCACCACCCAGCCGAACACGAGGCCGAACAGCATCGTGATCAGGTCCTGGGGGTCCCAGTGCTTCGAGATGATGCCGTCGTCCTGCGCCTTGCGGATCGTGGCCATTCGCGGAACCCAACTGGAATGTTCCTCGGCCAGCTTCTTCATCCGTGGCGCCTCACCCTGCAGTTGACCCCAGATCATCATCCGTTGAATCTGCGGTTTGCCGAGCATCGCGTCGAACAGTTCGACGGCATGCGCGGGCATGTCTTCACCGGTGAACTCGACAGACTCCATTGCCTGCTCGAAGTCGACGTCGAGCACCGCGTGGAACAACGCGACCTTGTCGCCGAAATAGGCGTAGAGGCGCTCCTTGCTGGCGTTTCCGTTCTTTGCAATCCGATCGATGCGCGCACCGGCAAGCCCGTAGGTGCCGAATTCTTCTTGCGCGGCGTCGAGGATTCGCTGTTTTGTCGCGGTCACATCAGTGGGAGCCATAGTGATGATGGTAACCGAACGAACTATTTCGTTTGACTCACCTGAGAAGGCTGGAATACCTTTTTCCAATGACCACCACGTCCCACGTCGACGGCGGCACTCTGCCACCGATCCCGGCTGTCTCCGAGAATCCGAATCATCAACGTCGCTGGCTGGTGCTCTGCATCGTCGCGTTCGCTCAACTCATGGTGGTGCTCGACGGCACCATCGTCTCCATCGCCCTACCAGCGGCCCAGGAGGAACTGGACATCAGTGACCTGGACCGCGCGTGGGTGGTCACGTCGTACGCCCTGGCGTTCGGTGCGCTGCTGCTCCTCGGCGGACGTATCGCCGACTACTGGGGCCGCAAGCGCTCCTTCATCGTCGGCATGGCGGGCTTCGCGGTTGCCTCCGGCATCGGCGGCATCGCGCAGAGCGGTATCGAACTGTTCATCGCCCGCGCCGGCCAGGGCGTCTTCGCCGCACTGCTCGCGCCCGCCGCGCTGTCGATGCTCACCACCACCTTCATCGGAGAGAAGGAGCGCGCCAAGGCTTTTGCCGTCTACGGCGCGATCTCCGGCGGTGGCGCTGCCATCGGCCTGCTCCTCGGCGGAGTGCTGACGCAGTACGTCGACTGGCGCTGGTGCCTGCTCGTCAACATCCCGATCGCGCTGATCGCCATCGCTGCAGCCGTCCCGATCGTCAAGGAAACCAAGGCGCACGGCGACACGAGCTACGACCTTCCCGGCGCGATTCTCATCGCGCTCGGCCTCGGCTCACTGGTCTACGGATTCACGCGCGCCGAGCACGGCTGGGGCCAGGCAGACACTCTGCTGTTCATCGCACTGGGCCTGGTCTTCCTCGCGATCTTCGTGGTCGTCGAGAGCCGCAGCAAGAATCCGCTTCTGCCGCTGAGTGTTCCGTGGCATCGCGATCGCGGCGCCGCTCTGATCGGCTCCATGTTGGTGGGCGCTGCCCTGCTCGGCGGCACGTTGTACCTGACGTTCTACCTGCAGATCGTGCTCGGATTCAGCCCGGTCATGGCCGGCGTCGGATCGCTGCCGATGGCATTCTTCATCGTCTTGGCGTCGACCATCGCAGCGCAGTTGTCCACCAAGATCGGCCCCAAGCCGCTCATGGTCGCCGGCCCGCTGGTGGCAGCGGTAGGACTGCTCATGCTCACGCAGATCGAGGTACACAGCTCCTACTGGACCCACGTGTTCCCCGGCCTCGCGATCTTCGGCTTCGGACTCGGTCTGCTGATGGTGCCGATGCAGAACCTCGCACTGATCGGTGTCCCCGACCACGACGCCGGCGCTGCCAGTGCCCTGGTCAACGCCACCCTGCAGATCGGCGGCGCACTCGGCACCGCACTGTTCACGACGATCTACGCTTCGGCCAAGTCGGCCTTCAGTGCAGACAACGCGATGCCGACGCCGCCTGAAGGCATGCCCGTCGACATGTCGAACGCGACCATCCCGACCGGTGACCAACTGGCGCTACTCCCCCAGCCGGTGCAGGACTTCGTCGCCTCGATGACGGACTACTTCTTCGGCGCCGAGGTATCCGGATACTCTGCCGCATTCGGTTGGGCGGCGATCCTGTTGGCGATCATCGCACCGGTCGTGCTGGTACTGGTCCGCGCCAAGAAGGGTGATCTGCCCGCCGAGGGTGCAGTCCACATGGGGTAGACCCCTGTGCGCCTTTATTAACCGCCCGCGGTTAATAAAGGCGCACAGCAGGTTAGGCCTGCTTCAACACCTCAGCCACCGGAGTGCTGCTGCGTCCGATCAACTTCTGCAGGTCACCCGACTCGGTGTCCAACGCCCCCTTGGCAATTGCAGCATCGGAATCTGCGAGGATCTGCGCAACCGGTGCGGGCAGTCCGACACTCTCGAGAATGCCTTCGTATGCCTGCTCGTCCACGAACTGATACACGACGGGCTTACCCGCGAATTCGCTGATCTTCTCGGCAAATTCGGCGTAGGTGAGCCTCTCGTCACCGCCCAACTCGTACACGGCGCCCTCGTGACCATCGGTGGTCGCGACTACTGCGGCGGCGTCGGCGTAATCCGCCCGCGCTGCAGCGGCAATCTTTCCGTCGGCTCCCGCACCGACGAGTGCGCCGCGTTCGATCACACCGGCCAGGTCGTTGGTGAAGTTCTCCCAGTACCAACCGTTGCGCAGCAGTGCGAACGGAATACCGCTCCGAGTGAGCACGTCCTCGGTCGCCTTGTGCTCGGCAGCAAGCTTCATCGGCGTGTCCTGAGCATTCAAGATGCTCGTGTAGGCGATGAATCCGACGCCGGCAGCCTTCGCCGCGTCGATGATGTTGGTGTGTTGCGCGAGCCGTGACCCCACTTCACTTCCCGAGATCAGCACCAGCTTGTCGACGCCCGCCAATGCGGTTTCCAACGCCGAGGCATCGGCGTAGTCCGCTTGGCGTATAACTACTCCGCGGGCGGCGAGGCTTTCCGCCTTCTGTGGATTGCGGACGACTGCGACGATGTCGGACGCGGCGGTTCCCCGCTCGATCAACGACTCGACTACCAGTTGTCCGAGGTTTCCGGTTGCGCCGGTGACTGCAATGCTCATGCGAACTCCCGATCCAGGTTGAAGCGTAAATGCGTTCTGCAACCATCATGCACTTATTTTTCGTAAGTGCAACACGTCGAGTTAGCGCTATGGGATCGTGCAGTAGTAGCCTGGGTTCATGACCAGCACCGACTCACCTTCACGTGCTGCCCAGACCCCTGATCCGAATGCCGACGTCGTGGACCCAACGCTCGAGGCTGACGTCTTCGCTCGCGGGTGCAACTCTCGGGCGGCATTGCAGAATGCAACCGGACGCTGGGGCGCACTCGCGCTGGCGGCATTGAACGAGGGCCCGTACCGGTTCAGTGCCCTGCGCCGGCGCGTCGACGGAGTCAGCGAGCGCATGCTCTCGCAGACCCTGCAAACACTCGAGCGGGATGGCCTCGTGCACCGTGAGGTACTCGAAACCATCCCGCCCAAAGTGGAATACAGCCTGACCGAACTCGGCGCCGACGTCGCCGCAAAGATCACGGCCCTGATCGAACTACTCGAGTCGCAGGTGCCGAAAATCGTTGCGTCACAAGCGTCGTACGACGCTCGGGATCAGCTCAACTTGTCCGAGAGCTGAGCGATGAACTCGTCGAATGCGTAAGGAACGCTCAGCACGGTCGGAGCAGATGTAGCCATCGCGTAGTCCATTCCGACCAGGCGAACCAGACGGCCGTTCGACACCGAGGTCATGTTCGCGAACGGACCGAAGGACATGAGCTTGTCCAGGTTGGTGCCGTCGGCGTCGACGAGAATGAAGACGTCGGCGTCGAGTGTGTCGATCGATTCCATCCCCACGGACACCGAACTGTCGCCGGAAGTGCACACTGCGTCGACACCGGGCGAGGTCTTCACCCCGAGCTGGCCGAGAAGACGGATCCGCGGGTCGGTGCCGCAGAAGACGATCAGGCCCTCGTCGGTGCGCATTGCATACGTGGCGGTTTTGCCTTGGAACTGCGGGTGATCAGCGGCCTGCTTCTCGAAGTACGCCCCGGTCTCGTCGATCAGCGTCTGAGCCTGCGCCGGCTGTCCGAGCGCTGCGCCGATCATGCTCATCTGCTTGTCCCACGCCGTATCCCACGGCTGGTCGGGGAACGCGACGGTCGGCGCGATGTCACTGAGGCGCTTGTACTCGCCCTCGTCGATGCCGGAGTAGACGGCGAGGATCACGTCGGGATCGAGCCCGAGGATCTGCTCGAACGGGATATCGGGATTGGTCGTCATGAGAACAGGCTTGGCACCGTTCAGACGCGAAGCGTCCCAGGGCAGGATGTTGTTCTCGATGCCGTCGCCGGAGAAGCTCTCCATGGCGACCGGAACCTTGTTCAGTGCGATCACCGAATCCTGGCCACTCCATCCGATGGTCACGATGCGCATAGGCTCCGCGTCGATCGTCGTCGAACCGTAGGCGTGGTCGACGGTCACGGGGAACGCCCCCGCCTCGGCGGCACCCGAAGCTTCGGCGTCCGATCCGGAGTCACCTGAGGTTCCACAGGCGGAGAGCGTCAGCGCGACGCAAGCCGCGAGCAGTACGGAACGAGTTTTCATGAGTGGTCCTTCGAAAGCCGGATGGTCGACTCGGGACGCTAATGCGTTGCGCGCCTACACCCCGACTCGAAGGCCTCAGATGGCGGTTTCGCAACACAACTCGACACAAAAGACGAAAAACCCCGTGCGTCTTTCCGGTAGAGCGAACTACCGAAAAGGCGCACGGGGCCGAAGGCCCTGCCGTCAGAAGTTGATCATGTGGCCGGCGAGGCCGTGGATCGCTTCCTGCAGTGCCTCACTGAGCGTGGGGTGGGTGTGGACGTTGCGTGCCAACTCGTTGACCGTGAGGTCCCACTTCTGGGCCAAGGTCAGCTCAGGCAGCAGTTCCGAAACGTCCGGTCCGATGAGGTGCCCGCCGAGCAGTTCGCCGTACTTCTTGTCGGCGATCAGCTTGACGAAACCGGTCGGGTCACCGAGACCGTGTGCCTTGCCGTTGGCAGCGAACGGGAAGTTCGCGACCTTGACGTCGTAGCCCTCGGCCTTGGCCTGCTCCTCGGTCAAACCGAAAGAGGCGACCTGCGGCTGGCAGAACGTCGCACGCGGCATCATCCGGTAGTCACCGAGTGTCTGCGTCTCCGCGCCGCCGATGGTCTCGGCAGCGACGACAGCCTGAGCTTCTGCGACGTGCGCGAGCTGCAGCTTGGCGGTGACGTCACCGATGGCGAAGATGTGCGGGACGTTGGTGCGCATGTAATCGTCGATCGCGATGGCGCCGCGATCGGTCAACGCGACACCGGTGTTCTCGAGACCGAAGCCCTCCACACGCGGTGCGAAGCCGACAGACTGCAGAACCTTGTCGACGACCACGGTCTCGATCTCGCCGGACTTGTTGTCCTTGATCGAGACGGTGACCTTGCTGCCGTCGTCGCTGATGGACTGCACAGCGGCACCGGTCTTGATGGTGACGCCGAGCTTCTTGTACTGCTTGGCGATTTCCTTCGAGACGTCGGCGTCCTCGTTGGGCAGTGCCCGATCGAGGAACTCGACGATCGTGACGTCGACGCCGTAGTTCTTGAGGACGTAACCGAACTCCATGCCGATCGCGCCGGCACCGACGATGAGGATCGAACCCGGAAGGTCACGGGTGAGGATCTGCTCTTCGTAGGTCACGACGTTCTCGCTCAGCGAGGTGCCGGGCAGCAGCTTGGTGTACGAACCGGTCGCGATGATCGCGTTGTCGAACGTGATCGTCTCGGTGCCGCCCTTGCTCAGCTCCACGCTGATGGTGTTGGCGTCGACGAACGTGCCCTTGCCGTCGTACTCCGGGATCTTGTTCTTCTTCATCAAGAAGTGAATGCCCTTGACTCGCCCGTCCGCGACCTTGCGGCTGCGATCGAAAGCGGAGCCGAAATCGAAGGACACGTCTCCGGACATGCCGAACGTCTTCGCTTCTTTCGTGAAGATATGCGCGAGTTCGGCGTTACGGAGAAGCGCCTTGGACGGAATGCAGCCGACATTCAGGCATACACCGCCCCAGTACTTCTGCTCGATGATGGCGGTGCTCAGGCCCAGTTGTGCCGCGCGGATAGCAGCGACGTACCCACCGGGGCCGGCTCCGAGGACAACGACGTCATAGTGTGAGGTCACGATTCACCAGGGTAGTCCTGCATCGTTTCGCTGTCCCCAGATGGTCGCATTACCCGTCGGTAGCCCACACTTCTCGGGCAACTCGGGCGAAATTTCCGCCGTACACGGCCTCGATCGACGGCTCGTCGAAGCCCCGCTCACGCAATACCTGATCAAGTGTCAGCACGTCCTCCGGAGGAGTCCACTGCAGTGGCCCCCACGCGGTGTACGCCTCGGAGAACGACGACGGGTTCTGCTCGATCTCTTCGCGGAAGTCGTCGGCGTCGAAGGAGAAGTCGGAGCCGATCCCGACATGATCGATGCCGACGAGTCCCACAGCCTCTTCGATGTGGTCGGCCATCGCGGACAGCCGAGCCTGGTCGTCATCCGGTCCGTTGACGCCGAGGAAAATGCCGACGCCGTTGATCCCGATGACGCCGCCGGTCTCCGCACACGCTCTGGCCTGATCGTCGGTGATGTTGCGCGGATGCTCCCACAACCTTCGGAGGTTCGAGTGGCTGTAGATCATTGCTCGCTGGGTGATAGCTGAGATGTCCAACCCCGTCTGTACCGAACAATGTGAGCCGTCGACCCCCATTCCGACGCGATTCATCTCGGCAACCAGGTCACGGCCGTATCCACTCAACCCCGTGTCCGCCAGGTCCAAGCAGCCGCAGCCGGCAGCGTTCATGTAGTTATACGTCGGCAACATCGAGCGGACTCCGAGGTCGTAGAAGTACGAGACGTTGGCCAGGTCTCCCTCCAGCGGATTCGAGTCCTCCAGGTCGAAGGCCAGGGCGATTCCGCCGGACTCCTGAATCTCGACGACGCCGTCGACGGTGAAGACAGGGGTTATCTCCGGGAACTCGACCCGTGCCTGCCACGCGAAACTCTTGGCGATTGCCGTCGAGTCCGCGCGAGTCTGCGGCGAGTAACCGACGTTCACCGAAACGTAACTCCCCGCTGGGCGCTGATATCGGAGAAGATCTTCGACAGACGCGTTCGACTGCAGAGGTAGGCAACAATGTTGTTCCCATAGTGGATATGTCCGGTTCACTCACTAATCCCGTCGATGATCAGGGAAATTCACCTGAAACTGGTCGTACGTTCAGCAAATCTCTGGTTCACTGGCGGATAACGCACCGATGCGGTAGAACTTACAAGACTCACACGCCCTGTACCTATCGACAGAGCATGTACCCAGCATGAATTCCCGTACGGGAACAGCAACAAAGGACCGTTCACTCCTGGGCGGATTCGAAGGAATTTTAGGTGGAGGTTTCTGAACGTATGCGTGCTCGCACTTTCAAGCGTGGCCGTCTGGTCGCCGCTGTAGCCGCAGTATCCGTGCTGCCGATGCTGATCAGCCCTGCAGTGTCGTCCGCAGGCGGAGATCCGTCGACCACCACGGCAACTGTTGCCAAGGCAAACACAACGGGTTCCAAGCTCTCGAGCCGCACGGACAACGGGCGCATCGCCACCATCAAGGTGTACTCACCTTCCATGGGACGCGACATTCCGCTCGAGGTCATCCTCCCAGCAGACGGCAGCGAACCCCGCCCGACGCTCTACCTGCTCAACGGTGCAGGCGGCGGCGAAGACCGGGCGACGTGGCAGCGTCAGACCGACGTCAACGAGTTCTTCGCTGACAAGAACGTCAACGTCGTCACCCCGCTCGAAGGTGCATTCAGCTACTACACCGACTGGGTGAACGACGACCCGTCCCTCGGCCGTCAGAAGTGGCAGACGTTCCTGACCCAGGAACTCCCGCCCGTCATCGACGCCGAGTTCAACACCAACGGCGTCCAGTCGATCTCCGCCATCTCCATGACCGCGACCTCGGTCCTCAACCTCGCCATCGCAGCACCGGGCCTCTACAAGGGCGTCGGTGCATACAGCGGATGCGCCGAGACCAGCACACCGGTCGGCCAGTCCTCCATCGAACTGGTTGTGGGCATGCGCGGCGACGCTGACGTGACCAACATGTGGGGCCCCCTCGACGGCCAGGGCTGGATCGACAACGACCCCGTCGTCAACGCCGAGAAGCTCCGCGGCACCGAACTCTTCATCTCCACCGGCTCCGGACTCCCCGGCCCGCACGACACCCTGAACAACGAGGCGATCAACGGACAGGTCGGCACACTCGCCAACCAGGTGATCGTCGGCGGCATCATCGAGGCAGCAGTCAACTACTGCACCCACAACCTCGCCTACCGCCTCAACGATCTCAAGATCCCGGCCACCTTCGACTTCAAGCCGACCGGCACCCACTCGTGGGGCTACTGGGAAGACGATCTCCACAACTCCTGGCCGATGCTCGCTCGCTCGATGGGCATCTGACCCAAATCGTTTCAGCTCGACCCCGCTCCCCGCACTTCCGGGAGCGGGGTCGAGTTCTTTTCAGGGCCAGTTCGAGGGTTAATTCGAGGGTTATTTCGGGGGCCAATTCAATTGTCAGGCAAGCAAATCGCGTCACTTTCTGCGCCCGCTCTGCTTTACTGACACATAACAAAAGTGAACCTGTTCCAGTAAGGGCTCACAGGCACTTCGATCCGCTCCGGATCCGAAGACATTCAGGTGGAGGATCCGAACGTATGCGTGCTCGAATTTTCAAGCGTGGCAGTGTGATCGCAGCTCTCGCAGTGGCCACGGTGCTGCCGATGCTGGTCAGTCCGGCGACGGCATCTGCGGGCGGTGACACGTCCGGATCGCACGTCGTGAGCAACACCAAGACCGGCGACCGCAAGGTCACCATCTCGGTCTTCTCCCCGGCGATGGATCGCAACATCCCGCTCGAGGTCATCCTCCCAGCGGATGGCAGCGAACCCCGCCCGACGCTCTACCTGCTCAACGGTGCAGGCGGCGGCGAAGACTCGGCGACCTGGCAACGCAAGACCGACGTCATGAACTTCTTCCAGGACAAGAACGTCAACGTCGTCACTCCACTCGAAGGCGCATTCAGCTACTACACCGACTGGGTGAACGACGATCCGGTTCTCGGTCGCCAGAAGTGGCAGACGTTCCTGACCAAGGAACTCCCGCCCGTCATCGACGCCGAGTTCAATACCAACAAGGTCCAGTCGATCTCCGCGATCTCCATGACCGCCACGTCGGTCCTCAACCTCGCCATCGCGGCTCCCGGCCTCTACAAGGGCGTCGGCGCGTACAGTGGATGCGCCGAGACCAGTACTCCCGTCGGTCAGAGTGCGATCGAACTTGTCACAGGTACCCGCGGTGGAGCCGACATCACCAACATGTGGGGCCCGCTCGACGGACAGGGCTGGAAGGACAACGATCCGGTCCTCAACGCCGAGAAGCTCCGCGGCACCGAGCTCTACGTCTCCACCGGCTCGGGACTCCCCGGCCCACACGACACTCTCGCCAATCCCGCGATCAACGGTCAGGTCGGTGCGCTCGCCAACCAGGCGATCGTCGGCGGCGTTATCGAGGCAGCGGTCAACTACTGCACCCACAACCTCGCCTACCGCCTGAGCGACCTGAAGATCCCGGCCACCTTCGACTTCAAGCCGACAGGCACCCACTCGTGGGGCTACTGGCAGGACGATCTCCACAACTCCTGGCCGATGCTCGCTCACTCCCTGGGCGTCTGACTCGATTCGTACTCGACCCCGCTCCGGTGTTTCGGGAGCGGGGTCGAGTGCTGTCGGGAGTGAGCAGTAAGAATGGACGTATGACTTCCGATCCGCAGTCCACCACCGGCGACGACCCCTACCTCTGGCTCGAAGACGTGACGGGTGAGTCTGCACTCGATTGGGTCCGTCAGCACAATGCCGTGACCGAGGCGCAGCTCACCGACAACGAACGCTTCGGTCGACTGCAAAGCGACGTGCGCGAGATCCTCGATACAGACGCGCGAATCCCCTACGTTCGCCGTCGCGGTGAGTTCCTCTACAACTTCTGGCGAGACAGCACCCACGTTCGCGGATTGTGGCGACGCACGACGTTCGATCAGTACGTCACCGACGACCCGGAATGGGACGTCCTCGTCGACCTCGACGCCCTGGCCGAGGCCGAGGGCGAGAACTGGGTCTGGAAGGGCACACAACTTCTGCGCCCACACCGCAACCGTGCATTGATCAGCCTCTCCCGCGGCGGGGCAGACGCGGCGGTCGTTCGCGAGTTCGACATCGACAAGCGCGAGTTCCTCGCTCCCGAGGGCGAGAATCCCGGCTTCTACCTTCCCGAGGCCAAGACCGACATCGACTGGATCGACATCGATACCGTCTACGTCGGAACGGATATCGGACCGGGGTCGCTCACCGATTCCGGATATCCCCGTCTGGCCCAGCGGTGGAAGCGCGGCACTCCCCTCTCCAGCGCCGAGACCGTCTACGAGGGCCAGGCCACGGACGTGGCCATCTCGGCTTCGCACGATCCGACGCCCGGGTTCGAACGGGACTTCGTCACTCGCTCGGTCGATTTCTACAACTCTCAGCATTTCGAAGTTCGCCCCGACGGTGAACTGGTGCTCGTGGACGTCCCCGAGGATGCCGGGATCTCGATTCACCACGAGTGGTTGTTGATCCGCACCAAATCCGTGTGGGTAGTCGAGGGCACTGAATATCCGACCGGCGCACTGCTTGCCATCCGCTACGACGATTTCCTTGCCGGCTCACGAGCACTGACATCGATCTTCCAACCCGACGCACATTCCTCACTCGAGCACTACACCTGGACACGCGATCATCTGATTCTCGTGGTCCTGACCGACGTCCGCACCACGCTGCGCATCCTGACACCGGGCGAAAATGGCTGGGAGGACCGGCCTTTCGACGGGCTTCCAGAACTGACCAGTATCGAAATTCTCGACACCGACCCTGATGTCAGCAACGAGTACTTCGTCAATTCGAGTGGATACACCTCCCCTGCAACTCTTTTGCACGGCGTGATCGGCGAAACCGAACCCACTGCCCTCAAGCAGGCTCCCTCGTTCTTCGACGCCGAGGGCATCACCACGGAGCAGTTCTTCGCCACCTCTGCCGACGGCACCCAGGTTCCGTACTTCGTGGTGCGCAGTCCGCGTAGCGAGCCCGGCCCCACCCTGCTCTACGGGTACGGCGGATTCGAGATCTCGCTGACACCGTCCTACAGCGGTTCTCTGGGCCGCGCCTGGCTGACGCAGGGCGGAACCTATGTGGTTGCGAATATTCGCGGTGGCGGCGAGTACGGACCCGGTTGGCACACACAGGTTCTCAAGGCCGGGCGCCACAAGGTGCACGAAGACTTCGCTGCCGTCGCGAGAGACCTCGTCGATCGCGGAATCACGACCCCGGATCTTCTGGCAGCTCAGGGCGGTAGCAACGGCGGCCTGCTGATGGGCATCATGCTGACCAAGTACCCCGAGCTCTTCGGCGCCATCGTCTGTCAGGTCCCGCTGCTGGACATGCGCCGATTCCATCTCCTGCTGGCCGGCGCTTCGTGGATGGCCGAATACGGTGACCCCGATGTCCCGGAGGAGTGGGCATTCATCTCGGAGTACTCGCCGTATCAGAACATCGACGCCGCCGCGTCGTACCCACCGATCCTGATCGCGACGTCCACCCGCGACGACCGCGTCCACCCCGCGCATGCCCGCAAGATGGCTGCAAAGCTGGAAGAGGTCGGCAAGCCGGTGCTGTATTTCGAGAACATCGAGGGTGGCCACGGCGGCGCCGCGGACAATGCTCAGCTGGCCTTCAAGACTGCGCTGACCTACGAGTTCCTCTGGCAGAAACTCGCCTGATCTTTCAGCGGTCGCGTAACCACGCGACGACGCGCTCGCTCACAGCGGTGGGATTGCGTATCCAACCGTTGTGACCGAGTGGTTCGTCGATGTGCGTCATCGTCACTTGGGCCCCGGAGAGCTTGTCCACCAGGTTCTTTGCCGACCGGCGTGGAGCGAGATCGTCCCCTTCGATCGTGATCGACAGAACCGGCAAGGTCAGGCGAGCGATCCACTCCTCGTAGTCGATATCCGCACCGACGGGTTCCATGCGACCGGTCCTGGCGAACCGTGCCCAATCGGTGATCAGTACTTTCGACTGTCGACCGAAGCCGCCGACGTTGACCCGGTCTCCCGGCCAGAAGCCGGCGATGTTGGCTGTCACCGACATCGCGGACGAACCCAGATAGAGTCCGGGCGCACGGATTCCGGGGAATCCGCGGTGATACGGCGATCCGGAGGCAACCAGGATCAGTCCGCCGAGCCGGCCCCGAATCCTCGACGCGTACATCACCCCGATCTGGCCGCCCATGCTGTGCCCCATCAGAAAAGGTGTGCTGGCCGGGAACCGCTCGCGCACTACCTCGAATGTCGCCGGACAATCGATCGAGACCAGTTCCTGATATCCGAAAACACTCGACGCGCTCGGGCGCGGTTTGCTGTCACCTTGGCCACGCAGTTCACCGATGGCCGCATTGAAGCCGGCTTCGACCAGGGCCTGCGCCACCGGATCGTAGAACCCGGCGGGAACTCCGAGCCCGGGCAACATCACCACCACGGGTGCGTCGTCGTTCGGTCCGGGAAACAGACGGATCGGGGTCACGGTGCCGTCGGGGAGTTGGATCGGTACGGTCTCCATTCAACTCACACTAACCACCCACGCCGCGGATGGGCAGAGCCCACGCGCCGACTATTCGAGGCTTCCCACGATCAGCGGATCCGGAGTACCCACGATCTCGTAATCCTTGTTGTCGTAATCGAACTGACTGAGCACGTGACGCATCGCGTTTATCCGCGCGCGTTTCTTGTCATTGCTCTTGATGACGGTCCACGGAGCGGTGTCGGTATCGGTGAACCGAATCATCTCTTCCTTCGCCGCCGTGTACGCATCCCACTTGTCCAGAGAAGCGATGTCCATCGGCGAAAGCTTCCACTGCCGAACGGGATCGACCTGTCGGATCGCGAACCGCGTGCGCTGCTCCAGCGGTGAAACCGAGAACCAGAACTTGATCAAGCTGATGCCGTCGTCGACGAGCATCTGCTCGAACAACGGCACCTGGCGCAGAAAACGCTCGTGCTCCTCGTCGGTGCAGAAGCCCATGACCCGCTCGACCCCGGCCCGGTTGTACCAAGACCGATCGAACATCACCAGTTCCCCAGCGGCGGGAAGGTGCTGCACATAGCGCTGGAAGTACCACTGCGTCGACTCGCGGGCCGACGGCTTCTCCAGCGCCACGACGCGAGCGCCTCGAGGATTGAGGTGCTCCATGAATCGTTTGATCGTTCCGCCCTTGCCGGCAGCGTCGCGTCCTTCGAACACGATGGCGTGCCGTGCGCCGGTTTCCTTCGACCAGTTCTGCAGCTTGAGGAGTTCGATCTGCAGCAGACGCTTGGACATTTCGTACTCGTCCCGAGGCATCCGTGCCTCGTACGGGTAGCCCTCCCGCCAGGTGTCGACCTCGAAACCGTCCGGCGACGTCAGCAGCACCGGATCGTCGTCGTCATTGTCGTCGACGGTGAAGGCGGCGGTGTCGGCCAGATCGACGGCGGTCGAGAGATCCGCGAAGGCGCTGAGGAACGGTCGGCGTTCTGCTAAATCGGTCACCGCCGACAAGTTAGTCTCCCGCAGCAACTGTTCGGTGAAGCTGGGATGAACTACCGGGGTATGACACGGCGGCCTCAAAAGATCAGGGTGCAGATGGGGGTCGTCCCCGATGGTGCGCGGCGCCATCTCGCTTCAGAATTGAAGCATGACATTCGAAAGCAACACACCTCGCCCCTTCATTCGTTCCAACGACAAGAAAATGTTCGCCGGAGTGTGCGGCGGAATTGCAGATTACTTCGGCGCCGACGTAAATCTTGTCCGTCTACTCGCCGTTATCGCCGCTATTTGCACGGGTGGAACCGCGGCTTTGGTATATCTCGCCGCCTGGATGCTCATGCCGTTAGGTTGAGAATTTCGGCAATTGACATGGCGAGAATTACGGGCCGACAAAAGGTATTTCGGGGCCTACGCGCCAACACGAGCAGGCCCCGAAATCGACAATCTACTTGGCGGCCTTCAACTCCCCACCGCTGAGCGCAGCGAGGGCCTCGAGACCCTTGACGGCCAGGCCACTGACGCTGCCCAACCCCTGACCGATGATCGCACCGACTGAGCCGGCAGCGTCCATGACAGATCCTTCAAGCATGACGTTCTCCTTTAGATGTTCAGTGGTTCACTTGGGACGAGCAAATGACGCCGATCAGAAAACTCAGGGAACGACAGGCGGCGTAAAGCTGAGGGTGTCGAGAGATCCGAAGATTCCACCGGCGGTGTCAGCCAGTGAACCGAAGAGGTTTGCACCGACATTGTCCAATCCCAGCAGCATTGTCAGCAAAGCCTGCATCGGTGCACCGTCCCCATTCGGACCACCGAGAATATCCATCAACGAACCCATGTTCAGCTCCTCGCGTAGGTGATTCTTTTTACCGTCGGTGACGATTATCGAACCAGTCCGGCGGTAGACACTCGACGTGTCGACAGTCACATTAATCCGCGAGATAACGACTCGACACCACTACGGACAATTACCTTAATTAGGATGAATTCGACAGAAATTTCCCGAACACAAATCGTCGATTCACCACAAGTTCCGACGCAAGTTGCTCTTTATCGTTCGACTACCTCACGATTTTGTTCAGAAACTGCCTGCAGAAGCGTCGTGAACCCCACCCGCAACAATTCGACATAGTGCTCGATATCCGGCATCGTCTCTCGCGAGACGATGACATTGAGCGTCAGAGAACCGCCACGCGCGGCAATGAGGAAGTGGCGCAGAATGTCTCCGTCGACCGGCGCCTGCCCGCCGAGAACTGCCACCGCCGGCGCACCTTCGAAAACATTGCCGTCGACCGATACCGGGACATTGCTGATCGTCGTGTTCTGAATGACCTTGTGCGAAGGGTCCAGCTTGTTGAGCCGACGCGAGAGACCGGTGAGTCTGAGCAGAGCCGCAGGCGAGGTTTCGATGCGTGTGCCGTAACGACGGACGGCTGGGTGCGAACTCCGCCCCTTTGCCATCAGCGCCGAATCCCTGATCAGTGTCAGCCGCTCGACCGGATCTTCGACGTCCGTGTGCAGATCGACCGTCAACAGCGCCAGTTGGTTGGCCGACTCCCATTCGGCTATCTGCCGCATCGATCGGGGAACCATCGCCGCCAACCCACTGGCCGACTTCTCGCCCTTCTCCGACAGGTAGGCGTCGAGAGCACCGGCGACGACGGTCAGGAAGATGTCGTTGACCGTCACGTCCGGAACGGCCGCTCGGATCGCTTTGATGTCTGCGCCGTCCAGCGTCAGGAAATCGATCGTGATGTCTCCACCCAGCACGCCGTTGAATCGGGTCGGTAGGCGGTCGGCCGAGTACGTAGGTAGCTCTCCGGCCTCTTCCGCCTCCCGAACCGTCTCGGCCGCAACCTTTGTCACGGACAGACCCCGGCCGAAACGGATCGCCTGGCCGGGCAAACCCACGACCGTGCGCCCGATCAAATCCAGCGACGAAAGCCCCGAACCGGCACGCTTCGTCTCCGGTTTCGGCGGACCGGAGAACAGAAGGTTGGTCAGATCGCGGATCGCCAGACCGTCACCGGCCCCGTGGTGGGTCTTGAGCATGATCAGCGTCAGATTGCCCGGTAGCTCGTCGATCCCGTGCACGCCGGTCATGACGTGCAACTCCCAGGGCGGCCGGGACAGGTCCATCGGCTCCCCGAGCGAGCGCCCGAGCAATTCACGAACCGGGGCCCACCCGGCAACAGGGGCACGATGGACGTGCACATGATCATCGACGTCGAAATCGGCCGGGACCCAATAGGGATAATCCAGATCCAGCGGAACTCGCTGGAGTCGACTCGTGAACAGTGGCCAGTACCCGAATCTTTCGGTGATCCACCGAACCGCGTCGTCGTGCGTCATCTCTGCGAGCGGATGGCCCGTCGTGTCGAAGAAGTAGGCGCAGACCATGTGGCTCAGATGTCCACCGGACTCGTTGTAGACGAACTCCGCGTCTCGCGGTCCCATCTGAGATACCACGGCTGGCAACGAGTTCCGAAAGATCATGCATGCCCCTCAATTCCGACGCTGAACGAATGTCCGAATTGTAGCGAGCTGACATGCAGATCCTCTGGGTTCTGCTCGGAATCGTTGGGTATCACCGGATCCAGCAATCAGAGAAGGTGCCTGCGATTCCGATCGATCAGGAGGCAACCTCTTGGTTAGGTGAATCCGCAGTCTGCATCGCGGCTGCCGCCGCTAAATCATCGAAACTTGCTCGCAGTAGTTCGATGTAATGGTGGAGATCGGGCATGGTCGCGGTATCCGCGATGACGTTGAGGGTCAGTCCCCCACCTGCTGCGGCGACCATGAAATGCCGTAGCCCGTCGCCGTCAACCGGGGGTTGGGTTGCCAGCACGGCGGCACCCGGTGCACCGTTCAACGTCAGCCCTTCAACAGAGAGCGGAATATTGCTCACCATTGTGTGCTGGTAGCGGGGACGAGTGACATCGTGGGAATTCCTACTTCGCGCAAAAGCAATGAATCTCAGCAGGAATGCCGGCGCCGTTTCGATCGCGGCGTCCACACGGCGAGTGGCAGGGTGGGAAGTACGTATCTTCTCCGAACGCGAGGATTCCGCGATGAGTGCCAATCGTTCCAGCGGCGCCGCAACGGACGTGTGCATATCGACTGACAAGGTCACCAGTTGATTGGCAGACTGCCACTCCTCGACCTTGCGCATCGAGCGAGGCACCATTGCCACCAAGGATCCCCCTGGCGGCTCACCATTTTCTGTCAGATACCGCGACAGCGCACCACCGACGATCGCCAGGAGAACATCGTTGACAGTGGCACCTGGAACCGCGTGTTTGACCGCACCGATTACGGCACCGGGAAGGGTCAATTGCTGCAGCGTTCCCGATCCGCTGACTTTGCCGTTGAACCTGGTAGCCGGACGTTCGTTGAGGCTCTCGACCCATTCACCGGCCGATTGGGCCGCGTTCGCAGCGCGTTGAGCAGCGCGATTCCCAGGAACGCTCCGGGCGAATCTGAACATCTGGCTGGGAATGCTCGCCAACGATTCGAGGAGTACACGCACCTTCAATAGTCGAGGTACTGGAACGTGTCGGGCGGCTCGCTCTTCGCCCGAGAAGATGGATTCCCCCAACATCCGGATTGCTATCCCATCCGCTGCGCTGTGGTGGGACTTGAGCACTACGGCGGTCAGCCTCCCGTCCAGATCATCGAGACCTTCGATTCCGTTGAAGAAGTGCAACTCCCATGGCGGACGGGTCAAGTCCATCCGGGAAGTCATCAAAGCACTCAAAGGCTTCTCGAGTGACGCCCAACCAGGCTCCGTGAGGTCTGTGACGTGTACGTGGTCACGGATGTCGAAGTCATTGACTGGCATCCAGTACGGATGATCGAGTCCGAGCGGGATACGACCTACCTTGTGGGTGAACATGCGATGGTGGCCGAGCCGTGCGGTCACCCATTCGACTGCTTGCTCGCGCGAGAACTCCGACTCAGGGCGCTGAGAAGTATCGAAGAAATACACCCCTATCAAATGCCCCAGATGGCCGTCCGCCTCGTTGTAGATGAAATCGGCATCACGCGGGCTCAACCGCGCCAACTGCACCGCAAATTTGCTGGGCAATCGCATCGACACTACCTCGTCTCACTGCATCGGTAATCGTGACCGGAACTCGAAACCGAGTGATCCCCGAGGCGTAAGTCAGCCTCGGGGATCATTCGGACTCGGTGGCGTATTCCAATTCAGACTCCACCAAGAATTTCCTACTTCGGATTCTGAAGCATCTTGCTTCCGGCGGAGGTGAGGCCCGCTGTGTCGATAACCCATTGCACGATCGAAGTCAGGTATCTTTCAAGCATTGTGCATTTCCTTTCATCACACTGGGAAGGACGAAAGCGCGTTCAGGTATTTCCCGATCGTGCCCACGAGATCAACCGACCCGAAACTGACGAGATCGGACAGGTACGTCAATGATCCGTTCAACATTTCTTTCTCCTCTTCGGATTAGGTGCCGGCTATGGAGCCGAGGCCGGATTGGATCGATCCGGCTGACGCAGCGGATCCTGTGACACCCAGTTCAATGAAAGAAGAGATAGCTGCGAAAACTCCCTCGATGATTCCCTTGAGAGCCGCCAAAGGCAACTGGACCGAGTTCGCGTCGATGCTGCCGACCGCGTCGATCAAACTTGCTGTATCCACTGTACTTCCACACTCCTTGGAATTCGTTCGTTCGGGTTCTGAAAAGAAAACAGCGGAGTCCATCAGATCTGCGTGGCCGTTATCCAAACACGCGGGTCTTGACGATTCCGAATTACGGCAGAGGGGGAACCTGCCATCCCAGGTCGATCGACGACATTATCGGCGCGAAAATGATGCCCGCAATGACCGACTTGATCAACCCTCCCATTTCGCCTTCGAGCACATCAGCGACCGATCCCAAACTACCCATCATTCACTCCCACTGTCAGAAAGATCCTCGGAAATTGAAACTATCGATCAGCTGAGTTCGATAGCGGATACCAACGAGCCTGTGCCGGCCTCTACGCCCGGCAGCATCGACCCGCTCCATGTGTTGGCCAGCAGATCGGTGAACAATTGCGCAGTCGCTTGGAGGAACATGACGATCATACTGATTCCCACCCTTTCGTAGGTCTTGGATTACTCATAGGACGTTTACATCGGACCGCTTGCAGTAGCCCACAAAGAACTGGTCCGAGCAGCAGAGAGAAAGATTTTGCAAACCAGGTAACCGATATTCTTCGGGGCGTACGCGCCCTTTCGCGGCTGTGGGGTGACATCAAGGTAGTGCAGAAGAGCCCGATTTGGGGAACTTTCGGCTAAACATTTTGAAGCTTTCTGAAACCTGTTCCATTTTTGCAGGTCGCGGGCCCGAGCCGGCCACAATTTCTACTGAAATCCATCAACACACCGCACTCAATAGCTTCGGCAACGCGGCACTACACACTGCAACGTATCTGCCGACGAGTGCAATCGATCTGTCTACCAATACCGTTCGACTACGCAATCCGAAGGTGAAACATCCCGCGAAAGTACTAGTACTAGAGGACGTTTCAACTCCGACGCACCGACAAAAGTGCTAGCTCTCAACCATCCGAATCCGAACGGCTATGACTGCCAATAAGATTGAATCCACGTTGCTGGATCACCAAATGATCTGAGCACAGGAATGCCTGTGGAGGAAACCAAGTCCACAGCCGCGCACCACAGCTGACCGAGAGACGTGACCGCCTGTGCCAATTTGCACGGACGGCCACGTTCTCGCCGCATATCACCGCCGCGACCAATTAGACGAATTCACGACGGAGGCAGAGCATCCAATGTTAGTGAAGCGTGCCGGCGCCCGCATTGAGTGCCGGGTAACTTCCAACCGCCCCCGTGATGTCGTCAGACGGAACACAAGAGGTAGATGCACTGACTGGAATCACAACGGCTACTCCGTTCGCCTTGAAGCTGAAGTAGTTATTCGCAAAGTTACCGAACTCGGCTGCAGTTCCCGAAGTAGAGAGTTTTACATCGAACACCGGAGACGTCGTCACAACGGTGATCTGAGGTGCCTTGAATGTCGTGCTCGGGCCGACTCCAAACTTCCCAAGAGTAATAATTCCGCCTGAAGCCGAAACAGTAGGACTACCCGAACTGATATTCGTACCCGAACTCGTCTTGGTCGCACTTGTCAACGTCGCGGTATTGTACGAGAGCTTGTACTGAATATCACTCAATCCCTTGAAAGTATAACCTGGGAACGAGCTCGGCGTAGTCTGGTCCCCGAATTGGATTGTGTAGGTATTCGGCTGACCGGCCGGCGCAACGACCGTGTGGTCAACGGTGACAGAAAGGTTTTCCAACTGCGCAACATTTCCAGGTGAACCGGCCCAACACGCGTTCTTAAAGCTTGTTGTCGTGGGCCCCGCTGTTGCCGACGCCGGAGCAACGGCCGCGAACACCAAACCTGCTGATGCAGCTACAGCTGCGAGACCAATCGTAGTACGTCGCGCCAGTGATACAGTCATGTTCTTCACTCCTATTTCCTCGTAAGGCGGTTTGATCGAACTGCCTGTCCGACGCGGTTACGCTCGCAGCGTTCCGTGTCGTCAGTTCCCCCTACCCGCGGATATCCCGGGTGGAAGTCATCGACTCATAGCCGAGTCAGATATGGCAACAGATGCAGTCACCCACTCCGAGCCTTTAATCAACACGCAGTGGATCCATTCATTAAACTCACCTGTATCGTGAATAATTTAACAACAATATTAGATAAGCTTCACCATCCGGCCGAAGACGCCAGAGATAAATATTCCATTTTGCGCTGAGCAACGAATCGTTCCCGCAAATATTTCAATCACGATTTCGGGAAATTGAAATTTGCAACCCATAGCGAATAGTACTTGTATACACCAAAAGGCGTAGACATGAAGCCATCTGCTTCGATACATTTCAATTGCTTCAGACCGGAACTTTCCTCCTCGATGCGCAATACTGTAACCCAGATCACTGCAACATGTATCAGTTTTGTGAAGATTGTCGGGAATATTCTATTTTAGTTGCATTTTTCCACCAAAAGAACTAGTTAATTTCACACTAAAGCCTTACTTAATTCAATCATTTGTTGGATATTTTGGCACTAAAGTTTTAGCACTAAAGAACTTGTCCAACGGTCGTGAACCGATGCGACTGACCGCCGTTAGGATGCCGTCTCCAGACAAGCAAAAGCCCGGCCCACCGAATGGTGGGCCGGGCTCTAGGAGCTAGGTGGAGATGGACTCAGAAGTCCATGCCGCCCATGCCGCCGGTCGGATCGCCTGCAGGCGCTCCGGCCTTCTCGGGCTTGTCAGCGACAACGGCTTCGGTCGTCAGGAACAGAGCCGCGATGGACGCTGCGTTCTGCAGTGCCGAGCGGGTGACCTTGACCGGGTCGTTGATGCCTGCAGCGAGCAGGTCGCCGTACTCGTTGGTCGCAGCGTTGAGGCCGTGACCTGCGGGCAGGTTGGAGACCTTGTCCGCAACAACGCCGGGCTCGAGGCCTGCGTTGAATGCGATCTGCTTGAGCGGAGCGGACAGTGCAACGCGAACGATGTTCGCGCCGGTTGCCTCGTCACCTTCGAGCTTGAGGTCGTCCAGTGCGGGAGCTGCCTGGAGAAGTGCAACGCCACCGCCGGCGACGATGCCCTCTTCGACGGCTGCCTTTGCGTTACGCACTGCATCTTCGATGCGGTGCTTGCGCTCCTTGAGCTCGACCTCGGTAGCAGCGCCGGCCTTGATGACTGCAACGCCGCCGGCCAGCTTGGCCAGACGTTCCTGCAGCTTCTCACGGTCGTAATCCGAGTCGCTGTTCTCGATCTCGGCGCGGATCTGGCTGACACGACCGGCGATTGCGTCGGCGTCGCCGGCACCCTCGACGATGGTGGTCTCGTCCTTGGTGATGACGACCTTGCGTGCCTGGCCGAGGAGCTCGAGGCCTGCGGTCTCCAAGGAGAGTCCGACCTCTTCGCTGATGACCTCGCCACCGGTGAGGATGGCGATGTCGGCGAGCTGAGCCTTACGACGGTCACCGAAGCCGGGAGCCTTGACGGCAACAGACTTGAAGGTGCCACGGATCTTGTTGACCACGAGGGTGGAGAGAGCTTCGCCCTCGACGTCCTCGGCGATGATCAGGAGCGGCTTGCCGGACTGGATGACCTTCTCCAGCAGGGGCAGCAGGTCCTTGACCGTGGAGATCTTGGAGCTGACGAGCAGGATGTACGCGTCTTCGAGGACGGCTTCCTGACGCTCTGCATCGGTGGCGAAGTACGCCGAGATGTAGCCCTTGTCGAAGCGCATGCCCTCGGTGAGCTCGAGCTGCAGGCCGAAGGTGTTGGACTCCTCGACCGTGATGACGCCTTCCTTGCCGACCTTGTCCATAGCCTCGGCGATGAGCTCACCGATGGACGGGTCGCCGGCGGAAATACCCGCGGTAGCAGCGATCTGCTCCTTGGTGTCGATCTCCTTGGCGGTCTCGAGCAGGCGAGCTGTGACAGCCTCGACAGCCTTCTCGATGCCGCGCTTGAGGCCGAGCGGGTTCGCGCCGGCTGCGACGTTGCGCAGGCCTTCACGGACCAGAGCCTGTGCGAGAACGGTAGCGGTGGTGGTGCCGTCGCCAGCGACGTCGTCAGTCTTCTTGGCGACCTCCTTGACGAGCTCGGCGCCGATCTTCTCGTACGGGTCGTCGAGTTCGATCTCCTTGGCGATGGAAACACCATCGTTGGTGATCGTGGGGGCGCCCCACTTCTTTTCGAGAACGACGTTGCGACCCTTGGGGCCCAACGTCACCTTGACAGCGTCGGCGAGGGCGTTGAGGCCTCGCTCGAGGCCACGACGTGCCTCTTCGTCGAACGCGATGATCTTTGCCATTGCGAAGTGATCCTCCGGATAGGGGGTGACACACAAGGTGACCGCTCGTCGGGTCACCTCATCGGCACAAGGCGACCGTTTGACCAGTCACCTCATTACACGGGCGACCGATTTGCCTGGTCACCCATCTACGCCTGTGGTCTAGTCAGTGCCCGCGACGGACGACCGGGGGTGTCTATGGTTCCCGGTCTCACTGCCTCGACCTGGCACTCACGGTTCGCGAGTGCCAACTGCATTTTTAGCACTCGAGCGTGCCGAGTGCAAGGTTGAGCCTCAGCCCGCGATGCAGAACTGTCCGTTACTCAAATTGACCGCAAACGAGAGCACTCCGACGCAGTCGACGCCGTTGGCATCGGCCGTAGCGCCCGCTCCGTAACCGGCGATAGCGAAGGTGACGTTTCCGTCAGCCGCCCCGGCCCGCGCGATACCGCCGCCGAGCGCAAATGCCTGCGCCTGACCGTTACCGCGAGAAGCCCCCAGCGCGGTTCCGAAGCCGTTTGCATATGAATTGGAGTAGCCGTTGTCGGCGGCGACGCTCACAGCGGTACCGCTCTCGGCAGCACCGGCCTGCGAACGGCCGGCTCCGACGGACTGCGCGCCGCAGCTCGCGGTCTCGGAGACCTGGATGTCATTGGCCGACGGCGGCGAGACACACGTGACTGGGGCTGCCGAAGCAGCTCCCGCACCGGTCAGCGCCAGCCCGGCGGCGAGCCCCATACCTACAGTCATCACAGCCCCTGTTCTCGCCAGGCGGCCCCCCAACCGACTACTGGAAATTCCGCTGACTCGAGAGGATGAGCGACGGAACCAGACTGACGAGATCAAGGGCATAGAAAACTCCTTCGTGGAACAGGTTCATTGGATTCGGGCGCGAGAGTACCCGCTCGAGTGAAGTCCGTCACCCCCGGCTGGTCAAGCCTCGAGGACGACCCCGAGAAGGGCCGGAAGATCGGCGACCGAATCGATGACGTGGTCGGGCTTCTGAACCGAGAGGTCGAGCACTGTTTGCCGAAACTTGCCTGTGCGCACCAGAACTCCGGTCAAGCCGACTCGTTGTGAGGAGAGGACGTCCCCGATCAGATCGTCGCCGACCATCACCGTCGCCTCCGGTTCGACATGCATCAGCTCCGTGGCTGTCAGGAACCCCGTGAGAGACGGTTTACCCACTGCGGCGATATTTACACCTGCCACTTCCTCGAAGCCCGGCAAGTACGTTCCCGTGTCGATCCGAAGGCCGTCTACGGTCTCCCACATCATCCCGCGGTGCATCGCGACGACGGGCACACCGGCGAGCAGAAGTTCGAGCACTCGACTCAGCGCCTCGTGGGTGAACTCCGGGCCGGCGCCGCCGAGAATCACGACCTCGGGATCCGCGTCGTCGAATTCGATTCCCTCGAGATCGGCAGACACGTCACCGTGATTGAGGACCCACGCCCGCGCGTCCGGATACGTCGCCCGCACGTACTCCCCCGTGAGCCTGGCG
The DNA here is from genome assembly GCF_042738325.1 of Rhodococcus sp. NPDC059969. Taxonomy (NCBI): domain Bacteria; kingdom Bacillati; phylum Actinomycetota; class Actinomycetes; order Mycobacteriales; family Nocardiaceae; genus Rhodococcus; species Rhodococcus sp. NPDC059969. The sequence continues at coordinate 112,768 of NZ_JBHWUF010000012.1, read as the reverse complement.
GCAGTAACTATCTGGCTCGCCTCGACCTCGATACCGGCGTCGCACAACCCCTGCGCGATGAGCGTCGAACTGCGCGAGGTGGTGTTGGTCAGAAACCCACAGGCCAATCCCCGCCGCCGAACTTCGCGTACTGCTTCCCCTGCTCCCTCGATCGGCTGCCAGGACGTGAGCAGGACTCCGTCGATATCGAACAGAACACCTTCGATGTCGGCCATTGCACCAGCCTATATTCGCCATCGAGGTCCTGCCGAGGCGTCGTAACCCGAAATCCGTCGATCGCTCAGTAGGCTCCCACCCATGGACCTGCGCGACGACGACCTCTTCTCCGTTGCCGGTTCTCTGGCCGAATTACTCGGCGCTCCCGTCACGATCGAGGACGAGAACTCGACCGTCCTCGCGTACTCCGGCGGCGAGCAGGCCGTGGACGAAGCTCGCATCGGCACGATCCTCGGCCGGCAGGTACCCAGCCGATTCCGCCAATTACTCTCCGATGCAGGAGTATTCGATCGCCTCCACCGAGAGAGCGATCCCATCTACGTCGACCTCGAAGACCCTGCGATCACGCCGCGACTGGTCATCGCAGTTCGCGAGAACGATCACCCCGTCGGCTCGATCTGGGTTGCACTCGCCGGAACACCGACGCCCACACAGGAATCGATACTTCGTTCCGCGGTATCCGTCGTGGCCGAGAGAATCGCCTCGGAGCGTGACCGTGTCGACAGCACACGCCGTCGCCAGTCCCAGCGCGTCCAAGCTCTGATCGGCGGTGGCGAACCGGCTTTCCGCGCCGCAGACGACTTGCGGTTGGCAGGCCCGCTCACCGTCGTCGCCGTCGGAACAATCGCGGGACCACTGCCGGCGGGGTTGGTCGCGTCCTTGAGCCTGTACCTCGACACTCTGGCCGTCGACGCCGTTGCCGCTCAACTGTCCGAGACCATCTACCTTGTCATCGCGGCCGACGAGACCAACGCTCGCCGATTGTCCGCCGACTTCCTCACCCGCGCCCGTGGCCGCGAATTCCTGGCAGTGGCCGTCGGCCGGACCGTGAAGTCTGCGAGCGAATCACATCTTTCACGCTCGGACGCCGACCATGTTCTCGGAGCGCTTCGGCATGGCCGGTCCGGCGGAACCGTCTCGGGAATGAGGGACACGTTGGCCTCCGTACTCGCCCTGCACGTCGCCGACATCATCGACGGTCTCGGTGACGCCACACCACTCGGGAGCCTCGAACGTCACGACTCTCAGCACGGCAGCGATCTGGTCGCGACGGCAAAGGCCTTTCTCGAGCACGGCGGTGACGTGGCGAATTCTTCTGCCGCACTCCATGTTCACCCCAACACGCTCCGCAACCGCTTGCGTCGAGGCAAGGAGATGTGCGGCGTCGACCTGACCGACGCCGACACCCGCTTGATTCTGATGCTGCAGTTCAAACTCGCTCGCTGAGCAGGCGCGACGCCGCGTTGTGCGAATCCACAACGAGGTAGCTCCGACGATGGCCGAACGGCCAGTCCTTTTGCCGGCCCCGCGATTCATGCTTGAGAGAAGACCCGGATGTGACCGGCGTCTCGGTTCGAGCAGAGTCTGTAGAAGGAGTGCGTCATGGGAACTCGTCAGAGCCCCGATCGTGTGGTCGTGGTCGGTGCGGGTGTTGTCGGATTGTCGACGGCCTGGTTCTTGCAGGAACGTGGAGTCGAGGTCACCGTCGTCGATCGCGACGGCGTCGCAGCCGACGCGAGCTGGGGCAACGCCGGTTGGCTTGCCCCCGCATTGACGCTTCCGCTGCCCGAACCCGCAGTGCTCCAATACGGCTTGCGCGCGATGCTCAGCCCGTCATCCCCGGTGTACGTGCCACTGACCACCGATCTGAAGCTGATTCGGTTCCTGGTCGGGTTCGCGCGCCACTGCACGCCGTCGAAGTGGCAGGAAGCGATGTCGGTCTACACCGAGGTCAACCGAACAGCCTTGGGCGCGTACGACGAACTCGCCGACGGTGGCGTCAAAGAGCTGACCCGCCTTGCCGATCCTTTCCTCGCCGCGTTTGCGTCCGAGAAGGACCGACAGACTTTGGTGGACGAGTTCCATCACGTCGAGGCCGCGGGCGGCGAGGTCGACTTCGACCTCCTCGACTACGACGCGATTCACTCGCTCGAGCCTTCACTCGGTCAGGGTGTGAAAGCCGGTTTGCGCCTGCGCAATCAGCGTTTCATCGATCCCCCGTTGTTCGTGAACTCGTTGGCGGACGCGGTTCGTGAACGCGGCGGAGAAATCGTCAGCGGTTTCGACGTCACGCAGATCGACGATCGGGTCGGCGGAGTCAGTGTTCGCAGTGCACACGGTGATTCACGCGACGGTGACGCCGTGGTCATCTCGAGCGGTGCCCGCTTGAACAAGCTCGCCGCACCGTTCGGCGTGCGCAAACTGGTGCAGGCCGGACGCGGCTACAGCTTCAGCGTCAAGCCCGAGCACCTCCCCAAGAATCCTGTGTATTTCCCCACCCAGCGCGTTGCGTGCACGCCGTTGCACGATCGCTTCCGAGTGGCCGGAATGATGGAATTCCGCAGCCCCGACGCGCCGTTGGATCCGCGCCGCGTGCAGGCGATCGTCGATGCGGCCAAGCCGATGCTCAGCGGCATCGACTGGACTGCGCGGGAAGAGGAATGGGTGGGCTCACGACCGTGCACTACCGACGGCTTGCCGTTGATCGGAGCCACGCGCTCGCCGCGCGTGCACGTCGCCGGTGGTCACGGGATGTGGGGAATCGCCCTGGGTCCGTTGACCGGAAAGATGGTGGCCGACTCGATGACCGGTGCTCAGACGCCGACCGTCATGCGTCACTTCGATCCGCTGCGCTGACAGCCGGTTTCACCCACTTGTAGTACGCGCCCGTCAGCAGAACCAGCCATCCGCCACCGACGAGCAGCGCAACTCGGGTATCGGCGATGACGCCGAGCAACACGATGACAAAAGCCAGGAACACGATCGCGAAGATCTGACCGTACGGCCACAGCGGCACTGGAAATTTCAGTGCCGCTGTTTCGTCTGCACTCATCTGAGCGCGGGAACGGAACTGCGAGAGCAGGATCATGATCCAGACGAAAATGGTGGCGAAGGTCGCCAGCGAGGCGATGACGAGGAACACCTGGTCCGGGATCAGGTAGTTGAGCAGTACTCCCACCAGCAGGGCACCGGTCATGATGACAACGGTCATCCACGGAACACCGTTTGCGGAGACTCTCTTCATCACCTGCGGGGCCTGGCCGGCATGCGACATTCCGAACATCATGCGACCCGCACCGAAAACGTCGCTGTTGATGGCGGACAGGGCCGCGGTGATGACGACAATGTTGAGGATCGATGCGGCCGTACCCAATCCGAGGTTCTCGAAGATCTGGACGAACGGGCTGTTGTCGGAGTTGATGGTCTGCCACGGAATGATCGCCATGATGACGGCGAGGGTGCAGATGTAGAAGAGAATGATGCGCACCGGGACCGTGTTGACGGCTTTCCTGATGGTCTGCGCCGGATCCTCGGCTTCGCCCGCGGTGATACCGATGATCTCGGTGCCACCGAACGCAAACATGACGATCGCGAAGCACGCGACGAATCCGCCGAAGCCCGTCGCGAAGAACCCGCCGTCCGACCAGAGGTGGCTGATTCCGGCATCGGTGTCGTGAACGCCGAATCCGAACACAATGATCGCGATGCCACCGGCGATCATCGCAATGATGGCAGTGATCTTCACGAGCGTGAACCAGAATTCCAGTTCACCGAAAACCTTGACGCTCAACAGGTTTATCGCGCCGATGAAGAAGACGACAGCCAGAACCCAGATCCATCTCGGTACGTCCGGGAACCAGAACTGCATGTAAAGACCGAAGGCGGTGACGTCGGCGAGGCACACGATCACCATCTCGAACGTGTACGTCCACCCGGTCATGAAACCGGCGAGTGGTCCGAGGTGCTTGTTCGCGTACTCGCTGAACGAACCCGAGACCGGGTTGCGGACCGCCATCTCGCCGAGCGCTCGCAACACCAGGTAGACCGCGATGCCGCCGATCAGGTAAGCCAGGAGCACCGACGGGCCGGCTCGTTTGATGGCCTCGGCGCTGCCGTAGAACAGTCCGGTCCCGATGGCTGATCCGAGGGCGATGAAGCGGATGTGGCGCGCTGTCAGCCCTCGCTTGAGGCCATCCTGCGTCGCGGCGTCGCTGTTCACTTCTCGGTACTCCAGTCGGATGGATCGTCATACGTGCGCGAACCATTCTCCGCTACCACCGCGCGTGTTCCCGCACGACCCTGTTGGACGGCCGTACAGTGACCTGACACACATGGTCCATTGACGGATCGCTTACGATCGACAAAAGTGTTTGTAACTTTACGTAGCATCAACTCGACTGGAGAGACTGTGTCCAACACGCTCGAAGCAAGCATCGACATCGACGCATCACCGCAGGACGTGTGGGCAATCGTCGCCGACCTGCAGCGCATGGGCGAATGGAGCCCCCAGTGCAAGGTGATGAAGGTAATCGGCGGGACCGTGCGTGAGGGTGCCAAGACGATCAACGTCAACCGCAAGGGCCTGCTGGTCTGGCCGACGTCGTCGAAGGTCGTTCGCTTTGAGCCCAACAAGTCGGTGGCGTTCCGCATCGCGGAGAACCGCACGATCTGGTCCTACGAACTCGAGCCGACCGCTACGGGCACCAAGGTGACCGAGCGTCGCGAGGCTCCCACCGGAACGTCGAAGGTCTCGCAGTTCCTCGTCAAGACCGTCCTGGGCGGAAACGCCGACTTCGAGGTCGAACTCGTCGAAGGCATGAACGCCACCTTGAAGCGTGTGAAGAGCGAAGCCGAGGCGGCTGCACGCACCTCCGCTTGACCCTCGACCAGGTCGAGGCATCAGGATCCGTTCCATGGATCCCGTGATGACACAGATAGCGCAGGCACAAGAATTGGCGAGCTCCGGCGATCGAGCCGGGGCTCGCTCTGCGTTCGAGAAGGTGTGGGAAGAGATCAGCGCCGCCCCAGACGCGCTCCACATCGTCTCCCTCGCGCACTACATGGCCGACGTTCAAGACGATCCCGCTCTGGAGCTCTGCTGGGACCTGCGCGCCCTCGACGCTGCCGATTCGTTGACCGAGGCGCGAGCTCAGGAACACCATGCGTCACTGCAGGTTGCCGGTTTCTATCCGTCCCTGCACCTCAACCTGGCTGCCGACTACCGCAAACTCGGACGCGACGCCGAGGCCGTCGAGCATCTGACGAAGGCCGAGGCGTCGGTCGGCGCCCTCGCCGACGACGGCTACGGCCGGATGATCAGGGGCGGTATCGAGCGACTGCGGGCAGAATTGATCCGTGACCACTAGTTCCGCCCTCCTGACGATCGGTGAGGTGTCCCGGGCGTCGGCGCTCCCGATCAGCGCGCTGCGGTTCTACGACAAGGAAGGCGTGCTCGTCCCGCATTCCGTCGATCCGCACACCGGTTACCGCTGGTACACCGACGACCAGCTCCGCAACGCCCGCGTGATCGCCGGTATGCGACGCGTCGGTGTTCCGATCCGCGACATGATGGCCGTCCTGACCGGACCGGAACCTCATTCGTGCCTGAACGCCCATCTGCGCAATCTCGAGGACGGCCTCGCCGACGCCCGCGCCGAACTCGAGAGAATCCACCGCCTGATCGACTCGCTACCTGCCTCCGGCGGCGTGGAGATCGACTCCTGGGATCTACGACGCGCACTCGACGCCGTGATGTTCGCCGTGAACGAGGAATCGGAGTTCCCGATACTTCGCGGCGTCCACCTCGACATTCACGACGGCGTCGCTGCGTTTGTCACCACTGATCAGTTCCGGCTCGCGGTCGCCGAGGTGAAAGTTCACTCCGCTCTGGCAGTGTCCGCCGTCGTTCCCGTGGCCTTCGCGCGATTGTTACGCGATGTCGCCGGCGTCGTGACGCTGACTTTCTCCGCGCGCACGGTGACTGCGTCGTATCCGGGTGGCGCGGTGTCCAGCCCGCTGATCGAGGACGGCGAGTTCCCCGATCACCGAATCCTGCGCGAGCACCACAACGCTGTCGAACTGAGCGGCGACCAACTTGCCGCCCTGCTCAACGGCCCCGGACACGGAGCCGTCGTCAGCATCGGCGAAGACGGTGGTGCCCGGGTGGATCCGGGTGGAATGGATCCCCGTGAGAGGTTCCGCGTACTGGTCGACCGGCAGCGACTGCGCGACGCCGCCGCAGCCCAACCGGGGCGGCAACTGGTGATCCGAGTAAGCGGTGCGACGCTCCCGCTGGCGATACGCACCGGCGACTGTGTCGGGTACTACTCGTACTTGATGCCACTACAGCCTGTAGGAGAGAAGGCGTTCACGTAATCTATGGATGCTCTACCACCCCGTACTGTCAGTGCGACCAGCAGAAGACCTACCGAGTAGTTAGAGGAGCCTGTGGCACGCCGACCCACACCCCCCGGAACCCCGCAACCCACCGGGATCGGACATATCGTCGATCTGGTTCGCCATGCGATTCCGCCACTTCATCCCGCCGGCCTGCCGTTCGTGCTGGCCCCGCTGGGAGTTGCAGCTCTGGGCCGCAACCGTAAGTGGGTGCGCCGAGCCGGTCTGACCACCGCCGCCGCATGCGCCACGTTCTTCCGTCACCCGCACCGGGTGCCGCCCAACCGCATCGGCGTCGTCGTCGCACCCGCCGACGGCGAGGTGGCGCTGGTCGACAACGCCGTTCCGCCCGCCGAGCTCAATCTCGGAAGCGAGCCGCGCCCGCGCGTCAGCATCTTCCTCTCGGTTCTCGACGTGCATGTCCAGCGCAGCCCTGTCGGTGGAACGGTCAAAGAGGTCGTTCACCAGGCAGGCAAGTTCCTCTCCGCAGATCTCGCCGACGCCAGCGAGGTCAACGAGCGCAACAGCATGCTGATCGAAACCGCCGATGGTCACGACGTTGCGGTTGTCCAGATCGCGGGACTGCTCGCGCGCCGCATCGTCTGCTACGCCGGTGTCGGTGACGTCCTGCCGATCGGCGACACGTACGGACTGATCCGTTTCGGCTCACGCGTCGACACGTACTTCCCCGCCGGAACCACACTCCTGGTCGAGCCGGGACAACGCACGATCGGTGCTGAAACAGTTATCGCGCAACTGCCGTGAAGACGCCGAAGATGAAGTCAGCCGTGAAGAAGCCGGGAGCAGCCCAACCCGGCGCGAAGATGCCCAAACGCACCCAGGCGGTGCGGTTGCTGCCGTCCGTCATCACCATCCTGGCGCTGTGCGCCGGGCTGTCCGCCGTCAAATTCGCTCTCGACGGACAACCCGGTACCTCGCTCGCGATGATCGGCGCCGCTGCCGTCCTCGATTCACTCGACGGCCGCATCGCGCGACTGCTCGACGCCACCAGCAAGATCGGCGCCGAACTCGACTCACTGGCCGACTCCATCTCCTTCGGCGTCGCCCCGGCCCTGGTCCTGTACGTGACCTTGCTGGACGGCACCAGCATCGGCTGGATCATCGCGTTGATCTACGCGGTCAGCATCGTGTTGCGACTCGCACGTTTCAACACTCTGCTCGACGACGACGACGTCCCCGCGTACGCACGTGAGTACTTCGTCGGCGTTCCGGCTCCGGCCGGCGCACTCATCGCCCTCACTCCCCTGGCCGCGACGGCTCAGTGGGGTGACGGCTGGTGGTCTTCGCACTTCGTCGTCATCGTGTGGACGCTCTTCTCGGCTGCACTGATCGTCAGCCGCATCCCGACGCTGGCGATGAAGTCGGTATCCGTGCCGCCGCACATGGCGGCCGGCCTGCTCGTCCTGGTGACGTTGGCTGCAGCCGCACTCATCACCTACCCGTACATCCTGCTGATCGTTCTCATCGCGATCTACCTGGTGCACATCCCGTTTGCCGTGCACTCGAAGCGGTGGGTGGCAGCACGTCCCGAAACCTGGGACATCAAGCCTTCCGAACGCCGCGCGATCCGACGCCAACCCAACGTCGGTGGCCGCCGCTCGGCCGCTCGTCTCGGATTGCGGCGACCCCGCTAGTCCACGACGTACTCTCGAGAGGTGACTTCGCCGGAACTCGCCCTCACCGTTCGACTCAACACCTCTGCCGCCGACCTACGCCGCGGGGTCGTGCGCTTGCACCCCGAAGCGTTGGCGGCGTTAGGCATCCGCGAATGGGATGCCATCGCACTCATGGGAGCCCGCGGCACCGCGACCGTCGCGGGCCGTGCGCCCACCGGAACCCCGGCAGGCACGATCCTTCTCGACGACGTCACCATGTCGAACGTCGGCTTGACCGAGAACTCTTCCGTCGTGGTCGGTCCGGTGACGGTGTACGGAGCGCGATCCGTCTCCGTCACCGGCTCGTCCATGGCGACAAATTCGATCAGCTCGACGGTTCTGCGACAAGCCCTTCTGGGCAAGGTCGTCAGCGTCGGCGACACGGTCTCGCTCCTCCCCCGCGATCTCGGTCCGGGTACGAGCACTTCCGAAGCCACCCAAGCGCTTTCCCGTACCTTCGGCGTCGCGTGGACATCCGAACTGCTCACCGTCACGGCCGTCGAACCTGCCGGTGGTCCGGTCAGCGTCCAGCCGAATTCGGCAGTCAACTGGGATTCCGGCTCGGCGGGCACACTGACACCGAGTGCGCTTGTTTCCAGTCCGGCCGCCGTCGCGATCGAGCCTGCACCGTCGGTTCCGCTGGATCACCTCGTCGGCGCGCAAGCGCAGGCAGCCAAGCTGACCGAGTGGCTCGGCCTGGCACTCGACGAACCAGAACTGCTCCGTACGCTCGGCGCCTCCCCGCACCTCGGCGTCCTCATCACGGGCCCCGCCGGCGTGGGCAAAGCCACGTTGGCCCGCTCGGTCCTGTCCTCGCGCAAACTTGTCGAACTCGACGGCCCGGGAGTCGGTGCCACCGAGGCGAATACCCGCCTGCAGCGAATCGTCGACGCCGTTGCTGCCGTGCGCGGCGGTGGTGTACTGCTGATCAGTGACATCGACGCTCTGCTTCCGGCCACCGCGGAACCGGTATCCGCACTGATCCTCGAACAACTGCGCAGCGCCGTCGCAACCCCGGGCGTGGCATTCGTCGCGACCTCCGCCCATCCGGAGACCGTCGAGGCGCGCCTTCGCGGCCAGGATCTCTGCGATCGAGAACTCGCACTTACCCTGCCGGACGGCGCAACCCGCAAGGCGTTGCTCGAACTCCTGCTCCGCCGAGTGCCCACCGGAACCCTCGAACTCGACGCCATCGCCTCGCGCGCACCCGGATTCGTGGTCGCCGACCTCGCGGCGCTCTGCCGCGAAGCTGCTTTGCGAGCGGCGACGCGGGCGTCCAAATCCGGTGATTCTCCGGAGATCACGCAGGAAGATCTTGTCGGTGCCCTCGAAGTGATTCGGCCACTGTCCCGTTCGAGTACCGAAGAACTCTCGATCGGCAGCGTCACACTCGACGACGTCGGCGACATGGTCGAAACCAAACAGGCGCTCACCGAAGCAGTTCTGTGGCCGCTGCAGCACCCAGACTCCTTCGCGCGTCTCGGTGTCGACCCGCCCCGAGGTGTGCTCCTCTACGGCCCTCCCGGCTGCGGTAAGACGTATCTCGTTCGCGCCCTTGCCAGCTCAGGTCACCTCAGCGTTCATGCCGTCAAAGGTGCGGAGCTGATGGACAAGTGGGTCGGCGCCTCCGAAAAGGCCGTAAGAGAGTTGTTCCAGCGCGCACGCGATTCGGCGCCCTCGTTGATCTTCCTCGACGAGATCGACGCCCTTGCCCCGCGTCGTGGTCAAAGTTCCGATTCCGGGGTGTCGGATCGCGTCGTGGCCGCGTTGCTGACCGAACTCGACGGCGTCGAGCCGCTACGCGACGTCGTGGTGTTGGGTGCCACCAACCGACCGGATCTGATCGACCCGGCTCTCCTGCGCCCCGGCAGACTCGAACGACTCGTATTCGTACCGCCGCCGGATGCGGAGGCTCGCAAAGCGATTCTGCGTGCTTCCGGAAAGTCGGTACCGCTCGCCGAAGATGTCGATTTGGACATTCTGGCCGTCGATCTCGAGGGATACTCGGCAGCAGACTGCTCGGCTCTCCTGCGTGAGGCTGCACTCGCCGCCATGCGTCGGAGCATGGACGCGGCCGACGTGACGGCCGCGGACGTGGCAACCGCCCGTGAGAAGGTACGTCCCTCACTCGATCCCGAGCAGGTGGCACACCTACAGGCGTACGCGGACAACCGATAAGGACTGACCATGGCTGCTGATCTGGTTCTGTACGGCGACATCGTGACCATGCACGAGGAAGCACCACGCGCCCAGGCGCTCGCCGTGACGGGCGGCCGGATCACGGCCGTCGGCGCGCGCACGGACGTCGAGAAACTGGTGGGGCCGGATACCCGCGTTGTTGACGTCGGAGGCGCCGCTGTTCTGCCGGGGTTCATCGAGCCGCACGGTCACCCTTTGGAAGAAGCGATCGTGCTCGGGCCTGACGTCGTCGACATCCGGCCCGTCACGATCGCCGAGGCAGATGCCGTGGTTGCGGCCGTCGTCGACACAGTTCGTTCGCGGGGTGCTGCAGGCGCTTCTCTGAATGGCTGGGACCCGTTGCTGCAGAAGGGCCTACCCGACCCGACCATCGCATGGCTGGACTCCGTCGCACCGGAGTACCCGCTCGTGATCATGCACAACTCGGGCCACGTCGCGTATTTCAACACGGCGGCAGCAGTGCAGGCCGGCATCACCCGCGATACCCCCGATCCGATCGGCGGATCGTACGGCCACGACCCGACGGGCGCACTCGACGGATCCGCGTACGAAATGCCTGCCGTGTTTGCAGTCGCAGGCCACGCAGTCACCATCGGCGACGACTTCCCCGCATTGGTGGCGGCCGAATGCGCCCGGCTGAACGCCGCCGGAATCACCACCATCGCCGAATTGTCGTTCGACCCCAAGATGCGGCCCGCCCTGGCCGCGATAGCCGACGCCGGACTGCTCACCACCCGCTTGCGGCTCTACGAAATGTCCAACGAAGCACGCACTACCGAGGCATCGCCGGGCGACGGAAACGACCTGGTGCGCCAGATCGGGATCAAGGTCTGGTCCGACGGTTCGCCGTGGGTCGGCAACATCGCCACCAGTTTCCCGTACCTCGATACCGAGGCAACCCGCGCACTCGGGATCGCCTGCACGCACGGGCACGCCAACTACACCGGCGAACAGATCCACGACATCAGTTCCGCTTACTTCGCCAAGGGGTGGCAGATGGCCTGCCACGCCCACGGCGACGACGCGATCACCATGGTTCTCGATGCGTGGGAGCAACTTCTGAAAGAGCACCCCCGGCCCGATCACCGGCTGCGTCTCGAACACGTCGGCGCGATGCGTCCGGATCAGTTCGTCCGCGCAGCGGAACTGGGTGTCACGGTCAGCATCTTCATCGACCACCTGCACTACTGGGGTGACGTTCTGGTGGATGACCTGTTCGGCCCCGAATACGGATCCGTTTGGGCCGCAGCAGGATCTGCACTCGCGGCCGGACAACAGTTCACCTTCCACAACGACGGACCCGTCACCCCTGCCAATCCGCTACGGAACATGCAGGATGCCGTCACCAGACTTTCACCCAGCGGCCGCGTCGTGGCGCCCCAGGAGCGGATCCCCGTGGACGCCGCCGTGCGCGCCCATACGGTCAACGCCGCTTGGCAGCTGTTCAGCGAGGATCACATCGGGTCCATCTTTCCCGGTGCCTACGCAGATTTAGTTGTGCTGTCGGCAAATCCCCTCGATGTCGAGCCGGCCGAGCTGGCCGACATCACGGTGCTCGCCACCGTCCTGGAGGGTCGGACGGTGTACGGGGACCTGAGCGCGATCGGCTGATCGGTCGCCGAACGCCGTGGACAAGACTGTTGCCCTCCCTGCTCGAGTTCCAAGGATCGTTGCGAGAACGGAAACGGCGCTGAGTGGTCTCAGAGTTCAGTGTGGACGTCGTCAACGACCTGGGCAATCGCATGTTTCGCCCAGGCCGTGATCTGCTCGTTCGTGTCGCGGTAGTACGGCAAGGCAACCAATGCAATCGACAGAGCCCATGCGCGGCCACGCGTCCAAGTGTCCTCGTCCACGTCAACACGAAGCCGGAATGCATGCCGAGCGCTCGGCGTCAGCAGAGTCCATGCGATGAGGCAGTCGACAATGCCTGCCGCAAATCGAATGAAGATCCGAAAAGTCCCAAGAATCGGAATTGTCGAAAATTATTGCATAGGAACAGTTTTCGAAATGCAAGTCTTGTGTTCGAAACTTTGTTCGATTAAACTTTGGGTATGGACAGTCGGGAAGCGTGGCAGCTGGATGGCGAGGGCCTCAAGAGTGAGGTTCTGGATCTGGTGCGTGTCCGGCACGAGTTGCAGTCGCGGATGGTGTTGTTGATCGTGGAAATGTTTTCCCGGGAGACTGTGGTCGGGAAGGGTTTTCGGGCGATTGCGCAGTGGTTGCATGGTTCGACGAATTTGGAGATCGGTGAGTGCAGTCTGTTGGTCAGTCTGGCGCGGTTGTTGTTGCTCGAACCTGTCGTGGCGGATGCTTTTCACCGGGGTGATGTGGATGCGTTGAAGGCTCGTCAGGTGGCGTCGTTTTGTCAGCATCCGCCGAAGAACATGACGCCGGCGGATGTGGACAAGGCCCGCGGGATCTTGTTGGGGTTGGCGTCGAAGAACATCGCGGATTGTGATTCGGTGCGGGCAGCGATCCGGCGGATCGAGAAGCAGTACGGCAAACGCGAAGACGGCGTCCCTGTGGGTGAGGATTCGGAGCGCAATGAGTTCTACGCGTCGAAAGGCTTGTACGGGCGCGTGTCGGTGAAGGGCGATTTGGATGCCGTGAACGGTGCCCGTCTGATCACTATGTTGTCGAGCCTGTCGGCGCCGACACCGGAGAAAGACGGCGTCAAGGACACTCGCACTCCGGCGCTGCGGCGGGCGGACGGGTTTTGCGAGTTGTTGCGGCGGTACGAGCGGGCGGGGTTGGGTCCGATCGAGGGCGGAGTGAAACCGCACATCACCGTGACTGCGTCGGCGAAAGACATGACGGACCTCAAAGCCTTGAAGGATCTGTTGCCCTCCACGGAGGAGTTGGGGTTCGCGTGGACGGATTGGGTGGGGCCGATCAGCATCGATACCGCACGGATGTTGGCGTGCGATTGCACCGTCACGCGAATTCTGTTGGATGAGAACGGTGTTCCGCTCGACTGCGGCAAGGAAGTAAGAACGGCGACGGTTCCGCAGCGGCACGCGTTGGCGGTGCGTGATGGTGGGTGTGCGTTTCCGGGGTGCGGGACACCATCGGGGTGGTGCGATGCCCATCATATCGTTCACTGGAATGATGGTGGCCCAACGGATCTCGACAATCTGGTCTTGTTGTGTGGCCATCATCATCGGACACTGCACCACACGGAATGGCGGGTGGAGATCGGCCCGGATCGGAAGGCGGTGTTCTACCCGCCGATGTCGATCGATCCGTTCCAGCATCCGATCGGCGGGAACAGTCCACCGACAGCGGCGTGAACCGCGACAATTGAAATCACGAGCACCGGGGCACCTCCATGCCTCGGTGCTCGTGCTGCGTTCCGACATCTTCGCGGAGACGTACGGCTTACCAGCGGTTCCGAACCTCCTCGGCAAATCCGAGGAGATCTCGAACCACCAGAGGCGAACCGTCATCGAGGATCACTGTGCCGGTGAACTTTCCGAACACCTGATGCTGAATCGAACGCAACACCCCGACATCGAAAGTCGCGGCACGGTCGATAATCGGCTCGAAAGTCATCTCGAAGCGACCATCGTTGCTCGAGAAGGTCCACGGGGCGCCGTCGTACGTTCCCTGCGGGATATCGAAGTCGATCCTGTCCAGTTTGTGCGCCCGCCCGCCGACAAACACGATGTTCTCACTGGCCGCCGTAGTGTCCCCGAAGCCGTAACCGATGTTGAATCCGAACCGCTCGCCGCTCACCAGTCCGGATGCAGAACCCCAGTACCAGGTGTTGTCGTAAGTCCAGACTCCCCTGCCCCAATCGAGAACGCCGAACGAGTCTTCCGAGTGAAATGAGAAGTCGTCGCTCCCGATTCGCACGGCCCCGGCAGCGGGAAGGCAGTTGATCTTCTGGTTGTAATAGAACGATCGGGGCGCCTTCGGAAACGGCGTGGCGATCACCATCCGGTCATCGGCAGGACTCGCCAGAAACAGATCGGCATGTAGACCTCGTCCACCGTCGAAAGCCGGAAAGTCGACGATCAGGTGTCGCCCGCCGTCTACATGGCGAAACTCGAACCGAGCGTTACCTTTCGACACCACCACATCACCGTCGTCCGCACTTTCGGGCAGACCGAGCCTTCCCAACGGGAACGGCAGCATCACGTTTTCGGTGATCTCGTGCGGCGTTCGGAAATCGAGCCAGGAGATCCCGAGCAAGCCCATGTACCCGTTGTCGGCGACGGTCAGCGCGATGCCGTAATCCGCCGTGAGAGCGCAGTAGTAATCCCACTCCTTGATTCGGAACTTCGGGGCGGTGATCGCAGAGCGTCGATACTTGCGAATCTCCGATGAGGCCCAACCCGTCTCGACCAGATGTCCGCGATCGTCGAGCAGCGGGCCGGGCGACATCAGTGTCTGCATTCTTACTTCCAGCGTCCCAAGATCTCGTTTGCGCGGTTGGCCAAGGCCATCTGGAAGAACGGACCGAAGCTCACCCGCGCCACTCCGAGCGGACCGAAACTTGCCGGGTCGTCCTGATCCGGGATTCCGATCGCATTGATCGGAAGTGGGAGTTCGGACGTCAAGCGGCGCTGGGTCTCGTCGTCGTGACGCCCGACGGGGTAGAGAACGTCGGCACCGGCATCGGCTGCCAACTTGAGGCGTGCAATGGCGCGATCGACGCGATCGGACTCGTCACCGACCTGCTTCACGAACAGGTCGGTACGTGCGTTGACGACAACGTGAACTCCGGCGGCGTCGGCGGCCTGGCGAAGCCCACCCACGAAGTCGGCGTGCTCTTGCGCCTCTCGCAAGCGTCCGCCTTCACTGTGAACGGTGTCCTCGATGTTGAGTCCGACAGCGCCGGCATCGATCAGCCCGTCGATGAGAACTGCCGGCTCGAGCCCGTAGCCACCCTCGATGTCCACCGAGATCGGGGCGTCGACCGCACCGGTGATCTGCTTGATCCGGTGCAGAAGTTCGTCGAAGGTAATGCCTTCGTTGTCCGGCTTGCCGATGGAATCGGAAACCGGGTGGCTGCCCACCGTCAGGGCTGCAAAACCTGCAGCCACCGCAAGATTCGCCGACCACGCGTCCCAGACTGTCGGGAGAATGACCGGGTTGCCTGGCTGGTGCAACGCCAGTAGAGCTGTTGCCTTGTCGTTGATCGAAGTCATGCGGTGGCTCCTCGAGATCGTGGGGTGGTACCTCTCACCTACCGACTCTAGTGAGCGACGGGGCAGCCTGTGCTCTTGTAATCGACCTGGAACTCCTTGATGCCGTTGATCCAACCCGAGCGCAGACGGCGCGGATCACCGATCTTGGTGATGTCCGGGACGTTGTCGGCAATCGCGTTGAACATCAAGTCGATCTCCATGCGAGCGAGGTTGGCACCGATGCAGAAGTGCGCGCCCGTTCCGCCGAAGCCCAAGTGCGGATTGGGGTTACGAGTGATGTCGAACGTCATCGGGTTCTCGAAGACGTCCTCGTCGAAGTTCGCGGAGCTGTACAGCATCACCACGCGCTGCCCCTTCTTGATCGACACTCCTGCCAATTCCGTGTCCTCGAGCGCGGTGCGCTGGAAGGCGGTGACGGGTGTCGCCCAACGGACGATCTCGTCGGCCGTCGTCTTGGGACGTTCTTTCTTGTACAGCTCCCACTGCTCGGGGTTGTCCAGGAACGCGATCATTCCGTGCGTGATGGCGTTGCGGGTGGTCTCGTTCCCCGCCACCGCCAGGATCAACACGAAGAACCCGAACTCCTCCGGGCTCAAAGAGTCGCCGTCGATATCCGCCTGGACCAGTGTGGTGACGATGTCGTCTGCCGGGCAGGTACGACGCGCGTCTGCCATTTGGTACGCGTATCCGAGGACTTCGGTGGACGCGACTGCCGGATCACCCTGGTATTCCGGGTCGTCGTAGCCCATCATCTCGTTGGACCACTTGAACAGCTTGTCTCGATCGTCCTGCGGCACTCCGATCAGATCCGCGATCGCCTGGAGCGGCAGCTCGCTGGCAACCTGCTTCACGAAGTCGCCCGGGCCCTCGCTCACAGCGGTGTCGACGATGCTCCGCGCACGACGATCCAACTCGTCGCGCATGCCGTTGATAGCGCGAGGCGTGAACAGCTTCGAAATCAGCTTGCGGAGCTTGGTGTGCTCCGGCGCATCCTTGTTGAGCAGAAGATGGCGGAGCATCTCGACGGCCTCGCGGGGCATGTCGTCGGCGAAACGCGCGATCGCGGTGTTCTCCCAGCTCGAGAACACATCGCTGCGCTGGCTGACCTCTTTGACGTCAGCGTGACGCGAGACCACCCAGTAGCCCTCGTCCTGGAATCCGCCGACCGTCGGCGGCTGCTCACACCACCACACGGGTGCGTTGCGACGCAGTTCGGCGAACTCCTCGAAAGGGATCCTCTCCCCGAGGACAGCAGGATCGGTGACGTCGAATCCGGCCGGCAGGTCAGGCGTGCGTGTTGTATCCGAGATGGTCATGGCGTCCTCTGATCGGTCGAATGTGCGCTACACCACAGAGTAGCTTTCACTAACGGCCTGTCAAGTGAAAGACGGGGAGTCTCGTGCAACCGTCCCGCAAGAGCCCCCGCGGCACTAGGATCCCGGTAATGACAGATACCTCCGGCAGACTGACGCTGCGAGAGAAGCAGAAGCAGCGAACCCGCGCAGACCTCGTGGACGCAGCCGGTGCGCTCTTCACCGAACGCGGATACGCGGCTGTCACCGTGGAAGACATCGCGGGACGGGTCGGCTGCAGCCGAGCCACCTTCTACCTGCACTTTCCCGGAAAGATCGACATTCTCAAGGCCCTCGGCTCGAACACTGTCGTATCCAGCACCCTCGCCATATTCCAGGATCTCGACCATGTACTCGATTCCGGTTCGCGCGAAGAATTCGCCGGCTGGATCGCACGCGCTCTCGACTGGTGCCGCGATCACCACCACATGATGCGGGCGTGGGACGAGGCCATGGTCCTTGAACCAGAGTTCCGCACACTGGCCCGCGAAGGCATCTCCGCACTGCCCAACGCGATGCCGTCGTACCTGGCCCGGTGGCCGCAGGACCGGCATGACGAAGCAAAACTCCGAGTAGAGCTCCTGCTCACACAAATCGAGCGTTTCTTCATTCGCTGGGCCGAGCAGGGCGCAATCACCGCGGGTGCGGACGTCGCGGCAGACGTTCTCACCGACATCTGGTTTCCGGCACTCACGCCGCCCACTACCGAAGTCGCGGCGCCGCGATAGGTTGGCCCGATGCCACTCGATCCTCGAGCGATCCTCACCACCGTCGCTGCGCTCCTGTCCGCGATACTCGCTGCGCTGGCCCTGACCAATCCCGTTCTTCGTGACTGGGCCATCGTCGCCTCCCCATCGGAAGTGGATCGCTGGATCAGCAGTGGACCCACTGCCGTCGGACTCGGCGCCGTAGTTGCCGTGCTTGCCTGCGCACTCTCACAGCGTCGCGGTTCCCGTCGGGCAGCCTGGATCGCGATCGCTGTCGGGGTCGCCGTCATCGCGATCATTCGTGCAGTCGTACCCGAGGTCGCGTCGCTGGACCTGCTGATCGCCTTGATCATCGTCAAAAGTGTTGCAGCCGGCACTATTCTGGGCTGTGTGGTTGCCGTCAGTTGGGATCGCACTGCCACGAAGAACGCCACACTCCTCGGCATGCTTGCCACCTTCCTTGCGATCCGCACGTTCGCCGGTGGGACAGCCAGGATGACGACGTCTTCGGTGGGTGAGCCGTCGTGGTGGCTGATCGGCGTCACGGCCGCGGCAGCGATCGCCTGCGCAGTCACCGCGCAGGCCGGCTTCCGGATCCGCAAGCCCGACGCGGGCGAAATCCGCATCGCGCTCGTGGTGATCACCGCGCTGGCGATCGGGCATCGCGTGCTCGGCGCCGTGATCGACCGCCAGCAATACGCGTCCGAGGCAACCGCCTGGATCGTCATGGTTTTGGCGGCAGGTGCTGCGCTCGCGTTGACGTGGATCGCCGCCTACCGTCTCGGTGACACCTCCGGTGCTGGTGGCAAGTTCCTCTGGGCGGCAACCGCGTTGGCAGCTGCTTCGGCTCCGTTGTTTGTCGACATCGCGAAGGGTTCCGGTCACTGGGGAGACCTGAAGTCCCCTTGGGTACTGGTGCTTTTCGCAGCCCTGCCGGTGGCCGTCGGATTGAGACTGCACAAGCAGGTGCCAAACCTCGTTCCCATCGCCGTTCTCATTGCGGTACCACTGTCAGAACTACTGCCCTTCGACTCCGCGCACGGTGTCTGGTCAATCGCGCTGAAGATCGCCGCACTGGGATTCGCCGCCGGATTGCTGTTCGGTTCCCTGGCTCCCGGCAGCTTGGTCGACGCCACACTCGGACTCGCCATTCCCTTTGCCGCGATGACCTTCTCGTCGATCGCCATCCTTACCGATCAGCTCTCTTTCCCACCGATGATGACGTCGATATACATCCAAGGCCAGCTCGACATCGACGCGGTCTCTCCCCACGGCGACGGAGGATTATTCGGACGCGGCATCGGCATCACCGTCGACTACGTCACCGCTCAGACCGTCGGCGCAGCGGTACTCTTCACCCTGATCATCGGCTTCTGCGGCGCGGCGATCCTCCGACGACCTTCACATCCGCCCGTCGAGGTACCGGAACCCACCGAGACCGCCTGATCGGGACAGACCCATGACCATCGACCTCAGGTCATGCACCGTCGCTCTTGCGGCCTTTCTCTCGGGAATCCTTGCGGCGGTGGCGCTGACGAACCCAGCCCGCATGAGATGGCCTGTCACCGAGCCGCAGTCGAAGGTCGACCAATGGATCAGCAGCCAATCCACCAGCGTCGTGGTCGGCGCCATCGTCGCGGTGGCGGCCTGCACCTATCTCCAGCACCGCGGTTCTCGAAAGCGCGCGTGGGCATTTGTGTACGTGGGCGTCGCCGTACTGATCCTGATCAGATACGTCGTCCCCGAAGAACTGGTCTTGATCTGCTGAGCGTTCTGGGTTTTGCCAAAACCATTGCAGCAGGACTCATCCTGGGCGGCGCCGTCGCCGCCTCGTGGGACAGTCGCGTCGGTCGCAACCTACTGATAGTGGGCGTGGTGTCGACATGGTTGGCCGCGCAATCGTCCACCGGAGATTTGATACCCGTCAGCACGTCGTCCATCGGTGAACCCGCCTGGGCACTTCTGTGGCTGACGCTGATCTGCGCAGTAGCGTGCGCCATCACCGTTGACCCCGAATCGACGATCGGCAAAAGCGAACCGGGCATTGCCGCAACCGCTCTGGCGGTTGTCACCGGCCTCGCCGTCACCCAACGGATTCTCAGTTCGGTCGTCGACCGGCAAGAGGACCCGTCGACGTTTTCGGGTTGGCTGGTCATGATCGCGTCCACCGTCGCCGTCCTCACCCTGACCTGGTTCTGTACGAGGAAACTCGACGCAACTTCAGACAGCGGCGGATTCCTCTGGGCTGCAACCGCTGTTGCCGCCGCCGCCACGACGGTGTTCGCCGATCTGACCGACCGCTTCTTTCTCGACGGTGACCGAACCTCGCCGTTGGTGATCACTGTCCTCGCGATCATCGCAGTCGTCTTCGGGTTGAGGCGTTCTCGACACCGAGATCGCAGGATCGTGGGTCTGGCGCTCCTGGCTTCGATCCCGTTGTCCGAGTTGATCTTCAGCGGCGATCACGAAGTGGCCCTGTTGCTCCGGATCGTCGCGCTAGGCGTCGGAACGGGGCTACTGCTCGGATCCGTCTTGCCCTCGAATCCCGTCATCGGGGCGCTGGGGTTGACCATTCCTTTCAGTGCCCTGGTCTTCATGTTGATCGGGCAGCACGAGATCGAGACAGTGTCGTCAACGTACCTCCGGCCCGATCCACCTTCGACGTACTTCCAGCAGGACTCCGCACTGCGCGGCTACATCGACGCGATCGAGCCCGGCGCAGCGTATCGGGCAGAAGCCTCGACGATTGCCTACGCGTACGAGGCGCCACCACGTTCCGTCGGCACCGCGCTTCTGATGTGTGTAGTTGTCGTCGCCTCCGGGATCGCGCTTCGTCGCCGAAACGCCGTTGACACACCGTCACCGGACTGAGACCTGCTATTGCGGTGCAACTGGTACCGGATTGACTATTTTGGAGCAGTGCCCATCGCCCGCAGGACGCTGCTCGTCGCACTGAGTGGTGTGACGGCATTCGTCGTCACCGTCGTCGCTTTGGCGCCCTTCGTCAACAGCCAGTCGACGTCGATTTCGACGGGCGACCGATTCTGGTCGATATCGACCATCGGCGCCGGCGTCTTGGCTGTCGTCGCGGTCGGGACAGCCGCGATGATGGCCCGTTGCCGGTTACGGACCGCTGCAATGACGGCATTCGGTGGGCTCCTCCTCGAACTGCCCGGACTCTACGATCACAACTTCGAGGCACTCTCGCCCGTCGGGGCGGGAGTCGCTGTCGGCGCGGTCACGGTTGCTGCCGCTCCCCGGGTCCGAGCCGCTTCGGTCGCGGGAACGATTGTTGCCGTACATGTCTCGGATTCGCTCCTGGACGAGGATGCAATTCCTCGGCGGTACGCGGACTACATCGCCGACAACACCAACCAGTTTCAACCACCAGTGCTGGCGGCAACACTGATCGCACTGGCATTGACCGCCGCATGTGTCGCCGCGTTCTGGTTCCACGATTTCGACAAGGACCACCCCAAAGAACGGATGGCCGTTCGGCCGGTGACGATCGCAGCGGTGCTCACCCTCTTCGGCGTCGCGGCAAATTGGTGGTTCGACATCACCACCGTCACGGCGGCGGTGCCCCTGCTACTCGTCGCGCTGGTGATCACGGTGATCTGTGCGCGGGTGTTGGGCGACGGCAGTCGGATCCTGCTGATGTGTACCGCTGCCGTCGCAACTCTGGCGGCGGTCTCGGCGAATCGTCCGGCAACCGAGGCGATGGAGTGGTCGAAAACCCCGGCCTCGACCGCCGTCGTGATCGGCGTCGTCATCGTTGCCGCGGCAGCCGTCGGCGCTCTCGCACCGTCCCGCGTCGTCGGCTACGGATTGCTCCTGACGGTGACGGTCGCCGGGATCGTCAGCTATGCCACGTCGCCTTCGCCGAAGATCGGTGACGTTCTCACGATCAGCGATATTCTTGTCGCCTTCACCGCAGCGGTTGTCACTTACGCGATCGCCAGCGCGATGTACCGGGAACCACCGCGGACCGGAGCGTCACGAGCCCTCGTCGGGCTCGGTGTCATCTTCGGCCCGACAGCGCTGGCCCTGCTCGTCTATCCGCAGTTCGACTACGGATGGACGGCGTACACCCCGCTGGACGAGAACAAGCCCTTCAACGGCATCACGACGGTCGGCCCGTTCGAGATCTCGACCGACATCCTGATACTCGACGCCGTGGCGCTGATCATCGTGGCCGTTTGCGCCTACACGAGTCTGCGATTGGGCCGGATCACACGATCCGTGCCTCCGTCGATCAGTCGATCAGATCCATCGACGCCAGGCGATGGAACACTTTGAGCGATCCCGGCGCCACCTCGTCCATCGCCGCGTACTCGGAGAGGGTGAAGTATCGGAACTCGGCGATCTCGCTGGTCGGGTGCGGGTCTCCAGCCATCTCCGCCAGATAGCAACTCATGTGCAGCCCGGTGTCCGCGGAATGACCGAAAGCGTGAGCCTCGAAGACGTCGAGGAACTTCACCGTTCCGTCGACCAGATCGACGTCGAGTTCTTCTCGAATTTCGCGGTGCAGCGCCTGCTCGGGTGTCTCACCCGGGTCGATCTTTCCGCCGGCCATGTAGAACGCGGTCTTGCCCACGGAGCGGGTCTGGATCAGCTTGCGATCGCGAATGTGCGCGAGGGCAGCGGTACGGATGATCGTGGTGGGAGTGGACGAATTCACGTCGTCCAACCTACGTGTATCAGCGAGTGCTGAAGATGTCCGAATCGACTCGCTGCACATCGAAACTGCCACGCCCGGTAATATGTACGCAAAGACAACCTCTCCGACTAGGTGAATTGTCTCGTTAATCCGATAGGTTCGATTTTGTTCGGACACCCCGCCGCCCGCTGACAACACGACGGAGTGCCTTTTGCTCGCTATCTTGCTTGCCCATGCCGTTGCCGCCCTCTTGGCTCCGCTTGTGGTGCGCAGGTTAGGGCGAAACGGCTTCTTCCCCCTCGCGATAGTCCCCCTCGCCAGCCTCGGCTGGGTCATCGACAAATGGGGCACCGTCGAGACGCTGCACATCACCTGGGTCCCTGGCCTGTCGATGGACATCGACTTCAGATTCGACGCGCTCTCGGCCATCATGGCCGTCCTCGTCCTGGGCGTCGGCACGCTGATCCTGATCTACTGCGCCCGCTACTTCAACGACGACGAACCTCGACTCGGCATCTTCGCCGCCGAGATGGTCGCCTTCGCGGGTGCCATGTTCGGGCTCGTGACCAGCGACAACATGCTGCTTCTCTACGTGTTCTGGGAACTGACGACGGTCCTGTCGTTCCTGCTGGTCGGTCACTACGCCGAGCGCGCCACCAGTCGCCGCGCCGCAACCCAGGCACTGCTCGTCACCACGGCGGGTGGTCTGGCGATGTTGGTCGGCATGATCATCCTCGGCCAGGTCGGCGGCAGCTACAACCTCTCCGAACTGGTCGCGAACCCGCCGACGGGTTGGCTCCCGTCCGTCGCGATCGTTCTGATCCTGATCGGTGCGCTCTCCAAATCGGCAATCGTGCCGCTGCACTTCTGGCTGCCCGGTGCAATGGCCGCGCCCACCCCCGTCAGCGGTTATCTCCATGCTGCCGCGATGGTCAAGGCCGGTATCTACCTGGTCGCGCGCCTGGCTCCCGGTTACGCCGATTCGCCGCCGTGGCGCATCACCATCATCAGTCTGGGTCTGCTGTCGATGATCCTCGCCGGTTGGCGAGCCATGCGCGCGTACGACCTCAAACTCGTCCTTGCCTTCGGAACCGTCAGCCAACTCGGCTTCATGATGGTCCTGGTCGGCATCGGCACGCGTGACGCCGCCCTCGCCGGCATGACGATGGTCGTGGCGCACGCGATGTTCAAGGCCGCGCTCTTCATGGTGGTGGGCATCATCGATCACACCACCGGCACCCGTGACCTGCGCAAACTGGCTCACCTGGGTAAGGCGGCACCAGCTCTCGCGATCATTGCGAGCCTCGCTGCCGCCAGCATGGCCGGTCTGCCACCACTCCTCGGATTTGTCGGCAAGGAAGCCGCACTCGAATCGGTGCTCGAAACGAACGCGCTCGGGCACTGGTCGTCCATCGCCGTCGTCACGGTGATCGTGTTGGGCTCGATCCTGACCGTCGGCTACAGCGTCCGCTTCATCTGGGGCGCCTTCGGACGCAAGACCCTGAGCAAGCCAAGTCCGGCCGTGAGCAAGATGCACAAGCCTGGTTGGCTGTTCCTGTTCGCGCCCGGCCTGCTCGCTGTTCTCGGTCTGGCCGCCGGCATTCTCTCGCCCCAGCTCGAGAAGCTGCTGACGCCGTACTCCACCACGCTGGCTCCCGGACCGCACGCCGATTACCACCTCGCACTGTGGCACGGATTCAACACTCCGCTGCTGCTGACCTGCATCGTCATCGCGGGCGGCGTCGCGCTCTACATCGCGCAGCGTCAGATCAGCCGCCTGCACTTCGAGCACCCGCCGCTCGGCAACGCCGACCGTATCTACGACGCAACCCTGCGCGGCATGGACACCATCTCGATGCGCCTGACCGGCGCCACTCAGCGTGGTTCGCTCCCCCGCACGCAGTCGACGATTCTCGCGACGCTGGTCGTGGTGCCGCTGTTCTTGCTGATCATCGACACCAAGGGTGGCGGAGTCGACCTTCGGATGTGGGATTCGCCCATCCAGTTCACTATCGCGCTGATGATGATCTCGGCCGCCATCGCCGCGACGCTGATGCGCAACCGCCTCGCCAGCGTCATCCTGGTCGGACTCACCGGCTACGGCTGCGGCGTGTTGTTCGCGCTGCACGGTGCACCCGACCTCGCGCTGACCCAGTTCCTCGTCGAGACGCTGACACTGGTGATCTTCGTGCTCGTGCTCCGGAAGTTCCCCGCCGAAGTCGACGAGAGCAAGGCGATCGGCTTCAAGTGGCCGCGTGCCGCACTCGCCGTCGCCGTCGGTATCACCGTCACCACCATCGCGGCCTTCGCGACCAATGCCCGAAACACTCGTCCGATCTACGAACTGCTTCCCGACGCGGCCTACGACCTGGGCAACGGCAAGAACGTCGTCAACGTCCTACTCGTCGACATCCGCGCATGGGACACCCTCGGTGAGATCTCGGTGCTGCTGGTCGCGGCAACCGGCGTCGCCAGCCTCGTGTTCCGCAACCGCCGCTTCGGCATTGCGCCTCGCGTCGCCGACGCACCCTCCGTCATCGTCGACAAGGCGGCCGCCAACTCTGACACGACGTGGTTGCGCGGCGGAGACCTGATCGATCCGCGACACCGTTCGCTGGTTCTGGAGGTCACCACGAGGTTGATCTTCCCGACCATCATGGTGTTGTCGATCTACTTCTTCTTCTCCGGCCACAATGCTCCCGGCGGCGGTTTCGCCGGCGGCCTGACGGCGGGCCTGGCACTGGTACTTCGCTACCTCGCCGGTGGCCGCTACGAACTCGGTGAAGCCGTACCCATCGACGCGGGCAAGATTCTCGGCCTCGGTTTGGCGCTGGCCGCGGGCACCGCCCTGGTGTCGCTGTTCCTCGGCGCCCCGGCACTCTCGTCGGCCGTCTTCGAGTTCACCCTCCCGCTCATCGGCCACGTCAAACTGGTCACCGCACTGTTCTTCGACCTGGGCGTCTACCTAATCGTGGTCGGCCTGGTCCTGGACGTACTCCGAAGTCTCGGCGCCCGCCTCGACGCAGAAATCGAGGTGAAAGCACCATGAGCGCAAACATCGGAATGCTGATCCTGATCGGCGTCCTCACGTCGGCCGGTGTCTACCTCCTGATCGAACGAAGCATCACCCGGATGCTCCTCGGCTTGCTCCTGTTCGGCAACGCCATCAACCTTTTGATCCTGACCGTCGGTGGATCGGACGGGAATCCTCCCATCGTCGGCCGAGATTCGGTCCACGAGGAGATAGCGGATCCGCTCGCCCAGGGCATGATCCTGACGGCGATCGTGATCACGATGGGTATCGCCGGCTTCGTTCTGGCACTGGCGTACCGGTCTTACAAGATCAACACCGCCGACGCCGTCGAGGACGATCCCGAGGACACCAAGGTTCTCAAGCGTCGCCTGCCCGCCGACGCTCCCGACCACGACCGCTCCGACGACCCGCTCACCGGTGCCCCGAGCATCGGCGGCGACGCATTCGACAAGGACGGCAACCCTATTCCCCTCGAACAACTGGTCAACCTCGAGGACATCGAATGCTACGACGACCTCCACGACGGCGACTTCGAGGACGAACCGGTACCCGACTGGGCCACCGACCTTGCTCGTAAGAAGGAATCCGAGAAGCGGCGCAAAGACGCTCGCCAGACCAAGATCGAGGGAGGTGGAGGCGCATGACCATCTCGGACAACCTGATGGGAGCCCTTGCGCCCCTGCCTGTCCTGATCCCGATGCTGGCCGCAGCCGCGACGCTGGTCGTCGGCCGACGTCCGCGCTTCCAGCGTGTGATCACCCTGATCGCGCTCGTCGGCGTCGTCGCGGTGTCGGGCCTGCTTCTCTACCTCGCAGACCGCGACGGTACGACCGCGGTTCAGGTCGGCGGCTGGGATTCGCCCATCGGCATCACACTCGTGGTCGACCGTCTCTCGGCGATGATGCTCGTGGTCTCGTCGGTGGTACTGCTCGCCGTCATGATCTACGCGATCGGTCAGGGTATTCGCGACGGCAGCGAGGCCCAGCCGGTCTCGATCTTCCTGCCGACCTATCTGGCGTTGACTGCTGGTATCTCCAACGCGTTCCTCGCCGGTGACCTCTTCAACCTGTACGTCGGTTTCGAGGTCCTGCTCGCCGCGAGTTTCGTGCTCCTGACGCTCGGTGCCAGCGCCGACCGCGTCCGGGCCGGCATCTCGTACGTGATGGTCTCGATGGTGTCTTCGCTGATCTTCCTGGCAGGCATCGCCTTCGCCTACGCGGCGACCGGCACCCTCAACATGGCCGACATGGCCCTGCGCTTCGACAACATTCCGCCAGGAACACGCACCGCCATCTTCGGTGTCCTCCTCGTGGCGTTCGGCATCAAGGCTGCGGTCTTCCCGCTGTCGGCGTGGCTCCCGGACTCGTATCCGACCGCGCCCGCACCGATTACCGCCGTCTTCGCGGGGTTGCTCACCAAGGTCGGTGTGTACGCGATCATCCGGGCGCACTCGCTGCTGTTCCCGCAAGGAGAACTCGACAACGTATTGATGGTGTGTGGCCTGCTGACGATGGTGGTCGGCATCATGGGTGCCATCGCGCAGAGCGACATCAAACGTCTGCTCTCGTTCACCCTGGTCAGCCATATCGGTTACATGATCTTCGGTATCGCGTTGTCCACGACGTCCGGGCTGTCCGGCGCGATCTACTACGTCGCCCACCACATCATCGTGCAGACGACGCTCTTCCTCGTGGTGGGTCTGATCGAACGACAAGCCGGGTCGTCGTCGCTGCGCCGTCTCGGTGGTCTCGCGGCGGCCAGCCCGATCCTCGCGATCGTCTTCCTGATCCCGGCCCTGAACCTCGGTGGTATCCCACCGTTCTCGGGCTTCATCGGCAAGGTCGCGCTCCTGCAAGCCGGTGCGTCCGACGCCAGCGCGTTGGCCTGGATCCTCGTCGCCGGCGGCACGATCACCAGCTTGCTGACGCTCTACGCGGTCGCCCGCGTGTGGACAAAGGCATTCTGGCGAGCCCGCGCCGACGCGCCCGAAGGTGACCTCGCCGACGTCAGCCCGTCAGCGTTGATCGACGAATCCGAAGAGGACATCGCGTTCGTCGACCGCGAGGACGTCGGCAAGATTCCGATCTTCATGCTGATTCCGACGGTCGGGCTCGTCATCGTCGGCCTGGGGCTGACGGTATTCGCGGGCCGGATCATCGACATCAGCGACCGAGCGGCGAAGGATCTGCAGGACCGGTCCATCTACATCGACGCGGTTCTCGGCAACCACCGACCCGTTCCGGTCGACGAGGCTCCCGTCGCTGCAGACGACCCTGCAAAAGCTCCCAGTACCGATGCCCCGAACACCGAGGAGGCTCCGCGATGAAACGCGAACAGGTACTCCGCGTCGGGATCCTGCTGTGGCTGATGGTCGTGTGGATCCTGTTGTGGGGCAACATCAGTTTCGGCAACATCTTCGGCGGACTCGCCGTCGGCCTGATCATCATGGTCCTGCTTCCCCTCCCCCGCGTACCGGTGGAGGGCCGGGTCCATCTGCTCTCGATCCTGCGTCTGCTGTGGATGATCGTGTATTACGCGATCCAGTCGAGTATCCAGGTCGCCTGGCTGGCGATCCGTCCGTCGCCGCCGCCGGTCACCGGAGTTCTGCGGTACCAACTCGGGATCAAGTCGGACCTGGTTCTCACGCTGTGCATCGACGTTCTGAACCTGATCCCGGGCACGATGGTTCTCGAGATCGACCAGAACCGGCGCATCGTCTACGTCCACGTGCTCGACGTCGGTTCGCAGAAAGCCGTCAGCGCGTTCTACCGCTCGGTGGAGGATCTCGAGCGGTTGTTCATCGCGTCGTTCGAACGTGATTCGGACTGGCAGCCCAGCCCGTGGCACCAGCGCGACTACGAATTCGATGCACCCCGGCAGGAGGATCGACCATGAACGGGTTCATCACCACGATCTTGATCATTTCGGGAGTGATTCTCCTGATCGCCGCCGTACTGACCACGTTCCGATTGCTCGACGGGCCGAGCTCACTCGACCGCCTCGTCGCCCTGGACACGATCATTGCGGTCTCGATGTGTGGGCTCGCGGTCTGGGCCGCGTACAGCAAAGACACGACCATCGTTCCCGCGATCGTCGCGCTGGCACTGGTCGGCTTCATCGGTTCGGTGTCCGTCGCACGCTTCCGGGTGAGTGACCAGTGATCGGCAACATCCTCGACACGATCGGGGCAATCTCCATCTTCCTGGGCGCGCTGCTCGCGCTGACCGCCGCAGTGGGAATCGTTCGCTTCCCCGACACCCTGCGCCGTATGCACGCGGCCACCAAGCCTCAGGTGGTCGGGCTCATCCTTGTTCTGATGGGTGCCGTGTTCCTGCTTCGTGGGAGCGTCGACATCTGGATGCTGGTACTGGTCGGCATCTTCACGTTGCTGACCGCGCCGGTCATCGCACACAGCGTCGGACGGGTCGCCTACCGCGAACAGCGCGAGGAGGACGACCTCATGAAGATCAACGAACTGGAAGACCCGGACTCTCTCCGGTAGCGACATCCCACTCATCGTCGCGCTCGCCCCACACTGCAAGAGCGGTGCCGGGGCGGGCGAAGAAGGTGGCGAAGTACGCCACCGACATGAGAACGAGAACAGCCAGCAGCAGCGGACCGAAGATCGCCGGGTACTCGGCCATCTGCACCGAAGCGAATCTGTAGGAGAGCAACAACCCCGCGAGCAGTGCCGAGCCACCGAGCAACAGACGCACTCGGAACCAACCCCAGCCGCGCTCCGGATCCCGCAGCGCCGCATCGAGGGTCAAGCACAGAACCGCACCGGCAATGAGGTCGACGCCGTAGTGGAATCCGAAACCGAGCGTCGCTGTCAGGGTCGCGACGAGCCAGAACGATCCCAGGCTGCGAATCCACCACGGCCCGCTGCGAGAGTGGATGAACAACGCGACTGCCCACGCGGTGTGCAGGCTCGGCATGCAGTTTCGCGGCGCGGCGTCGTCGAACGGCAGCGACGACGGTGACGCGAAGTCGAAGTTGGGCACGATGTTCGGCCAGTAGTCACCGATCTGGAATCCGAAACCACGCGGACCGAAGGCGAACACCGGACCGACCACCGGGAACAGGACGTAGAAAATCGGGCCGATCAACCCGATGAGCAGGAACGTACGCAGCAGGTGATGCGACGGCCATCCCTTGCGTACTTGATAGAGCGCGACCACGATCACCGCGACCGGTAGTTCGACGTAGATCCAGTCGAGCGCTGCGGCGCCGACGGGGCCCATGGCGTCGACGATCTGGCCCATCACCCACGACGGGTTCCCGAGAGCCTGGTCTGCGAGGAAGACGTACTCGTCCCACACATCGGTGCCGACGAGAATGGTGATCTCCAGCCACGTCTCGGCAACCTTGGCCGCGATGATGAGCAACGCGCCCAGCGCAACGCCGTGCAGAACGCTGAGTCGACGCTCACCGGACAACTTCCACACCGCGTACACCGCGATGGCCGTCAGCACCCAGGTGCCGCCGGTGCCCATCGTCAGCGGCCCACCGGAGAACCAGCGGATCGCGCCGACGACCACGTCGATCACGACGGCCGCGGATACCGCGTAGATGCGCTCCTTGTTGTTCAGTCCGACCAGTGCGAGAGCGAGGCCAACCCAGGGCATCGTCGCGGATCGGGGAACGAGGAAGTAGTCACCGAACAGGCTTTCCACCGGACCGAGATAGCCCTTGTACGACGCGAACGCCTGCACGCCCAGGACCAGCACGGTCAATGCTGCTGTGCCGATCAGAAGGACTCGATGAGAACTCGACCACGAACGATCCGACTGTCCGGGTGCGTCCCCTCGTTGGGACCAACTGTCTATCAACACCGGACAATAGTAAACGGCGTGTGAACCGAATATGGACACCCACTGGACAAACGGTTGGTATGCCCGGATTTCCAGCGCGCGAAACAGCCCTTCGAGCCTTGAGCTTGCTAGGTGCCCAACTCTGCGACCAGGGCGTCGACGACCGCAACCAGATCGCCGCCCGTCGCTTCCGCAACACGGCGTTGACGCTGGTAGGACGCGCCCCGACGGGGAATGTCCGCTACCGACGCCAACTCGTCCGCGCACCCGAGTGAGACCGCAATCGGCGCCAAGTCGTCGAGCAGGCGATCCAGATCGTCAGTGACGAGGCACTCGTTCGCGTCGGAGTCGAGGATGATCTCGGCGTCCAGTCCGTATCTCGCTGCGCGCCACTTGTTTTCCTTGACGTGCCACGGCTGCATGTTCGGCAGAGTCTCACCGGCGGTCAGTCTTCGATCCAGGTCGACGATGAGGCAGTGGACCAGAGCAACCAGTGCGCCCAGTTCTGCGCGCGTCGAGACGCCGTCGAACACCCGGACCTCGATGGTTCCCCACTTCGGTGCGGGGCGGATGTCCCAGTGCATGCCACCGATCTTGGTGATCACACCGGTCTTCATCTGGTCGTCGATGAACGACTCGTATTCGGCCCAGTTCTCGAACTGGTACGGAAGGCCTGCGGTGGGCAGCTGCTGGAACATCAATGCGCGATTGGACGCATATCCCGTATCCACACCGGCCCACATCGGCGAGGAAGCCGACAGTGCCAGCAGGTGCGGATAGCGCTGCAGCAGAGCGTTGATGATGGGGAACACGCGGTCCGCGGACGAGACACCCACGTGAACGTGCACGCCCCAGATCAGCATCTGCCGGCCCCACCACTGCGTGCGTTCGATGAGTTCGTCGTAGTCGGGCGTCCGCGTGACCAACTGCGTCGACCATTGCGCGAACGGGTGCGTGCCCGCACTGATGAGGTCGACGCCGAGCGGATTCGCCGCGCGACGCAGCAGATCCAGTGACCTGTCGAGATCACTCATCGCCTCGCCGACCGTCGAGTGAATACCCGTGACGAGTTCGACGGTATTTCGCAGTAGTTCCTTGGTGATGTGCGGGGTCTCGGAGCCGGCAAGCTCTTCGACCGCCGAAAACACCTCGGCTGCTGTATTAGAGAGATCTCTGGTCTTGCGATCGACCAGCGCGATCTCCCACTCCACGCCCAGCGTCGGGCGCGGCGAACCTGGAAATGGGACTACCACGCAGAGAATCCAATCACAGTGTCGGTAAAAACACCGTGCTGGCTACTGCGTGGTAGTCGCCGGAAGTGATGCAAAACTCAGGTGAGTTGTTCAGCTCTTGGTGATGACACCGCAAGCAACGCGTCCGCCTGCGTCACCGGTGTCGAGGGTCTGCTGATCCGGTGCCGGCGCGTAACGCGTCGGGATGTTGCCGAAGTTGTCCGCACCGGCATGGATCATGACGGAAGTTCCGCCGTTCGCGATCAGTTCGTCGACGGTGAATGCGTCTGTCGTGGTGACCAGCGTGGCAGTGCCGTCTTCGAGGACCTGAACCGAAGTGAGGTCGCCGCTGGCCGGATGGCCCGTGTGGCCCTCGGCCTGGAAGTGTCCGCCTGCCGAGAGGAAGTTACCCGGCTCTCCGCCGCTGGGAGCTACGGAATTGGTCTCGCACTTGGCAACCTGGTGAACGTGGAATCCGTGGAATCCGGGGGTCAGGCCCTTGGCGTCGAGGGTGACCTTGACGTCGCTACCTTCCTGCGCGAACGTGACCGTTCCGACCTTGGCGCCGTCGGTGCCGTTCAGCGTTGCGGTGACCGTCTCGGCAGACGCGCCGGCGTGAGCCGTCTCGGAACCGTGGCCGCCCGCGCTTTCGTGCGCGCTGGGATCGGCTGCACCGGTCCACACCGGAGGAGTCGTGCCGGGGACGCTGCTGGGCTCTTCGCTGTTACTGCAAGCGGTCAAGCCGAAAGCGGCAATCGCGACTACAGGGGCAACGACGCGCCAGGACATACGCCGGGTGCTGCTGGGGGCCATCGAACCGCTCCTTTGAGGTGGCGAGAAAGTGCTTCTGATCATAACGGCGTGTGTAGTAGCTGGAACCGACGGGTCAGTTCCACCTTCACGACCGGTCAGTTGGAGGTCACGATCACGATCACGCCAGGTGACGCGTTCGCGATGCCGGCGAATCGAGGTTCTGCGGTGACTCCGAGTTCAGCTGCGATCTTCTGCGCCGCTGCCTTCTCCGCCGCGGACGATCCGTAGTACACCGTCGTCGTACTGACGGTGCCCTCGCTGTAGTTACCCGTCTCCTCGACGTTCCAACCTGCTGCCGTCAACTCCTCGGCAGTGCCTGCTGCCAGACCGGAGACGGTGCTGTTGTTGAGAACTCGCACGCTGACATTCGACGTGTCGGTGCCGCTCGCGGAGCTGGAAGTCGTAGTCGTCGCAGTTCCCGAAGGTCGCGACGTGGTGGTGGTATCGCCCGAAGCGGGTTGCGTCGTCGCTGCCGGCTTGGAGGTGGCAGGGGCCGCCGCGGGAGCACTCGTCGTGGCAGGCGCCGAAGATTCGGTCTGCTCTGCTGCAGTGTTCTCGTCGCCCGATCCACCGTCGCCCGATCCACCGAGAGAGGCTGCTCCGAGACCGATGAACACGATCGCGAGAGCGATCAACACCATGGCGATTGCGCGAAGCGGAGGTCCGGACGGCTGCTCTTTCGGGGTACTCACGATGTCGACCTTATCGCCAGTACGTGGACAGCCCGCTCATATGTGCGCGTGATTCAGGTGACCTCGAAGCCGAGGCGACGGGCGGCCCTGGCCTTCTGACGGCTGGCACGCAGACGACGCAAGCGCTTGACCAGCATGGGATCAGCCGCCAAGGATTCGGGGCGATCGACCAAGGCATTGAGAACCTGGTAGTAGCGGGTTGCCGACATGTCGAACAACTCCTTGATGGCCTCTTCCTTCGCACCGGCGTACTTCCACCACTGGCGCTCGAAGGAGAGGATGTCGTGTTCCCGGCGGGTGAGGCCGTCGTCGCCGACCTCGTGCATGCCTGCTGTATCTACTACCGAATCGTCGGCGCCAGTGCCTTCGGACTGGTTCCGACTACGCGCGGTTGCGCCGTCCATGTCACTCCTCGACTGCTGTGCTCGGCGTCAGCGAGACTCGTATGCCCGGTGTTCTTTTTCCGACCGAATTCTCGCGGCCGTGAGTTTCCCGGTCCCCTGGCCCGAAGGTAACTCACAATTTCCCCCCGCGGCCCACGTTCCGACCGAGCAACGAATTACATCGCTGTTCTTCAGCAACCATTGAACCATGATCGAGTGTGCGGGCCGTGATAACTACGCGGGCGCGCCGCACTATCCTTGTCCGCATGGCTATCCTCCCCATCCGAATCGTCGGCGACCCGGTACTGCACAAGGCGACAGAGCCGGTCACTCAGTCCCCGGCCGAGATCGCCGAACTGATCGCAGACATGTACGAGACGATGGACGCCGCCAACGGCGTCGGTCTGGCGGCCAATCAGGTCGGTGTTTCACTCCGAGTCTTCGTCTACGACTGCCCCGGTGACGACCGCACCAGCGAGCGTCGACGCGGTGTCGTCGTCAATCCGGTACTCGAGACCTCCGAAATCCCCCAGACGATGCCCGACCCGGACGAAGACTTCGAGGGTTGCCTGTCCGTCCCCGGCGAGCAGTTCCCGACGGGCCGCGCCGATTGGGCGAAGGTCACCGGCACCGACGCCGACGGCAACCCGATCGAGGTCGAGGGCACCGGATTCTTCGCACGGATGCTCCAACACGAGACGGGCCATCTCGACGGCTTCCTCTACACAGACGTGCTGATCGGCCGCAACGCGCGCGCCGCCAAGAAGATCATCAAGCGTTCCGGTTGGGGCAAGCCCGGTCTGACGTGGACGCCGGGGACCGTCGACGATCCGTTCGGTCACGACGACGACGATTACGAAGACTGAGAATTCTGCTCTGAACGGCAACATTTCGATCGGTAGCCGGGTGGTTTTGCGATACAAGCTCCCACCCGGCTATTCGCATCCCATGACCGACGTCATCGGCATCCTCGAGGGCGCCGATCCCATCGCCGTCCGCGCCGGCGACGGTCGGCTAGTCCAGGTCTCCGCCGATCAGGTGATTGCACTCAAGTCTCTCTCGGCCCGCCCGATTCGCATCGGCGAGATTCGAAACCTCGAAACGGCTGCTGCGGCGGCGTGGCCGGGGGTCGAGCAGGCGTGGATCGACGGTTGGTTGCTGCGCGCCGGTCACGGGTTTACGGGTCGCGCCAATTCCGCTTTGCCGCTCGGCGGTGCGGGGGCGGTTGCCGGCTTCGACGCGAGCACCATCGAGCGGATACGCCAGTGGTTCGGTGACCGCGGACTGCCGACCCTGCTGCTCCTCCCCGATCGACTCGGCACCGCTCCGGACGGGTGGACCAGCGAGAAGGAAACCATCGTGATGGCCGCCGATCTGGGCAATGTCACGCTGCCGCTCGGTCCTCCGGTCACGTCTTTCGCCGACCGCCCCGACCACAACTGGCTGTCGATGTACGACGCCCACGGCAACCCGGCGTACGTCGAGGCGGTCCTCACGGCTGTCGTGGGCAGCGCAACTTTCGGCGCGATCGGAAACACAGACACCACGCTTGCCATCGGGCGCGCTGCGCTCACCGAGGCACCCGACCACAGACGGTGGGTAGGGCTGACCGGCATTCACGTCGCCCCTGAACACCGTCGTCACGGAATCGGGTCGCTGATCTGCGGGGATCTACTCTCCCGGGGTCGCGAGAACGGTGCGACGCACGCGTACCTTCAGGTTTCGGCCGGGAACTCCGCGGCGATCGCGCTCTACGAGCGGCTCGGGTTCGTCGAACACCACCGCTACCGATACGCCACCGATCCTGTCGGCGGCTGACGCTAGGCTTGCCCTCGTGCGCATCGCTACTTGGAACGTCAACTCCGTCCGTGCCCGTACCGACCGGATCATCGACTGGCTCGGTCGATCCGACGTCGACGTCCTGGCAATGCAGGAAACCAAGTGCAAGGACGAGCAGTTTCCGTACGAGCGTTTCAAGGAGATCGGCTACGAGGTCGCCCACGTCGGGTTGAGCCAGTGGAACGGTGTCGCGATCGCTTCCCGCGTCGGCCTGGAAGACGTGCAGATCGGCTTCGAGGATCAGCCCGGCTTCGACAAGGACCCGGAGGCCGATCCGGTCCGCGAGGCACGTGCGATCGGTGCGACCTGCGGCGGTGTGCGGGTGTGGAGCCTGTACGTCCCCAACGGCCGTGAGCTCGAAGACCCGCATTACGCCTACAAGCTGGATTGGCTGGCCAAGCTGCGCGACGACGCGGAGGGCTGGCTCAAGCAGGATCCCGACGCGCAAATCGCCCTGGTCGGCGACTGGAACGTCGCTCCCACGGACGACGACGTGTGGGATCCCGCTTTCTTCGAGGGCAAGACCCACACGTCGGAGCCGGAACGAGCTGCGTTCACCGCCTTCACCGAGTCCGGGTTCGCGGACGTAGTCCGCCCGTACACCCCCGGCCCCGGTGTGTACACGTACTGGGACTACACGCAGCTTCGCTTCCCGAAGAAGCAGGGCATGCGCATCGACTTCATCCTCGGTTCACCGGCATTCGCAGCGCGCGTCGAGGCGGCCGAGATCGATCGGAACGAGCGAAAAGGCAAGGGCGCCAGCGATCACGCTCCGGTGATCGTAAATCTCGGGTAAGCGTCGATCTCGGAGCCTGATCGTCTGTACGTAGTTGCCGGCGGTCAGTCTTCGACGAGCAGTTCCAGATACTCGGGATGCTCGCCGAGGTACCGCTGAACGTAGGTGCACACGGGCCGTACCGACCATTCACGGTCACGGGCACAGTCCATCGCGAACTGCACGAGTACCGCTGCCAGCCCCTGCCCGCCGTACTCTTCCTTGACCACGGTGTGCATGTACGCGACCACGTCGCCGGCTTCGGCTCCGTTGCCCGAAATCTCGTCCTCGTCGCGGTATCCGAGGATGCCGACCAACTCGTCACCGGAGAGCAGTTCGAATCGATCGTGCGACGGATTGTCCACGAGCGTCACTTCCGGTGAGGTTCCGGTTTTCGAGTTTTCGATGTCGTTCATTGCGGCGACCTCCACGGCACGATGTGCACCTGCGCGATCGGCGACAGCTGCGTTCGCACGCTCTCCATAACTGTGATCCATGCCACTCATAGA
Source organism: Rhodococcus sp. NPDC059969 (assembly GCF_042738325.1). Lineage (NCBI taxonomy): Bacteria > Bacillati > Actinomycetota > Actinomycetes > Mycobacteriales > Nocardiaceae > Rhodococcus > Rhodococcus sp. NPDC059969. Next base: position 76,537 of record NZ_JBHWUF010000012.1, on the reverse strand, counting down.
ATCAGCTACCGACGACGCTGTCCCGGATTCGACCAATTTTTGCACCGGAAGCGACCGGATGGCAATCGCAGTTCGCGCGGCCGTTCGTGCGGTCGTTTGTACCGTCGTTCGTGCAAGGGGTGGACCGAGCTGCCGTTTCCCCAGGTCCGATCGGTAGGCTCGTCGTCGTGAAGCTGCTGCCCCTGACCCCCGCCGGACAGACCCCGATTCGGGCATTGACCATCGCCGGAACCGACTCCGGTGGCGGAGCCGGCATTCAAGCCGATTCCCGCACGATGGCGATGTGCGGAGTGCACGCCTGCGTGGCCGTCGCCGCTGTGACGGTCCAGAATTCGGTGGGCGTCAGCGGTTTCCACGAGATTCCGCCCGAGATCGTCGCCGACCAGGTACGCGTCGTGGTCTCGGACATCGGTGTCGGCGCGGCGAAGACGGGAATGCTGGCATCGACGACGATCATCGAAGCCGTGGCCGCGGTGGCCGCCGAGGTGGGGATCGGGCGCGATCGACCGATTCCGCTCGTGGTCGACCCGGTGTGCGCATCGATGCACGGCGATCCGCTGCTGCACGAAGAAGCGCTCGACGCGGTCCGCAACACCTTGATTCCGGCCGCCACTGTGGTCACTCCGAACCTCGACGAGGTCCGCTTGATCACTGGTATCGAGGTCGTCGACGACAAGAGCGCCCGCCAGGCGGCAGAAGCGCTGCATGCCCTCGGCGCTCAGTGGTCCATCGTCAAGGGCGGTCACCTTCGTACGTCGGAGTTGTCCACCGACCTGCTGTTCGACGGCGACCGTTTCCTCGAATTCAGCAGTGCCCGGATCGACACCGGCAACGATCACGGCGGTGGCGACACACTGGCTGCTGCGATCACTTGCGCACTCGCACACGGCTATTCCGTTCCGGATGCAGTGGCATTCGGCAAGGAGTGGGTGACCAAGTGCCTCGAGGCGTCGTACGACCTGGGCGCCGGCCACGGTCCGGTGTCCCCTCTCTGGCGACTCCAGGTCTAGCCTTCGAGGTTTAGCTAGTTCCGTCGTACGCGCCAGATTCCCAGATCGACGGGAACTCCGTTGGGCGTGGTGGCGAAAAACCCTCGCCGCCACGGCCGGATCGTGAGATCGAGATCCTCGAGGGTGCCGGCTTCGAGTTCCTCGAGGGTGGTCGCCGACATCATGATGTTGCCGTCGCCGCCCAAGCCCATCATCCGGGCGGCAATGGTTACGTCGACACCGAGCCAGTCGTCGCCGATCTGACGCGGAGTTCCCGTGTGGAGGCCGACGCGCATGCGCGGGACGTATCCGTCGAGGTCGACTCCCGCGAGCGCGTCCTGCGCGGTGAACACCGCCTTCAAAGCCGCATCCGGGCGAATGAACACCGCCATCAGGCCGTCGCCCATTCGTTTGACGACGTGTCCGCCGTTGTCGGTGATCGGGGTTTCCACGGCCTGCGCCACCGCGCGCAGAAGTGTCAGCGTGGCGCCGTCACCGGCTTCGAGCGACCAGGTGGAGAAACCGACCAGATCGGTGAAGACGATGGTCAGTTCTTGATCCCCGCGGCCGCGGCCCATCTTTTCCAGCGCTGCCTGCCATACCTGCAGTGCTCCGAGGCTCACTTCGCGAGTGGCTGCCGGCTTCTGATCGAGCAATCTGTCAGCGACGCGGGCCACGGCGCGAGCACCACCTGGGCCGGCGAGCGAGAGCGGATCCCCGAACCCCGGATCGCCGGGTAATGCCCGCCTGAGCCGCCGTAGCGCGTCGATGAGCTGCTGCCGACGGTTCAGCTCTGCCGCAGAGTTCAAGACGACGTCGACGACGCCTCGAACGGAGGAGGAAGAAGCACCTGTCGTGTCGGTGCTCTCCGGGGACAGATCAGCCATAACTCAAGCGTAACTCAGAGTTACAGACAGTGTGCTGCCGCGGTTCTCGCACAGTGACCTCCTGGTCGCTCGCGCAATCGATCATTCGGTCAGTCGATCATTCGGTTCTGGCTTGTGTCCGGGCATCGCCGACGGGCACTCCGTTGGGCCCGCTCAAGTCCTGGGCATACGTCGCAACTCCGAAGGCTACTGCAGAAGCATTGGCAGCGAGCGCTTCGCGATCGATGTTCGCGAGGTTGTCCTGGGCACTGTGGTAATTCGGGTCGAAGGTCTCCTCCGCTTCTCCGCCCCACTTCTCCGCCTGTGCCGGCGTCTTGCGTTCGTCGGCGCCGCTGAACACTCCACCCGCCGGGATCCCGATCTCGATGAACGGGCCGTAGTCGGAGCGCCCGTCGAAGTCCGTTCCGTCCGCCGCAATCCCCCGCCCGGCGAGAAAATCGACGAAAGTGCGCTCAATGCCTGCCGAGCCCTCGGGCCCGGGCCCCTCCCCCACGGCATCCGAGTTGTCGCCGTCGTAAGCCAGGTATCCGGCGTTGGGCGAACCGAGCATGTCGAAATTCAGGTACAGGGCGATGTCGGCCCGTTCCTGATCGCTCAGGCCCTCGACGTAGCGAGTGGAGCCGACCAATCCCACTTCTTCCGCTCCCCAGAATGCGAAGCGCACGGCATTTTCGATGCTCGGTGAGCTGCCCATCTGCAACGCGGTTTCCAGTACGGCTGCGGTACCGCTTCCGTTGTCGTTGATTCCGGGACCTTCCGGCACGCTGTCGAGGTGGGCGCCCACGACAACCACGTTGTCGGTCGCGCCGGTCTTGGTCTGCGCAATCACATTGCGCGACTTCGTTGTTTCCGTCGACGTGTCGAGAATCAGCGTGAGATCTCCGGGAGTTGCGGCAAGAGCCTCGCCCGACGCCTTACTCACCCCGCCGGTCGGGATGCGGGCGTCTTCGGGTTCACCCAAGGTAGCCCCGCCCAGCATTGCGTCCTCGTTGTTCGCAACCAGCAACGCTGCCGCGCCGCGCTCTGCCGCGACCTTCTGCTTGTCGCCGAACGGGCACACTCCACGGGTGACCAGCACGATGGCGCCGTTCACGTCGCGGCCGTCGTAGTCGGTGGCCTCGCAACCTGGGGTCTCGTCGGCGGGAATCGCCACCAGACGCGCCGTGATCCCGGTCGGTCCCGTGGACGTCGAATACGTCAACGCCCGCACCGGAACATCGGAGCCGTCAGCGGCTTTCAGGGATTCGGTCCCGGGATCGAAGGAGCTGAAGTCGAATTCCGGGGTGTTGACGTCGAAACCCTTGTCTTCGAGCAGGTTTGCCACGTAGTCGATACTGGCGTCGTAACCGGGGGTTCCGGCCGATCGATTGCCGTCGTTGTTAGCGGCGATCTTCTCGAGTTGCTCCAGATGCCCGGTCACGGCGTTGACCGTGACGGTTTCGGAGAATGCAACCGGGTCTGTCGGGACGGCCGCTTCACTTCCCGACGAGCATCCACTCACCACGAGTGCTCCAGCCATTGCGACCACAACCACACCGAAGAGTCTCATCTTCGGAGGATATCGGCCGAAGCACAGGAAAGGGACCCAGTACGAATGGTTTTTCGTACTGGGTCCCTACTCTGCTGTCACTCCTGGTTCTCGGTAGGTCTCCCGACAACACCTACCGAGGGAGCGACAAGATCAGGCGTCGCGACGATTCACGATGACGATACTTGCTCCGAAAATCACCAGAACGAAGGCCGCGAAGTAAATCAGGCTGCCCCAGGGTCCCCAGTGGAAATCAAGGCTTCCGCCGCCAGGGCTGAGGAAGTGGTTTGCATTCGCGAACGGCAGGAACGGAGTGATCTTCTCGCCGACACTGCCGAACAGTCCGAACAGGCTCTCGATGAGCAGCGGCCAGAGCAGGAGCAACGCAATAGCGCCGGCCGACTGACGGATGATCGATCCGACGCCGACGGCGAGGATCACACACAGGAAGGCGTAAACCGGGATGCCGTAGATCGCACGCCAGTCATCGCCGGTCGACAGGGTCAGACCCGTGCTGGCCTCGGAACCGGCCATGGCCTTGGCCACCGCGTAGGACCCGAAAGCGAGGACAAACGTCAGCACCGCCCCGAAGGCACCGATGAGGCCGGCTTTGGCGATGAGCACCGAGGCGCGGTTGGGAACTGCCTGGAAGGTGGTGCGGATGGTCCCGAAGCGGTACTCACTGGTGACCGCGAGGGCCGCCATGATCATGAGAACCATGATTCCGAAACCCGAGATGCCGGCCGTGGCGACGGCGGTGTCGAGGTCGGGTGCCCCCTGGACGTCCGAAGACGTCAGAGCCGACTTGGCAACGGCGCCCATGATGGCCGCGAAGCCGAGAGCGAGCACGATGATGATGACCGAGCACCACAGCGGCGACTTGGTCGTGGTGATCTTGATTCGTTCAGCACTGAGAACAGCCATTACAGTGCACCTCCCATAGCCTGCTGTGTGTTTGCCTGGTGTGCATTTGCTTGGTGGGCTCCAGCGCCCGGATCGATACCGGACGCGTGGTATTGGACATCGTCTCCGGTCAACTTCATGAACGCATCCTCGAGCGATCCCTGCTGGGACGCCAACTCGTACAACACGATTCCCTGCGAACCAGCCAAACCACCGATCACATCAGTGGTCGAATCCACCACCACCAATGCCGGCGCAACACCGGAACCGTCTTCACGCACCGTCAGCCCCTGCGAGAGCAACACACTGCGCAACGCATCGAGCTGTGGGCTGCGCACGCGCACAGTCGACTCCGACGAACGATCCACGAACTCCGCGACCGTCGAATCCGAAATCAACCGACCCCGACCGATCACCACCAACTGCTCCGCCGTCAACGCCATCTCCGACAGAAGGTGACTCGACACCAGCACCGTGCGGCCCTCCGCCGCCAACCGCTGCATGAACTTACGAATCCAGACAATGCCCTCCGGATCGAGACCGTTGACCGGCTCGTCGAACAACAACACCTTCGGATCACCCAACAACGCACCCGCCAACCCGAGACGCTGCGACATACCGAGCGAGAACCCGCCGGCCTTCTTGCCCGCCACCTCGGACAACCCGACCAACCCGAGCACCTCGTCGACGCGGGACTTCGGGATCCCGTTCGAGGCAGCCATCCACTGCAGATGCGCCCGCGCACTGCGATTGGGGTGCACCCACTTCGCATCCAACAACGCGCCCACCGTCCGCAACGGCGTCTTGAGCTCGCGGTACGGCTTGCCCTCGATCAACGCCGCACCCGACGTCGGCTGATCCAAACCCAGGATCATCCGCATCGTCGTCGACTTACCCGCACCGTTCGGGCCCAGAAAGCCCGTCACGATGCCCGGCTTGACCGTGAACGACAAATCGTCCACCGCTTTCGTCGGTCCGTAAACCTTGGTCAATCCCCTCAGTTCAATCATGAGGAGAACTTTGCCCTACCGGCAATGACCAGCACATCGGCCACAGGTCTAGTTCCGAGTGGTACTCAGGTAGGACACGAAGCCGGACAATCCGGGCATAACCCTGAGGAAACACCCGGAAATGGACCGTCAGGACGACGCTTGGGCCCAGAACCGCTTGGGAATCCGGCCGGCGTGACGCGCCTCGAAACCGGCTACAACTGCGTGCCGCATCGCCGACGCCATCAGTGCGGGATTCTTGGCGCGCGTCACTGCTGTCGCAAGTAGGACTGCGTCACAGCCCAACTCCATGGCAAGGGTGGCGTCGCTGGCCGTTCCGATTCCGGCGTCGAGGATGACGGGCACACCGGCGCGCTCGACGATCATCTCGATGTTGTGCGGATTCGCGATACCCAGCCCTGTCCCGATGGGTGAACCGAGCGGCATGACTGCCGCGCAGCCGACCTCCTCGAGGCGAAGCGCCAGAACCGGATCGTCCGTGGTGTACGGCAGGACGGTGAAGCCGTCGTCCACCAATTGTTCTGCGGCGGAGACCAGTTCGATCGCATCGGGCAGCAGGGTCCGCTCGTCGGCGATGACTTCGAGTTTCACCCAGTTCGTCTCGAGCGCTTCCCGTGCCAGCTGCGCCGTCAGCACTGCTTCGGCGGCGCCGCGACAACCGGCGGTGTTCGGGAGCGGTTCGATTCCGAGGCGGCGGAGCAGGTCCAGAACACCGGTGCCGCCGGCCGCGTCGACTCGCCGCATCGCGACGGTGGTCAGTTCGGTGCCCGAGGCCACCAGAGCTTCTTCGAGCACCGCGAGGTTGGCGGCGCCACCTGTCCCGGTGATGAGCCGGGAACCGAAACTACGGCCCGCAATGGTGAGAAGATCCTGCTCAGCCACCCTGCACCGCCGTGAGGATCTCGATTTCCCAACCACGTCCGACGGATTCGTCCCAACGCCCGCGCGGAAACAGTGCACCGTCGACGGCGACGGCGATGCCCTTGCTGGGCAACTCGAGATGCGTCAGAAGTTCGGTCACCGTGACTGCTCGATCGAACTCGAGATCTTCGCCGTTGACGGTGATCCCGATCGGGACCTGCTCACTCATGAATTTTCCTTAGCTACTGCGAACCGCTCGGGTTCGGTTCCTTTTACCTCGACCAAAGATGTGCCGTTCAGCAACGCGACCGTCGCATCGGCGGTGACGGGCGTCAGCAGGACCCCGTTGCGGCCGTGCCCGGTGGAGACGACAACACGATCGGACACGCGCCCGATCAACGGCAGGTTGTCCGGCGTCATCGGACGCAGGCCTGCCGCGCATTCGTAGAGTTCGTATTCGCCGATCGCGGGCATCAGCGCCTCGGCGTCGTTGATCAGGTCCCGCACTCCGGCCATCGTGACCTGCGTGTCCTCGCCGGACTCGTATTGTGTTGCGCCGACGACGATTCCGTCGCCGCGCGGGACGAGATACGCGGGTCGTCCGTGGACACTTCCGCGGATTGTGCGGCTGGGCGCCGGGGTGACCCCAGGCCTGCCGCGCAGGCGAAGGATCTCACCCTTGACCGGCCGCACCGGCAGTCCGGGCCACAGCTTGGGTGACGCGATACCGGCGGTGAGCACTATCTGATCGGTATCGAGTTCGGCAAGGTCGTCGACGGCACGCGCGATCAATTCGACGCCGGATTCCGCACAGGCCTTCTGCAAGGCCTCCAGCAGAAGTCTGTTGTCGACGGCGGACTCACCGACAGCCATGAGTCCCGACCGGATGCCGCGGCCGAGCATCGGTTCGAGTTCACGGATGCGGGCGCGACCGAGGATTTCGAGTTCATGGCCCTGCGAGCTCACCCATTCGGCGATGGTCTGCAGGTCCTGCGCGTCGGCAGCATCGAGAGCGACCGTCAGCGAGCTGTCCGCGGTGAAGACCGAGGGACCGAATTTTCCGATCTCTTCACCGAACGTCGGCCACCGCTCCAGGGAGGCCGCGCCGACGGTCAACGCTGTTTCCTCGCCCGGCCAGCCTTCGGACAGTGGGGCAAGCATTCCGCCCGCCACCCACGAAGCCCCTGATCCGATGGACGGGTCGTACAACCGAACAGTCCAACCGTCGCGGGCTGCGCGCCACGCTATGGCGAGACCGATGACACCGCCGCCGACCACCGACACCGTACGAGCGTGTGTATTCACGAAACTCCACCTCCACTTCCTGCGCCGGCATGATCCGGGTCAGGTCTGACGGTCGGGATCTGGTCGCGATCCCCTCTCAGCCCCACGAACCTCGCAGTCACGACAAAAAGTGACGACGACGTTTCAGGACTCCCGTGTCGAACCTTGCTCCCTAGAGGCTACCGTTTGCTCCGTGCACCCCACACATCCCAGTAACGTCATCGACCGGCGCGAGCGCCTGGCAGCAGCACGGCTGTACCTGTGCACCGACGCGCGCCGCGAGAAAGGCGACCTCGCGCAGTTCGCCGAGGCAGCATTGTCCGGCGGAGTCGACATCATCCAATTGCGCGACAAGGGCTCTGCCGGTGAGCGCGAGTTCGGCCCGCTCGAGGCCAAAGACGAACTGGTAGCGCTGGGTATTCTCGCAACTGCAGCACGGCGCCACGGCGCATTGTTGGCCGTCAACGACCGCGCGGATCTCGCAATGGCTTCCGGTGCCGACATCCTCCACCTCGGCCAGAACGACATCCCCGTCCCCTACGCGCGAACTGTTGTCGGCGAAGACGTCGTCATCGGCCGTTCGACGAGCAGTCGCGCACAGGCGAGTCTGGCCGCCATCGAAGAGGGCGTCGACTACTTCTGCACCGGGCCGGTCTGGGCGACACCGACCAAACCGAATCGAAGTGCTTCCGGCCTGGAACTTGTTCGATCGACTGCCGACGCCGCACCGCCGCGGCCCTGGTTCGCGATCGGCGGCATCGACGAGGAACGCCTTCCAGAGCTTCTCGATGCCGGTGCCACTCGCATCGTCGTCGTGCGTGCAATCACGCAAGCATCGGATCCCCAGGCCGCCGCGCAACGCCTTGCCGCGGCCGTCGCCGGGCGCTGAAAACCGGTAACTGGCGACCGTCAACTGTTAGCCGGGCCGTTCCCACACAGTTACGGGTCAGCACGCCTGACGCGAGACGTGAATGGAAGTTGTCCAATTAGACAACAAATCCCCAGTTCCTAGGTGCGATTGGATGTCCGAAAAGTCGGATTAAGTGATCTTCATCACAGTTAGTTCGATTGCGTGTCGCATCCCATTCGGTTTGTTGTAGTTTACTCCCAGTTACTAACTGAAACCTAGGAGCACTAAATGGGATCCCTCGACACCGGCTCGCTCAGCACCGAATCGCTCGAAGACCTGAATCTCGGCAAGATCAGCGAGCTGCTCAAGCTCGGTATCACCGCGGTCAGCTTCATCACGGCGCTGAACTCGCTCAGCTGAGCCTCGTTTCGGTCGACGACCGAAACACAGAAGGGCCGGACTCCCGAGGAGTCCGGCCCTTCTGCTGTGTACGAACTGTCAATACTCGAGTTGTTACGACTGGGTACTGCTCGCCGTCCTGCTCGCCTCGGACAAGTTCTGGTCGCTGTCTTCGTGGGCGCTGTCTTCGGGGGAACTACCCGACAACCATCCGAATCCGCCGTTCTCGAGCACGACGGTGTGCGGATCGGCGTCCACCGACACAACCGGCGCAGTCCGGAGTTCGGGCCACGAGGAACCGAATCCCGGATGCAGTGGCAGCGAGTCGACGTCGGCTTCACGGACCCACCGCAACTCGGTGCTCTCACCGTTGGCAACCGTCGAGAGTGGATGCGCCGCGTCAGCTACGACGGTGGTGTAAGTCCACCCGCTCTCGGCGCGCATGGTGACTACCTCTCCGCGAACGCGGACGGCGTCCTCGGCGATACCTGCTTCTTCGTGAGCCTCCCGGACCGCGGCGTGCGTCGTGCTCTCGTGTGAGTCCCGCGCTCCGCCGGGCAGTGCCCACGTTCCGCCCTGATGGCTCCACGCCGCACGATGCTGCAGCAGGACCATGGGCGATCCGTCCGAATCGGGGGCGCGCAAGAGCAGCCCGGCGGCACCGTGTTTACCCCAATGCCGCGTACCGTCCGACCCGATGGACCAACCGTCACCGTCACCACGCATCGACTACCTCGCTCCGCCTGCTCTCGCCGTTGTCCCACACTAACCGTTTCAATCTGCTCCAGGTGTAGGTGATGCTTATATGCTCGCGAAGATGCCCTGAATCATTTCTCGGCGACATCATTTCTCGGTAGCCCGCGTACAGCAGCGAAGTGAGGTGCTCGATGGTCGACCGTGTCGTCCCGTCCATCGAACCCCGGTCGCTGCCGCCCTCCGAGGCCACGACAGTGTCGGCGGAGGACGAGCGGGCACTTCTGCGGCGCGAACTCCAGGCATTCATGTCGTCCACACCTGGTCGGCTGACCGTCGTCGGACTGATCCTGATCGCGATCACCCTGATCGCCGGACTTCTCGCCACTGCAGCGATCGAGAACCGTCAGGCAAATCTCGACCTCCTCCTCGTCGAAACCGAACCTCTCGCCAACTCTGCCCAGAATCTCTACAGCGCGCTGTCGTTGGCAGACGCCGCCGCGGCCACTGCCTTCATCTCCGGCGGCCTCGAACCCGCCGACGTACGTGACCGATACACGCAGTCGATCGGTGAAGCGTCGGCGGAGATCGTGCAGGCATCGGCCGGCCTCGACTCGACGGATCTCGCCGGCCACAGCGCGTTGACCACCATCTCGACCGACCTGTCCGTCTACACCGGGCTGGTCGAAACCGCACGGGCAAACAATCGTGTCGGAAACCCCGTCGGGGCAGCGTATTTGAGCGAGGCCTCGCAGTTGATGCAAACCTCGCTGCTGCCGATGGCTCAGCAACTGCACGCGTCGCAGGAGACTCTGGTTTCCCAGGTACAGCGCGATTTCGAGACTCCACCGTGGTGGCCGATCGTGGCGTTCGTCCTTGTCCTGTGTGCGTTGCTCGCGGTGCAGGTGTACTTCTCCCGCAAGAGTCGCCGACGCTTCAATCTCGGGTTGATCCTCGCCTCGCTCGCGGTCGCGGCAGCGCTGCTGTGGCTGCTCACAGTCGGACTGGTCTCCGCGCTGGCAACCGGGCGCGCTCTCGACGCGGGCGCCGAGCCACTGCACGAACTGACCGAAGCACGAATCATGGCGCAGCAAGCACGCACCGTCGAAACTCTCACCTTGGCGAGGCGGGATTCAACCGCCGAGGACAACGTGACGTTCACCCGCAAGGTCGACGCTTTGCGCGACATTCTCGAGCGCCTGCAAGACGATGATCGCGCCCGAGTGAACAGCGAAGTGCTGACCGCCGCACTCGACTCGCGCCAGCAGTGGGTGGCTGCGCACACGCGCATGTACGACCGTCTCGGAAACGGCGACTTCACGTCCGCCGCAGCCATCACCATCGGCGCCGGAGAACAGGATTCGGCCGCGGAGTACGGAAAGCTCGATCACGAACTCTGGCAGGGAATCGTGGATTCGCGTACAAATCTTCGATCGGACGTCTCGTACGCCTCACGTGTGTTGGCGGCCTCCGCACCGGGCATGACTGTATTGGCAGTTCTCGGTGTAGCCGGAATTTTCATCGGATTCTGGCCCCGACTGCGGGAGTACCAGTGACTGGAAGAACAGGGTTACAGCGGAAGCACTCGGTTGCGTGCATCGCGATGCTCGCGGCGGCCGTGCTGCTCCTCGCTGGGTGCGGTGCGGGACGAGTCGAAGACCTGAACAACGCAGCCGTGACGTCGTACACGGAACCGCCGCTACCCGCCGAAGCCACGATCGCTCCCAGTCCGACGCCGACGACCACCACCTCGTGCACCAACCTCACCGCAAGCCTGCGGCCGACCTCCGCGGACGCATCTCCGCGGCCACCCACCCCGAGCCTCGACGCCATCCGAGCGCGCGGACGTCTGATCGTGGGCCTGGACACCGGCTCCAATCTCATGAGCTTTCGCGATCCGGCCACCGGACGCCTCGAAGGTTTCGACGTCGACATCGCCCGCGAGATCGCCCGTGATCTGCTCGGCGACCCGGAGAAGATCGAGTATCGGATCCTGACGTCGGACGACCGGATCGCTGCGCTGCAGGAATCGATGGTCGACGTGGTCGTCAAAACCATGACCATCACGTGTGACCGGCGCGAGAAGGTCGACTTCTCGACGCAGTACTTCTCCGCTGAACAACGAATTCAGGTCTTGCAGGGGTCTCCCGTCCGCGGCATCGACGACCTCGCAGGCAAACGGGTCTGCGCTGCCCGGGGAACGACGTCGGCCACTCGCATCCAGCAACTCCAACCGGAAGCCACCGTCGTGACCGTCCCGATGTGGTCCGACTGCCTGGTCGTCCTGCAGCAGGGGCAGGTGGACGCGATCAGCACCGACGACACGATTCTCGCCGGGCTCGCCTCGCAAGATCCCTACCTGATGATGGTCGGCGGATCACTGGGCGTCGAACCCTACGGAATCGGCGTCAACAAGGACAACCCCGATCTGGTCCGATTCGTCAACGGAACACTGGATCGGATCAGGGGCGACGGGACCTGGAACCGCATCTACGACCGCTGGCTCAGTGTCCTCGGTCCGTCACCCGGTCCCCCGCCGGCCGTCTACCGGGATTGAGGCCGACATGACCGAAGAGACCGGCCCCGAGCCCGACGCCACCCAGGCGGCCCTACGTCCCGAGCCCGAAGCCACCGGCGCCTACGAGCGTCCCGAACCTGAAGCCACCGGCGCCTACGAGCGCCTAGAACCGACGTCGGCGCAGATACGGGGAACCACGCCGTCCGCGTCCTCCTCCCCCACCGGCCGCTCTACTCGATCCCGCCGCAGCAGGTCGGGGCGCAAGCTGCGCCTCGGCGGCGGCCTGGTCGAGGTTCCCCCCGTCCCGCAGATCGACCCGGCATCCGCGGTGATGAGTGACCCGACGGTCCCCGAGCGCAAACGCTTCTGTTGGAAGTGCAACGAGCCGGTCGGCCGTAAGAGCGCAAGCACCAAGGCAACTCAGCACGGAACCTGCCCCAAATGCGGTTCCACCTTCGACTTCCGCCCGCTCCTCGAAGAGGGCGAACTGGTGTCGGGTCAATACGAGGTCCAGGGACCGATCGCGCACGGCGGCCTGGGATGGATCTACCTCGCGATCGATCGCAATGTCAGCGACAGGTGGGTTGTTCTCAAGGGACTCTTGCATTTCGGTGATTCCGAAGCACAGGCCGTCGCGGTGGCCGAGCGTCAATTCCTCGCCGAGGTCGCCAACCCCAGCATCGTCAAGATCTTCAATTTCGTCGAGCATCCGCGCCCGGACGGGACACCCATGGGGTACATCGTCATGGAGTACGTGGGTGGGCGATCGTTGCGCGAGGTGCTGGCCGAATTCCCGGACGGCAAGCACATGCCGATCGAGCAGGCGATCGGCTACGTGTTGGAAATCCTTCCGGCGCTGAGCTATCTGCATTCCACCGGCCTGGCGTACAACGACCTCAAACCCGAGAACGTGATGGTCACAGAGGATCAGTTGAAGCTGATCGACCTCGGCGCCGTGTCCGGAATCGAAGACTACGGATACCTGTACGGCACTGCCGGTTATCAAGCACCGGAGATCATCGAGACCGGTCCGACCATCGCGTCCGACATCTTCACCGTCGGAAGAACACTCGCGGTTCTCACCCTCGACATGCCCTCGAAGCACGGACGGTATCTCGACGGCCTCCCCGAACCCGAGGACGAGCCACTGCTCCGAGACCACGAGTTCTTCCATCGCCTTCTGTTGCGCGCCACCGACCCGGACCCGAAGAAGCGATTTCAGTCCGCCGAGGAGATCGCGGGCCAGCTCACCGGTGTTCTGCGAGAAATCCTCGCGGAGCAGACCGGGCAGGAGAATCCTGGACTCTCGCTCGTGTTCAGCAGGCAGCGAACGTCTTTCGGCACTGACGAATTGGTCGGGCAAACCGATGTGTACGTCGACGGAGTCAGCCACGACGCCGCTCTCGATCCGCGCGAAGTCGCGCATGCACTTCCTATTCCGCTGGTGGACCCCACCGATCCCAGTGCGCCGTTGCTGGCGGCAGCCGTTCACAGTGAGCCGTCGCAGACTCTCGATGCGTTGAAACACGCCCGTGAGAACGGAATCGACCGAACATCGGGCACACCCGCGGCCTCCGTCTCGGGCGAGGTTCGACTGGCCGAGGCCAAGGCTCATCTCGACCTCGGCGATCCGGAAACCGCACTGACTGTTCTGGGCGAACTCCAGCAGAACATCGGTGACCACTGGAAAATCGAGTGGTATCGAGGACTCGCGGCGTTGCAATCAGGCCGATTCGAGCCTGCTTTCAGTCATTTCGAGACAGTCCTCACCGCGCTACCCGGCGAGGCTGCACCCAAGCTGGCGTTGGCAGCGACGGCAGAACTGATTCTCCAGCACTGGGAGAGCGACGACCCGGACCAATGGTGCCGCTTCTCCGAGAAGTACTACCGCACCGTCTGGCGGACCGAACGGAACTACGTGAGCGCTGCATTCGGGCTCGCTCGCCAACTCGCCGATCACGGCAACAAGAAGGCCGCGATCGCCGCCCTCGACGAAGTGCCCACATCCTCCCGGCACTACAACGTCGCACGGATGTCGAGCGCGTTGACGATGCTGTCCGGCGTTCCTATCGCCGAACTCGACGAATCGACGCTGAGGGAAGCTGCCCGTCGCGTTCGAGCGCTACCTGCTGAAGAAAGCCGAAGCCTGCAGATGCGAACCCTGGTGTTGGGCACGGCACTCGATTGGATTCGCTACGGCAACCGCTCGCACACCGAACTCGAACCCATCCTTGATCTACCCTTCACCGAGCAGGGTCTGCGTACGGGAGCCGAGGCCTGCCTACGCGCCCTTGCCCGCGCCACGACTTCCCGTACGCACCGCTACGCCCTCGTCGACCGGGCGAATGCGGTGCGTCCCCGCAGCAATTTCTGACGGACGCCCCGAGAACTACAGTGTTGCCGGAACTACAGCGCGGCCACCAAAGCCTCTGCCGCACGGGCGATCGCCAATTCCTCGTTCGTGGGGACCACGAGTACCTCGACGGCCGAGGACGATGCGGAGATACGACGCTCGTTGCGACTCTTCGCCTCGTTGAGAGCCGGATCAACCTCGATCCCGAGACGGGAAAGCCCGGCCAGGCTGTCGCGTCGCACGTCGATGTTGTTCTCCCCGACGCCGCCGGTGAAGGTGATGACGTCGACGCCGCCGAGTTGAACGATGAAGGCGCCGATGTACTTACGCAGCATATGCACGTAGACGTCATACGCGAGTTTTGCGTCTTCGTCGCCGCCCTCGATCAGTGCGAGCAGAGCGCGGAAATCGTTGACTCCGGAGAGTCCCTTCAAACCGGAACGACGGTTGAGGAGGTCGTCGATCTCGTCGACCTTCATTCCCGAGTTGCGGTTGAGGTGCAAGATGATGCCTGGATCGATGTCGCCGCTGCGCGTACCCATGACAAGACCCTCGAGCGGGGTGAGGCCCATCGTGGTGTCGATAGCCTTGCCGCCCTTGATCGCCGAGGCCGAAGCGCCGTTTCCGAGGTGCAGAACTATCTGATTCAGTTCGGCCGGATCCTTGCCGAGGAAGTCCGCGACGCGGCCCGACACGTATTCGTGTGAGGTCCCGTGGAAGCCGTACCGGCGAATCTGGTTGGCCTTGGCCACGTCCCGATCGATCGCGTAGGTCGATGCTGCCGCGGGCAGCGTATGGAAGAACGCGGTGTCGAAGACGGCTACGTGCGGAACGTCGGGCAGTTCTTCGCGTGCCACCTCGATACCGATCACGTTGGCCGGATTGTGCAGCGGCGCAAGGTTCGACAGATCCGCGATGGCTTTCACGACGCCGTCGTCGATGAGCGTCGGCGAATAGAAGATGTCACCACCGTGCACGACTCGGTGACCGACGGCGATGATTCCGGCCTCGCTCAGCGGCCGCCCGACCTCGGCGACGATGTCGAGCACCATCTTCAGGCCCGCGCGGTGATCGGCGATCGGAAGGCTCCGGTCTTCGACTCCGGTGCGGTGGTTGTAGACGATGTGTCCGTCGGGTTCGCCGATGCGTTCGATGAGACCGTGCGCCACCGATTCCGCCGTATCCGGATGCACGAGTTGAAATTTGATGGATGACGAGCCGGAATTGATGACCAGTACGGTGCCGTCGCTCACTCTTACGCTCCCTGTGCCTGAATTGCCGTGATAGCCACGGTGTTGACGATGTCCTGGACCAACGCACCACGCGAGAGGTCGTTGACCGGCTTGTTCAGTCCCTGTAGAACCGGGCCGACGGCGATTGCGCCGGCGCTACGCTGCACTGCCTTGTACGTGTTGTTGCCGGTGTTCAGGTCCGGGAACACGAACACCGTTGCTTTGCCCGCCACCAACGAATCCGGCATCTTCTTGTCGGCCACACTCTGCTCGACAGCGGCGTCGTACTGAATGGGCCCTTCCACCAACAGGTCCGGGCGACGCTCGCGCACCAAAGCGGTCGCGCTACGAACCTTGTCGACGTCGGCTCCGCTACCCGAATCGCCGGTGGAGTACGAGAGCATCGCGATACGCGGATCGATCCCGAACTGCGACGCCGTCTGCGCCGACGAGATCGCGATGTCCGCCAACTGCTCCGACGTCGGATCCGGAACCACGGCGCAGTCGCCGTAGGAGAGAACGCGGTCGGCCAGGCACATCAGGAAGATACTCGAGACCGTCGAGACGCCGGGGGCTGTCTTGATGATCTCGAAGGAGGGCCGGATCGTGTGAGCGGTGGTGTGGGCGGCGCCGGAGACCATGCCGTCGGCAATACCCAAGTGCACCATCATCGTTCCGAAGTACGAGATGTCGGCGATCACCTCGCGGGCCCGCTCGATGGTCATGCCCTTGTGTGCACGCAGCGCGGTGTATTCCTGTGCGAAGCGCTCGGTGTACTCGGACTGCGCCGGTGAGAGTACCTGTGCGCCACTGATGTCCACGCCGAGTTCCGCCGCGCGTCGACGCACACTCGGTTCGTCACCGAGGATCGTCAGGTCGGCAACCTGACGTTGCAGTAGTCGACCGGCAGCGCGCAGGATCCGGTCGTCGTCACCTTCCGGCAGGACGATGTGCTTGCGGTCGTGTCGAGCGCGGTCGATCAGCTTGTACTCGAACATCTGTGGGGTCACAACGGACGGGATCGGCAGTGCCAGTCGGTCCATCAGGACGTCTGCGTCGACGCGCTGTTCCATCAAGCTCAGGGCGGTGTCGACCTTTCGCTGCGAACCGACTGCCACGCGTCCGCGGGTTTGGGCCGCGGCGCTTGCGGTGTCGAAAGTACCGAGAGTTGTGGTGAGGATCGGAAGGCGCTGTTTGAGGCCGGCCATCAACGCCGCGATGGCCGGGTGCGGTGTGATCCCGCCGTTCATGATGATGCCCGCGAGCGACGGAAATCCCTCCGCCTCATGAGCATTGAGCAACGCGAGCAGGACGTCCGAGCGGTCGCCCGGTGCGATCACGACCATGCCCTCGACGAGACGCTCGAGGATGTGCTCGGCGGTCATGCCGCCCACCATCACCTTCAGTGCCTCGCGGTGCAGCAGTTCCGGGTCACCCGAATACAACTCGCCGCCGGTGGCCTCCATCAACTCGGCCATCGTGGGTGAGACGAGTAGCGGAATCTCCGGCAGGCTCCACGTCGGAACACCGATGTCGGACAGCGCTGCGGTCACCTCGTCGAGCTTGTCGGGATCGCAACGGTTGGCGACGACGGCGAGCAGATGAGCGTGGTTGGCGGCCAACTCGGCAGCGCACAGGTGCGCGAGCTGGGCGACCTCCTCGACGCTGCGCCGAGCGCCGCGTACCGCGAGCAGGACCGGCGCCCCCAGGTTCACGGCGATGCGGGCATTGAAGCTCAGTTCGCTGGGGCTGGCGACGTCGGTGTAGTCACTTCCGATGATCACGACGGCGTCGCACTGCTCGGCCACGGTGTGGTACTTCGCGACGATGTCGGCCAGTGCGGCTTCAGGATCGGCGTGAACCTGCTCGTAGGTGACGCCGAGTGCGTCGGCGTAGGAGAGATCGGCGGTGGTGTGCTCGAGCAGGAGTTCGAGGATGTAGTCGGTTTCCTCGGTCGAGCGGGCGATCGGGCGGAAGACACCGACCCGGGCGACGGTCGCGCACAGCATCTGCAGCACGCCGAGCGCGATGGTGGATTTTCCGGTGTCACCTTCAGGAGAGGCGACGTAGACACTCGACACGGCAGCGGGCGCTTCTGGCATGCCCAACAGCCTAGTGTGGGCCTCCGCCCACCCTGCCACTGATCGTGGCCACGCTCACGCTCGTGCCGACAACCGGCAGCTACGAGAAAGACGAACGGTGCCCGCCACACGTCGAGTGGCAGACACCGTTCAGTTGATCTCGAGGATCAGCCCAGAGCACGCAAGCGGGGCGCAAGGTCACGCTCGAACAGTTCGAGGAACCGGCGCTGATCATGGCCCGGTGCGTGGAACACCAGGTGATTGAGACCGGCATCGACGTAGGCCTTGACCTGCTCGACGGCGTCGTCCGGATCAGAAGCGACGATCCAGCGCTTGGCCACCTGCTCGATGGGCAGAGCGTCGGCAGCAGCTTCCATTTCGATCGGATCCTCGATGCTGTGCTTCTGCTCCGGTGTCAGGGACAGCGGCGCCCAGAAGCGCGTGTTCTCGAGTGCAGCCTCCGGATCGGTGTCGTAGCTGATCTTGATCTCGATCATCTTGTCGATGTCTGCGACGTCGCGCTCGGCCTTGGCTGCGCCCTCGGCAACGGCTGGAAGCAGCTTCTCGGTGTAGAGCTCCATGCCCTTTCCGGAAGTGCAGATGAAGCCGTCACCGGCACGTCCCGCGTACCGGGCGACAACGGGTCCGCCGGCCGCGATGTAAACGGGAATGCCGCCCTCGGGAACGTCGTAGATCGACGCGCCGCGAGTGGTGAAGTACTCGCCTTCGAAGTCGACACGATCGCCCAGCCACAGCTCACGCATCAACCGCACGGACTCACGCAGCCGCGCGAAGCGTTCCTTGAACTCGGGCCACTCGCCCTGGAAGCCGGTCGCGATCTCGTTGAGAGCCTCGCCGCTGCCGACGCCGAGCATGATGCGGCCGGGGTAGAGACATCCCATCGTCGCGAACGCCTGAGCGATGACCGCCGGGTTGTAGCGGAACGTCGGCGTCATCACGGACGTGCCGATCTGCACACGCTCGGTGCGCTCACCGACGGCCGTCATCCAGGCGAGCGAGAACGGTGCGTGTCCACCGTTGTGGCGCCATGGCTGGAAATGATCGCTCACCGCAACGGAATCCATGCCGTGCTGCTCGGCCAGAACTGCCAGCTCTACCAGTTCGCGAGGGCCGAATTGCTCAGCCGAAGCCTTGTATCCGAGCTTGAGTTCCTGCGCCACCGTGCACTCCCTTGTCGTCTGTTTCGTGTACTTCTCTGACATGCTTCTCGTTCTTTGCAGACTATCCAGACACCGCAAGGACTTCTCTGCGTATCTCAGCGAGCGAGGCTGGTGACCACTGTCGCGATACCGGCAGCGACGGCAACCCCCGCCAACGCCAGGGCAAACAGCCACAGTGCGTGCGGTTCCGGCATCGCGGCTCCGTCCTCGAGCGCCTTCTTCACCTGTAGCCAGCGTCGCATACCTACCAAGGCTGCTGCCGCCGAGAGTCCGATCAAGATCAGACCGAGCGCCGTGCGGACCCACCCTGTGCTCCACTCCGGCACCAACTGGACGACGGCGATGCCGCCCGCCAGCAAGGCGAGTGAGCTACGCATCCAGGCGAGAAAGGTGCGCTCACTGGCGAGAGTGAAGCGTTCGTCCGGGCGATTGGGTTCGCTCATGCGTGCTCGCCTCCGTGCGGTGCAACCAGATCCGGGTCCTGACGCCAGTCGTAGACGACCTCGGTGCGTAGAACGATGTCCTGCAGCGATCGTCGTCGTCGATCGACCGCCGACCACAACAATCCGAAGGCGAAGAGTACGCAGAGCACGGCGCGGACGAACGCCAACGGCCAGCGCACGAGGCGATGCCCGGACGTGATCACGCGGAGCCCCATCACGAGGGAGCCGACGGTTCGGCCGGTGGTCGCCCAGCAGGCAGTCAGATACGCCACCGAGACACCGAGAAATGCCGTCGTGGACAGAAAGATTCCCGGTTCCGAGAACGTGAAACTCTGCGGTGAGAAGAGCAGTCGGACGAAGGCGAAGCCTACGTACACGGAACCCATCAGGAGCAGGACGACGCCCAGATCGATCAGTCCGGCGAGTCCACGGGTGACGATGCCGGCCGGGCCGGAACTCTCCTGGACCACTAGCGTTCGCCTGCGTTCGTGTCCGGATCGGTCTCGTGTAAGGGTGTTGCGTTATCGCGGCCGAACAGTCGCCCGACGAATCCCGCCACGGCGTCGTCCGCCTGCATGCCCTGCACCCGCGCTCCGTGCACGGCTTCCGTGGAGAGTGAGCCGGTCGATTCACGAATCATCTGCGGGAGGTCGACGCCCTCGATGACCTGGTCGGCGATCTTTACGAGGTCGATGCGGTTGACCTGGCGTTCGAGGTCGACGGTGTCGACTATCCCGTCGAGGTCGAGGCGATCGATCACCGCCTTGACGTCGAGGCGACTTGCGATCTCGTCCACGTCGACCCGGTCGATGATCGGTTCGAGCGAGACTCGCTCGGCAATCTTGTCCACGTCGATGTTTTCGGCGATCTTGTCGATGTCCACGTGGTCGACGACGATTTTCGTGATGTCGACTTCGGCCAGAGCAGCGTCGACGACAGCTTTGATCACCGTCCGCAGGGTGGAGTCGGCGAACTCCGCGGTCGAGCGAATCGCGTCCGTGCCGCGGGTGGTGACCTGGGTGATCGCGTCGTCGAGAGGGCCACCGAGTACGGGGATCCGCTGCACCGAATCAAGGGCGAAACCAGCGGTTCTGCGCGCCGCACCGGCCGTGATCGCAGCCAGCCCGAAGGCCAGCCGAATCACGTCGGATTCGGGGTGGTGCGACTGCGATCCCACGCAATTGTCTCCATCTTCTTATCGGACTGTTACCCGGACATTCGTCACTCTTCTTCGCATTGTGCCACTGTTGGAAGGCACAAATACGCTGTCCGGCTTGCGCCTGGGGGGAAATATGAAGACACGTCGTTTCACGGTTCGGCTGACGATGGCGGTGGCAATGGCTGCCGGCTTTCTCGGCCTCAGTGCGCCGACTGCGAGCGCGGATTCCGTGGTCAGTCGCATCGACGTCTACTCACCCTCGATGGACCGTTGGATCGCCAACGACGTGATCTCCCCGGCCGGCGGCGGCGCTGCCCCGACGTTCTATCTGTTGACCGGCGTCGGCGGCGGTGAGGACGGAATCTCGTGGTTCAACAACACCGGAGTCCGTGACTTCTTCAACGACAAGCACGTCAACGTGGTCATGCCGGTCGGCGGCAAGTTCAGCATGTACACCGACTGGAACGCCGACGATCCGGTACTCGGGCGCAACAAATGGCAGACGTACCTCACCAAGGAACTACCGGCTGCAGTCAACGCTCGGTACAACACGACCGGCGTCAACGCGCTCGGTGGTGTGTCGATGGCTGGTGGGCCGGTCCTGGACCTCGCGATCCAGTCGCCCGGCACCTACCGCGCCGTCGGCTCGTACAGCGGCTGCCCGCGCGCCGGCGACCCGCTCGGTCAGGCAGCGGTGCGTTCGATGGTCGAGATACTCGGCGGCGGAAACGCAGGCAACATGTGGGGGCCGTGGGGTAGCCCGCAGTGGGCTGCGCACGACCCGCTGATCAACGCCGAGAAACTGCGCGGTACAGCACTGTTCGTCTCGACCGGCAACGGACTTCCCGGCCCGGTGGACGGAATCAACTCACTGGCGATGGCTGCCGGGGTCGTTCCCGGCGCTGTGCTCGAAGGCATCACCAACATGTGCACTGCCGCATTGCAGGGTCGATTCAATCAACTCGGCATTCCCGCGACGTTCAGCTTCCGCCCCGAGGGCACCCACACCTGGGGACTCTTCGAAGCTGACATGCGTGCATCGTGGCCGATGATCGCGGGCGCTATCGGGGCGTGAGCCTCACGGCCCTCCTAAATGCCATGGCGTCAGGTGAGACTGCGCGCCCAGTCTCGCATCCCGGCGGGGCCAGTGCCAGTGGCGTATTCAGCGAACAGATTTCGCGCTTCGTCACGGCGGATGCCGCCGAGGACTTCACGCGGCTTACAGAAAAACGGAAGCTCCACAGGCGGCGCCCACAGCTGCACGAGTTCCGCCGCACCGTCGTTCGGGGATTCGAGAGCGAACCACACCCGAGTCACACCGAGCGTGATCGCGGCACCCATACACATGAGACATGGTTCGAGATTGACCGCCAATGTCAATTCACCCGACGCTCGAGCGAACCCGAGAGCCTCGTCGGCCTGCAAGAGCGCTTGAAGGTCCGCATGGACTACCCGTCGGCCGAGTGCCCGTTCTTGCGTATACGCCCGCCCGAGCACACGGTCGTCGTCGAACACGACTGCGCCGATCGGCATCTCCCCGAGCTCCATGCCCTCACGCGCTACGTCAAGAGCAACCGCAAGCGCATCTCGAGGTGCAAACATCACTCGACACTAATGGACCAAGGCAACCTCACGCTGCCAGTAGTGCGGGTAGTCCCCATTCCTTGGCGAGCAGTTCATACGAGCGCAGACGATCCTCGTGTCGATAGGTCACTCCGGTGATCACCAATTCGTCCGCCCCGGTGAGCTTCTGCAGACTGTCGAGCCTGTCGGCGACGGTGGTGGGCGAACCGACGAACTGCGTGATCAGCCGATCCTCCACCACTGCTTTGTCGGCGTCGGAAAGTGGGAGCGCCGTCTCCGGATCGGGATACGGGATTGCCCCGTGCCCGCTGCGGATGCTGTGCGTCCAGTGCCCGAACGTCGATGCCAACTCCCTGGCCGTCGCATCGTCCTCCGCGGCAACAACATCCGCGGACACGACGACGTACGGCTCGGAGAGAACTGCCGACGGCCGGAATGCCGCACGGTAAGCCTCGACCGCGTCGAGCGTACTCGACGGCGCCACATGGTAATTCGCACCGAACGGCAATCCGAGTCGTCCGGCGAGTTCGGCACTGGGGCCCGCGCTGCTTCCGAACACCCACAGTTCGACGTCGGCATTCTCGCCGGGACTGGCGTGCAATTCGATACCGTCGCGGGTGCGGTGGGTTCCCTTCAGGAGCGAGCGTATGTCGTCGACCTGCTGCTCGAAATCGGGCGCCTGCGCTCCCGGAAACGCCAAGGCCTCGAACGACGCCTGCAATCTCGGTGACGTGAGGAGCCCGGTCGGATCGAAGGGCGCCGGGATCACCACACCCTCACGTACGACGTTCTCCCGCTTCGATTCTGCGGGGGCAGTCGTCCCGGCAGCGACCGCGCGAAGTGCCTCCACCCGACGCTGTCCGCTGCGCCCGATGCCGAGATCGATACGACCCGGATACAACGCTTCGACGGTACCGAAGGCCTCGACCACCTGAGCCGCCGTGTTGTTGCCCAGCAGCACGGCGGCCGAGCCGACGCGAATGGTGTTGGTGGCGGCCGCGATCAGCCCGACAAGCACTGCTGGCGACGAAGAGGCAACACCGACGAAGTGGTGTTCGGCGACCCAGTAACGCTTGTATCCCCACGCTTCGGCAGAACGAGCGAGGTCCAGCGAGTTCCGCAAAGCCTGGCGGGCCGTTCCGCCCTCACTGATCGGCGAGAGGTCGAGTACGGACAGCGGCGCGCTCACCTCGGTCCG
This sequence comes from Rhodococcus sp. NPDC059969, assembly GCF_042738325.1. Taxonomy (NCBI): domain Bacteria; kingdom Bacillati; phylum Actinomycetota; class Actinomycetes; order Mycobacteriales; family Nocardiaceae; genus Rhodococcus; species Rhodococcus sp. NPDC059969. Next base: position 53,384 of record NZ_JBHWUF010000012.1, on the reverse strand, counting down.
CTTTCGGAGCGGGTGTCCGGTGTCTTCTCGCCGGCTTCCACCGCGAACGCCAGGCGGTTCTCGGCGGGGGCCACCGGGCACGTCGCGTAATCGGTGAACGCGCAGGGCAGGTTCGACGCCCGATTGAAATCGAGGACTACCGCGCCACCGGGTTCAGGTGCACTCACGTGCAGCGAGCGGGCGGCCGGGTAGGTGGACACCCCGCTGGTCGCGTCGGTGAACAGGATGTGAAAGCCGTTGTCCTTGCCCGCGAACGCAATCAGAGTCCGAGTTTCTCCGTCGTGTTCGAAGCTGATGGTTCCGCGAGCGTCGTGATGATGTTCGAGGCGCTCGACGACCGCACCGGTCGTCACCGTGCGAGCCTCCTCGAAAGCTGTGAAGATACCGTCGATGCGCCACTGCAGGTTCGGCTCGAAGGTCGGGATACCACTGAACTGCGCCAATGCCGGGGCTGCCGAATCGTGGATCCGCAGGGCTACCTCGCCGGTGCGGCGGATGACCTCGACCAGACGTTCGCCCTGCTTGACGATCAGGCCCGGCGCCCCCTCGATCGGATTCAGGGTGGACGAACCGTCCACTGCGACACCGTCGATCGAGAGATCGTCTGCCGCCGTTGCGGTGACGACCACGGCATTCGCGTCGGCGCGCCATGCACCCGGAAGGTCTGCGAACGTGGAATCGGTGTCCACCAGCCAATGCAACGCAGTCAGGCTCAGCCAGCCGAGTGGTTCACTGAAGGTCGCGTCGCGCGAGGCGTGCCAGGCATTCCAATCGCCGGTGAAGGTGCTGGTGGACGTGTCGGTAACGGTCATGATGCGCGGACTCCTTCAGCCTGCTCGTGCGGGTGGCGCAGCCCGAGATGGCTGCGCAGAGTGGTTCCTGAGTATTCGGTCCGGAAACTGCCGCGGTCCTGCAGTTCCGGTACGACGGTGTCGATGAACTCGTCCAGTCCCGCGGGGGTGAGGTGGGGAACGAGGATGAAGCCGTCGCTCGCGTCGCCCTGGACGTAGCTGTCGATCTCGGCAGCCACCTCGGCGGCACTGCCCACGAACTGTTGGCGGGCAGTCACTTCGATGATGAGTTCACGGATGCTGAGGTTTTCGGCCTCTGCCTTCGCTCGCCACTGATCGGCGACCGCTCGCGGATCCTTGACGTGACGGACGCGTCCGCGAGTGATGTTGACGTCGTCCGACGGATCTTCCTTCGGCAACGGGCCGTCGGCGTCGTACTGCGAAAGGTCTCTGCCCCAAACCTGTTCGAGAAAAGCGATGGCAGTCTGAGGTCCGACCTGCTGCCGCCGGATGTGATACGCCTTCTCCTGTGCATCCGCTGCGTTGTCACCGAGGACAAAGGTGGCGGCGGGGAGAATCTTGAGGTCTGCGTGCGTGCGTCCGTACTTGGCCAGGCGCCCCTTCACGTCTGCGTAGAAGGCCTTGCCCGCTTCGAGGGTTCCGTGCCCGGTGAAGATGGCATCGGCCTTGGCGGCGCCGAACTCGCGTCCTTCGTCGGAGTCACCGGCCTGCAACAGAACTGGGTGCCCTTGCGGACTCCGCGGCACTTCGAAGCGTCCGGCGATGTCGAACTGCTTGCCGGAGTGCTGGAACTGGCCTACCTGCTGGTCGGTGGCAAAAACACCGCGTTCACGGTCGACGATCGGACGGCCGATGCTCCAACTGTCCCACAGTGTCCGTACTGCGTCGACCAACTCGTTGGCGCGTGCGTACCGCTCGGAATGCTCCAGGTAGCCACCGCGGCGGAAATTCTCGCCGGTGAAGGCGTCCGAGGAGGTGACCAGGTTCCAGGCGGCGCGGCCGTCGGAGAGATGATCGAGCGTCGAGAACTGCTTGGCCAACTCGTACGGTTCGTTGAACGTGGTGTTGATCGTCCCGGCCAGGCCGAGATGCGTTGTCACACCGGCAACCGCATTGAGAATGCTGAAGGTGTCCGGGCGACCGACCACGTCGAGGTCGTGAATTTTGCCCTGATGCTCGCGTAGGCGCAAACCCTCTGCGAGGAAGAAGAAGTCGAACAATCCGCGTTCAGCACTGCGTGCGAGGTGCTCGAACGAGCTGAACTCGATCTGGCTCTTGGACGCCGGATCGGTCCACACCGTGGTGTTGTTCACGCCGGGAAAGTGAGCGCCCAGATGAACTTGCTTGCGAATCCTGTTCTGTGTCATCGGTGTTCCTGTTCTTTACTCGCGCTACGCGAACTGATTGACGGGCAACTCGAAGCCCAACCGCTCGCGCAGAGTCGGGGCGGTACTCGGTCGCGGATTGAGAGTTGGCACTACGTCCGTCGCGATCTTGTCCACGGCGGCGGCCAGCGCCAGTGGACGCAGAACCACACCGTCGATCCCGGCGAGCCCACCGATCTCACGCAGCAGCGCAGTCAAACCCGCGCTGTCGCCGCGATAGAACAGCGAGTGCGGGGCATACGGCGCTCCCGCCCATTCCTCGAGTTCCGCCAAAGCGTCGTCGGCGGCACCGCGATCGGCTCCGAGAAGCACGTCGACATCGAGGAGCACTCTGACGCTGCGCCCGAGGGCAGCTGCACTCGTGTGGACCAGCTTGGCCGTAGCTTTGGCCTCGGCGAGGTCAGTTGCCGAAATCCGAATCAGATCTCCGCGCGCAACGACGAGTTCGCGGGCCTCCGGTCGACTCGCGTCGACGGAGATCAGCGGCTGCCCCTGAGGCGAGCGCGGGGTGATGGACGGGCCCTTGACGGAAAAGTTCTTTCCCTCGAAATCGATGTAGTGCAGCTTGTCCCGATCGATGAATCGTCCGCTCGCAGCATCACGTATCTCGGCGTCGTCCTCCCAGCTGTCCCACAGCCGACTGATCACCTCGACCGCCTCGGACGCTTCCTCCCACGCGGACTCCTGACCCTGCAATGCCTTTCGGCCGAACAACGCTGCCTGCTCGGTGGTGTCGGACACCGCGACCTGCCAACCGGCCCGCCCAGCAGACGAGTAGTCGATGCTCGCAATGGCCTTGGAAATGTGGAACGGTTCGGTGTGCGTGACCGTCGCAGTGGGGATCAGGCCGATGCGCGAGGTGACAGCACTCAGCCTCGCCGCAGTTGCCACGGCCTCCAACCTCCCCCGCACAGCGTGCTGGCCTTCGGATTGGAGCCCGAAAGAATCGGGGAGGAACGCCAGATCCACCCCACCCCGATCCGCGGCGGTCACCAGGTCCACCCAGTACGACGGCGTGAACAGATCTTCGGCGCGCGAATCCTCGCGTCGCCAGGAGTACGGATGAGCTCCGGTGCCCTCGAATTCGAGGCCGACCAGGAATGCTCCGGAACTACGCTCGGACATGTTCGGCCTTTCCTGTCGAATGATCCCGCCCGGGGATCGCGTCGAGAAGTGTGCGTGTGTACTCGTTTCGGGGATTGTCGAAAATCTCGGCGGTAGTGCCGATTTCGAGCAATCGCCCAGCTTGCATGACGCCGACTACGTCGCTGATCTGGCGAACTACCGCCAGATCGTGGGAGATGAAGAGATAGGTCAGGCCCAGTTCTCGCTGCAAATCGTCGAGTAGCGCCAGGATCTGCGCTTGAACCGAGACGTCGAGAGCGGATACCGGCTCGTCGAGAACGAGTAGATCCGGCTTCAGAGCGAGCGCGCGAGCGATCGCCACCCGCTGACGCTGGCCGCCCGAGAGTTCTGCCGGCTTGCGGCTCAGGAACTGCTCGGGCAGCGCAACCTGATCGAGCAGCTCGGCGGCACGGCTCTGCTGCTGGGTACGTCCACCAACCTTGAAGGCCCGCAGCGGCTCTGCCACGATGTCTTGGACGGACAGTTTCGGGTCGAGTGATGCATAGGGGTTCTGGTACACGAGCTGAATCTTTCGACGCAGCTCGCGCAGGCCGCTGCCCTTGACCTTCGTGATGTCCTGTCCGTCGAAGGTGATGGTGCCGGCGTCCGCCTGCTCCAATCGCACGGCAATGCGGGCGGTGGTCGACTTGCCGGAACCTGACTCCCCCACCAGTGACACCGTCTGGCCCCTCGGAACAGTCAGCGATACTTCGTTCACCGCGGTGATCGAACTCCCGCGGCCGACGTTGAAACGCTTGGTGATTCCGGTCAGCGTCAGCAGCGGGCTCGTGTCCTGACGGACCGGGCGATCGACCGGTCCCGAGGACAGGCTTGGCGCAGAGTTCAGCAGCTTCTTCGTGTACTCGTCTCGCGGGTCTCCCAGAATATCTGCGGTGCGGCCGGATTCGACGATTCTGCCCCCCTGCATCACCAGGATCCGGTCCGCGCGGTCTGCGGCCACACCCAGGTCATGCGTGATCAGAAGCACGGCGGCACCGGATTCGGCGATTCGCTCGTCGAGATGGTCGAGAATGCGTCGTTGAACCGTGACGTCCAGAGCACTGGTCGGCTCGTCGGCGATGATGAGGGCCGGGTTCGCCACAAGAGCGATACCGATCAGAACTCGTTGCCGCATACCGCCGGACAGCTCGTGTGGATACTGGCGTGCCCGGATCTCCGGGCGATCGATACCCGCGCGCTCGAGCACGGCGACGGCGTCCAACCGCGCTGTGCGCCGGTCGGCGAGGCCGTGGATCCGCAGGACTTCTGCAACCTGGTCGCCGATCCGAGTCACCGGGTTGAGCGAGGTCGTCGGATCCTGCGGCACCAGACCGATACGAGCGCCGCGGATTCTCTGCCACGCGCGGTCGGAGTACGAATCGATTCTGTCGCCTTCGAACTCGACGCTTCCGCCCGTGACGTGGCCGCTACCGGCGAGCAGGCCCAGTATCGCGTGGGCCGTCGTCGACTTTCCCGAACCCGACTCCCCCACCACCGCAACCACTTCGCCGCGGCCGACGGTGAAACTCACACCGGATACCGCGGGCTCGTTGCCGTAGGAGATCTGCAGGTCGGTGACGGAAAGCAACTGTTCCTCGGTCGTGCTCATCGCCGGTTGCTCCTTTCGATCTCGTGGCCGATACGGTGCGCCGAGATGACCACGGCGACAATCGCGAGACCGGGAAGTGTTGTCATCCACCAGGCATTGGCGAGGAAGTTGCGCCCCTCGGACACCAGCGATCCCCATTCCGGGGTAGGCGGAACCGCGCCGAATCCCAAGAAGCTCAGTGCCGACACTGCAAGAACTGCCTGCCCGAACTCGACTGCGGACAGCGCGACCACGGGCGCGTACGAGTTGGGCAGCACGTGCCGACGCAGGACACCGAGCCACTGCACGCCCGAACTGAACGCGGCCTCGACGTACTGAGCGCCGCGCACCCGCATCACTTCGGCACGCATCACTCGCGCAAAATTGGCGACCATACTGACGCCGACAGCGATGGCGACGTTGATGGTGCCGAAGCCGAGCGCGGTCACCAATGCCAACGAGAGCAGTAGCGCCGGAATGGACAGCAGGACATCGACGATGCGCATCAGAACTGCGTCGACGACTCCGCCGACAAATCCCGCAAGCAAACCGATGATCGATCCTGCCACCAACGCGATTCCCACCGCTACCAAAGTCGCGGTCAGGGACAGCGCGGCGCCGTGTACGAAGCGTGTGTACAGATCACGCCCGAGGTTGTCGGTTCCGAACCAGTGAGCCAAGCTCGGTCCCTGCAGTTTGTCCGCCGGGACGCCGGACAACGGATCACCGCTGGCGAAAAACCCAGGCGCGACGGCAAAGCCGATGGCAAGCAGCACGATCAGCACCGGAATGACCAGACCGGGCTTACGGATCAAACCGATGGCAGTCGACCTTCGGCGCGAAACGACTGGTGCCTTGGCCTCGACGCGTGGATCGAGCAGTAAGGGTTCGATCAATGTGTCAGACATGGGCCGGCTCCAGATCGGTCGAGCTTTCGGTATTCGAGTTTTCGGCATGTGTCTTCTTCGCCTGAATGATTCGTGGATCGATCAGGGGGTAGAAGAGGTCGACCGCGAGGTTGACGAGCACGAAGACCAGGGAGGCGAACACAACGACGCCCTGCACCACCGGGATGTCCTGCGCCATCACCGACGTCTGGGTCAGACGGCCGACGCCCGCGCGGGAGAACACCGTTTCCACGACCACCGAACCAGCAAGCAAAGTTCCGACCAGCACTCCGGCAATGGTGAATGCCGGAATGCTCGCCAGTCGCAACGCGTGACGGGTCTGCACGCGCCAACGGCTGGCGCCCTTGGCATAGGCGGTCTCCACGTGCGGCGAACGCAGCGTCGACTGCAGGCTGGTCGTGAGGACCTGCGCGATCACCGCGCCGGTCGGGATCGCCAGCGTGAACGCCGGGAGAACTACCGTTGCGAATCCCTTGTCCCCGAATGCGGGGAAGATGTGCAGACGGAACGAGAAGAGTTGCAGGAGGATCAGACCCACCCAGAAGGTGGGCACAGCCACTCCCAGAGGCGGCAGCGAGAACAACAGGTTCGCCAGCCACCGCTTGCGGGTGTAGGTAGCGAAGAACGCGATCGCCACTCCGAACAGCACGGCGAGAACCAAAGCCGTGGTTGCCAGCACCAGGGTGCTCGGCAATGCCGAGAAGATGGCATCCGTTACCGACTGACCGGTGGAGATCGACGTACCGAAATCGCCGCGAAGAGCATTGGTCAGCGACGTCCAGTACTGCACCCACACCGACTGGTCCAAGCCGTATCGTGCCCGAAGCTGATCGAGCGCAGCCTGATCCACTGCAACACCCTGCCCGGACGAGTCCGCAGCCATGCTGACCGGATCGCTCGGCAGGAGGAACAGAATCACGAACGAGATAGTGAAGGCGGCCCACAGGACAACCGCGGCCTGGCCCAGTCGGGTGAGTACGTATCGAGTCATGATTACTTACCCGACAACCATGCGTCGTAGAACTGCAGGCGTGACGAGGCTTCGAAGTTCAGATCCTGAACACTCGATCCGGCGCCGATGGCCTGCGAGAGCTCGATCGTGGGGATGGAGAGCCCACGGTCGAGGATCAATTCCTGAGCGGTGGAGACCAGTTCGCCGCGCTGACCGTTGTCCGTGGCTGCGAGCTGGTCGGTGAGAACCTTGTCGAGCTCCGGATCTGCGCCGCGACGATTGAGGTTGCGGCCCTCGGTGCTGAACGACGCCCGCAGGATGTCGGCGTCGGCCCGAGTGCTGTTGTAGTACAGCGAATCGTAGTCACCCGACACCCCCTTCTCGGTCCATTCACCGTTCGAGACCAGATTGAGCTGCAGGTCGACGCCGACCTTCTTTAGCTGCTGCTGCACGAGCTCGAGAATGGCCTGATTACCCGAGAACACCGGGCTGAACGTGACGCTGAACGTGAGCTTCTGCCCGTCCTTCTCGCGGATACCGTCGCTTCCGGTCTTCCAACCGGCTGCGTCGAGAAGCTTCGCCGACTTGTCCGCGTCGTAGGTAACGACACTGGATTCGTCGCTGTAGAGCGGAGTGGTGTGAGCCAACGGGCTCGTTGCCGGGAAGAACGACGGATCAAGAACGGTGTCGACGAGTTCTTGGCGGTTGATCGCCGGAATGATGGCCTGGCGGACGGCCTGATCAGCGAGTACTCCACGACTGACGTTGGGCTGGAAGAAGAAGCTCACGCCCGGGTTGGGCCGGGTGAGGATGCGTCCACCGGCGCCCTCGATCTGCGGTGCGTCCTGTGGAAGCGCGTCGCTGACCGCATCGAGCTGGCCGGAAGCCACACTGCCCGCGCGCACACCGGATTCGGGGACCACGGTGAAATCGACGCCGTCGAGGTAGGCCTCGCCCTGATGCGCGACTGCGTCCGACGCCCAGTTGTATCCCGCGCGCTTGGCGATCTTGACGCTCTTGTCCTGCTGCCAGTCGGTGTACACGAATGGACCGGAAGCGATCACCGCTGCACCGGGGCAGCGCTGCTCGGATGCCAGTGCGGTGGTGGAATCGGCGAGGATTCCGAGCTGCGGCGTCGAAGTTGCTTGCAGGAACTGAACATTGGGCCCGGAGAAATTGATCTTCGCCGTGTGGGCGTCGACGACGTCAGTACCCGTGTACGAGGACAGGTAGCTCTTCGCCAACGACGCGTTCGGCCCGAGGTTCTTGACCGAGTCGAAGGTCTTCTTGACCGAATCCGCCGTCACCGGTGTGCCGTCACTGAAAGTGACATCATCGCGAAGGACGAACGTGAAGCTCGCGGCATCGGGGCTGATCTCCCAACTCTTGGCGAGCCACGGGGTGATCTCGCCGGAGTCGGGATTTTGATCGGTCAGCGAATCCACCACGGTGCGAGTGACATACACGGTCTGGTTGCTGCCGGCCTGGGCCGGATCGGCGCACGTCGGCGCCTGCGAGAGGCCGTAACGAAGGGTTCCGCCGGACTGCGCGGGACCCGCGTCGGCACCGCTGCCGCTTCCGTCGCTGCTGCAGCCGGCGAGGACGGTTCCGAGAACCGAGACAGCACCGATACCGGCAATGACGGTCGCGCGTTTGCGGGCACCGAATGAGGGCGAAGACACCAAGAACTCCTAAAGAGGCATGCCGAAGAGCGCACCCGTCGCCGTGAAGCAAGAAGCTCCGAGAAGGCGATCGAGCGCGAATCACTTGTGCAGAGAAGAGAAAACAGACTTGTCGACGACTCGCCTGAGCGTGAAGGACTGACCGAGGTCAGTTGGTACAGAAAGATCCCGCGGTGCGGCACAGGTCTACGTGACGACGCGACCAGGCGGTATCGAAACCGCCTTCGACTGCCTTCATTTCGTGTTCCTCCATCGGTCCTGGCGGTAGCACCCGCACCCGATCACTCGGGGGGTTGCTGCGACTTCAATGAGCCAGGTCTCTCGGTCGCTCTGGATGGTCGTTCGCAAGTGTACGAGGTTAAACCCGGGTGTTGTCAACCCGGTCGGTAGGAATTGCTGCTCGGGTCACATTTTCGAGCACCCGAAGTTGTTTCTCGAACGGGTGGACGCCCACTTCTTCGGGCGAGAGTGAAGCGTCGTAGAGCGGTGCGTATCCACTGGACAGGTACAGCGCGACAGCCTCCGGTTGCCGAGGGCCCGTCGTCAGGAACACCCGGTTGTATCCGCGAAGCTCGATCTCTCGTTCCAACTCGCGAACGACGACCTTGCCGAGACCACGCTTCCGATAGTCGACCGATGTCCAGATTCTCTTCAATTCCGCAGTGGTGGAATCGAATTGGCGAAATGCACCACCGGCAATCGGCACATCCTCGTGGGTGAGCACCAGCAGCGCCCCCTGCGGGTACGCAAATTCTTCTGCCGGGTACGTGGTGAGATCCGCGAGCATCGCTTCGCGAGTTCCGCCGTATCGCGAGCTGTATTCGAGCGCCAACTCCGCGATCAGTGGAGCCGCCAAGGGATCGTCCTGCGATACCGAGTAGACCTCTACCGCGCCGATGCCCTCGACCTGCCGGGTCCCGAGCTCCAGTGCCACAACACTTTCCTCCATGAATCTGGTCAACGCTCCCCTAGCCGAAAAACTTCCGGAGCGAGAGCGGTTCCCTCGACGAGGTTCGATACAAGGTCACCCAGGGCCGGACCGAATTTGAATCCATGACCCGAGAATCCCGCCGCGACCGTGACGGCGCCGACTCGGTCGATGACGAAGTTACTGTCCGGCGTGCTCGTGTACAGGCACGTGATCGACTCGACGTGGGTGGAATCAACGCCGGGCAACCACGACTCGGCGTACTCGACCAATCGTTGCTCTCCGTCGACATCAGGGGTGTAGTCGCGGGTCTGTGGAGTCACGACCGGCCCGGTCGCGTGTTCGCCGATCTTGATGCCGTCCTCGGAACCGAGTCCGTAGATCCCCGCGGTCTCCAGCTGCGCACCCGTGTGGTGAACGAAACTCGGCCACTCGACTCCCGGGTCCAGCGGTGCAAAGTGGGCCGGTTGTTCCTGCGTCGTGCGCAGCGCCGGGAGCACGATCTCGGAACCGAGTCCGCTGTCTGCGATCAGGTCCGCAGTCCACGCACCGGCCGCGATCACGACCTGACGAGCCGCGAGCGTTCCGCCGTCCGTCACCACGTCCACGCCGTACGACGCTCGCGCGAGTGCCAGTACCCGAACGTCGTGACGGACCTCGGCACCGGCGAACACCGCTCCCGCTTTCAGCGCGGTCACGGCGCGGTCCGCGTGCAACCGGCCTGCATCGGGGTGATGGAGCACGGTGGTGTCGAATCGCAACCCCGGCCAGCGGGCGGACGCCTCGGCAGGAGTGAGGATCTCACCCTTGATGCCGGCCTCGACCAATATCTGCGCCTTGGACTGCACTGCCTGCGGCAGACCGTGATCGACGGCACCGGTCAGTTCCAGGAACCCGATGTCCGTGGTGGACTCCAACTCCCGCCACAGTGGCAGCGCGTCGGCCGCCAATCCTGTGTACAGGTGATTGTCGTAGGCCTGACGGTAGATGCGCGAAGTACCGTGCGATGCACCGTGCTTGTGCCCCGGCCCGAACTGTTCCAGCTGTACGACGCTGTGTCCGCGCGCCGCGAGCCGCCATGCGGCGGAGGACCCGACGAGTCCTCCGCCGATGACGATCACATCGAGAATCTCACTCATGGACGAGAGCTCACTTGGTCTTGGGAAGGCCGGGCGGGTTGATCAGAGACTTGTCGACGGCTTCGCTGGTGATGTTCCAACGCTCGAGGATCTGCTTGTACGTACCGTTCTCGATCGTGTGGTTGATCGCGTCGTTGACGGCCTTGATCAACCCGTTGTCCTTCTTCACCAGCACCGCGATCTGTCCTTGCAAAGTGTCGCCGGCACCGGAGAACTCACCGACAACCTCGGTTTCACCCGACTGCTTGGCGTGGAACTGCGACGACGGGTTCGGGCCGAAGTAGGCGTCGATTCGGCCGGACTGCAAGGGGAGGTAGTAGTCGGTGGTGTTCTGGTAGTAGGAGATGTCGGTGGGCGCCAGGCCGGCCGCGACGTTCTGCTCACTCCACTTGACCAGCAGTGCTTCCTGATTGGTACCAGAGGAGACGGCGATCTTCTTGCCGGCGACGTCCTTGGGTTCCTTGATGGAGATCCCGGCGCCCTTCTTCGCTTCGAAGGCGAGGGTGTCGAGTCGGTAAGTGGCGAAGTCGTACTTCTCCTTACGCTCCTCTGTGACAGTCACATTGGAGAGGAAGGCGTCGGCCTCGCCGGAGTCGATGCGGACGAAGTTCTGTGCCCAGTCCGCTGTCTGCAGGTCGACCTTCAAACCGAGAACGTCACCGATCAGGTAGGCGAAGTCTGTCTCGGAGCCGATGAGGGTGGTGTCGTCGTCGGCGTAGAAGCGAAGCGGCGGAGCGGAACCGGCACTACCGGTGACTCGCAGCGTGCCGCGATCACGAATGTCCTGAGGAACCTCGGCGGCGATGGCATCCACCTTGTCGGTGGTGATGCGATTCTGGTCGGCGGTGAGGTTGTAACCCGCGGCCGCGGTGACCTGGGCGCCGTCGGACTCGGCGTCAGCGCTGCTGCACGCAGCGCTGAGCAGTCCGACGGTGGCAAGAGCCGAGATCAGAAAAGTCGCGCGACGGGATGGGGAGAACATCAATTTTTCCTTCCGGGAATGAGTCTGGGTCGCGTCAGAGGACGAGGGAGAGAAACGCTTTGGTCCGTTCGTGAACCGGATTGTCGATCACCTGCGACGGCGGGCCCTGTTCGACGATGACGCCGCCGTCCATGAAGACCGCGGTGTCCGCCACCTCCCGAGCAAATCCGACCTCGTGCGTGACGATCACCAAGGTGGCGCCGTCGCGGGCAAGCTGGGCAAGAACTTCGAGGACTTCGCCGACCAACTCGGGATCGAGCGCCGACGTCGGCTCGTCGAAGAGAATCACAGCCGGACGCAGTGCTAGCGCTCGCGCTATCGCTACGCGCTGTTGCTGGCCACCGGAGAGCTGGCGGGGATACTCGTCGGCCTTGTCTCCCACTCCCACTCGCTCGAGCAGAGCACGGGCTTCGCGGTAGACCTCGTCACGGTCTCGTTTCTGGGCCGAGAGCGGTGCTTCCACCACGTTCTCCAGCGCAGTCAGGTGCGGAAACAGGTTGAAGTTCTGGAACACGAATCCGATATGTGAACGCTGCTTCAGGATCTCGCGGTCACGCAGTTCGTGAAGTCGATTTCCCTTGCGCCGGTATCCGATCAGTTCTCCGTCGATCCGTACGGTCCCGCGGTCGACCTTCTCGAGGTGATTGAGGGTGCGCAGCAAGGTGGACTTACCGGAACCGGACGGTCCGAGAATGACGGTCACTTCGCCCTTGCGAACCAGGAGATCAACGCCGGCAAGTACTTCCAGCGTGCCGAACGACTTGTGGATTCCGCGCGCTTCGACGGCGTACACCGTCTCTTCGGCCAATTCTGCGGTCATCGGGTCGCACCTCTCGGAATATCGAGACGCGCGTCACGAATCTCTTCGAACTTCTTGCGCGCCTTCTGGATCGGAGTCAACGGAAGGGCTCGGGCGGATCCACGTGCGTAGTGGCGCTCAACGTAGTACTGACCGATCGAGAGCAACGTCGTGAGGATGATGTACCAGATTGTGGCGACCATCAGCAGGGGCACAACTCGTCCGTTGCGGCCGAAGATGACCTGCACCTGGTAGAACAGTTCGGCGATCGCCATGGTGGAGACGATGGACGTTCCCTTGAAGAGTCCGATGACCTCGTTGGCGGCATTGGGGAGGATCGCCCGCATCGCCTGCGGGAGAATGATCTTGAAGAACTGGCGACTGCGCGGAATACCTAGCGAGTGAGCTGCTTCGATCTGACCGTGATCCACCGAGATAATTCCGGAGCGGATGATCTCGGCCGAGTACGCGGCCTGGTGCAGTGCCAAACCGATGACTGCTGCAGTGAATCCGCCGATCACACCGCTGACCTGGAAGGTGAAGAACTCCGGTCCGAAAGGTATTCCAAGAGAAAGGGTCTGGTACAGGTACGTGATGTTGAACCAGAAGAGCAGCTGCACGATGAGCGGAATCGAGCGGAAGGCCCAGATGTAGGTCCAGGCGATCACCTGCAGGACCGGGTTCTTCGACAACCGGCCGAGTGCCAGGAAAACACCGAGCCCGAATCCGAGGATCGTCCCCCACAGGGTCAGTTTGATCGTCATCCACAACGCGGCAAGCACCGATTTCGCGGTGAAGTACTGCGCGAACGTCGGCCAGTCCCAGCCGGGGTTGACGACGAGGCCGTGAATGAATTGAGCAAGCAAAACCAGCACGACCGCGCTGATCACCCAGCGCAACGGGTGCCAGGTACGAGCAACGACAAGTTCCGAGTCGGGAAGCTGCGGCTCGGCCACCGACTTTTCGGGGCGGACATCGGTGGGCGCGCTCACGGCGCACTACCTGACGGAGTGGACATCACGAATAGACCTTTCGGGAAATGGGAACGCAGCTGTGTTCTCGAGGTGGCGTACTCGAGTTGCGAAGACGACGACAGTTCGGTCGGTGACAGTGAGGTCAGAGACAGTGACACGAAGCGGTGCGGCACAGATCGATGTGACGACGCCTGTGCGCAGCGTGCGAAGTGGAACCCATGTGATGCCTTCCATCGGTCCTGGCGGTAGCACCCGCTCCCGATCACTCGGGGGGTTGCTGCGACGTCGACGAGCCAGGTCTCTCGGTCGCTCTGGATGGTGAGCAAAGACTAGACGCGAAATCCCGAGTCGTCAAATGTTGTATTTCCCTGCACTGCAAGGGAAATGAAGGTCGCTTCATGTTGAAATCGCACTGATTTCAACGGTGTCCGAAACCTTGGTCGCCGTGTTCAATGGAGTGTTCGAATCGAGACCGGGACCGCCGTCCGGACTGACTTTTCCTCTGCCGTACCGTCTGCGGAGTGAGTGGAATCGACGCTTTCTTCATCTTGTTGGCCGGCATCGGTGCGGGCGCGATCAATGCCGTCGTCGGCAGTGGAACGCTGATCACGTTTCCCACCCTGGTCGCCTTCGGGATGCCGCCGGTGACCGCGACCATGTCCAACGCGGTCGGGCTCGTCGCCGGCGGGGTTTCGGGCACGTGGGGATACCGGCGTGAGTTGTCCGGGCAGTGGGATCGTTTGAAGTGGCAGATTCCCGCGTCGCTCGCCGGCGCACTCCTTGGTTCGTGGTTGCTCATGCACCTACCCGAGAAACTGTTCGAGACCATCGTTCCGGTGCTGCTGATCCTGGCTCTCGCACTTGTCCTCCTCCAGCCACGTATCCAGGCGTGGGCGAAGAAGCGTTCCACCGAAGAGACGACGCTGTCCACCAAGAGGCTGATGCTCCTGACCGCGGGCACCTTTGCCGTCGGCATCTACGGCGGCTACTTCACCGCCGCGCAGGGCATCCTCCTCATCGGTGTGATGGGTGCCATCCTCCCGGAAACCCTCCAGCGCATGAACGGCGCGAAGAACCTGCTCTCACTGCTCGTCAACATCGTCGCGGCCGGAATGTACATCACTCTGGCCTTCGACCAGATCAATTGGGCAGCAGCGGGTTTGATCGCTGTCGGCTCACTCGGTGGCGGCGTTTTGGGCGCCCGCTACGGACGACGCCTGTCCCCCACTGCACTGCGATACACGATTGTCGTCGTCGGCCTGATCGGCTTGTGGCGTCTTCTCGCTTGACCGCCCACATCTGGCGGCACCCGCACATACTGGAGATATGACCAGAACAGACGATCAGACCGGTTGGACCTACCTCATGGACATGGACGGGGTTCTCGTCCACGAGGAGCACTTGATACCCGGAGCAGACACGTTCCTGGCAGAACTGGCGTCGAACGACATTCCGTACATGGTGCTCACCAACAACTCCATCCGCACCCCGCGTGACCTGCGAGCACGCCTCCTCAATTCGGGACTCGACATCCCGGAGAAGTCGATCTGGACGTCAGCGCTCGCTACCGCGACCTTCCTGGCCAACCAGCGTCCGGGCGGCAGCGCCTACGTGGTCGGTGAATCGGGCCTGACCACTGCACTGCACGACATCGGCTACGTCCTGACGGACAGCGACCCCGACTACGTCGTCCTCGGAGAGACGCGCACGTACTCCTTCGAGGCGATCACCACGGCCATCCGCCTGGTCGAGCGTGGATCGCGGTTCATCGCCACCAACCCCGACGCCACCGGACCGTCGCGCGACGGCTCTCTCCCGGCCACGGGCTCGGTCGCCGCTCTCATCACCAAGGCAACCGGACGCGATCCCTACTACGTCGGCAAGCCCAACGCCTTGATGATGCGGTCCGCCCTGCGGTCCATCGGCGCACATTCGGCCAACACGTTGATGATCGGCGACCGCATGGACACCGACATCGTCTGCGGCCTCGAAGCCGGACTGCAGACGATTCTGGTGATGACCGGAATCTCGACCCGCGCGTCGGTGGAGCTCTACCCGTACCGCCCGACCATCGTCCTCGAGTCGGTCGCGGATTTGGTCGGAATGACAACCGATCCATTCCGTAGCAACGCAAACAATTGAAGGAATTGTCAAAAGAATGGAAAGTTGGTAATTAACTGGTAAAAAACAGCGAGTTTGCCAGGATCCGACTCGTCCCGTTTGTCCAACTGGACAAACAAACGGTTTTCTTCGCACCAAAATTACATACTGATAGTTATCCGCAGGTCAGAGCCACTTTCAATTCTCCAGAGAATGTGGATCACAGTCGAAAAAGAAATTTTGGAAAAGTAGTAACGAATCGTTTGCCGTGGCTGATACTCATGTCTGAACGACCCATTTCGGGTCCCAGACATGAAATGAGATTTTCATGAAGAAGCAGACCAAGGGCGCGATCGCTGCTGCGGCGGCCGGTGCCCTCCTCCTCGGCGGTGCCGGCTCGCTCGCAGTGTGGAGCGATTCGGCCGATGTCAGTGGCGGCGGACCCGTCACGTCCGGCGCACTCGACCTGAGCGCTTGCGCACCGGTTGGCGGCGGTTGGAACTCCCTCAACCCGACGAAGACCGCGATCACCAATATTTCGGCCTACCGCATCGTCACCACTGAGAGCATCGAATACACCTGCGACGTCACGGTGACTGCAGTCGGAGATCGCCTCGCCGCTGTTCTGACCGCCGACACAGCCGGAATCGTTCCAGGTGCCAACAGCGCCGAACTTGCCGCGGCGGTGCAACCGGTTACCACGATCAAGGATGCAGGTGGCAACCCGATCTCCCAGATCACCAAGGTGCAGAACAATACCGTCGTCCACGTCGGGGTCCGTCTCAACTTCACCGATGTGGCCAACCAGGTCGCGCAGAACCAGTCGCTGAACTTGTCGGCACTGAAGCTGGTCGTCACTCAGACAGCACTGACACCGGCCCCGTAATTTCATGAGGAAAAAGGTCTGGGGAGCGATCGCAGTCGCGGTGGCTGCTGTAGCGGTGTTCGCATCGTCGCAGCAGTCGCTCGCGCTGTGGTCCGATTCGGCGAGCGCGAATGGCGGCACGGCAACTGCCGCCAGCGTCAACCTCACGGTTGGTACCTCTACCGGAACCAGTGCGGCGTACCCATTGTCAACGCTGACGACCGGAATGACTCTGGTAGTTCCTGGTAATACGGTGCAAGCGCCGCTGACAGTCAAAAACTCGGGAACCGACCCCTTGCAATGGCGAATGCAGGCGACGACACTACTGACCGAATTCACCCTGACCACATACGGAGTCGCCAACGAAGGCGCCTGCCCGGCTGGAGTGAACACAGCGGCCCCGGCAGTCACCCCCCTGATATCGGGTTCGATGAACGCATCGCTGCAATACCCGGTTTCACCGGCGTACATGCCGAGTCCGCTGGCCTCGAACGCAACTTACGTCCTGTGTTTACGGCTCACAGTAGGAACTCAGTCGGTCTCCGGAGCAACAAACACCGCTACCTTGACGTTCCAGGCAGGTCCGGTATGACAAAGCACTCCACGAAGCGCGAACATACCGGCCCGCTCTGGTGGATCACCTCGATCGTCAGTTGGACACTGCTGCTGGCAATTTCGGCGGTTATCGTCGCGACGATCGTCGTCCCCTTCTTTGCCGGAGCGCAGCGCTTCACGATCCTGACCGGTTCGATGCGCCCGACGTACAACCCTGGATCACTGGTAGTCGTCAAACCTGTCGATCCGTCCGAACTGGGGATCGGTACACCTATTACGTACCAGCTGGAATCGGGTCAGCCGACCGTCGTCACGCACCGGATCATCGCCACAAGTGAAAACCAGAAGGGTGAACGAACTTTCATCACCCAAGGCGACGCGAACGGTGAACGCGACGAGAAAGAAGTACGGCCAGTACAGATCCGGGGAAAGGTCTGGTACAGCCTTCCGTATCTCGGCTACGTCAACACTTGGCTCACCGGAGAGCAGCGCACCGTGATCGTGGTGATAGTCGTGACGGCACTACTGCTGTACGCGGCCTACATGATGATCAGCGGCATCCGTGACGGCCGGAAGGAGCGAGCTCGCGCCCGATTGGCTCCTGGCCCTGCACCTTTCGAGCCCATTGACGCCGCCAAGATCGAGAAAGGCCAGCACGATGCCCTCGCACCCTGACCGTCCGGCTCACCGGTTTCGTCACTTGTTGACCAGCACGCGCTTTCGCGCGCTGCTCGCTTTGGGGATGGTGCTGGGTGTCGGCGGTGTGACCACACTCGCAGCCTGGACATCCTCCGCCACGGCAACCTCGGGCAACATCACGACCGGGTCGATCAATCTGAACTTGAACACCACAACGCAACCCGAGCTGACCACAACACTGAACTTCAGCCAACTCGGCAAAACCGGGATGATTCCGGGAGATTCGAACACCGCGATCCTCAAGGTCAACAATGTCGGTGCTGGGGCGACCCTTCCGCTGAAGTACACGATCACATCCACGAGCAACGGTGCGTTGACGACCTTTTTGCGGATGACGGTGTCGTCGAACGGAACTGTGGCAAACAAGTGTGCCGACGGAACCAATGTGGTGTCCTCCTTACCCCTGACACTGACTTCGAATCAGGCTGTCGGCACCGCCGACCGCCCGCTGGCGGCCGGGGCTACCGAGAATTTGTGTGTCTCCGTTCAGCTTCCCGCGAGCCCCATGCCGCCGAAGAGCAGTTCTTCGAGCATCGTCCTGACCTTCACGGCAAAGGTGTGAGCACAGTGGCCCAACACACGAAGTCACCCTCGAACACTTCAAAGCCCCGCCGCGTTCAGGAGGTCTTGCTTACCCTCGGTGCCCTCGCCGGACTGGTATCGATAGTCTTCTTCGTCGCCGGTCTGGCTTTTGGTATCACTCCTTTGATCTTCAAGAGCGGATCGATGTCTCCCACGATCGATACCGGTGCATTGGCATTCGCGCGTACCGTGCCCGCATCCGAAGTTCAGGTCGGTGACATCGTCAGCGTGTACGACAGCCAAGGCGTTCGAATCACCCATCGCGTCGAAACGATCGAGCAGCAAGGCAACAACCTTGCAATCGCAGAACTGCGCGGTGACGCGAATTCTGTCTCGGATCCGGACCCCTATGTGATCACTGAGGCCGATCGAGTCCTCTTCAGCGTGAACCGACTCGGCTACGTCGCCGTGTGGTTGTCAGGTTCCAGCGGCTTTGTTCTGGGCACGATCGCAATATGCGGTCTTGTCTATGTTGCCTTTCGTCCCCAGAGAACGGGCCCACGATCCGGCGACGATGCCCCGGACACTGCAACTGAGGGGACCTTGGCGAAACACCCGAGGAATGCGCGGGGCGACTCTCATGCTCTCAAGTCGATAGTCGTGTTGGCGACGGTCGGGCTCAGCGTAGCTGGCGCGACCAACGTCGGCGGTACGCAAGCCGCATTCACCGGCATGGCGACTGCAGGTACGGCTCAATTCCAAACCGCGGCAACGTTCCCCGCGCCAGCGGTCGCTCCCACATCGGTGTCGTGCGCGACCGTAGGATTTCTGGTTGCCACGGGAGTCGATATCTCCTGGCCTGCCGTCAGCGGGAATTCGTATCGGCTGATCGTGCGAAATCCCACTACCAATGCGATTCTCGGATCGAACGACTACACGGCATCATCGACAGTGGGCACAGTGCGGTACGGCTCACCCAATGGTATGACGGTTCCTTTCAATCTCATCGCCGGCCTGTATAATGTCGAAGTCCACGGCTTGAGCGGAAGCAACGTCACCACCGACTACGCAGGATTCCAGTTCGGCATTCTTTTGACATTGCTCTATTCGTGCAACCAAGCGATCCCGTACACAGCGGGTGCCGCTGCAGCCCGCATCGCCGCATCGCCCCCGGCGCCAGAAACCACAACGCCGTCTGGCACGGCTACAACATCCGTAACCTCACCGGCTCCAACCGTCACGACTGAGCCGAGCGCATCGCCAACCTCACGAACTGCAACACCTACCGGCTCGACTGCGCCCTCGACAATCACCTCGTCACCGCCCATAACTACTCCGTCGACAACGACAACGACAACGACGACCGTGCCACCAATCACGACCACTCCGAGCGAGGTCCCCGTCGGCGCCCCGGTGACTACTCCCGGTCTCAGCGCACAGAAGCTCTCGACTACCAGTGGAACCGTTGTGTCCGTGTCGAATTCATCAGGCACTGAAGTCTATCGAGGTACCGTCGACAGCGACGCTGTCCTGCATTGGCTCACCGGTACCGATCAGTTGTACGTGATCACCACGTCCGGAGTCTCCGTCATCGACAGTTCAACGGGAGTCTGGGCCGAATCTCCTGCCCCGAGCGAACTTCCGGACGAGATCAAGGCGCTGGTGCCCTGATGAAAAAGACGACGAAAGCTGCCATGGCAGTCGCCGCGGCCGGTGCTGTACTGCTCGGTGGTTCGGGGACATTGGCGAAATGGACGGACAGTGCGACGCTGACCAGCGCCGCTGTGCAGTCCGGGACTCTCGATCTAGGTGCATGCGTGACCACGAGCGGCGGTGGCTGGTATTCACAGATCTACGTCAACGCGCCCACCAACCCGAATCCACTCGTGCCTATCCCGAACATCACTACCTATCGACTCAAGCCTGGATTCAACTACACGTATTTCTGCGATTCGAAGGTCTTGGCCACCGGTCCCCGGTTGAGAGCCAATGTGACGGTCGACAAGACCAAGTTGAGTGGCGGGCTCGCGACCGCCAGTGTCGATCTCCGCACCTACGTCACCGATCAGAGCAACAATCTGCTGTACGACAGCACAGCGCCGACGCCGAACCTCATCCCAGTCACGTCGGCATTGAACAACACCAACCTGACGGCGCAGGTGCTGTTCACGATCTACCCGAGCGATACCACGAGCTCAGGACTCACACTGAATACGACGGCGTTGACAATCGACGTCAAACAATTGGGACTCACGCCCGCGCCGTAGAACGCCTCGCCCAACTAAGATCGAGGAAGGCGTTCCACGGGTTGCGTTCTACGGCTTCAGCCG
The DNA here is from genome assembly GCF_042738325.1 of Rhodococcus sp. NPDC059969. Taxonomy (NCBI): domain Bacteria; kingdom Bacillati; phylum Actinomycetota; class Actinomycetes; order Mycobacteriales; family Nocardiaceae; genus Rhodococcus; species Rhodococcus sp. NPDC059969. The sequence continues at coordinate 33,039 of NZ_JBHWUF010000012.1, read as the reverse complement.
AGGGCCCGCTTCAGATCAGCCAACAGATCGGCAGTGTCTTCGAGCCCCACGGACAAGCGCACGACGCCATCCGTAATACCCACTGCTGCGCGGCCTTCCGGCCCCATGGCCCGGTGCGTCGTCGTGGCTGGATGGGTGATCAAGGACTTGGAGTCACCGAGGTTGTTGGAGATGTCGATGACGCGCAGGCCGTTGAGAACCTCGAATGCCCGCTTCTTGCCCTCACCGTCGGGGGCGTTGAGCTCGAACGTGACAACGGTTCCACCGCCGCTCATTTGAGACTTCGCGAGCTCGTGCTGTGGGTGCGAAGTCAGGTACGGGTACTTGACCCACTTGACGCCGGAGTGCCCTTCGAGGAATTCTGCGATCTCGAGGGCCGAAGCCACGGAGTGCCGAATGCGGACCGGCATCGTCTCGAGGCCCTTGAGCAACGTCCACGCATTGAACGGGCTGAGGGCAGGTCCGGTGTGCCGCATCAGTTCTCGAACGGGACCGCTGATGTACTCCTCGGTTCCGAGGATCGCGCCGCCGAGCACGCGGCCCTGACCGTCGATGTGCTTGGTACCGGAGTACACAACGACGTCGGCGCCCAAATCGAGGCTACGCTGCAGCAGCGGTGTGGCGAAGACGTTGTCCAGCACTACCTTTGCACCGGCTGCATGAGCAAGCTCCGACACCCGCCGAACGTCGACGAGGGACTGCATCGGGTTGGACGGCGTCTCGAAGAACACCGCCGTGGTGGGCACGGACAGCGCCTCTTCCCACTGCGCGTTGTCCTCGCCGTCGACAAAAACGACCTCGACGCCCCAGCGCGGGAGGATCTCGTTGCACACCACGAAGCAGGATCCGAAAAGGCTGCGCGCGGCAACCAGTCGGTCGCCGTTGCCCAACAGCGCACCCAACGCCGTGAAGACGGCCGACATTCCGCTGGCCGTCGCAAAGCAGGCTTCCGCGCCTTCGATCAGACGCAGACGTTCTTCGAACATCTTGACCGTCGGGTTGCCGTAGCGGGAGTAGACAAAGTGATCCACCTCGCCGGTGAAGGCTTGTTCGGCGGCTTCTGCACTCTCGTAAACGAATCCGGAGTTGAGGAACAGCGCTTCGGACGTCTCCTCGAACCCGGTACGCATCAGTCCGCCGCGAACACCGAGAGTGCCGAGACCGACGTCGTCCGGCAGCGATCGTTGAAATGCGCCACCCTGGGGAATTCCGCTCACTGCTGCCTCCATGGCAAGCCGATGGCCCGCCAACCTACAAGTCCGCGATGTCCGTCGGCACCCAATGCGCCTTCGAACCCGTCGAGCACGTTGAACGACGGGCCGATGCCCGCCGCAGTCGCAGCTTCCGCCGCACCGATGGAACGCTGTCCGGATCGACACAGGAAGATCACCGGACGCTCCGACCCGGAGGAATCGGCAGTGATGCCGGCTTCCTTCAACTGGTCGACGAAGTTGTCATTGCGCGCGCCGGTCGGGTGGCTCACCCATTCGATCAGTGTGGCCTGCTTGCCGAGGGAGGAAACATCGGGGACACCGACGTACTTCCACTCCGCATCGGTCCGCACGTCGACCAGCACGGCGTCGGGGTTTTCGCGGAGCAGCTCCCAGGCTTGCTCCGGCGTCAGATCGCCTGCGTAACTCACGTAGTCCATGTTTTCACAAGACTGCCGTGAGCGCCTGAGTGGGCCGTCAGTTACAGACGACCCAGCGGTTGCCGTCACGGGTCAGTGCCCAATTCGAGACTCGATCGCCCGCTCCGCCACCGGTGATTGTCACGTCGGCCCTGCCGCGATCGCCGTTGACCTCGACCTTGTCCACACCTTTGAGTTCGACGGTCCCGTCCACGCCGGCCAGCGGACCAGTGCTCGAATTGAAGCTCGCGCAGGTCAGGGTCTTGATCGTTTCCGCATCATCTCGGTTCTCGGCATCGACGTAGTCGGTGACGGAACGGCTCACACGGTCGGACTCGGTGACGTTCTCCTCGGCCGGCGAAATCCACGACGCGACAAAGATGCCACCCAGAATCAAGGCGACGATGGCGACAGCCAAGAGAAATGGCCCCGCAGACGCCTTCTTGCCATCGATGTTGTCGGATTCGCGAAGCTCGTCACTCATAGTGCCAATACTCCCCCACAACTTGAAATTGTGGCCCGCCAAGGATCAGGCCCCTACCCCGAATACCCGAGACAACGGGAGAATGGGAAGAAAGAATAGGTTTACCCACAACCGATCGAGTGAGAGTGTGGATCCGTTCGGCCGCAACCGAGGCACTGTGCTTAGGTTCGGCTAAATTGGATACTTGTCGATATGTTGTCCGAACTTCGAAGAAGGTAGCTGTCCTCACGATGACTGACTCCAACCGCCCACTCCGGGTCGCGATCGTCGGCGCCGGCCCCGCCGGCATCTACGCCGCCGACGCCCTCATGAAATCCGACACCGCAGTCTCCGGCCGCGGCGTCAGCATCGACCTCTTCGAGCGCATGCCCGCGCCCTTCGGCCTGATTCGTTACGGCGTTGCGCCCGATCATCCGCGCATCAAGGGCATCATCACCGCCCTGCACAAGGTGCTCGACAAGCCTCAGGTACGCCTGCTCGGCAACATCGACTACGGCACCGACATCACCCTCGACGACCTGCAGTCGTTCTACGACGCAGTCATCTTCTCCACCGGCGCCAACGCCGACCGCGCACTCGGCATCCCGGGTATCGAACTCGACGGCAGCTACGGCGCGGCCGACTTCGTCTCCTGGTACGACGGCCACCCCGACGTACCGCGTACGTGGCCGCTCGAAGCCGAGAAGGTCGCCGTCCTGGGCGTGGGCAACGTTGCACTCGACATCGCCCGCGTCCTCGCCAAGACCGGCGACGAACTTCTGCCCACCGAGATCCCCGCGAACGTCTACGAGGGCCTCAAGAACAACAAGGCCGTCGAGGTTCACGTCTTCGGACGCCGCGGCCCGGCCCAGGCCAAGTTCACGCCTCTCGAACTGCGCGAACTCGACCACTCGCCGACCATCGAGGTCATCGTCGACCCCGAGGACATCGACTACGACGAGGGTTCCGAGCAGGCTCGCCGCAACTCCAAGCAGGTCGACATGGTTGCGAACACCCTGCAGGACTGGGCAATTCGCGACGTCGGAGCCCGCCCCCACAAGCTGTTCCTGCACTTCTTCGAATCTCCCACCGAGATCCTCGGCGAAGACGGCAAGGTCGTCGGTCTGCGCACCGAGCGCACTCAGCTCGACGGCACCGGCAACGTCAAGGGCACCGGCACGTACAAGGACTGGGATGTCCAGGCCGTGTACCGCGCCGTCGGTTACCTCTCGCAGAACGTCACACAGTTGCCGTTCGACGACCAGGCAGGCACTGTTCCCAATGACGCCGGCCGCGTCGTCGCCGACGACAACGCCGAAGGCGCCGCCCGGTTCATGCCGGCCACGTACGTCACCGGCTGGATCAAGCGCGGCCCCGTCGGCCTCATCGGCCACACCAAGGGTGACGCCAACGAAACCGTCGCGAACCTCCTCGAGGATTCCGTCAACTTCGCCGGCGCCGCGAACCCCGACGAGAACGCCGTCATCGAGTTCCTCGAAGGCAAGCAGGTGCCGTACACGACGTGGCAGGGCTGGTACCGCCTCGACGCCCATGAGCGCAGCCTGGGTGAGCCCGAGGGCCGTGAGCGCATCAAGGTCGTCGAGCGTCACGACATGCTGAAGGCTTCCGAGCCCGACCGCACCAACTGAGTGCACAGAAGTAACTGAACACAAGCCATCCACCGGCCCGACGCGACTCAGGTCACATCGGGCCGGTGGTGTGTGCAGGGACCCAAGACAACAGGGCAAAATAGACTCCGTGTTTGACGCCCATGTGCATATCATCGACCCACGCTTCCCGCTGGTCGAGAATCACGGGTACCTGCCTGAGCCCTTCACCGTGGCCGATTACCGGGCACGAGTTGCCTCACTGAAGGGTCTGAGTGTGGACGGCGGAGCGGTAGTGACCGCTTCGTACCAGGGTAATGACCAGGAATACCTGAAGGCCGCACTGTCCGAACTGGGCGAAGGCTGGGTGGGCGTCACTGCTTTACCACTCGATGCGACGGACGAAGACATCGTCGCTCTGGACGCACTGGGGGTGCGCGCCGTCCGGTTCAACCTGCGCCGCGGCGCCACCGACCTGCGTCTGCTCGCCGATCTTGCCAACCGCGCATTCGATCTGGTCGGCTGGCACGCCGAGTTCTACGTCGATGCCACACTGTTGCTGTCGTTGGAACCTGTTTTCGCCAAATTGCCCGCGGTGAGCATCGACCATCTGGGGATGTCGACCCGGGGACTGCCGTATCTCCTCAACCTCGTCGACCGAGGCGTACGCGTCAAAGCCACCGGGTTCGGCCGCACCACTATCTCGGACGTCAGCGACGTGCTGCGCCAGATCCACGCGGTCAACCCCGCTGCGCTGATGTTCGGCACCGACTTACCCGGCACACGGGCACGTCGAGCGTTCGAGGTTCATGACCTGGACGTGATCGCCGACGCTGTCGGCGACGACCTGTCCGCGGTCATGTGCGACAACGCCCGCTCCTGGTACCGCTGCGGTCAGGTGAACGCGACGGCGCCCAGCCACAGCCCCGCGGCGATCAGTGCTCCGAACAGTTCCACCAGCATGGACAATCCGACTGCCTTCACCGCGTGAAGCGTCGACGACCAAGCGATGTCGTAGCGGCGCAGCCGCGCTAGTTCCGCGAAATACGTTCCGACGATGAATCCGAGGAACAACCCCACCACCGGGATCACGAAGAACCCGATGATGCCGACGACGCCGCCGACCACCACAGACAGGTTGGGCACTCCCCCGGACTTCATCCGCTTGCCGGGCCACGTGTACTTCACGATCCCGGTGACCACCAGCGCCAGCGTGGCCAATACGAACACCGTCCACGCCGTCGCGCCACCGGTCATGATCGCCCACACCAGAATCGCGCCGAAAACGAGGAGTGTCCCCGGGAGGATCGGAACGACGACTCCGATCAGGCCGACCAGGATGACCAGCCCGACGAGGACCTCGGCCACTGGACTCATCCGACCGGACGCACTTTCGACGCGGCCTCGCGGGCACGGGCGCGTGCGGTCGGGACGTCGGCGGCCGTCGAAACGGCAACACCCATGCGACGACGCGTGAAGCTCTCCGGCTTGCCGAAGAGCCGCAGGTCCGTCTCGGGAACCGCGAGAGCCTCTGCGACACCGTCGAATCCGATCCCCTTTGCCTCCACACCGCCGTAGATCACCGCCGACGCTCCTGGAGCCGTGAGTGTCGTGTCGACCGGCAAGCCCAGGATCGCGCGGGCATGCAGTTCGAACTCGGAAAGTCGCTGCGTCCGCAGAGTCACCAATCCGGTGTCATGCGGCCGTGGGCTCACTTCGGAGAAGAAGACGTCGTCGCCCTTCACGAAAAGTTCGACGCCGAAGATCCCTCGCCCGCCCAAAGCCGTGGTCACCTTCTCGGCGACGTCTCGGGCCGACGCAAGGGCAACCGCGGACATCTGCTGCGGCTGCCACGATTCGATGTAGTCGCCGGCCTCCTGCAGGTGCCCGATCGGCTCGCAGAACGACGTCTCGACCTCACCGCGCTCGCCGACGGCACGAACCGTCAATTGGGTTATCTCGTAATCGAAATCGACAAAACCCTCGACGATCACCCGGCCGTGATTCACACGGCCTCCGGCCATCGCGTAATCCCAGGCCGCGCCGAGATCTTCGGCGGATCGAACAGTCGACTGCCCCTTCCCTGACGAGGACATGACGGGCTTGACGACGCACGGGAAACCGATTCGGTCTGTCGCTGCCTGTACTTCGGCAAGCGAGTCCGCGAAAGCGTACGGCGAAGTGGGCAGGCCCAGCTCCTCGGCTGCGAGCCGGCGAATCCCCTCACGATTCATCGTGAGCTGAGTGGCCCTCGCAGTGGGAATGACCACTGCGCCTCCACGCTGTTCGACAAGTGCAAGCGCATCCGTCGCGATGGCCTCGATCTCGGGAACGACGAAGTGAGGCTTTTCCAACTCGATGACGGCAAGCAGCGCTTCCGGATCGGTCATGTCGACGGTATGCGCGCGATGAGCCACCTGGTGCCCAGGGGCGTCGGGATACCGATCCACCGCAATCACTTCGACGCCCAGACGCTGCAACGCGATGACAACTTCCTTGCCCAACTCGCCTGATCCCAACATCATCACGCGGATGGAGTTCTCGGTCAGTGGAGTCCCGAATCGGAGTGGAAGTGTCGGCAGGTGCGAAGGCGTCGAATCAAGCTGCATGGGTGCGACTATATGCCAATCCCGATGCAGGTCAGCGCAGTTATCGGCCGTCCACCACACCTTCGCGGTGAAAACCTTGCCTGATCGTTCGTGGTACGGCAGGTTTGCGATAGGTGCGGGTGACCGTGTCCGGCTCGGAATTCTGTTGCGGCAACGCGTCGTTGCCGACCTGGCGCACTTTCACGAGGTTGCGCCCGCCACGCTTGGCGTCGTACAGAGCCTCGTCCGCGACGCTCATGAGGGTGGTCAACGTCGGCGTCGCATGATCGACCCACGCGACTCCGACACTGACGGTGCTCGTCACGTCTGATTCAGCCGAGTACTCGACTTGCGCGCCGCGGACGGCCTCGGCGACGTCGACTGCTCGCGTGAAGCTGCAGTTCGGAAGCAGAATAGCGAACTCCTCGCCGCCGAGCCTTCCGATCAGATCTCCGTCGGACAATCGGGCAGCGGCCCGTTCGGCGAAGTTCGCGAGAACGCTGTCACCGGTCATATGTCCGTGAGTGTCGTTGATGCTCTTGAAGTGGTCCAGGTCGAGCATCAGCAGGCCGACCGGAGACTGTGTGCGGGCCGCATCGGCAAGTTCCGATTCCGCATGTCCGAGAAAGGCACCCCGCGAGAGCACCCCGGTCAAATGGTCGAATTCGACCGCGAGAAATAGTTCGCGCTCGGCAGCACGACGTTCCTCGGTCGCGCAGGCCACCGCGATCGGCCCCAACGCGATCAAGGTGACCGCAATGGACGTGATGACGTCCTCGTTCCAGCTCGAGGTGGCTTGGTCGCCGATGTCGAGTCGACCGCTACCCGCCATCATCAGCGACCACACCGACCAGACCACGGAAACGAACGCCGTGCTCGGAACCGAGATACGGGTCGCGCACCAAAGTAGAGCTGGGATAGGCAGGACCAGCGCGATCGGTCCTTCGATGTTGAGTGCGATCGGCACGCAGGCAGCGGTGGCCAGCAGGGGAACGCTCATCGTGGCCACGGTTTCGACAGTCAGTGTGCGGCGGAACTCGGCAAGGCTCGCGGGGATCGTGAAAGTGAGGATGAGTGGAAGAACGAGCAGGTACGCCATCACCTCCGTACTGCCCCAGTGCACAAAGGTGTAGGTGAACGACTGCCCACCCAGCACTTGGCCCAAGGCGCCCGCTGTGGCTGCGGTTGTAGTCGCCGCCGCGAACGAGACGAAAACCATCCACACCAGCGACTGCGAATCGACCAAGCGGAACGGAGTGCGTTTCAGGTAATGCAGAACAAGGACTCCGACCGTGACTCCGGCAAGATTCGCCCCGTTCAACTGCAGTGCGAGCGACAGGGAGTTGCCGGTTACCAGGTCAGCGCAGACGTATCCGACCGCCGCGGCGATCCACGTCGGCCACTCGATCAAAACCGGCCATCTGACCATCATCCCCAGCAGAATGGCGTTCGCGCACCAGAACGTCGCGAGCAAACCCGGTGGGCGTGTGAGGATGCCGATCAACGAAGCCACAAGCACGACGGACAGCACGGGGAGCAGGCGCAGAAAGCGACTTTTCCTTGCCATGCGTCACCTCGCGGTCGGCTACCTCGAAAGACAGGAGCACTGGACGTCGCGACACGTTTGCATGCCGTCGACGGTATGTCTGTATGTCGTCGAACCATCGTACGCAGGTGCCCTCACCCGCTGGCCTTCGTTCAATCGCCGAAAACACCAACTACGAAAGCCCCCGCAAATACGGGTGCCCTCCGACCACGAGAGTGGACAGAGGGCACCTGCTATGCAATCCGGAGTGCAGAGCCGATTGGACCTGCCGGAAAGGGACGACTATTCGGCGGATCCGCTGGAGAGACCCGAAAGCGAACCGGTGGACGAGCCCGAGCCCTTGCCCTCGCCGGACAGCGATTCGGTGGGAACGGACTTGAGGAAAGCTCCGAGCGCGGTGAGCAGGGGTCCGAGGGTGCTGAGTGATCCGAACATAGGAGTTTCTCCTGTATGTGAGGTGGTGTGATGTTCCAGCGCCAGACCGGCCGCAGGCGGTGACCGGAATGATTCGGGAACTCCTGCCGCACGGAAAGCGGAACCGCCCCCGAACAACATCCCGAGCTGTGATGTAGCGCACTACCTTGGCGCTGTGTGCATTTATAGACGGCCTACTCGCGCTTGTCTAGCTATCAGATAGCTACTCTCATAAACTCTCCGTAACACCTTTCGATATAAGTGCAGTTCAGCAGGCAAATCAGCAAATCAGATCGATTCGAAATGTGATCTAGCTCACAATGTTTATGCAAAAAGTGTGGCTCGCAGACAACTACGAGCCACACTTTCGGACAAACGGGACTTACTTGTCAGCTGCCGATCCGGTCCCGGGGGTGAGTGAGCCACCACCGAGAGCCGTGAACAGGTCCTTGAGTACCGGAATGAACGTCTTGACGACGCCGCTGAAGTCTTCGAGTGAACCCATGTCGGGTCTCCTTTTCTCGGGATGCAGTTGAAAGGGTTGGGGACCGAGAACTACTCGGCGGCAGAACCGGCCGAGCCTGAGGAATCTGCCGATCCCGCATTGAGCTTGGTCACGAACGCGAGGACGCTTTTGAGGAAGGCGTCGAGATTCTGGATCGAGGTCATGCGATTACTCCTGTGCTTGTTTCGAAGATGCCGGTGTTCGAACGTCAGATAGTCGAACGTCAGGAGTTCGAACTGGCCGAATCCAGACCCTGGATGGTCTTGAGCATGTTGACCAGGGGAAGAAGCTGGAGAAGGCCCCAGCCCATGCCGTTGGCCTTGAGAAGGTTTCCGAGGGATCCCATGTGTGACTCCTTGCATGAATATCTATGACGCGGCGCACGTTTTGTTCGCTCCGCCCCTTTTTAGCGAAGCTAAATACGTACGTCCAGTTTGTTTCTGTTCAAACAAGAACGTGACACATTGGGCCAATATGTAAATCCGCAGTTCAGGCGATGTGACCTGAATCCAATCTCGAACTCAAGTGTGTTCGAGATCACAGTCAATTAGGACAAAAGGATGCAATCGTCAGAGTCGGTGCCGACCTCGACCGCGATCTGTCATACCGTGTGCGTGTGATCAATCGCGAACGAGCGGCAACCCACGCAACTCACCGGGAACCGTCGTGTTAGCAAAACTCCTCAAGGCGTACCTACCGCCGTACCGCTGGTTGCTTGCCGGAGTCCTCGCACTTCAACTCTTCGGGGCCATCGCGTCGTTGGTCCTCCCCACGCTCAACGCGCGGATCATCGACGACGGCGTCGCCCGCGGCGACACCGGATTCATCATGTCCACCGGCGGGATCATGCTTCTGGTCTCGCTTGCGTCGATCATCGCGTCGGTCGCGTCGACCTATCTGGCCGCAAAATCGTCGATGGGCTTCGGCCACGACGTTCGAGGCGCCTTCTACAAGGCCGTCGGCAGTTTCTCGGATCGCGAATTCAACAGCTTCGGTGCGCCGACGCTGATCACACGAAACACCAACGACGTCCTGCAGATCCAGGCCCTGGTCATGCTGACGTCGTCGATGCTCGTCAGTGCCCCACTGATGTGTATCGGCGGCATCATCATGGCGCTGCGCGAGAACCTGCAGATGTCCTGGCTCCTGACGATTTCGGTCCCACTGCTCGGCATCACCGTCTCGGTCGTGGTCGCCAAGCTGATCCCGCACTTCCGGACGATGCAGACGCGGATCGACAACATCAATCGATCACTGCGTGAACAGCTCACCGGTATGCGTGTCATTCGCGCTTTCGTACGCGAACCTGACGAGACGATCCGCTTCGACAAAGCCAACAAAGAACTGACCGACACCTCGCTCCTCATCGGTCGATACCAGGCGGTTCTGCTGCCCACCGTCATGTTGATCGCCAACCTGTCGAGCGTCGCGGTGCTGTGGTTCGGCGCGCACCTGGTCGACACCGGAGACATGCAGATCGGGCAGATCAGCGCCTTCCTCGCCTACGTCATGCAGATCCTGATGTCCGTGATCATGGCAACCATGTTGGCCGTCGTGATTCCGCGCGCGGCCGTGTGCGCCGACCGCATCACGGAGGTGCTCGACACCGAGCCGACCGTGCCTGCGCCCGCCCAGCCTCTGCGCCCCACCAGTCCCTATGGTGTTGTCGAGTTCGGTGGAGCCGGATTCACGTATCCGGGAGCAGAAACGCCGGTCCTGTCGAATGTTTCGATGCGATGCATGCCAGGCACGGTCACCGCGATCGTGGGCAGTACCGGCAGTGGCAAATCGACCCTTGTCTCACTCATCCCCCGACTCTTCGACGTCACGGCCGGCGCTGTCCTGGTCGACGGCTTGGACGTCCGCGGCTGGGACCAGGACGAACTCTTCGCAAACTTCGGATACGTGCCGCAGAAGGCCTACCTGTTCGCCGGCACGATCGCGAGCAATATCCGTTACGGAAACCCGACCGCCACCGACGAAGACATCTGGGCAGCCCTCGCCATAGCCCAAGCGGACGACTTCGTCCGGGAACTTTCCGACGGCCTCGAGTCTCCGATCGCCCAGGGCGGCGGCAATCTCTCGGGCGGACAACGCCAACGTCTCGCCATCGCCAGAGCTGTGGTCCGCAGACCCCGGATCTTCGTGTTCGACGATTCGTTCTCCGCACTCGACATGCACACCGACGCTGCAGTCCGGCGCGAACTTCGCACGGTGTCGACTCATTCGACGGTCATCATCGTCGCGCAACGCGTCGCGTCCATCATCGATGCCGACCAGATCATGGTTCTAGAGGACGGCGCTCCGGTCGGGCTCGGCGACCATCAGTTCCTCTTGGCCAACTGTCCGACGTACCAGGAGATCGTGGCCTCCCAGATTCCCGCGGAGATGAGCGCATGACCAGCCCGCAGGACCCGACATGGGCTAGTCCCAACAGCCAGTACTTCGACGATGCGCCGACGGTGGTGTTCGCCAAGATCCCGAGCGAACCGGAATCCGCAGACGGCGAGGCGAAGTCGAGCAACCCTGAGAATCCCGACAAAGAGCCGAAGCCCGCGCTGACCGCGACGGACACCAAGCCACGCCACTTCAAGGCGACGATGAAGCGGCTTCTCTCACTTCTGCAGCCACACAAGTTTGCGGTCTTCTGTGTCGTCGTTGCGACGATCGCCAGCATCGCACTTTCCGTCGCAGTGCCGAAGATCCTCGGTCACGCTACGGACCTCATCTTCGCCGGGTTCATCGGCAAGAGCCTGCCCGCCGGACTGACCCGCGATCAGGCAGCAGAGGCGATCCGGGCATCGGGAAATTCGACGTTCGCCGACCTCGTCGCCAACTCGACCGACGTCGTTCCCGGTGTAGGTCTTAACTTCGACGCCATCGGCAACGTCGTCATGCTCGCGATCGGCGTGTATTTGCTCTCGTCGCTGCTGGCCTGGTTGGAAGCATTCCTCCTCAACATCATCGTCCAGAAGACCATCTACAACCTGCGCGCCTCGGTCGAGGCGAAGCTTCACCGCCTGCCGCTTCCGTACTTCGACAAGACGCCCCGCGGCGAGATCCTCAGCCGCGTCACCAATGACATCGACAACATCTCGTCGACGTTGTCGTCGACGTTGACCTCGCTCCTGACGTCGGTGCTCACCGTCCTCGGTGTCCTGACGATGATGTTCGTCATTTCTCCGATGCTCGCCCTGATCGCGCTGATCGCCGTGCCGATATCGGTACTGCTCGTCGCCAGGGTCGCCAAGCGCGCACAGGTCTTGTACAAGGCTCAGTGGACCGAGACGGGCAAGATCAACGCACAGATCGAGGAGAACTACAGCGGTCGCGATCTGGTTCGCGTGTACGGACACCAGGCCGAAGCCGAGCGTGAATTCGCCGAGCAGAACAAGAAACTGCTCGACGCGTCGTTCGGCGCACAGTTCCTCTCCAGCCTGATCATGCCGGTCATGAACTTCGTCGGAAACATCACCTACGTGCTGCTCGCGGTGGTCGGCGCGCTCAAGGTCGCCAGCGGCAACATGTCGCTCGGTGACGTTCAGGCGTTCATCGTCTACTCACGTCAGTTCAGTCAGCCGCTCACGCAGATCGCGTCCATGTCGACGAGTCTGCAGTCCGGAGCAGCCTCGGCCGAGCGGGTCTTCGAGCTGCTCGACGAGCCCGAGCAGTCACCCGACATCGACGTGCCGCTACTTCCCGAGCCTGCCGGACGCCATCGCAACGTCGGTCACATCGAGTTCGAGAACGTCTCGTTCCGTTACGAGCCGGACAAGCCGCTGATCGAGAACGTGTACCTGACGGCTCGGCCAGGGCAGATGGTCGCCATCGTCGGACCGACCGGCGCCGGCAAGACCACCCTGGTCAATCTGCTCATGCGCTTCTACGAAGTCGACTCGGGCCGAATCACTCTCGACGACGTCGACATCTCGCACATGCGTCGCGCAGACCTGCGCAAGCACGTCGGCATGGTTCTGCAGGACACGTGGCTTTTCGGCGGCACGATCCGCGACAACATCGCGTACGGCCGACTCGACGCCAGCGAATACGAGATCCACGAAGCTGCACGTGCTGCCTTCGTCGACCGCTTCATCCACACGCTCCCGGACGGGTACGACACCGTGCTGGACGAGGAAGCGTCGAACATCAGTTCCGGCGAGAAGCAGCTCATCACGATTGCCCGAGCCTTCCTGTCGGAGCCGTCGCTGCTGATCCTCGACGAGGCGACCAGCTCGGTCGACACACGTACGGAACAACTTGTGCAGCAAGCAATGTCCGCATTGCGCGTCGGGCGTACCAGCTTCATCATCGCGCACCGACTGTCCACTATCCGCAACGCCGATCTGATCGTCGTGATGGAGGCGGGCAAGATCGTCGAGCAGGGCACACACGACGAACTCATCGCAGCAGCGGGCGCGTACTTCCGTCTCTACAACGCCCAGTTCGAGGGTGCCGCCGTCTAGTGATCGGCGCCTCCCTCGGCGGACACAGTGCCCCGGAGCACACCTGATCGATCCGACAGGTTACCGTCGGGTCAGAAGTGTTGTCACCGTCTGAATTGGGAGTGCGTGTGTCTGCAGAAGCTGTGGAGAAGAAGGGCCCGCTCGCGGGCATTCGGATCGTTGAATTCGCTGGACTGGGACCGGGCCCGCACGCCGCGACGCTGTTGGCGGACATGGGCGCCGACATCGTCATCGTGCAGCGCGCAGGGCAGATCCCGCAGGACTCGAACGCAACCGACCAGATCAAGCGCGGCCGCCGCATCGTCGAGGCCAACCTGAAGGACCCGGCAGACGTCGCCAAGGTGCTCGATCTCCTGGGCCGCGCCGACGTGTTGATCGAAGGCTTCCGCCCCGGCGTCATGGAACGTATGGGACTCGGACCCGACGTGGTGTCGGAGCGCAATCCGCGTCTCGTCTACGGCCGCATGACGGGCTGGGGCCAGGAAGGCCCGCTCGCCAACGCAGCAGGTCACGACATCAATTACATCTCACTGACGGGTGTCCTCAACGCCATCGGACGCAAGGGTGAACGCCCCGTTCCGCCGCTCAACATGGTCGGCGATTTCGGCGGCGGCTCCATGTTCCTGATCTTCGGCATTCTGTCGGCTCTCGTCGAGCGCTCGACGTCCGGTAAGGGCCAGGTCGTCGACGCGGCGATGGTCGACGGCACCCTGGCGCTCTCACACATGATGTGGGCATTCCGCGGTCGCGGCGTCTGGTCCGACGAGCGCGGCGTCAACCTCCTCGACACCGGTGCCCCGTTCTACGACACCTACGAGACCTCCGACGGCAAGTACATGGCCGTCGGATCCATCGAACCGCAGTTCTACGCACTGCTGCTCGAGGGCCTCGAACTCGATCCCGCGACGCTCCCCCACCAGATGGACACGTCCAAGTGGGACGACATGAAGATGCTCTTCACCGAAAAGTTCCTGTCCAAGACACGCGACGAGTGGGCCAAGATCTTCCTCGGCACGGACGCCTGCGTCTCGCCGGTCCTGACGTTCGCCGAGGCACCGTCGAACGAACACATCGCGGCTCGTGGTTCGCTCATCGAACTCGACGGCGTCACCCAGCACGCACCGGCACCGCGCTTCTCGCGCACGCCCACCACGACGCCCGCCGCCCCGGCGCGTGAGGCGACGGATATCGACACGGTCTGGACCTAGGGCCTTCGGCCCCGTGCGCGGTTAAGGAGTCCCCAGGCTCCCTAACCGCGCACGGGGCGTCAGCCCAACCGGTAGAACCTGAACATCTCGTGCTCGATCGGCAGCACGTCCACCCGCTCGAAACCTGCTGCCTTGGCATAGCTTTCGAGTGTCGAGTGCCTCATGACCGTCCCGGTGCCAATGCTCCCCGGATGCGAAAGACTGTCCGGCAAGCAACAGGTCAGCGAAAAGCCGTACAGCAATTGCTCGATCGGGCCCGCCTCGGGATCGAACGCATCCGCCGTTCGTTCGTCCATCACGATCACCGGAGCGCCCGGCTGGGCGATCGCCCGAGCCGTGGACAGAAATCCCACCGGATCCGGTACGTCGTGCAGGCACTCGAAAGCGAAGACGGCATCGTAGGTCCCGGCATCGGCTCGGCCCGTCTCGGGAGCTTGGCCGGCAACGTCGACCAAAGAGAAATGCACGCGGTCGTCGACCCCACGATCGTGGGCGTTACGACGGGCGGCGTTCACCGAGGCCGCGTCGACGTCGAAGCCGTGCACCTCGATCTTCGGGTAGCCGAGGGCGAGCGCGATCGACGACCAGCCCTCCCCCATTCCGAGATCAGCAACCTGCCCGCCGTCCGAAAGAACGGCATGCAAGTCGGTGACTACCGGCAGGAATTGCTGACAGAGCTGCTGCAGATACATCGGCCGGTTCAGCAGTGCCTGACCCTCGCGAGCGTCGGGTCCCATCGATTCCCACGTCACTCCGCCGCCGTGGCGATAGGCATCCAGTAGACGTGGCATCGACCCCGTCGTCGCGACGAACAGCCTCGCCAACGGTGTCAGGAACAGCAGGTTTTCATCATCGACCAACACTTCGGCGTGGGCCGGCGACAGGCTGTACCGACGATTGGCATCCGAATTGACGTCCACATATCCGGCCACGGCCTGCTGCTCGAGCCACTCCCGCGCATACCTTTCGACGGTCCCCGTCCGGTCCGCCAGCTCCGTCGACGTGAGCGGGCCGTAATCACTCAGCGCGCGGTACCAGCCCAGCCGGTCGCCCAGATACACAGCCTGCAGCTCCGACGCGCCGAGTGTAGCCGCGAACAATCGTTCTGCCAGCGCCTCCGCCGCACTGGTTCCCGCTGCGCCTGTACCGTCTACGACCGTCATGCCTGACCTCCTGGTTTCACACCTCTTTCAGTGTGTGTACCCAGTTCTCAGACGACGACCATTCGTTGGTCGGCCGTGTCGCGATCCGTCGCGAGAGTGTCGTATGCAGCGGCGATGGATGCAACGCCGCGAACGAGGTCCTCAGGGGAACGCGCGTACGGCACGCGGATGAATCGTTCGAACGCGCCTTCGACGCCGAAGCGGGGGCCGGCAGCGAGGAGCACTCCGAAGTTAGGTGCCACCGCCGCCAACGCCGTCGAGACGGGCGCAGACATACGCATCCAGACCGACATTCCGCCGGAGCCGATGGTGGGGAGCCAGTCCGGCAGACGCTCCGCCACTGCACCGAGGAGTACTGCGCGCTGTTCACGCAGAACTTCGCGACGCTGTTCGAGGAGCGAGCGATCGTCGGCGAGCAGGTAGGCGGCCGCAAGCTGATCCATGACGGGAGTACCGAGATCGATCGCGGCACGCGCTCCGACCAACTGTGTGATGAGGGCGGCGTCGGCGCGAATCCAGCCGACACGCAGTCCACCCCACAGCGACTTCGCCGTCGAACCGAGCGTCACCACTTCGGTTTTCGCGGAGCCTCGCCCGTGCGAGGCGACCGGCGCCGGCGGTGGTGCGTCGAGCCACAGGTCCACCATCGTCTCGTCGACGACCAGAGTCATCCGCGTTTCGTGCGCGATCTTCGCAAGTTCGGCGCGCCCGGCAGAATCCATGCAGAGTCCGGTCGGGTTGTGGAAATCGGGAATCAGGTACGCCATTCTGGCAGCGGTTTGCCTTGCTGCACTTCGAATCCCGTCGAGATCCCAGGCTCCGGCTGCCGCGAATTCCGGCCGCACCGGCACCGGGACCGGTCGAGCACCGTTTCGCCGAATTGCTTCCAGCGCATTGGGATACGTCGGATGATCGACCAGCACTCGCTCGCCGGGCGAGGTGAGCACCGAGAGCAACAACCGAAGCGCGTGCTGCGCGCCCGAGGTCACCATGATCTGTTCGGCGGTGGTGGGCAGACCTCGCGCTGTGTAACGCTGCGCGATCACGTCACGCAAGTCGCCGATTCCGACCGGTTCCATCCCGTGCGTGGGTAGGAAATTCGGAAGTTCCCGCAGCGCAGACGCATACGCAAGTTCGACTTGAGCCGCGGGAGCTGCCATTGCGGCATAGCTGAGGTCGACGACGGGTCCACTGGGCCCCGGTTGATGGGAGCGGAACATCAGCCCGTTGGGCTGAGCACCGGCCGGTAAGGCCACCGTGCTCCGCGAACCCTGCCGGCTGATCAGGTACCCCTCGTCGCGCAACACCGAGTAGGACGACGTGATCGTGGTTCGGCTAAGTTCGAGCACCGTCGCAAGTTCGCGCTCACTGGGCAGCGCGACGCCGAGCGGAACGCGACCGTCGTGCACGAGCAGGCGGATACCGTCGGCAAGCGCACGGTACGCCGGCCTGCGTCCGGACTCCTCCTGCCAGGATCCGAGATCACGCGCGAGCGAACGGGCACCAAGAACTCGGGTCATCATGCAGTCCAGTATCGACAACTTGGCTATGTATTTCAATACCAGTCGAGTTGATCATATGTCCATGACTACCTTCGCAACCCTCATCGGCATCGGACTCTTCGTGGCACTCGTCTACTTCTTCGCGCCCGCTGAAGGTGAAGGTACCTACATTCGCGTCGAGCAGTTTCGCCTGGCAGCACCCCTCGGCGGTATCTTCCACGACGCGACTGCAGACTGCGAGAACATCCCTGTCAGACCTCTATGCGATTGTGATCAAGGGGAAGAATTCACTGATCTCAGTCCAGTTCCATAAAACTGGACTCTTTGCGTACCCAGAGTGTCTCCAGAGAGGGTTTCCATGCCGGCTTCCAAGAAGATTCTCTACATCGATCTCGACAACACCCTGGTCGACTTCCAGTCGGGCATCGATCGCCTGACCGACAGCGTCCGAGAGAAGTACAAGAACGACCTCGACGAGGCGCCGCATATCTTCTCTCGGATGGACCCACTCGACGGTGCCATCGACGCCTACCACCAATTGGCGCAGCAGTTCGACACCTACATCCTCTCGACGGCACCGTGGAAGAACGCCACAGCCTGGCACGACAAGGTTCTGTGGGTCCAAGAGCACCTCGGAATGGAGGAGGGCAGCGTCGCATACAAACGACTGATCCTCTCGCACCACAAGCACCTCAACCGAGGCGACTTCCTCGTCGACGACCGCGGAGCAAACGGCGCAGACCGATTCGAGGGTGAGTGGATCAAGTTCGGCAGCACCGAGTTTCCCGACTGGAAGACCGTCTCCGCACACCTGTCGAAGTTGGCGTGAAACACGAAATCCCCGCTCCTGCTTGCAGGAACGGGGATTTCGACGAAGCGAACTAGCGGACGATCTCGCGCCGGACGATCGTCTCGTCGCGGCCGGGGCCGACACCGATGCAGGAAATGAACGCACCCGAAAGCTCTTCGAGTCGAAGCACGTAGTTCTGCGCATTCTGCGGCAGTTCCTCGAAGGTGCGAGCCTCCGAGATGTCTTCCCACCAGCCAGGCATCTCTTCGTAGATGGGCTTGGCGTGGTGAATGTCGCTCTGCGACATCGGCATTTCGTCGTGACGGACACCGTCCACCTCGTATGCGACACAAATCGGCACGGTGTCGAGGCTGCTCAGCACGTCCAGCTTGGTGAGGAAGTAGTCGGTGATGCCGTTGACGCGCGTCGCGTAACGCGCGATGACAGCGTCGAACCATCCCGTGCGACGAGCGCGTCCGGTGGTGACGCCGACCTCGCCGCCCTGCTTGGCCAGGTATGCGCCGTGATCGTCGAACAGCTCCGTCGGGAACGGACCGGAACCGACACGCGTCGTGTACGCCTTCAGAATTCCGAGGACCGTGGTGATCTTGGTGGGACCGATTCCCGAACCGACTGCCGCGCCACCCGAAGTGGGGTTGGACGAGGTCACGTACGGGTACGTGCCGTGGTCGACGTCCAGCAGAGTGCCCTGCGAACCTTCGAGCAGAACGGTCTCACCGCGCTCGAGGGCGAGGTTGAGTTCCAGGCGCGTGTCCGAGATGCGGTGCTTGAAGCCCTCGGCCTGCGTCAGTACCTCTTCGACGACCTGCTGCGGGTCGAGTGCCTTGCGGTTGTAGATCTTGACCAGCACCTGGTTCTTGAATTCGAGTGCTGCCTCGACCTTCTGGGTCAGGATCTTCTCGTCCAGGACGTCCGCGGCGCGGACACCGACACGGGCGATCTTGTCCTGGTAGCACGGGCCGATACCGCGGCCGGTCGTGCCGATCTTCTTCGCTCCCAGGAAGCGTTCGGTGACCTTGTCGATGGCCACGTGGTACGGCATGATCAGGTGCGCATCAGCAGAAAGCAGCAGGCGGGACGTGTCCACGCCGCGCTCTTCCAGGCCTGCCAATTCGGTCAACAACACACCCGGGTCGACGACGACACCGTTACCGATGACGTTGTTGACGGCGGGGGTGAGGATTCCGGACGGGATGAGGTGCAGTGCGAACTTGTCACCGTTCGGCAGAACCACGGTGTGTCCGGCGTTGTTACCGCCCTGGTATCGCACGACCCACTGAAGCTGCTCGCCCAGTAGATCTGTAGCTTTGCCCTTACCTTCGTCGCCCCACTGGGCGCCGATCAGGACGATTGCCGGCATGACGTTGTCTCCTACGGTCGACGTGCAGCAGTTGTCCCGCCGCATTGGTACTGCCTGGCTTCCGCGCACATGATGCAGCGCCGAACTGTTGCAGTGACCGAAGGAGCAGTCTAGCCCAGAGCACCAGAGCAGACCTGACGGTCCAGAATTTGGCCGGTGACCATCACGATTGCGAGTCGACACAGAGACTCGCACTAAGATCGTCGGCAGTGATTCGGACGGCCATTTCGGGGAAGGGTGGCGAGGTCCCACTACCCGAAAAGAAGTCTGATCGAGCTAGGAGTGGCTTTGACCCCTGTGGTGCTCAAATGTGGCGATTCGCCGGTTCCACTCCCCCTGGGTGAACTCACGTCGTTCACTGTCCCCGAGCTTCCGGAGAAGCAAGACTTCGACGAGGCACTGTCCCAACTGCAGGTCGTGACGGAGCCGCGCTTGATCGTCGTGGGCAACGACGGCGCGTTTGCCGCGGCATTGACGCGGTTGATGCGACTCGAGCGACTCCACGTCGAACTCGCCTACGTCACCGAGAACAGGTCCGATGCAACCGACGCGTACAAACTCGCGACTGGTGCACGGGCTGCGCGCACGGCGTTGAAAGGCACAGTCCACACCGTGCCGCTCATTCGTGACGACGCCGGAATAGCGCTGGTCGGCGCAGCAACCGTCACGGGCCCAGCCGATGCCGCCGAACTGATCGGCGAGGCCTACGTCGACGACAACAAACTGTTCTCCGGCACAGTCCCTGGCATCCGGATAGTGCCGAGCCCCAAGCTCCCCGGCATCAAGGCATCTGTCGATCGTAAGAGTCGATGGAGCGGACGACGCTGGCTGGAAGGCCGAGCGATACAGCTGGGCTCGCCCGCAGCTCGCCTGGTTCGCGACGGTGTGCCCAACCCGCGCGATCTCAAGCGTTCGACCTTCTACCGGCACGACAAGACTTGGTTGTTGGTCAGGTGAGAACCGGAGCAGCACGGTCGGCGGTTAGACCCAGCCCCGTCTTCCTCGGCGTAGTTGCCGTCACCGTCATCGCCGGAGTCGTCGCTTGGAACTCGACGTGGGGTTCCATCGCGGGCCGCGCGGGTGTTTTTGTCCTCGTGGTTGCCGGCTGGGTGGTCACGCTGTGCTTGCACGAGTTCGCCCATGCGTATCTGGCGTGGCGTCACGGAGACACCGACGTCGAGGCTCGTGGCTACCTGACTCTCAACCCGCTTAAGTACAGCCATCCGATGCTCTCGATCGGACTGCCGGTGCTGTTCATCGCGTTGGGCGGCATCGGGCTTCCCGGCGGCGCCGTGTACCTGCGCACCGGGATGTTCCCGCCCAAGGTGCAGGCCCGAATATCGCTCGCCGGTCCGTTCACGAACGCCGTCGCCGCCGTGATCCTCCTCGTCGTCATACGTACGTACGGCTCATCGGCCGAGCATCTGACGTTCTGGGCCGGCCTCAGTTTCCTGGCCTTCTTGCAGGTCATGGCAACAGTTTTGAACCTGCTACCAGTCCCCGGTCTGGACGGTTACAACGCACTGGAGCCCTACCTCGCACCCAACACACGGCACCAACTCGACCAGTTCAAGCCGTACGGGCTGCTCCTGTTGGTTGCGCTCCTGTTTGTCCCGCAGATCAATGTCGTCTTCTTCGACGCGATCTACTGGATCTTCGAATTGAGCGGGGTGTCCGACTACTACGCCATGCTCGGTAACGCCCTCATGCGTTTCTGGACGTGATCGAGTGCGCTGGAGGAGACTCGTGAGAGTCTGACATTTCAGACATTCATTCTTCTTCAGGGGAGCATCGATGATTGCGACGTCATTTCAGTCCGGCGGAGTGGAATACACCCTCACGCGGGCCGAGATTCGACACGTGGAAGCACTGATCGACTTGCTCGCCGACGACCCGATCGGGAGCACCCGGGAGACGACCAACCCCGAAGCCCGAACGATCTACGAGGACGCCTTCAAACGAATCGACGAGGATCCGGCGCAACTCCTCGTCACCGTTCTGGTCGGCGACGCTGTAATCGGCACAATGCAATTGACCTTCATTCCGGGTATGAGCCGGATGGGCGCGACTCGCCTGCAGATCGAAGCCGTTCGCGTGCACGAGGACTTCCGCAGCAAGGGCATCGGCAGTTCGATGATCCGATGGGCCTGCGAAGAAGGTGCCCGGCGCGGCGCCTTCTTGGCGCAGCTCACCTCGGATCAAACTCGCAAGGAAGCTCACGACTTCTACGAGCGACTCGGATTTGTCGCCTCCCATGTCGGGTTCAAGAAGTCACTGAGCTGACGCCCAGCCACCAAGACTCCAGAACGCAGGCTCGAGCACCGGGGCATGGTTATGCCCCGGTGCTCGAGTCTTCAGTTGTGGAGGTTCACGCCGCTGTCGGTGGACTGTTCCCGCCGATCGGATGCTGATACGGATCAGCGGACATCGGTGGGTAGAACACCGTCTTCCGATCGGGGCCGATCTCGACCCGCCATTCCGTGTGGTGCAGTGTCCGATGATGATGGCCACACAACAGAATCAGGTTGTCGAGATCCGTTGGGCCACCATCATTCCAGTGAACGATATGGTGAGCATCGCACCACCCTGACGGAGTTCCGCACCCCGGAAACGCACACCCACCATCACGCACCGCCAACGCCCGCCCCTGCGGTACTGTCGCGGTCCTTGCTTCCTTACCGCACTCGAGCGGAACACCATTCTCATCCAACAAAATCCGCGTGACCGTGCAGTCGCAGGCCAACATTCGGGCAGTGTCGATACTGATCGGGCCCACCCAATCCGTCCACGCGAACCCCAGTTCCTGAGTCGACGGCAGTAGATCCTTCAGCGCCTGCATATCCGTCATGTCTTTCGCGCTGGCCGTGACAGTGATGTGCGGTTTCACTCCGCCCTCGATCGGACCCAACCCCGCCCGCTCATACCGCCGCAACAACTCGCAGAACCCGTCCGCCCGTCGTAATGCCGGAGCGCGAGTGTCCTTGACGCCGTCCTTCTCCGGCGTCGGCGCCGACAAACTCGACAACAACGTGATCAGACGTGCCCCGTTCACGGCATCCAGATCGCCCTTCACCGACACCCGCCCGTACAAGCCTTTCGAGGCGTAGAACTCGTTGCGCTCCGAATCCTCCCCGACCGGGACGCCGTCCTCGCGTTTTCCGTACTGCTTCTCGATCCGCCGGATCGCCGCCCGCACCGCATCACAATCCGCGATGTTCTTCGACGCCAACTCCAACAGGATCCCGCGGGCCTTGTCCACATCCGCCGGCGTCATGTTTTTCGGCGGATGCTGACAAAACGACGCCACCTGTCGAGCCTTCAACGCATCCACATCGCCGCGGTGGAATGCATCCGCCACAACAGGTTCGAGCAACAGCAACCGCGCCAGACTGACCAGCAGACTGCACTCACCGATCTCCAGATTCGTCGAACCATGCAACCACTGCGCGATCGCCCGAAAACCCTTCCCGACCAGAGCCTCCCGGGAAAACATCTCCACGATCAACAACACCATCCGCGACTGCAACTCATGCCGCACGCGCACCAGATCCAGAACCTCACTCTTGAGGCCCTCACCATCCAGCTGCCACGCATCCCGACTGTCCATACCAAAGTTTAATCGAACATACTTTCGATAACCAGGGACGTAACGGACAACTTCAAAAGCAAAGAACACTCGAGACCCGTTGAAGTACATGAATATTCGAGCGCGCCAAAAGCTACCGCCCGCGCGATTTGTTGACAGATACCCGCAACTCCCCCAAAGGCACTTCACGCCCCGACTCACTGCGCACCTCGACGCGAACGCGCTCGCCGGTAGCGTCGTCCGCCACCTCCAGCGGTCCACCTTTTCCTCCGTGCAGGTACTTGTCCCCCCACTGCATCAGCGCCAGAACTGCCGGCAGCAGGTCACGACCCTTCTCGGTGAGCACGTACTCGTGCCGCGTCCGCTTTCCAGGTTCCTTGTACGGCACACGCTCGAAGAGGCCCGCCTCAGTGAGTTCTTTCAGCCTCGCCGACGCAACCGCCTCGGTGATGCCGACTCGCGACGCGAAGTCGTCGAATCGCGTTGTGCCGTAATAGGCCTCTCGCAGAATCAGCATTGCCGAGCGAGTGCCGACCACTTCCATGGCCCGCCCGATCGAACAGTGCGTGGCCCGCCAGGCGTCGCGATCTTCGAGCACTCCGGTCAGTCGTACAGCGTCCATGCAATTCATCATACCCCCTGGCTTGCCATAACCATAGCCAGAGTCTAGATTGCTGACTATGGAACTTCATAGCCAGCCGGTGCGGACCGGACCCCTCCTCGCCATACTGTCGGGGGCGCCGTTTGTCGCCAGCCTCGATCTTTTCGTGGTCAACGTGGCCTTCGGCGACATCGCCAAGAGCTACCCGGGTCACTCGCTCGGCGAGTTCAGTTGGATCCTCAACAGCTACGCGATCATCTACGCCGCACTGTTGATACCCCTCGGACGCTGGGCGGACAGGATCGGGCACAAGCGCGCCTTCATCGCCGGCCTCGCGCTGTTCACCCTCGCCAGCGCCGCCTGCGCTTTCAGTCCGTCATTGTGGGCACTGGTGGCATTCCGCATCGTTCAGGCAGTCGGCGCCGCAGCGCTCACCCCGGCCAGCCTCGGCCTCTTGATCAGCGCACTCCCGGCTGCGAAACGCCAATCCGGCGTGCGCATCTGGGCGGCGGCCGGTGCGGCAGCAGCGGCATTCGGGCCTGTCGTCGGCGGGATTCTCGTCGAAGCGTCGTGGCGCTGGGTCTTCCTGATCAACGTTCCGGTGGGGATCGTATTGCTTTACTTGGCAGTCCGGCTCGTCCCCGACACGACACACAAAGACAGCGATGCCGGAATCGACTTCGTCGGCGCCGCCCTGCTCACAGTCGGAATCGGCTCTCTTGCACTCGCTCTCGTCCAGGGTCCGGACTGGGGATGGACCGACAGCCGCGTTCTGATAGCCTTCGCCGTCGCCACCGTCACCCTACTCTCGTTCTGGTGGAGCAACTCTCGCCATCGCACTCCTTTGATTGCTCCCGACCTTCTGAAGATCCGCTCATTTGCCTGGTCCAACGTCACCGCCATCTTGTTCAGTGCGGCATTTGCCGCCGGTCTGCTCTCGAACATCCTTTGGCTGCAGGAAGTTTGGGGATACTCGGCATTGCGAACCGGCTTCGCCGTCTCGCCGGGTCCACTTCTGGTTCCACTGTTCGCAATCGCCGGCGGCTCGCTTTCGCGCAAGTACTCGGCCGGACGCGTCGCCGCACTCGGCAGCATTCTGTGGGCTGTCGGAACGGTATTGGTCCTCGTCTCGGTCGATTCAACGCCCAACTACGCGACCGGACTCCTGCCGGGCTGGATCATCGCCGGAATCGGCGTCGGCCTTGCCCTCCCGACCATTCTGTCCCAGGCCACCGCAGATCTGGCGCCGGCTCGATCAGCCACCGGTAGCGCAATCATCAGCATGAGCCGACAGATCGGAACCGTTCTCGGCGTGAGCGTTCTGATCGCGGTTCTCGGCTCCTCCGTCGCCCCTGACACTTTCCGTCAGGCCTGGTGGGTGATCTTCGCTGTCGCGCTTGCCTCTGCACTGGCATCACTGGGAATGACCCCGGCTACTGCACCCTCCCCAGTTGTCCCCGCTGAATCCGCCATCCCTGAAAGGAATTTGTCATGAGAGACGCAGTTATCGTCGAAGCCGTTCGCACTCCGATCGGCAAGGGAAAGGCCAACGGCGCACTGCACGGCATCAATGCCGTCGACCTGCTCGCCCACAGCCTGAAAGCGGTGGTCGAGCGAACCGGAATCGATGCCGCACTGATCGACGACGTCATCGGCGGTGCGGTCAGTCAAGTCGGCGAGCAAAGCCAGAATGTCACTCGCACTGCACTTCTTGCCGCCGGCTACCCCGAGTCGGTTCCGGGGACCACGGTCGACCGACAGTGTGGAAGTAGCCAACAAGCGGTTCATTTTGCCGCTCAGGGCGTCATCGCCGGGGCATACGAGATCGTCGTCGCTGCCGGAGTCGAGTCGATGAGCCGAGTGCCGATGGGCTCGAGCAGCGTCGGGCGCGAGTCACTCGGGATAGGTTTCGAAGAGCGTTACCCGGACGGTCTGGTTCCGCAGGGCATCAGCGCCGAATTGATCGCCGCCAAGTGGGGACTGAGCCGCACCCAACTCGACGAGTTCTCGGCGTCGAGTCATCGGAAAGCAGCGCTGGCAACCGAGAGTGGGTACTTCACCAAGGAACTCGCTACGCTCCCGCAGCTGTCGGTCGACGAAGCGATCCGCCCCGGCACCACGGTCGAGACCCTTGGCGGCCTACGGACCGCCTTCGAATCCGACTACTACGCACAGCGATGCCCGCAGATCGACTGGTCCATCACCGCGGGCAACAGCAGCCCGCTTTCGGACGGCAGTTCGGCGGTGATGATCACGACCAGTGAGATCGCCGCGAAACTCGGCCTCACCCCGAAGGCACGGTTGCACAGCTTCGCCGTCGCCGGCGACGATCCGCTCTACATGCTCACCGCGGTGATCCCGGCTACGCAGAAGGTCCTGGCCCGTGCGGGGTTGACGGTTTCGGACATCGACCTGTTCGAGGTCAACGAGGCCTTTGCCCCAGTGGTCCTCTCGTGGGCAGCGGATACCGGCGTCGACCTGTCCAAGGTGAACGTCCACGGCGGCGCCATCGCACTCGGTCACCCGCTGGGCGGCAGTGGAACGCGGATCATGACCACCCTGGTCAATGCGATGGAACAGCGCGGCGCGCGCTACGGGCTCCAGACCATGTGTGAGGCAGGTGGGTTGGCCAACGCGACCATCCTGGAGCGCCTGGGCTGAGCAAACTCCATGGACGGTGCTCGGACGTCAGTGACCGAGCGCCGTCCATTCGGGATCCGGCTTCCGCGCCACCACACGAAACACGATTCCGCCCCGTCCGCTGCGCTGCACCTCGTCGATCAGGAAGCCTGCGTTTTCGAGGTATCCGACCGGTTCGCGGGTGAGGTGATCAGCACCGAACCGTACGAAAAGCGGTTCCACGGCCTTCATCAATGTGCGCGCAACAATGTTCTTGCTCGGCCCGTGCTCCGCGAGAACGAACCGACCTCCAGGCACCAGGACCCGAAATGCTTCGCTCGCAACTCGGTCCGGATCGGGGATCGTGCAAAAGGCGTACGTGGACACCAACGTGTCCACGCACTCGTCGGGAACATCGAGTGCCTGCACGTCGCCGAGACGTAGGTCGACTTCGGTCTTCACCCCCTCGGAGACTTTCATCCTGGCCTGATCGAGCATCGCACTCGAGATATCCACGCCGATGACGTAATCGACGTCATCCCCGTAGAGAGGCAGGTTCAGCCCGGTTCCCACGGCGATCTCGACCACGCGCCCGTGGGCCTGGTCCACAGCCCATTTCCGGGCGTCGCCGAGCACAAAGCGTTCGAAGCGCCCGATCTGTCGGTCGTAGTGCGCCGCCATTGCGTCGAAAGTCTTGGCGACCTGTGCAGTGTCTGGTTCACGCATAGTGCCCCGTTTCGATCGATCTTCTGTGCAGTCTTACATGCGAGCACCGGGTCGGGAAGACCTTTCGTGACGAAGGGCAATCGACCGAGCGAGGTCGTCCCTGACGGATGCCCCCGGTATCGTTCCAGGTGACCTGACCTCACCTACGACGATCATGGATAGAGACCTCGTGCGATCAAGTAATTGCGCCACCGGTTCGGTCCGGCCACCTTTTTCCACTGATTCCACTGGAGGTCTGTGATGGCCGGCGGACTCTTCGCCCTGCTCGACGACGTGGCAGCCCTGGCTCGTATGGCAGCCGCCTCGATCGACGACGTCGCCGCCGCAACCGGTAAGGCGACCGCCAAAGCTGCAGGCGTGGTCATCGACGACGCAGCCGTCACACCGCAGTATGTCCGCGGGCTCGCGGCCGAACGCGAATTACCGATCATCAAGCGCATCGCCATCGGATCGCTGCGCAACAAGCTGCTGATCATTCTGCCGATCGCTCTGTTGCTGAGTCAGTTCCTTCCCTGGCTGCTGACTCCCCTGTTGATGGTCGGCGGCTGTTACCTCAGCTACGAAGCAGTGCACAAGATCTGGGGTGCAATCTTCGGCCACGGTGACCACCACGAAACGGCCGACGAGCATCCGCGCGACGAAGAGGCTGTGGTTTCGGGCGCCGTGCGCACCGACCTGATCCTGTCCGCCGAGATCATGGTGATTGCACTCAACACCATCGCGGGCGAAGGTTTCTGGAGCCGGTTGGTAATTCTCGCCGTCGTCGCCGTGGTCATCACCGTGGTCGTCTACGGCGTCGTCGGACTGATCGTGAAGATGGACGACATCGGCTTGAAAATCGCCGAGACGTCATCGGGCTTCACCCACAAGGTCGGCCGAGGCCTGGTTCGCGGCATGCCTCACGTGATGTCGGTGCTCTCGGTGGTGGGTACCGCCGCGATGCTGTGGGTCGGTGGCCACATTCTGTTGGTCGGCATCGACGAACTGGGCTTCCACCCGCTCTACGATGCCGTTCATCATGGCGAAGAAGCAGTCAGTGACATCGCCGGAGTCGGCGGTGTATTGGCGTGGATCGTCAACACACTTGCGTCGGCAGCGCTTGGCCTGGTGGTTGGTGCGATCATCGTTGCAGCTCAACTAGGTATTACCCGTCTGCTGGCAAAGCGTTCTGCGACGGCCTGATCACCTACCCGTGGCGGAGCAGCATCCGCTCCGCCACGGTGCGCATCCCGTCACGCAAGGACGAGGGTTCGAGCACCTCGACGTCTACGCCCAGCCCGATCAACTGTGAGAGCGCGACATCCTCGCTCTCGAGTTTCAGCTCGGCACTCACCCATCCGTCGTTGTCCTCTGGTCCCACTTCGACAGCAGCGGCAAGCTCGCCCACCACATCGGGGAGCCGACGCCTTCCCTCAGGCGACACCCGCACTCGGCAGTGGAAACGGAGCAGCGACCGGTCGAACTCGGCCATCGACGCCGCCCACCACGACGCCAGGTCGAAATCCAACGGCCGGGCGAACGAATCATCTTCTACCACGGCGTTTTTGATGCGGCCTACCCGGAACGAGAGGGTACGTCCGTTCAAACCCGCCACGAGGTACCAAACGCCGGCTTTGATGACCAACCCCAGCGGTTCGACCGTCCGCTCCCGATCGCGATAGATGAACCGCAGCCGACGCGAGTCGAGCACGGCAGATGTGACGATCGGAAGTGCGGAGATGTCGTCGACGCCGCCGAACCAGCCTGGGACGTCGACCAGGATTCGGTCCTGCCACACGCGCGCGCTCTCGCGCAGCGGTCCGGGCAGGGTGCGGAGCAGTTTGGCCCCCGCCGAACCGACGGCGTCGGATCGCCCGAGATCCGCAGCGATGGACGGCACACCCAACAGCATGAGCGCGGACGTCTCGTCGTCCGTCATACCGGAGAGTTTGGACTGCCAACCGTCGAGCAGACGGACGCCACCGCCCGGTCCGCTCTCGGTCCAGATCGGCACTCCGGCAGCCGACAACGAGGCCACGTCGCGGTAGATCGTCCGCACCGATACACCGAACTCGTCGGCCAACTGATCGGCAACGACGCCACGACTGCCCTGCAAACGCAACATGAGTTGAAGCAACCGCGCGGATCTCATGACGCGAACATTACCGAGAATCACTGACAGAAGTTGTCAGGAATAGGGGTGCACAATGACCGTCATGGTCACCTGGAAGCAGTTCTCCGAAGAAGTTCCCGCCCTCGCCGACGCGGTCCAAGCGCGATTCAAAGCCCACAAGCATCACGTCCTCGCAACGCTGCGCAAGGACGGTTCACCGAGGGTCAGCGGCACCGAAGTCGAGATCCTCGACGGGCGTCTGGTGCTCGGTTCGATGTTCGGCGCGCTCAAGGCGAAGGACCTCATCCGCGACGGGCGCTACGCCCTCCACAGCAATCCCGGCGAGCACACGATGGAAGGCGGCGATGCGAAAATCGCCGGAATCGCACGCGAGGTGACTGGCGACGAGTTCGAAGCCGTGCTGGCAAGCTACACCTACGAGGTTCCGAAGCCCCTGCACCTCTTCGTTCTCGACATCAACGAGGTGGTGCATACGACTGTCGACGACGAGCACATGTACGTAGACCTCTGGAAGCCGGGCAAGGAGATCACCCGCTTCACCAAGTGACGTTCTTCTCGCAGTGCTCGCCGTTGGCACACGATTCCACCTGGACGGTGGCGTGGGAAAGACCGTGACTCTCGAGGACGGTACGTGCGGATTCCAGAACGTTCGACGAATTCGCGTCACTGGTCAGGTGGACCGTGGCGACATCCATGCCGGTGGTGAGAGTCCAGACATGTAGGTCGTGAACACCCATCACGCTCGGCAGGGCGGCCAAGTCGGCCTCGACTGCTTCGACGTCGACGTCGGCCGGCGACGCCTGTGTCAGAATGCGCAGCGATGCTGCGGCCAGTTTGATCGCACGCGGCACCACCCACAGCGAGATGAGAACACCGACGACGACGTCCGCCCACGTCCAGTTGAACAGCAGGACAAGGCCACCGGCGATCAGAACACCGACGCTACCGACGGCGTCGGCAAGCACTTCGAGGTAGGCGCCGCGCACCGCCAGGCTGTCCTTGGAGTCACCGCGCAGCATCAGCATCACGACGATGTTCGCGGCCAAACCGGCAGCCGCGGTGATGATCAGGGCACCGCCAGGGATCTCGGGTTCGTTTCCGATCCGACCGATTGCCTCGTAGAAGACCCAGGCCGCGACGGCCAGCAGCATCACCGCGTTGGCCATGGCGGTCAACACTTCGGCGCGATGCCAACCGAAGGTCCTGGCCGCGGTGGTGCTGCCCTTCTTCGCAAGTAGCAACGCGGTCAGTCCCATGGCCATACCCACCAAGTCGGTAAGCATGTGACCGGCGTCGGCAAGCAGAGCCAACGAGTTGATCAGGATGCCGACCGTGGCTTCGAGCACGAGGAACGCGACGAGGATCGCAAGTGCGATCGCCATTTTTCTGATGCGCTGCGGTGACGGTCCTACGCCGACCGAATCTGCTGCCGAGTGGCCATGCGAATGGCCGTGCCCTGCTCCCATTTGTCCTGTTCCCTCCCAAGTCCTTCTCAGAGCATATGCATACATTCGCATACATACAATGAGTTGCTCAGTGAGCGGGAAAGGGCAGAGGTCAGTGATCCGGCTCGTACGCCGGGTGCGGCACGGTCGGCGGCAGTGTGGCGATCGACGAGATGCGCTTCATGCCCGCGACCTGCAGGAGGTCGACCACCAACGATCGAATCTGGGCGAACACCACAGTCGAGGACAGGCCCGCGTTCTCGACAATCGCAGGTTTCAGTTCCTTGGCCACCGAGCGCAGGACACGCGCAGCCTCGGCCTGATCGGGCTGCTCCCCCGGCTCCGCCAGGATCATGTCTTTCAGCACTTCAACGGCTTTCGACAAGCGCTCGACCTGAGCCACCAAACGGGGATCGAGAATCTCGTCATCTCTGACCAACGTCAACGAACGACGCGCGAGCACTCGAATGTTGCGCAACGCGTTGTCGATGGGATCGGCTGTTGCCATGAGCCTTTCGAGGCGAGGTCGACTGTTCCAGTACAGCGGGGAGATTCGGCTGATCTCGCGCCCGCCGAGAAGATTACTGCGCAACCCGTCGATGGCGCCTTGAGTTGCGCGCGCCTTCTGCAGTGCCTTCACGATCGGGTCCGGGTCATTCGCGACGAGGCCGTCTGCCACCAATTGCAGTACCTCGGAAGCTGTTCCGAGGATCGATGCTGCATCCTTGCGTGCGCGTCGTACCGGGTGGGTGGGGATGATCGCGACCACCGCGATGCCCACCAGACCACCGACCAGGGCATCGATCATGCGATCCGGACCGCCGCTGCCACCCGGCGGGATGAGCGTCGCCACCAGCACAGCCGAGTTTCCCGCCTGCATGGAGAAAATCGGCCCGCTGTTGAGAAGCACCGCGACGGACATCGCCAGCACGACAACCAAACTGATCTGCCACGGTCCGCTCCCGATACCGGAGATGATCAGATCGCCGATTCCGATGCCGACCGTGACGCCCGCAACCAACTCGAACGAGCGTCGTAATCGTGCACCCAGCGACAGACCGAGCGAGACCACGGCAGCAATCGGCGCGAAGAACGGCGCATGGTGCCCGATCACCGTGGTGGCAACCCACCACGCTAATCCGGCCGCCAAGGCACATTGAATGATCGGTAGCGCCGACGTCTGAAGCCGACGCACCGATTTGCGAGCCCGGTCCTTGATGCCGGCCCGGCTCGGGCGGAAACTGCTAACCGAGGCCAAGCGCTTCGGCGGCGTTGGGATCGCAGTCTTCGAGCAGATCGAGGCAACGCGCGTACTCGTCGGCTTCACCGATCGTCTTCGCAGCCTTCGCCAAGACTGCGACGCAACGCAGGAAGCCACGGTTCGGTTCATGGCTGTAGGGCACGGGACCGAAACCCTTCCAACCGTTACGACGCAGTTGGTCGAGTCCACGGTGGTAGCCGGTACGCGCGTAGGCGTAGGCAGTGATGGTTTCGCCCTTGTCCAGGGCAGCCTCGGCGAGGTAGGCCCACGCGATGGAGGCAGTGGGATGGTCGGCCGCGACCTGGGCCGGGTCAGCGTGGTTGAGCAGTGCCGATTCCGCGTCGTCGTCGCCGGGAAGCAGAGTGGGCTTGGGTCCGAGCAGGTCACCGAATTGGGTCATGCGCTCATTGTGCCCGCTACGCCTTTCCGCCACAGGACCGCCTCGCCGACGGTCGGAGTTATGCCGGGTACATACCGGTCGTTACCCTGACATGGTCATTGCTGCATAAGACCGAAGGGTTACCCGTGCCGGACTCGAAAGACGACAACTCGAAAAAGAGCGCAGCCCCGAACGGTGCGCCGGAGAAGTCGGCCCCGGTCGAACCTGCGACTGTGGCGATTCAGAAGGCAGGCACGGGCTCGAAGGCGGACGGCGACGCCAAAGCCACCAGCGCACCAACCGTCGCGATCCCCAAGGCAACTCAGGCACCCACGGCAACACCGACACCGGCACCGGCACCGGCACCCAAGCCCAAGCCGGAACCGGCAACCGTCGCCATTCCCAAGGTGGCGCCCCCGACGGGGCAGCAGGCCCCCACACCACCGCCGCAGCGCGCCGCGCCTCAACCGCAGCAGCGCGCCGCGCCTCAACGGGTGGGCGTCGCGCCAACCCCGCCTCCGGCCCAGCCGATGCCGACTCGCATCGAGCCTGCCGCGCCGGAAAAGACCAAGCGCAGCGGCAAGGGCTGGTACATCGCGGCGGCTGCGGCCGGCGTCGCCGTCCTCGCGGCAATCGGCATCGCAGTCTTCGTCTCGTCCAACAGCGGTAGCGGCGAAAGCTCACCCGAGGCGCAGGTTCAGACCGCCATCTCGACGTACGTCGACGCACTGCAAACCGGCGATCTGGCGACTCTGCGAACGTCGACGTGTGGAGCGCTGGGCGAGTACTACCGGACCATTCCCGACGCGGCGTTCGCTCAGGTCCACGACAATGCCGTCGCACAGAAGACGATCCCGCAGGTCGGAGCCGTCGACGCTGTTCGCATCACCGACGACACTGCGATCGCTCAGGTTCAGGCAAGTTTGCCGAGCACCGGCGAGCAGTCGTGGCGCACGTTCGACCTCGAACGCCAGGACGGCACGTGGAAGGTTTGCGACCCCAGCAAGTAAGCACCTGAACAGAAAATGCGCGCCGGCGAGAAACTCGCC
>NZ_JBHWUF010000011.1:190519-223473 GCF_042738325.1 Rhodococcus sp. NPDC059969 | reverse complement strand
TCCACCGCACCACATCCCCCGTGCGATACATCCGCGAACCCACACCACCGAACGGATTCGCCACAAACCGCTCCGCCGACAAATCCACCCGCCCGAAATACCCACGAGCCACCTGCACACCCGACAAATACAACTCACCCGCAACACCCACCGGCACCGGACGCAACCGCGAATCCAACACCAACACCGACGAATTCCACACCGGAGCACCCATCGGCACCACCACACCCACACCATCAAGCGGACCCGCCGCCGTCGCATGCACCGTGAACTCCGTCGGACCATACAAATTATGAACCTCAACCGACGGCAACACCGACAACACCCGACCCACCACCGACGCCGGCAACGCCTCACCCGCCGCGAAAATCACCCGCAACGAACCCAACCCAGCACCACCGAGACGCGAAATCGTCGCCTCCGACGTATCGACCACCTGATCGACGAACACCTCCAACATCGACGGCACAAACGACACCATCGACACCGACTCCGCCGCCACCACCGACGCCAAATACCCCGGATCCCGATGACCGTCATGAGCAGCCACCACCAACCGAGCACCCACCGCCAACGGAACAAACAACTCCCACACCGACACATCGAACGTCACCGGAGTCTTCAGCAACACCACATCAGAACCCGACACCGCATAACGCTCCGCCAACCACGACACCTGATTGACCACACTGCGATGCGAAACCGCCACACCCTTCGGCCGACCCGTCGACCCCGACGTGAAAATCACATACGCCGCATTCCCCGACCGCAACGGCGAAACCCGATCCACATCCGAGACAGGAACATCCGAAAAACCAGACACATCAACAACATCAACCTCGACCACCGGCACCACACCAGCATCGAAACCAACATCAGAAGTACTGACCACACACACCGGCGACGCCGCCGCCAACACAAACCCATTACGCTCCGCCGGCTGATCCGGATCCACCGGAACATACCCACCACCAGCCCTGAGCACACCGTAAACCGCAACCAACAAATCAACCGACCGACGAACCGCAACACCCACCAACGACTCCGGCCCCACACCCACCGAAACCAAATACCTGGCAAAACGATTCACCCGAGCATCAAACTCCGCAAACGACACAGACTGCCCCTCGAACGAGAGCGCTACCGCATCCGGCGTCGCCGCCACCTGAGCATCGAACCCGTCCAACACCGACACGCCCGCAACCTCACGCGCCGTGTCATTCCACCCCTCGAGCACCAACGAACGCTCAACAGAATCCAAAATATCAACGTCACCAATACGCACCGAAGGATCGGTGGCTACGGAGGAGAGCAGTCGAAGAACTCTGTCCAGCAACGCAGTTGCGTAGTCGGCATCGAAGAAGTCCGGTAGGTACCGCAGCGTCAAGTGCAACTGCTCGTCGAGTGCGATCAGCAGGGTCAACGGGTAGTTCGTGGAATCGTCCGAAGCGATGTCGTCGATCATCATTCCGTCGAGAACATCCGCCTGTGCGGCGAGGCCCTCACGGTCGACCGGATAAGACTCGAATACAACCAACGTGTCGAACAGTGTTCCGACGTCCGCTGCTTTCTGGACATCGGTCAAACCGAGATAGTGATGATCGAGCATTCTCGCCTGCTCGATCTGGACCCTGGCAACCAATTCTTCGACGGACTCCGCGGCGTCGAGGCGCACCCGCACGGGGAGGGTGTTGATGAACAACCCGACCATCGATTCGACGCCGGTGAGCGCCGGTGGCCGGCCGGACACTGTTGCACCGAAGACAACGTCGTCGGTTCCGGTCAACGCACCGAGCAGGACCGCCCACGCGCTCTGCACGATCGTGTTGGCGGTGACCCCGAGTCGTGCGGCCAGAGCTGTGAGCGCCGTCGTTGTCTCCGACGACATCGACACGTTCAGCTTCTGTGACAGCGCGGTGAATTCCTGTCCGCCTGTGACCTGAGCAAGCAGCGTCGGCTCTTCGACGCCGGAAAGCGCATCCGCCCAGGCTGCGAGTGATCGATCACGATCCTGATCGACAAGCCACGCCAGGTAATTGCGATAGCTACGCACACGCGGAAGAACCGCGTCGTCACCACGCGTCGCGTACAGCGCCAACAGGTTCTGCAAGAGCAGCGGCACCGACCAACCGTCGAGAATGATGTGGTGATTCGCCACCACCAAGCGATAGTCCCCCTCCGCCATGGTGACGAAGGTGAACCGAATCAACGGCGGTGACGCCATGTCGAAGTGCGTCGCCTGGTCAGCGGTCAAAACTTCGTTCAGGGCTGCCTCACGGTCGACGGCCGCAATATCGCTGAGATCGATGTTCCGCCACGGGACGTCGACGTCCGCGAGGACTATCTGGACCGGCGTGCCGTCGTCGTCGGCCGTGAATGCCGTTCGCAGGTTCGCGTAGCGGTCGATGATTCCCTGTGCTGCAGTACGCAATCGGTCGGAATCAACCTTCCCGGACAGAGTGAGAATCATCTGCACCGAGTAGAGGTCGACGCTGGATTCCGCCAACATCGCGTGGAAGAGCAAACCGGACTGCAGCGGCGCCAGCGGCCAGATGTCGGTCACTGTTCCGAATCGATTCTCGAAGCCGTCGATATCCCGCTGGCTCACAGAGACAAGCGGCACGTCGGACGGCGTGAGTCCACCTGCTCCGACGGAGCGAGAATGCTCCGCCAGGGCAGTCAGTGCTTCGACCCAAATCTGTGCAAATGCCTCGACACTCTCGCCGTCGATGGCACCGACGGGGTATGCGAAGGATGCCTCCAGAACAGCACCGTCTGCGCCGTCGTTGACGATCGCATTGATGTCGACGACTTTGTTTGCGGGCATGTCGACGTCCTCGGGTGCTGACACGTTGGCGAAATCGCCGGCCGGCAGCCACCCGAGTCCCTCGACACCTGCCGGAAGATCCTCAGCGACAACTCTTCCCAAGTAGTTGAAGCTGACCTGTCCCCCGGCGAAGCGAGAAAGCACTGCGCGCGTGTCTTCGTTCAGGTAGCGCAGCAGTCCGTACCCGACGCCCTTGTCCGGGATCGCCAGCAGCTGTTCCTTCACTGCTTTGATCGCGCGTCCCGCCGAATCACCTCCGGCGAAAGCGTCACCCAGGTCTACCTCGGAAAGATCGAGACTGATCGGGAAGGCAGCGGTGAACCAGCCAACGGTCCTTGACAGATCCGCGCCAGGAATCACTGCTTCTTCGCGGCCATGGCCCTCGAGTTGCAGCAGGGCAGATGACGAGTCGATTCCGGCTCGGCGACGCCACTCGATCAGCGCGAGTGCCAGTCCAGCGAGCAGGCCGTCGTTGGCGCCGCCGTTGAATACCTCCGGCAGCGTGGTCAGCAGAGTCTCGGTCACCTCAGCGGGGACCGTCACGCTTATCCGCTGAACCGTTGCCGCAACGTCGACGGCAGAGTCGTACGCCCTCTTGCCCAGCACCGGGTCCGGTGTCTGCAACACCTTCCGCCACGTATCCAGCTCGGCCACACGCGAATCGCGATGCGCCTCGTCGGATAGTGCGTGAGCCCAGCGTCGCATCGACGTACCCGTCGGCTCGAGAGCCACATCCCCCGTCGCTCCGCTCGCCCCGGCCATTTGAGCCGCAGCCGACACCAGATCCGGAACGATGATTCGCCAGGAGACCCCATCGACGATCAGGTGATGTGCAGCAATGATCAAGCGCCCGGTGCGAGTGGGACCGAAGTCGACCCACACGAACTGAACCATTACGCCGTCCGCCGGATTCAACCGGCCGAGAGCCTCGTCGAGGCCCTTGGAAGCCGTGAGAACGATTGTCGACTCATCGGCAGACGCATCAACATCCACGCGGCTGAGCAAATCCTCGACGTCCACGGTTCCAGGCTCGGAGACCGACATTCCCCATCCGCGACCGTCGGAGATCAACCGCGAGCGGAACATGTCGTGGTGGTCGACGACTGCAGCGAGTGTTCGCACGATGTCGGCTCGCTGCACTCCGAGTGGTAGCTCGAGAGTCATCGTCTGTGTGAATCGGTTGTAGCTGCCACCGCGCTCGACCATGAATCGTTCGATCGGCGTCAACGGCATCCAGCCGACTCCACCGCCCGGCAACTCCTCGAGCACCACCGCGGCCTCGACGTCGGCGGCATACTTCGCCACTTCGGCCAATGCCGCGACAGTCTTGCTCTCGAAGACGTCACTGGGTGCGAATACGACCCCACGTGCCTTCGCACGAGAGACGAGTTGGATGGACATGATCGAGTCGCCGCCCTGAGCGAAGAACGAGTCGTCGGTGCCGATGCGATCCAGGCCGAGAACGTCCGCGAAGATCTCGCTCAGGATTTGTTCCATCTCGGTGACCGGGGCGCGGAATTCCTTGGTCTCGAAAACCGGTGCTGGGAGCGCTTTTCGGTCCAGCTTGCCGGCCGGACTGAGCGGCATGTCCGAGGAGACCATGACCGAAGCCGGAACCATATGGGCCGGAAGGGTTCTGGAGACGAATTCGATCAATTCCGCCGAAGTGACCGAAGCGTGCTTTCCGGTGAACACGTACGACACCAGTGCCGGAGCACCCGACGGCAGGGTCGTACCCATCGTCGCAGCGAACTCGACCTCGGGGTGCGCCGTCAGCGATGCATCGATTTCACCGAGTTCGATACGGAAACCGCGAATCTTGACCTGGAAATCGTTGCGGCCCACGTACTCCACTGCGTAAGTGGACGGTGCGGTTCCAGCGACCCAGCGAACCACGTCACCGGTCCGGTACATACGCTCGCCGGGATTCCCGTGCGGGTTTGCCACGAATCGATCGGCACTCAGGCCCGGGCGACGATGATAGCCACGCGTGACCTGAGGACCGGACAGATAGAGCTCGCCCGAGACTCCGAGTGGAACCGGATTGAGTCGTGTGTCCAGGACGAATGCGGCCATGTCACCGATCGTGGCGCCGATGTCCATTCGGTCACCCGGCAGAAGCGGAACGCTGACGTTCGTTACGATCGTCGTCTCGGTCGGGCCGTAGACATTCAGGAACGTCCGGGGAACCGACGCCGATGCCGCCGAGCCTTCCCCTGTCGTCCACTTACTGATCAGCTCTGGCGAATACGCCTCGCCGCCCACGCCTACGACCGACAGGTCGTCCAGGCCGCTCGGGTCCATCGACGCCAGAGCCGCCGGTGTGATGAACGCATGTGTGACTCGTTCACTACGGAACACCTCGGCCAGTTCGTCGCCGCCGTACACGCCAGGCGGGACGATGACCATCGCCGCGCCGGTGGCAACCGCGAGGAACAACTCGAGCATCGACGCGTCGAAACTTGGTGACGCGAAGTGCAACGTCCGCGAGGTGGGCTTCACGAGGTAATGCGCGGCCTGCGTGACACTGAAGCTCGCCAGACCCGCGTTGGTCGCGACAACGCCCTTCGGCAGTCCTGTCGTGCCGGAGGTGTAGATGACCCAAGCCGGATGAGCAGTCGTCAGTGGACGGACACGTTCCTCGGCAGCGATTGACGCTCCGGACACTCCGGCGGTCATCTGTTCGCCGAGCGGTCCGTCCACGACCAACCACTCGACGTCGTCGGTGAGATTCGGACGTTCGACGTCGAGGGTCAGGCCTACCTTCGCACCGGAGTCGCTGAGCATGTGCGCGATACGGTCTGCGGGATAGTGCGGATCGATCGGAACGACCGCTGCCCCGGTCTTCGACACTGCCCAGACCGCGAGTACCGATTCGACGGATCTCGGAATCGACACCGCCACAAGATCTTCAGCCCCGAGACCACGGTTGATCAAGACGCGGGCCAGCTTCGACGACCACTCGTCGACCTCGCGATACGTCATGGACCTACCGGCAGCGGCCTGCGCCGTGCCGGGGTAGCGCAATGCGACGTTGTCCGGGTAGCGCGCAGCAGCGTCGGCAAGAATCTCGGCCAACGGCGCCTGCGCTACTCCTGACGAAGCCCTTTGACTCGTCAGAACCTCACGCTCGGACGCGTCCAGGATTTCGATGTCACCCACTGAAGTTGCGGGGTCCGTCGCAATTCCGTTCAGGATGCGCATCAATCGTGCGGCGAATCCGCGGACGGTCGATTCGTCGAACAGATCCGTCGCGTACGTGAACGTCGCCGACAGCCCTTCTGATACCTCACTGATCGTGAGCTGCAGGTCGAACTTGGCCACGGTCTCGTCGATTTCGAACTCGGCGGCCGTCAGACCGGGCAGAGCCAACGAGTTCTGCCCCAGGTTCTGAAATGCCAATGCCACCTGGAACAGCGGGTGATGTGCCCTCGACCGAACGGGATCCAGCACTTCCACGAGCCGCTCGAACGGAAGGTCCGAGTGCGCGAACGCCTGAAGGTCGGTTTCCCGAGCCGAGGCCAGAAGTGTTGTGAACGCCGCCGAAGGATCAACCTCGGTACGCAAAACGAGGGTGTTGACGAACATTCCGATCAGATCGTCGAGT
Organism: Rhodococcus sp. NPDC059969; assembly: GCF_042738325.1. Lineage (NCBI taxonomy): Bacteria > Bacillati > Actinomycetota > Actinomycetes > Mycobacteriales > Nocardiaceae > Rhodococcus > Rhodococcus sp. NPDC059969. The sequence goes on along the minus strand of NZ_JBHWUF010000011.1, from coordinate 217,039 downwards.
TCGGATTCACCTCGCCCGGCCATCGGTGCACCGATGTTGATGTCCGTTGTTCCCGACAGACGAGCGAGAAGCGACGCCAGAGCCGCATGGACCACCATGAACATCGACGCATTGTGTTCCCGGCCCACGCTGATCAGCCGCTCATGCAATTCCTGACCGATCGAGAATTCGAATGTCGCTCCCTGACCGGAGAATACCGCCGGCCGAGCCCGATCCCCCGGAAGATTCAACTGTTCGGGCACGCCGTCCAGTGCTTGCGCCCAGTAAGTGATCTGTTGCGCGATGACGGACTGCGGATCGTCCTCGGACCCGAGAACCTCACGCTGCCACAACGAGTAATCGGCGTACTGCACCGGCAACGGCGTCCAGGTCGGAGCCTGGCCGTTGGTTCGGGCGTAGTAGGCGGTCATGACGTCGCGGGTCAACGGGCCCATCGAGAAACCGTCGGTCGAGATGTGATGCACCACGAATACCAGAACGTGCGCGTCGGCCTTGATCTGGAAAAGCTTGGCGCGCAACGGCACCTCGGCCGTCACGTCGAAGCCTGCCGCTACGAAGTTCGTTACCTCGGAAACGATCTCCGAATCCGAGACCAACGTTGCAGCGAGGTTCACGTCGACATCAGCCGGTGCAACGATCTTCTGGTAGCCGACGCCGTCGACCTCGGGGTAGACCGTGCGCAGAACCTCGTGACGGCCGATAACGTCGGCGACCGCCTGCTCCAGCCCCGAGACGTCCAGTTCTCCGGTGAGAGTTATCGCAACCGGGACGTTGTTCCCTGCCGAGCTCGTATCCAACTGGTTGAGGAACCACATGCGCTGCTGCGCCAACGACAACGGAACCCGAACCGGACGCACCTGCGCAGTCAACGCCGCACGCGAACCACCACCAACATGAGAACCCAAACGAGCAGCCAACGCCTCCACCGTCGACGCCTCGAACAACTCCCGCACACCGACCGACGCATCCAACGCCTGCCCCAACCGAGACGTCACCTGCGTCGCAATCAGCGAATTACCACCGAGCGCGAAGAAATCATCATCCAAACCAACACGCTCGACGCCCAGAACATCCGCAAACGTCTGCGCAACAACCTCTTCCACCACCGACGTCGGAGCACGGAACACCGCAACCTGCAACGACGGAACCGGCAACGCCCGACGATCCAACTTCCCGTTCACCGTCAACGGAATCGAATCCAACACCACAAACGCCGACGGCACCATGTACTCCGGCAACAACGAACCCACACCGGTGCGGACATCGTCGACCGAAACGCTCACACCCGCAGCCGGAACCACATACGCCACCAACCGCTGATCACCCGGAGAATCCTCACGGACAACCACCGCCGTCTGCGCCACCGACACATCCGCCAACACCGCAGACTCGATCTCACCGATCTCGATCCGGAAACCACGGATCTTCACCTGATCATCCGCGCGACCCAGATACTCCAAATCACCAGCACTGTTCCACGCCGCCACGTCACCCGTCCGGTACAACACCCCACCAGCATTGAACGGATTCGCCACAAACCGCGTCGACGTCAACCCCGCCTGACCCAGATAACCCCGAGCCAACTGAACACCAGAGACATACATCTCACCCGCGACACCAACCGGCACCGGAGCCAAACGCGTATCGAGCACGAACACCTGCAGACCCGAAATAGCCTGACCCACAACACTCGCCGACGCATCCGCCGCCAACTCGGCATCCAACACACGATGGCTCACATGCACCGTCGTCTCCGTGATGCCGTACATGTTCACCAACGTCGGCGCGAAGTCACCGCGGCGGCCGTACCAATCCGACAAGCGACGCAGCTCGAGCGCCTCGCCGCCGAAAACAACCCACCGCAACGACAACTCAGCGGCCTGACCGGATTCCGACGCCAACCGATCAGCCTCGGCCAACTGATAGAACGCCGACGGCGTCTGATTGAGCACCGTCACCCGCTCAGCAGCAAGCAGTTCCAAGAACTGCTCCGGCGAACGCGACGTCACATAATCCACAACCACCAACGTGCCGCCGTAGAGCAGCGGACCCCACAACTCCCACACCGAGAAGTCGAACGCATAACTGTGGAACATCGTCCACACATCGGATTCGTCGAACCCGTACACACTCTCAGTATTCGCAAACAACTTCGCCACCGTCGTGTGCGGAACCTGCACACCCTTCGGGCGACCCGTCGAACCCGACGTGTAAATCACATACGCAACATTCGACGACCGCAACGGCGCAACACGATCCGCATCCGAAACCACCGAACCATCGAACTCCGACACATCCACCGCGTCGATATCGACCACCGGCAGACCTGCGGGCAACACCAACTCACGCCCGGACCACGAAATCGCAGCCACCGGAGCAGCATCGGCCAACATGAACTCGACACGATCAGCCGGATACGACGGATCCACCGGCAGATACCCCGCACCGGACTTCACCACCGCCAACAACGCCACCACAAGATCCGCCGACCGCGGCAACGCCACCGCCACCAACGACTCCGGACCACAACCCTGAGCAATCAACCTGCGCGCCAAACGATTAGCCCGCACCGACAACTCGCCATACGACAACGACTCGCCACCGAACCGCACCGCGGTCCGATCACCAAACCGCGCAGCAGCATCATCGAACCACGCCGACAACGTCGAATCCACACCACGATCGGCGCTGACCCCGCTCCAGGAGAGAACACGGTCCAACTCACCGACAGCGAGTACGTCCACATCACCGACAGCAAGATTCGGATCCGCGGCAACGCCACGCAGAACCTGCAGGAAGCGATCGGCGAAGTCGACAGCGGTCGAGGCGTCGAACAGATCCGTCGCATACGTCAGAGTTGCAGACATTCCGGCTTCAGCCTCTTCAAGCGTGAGCTGCAAGTCGAACTTAGCCAGTGCGGCGTCGAACTCGACTGCAGCAGCACGGAGGCCGGGCATTTCGAGAGACGTTTGACCGAGGTTCTGGAACGTCAACGCCACCTGGAACAACGGATGACGAGCCTGCGAACGAACCGGATCGAGAACCTCCACCACACGCTCGAACGGAACATCCGCATGCGCGAACGCCTGCAAATCCACCTCACGCGCCGACGCCAACAACTCGGCAAACGACATCGACGGATCAACCTCGGTACGCAGCACCAAGGTATTGACGAACATACCGATCAGATCATCGAGCTCGGCTTCACCACGACCCGCGATCGGGGCACCGATCGCAATGTCGGTCGTCGCGGACAGTCGTGCCAACAGCACCGCCAGAGCCGAGTGAACAACCATGAACGGAGTTGCGTTCGTTGCCTTGGCCAGTTCGTCCAGCTCGGACCACAACTGCGGTTCGATGGTGAAACTGTGATTGGCGCCGCGCCCTGAAGCAATCTCAGGACGCGGACGATCACCACGCAGATCCAACTGCTCCGGAAGATCAGCCAACGCATCCGACCAGAACGCAATCTGCTTCGCGATCACGGACCGCGAATCGTCCTCGGACCCGAGAACCTCACGCTGCCACAACGAGTAATCGGCGTACTGGACCGGCAACGGCGTCCAAGCCGGCACCGACGCTCGTGTACGTGCTTCGTAGGCAACCATCACGTCACGGGTCAACGGACCCATCGAGAAGCCGTCGGTCGAGATGTGATGCATCACGAACGACAACACGAAGTCGTCATCGGCGACCTGAAAAAGCTTGGCGCGCAACGGAACCTCGACAGTGACATCGAAGCCCTGGGCGAAGAACGAATACAGCTCCGCCTGGATTCGGTCGTCTGTGACGCGTTCTGCGCCGAGATCGGTCGAGACATCTTCTACCGAGCAGATCTTCTGGTAGCCGACGCCGTCGACCTCGGGGTAGACCGTGCGCAGAACCTCGTGACGGCCGATAACGTCGTGAACTGCCGAATTCAGGGCGGCCAGATCGAGCGCACCCGTGAGCCGAACGGCAACAGGGACATTGTTGACAGCAGAATCGGTGTCGAATCGGTTGAGGAACCACATGCGCTGCTGCGCCAACGACAACGGAACCCGAACCGGACGCACCTGCGCAGTCAACGCCGCACGCGAACCACCACCAACATGAGAACCCAAACGAGCAGCCAACGCCTCCACCGTCGACGCCTCGAACAACTCCCGCACCGACACCGAAGCATCCAACGCCTGACCCAACCGAGACGTCACCTGCGTCGCAATCAGCGAATTACCACCGAGCGCGAAGAAATCATCATCCAAACCAACACGCTCGACGCCCAGAACATCCGCAAACGTCTGCGCAACAACCTCTTCCACCACCGACGTCGGAGCACGGAACACCGCAACCTGCAACGACGGAACCGGCAACGCCCGACGATCCAACTTCCCGTTCACCGTCAACGGAATCGAATCCAACACCACAAACGCCGACGGCACCATGTACTCCGGCAATAACGAACCCACACCGGTGCGGACATCGTCGACCGACACGCTCACACCCGCAGCCGGAACCACATACGCCACCAACCGCTGATCACCCGGAGAATCCTCACGGACAACCACCGCCGTCTGCGCCACCGACACATCAGACAACACCGCAGACTCGATCTCACCGATCTCGATCCGGAAACCACGGATCTTCACCTGATCATCCGCGCGACCCCGATACTCCAAATCACCAGCACTGTTCCACGACGCCACGTCACCCGTGCGGTACAACACCTCGCCGGCATTGAACGGATTCGCCACAAACCGCGTCGACGTCAACCCCGCCTGACCCAGATAACCCCGAGCCAGCTGAACACCCGAGACATACATCTCACCCGCGACACCAACCGGCACCGGAGCCAAACGCGTATCCAGCACAAACACCTGCAGACCCGAAATAGCCTGACCCACAACACTCGCCGACGCATCCGCCGCCAACGCAGCATCCAACACACGATGGCTCACATGCACCGTCGTCTCCGTGATGCCGTACATGTTCACCAACGTCGGCGCAGAGTCACCGCGGCGGCCGTACCAATCCGACAAGCGACGCAGCTCGAGCGCCTCACCACCGAAAACAACCCACCGCAACGACAACTCAGCGGCCCGACCGGATTCCGACGCCAACCGATCAGCCTCGGCCAACTGATAGAACGCCGACGGCGTCTGATTGAGCACCGTCACCCGCTCAGCAGCAAGCAACTCCAAGAACTGCTCCGGCGACCGCGACGTCACATAATCCACAACCACCAACGTGCCGCCATACAACAGCGGACCCCACAACTCCCACACCGAGAAGTCGAACGCATAACTGTGGAACATCGTCCACACATCCGATTCGTCGAACCCGTACACACCCTCGGTATTCGCAAACAACTTCGCCACCGTCGTGTGCGGAACCTGCACACCCTTCGGGCGACCCGTCGAACCCGACGTGTAAATCACATACGCAACATTCGACGACCGCAACGGCGCAACACGATCCGCATCCGAAACCACCGAACCATCGAACTCCGACACATCCACCATGTCGACATCGACCACAGGCAAACCAGCAGGCAACACCAACTCACGCCCGGACCACGAAATCGCAGCCACCGGACCAGCATCAGCCAACATGAACTCGACACGATCAGCCGGATACGACGGATCCACCGGCAAATACCCCGCACCGGACTTCACCACCGCCAACAACGCCACCACAAGATCCGCCGACCGCGGCAACGCCACCGCCACCAACGACTCCGGACCACAACCCTGAGCAATCAACCTGCGCGCCAAACGATTAGCCCGCACCGACAACTCACCATACGACAACGACTCGCCACCAAACCGCACCGCGGTCCGATCACCAAACCGCGCAGCAGCATCATCGAACCACGCCGACAACGTCGAATCCACACCACGATCGATCTGGCCGGCACTGAAGCGGGACAGCAGGTTTCGTTCTCCATCGACCAAGATGTCAACGTCACCCACCGCTACGGTGGGATCAGCAGTCACCGCACGGAAGGTCCTTACCAGCCGATCACCGAATTCCACAACGGTCGACTCGTCGAACAGATCCGTCGCATACGTCAAAGAGGCGGACATTCCGGCGGGTGCGCCGGCCTCGTCGGTTCGTTCGGTCAGGGTCAACTGGAGGTCGAATTTCGCCAACGCAAGATCGGCACTTTCGATCGACACTTCGAGGTCGCCCAGTTCGAGCGTTGTCTGTTCGTGGTTCTGGAACGTCAACGCCACCTGGAACAACGGATGACGAGCCTGCGAACGAACCGGATCGAGAACCTCCACCACACGCTCGAACGGAACATCCGCATGCGCGAACGCCTGCAAATCCACCTCACGCGCCGACGCCAACAACTCGGCAAACGACATCGACGGATCGACCTCGGTACGCAACACCAAAGTGTTGACGAACATACCGATCAGATCGTCGAGCTGCGCCTCACCGCGACCCGCGATCGGTGTACCGATCGCGATGTCGGTCGTTGCGGACAAACGAGAAAGTACGACGGCGAGCGCTGCGTGAACAACCATGAACGGTGTCGAGTTACTGCTGTGCGCAATCGAATTGACAGCTTCGTGCAGGGTGGCATCGATATCGAACTCGACCTCGGCTCCGAGCCCTGAAGCGACCTCGGGACGCGGACGATCGGCAGGCAGATCCAACTGCTCCGGAAGATCAGCCAACGCATCCGACCAGAACGCAATCTGCTTCGCGATCACGGACCGCGAATCGTCCTCGGACCCGAGAACCTCACGCTGCCACAACGAGTAATCGGCGTACTGGACCGGCAACGGCGTCCAAGCCGGCACCGACGCTCGTGTACGTGCTTCGTAGGCAACCATCACGTCACGGGTCAACGGACCCATCGAGAAACCGTCGGTCGAGATGTGATGCACGACGAACACAAGGACGTATTCGCTGTCGCCGACTTCGAAGAGCTTGGCGCGCAACGGGACTTCGGACGTTACGTCGAAGCCGTCCGTGGCCAGCTCGGCGACGCCAGCAGCGAGGCGATCTTCCGTGATCGACACGGGACTGAGATCGACGACAACGTCTCGAACGTCGCGGACTTCCTGATACCCGACGCCGTCGACGTCTGGATACACAGTTCGCAGTGATTCGTGTCGGCCCACGACATCGATCACGGCAGCATTGAGAGCTGCCACATCGAGGGCGCCCGAAATCCTGATCGCCGCCGGGACGTTGTTCACTGCCGACGCGGGTTCGAACCTGTTCAGGAACCACATGCGCTGCTGCGCCAACGAAAGTGGGATCCGAGCTGGCCGGGGCTGCTGCACCAGCGGGGCCGTGGCGCCCGATCCGGCGTGCAGCTCGAGCCGGACCGCGAGTGACTGCACGGTCGACGCTTCGAAGAGCGCACGAACCGGAACGCTTGTGTCGAGCGCTTCCCCCAGTCGTGCGGCGACACGGGTCGCGATCAACGAGTTGCCGCCGAGTTCGAAGAAATCGTCGTCGCGGCCAACCTGTGCGACTCCGAGAACTTCGGAGAACACCTGCGCGACAGTCTCTTCGACGGTCGTGATCGGCGCCTGGTACACCTTGGACTCGAACACGGGCGAGGGCAGAGCCTTGATGTCCGTCTTGCCCGCGGTGGTCAACGGAATCGAATCGAGTACCAGTACCGAGTCGGGGACCATGTAGCCGGTCAGGAACGTCGACACCGACTCGATGACCTGTGCGGGATCCACCTCGGCGCCGGCCTGCGGCACGACGTATGTAACGAGACGATCTCCGAAGTGATCGTCGGAACGAACGAGAGCAACAGCTTGCGCAACGCCCGCGCAACGGGTCAGCGCGGCCTCGATCTCGCCGAGTTCGATACGGAACCCACGGATCTTGACCTGGAAGTCACTGCGGCCCACGTACTCCACTGCGCCACCGTCGATCCACCGGACCACGTCACCCGTGCGGTACAACCGCTCTCCCGGCGCCCCGAACGGGTCTGCGACAAATCGGCCCGCTGTCAATGCCGGCTGTCCCAGGTATCCACGAGCGACCTGAACACCCGACACGTACAACTCACCTGCGACACCAACCGGAACGGGCTGCAAGCGGCCGTCCAAGATCCGCGCGGCCATTCCCCGAATCGGGCCGCCGATGTTCATACGATCAAACGCGGTCAGCGTATCGCTGATGTTCGAGGCGACTGTCGACTCCGTCGGACCGTACGCATTGAAGAATCCACGCACACCGCCATCCGGAAGCGGCACCGCCCACTTGGCAACGAGAGACCGCGAACTGGCTTCGCCACCGACGACAACCACCCGCAACGCGTCGAGCCCGCTCGGATCCACTGATGCCAGCGCAGCGGGCGTCACGAACGCATGCGTCACGCCCTCCGAGCGCAAGATCTCGGCCAATTCCGCGCCGCCGTACACCGTCGTCGGCGCAATCACCATCGTCGATGCTGCTCCGAATGCCATCAGCAACTCGAGAACAGAAGCATCGAAACTCGGCGAGGCGAAATGCAGCGTTCGAGCATCCGCGGTCAGCGCATAGCGCTCGACCTGCTCGGCGCAGAAGTTCGCCACACCCGCATTGGTGACCACAACGCCCTTGGGCAGACCCGTGGTGCCAGAGGTGTAGATGACGTAAGCAGGCTGCCGCTCGTCGATCGCACTGCGTCGATCCGAATCACTCACCGGCGCGCAAGATTCTGCCGCGCACGCCGCCACTGTCTTCTCGTCGTCGAGAACAACCCACGTCAACGCCGACGGCAATCCTGCCTCGACGTCACTGAGCGCAAGACCCAGCACCGCACCGGAATCGGAGATCATGTGGGCGATACGGTCAACCGGATACGTCGGGTCGACGGGCACGAATGCAGCACCCGTTTTCGCCACTGCCCACAGAGCGAGAACCGAATCGGCCGAACGCGGAATCGCGATCGCGACCCGATCCTCCGGCCCGACGCCCTTCGCAATCAGAACACGAGCGAGTCGCGACGACCGCTCGTCGAGTTCGCGGTAGCTGATCGACTGACCGTCGAAGCGAATCGCATCCGCCGACGGATCCAAAGCGGCCGCCGCTGTGAGAATCTCGACCAGGGTTCCCGAGACCGACTGACCTCCATGAACATCGGCCAGCACACCCCGCTCGGCCGCATCGAGAATATCGATGTCACCGACGACAATCGAAGGAACCGACACGACATTCTCGAGGATACGAACCAGACGCCGAGCAAACCCCTCGACCGTCGCAACGTCGAACAGATCTGCAGCAAACGTGAATTCGGCCGAGAGCCCTTGCTGGATCCCGTCTTCGCCGATCGACTCGGTTACCGCCAGTTCGAGGTCGAACTTGGCAGTCGTGGTGTCGATTTCGGCGGCCTTGATCGCCAGTCCCGGCAGTTCCAATGCCGTTTGCGCGAGATTCTGCAAGGACAAGACGACCTGGAACAGCGGATGTCTGGCCTGCGACCGGGCGGGAGCCAAGACGTCCACCAACCGCTCGAAGGGCACGTCCGAGTGAGCGAACGCTCCGAGCGCAGAATCACTCGCTGCAGCGAGCAGATCCGTGAATGCCTGGGCCGGGTCAACCTCGGTGCGCAGAACAAGCGTGTTGACGAACATGCCGACGAGATCGTCGAGCGCCTCGTCGCCACGACCGGCAACGGGAGTGCCCACGGCGATGTCCGAGGTTCCGCTCAGTCGGGCCATCAGAACGGCAAGCGCAGAGTGCAACGCCATGAAGAGCGTTGCGTTGTTCTCCCGTGCCAGCGCGTCCAATCGACGGTGCACATCCCCGGAGATCTCGAACGCGAATCGCTCGCCGCGCATCGAGGCCACGTCGGGTCGAGGCCGGTCCGACGGAAGCTCGATCACATCCGGTAGGTCAGCCAGAGTCTCGGTCCAGTAGGAGATCTGCTGCGAGATCAGTGATTCCGGGTCACCTTCCGACCCCAGAACCTCACGCTGCCACAACGAATAGTCGGCGTACTGCACAGTCAACGGCTGCCACGCCGGCGCGATCCCGTCCTTGCGTGCCGAGTAGGCAATCATGACGTCGCGTGCCAGGGGCGCCATCGACCAACCGTCAGCGGCGATGTGATGGACAACGATCGCGAGGGTGTGCTCGGTGTCGCTGACCGTCAACAGGCGGACACGGATCGGCACGTCGACGGTGACGTCGATCGCTGAGGATCCGATTGCAGCGACTCGACTTTCGAGCTCGTCCAAATCCGAGACCGCTTCGACGGTCAATCCGCCGAACGCCTCCGAAAGCGACAGAATCGACTGCTTCGGTCCGGAAGCCCCGTCGGGGTAAACGGTTCGGAGAACTTCGTGCCGGGCCAGTACGTCCTCGAGCGCGGTCTCCATCGCGGCCGTGTCGAGATGGCCAGTCAGGTGCAGTGCGAAAGTGATGTTGTAAGCAGCGGAGTCGGTATCGAAACGGTTCAGGAACCACATGCGCTGCTGCGCCAACGACAGCGGAATTTCCGCTGGACGCGTCTGCGCGACGAGTGCCTTCTGCCCACCGCTACCCGCGTGCGACTCGATATGTGCAGCGAGCGCCTCGACCGTGGAAACGTCGAAAAGCGTCCGCACCGGTACGGTGGTGTCGAGCGCCCGTCCCAACCTCGAGGTGACCTGGGTGGCCACCAGTGAGTTGCCACCGAGTGCAAAGAAGTCGTCGTCGAGCCCGACTCGTTCAACACCGAGAACGTCCGCAATCACCTGCGCGACAATCTCTTCCACGGGTGTGGTGGGCGCACGGAACTCGCGAACCTCGAACACGGGCTCCGGCAGAGCCCTTCGATCCAACTTTCCTACCGGAGTCAGCGGAACTTCGGCGAGTTCCATGATGACGGAAGGAACCATGTAGCTCGGAAGAGTCTCGGCTACGAACGAGATGAGCACATTCGGATCGAAGCTCGAACCGTCAGCCAGTTCGACGTAAGACACGAGAGCTGTGACGCCCGCAGCGCCTTCGCTTCCGACCGTCACCGCGAAGCGCACAGAATCGTGCGAAGACAAAACTGCGTCGATCTCACCGAGCTCGATGCGGAAGCCACGAACCTTGACCTGGAAGTCACTGCGGCCGACGTATTCGAGCACCTCCGCGTCAGCGGTCGAGTCTCCGCCTGTCCAGCGCACGACATCGCCGGTCCGATACATCCGCTCGCCGTCCGGCGAATACGGGTTGGCAACAAACCGTTCCGCAGAAAGACCTCGCCGCTCGTGATAGCCGCGAGCCAATGCAGCGCCCGCAAAGTAGAGCTCTCCCCTGGTTCCGACTGGAACCGGGTGCAGACGCTCGTCGAGTACCAGTGCAGACATGCCCTCGACGGGACGCCCGATGTCGATCGAACGGCCGATCGCGAGATCGCCGAACGACGAGATAATTGTGGTCTCGGTCGGACCGTACCCATTGAAGTAGGCGCGCCCCGGGGCCCATTTCGCCAACAACTCGGGAGTGGTCACGTCACCGCCGACGGAGACGACGCGCAGGTCAGGAAGCTCTGCAGGCTCCATGGTCCCGAGTACGGCGGGTGTGATGATGGCGTGGGTGACCTTCTCGGCGTGAAGAAGATCCGACAACTCGTGTCCACCGATAATCGTCGAAGGAACGATCACCAAAGTTGCACCCGCTGAGAAGGCGACCATCCATTCGAGCACTGACGGGTCGAAGCTCGGTGAACAGATATGCAGGAAGCGCGAGGACTGTTCTACCCCGTATCGACGCTGGGCTGCGTCCCTGACCCCACGGAGACCACCGTGAGTGACGCTGACGCCCTTCGGTTTTCCCGTGGAGCCGGATGTGTAGATGACATATGCCACGTGAGAGCTGTGAATCGGAACGATTCGATCCTCGTCCGTGACGGGCGCTGACGATTGTGCCGACAGTTCTCCGTTCAGCGTCTGGTCGTCGAGCACCAACCAATCGGTGACCGCGGGAAGCTGACCGACGAACTGTGACGAGGTGAGTCCGATCGCGGCCGATGAATCGGCCAGCATGTGCCGGACACGATCTTCCGGATAGCTCGGGTCGACAGGCACGTAGGCCGCCCCTGACTTCGCGACCGCCCATACCGCACAGACCATGTCGTACGAGCGAGGAAATGCGAGAGCGACGATGGTCTCGGGGCCTGCGCCACGTCCGATCAAGACTCGTGCGAGCTTCGACGACTGCTCGTCGAGCTCGCGGTAGGTGATCGATCGACCGTCGAAGCGCACTGCGACCGAGTCCGCCTCAGCCGTGCCGGACAAGAAGATGTCGACGAGACTCTGTCGCGGCATCGTGTCATCAGAGGTAACGACCGTCAGATCGGTGCGCTCGGAGCGTGAGAGCAGGTCTATATCACCGACGACCGTTTCAGGTCGGGTAGCCACTGCATCGAGAATGCGCACGAACCGAGTGGCAAAAGTGTTCACTGTGGCCGGATCGAACAGATCCGTGGCGTAGGTGAAGGTGGCGCTCAAGACGTCGGAGTCTTCGGTGCCTTCGGGATTCTCGGACACCATGAGTTCGAGATCGAATTTGGCGACCGGTACTTCCAATTCGGCTGCAACTGCTTTGACACCCGAGAATTCCAGTTCGCGTCGTCCACTGATCTCCGCAGTGAGCGCAACCTGGAACAGCGGGTGACGCGCCTGCGAACGCGCCGGGCTCAGAACCTCGACGAGCCGCTCGAATGGCACATCGGCATGCCCGTAGGCAGACAACCCCGATTCCCTTACCCGAGCGAGCAACTCTTCGAATCGTTCGTTCGGGTCGACCTCGGTGCGAAGCACCAGGGTGTTCACGAACATGCCGATCACGTCGTTGAGCGCTTGATCGCCTCGCCCACCGATCGGGGCACCGATCGCGATGTCGGAGGTACCACTGATCCGGCTCAACAGCGTTGCATATGCCGCCTGCAACACCATGAACAGCGAGACGCTTCTCGAGCGCGCCAACTCGTTCAACTTGCGCGTCGTGCGTTCGCTGATCTGAAAATGGTGCTTGGCACCGTGATTGGACGCGATGGCAGGACGAGGTCGGTCGGTCGGCAGATCCAACTGATCCGGCAGATCGGCAAGTGCCCGGCGCCAGAAGTTGATCTGGCGAGACGACTCCGAGCGCGGGTCTTCGTCGGATCCCAGTGCTTCGCGCTGCCACAGGGCGTAGTCGGCGTACTGAATCGGCAGCGGCGTCCACGCCGGCGCAGTCTTCTCACTTCGCGCCGAGTAGGCGACGAGAAGGTCACGTGCGAGCGGACGGAACGACAGTCCGTCTGCAGCGATGTGATGGAGAACCATCACTAGGACGTAGTCCGTCGGAGACACCTCGAAGAGAGCAACCCGTACCGGGATTTCGAGCGTCACGTCGAATCCGCGAGACGCCACGTCGAACAGGGCCGCGTCGAGATGCGAATTCCGAATCTTGACCGGGTTCAACTCCACCGCGGCGCGGTCGACCGGCAGAACAAGCTGTTGCGCAGTTCCGTCGACATCAGGGTAGATCGTGCGCAAGGACTCGTGCCGCTCGAGAAGGTCCATTACCGCGGCATGCAGGGCGGACGGGTCCACCGAACCGGTGAGCCGGACCGTGAACGGAAGGTTGTACGCGGGCGTCGACGGATCGAGACGGTTGATGAACCACATGCGCTGCTGCGCAAGCGAGAGCGGGACGACCTCGGGACGAGGCTTGGCGATCAGCGGGGTGAGCTGCCTGGCGTTGCCCGCCACCAACTCTGCGCGGGCGGCCAGAGTAGCGACCGTGGTGGATTCGAAAAGCTCTCGAACGCCGAGTTGCACTCCCAACGCCGAACCCACTCGAGTCACCAATTGTGTTGCAACCAGAGAGTTTCCACCGAGCTCGAAGAAGTCGTCGTCAATACCGACGCGCTCGACACCGAGTACGTCGGCAAAGACGTCAGCGACAACCCGCTCGATGTCGGTGCGGGGCTCGCGGTACTGCTTCGCACTCGCGAACACCGGCTCGGGCAACCCGGCACGATCCAATTTGCCACTCGTGTTGAGCGGCAACGCATCCAACACCATCAGCGCGGCCGGAACCATGTACGACGGGAGGCTTCGCCCGGCGAACTCACTGAGCACTGCAGCATCGATGTTTCGGCCCGGACCCGGCACGACGTAACCGACCAATTGATCACCGGTCGGGGTGACGGTCACCAAGACGACAGCCTGGGAAACGTCGGGGTGTGCCAGAAGAACGGTCTCGATCTCACCGAGTTCGATGCGCTGCCCACGGAACTTCACCTGGAAGTCGGTTCGCCCGATGTAGTCGAGATTTCCGTCCTCACGGCGTCGGACGAGGTCGCCGGTACGGTACATGCGCTCGCCGGCTGTGCCGTACGGATTGGCTACGAACCGATCCGAGCTCAGATCAGGACGACCAACGTATCCGCGCGCAAGTTGCACGCCGGCGAGATAGAGCTCACCCGGCTGACCGATAGGCGTCGGGCGAAGTTGCCCGTCCAGTACGTGCGCCTGAGTGTTCCACTGCGGCATACCGATCGGCACAGAAGTAGTGTCCGAGGGCACGGCCTCGTAGTAGGTGACCGACACCGCGGCTTCGGTCGGACCGTACAGGTTGTGCAATCCGGCATCACAGAGTTCGCGGAAGGCCGACGACGTCTCGGGTGGGAGCGCCTCACCGATGACGAACACGTGACGCAACGAATCACAAGATCCGGCAGGTGCATTCGCCGTGAACAGCGTCAGCATGGAAGGCACGAAGTCGGTGATCGTGACGCCGAGTTCCGCGATCTTGTTCGCGACGTAGATCGGGTCCCGATGGCCGTCCGGAGTCGCGACGACGAGCGTGGCGCCGACCTGCAACGGCATGAAGAATCCCCACAGCGACACGTCGAATGTCGTCGCGGTCTTCTGCAGGTAGATGTCCGACGCCGAAAGCCCGTACTCGGCGTTCATCCACTGAAGCTGATTGTTGATCGCCGCGTGAGTGACCGCGACACCCTTGGGTCGACCGGTCGAACCCGAGGTGTAGATCACGTACGCAGTGTTCGAGAAATGCAAGGGAGACAGGCGATCCGCGTTGATGATCGGCCTGCTGTCGAGCTGCCCATAGTCCAGTGTGTCGATCTCGATGACCCGTGTGCCCGAGGGCAGATCCACGTCGTCCCGCGCAGTGGTCACAACACACGTGGGCTGCGCCGACTCGAGAATGTAGGCGGTGCGGTCGGCTGGGTGGTCGGGATCCACCGGCACCCAGGCTCCGCCAGCCTTGGCAATCGCGTACAGACCGACCATCAAGTCCAAAGACCTGCGGATCGACAGTCCTACAAGCGATTCGGGTCCAACACCCATGGCGATGAGTTGACGAGCCAAACCATTTGCGCGAGAGTCGAATTCGGCGTATGTGAGGCTGGCGCCTTCGAAAACGACAGCGGTGGCATCGGGAGTTCTCTCGACCTGACGCTCGAATGCTTCGGTGATGGTCTGCGAGGCAACGTGGAAGCCGGTGCGGTTCCACAAAGCGACCTTGTTCCGCTCCTCGTCGGTTGCGACGGGGAGATCCCATACTTTGCGGCTCGTTTCGGCCGAGACGAACTTCTCGAGGAACTCCACGAATCGTGAGTGATTTCGCTGGGCGTCCGCGGGCGCGTACAGATTGGGATTCGACTCGAAATCGATGTGCGTGCGGGTATCGCCGACGCTCTGGTAGAGGTTGACACCGAGGTCTTCGATCAAACCCGTGGACAGGATGTGAAGCTCGCCGACGAGGGGCCCGAATGCCAACTCGGTGGAAAACATCATGATGTTGATCCAGGGACCGAAGAATCCGCCCCGGCCCGGCCCGTCACCGCCGCGAACCATGTCCTCGTGTCGGTACCGCTGGTGGCGCAGCGCGCCGGACATTTCGTTCCTGACGTCGTCCAGAAGATCCTGGACGGTGGTCTCTGCAGTGACGGTCAGTCGCAGCGGAACGACATTGGAGACCATGCCACCGGATCGGCGCAGCACGGCTGTCGTTCGACCGGAAACGGGCAGACTCAGCGACACGTCCTCTCGTCCGGTCATCTGAGCGAGGTACGCCGCAAACGCCGCGACGACAGTGCCGGCAACAGTGGTCTTCTCGATGCGCTCGAGGAACCGCCCGAGCAGCGCCTCGACGTGGTTGGACAGCGCTGCACTGTCGATCCGACTGACTGGAGCCGGTGCGGCACTTCGACCCGCGAGGCTCGAGATCTCGTCGAGATTCTCGATCTTGTCTGCCCAGTACTTGCGATCGGTTTCGAAACGACTCGACTGGCGGTACTTGTTGTCCACCTCGTAGACGTTCCGGAGATCGGAGGCCTCACTCGGCTCCGGATCCCGGCCCTCCACGCGCGCCGAGTACAGCTCCGCCACACGAGTGACGAACGTCGACGCACCGAATCCGTCGAGAATTGTGTGGTGGACCCGTGTGTACCAGTAGTAGCGATTCTCGCCGAGCCGCAGGATCGTGGCAGAGATCAAGCGGTCCGTGAGCATGTCGATCGGCCGGCTGCGATCTGCTCGCATCCACCGCATGGCAGCGTCGTGCGAGTCGTCTTCACTACGAAGGTCGACGTAACCGACCGAATCATCGAGTGTGGGGTCGATGATCTGGTACGGCTGGGCGTCGATCTCGAAGATCCGGACGAAGGCCGACCCGATTTCGCGACCGGCGTCTGCGCAGGCCTGGCGAAGGGCGTCAAGTTCCAGAGCACCACGGAGTTCGACGTACTGAGCGATGTTGACCGGAACGGCGGGATCGAGGTGCTGCGCGAACCACATACCGAGCTGGGCCGCGGAAAGCGGGAATGCGTCGGATCGCTGAACGTCTTCCGGCGAGCTGCCGACCTCCGGCTTGCCGCTCCCCAGTTCTCCGTTACCCAGCGAATTCACGCCCACAGCCTCTCTTCCACACCATTGCGCACCCGTGCGAGCCGAACGTCCGATTCGCAGCAGCTACCGACCTCATCCAACCTCGACGAGCCAGAACCACCCATTGTCTCCGATACATAGGTGACAAGAGAAATCCATACCCCGGTGTATCGACGGTTTTGTTGCAATTCGTTACAAATCGCCCAGCTCATCTACCCCCCGATCGCATTGTCGAAACGCACCGTTCAGACGCGGCGCGCGACACCTCTCCCCCTGGGCCAATCAATTGCAACCGACGATCTACACCCCAATCCACATCAGTCACCTCGGACAATTTACAGGGCCGCCAAGTACTGGGTGCCTGAGCTCGAACAAGATTCGACAGTCGCTGATCGAGACTATCGGTACACGCCGACAGACCGACGAAAGAACGCGCCGACCAGCGGTCGGCGCGTTCTTCGATTTACGGTACGAAGCTTCAGGAAAAGCCCACACCAGTCACACTCTTCAGGTGCTCGCTGCTGACCCCTGGAGCCAGCTCCACAAGCTGCAGCCCGTCCGCGGTGACGTCCAGCACTGCCAGGTCGGTGATGATCC
Source organism: Rhodococcus sp. NPDC059969 (assembly GCF_042738325.1). NCBI lineage: Bacteria > Bacillati > Actinomycetota > Actinomycetes > Mycobacteriales > Nocardiaceae > Rhodococcus > Rhodococcus sp. NPDC059969. The sequence goes on along the minus strand of NZ_JBHWUF010000011.1, from coordinate 199,622 downwards.
GGTTGACGACGCTCTGACCGGTAAGCGGCAGCGTGCAGGCCTCGACGATCTTGGGATTGCCGTCGCGGTCGGTGTGCTCCATCACGACGATGACGCGGCGGGCTCCATGGACCAGGTCCATCGCCCCGCCCATACCCTTCACCATCTTGCCCGGCACCATCCAGTTGGCAAGGTCACCGGTCTTCGATACCTGCATCCCGCCGAGCACCGCGGTGTCGATGTGACCACCGCGGATCATGCCGAAGGAGAGAGCCGAGTCGAAGAACGCGGCGCCTGAATTGACGGTGACGGTTTCTTTACCTGCATTGATGAGGTCGGCATCGACCTGATCGTCGGTCGGATACGGTCCAGTACCAAGGATGCCGTTCTCGCTGTGGAGGACCACCTTGACGCCCTCGGGCAGGTAACTGGGGATCAGCGTCGGCAGGCCGATGCCGAGGTTGACGTACTCCCCCGGCCGCATCTCGGCGGCAGCGCGAGCGGCCATCTCGTGGCGAGTCCAACCGATACGGGTTTCCTCTGCACTGGTCACTTGGTGCCTCCTGAGACGGTCCGCTTCTCGATCCGCTTCTCCTGTGGGCCTGTGTGTACGACGCGCGCGACGAACACTCCAGGTAGGTGCACGTGCGCGGGGTCGATGTCGCCCGGCTCGACGAGGTTCTCCACCTGCGCGATGGTGATCCGGCCGGCCATGGCAGCAAGCGGGTTGAAGTTCATCGCCGTCTTGTTGAAGACGAGATTTCCTTCGGTGTCACCGTAGTCCGCATGCACGAGCGCGAAGTCAGCCGTGATCGCCTCTTCCAATACATACGTGCGGCCACCGAACACTGCCGTCGCCTTCGGTGGCGACGCCACGGCGATCGAACCGTCCGCGTTGTATCGCCACGGCAAGCCGCCCTCAGCGATCGGTGTGCCGACGCCCGCCGGCGTGTAGAACGCCGGAATGCCGGTACCGCCTGCTCGCAGCCGCTCGGCCAGCGTCCCCTGCGGCGTCAACTCCACTTCGAGCTCACCGGCGAGATACTGGCGGGCGAACTCCTTGTTCTCCCCCACGTACGACGCCGTCACCCTGGCGATCCGGTGCGCGCCGAGCAGAATGCCGAGACCGTAGTCGTCGACACCGCAGTTGTTGGAAAACACCTCGAGATCGGTGGCGTCGCCGTCGGCGATCGCCGCGATCAGTGCGTCGGGAATACCGCACAGCCCGAAGCCGCCCACTGCGAGCCTGGATCCGCTCGCGATGTCGGCAACTGCCTCAGCTGCCGTATTCACGACTTTGCTCATCCGTTAGTTCTCCTTCTGCTGAAAGATTCCGGCTCGGTGAAGAAGCTTCTCGGCGTGACGAAGAACGGGAGCGTCGACCATCTTGCCCTCGAACGCGAACACACCACGTTCAGTAGACACCGCGGCAAGCACTCGTGTGGCCCAGTCGATCTCTTTTTCCGAAGGTGCGAAGGCACCACGGATGACCTCGACCTGACTCGGGTGGATCGCAACCTTCACATCGAAGCCGACTGCGACAGCATCAGCGGACTCGACGCCCAGGCCGACGAGGTCCTTGATGTCGAGGTACACGGAATCGACAGCCAACCGGCCGTAGCTCTTCGCAGCCAGGAGAGACGTCGATCGGACGTGCTTGGCAACGTCGCGGTACGAACCGTTCGGGTGCCTGCTCGAGTTACCGCCGAGACCGGCCACAAGATCCTCGGCTCCCCACATGACACCGATGGCGTTCGCAGCAAGCGCGATGTCGGCCACGGCGAGGGCTCCTCGCGGGGACTCGACGAGTGCAACCACGTCCGCCGGTGCGAGCGAGAGGACGTCCTCGGCCGATTCGCACTTGGACAGCATGAGACGCGAATAGTGTGTGCCGTCCAGCGCGATCAGATCGAGTTCGTGATCAGGCGTACCGACCGGATTGACGCGCACAATCGTCCGGTCCGGATCGAGAGGAGTGTCGATCAGGGCTGCACGCGCGGCTTCCTTGTCGGCCGGAGCCACCCCGTCTTCGAGATCGAGGATCACGACGTCGGCAACGGCCGCGGCCTTCGCGTAGCGCTCGGGTCGATCCGCCGGGCAGAACAACCACGCCGGCCCCGGCGGCGTCCACGTCATGAGGACACCTCGGCCGGGCGAAGCTGCACCAAGGTCTTGCGCGTGGCGAGTGCCACGACGTCACCGTGCTGGTTGCGTCCGGTGTGCACGAGCGTCACGATGCCTTCGCCCGGACGGCTCTTCGACTCACGCTTGTCCGCGATGAGCGTCTCGGCGTACAGGGTGTCGCCGTGAAAGAGCGGCTTCGGGAAGCTGATCTCGGAGAAACCGAGATTGGCGACGATGGTGCCCTGCGTCAACTGCGCGACCGAGAGGCCAACGATTGTCGAAAGGGTGAACATCGAATTGACCAGCCGCACACCGAATTGAGTGTCCTCGCTGTACGCCGCATCAAGATGCAGCGCCTGCGTGTTCATCGTCAGAGTCGTGAACAGGACGTTGTCAGCCTCGGTCACCGTTCGACCTGGCCGGTGCTCGTAGATCGCGCCGACCTCGAACTCCTCGAACCAGAGTCCGCGCTGAGTGATCTTCTTGGGGTTCGTCACAACCCTGCCTCACGAGCGATGAGCATCAACTGCACCTCGGTGGTTCCCTCACCGATTTCGAGGATCTTGCTGTCACGGTAGTGACGCGCGACGGCGTACTCGTTCATGAAGCCGTATCCACCGTGGATCTGGGTGGCGTCGCGAGCGTTGTCCATGGCAGCTTCGGAGGAGATGAGCTTGGCGATGGATGCCTGCTTCTTGAACGGCTTGCCCGACAACATGAGTGCGGCCGCGTCATAGTACGCGGTACGTGCGACGTGGGCACGAGCCTCCATTCGCGCGATCTTGAACGCGATGGCCTGGTTGTGTCCGATGGGGCGACCGAACGCCTCGCGCTCCTTGGCGTACTTGATCGACTCGTCGACGCAGCCCTGGGCGGCACCGACACTCAACGCGGAAATAGCGATGCGGCCTTCGTCGAGGATGCGCAGGAAGTTCGCGTAGCCACGGCCGCGCTCACCGAGCAGATTCTCCTCGGGGACACGAACATCGGCGAACGTGAGGGGATGGGTGTCGGATGCGTTCCAACCGACTTTGTTGTACGCCGGTTCGGCCGTGAAGCCGGGCGTCGTGGTCGGCACGAGGATCGTCGAGATCTCCTTCTTGCCGCCGTCCTTGACACCCGTGACCGCGGTGACCGTCACGAGCTTGGTGATGTCGGTGCCCGAGTTGGTGATGAACTGCTTGTTGCCGTTGATGATCCACTCACCGCTGTCGAACTTCGCGGTGGTCTTGGTTCCGCCGGCGTCGCTACCCGCGCCGGGTTCGGTCAGGCCGAAGGCAGCCAACGACTTGCCGCTGGTGAGCTGCGGAAGCCACTCTTGCTTCTGTGCCTCGTTACCGAAACGGTAGATCGGCATGGCACCAAGGGACACACCGGCTTCGAGAGTGATCGCAACACTCTGGTCGACCTTGCCCAGCTCTTCGAGCGCCAGGCAGAGTGCGAAGTAGTCGCCACCCATTCCGCCGTACTCCTCGGGGAAGGGCAGGCCGAACAGTCCCATGTCCGCCATCCCGGCAACTACCTCGTACGGGAAGGTGTGGTTGGCGTCGTGCTCGGCAGCAACCGGCGCCACGACGGTCTTGGCGAAATCGGCAACGGTCTTGGCGAGCTGCTGGTATTCGTCCGGAAGCGCTCCGGTGGCAAGGTAATCGGACATCAGGCGTCTTCCTTCTGCGTCGTGTTCTCGGTCTTTTCTTCGGCAGTCTCTTCGTCTTGGGCAGGTACCACGCGGGCCAGAACCTGATCCACCATCACCTGATCGCCCTGACGGACGAGAACTTCCACGATTCCGTCGATCGGGGAGGTCAAGGAATGCTCCATCTTCATGGCCTCGACCACGACGAGCGGTTGTCCCGCGCTCACTGCTGCGCCGTTCTCGACGTTGACTGCGATGACGGCACCGGGCATGGGGCTGGCGATTTCGGCGTCGCCGGCGTGCTTGTCCTCACCGCGAACACTGACCTCGGCGACCTCGCGCACGTGCCAGGTTCCGCCGCCTGCCAGCCACAAACCACCGTCGGTCTCGGCGACGACAAACGTGCGTCGGCGTCCGTCGATCACTACCGCCAGTTCGGATCCCGTCAGGGTCGCGCTGAATGCGCGCGGCTGTGAGCCTTCGACCTCGACCTTCGCATCGGCCGGAACGCCGACGATCGCAACGTGCGCCGTTCGGGTGCCGGCGGAGAGCCTGATGCTGGTCGGAGCGGGAGTTCCGACGCGCCATCCGCTCGGGACGTCCCAGGGATCAACGGATTCCGAAGTAGTCCACCGCGAGAGCCAGCGATAGGCCGCGGCAGCAATGAGAACCTCGTCGGATGCGTCGGCCGCAACGAAGTCTTCGACGCGACGATCGAGGAGACCGGTGTCGAGGTTGCCCGCGATCACATCCGGATCGGCGAGGAGGAATCGTGCGAACTCGATGTTGGTCACGACTCCGAGCACGGCGGTGTCACCGAGTGCGCGATCCAGCTTGCGCAGTGCGCCTGCACGATCGGGAGCGTGGGCGATGACCTTGCTGAGCATCGGGTCGTAGTCACTACCGACGACGGTGCCGGCGAGCAGCCCCGAATCAACGCGGACGCCGGAACCTGACGGCTCGACCAGATCCACGACGCGGCCGCCGGTCGGCAGGAATCCACGGCCCGGGTCCTCCGCGTACACACGAGCTTCGATGGCGTGCCCGGTCAGCGTGATGTCGCTCTGGGAGAAGGCCAACTTCTCCCCCGCTGCCACACGTACCTGCCATTCGACCAGATCCAGCCCGGTCACCATCTCGGTGACGGGATGCTCGACCTGCAGTCGGGTGTTCATCTCCATGAAGAAGAACTCGTCAGGCTTGTCTGCGGAGACGATGAACTCGACGGTGCCGGCGCCGGTGTAATCGACGCTTCGAGCGGTGTTGCACGCTGCCGCACCGATGCGGTCACGCGTCACCTGATCGAGCAGCGGCGACGGAGCCTCTTCGATGACCTTCTGATGACGCCGCTGCAGGCTGCATTCGCGCTCACCGAGGTGAACGACGTTGCCGTGCTGGTCGGCGAGAACCTGGACCTCGATGTGCCGGGGCCGCAAGACGAATCGCTCGAGGAACAGAGTGTCGTCGCCGAACGACGACGCGGCCTCACGGCGTGCACTGCGAAGAGCCTCGGCCAGGTTGGCCGGGTCCTCGACCAGGCGCATACCCTTGCCGCCGCCACCCGCTGAAGGCTTGACCAGTACCGGGTAACCGATGTCCTCGGCTGCCGCGATCAGTTCCTCGTCGGTCAGGTTCGGACGAGCGATGCCCGGGACCACCGGGACGTCGAACGCGGCGACTGCGTTCTTCGCGGTGATCTTGTCGCCCATCACTTCGATGGCTCGCTCGGACGGGCCGAGGAAGGCGATTCCCGCGGCCGCACAGGCAGCCGAGAACGCCGAGTTCTCCGACAGGAAGCCGTAACCCGGGTGAATACCCTGAGCGCCGGTGGACTTGGCAGCGTCGATGACCTTGTCGATGACGAGGTAGCTTTCACGCGCCGCAGCCGGTCCGATGTTGACGGCAGTGTCGGCTTCGCGGACGTGGCGAGCATTCGCGTCGGCGTCGCTGTAGACGGCGACGCTGCGAATTCCCAACTCACGCAACGTGCGGATCACACGAACCGCGATCTCACCGCGGTTTGCCACGAGAACAGTATCGATAGTGCGTAACTCAGTCATTTCGCTCACATCCGGAAGACGCCGTAGGAGACCGGCTCGATCGGCGCGTTTGCACACACCGAGAGAGCCAGGCCGAGAACAGTTCTGGTATCTGCGGGGTCGATGACACCGTCATCCCACAGCCGAGCAGTGGAGTAGTACGGATTTCCCTGAGCCTCGTACTGCTCGCGGATCGGCGCCTTGAAGGACTCTTCGTCCTCGGCCGACCACGGATTACCCGCGCTGTCGAGCTGGTCACTACGAACGGTCGAGAGCACCGACGCGGCCTGCTCGCCGCCCATGACCGAGATGCGCGCGTTCGGCCACATCCACAGGAAGCGAGGCGAATACGCGCGTCCACACATGGAGTAGTTGCCGGCGCCGTAAGAGCCGCCGATGACAACCGTCAGCTTCGGAACCCGTGCACACGCAACTGCCGTGACCATCTTGGCGCCGTGCTTGGCGATGCCACCGGCCTCGTAGTCGCGTCCCACCATGAAGCCCGCGATGTTCTGCAGGAACAGCAGCGGCACACTGCGCTTGTCGCACAGTTCGATGAAATGTGCTCCCTTCATGGCGGATTCACCGAAGAGAACGCCGTTGTTGGCGATGATGCCGACCGGATGGCCCTCGATGTGGGCGAAACCGGTGACGAGCGTCTTGCCGTATTCAGCCTTGAACTCCTGGAATGCGCCACCGTCAACGAGCTTGGTGATGACCTCGTGCACGTCGTACGGAGTACGGGGATCGGTCGGAACGACGTCGTAGAGCTCGCTCTGGTCGGCAACGGGCGGAACCGTGGAGATGACGTCCCACGGACGCTCGGAGCGGGGGCCGAGCGTGGCAATGATGTTGCGCACGATCCGAAGTGCGTCGCGGTCGTCCTCGGCCAAGTGGTCGGTGACGCCGGAAACCTTGGAGTGCAGGTCGCCGCCGCCGAGTTCTTCGGCCGTCACGATCTCGCCGGTGGCAGCCTTCACGAGCGGCGGGCCGCCGAGGAAGATGGTGCCCTGATTGCGGACGATCACTGCTTCGTCGCTCATCGCGGGCACGTAAGCGCCGCCCGCGGTGCACGAACCGAGAACTGCGGCGATCTGGGGAATCCCCTTGGCGCTCATGGTCGCCTGGTTGTAGAAGATCCGGCCGAAGTGCTCACGGTCCGGGAAGACTTCGTCCTGGCGCGGCAAGAAGGCGCCGCCGGAGTCGACGAGGTAGATGCAGGGAAGGTTGTTCTGCAGCGCAACTTCCTGGGCACGGAGGTGCTTCTTCACCGTCATCGGGTAGTAGGTACCACCCTTGACCGTCGCGTCGTTGGCAACGATCACGCACTCGCGGCCCGACACACGGCCGATACCGGTGATGACGCCGGCGCCGGGGCACTCGTCGTCGTAGAGGCCGTTGGCCGCCAGCGGCGACAGCTCGAGGAACGGGCTGCCCTGATCGAGCAGCGAATCGACGCGATCTCGCGGCAGCAGCTTCCCTCTGCTCACGTGTCGCTCGCGAGAGCGCTCGTTGCCACCCAGCGCTGCTTGCGCCAGTTTCTTCTTCAGTTCGTCCACCAGAACGGTGTGATCGGACCGGTAGCCCGATCCTTGCGTGATTCCACTGGGAGTCATCCCGCCGCCTTCGCCATGAGTTAATGCTCGATAACTGAAACTAGATTAACTATGATTAACTGAGTTGTCCAGAACACAAGCGAAGAAAGATCGAGAGAATGACCTCTGAGCAGGTAGCAGCTCCGACGCGACGCGATCAGATGAAGGCCGACCGCCGTCGTCAACTCTTGGACGCCGCCGCCCGGTTGATCGCCGAGCGCGGATTCGTGAGTGTGCGACTCGAAGACCTCGGAGCGGCCGTCGGCATCAGTGGCCCCGCCGTGTACCGGCATTTCCCGAACAAGGACGCAGTCCTCGTTGAACTTCTCGTCGGCATCAGCACACGACTTCACGAAGGCGGATCAGCTGCGGCGGAGGCTGCGGACTCCCCGAGCGCCGCTCTCGACGCACTGGTGGAGTTCCACCTCGACTTCGCGCTGGGCGAGCCGGACCTGATCCGTATCCAGGACCGCGACCTCGAGAGCCTCCCGGCCGACGCGCGTCGACAAGTACGCCAAACGCAGCGCAAGTACGTCGAGGTCTGGGTTGGGGTGCTCGAGCAACTCGATCCCCAACTCGATCAGGCGGATGCACGCATCAAAGCGCATGCCACCTTCGGTCTGATCAACTCGACCCCACACAGCGCCAACCCCGCTTCGCCGGCACGCGCGCGTCGAGTCCTGCGGGATATGACACTGGCCGCACTGCGCACCCACTGAAACCGGACACGGCACAATCGGTGGCAGACTGGTTACACCAGCTAACAGATGAGGGTGCCGAACGTGGAAGACAGCAGTGGGGTCAGCAGGGCCGATTTCGCCGAACTGCGGACCGAGTTCTCCCGCTTCATGATGTTGTACCAGTTCGGAATCTCCGAACTGATGACCAAGGTGAACATCCTCAAGGACGAGTTCACGCACATCAATCAGTACAGCCCCATCGAACACGTCACGTCACGAGTCAAGTCGCCGGACAGCATCCTGCGCAAGGCTCAGCGCCTGAACGTCCCGCTCACGATCGACGACATCTCGAAGAACATCTTCGACATCGCCGGAGTACGCATCACCTGCAGTTTCATTTCCGACACGTACCGCATAGCCGAGATGCTCACCAGCCAGACGGACCTTCGGGTGATCGAGCGCGAGGACTACATCGCCGATCCGAAACCCAACGGCTACAAGAGCTTGCACCTGATCGTCGAGGTCCCGGTTTTCATGAGCGACCGCGTCCGGCACGTACCGATCGAACTCCAGATCCGCACCATCGCGATGGATTTCTGGGCAAGCCTCGAGCACAAGATATATTACAAGTACAACCGCGAGGTCCCCGTCGAACTCCTCGACGAACTCACCGAGGCTGCTGCCGCGGCACACCGCCTCGACGTCAAGATGGAACGCCTCAACGACGAGTTCGCGAAAATCAAAGCGCTACCGCATCCTGACGACGAAATCCTCGAGCAGGATCTGCCGGCGCAGTTCCTCGAGGCGCTGCATCTTCAGCGGCGGGCGCTCTGAATTTGCGCACCCCTCCCCTGAGTGAACGCGCCTTTCGGCGCATCTGAGGCGACGAGAGTGCCGTTCGCTCACAGCTGGGGTCGGACAACTGGGGCAAACCAAAAGTGGGGCCCCCCCCCACGCCGGGGGGGGGCCCAGTGGAATTTGGGGTGGGGTGTAATTTTTTTGCCGGTAGGCGGCGGAGGGCACAGATAGGGGGTGTGTGTTAAAAAAAAA
>NZ_JBHWUF010000011.1:0-190509 GCF_042738325.1 Rhodococcus sp. NPDC059969 | reverse complement strand
CTTATTTTGCCCCCCCCCCCCGTGTGTCAAGGCGCCTTTGGGCTCTTGGGCGGCGCGGTGTGGGCGGTTCCCTCACCGGTGGGGTGGCAAACCGGGGCAAAACAAATCGGGCCCCCTCCCTACGCTGGGGTGGGCGCACTTGTCGAATTGGGCTAGCTTGCTATTTCTTGCCCGTGACGGCTGCGTAGCCAAGTGAGAGGACCGCGGCAGCCGCGATGCTGATGATCCAGCGGATCCAGTCGATCCCATTTGTATTGCCCTTGTCCAAGAGGCCTTCCCAGACCCAGTACCCGATAAGCGCTCCTGCAACGCCAAGCACGATGGTCACGATCATGCCGTACTGCTGCTTACCTGGCAGTACGAGACGAGCCAGGATTCCGATGACTGCGCCGAAAATGATGGTTCCGATAATTTGCCCCATGACAGCCCCTCTCACACGTCGTGCATGCACGCGGACGGAAGATCACCGCTCAGGGAAACAATAACCACAGTCACACACAACTGTCGCTTGTTGACCGAATTGTTGTCCGAGATGCAACCTGGACGTGTTACACGCAGGACATTCGCGAGTTATTCTTTCGCAATCAAGCAGACCTACCGTTCTCGTCCATGGCCACTTCCGTAAAACTGCCGAACAGCGAGCTCGCGCGACTCGCCAACAAGCCGCCCTGGTACCGATCACTGTTCGTGCAACTGATCGCCGCTATCGTCATCGGCGTCCTCATCGGCTGGTTGTGGCCGGAATTCGGCGCGAATCTCAAGCCCCTTGCCGACGGGTTCATCAAACTGATCAAAATGCTGATCGCGCCGATTATCTTCTGCACCGTCGTGATCGGGATTGCTCACGTCGGGGATCTGAAGGCCGTGGGGCGTATCGGCGTCAAAGCACTCATCTACTTCGAGGTAGTGACCACCTTCGCCCTGTTGTTCGGGCTGCTCATCGGAAATCTGATGAAGCCGGGTGCGGGATTCAACATCGATCCGGAGACGCTGGCGAACGGTGCGGACGCCGTGGCCGCCAAGACCGGAAGTGGCGAACTCCCCCACACGGTCGAGTTCCTGCTCAATATCATTCCGGTGTCGATAGTTTCAGCCTTCGCCGAGAACGCACTCCTCCAAGTCCTCTTCTTCGCAGTACTGTTCGGACTCGCCTTGGCCAAGGCAGGCGAGAGCGGCCCACCGATCGTGTTCGAACTCGTCGATCGCCTGAGCCATCTGTTCTTCACGATCATCGGCTGGATCATGCGACTGGCGCCGTTGGGCGCTCTAGGCGCGATGGCGTACATCGTCGGCCAGTACGGGATCGCTTCGCTCGGAAGTTACGGAAAGCTGATCGCCGCATGCTATCTCGCCGCCGTCCTGTTCATCCTCATCCTGGCCGCGATAGTCAGGTACTTCGCGGGCGTGAACCTGTGGAAGTTCGTCAAGTACATCAAGGACGAACTCTTCCTCGCGTTGGGAACGGCGTCGACCGAAGTAGTTCTGCCCCGAATCATGGTCAAGCTCACCAACGCCGGATGCTCGCGAACGACAACAGGATTGGTGGTACCAACCGGGTACTCGTTCAATCTCGACGGCGCAACGCTGTACCTGTCGATCTGCATGCTGTTTCTGGCTCAGGCACTCGGTGTGGACCTGACACTCGGTGAACAGATCACTGCCGTCCTGGTTCTGATGCTCACGTCGAAGGGAATGGCAGGGGTACCGGGATCGTCCTTCCTGGCGCTGTCCGCCACTGTGGCCGCAATCGGTCACGGCGCAATTCCGGTCGCCGCAGTCGCCCTCCTACTGGGCGCTGATCGAATCATGGACTCGATGCGGGTGTCGGTGAACCTGCTCGGGAACTGTGTCGCAACCTTCGTGGTCGCCAATTGGGAGGGGCAGCTCGACAAGGAGCGCATGCGCCGAGTGCTCGACGGCGAGGATGTTCCACCGCTCGAGGAAGTCGATCCGATCACGGGGAAAACTGTTCCGGCACCCGAAACCGAAGGCATCCTGACCCAGTAGGTAGGTGCCGGCTGCTGTTTGCACATCGGAAATCGGTGCTGAAGAGTCGCGGGGGCGGACTTCACTGGAAAATCCAGACCGACAGCTACAAAGGCAAATATTTGCAGATGGCGGCAACCTTGCCGTCAAGGGTCCGTTGAATCTACAAATATGGCACTTGCGCTGCACCGACTCCACTTCACTGAAAAGCGACTTGCGACATCTAGATATTGCCAGGTGGTTGCCGCAGTGGCGATTCACAATTCAGCGAACGGGCAGCATTATATTTGCCGGAATTAAAAGGACTAAAGTCCGATGTTCAACCGACGAATAGACTCGAGTGGGTAAAAATCAATCAGTTCCGAAAGCCTTATCTGCATGCATTTATGCCGTGCCAGCTGCACTTATGCTGATAGTTTCCCGCAATAAGCTGTTGCGGGATTGATCATATGGCCATCGCTTCAAATTGTCCGAATGGTCACCTATTGCTATCGTAACCTTTGCGAAGGACTGGACCCAATTTCCCAGCAAAGGAATACAGTGACCGCATCCATGCAGGATATTGAACACTTGTCCACTAATCGACTTTCGGTGGTTGTTCCGGTATTTAACGAAGAGAACGCGGTTTCCGGCTGCATCGAGCGTCTACTGACCCAGTCGGAAATCGATGAGATTCTGATTGTCGACAACAACTCGACGGACGGTACTGCATCGATCATCCAGGAGTTCGCCGAAAAGTACGACAAAGTCAGATATGTCTTCGAGGCCCGCCAAGGCGTGGTACACGCCCGGAACGCGGGCTTCGACGCCTCGACCGGCAACATCATCGGTCGTATCGACGCGGACACACGGGTACAACCGGGATGGGCAGATGCGGTCAAGGGTTTCTTCCAACGCAGCACCGCTCATTCAGCGGTTGCCGGACTCACCTACCTCTTCGAATCGCCGTTTGCTCGAATCCACCGCTACGCACTGGACAGGCAGGTGAAGCAGGGGAAGTTCGATTGCGAACGTCAAGTACTCGCTGTCGCCGGAGCGAACATGGCGATCAGAAAGAGCGCATGGCTGTCCGTCCGCGAGCAAGTCAGTGACCGGCCTGACATCCACGAAGATATCGACCTTTCACTGTGCCTTCGGGAGGAAGGGATGACGATCGGTCAGATCGCCGACATGCGAGCAGAGACGTCCGGTCGACGCGGTGAAACCCCTCCGTTGGAGTACCTGAAGTACAACCAAGCATCCGAATCGGTTCTGCACCTTCACAACATCATGAATTGGCGCCTCAAACTGACCATCTGGGGCGACTCGATGCTCCACGCGCTCGTGTGGCCCGTCTACCGCCTTTACAACTTCGAGAAGGAGCGCCTGGAGTTCAGGCGCTTGTTCGGCAGGTCGCAAGGTCGAATCATGCCGGTTCACCAGTAGCCCATCGAGTTTCGCTAATCACCGAAGATTTGCAGCCGCCAAATTTCACGACAGTTTCAACGCCGTGATGCGGTCTTCACTGGAGCGCAACAGCACCTTGTCCCCCGCCCACAGCTCCCGCGGCATCGCCCAGGGGGTGAACTCGTCGTCCCCGTCCTGGTCGACCCGAACCTCCCAACTACGTTGGCCCGTACGGACATCCGTTCCGTAGACGTTTCCCTCGTCGATGACGACATCGCCGTGCCAGACAACCTCTCCGGCGCGCTCGGCGTTCGATCGCCACAGGACCTCACCGGTGAAGAGGTCCACGAACTGGACCTCGGGCTCGGAACCGGAACGGGTCACGGCGACCACGTTGCCGATCACCGCCAACGACTGTGCGGTGTCGAAGACTTCACTGTTGGACCACAATTTCTCGCCGGACTTCCGGTCGAAACCGCTGTGTCCCAGAATGATCGGAGTCGATCCGCCGACAGGTTCATCTCGACTGTATCGCCCACCGTAGTGCGAGGACTTCGAGGACAGTTCGTCCGTCCTGGCGAACTCGCGCCCGTTCTGATCGAGTGCGTACTCACTTGTCGGGCGACCGTTGCCTTCGCAACCGCCGTCCGACACCAAGGTCACACCGTCCGACGATGTGTGCGCGGTCGAGCAGGTAGAGTAACCGTGCACCCACCGCTGTTCGCCGGTCTTCAGGTCGAATCCCAAGGACTCGTCGAGAGCGATCACACCCAGGTCACCGTGAACCGCCATCACCGGATCGACGTATCCGGCTTCCCACGATCCACCGACGTCGAACGCTTTGGACCAGTTCGCTTCCGGATCGTCGACGGTTCCGCTGTGCACGCGAACGTCGTTGCTCTCGATATCACCTTCGAGCGCGAGGACGGTGTCGCCCGAGACAACCGCGATGATCGGCGACCACGGCGTCTTGATGTCTCGCCGCTCTCCCGTCTCGATGTCGAACAGAGAGTACGAACCACCGGATACGTACGGCCCGGAGAAACACAGCACCGAGATGCCGAGCAGAGTCTCGGAGCAACCACCTATATCGACCGCCGACGTGCGCCAGCGGACTGTGCCGTCCTCGGCGTCCAGTCCGACCAATTCCGCGTCGTCCAACGAATACGCCTGACGGTCCGGCATACCGATCATCGTGACCACAAGTGATCCGGCGTCGATGAATCCGCCCATCTCCATGTTGAATTCGGTTCCAACAAGTGGGCTCCGAAAGATCGCGAACTCGCGCCCGAGAATCTCGGAGGCCTCGACGCTCCACAACGGCGACGAGGCCGCTGTCGGTTCGAAATTCGTCGACGTGACCACCGTGGCGACGGCGGCGGTGACGGTGACCACGGCAGCGGCGGCCGCGATTCGAAGGCGCGTTTTCGGGGAGAATCTGGTGGTCATCGAATCTCCAGGCCGTCGGTCGTCGCGAGAAACTCCAACTGCTCGAACGTCATCGGCACGTTCGGTGCCTCGGCCGACGAGCTCACCGTTACTTGCGTCCCACCCGTGTGGGTAACTACTACAGACCTGTGGGCATTCTCCCAGCGACTCTCATCACGTTCGATCACGGACCCATCCTCGGAGGTCACCATCGAGAGCGGGTGCCCGTCGTAAGAAGGGTCATACTTGTTCGGAGGCGTAGGAAGCGGCTGCCCACTGGTAATCGAGATGCTGAGGCGCGACTCGTTGCCGCCCGACCGTGCGACGAGATCCTGGCACGCGGTGGTGGTGTCGTTTTCGGCAAGAACCAGATCACCCAGCTGACTGCCGAGGTCAGGCGCGTCTGGCGGTGCTGCGCGCCAACCCGATCGGAGCGCTTCACCGAGCGCGTCGACGATTCCTCGATCCAGTTCCCGCCCTGATGACTCGTCCGCCCAACCGCCGCAATCAATCTGAAGCGGTGCAGTGCCTGGTGGAATAGGCGCGGTGATTCGCAGCTGTGGCATTTCGACAAGGGTTGCAAGTTCGTCGAGCGTCAGTGGCACCACGCCGGAACTCTCGGCGTCCCGACCTCCGTCGTTGTTCGTGTCGTTGACATACGCCTGGATACGGGTCCCGTCGATTCCGTACAGCATCGCCGACCGACCAAGAGTGCGTACACCATTGGTTTCGCTCCACGTATCCTGCAGGTCCACCACAGACTGGTCGGCCAGCACCCGACGTTCGACGAGCGACCCCGCAACACACGATGGGATCGGATCAGAACTCGAGTGCAGCATCAGGCTGAGCGCGCCGATCTTCCCGTCCCGAACCAGCGTCCCGGACGCAGTGGTGGACGCCAGATCCTCGAGCGAGAACCCCTCGGGCAGGCCATCTGTGTTCGAAGGCGCATAGATCGGCCCGAACTGGAGCGAATTGCCCGGGCTGGCGAACTTCAGCTCGACGTCGTGCGGCAGCGCCTGTTTGACCGCGTCAGACATAGCTGCTGCCTTGGCGCTCGAGAACCACGGAAAGCGTGGATCGTCGTACGTGTTGGATCCGTCCAGAATATAGGAGAAGAACGAATCCTCCTCTGGCGCTTCGACGCTCTCACAACCCGGAATGGTGGTCGGGTACACCGCGGTCGGCGTGACGTACGAGAATTCAGGTGCGTCTTCGGCGAACCCACCGTCCGGCGTAGACGTCACGCTGACAGACGTCGATGCAGCTACCGAGATGTTGTCGGACTCCGAGCCACTCCACCGATCCACGAACCCGGCAACCACTGTGCCGCCGGCGATCAGGGAGACGACCGTCAACGCGAAGGTCCACTTCTCCGCACGCTTCGAATCGGTTTGCTCGTTCGGCACGAGTCCTCACAGTCATCGTCACGGCTCGCCCCCGGTGCGCGTCGCCTCTGGAAGTCCTGTCGCGATCACAGCAATTTCTGTTACCAACCGGATGGTTTCCTATTTGTGTCAGCGCCATCCAGACACAAATGAACGGGGTGCCAGTTGCTCTGCAACCGGCACCCCGTTCGTTTCACGACCTGAGTGCTTACACCCTGACAGGAACCTTATTCGGGTCTGGATCGGAGTCCGGGTCTTGATCGATCGGAATCCGCCGAATCGCTTCACCCTCGATGTCGACATTCGGCAGGATCTTGTCGAGCCACGCGGGCAACTTCCACGCCGAATCACCGAGAATCGACATGACCGCAGGGATCACGATCATGCGGATGATGAAGGCGTCGAAGAAGACTGCCGCCGCCAGACCGAAGCCCATCATCTTGCTTGTCGTCTCCGAGGACAGCATGAATGCGCCGAACACGGAGATCATGATGATCGCCGCCGACGCGACCACGCGAGCACCATGGGTGTAGCCGGAGACGATGGCGTCCTTGGCCGACAATCCGTGCACATATTCCTCGCGCATTCTCGTCACGAGGAACACTTGATAGTCCATCGCCAACCCGAACACCACGCCGATCATGAAGATCGGTAGGAACGAAATGATCGGTTGAGTGTGCTCGATCAGCCCGAAGTCGCCTTCTTGGAAAATCGCCACCGTGGCGCCGAAGGTCGCACAGACGGAGAACAAAAATCCGAGAGTTGCGGTCAGCGGCACCAGGATCGAGCGGAAGACGACCATCATGATGATGAACGCCAGCCCGACCACCACGATCAGATAAGGGATGAGCGCGGAACTGAGCTTCGACGACATGTCGGCAACGATCGCGGTTTGACCCGCCACACCGAGTTCAGCTCCCTCCGACTTCACCGTCGATCCGTAGTCACGAATCTGATTCATCAGTTCGTGGGTTTCGTGTCCACTCGGGGACATCTGCGGGGTGACGGCGATCAGGGCAGAGTTGGCGCCCGCCATCGGGTTTGCCGCGTCCGGTCCGTTTCCGACCCACATCAGCTGATCCGGCGTTGCGACGTTGTCGAGGCCCTTGATGTGCGCGACAGTGCCTTCGGCAATCGCGGTGATGTCGGTACCGTCGGGTGCATCGAGCACGACGAACAACTCACCGTTGACGCCTTCACCGAACCCTCGTTGCAGTAGGGCCAGCGCCGGTCGCTCTTCGTCCTGAGTGAAGGAGAGTCCGAGTTCGAGCTTGGTCATCGGAATAGCCGCGATCACCAGGAGAACCAGAGCAGCACCAGCGATCGGCCACGGGTATTTGGTGACTATCTTGGCCCAGCGATGACCGTTGGATTCCATCGTCTCGGGCTCGTCACCGTGGCGAAGGCCGGGGATACGAGGCGAGAACGCGAATCGGCCGAAGATACCCAGAACAGCCGGGATCAACGTGATTGCGCCGAGGACAGCGATGATGACGGCAACGGCTGCAGAGATTCCCATCTGGGTGATCATTGGAACCCCGACCACCGCCAGGGCTGCCAGCGCGACCACAACCGTCAGGCCGGCGAAGACGACGGACGAACCGGCAGTACCCACTGCGCGCCCGACTGCTGCTTCCCTCGTTCCGCCCAAATTGAGCTCACTGCGGTAGCGCGAAACGATGAACAACGCGTAGTCGATCGAGACTGCGATGCCGATCATCGTGACGATTCCTGTGACGCCTTCGTTGATGTCGAAGAAGCCCGAACCGAGTGTGACCGTCAGAGTGGCCAGCGCAATTCCCAGAATTGCGGTGAACAACGGAATGAAAGCCGCAATGAGCGCGCCGAACGCCACGATCATCACGATGAACGCCACCGCGAAGCCGAGCATCTCCGACAGACCGCCTGCGGCCTGCACCTGCATCATGGAGCCGGTGCCTTCGACTTGCAGGCCACCGGTGCGGAATTTTGCCATCAGGTCGAGGAACGCCGTCTTGTTGGCCTGCGTCTGATCCTCGATGCGAATCGACTGATTGAGCTGGATCAGCCCGACCTTGCCGTTGTCCCCGAGAACGGCCGACGCCACCGCCGGATTGGCCTCCGCGAGAGTCACCGGGTTGACGATCTTCTCGGGATCGACGATGTCCGGCAAAGTCTTCGCCTGCGCGATCAACTGGTCGATCTGATCGCTGTGTGCGGCAAGTCCGTCGTCTGCCGCGATGAGAATACTGGTCGACGCCTGAGTTTGCTGCTCGGCTGCCGCTGCAAAGTTCTCGTTCATCAACTCGGTCGCACGTTGGGAATCAGTGCCCGGAAGATTGAATTCTTTGGAGAACGTCGGATTTGTGGCGCTGATTGCGCCCCCCACCACCGCGATCACGATGATCCACGCGGCCACCACAAGATACTTGTGGCGGAAAGCAAACTTCCCCAACCTGTAAAGATACGTAGCCAACGTAGGCCTCTCTCGCCGTGGACTGGTCTGTCCGAAGAACACGGAGTCTTTCGGTGCCAAGGTCATACGGTACGGACCGATCGGCCCGTTGGCACCCGGTATATCTGCGAAAACGGCATATCCGACGCGCCTTCGTCTCGTTTTCAGACCGCTCGGTACCGTGGACACGACACGGGCAGGCGCCTCACCAGAGCAGACGCCACGGAGCACGAAAGGCAATTCCATGAATCACGGCCAGGCCGTCGATCGCGATCTCCTCCTTGCCGGCCAACAGCGACTCGACGCACTGGGTCCACGATTGACTGGATCGCCTTCACACCACGCTGTGGTGCAAGAAGTCGCGAACGAACTGACCGAACTAGGCCTCGACGTCCGGCGTGATTCACACACTTTCGAACGCTGGGATCTACCGGACACATCTGAGGGGCTTCGCATCGAATTGCCGACGGGACCGATCAATGTTTCGTCCGCATTCCCCTACTCGGGATTGACCGGGCCTCAGGGAATCTCCGCTCCCCTGGTCTACGTCAGCGCGCGACGCCCCAAGTGGTCGGCGGCCAAGGGCGCGATCGCAGTGATCGAGGTCCCGCACATCGATCTTCCCCGCCAGCTACTGGTCAGCGAGTGGGGCCCGATCGCCACCGACGAGACACTTCGAAATCCGGTTCTCTCCGCAACTCTTCTGGGCCCGAAGCTCGACAAGGCCCGCAAGGCCGGTGTCCTCAGTGTGATCGCGGTGTGGCGTGACATTGCTCCGGACAACGCACTGGGACAATATCTTCCGTTCACTCAGCCATATCACGACATCCCCGCCGTCTGGGTGGCCGGCGACGAGGGCGCGAAGGTTGTCGCTGCAGCTCGTTCCGGTCAGCGGGCGACTCTGGTACTGGATGCGACGCTGCATCCGGACACCCGGACTGACACGGTGTGGGCGGTGTCCCCCGGAACCTCACCCGAAGAGACGATTCTGCTCATCACTCACAGTGACGGAACAAACGGCGTCGAGGAGAACGGCCATCTGGGAATGTTGGCGTTGGCGCGGCACGCCGTGGCGCAGCCGCATCGACGGTCGTACGTTTTTGTCCTGACGACTGGCCACCTTCGTATTCCAGCGGTGTCCAAGCACGGGCAGGCAACGTCGACGTGGCTCGAAGCGCACCCCGAGATGTGGAAGGGCGAAGCCGGTCAGGCGCGCGCAGTAGCGGGGATCGCCATCGAGCACCTCGGCGCACTGGGTGATACCGAGGACAACTCGACCGGCAGCTATACGTTGGAGACCACTCCGGAACCGGAACTGCTCTACGCGACGAGTCGGGAAGTACACGACATCGTTGCACCGCTGTGGCGCGACATCGGAGCGGGCGATCGCCGAATCGTGGCGCCAGGACCGGTCATTCATTTCGGTGAGGGCGAACCACTGTTCGAGCGGAAGATCCCGGCGGTCGCCTTGGTGACGGCGCCGCAGTACCTGCTCGCTCTGCGTGATGCCGACGCCGTTACGCACGTCGACCTGGACGCGATGATCAAGCAGATCGAAAGCTTCCGGGATCTACTCGACGCATTCGATGCGACCGACACCGCGTCTTTCGGTCCGGTGGTCTCGCGTTCGGTGTTCGCGAAGTTCTCGGCACTACTTCAGTTGATGCAGATTTTGTCGAAAGCCAAGAAATAGTGCTGTGCGCCTTTGTTAACCGCCCGCGGTTAATAAAGGCGCACAGCAGTTGTCCTACTTGTCGTGAATGATCACGCCACGGATGTTCTTGCCGTCACGCAGATCCTGGTAGCCCTGGTTGACGTCTTCGAGACTGTAGGTGTTGGTGATCAGTTCGTCGAGCTTGAGCTGGCCGGCATCGTAGAGACGCAGCAGTCGTACGATGTCGTACTGCGGGTTCATCGAACCGAACAGCGTGCCCTTGATCGTCTTCTGATTCAGGGTCAGGTCGGTACCCGACACGTGAACGGTCAGCTTGGCAGGGTCGGCGAGTCCCGTGATCACCACGGTGCCACCCTTACCGATCACTGCCGTCGCTGCACTGACGACGTCCTCGTCGACGGTGCCGACAAGGATGAGCGCAGCGTCGGCGCCCTGTCCCCAGGTCAGCTCGTTGACCTTGGCAGCCGCACTCTCGGCGTCTGCAAAGGCATGCGTGGCACCGAATTTCAGTGCGGTGTCACGCTTGAGAGCAACCGGATCGACCACCACTACGTACTTGCAACCAGCCGAAACAGCACCCTGGACCGCGTTGATGCCGAGACCACCGATGCCGTAGATCACCGCGGTGTCACCGGCGCGAAGGTTACCGGCGTTGACGGCGGTGCCCCAGCCCGACGGCACACCGCAACCGACGACCGCTGCGGTCTCCAACGGAAGCCAGTCGTCGATCTTGACAACCGAGTGCTGCGAGATGGTGGCTCGCTCGGAAAACGTTCCGAGCATGCACATTCCGCCGAAGTCCAGACCGTTGCCATGGAAACGGAAGGACCCGTCCGGCATGGAACCTTCGAGGATGGTGGCGCCCATGTCACACAGGTTCTGGCGACCGGTCGAGCAGTAGCGACAGGTGCCGCAGTTGGGAATGAAACTACACACGACATGATCGCCCGGCTTGACCTTCGTGACGCCAGGGCCGACCTCTTCGATGATGCCCGAGCCCTCGTGTCCGCCGACGATCGGATAACGCGGCGGGAGATCACCGTCGGTCAGGTGCAGATCCGAATGGCACAGTCCGGCCGCGGTGTACTTGATCAGTACCTCACCCACACCCGGGCCGTCGAGGTCGAGTTCCATGATCTCGAAAGGCTTTCCGGGCTCGAGCAGTACAGCAGCTTTGGTCTTCACTGGTGATCTCCTTGATTGTCGGACGAGAGAATGAGCGATGAGGTCGGTCAGAGGGCGATGTTGACGGCCTTGGTCTGGGTGTAGAGATCGATGGCCGAAGCGCCGAGCTCGCGGCCCCAGCCGGACTGCTTGTATCCGCCGAAGGGCATCGCGGTGTCGAAGCCGTTGTACTGGTTGATCCACACCGAGCCGGCCTTCAGACGCTTTGCCGTGCGGTGGGCCTTGGAGATGTCCCGGGTCCAGATGCCCGCAGCGAGGCCGTAGATGGAATCGTTTGCGGCAGTGATCGGTCCGTCGTCCGCGTTGAACGGCAGCGCTGCCACGACCGGTCCGAAGATCTCCTCCTGGACGATGGAGAATTCGGGCTTCACGTCGACGAAGACTGTGGGCTCGACGAAGTAGCCTTGATCGCCCCAGCGGTTACCGCCCGTCAGTGCGCGTGCGCCGTCGGCGATTCCCTCACGGAGGTAGCCGGTGACCTTGTCGAACTGCTCCTGCGAGACCAGCGGTCCGAGCTGGGTGGTGGGGTCGAGGCCGGGGCCGATCTTGACCTGGCTCGCAGCGTGCGCGACAGCCTCGGTGAACTTCTCGAAGATGGTGTCCTCGACGTACAGGCGAGTGCCCGCAACGCAGCACTGTCCGTGGTTGAACAGCCACGCGTTGAGCGAACCCTCCACCGCGGAATCGAAATCCGCGTCGGCGAACACGATGTTGGGGCTCTTGCCACCGAGCTCGAGCGTGACCTTCTTCAGATTGCCCTTGGCAGCGTCGACGATCTTCTTGCCCACCTCGGTAGAACCGGTGAACGCGACCTTGTCCACGTCGTCGTGCCCGGACAGTGCAGCACCGGCATCGCCGAATCCGGGAACGATGTTCACGACGCCAGGCGGGAAGCCGGCTTCTTCGAATACCTCTGCGAGAAGAAGTGCGGTGAGCGGGGTCTGCTCTGCGGGCTTGAGGATCACGGTATTGCCGGCAGCGAGCGCGGGTGCGAGCTTCCACGACGACATGAGCAGCGGGAAGTTCCACGGGACGATCAGTCCGCAGACGCCGATCGCCTCACGCAGTGTGTATGCATGAAACTCGCCGCCCGGAGAGAATGGCATCGACACGTTGACAGTGCTGCCTTCGATCTTGGTGGCCCAGCCTGCGTAGTAGCGGAATACGTCTGCGGCCCAAGCCACGTCGACGGCGGTGGCGATGGCAACGGACTTGCCGTTGTCGAGAGCTTCGAGCTGACCGAACTCTTCGGCGCGGGCACTGAGAATGTCGCCGACGCGCCAGATCATCCGCTCGCGCTCGTTTGCCTTCATGCGTGACCAGGGGCCGTCTTCGAAGGCCGTGCGAGCGGCGCGCACTGCGCGGTCGATGTCTTCGGCCTGTCCGTGTGCCACGTCTGCGAGCTTCTGTCCGTCAGCCGGGTTGTACGTCGCGAAGGTCTGACCCGAAGCGGCGTCGACGAATTCACCGCCGATGTAGAGCTTCTTCGGTCCGTTCAGGAAACCCTGTACCGCGGAACTGATGGTGTGTTCGGCTACTGCCGTCATCGGAAACTCCCCTGAAGTAGTGAGGTGCGAATGTGATGCACGCCATACTTCCGCGCTTCCGAGGGTGCTAACTGTCCGAACTTTGTACAACTGGAATCGGACAGCGAACTACACAGTGATGTCCAGCGCCCGCATACGTGTGTAGAGAGTGCTTCGGCTGATGCCGAGCTGCGCCGACGCGTGAACCTTGTTGCCGCCGCAGTCTTTCAACGCTCCGATGATCGCTTGACGCTCGGCTTTCTCCAGCCCCGCCAACCGCGACACCTTGGTGGTGGTGCGGTAGTCCTCGGGCAGATCGGCGACGTCGATGCGGTTGCTGGAGCGATCGCCTGAGGCGCGATGCAGCACGACGCGTAACTCGGCCAGATTGCCCGGCCAACTGGCCGCCGCGAGCGCTTCGGTAGCGCTGGCGGTCAACCTCAGTTCGGGCGAGATCCCTTCCAACATGACTTGTGCCAACTCGGCGATCTCTGCTTGTCGCTCGCGCAGTGGGGTGATGACAACCCGGGAGGCGCATCGTGAGAGCAGCGATGCGATGGTCGGCGGTAGATCCGCTGCCGCGCCGCTGGTCAGTACGATTTTCGGCCCCTCGGCGCTGGCGTCGATCAGGTCTGCGACCAGCGGCAACACCGAGTCAGGAAGGAGCTGTACCTGTTCGATCACGACAACGCCCGAACGCTTACGTGCGGCTCGCACGAGATCGGTGACCCACTGCTCACGGCCGTCGAACGCGATTCGCGTGGCATCGAGCCAACTCGCGTCGATGCTGCCGACGACGTCGGATGCTGCCGAGGTTCGGCCCGAACCCGCCTCACCCGAGATCG
Organism: Rhodococcus sp. NPDC059969; assembly: GCF_042738325.1. NCBI lineage: Bacteria > Bacillati > Actinomycetota > Actinomycetes > Mycobacteriales > Nocardiaceae > Rhodococcus > Rhodococcus sp. NPDC059969. Next base: position 176,656 of record NZ_JBHWUF010000011.1, on the reverse strand, counting down.
CCACGGCGGCAGAACCAGCCCGCGCTCGCACCAAGTCTCGGCGCAGTCGTTCGCCCGGAGACGGGGCCCGCTCATGAGTTCTACGGATCGGCGCCCGTTCACGCTGGAGTGGTTCGACCAGGAAGAGCGCCCCGCCGTCCGCCCCGGAAATCCGGTCGGCCTGAACTCGCGCCAGCGCACCGGACGCCAATTCGACTGTCACCAATCGTGATTGATCCGGGTTGAGGTCGGCGATCAAGGAACGGAGCGACACGTGATCAGCAGTGTCCAGCAGGTCGAGGGCGGTTCGATTGCTCAGCAGGATGTCGTCGCCGATGGCCGCAACGGCAATGTGTCGCTGATGCGAAACTCGTTGGAATGCGTCGACCAGTCGCTGCTCCGACGCTTTCGAGCCCTCGAGCAGTCGCTTCTCGATGTCCGCTGCCGCACGCGCAAGGAATGGCGCGAACAGCGGGTTGGCCTGCGAGACAACGCCGGTCATGTCGAGAATTCCCTCGACGCGGCGGGTGACGGGATGCAGGATCGGCTGGCCGTAGCAGCTCAATCCTTTGAGGCTGTCGAGGAAATGCTCGTCACCGTGGATCACCACACTGCGTCCGACCTCGAGCGGCGTACCGAGCGCGTTGGTACCAGCGTGCTCTTCGCCGAAGCGTGAACCGTTGACGACGCCCAACCGCTCGATCGTCCGCTCGACTCGACTGTCGGAGTACACCGAGGCGACCACTCGGCAGTCCCGATCGGCCAGCAGGACGCAGAACCCGGTGCCCGCGATCTGTTGCGAAACCTCGTCGAGCACAGGTGCGGCGGCCCGAAGCAGACGAGACTCGCCGTCCTGCTCCTCGGTGTCCACGGCGATGGCCGACGACGGGTCGAGGCCACTGAGTCGAGAACGCTTCCAGGAGAGCGCGATCTCGGGGCGTACCGGCTCACGCTCCCCTGGGTTCGCGGACATATTCTCAGGCCTGACCGATCAATTCGATCGCCTGTTCTCGCATCGCGATCTTGCGGACCTTGCCCGTGATTGTCATCGGGAACTCGTCCACGACGTGGACGTACCGCGGAATCTTGTAGTGCGCGAGCTTGCCGGTGCAGAATGCACGGACCGAATCGGCGTCCAGATCGTCTGCGCCTTCGCGCATCTGGACCCACACCATCAATTCCTCGCCGTACTTTGCATCGGGTACACCGATGACCTGAGCATCGAGAATGTCGGGGTGGGTGTAGAGGAATTCCTCGATTTCACGCGGATAGACGTTCTCACCACCGCGGATGACCATGTCCTTGATGCGTCCGGTGATAGCGACGTACCCGGCCTCGTCCATCACTCCGATGTCTCCGGTGTGCATCCACCTGGCAGCGTCGATCGCCTCGGCGGTCTTCTCCGGGTTTTCCCAGTAGCTGAGCATGACCGAGTACCCACGTGTGCACAGCTCACCAGGTTCGCCGCGCGGTACCGTCAACCCGGTTGCCGGATCCACGATCTTGATCTCGAGGTGCGGCCCCACCCGTCCGACCGTTTCGGTGCGCTGCTCGATCGAATCGTCCGAGCGAGTCTGCAGCGACACCGGTGACGTCTCCGTCATTCCGTAGCAGATGGACACCTCTGCCATCCCCATGCGATCGATGACCTGCTTCATCACCTCGACCGGGCAGGGTGAACCGGCCATGATGCCGGTGCGAAGGCTCGACAGATCGAAGCTCTCGAAGTCCGGCAAGGCCAACTCTGCGATGAACATCGTCGGAACGCCGTAGAGGGATGTGCACTTTTCGGCCTGAACAGCTTCGAGCGAAGCACGCGGATCGAACGCCGGACCCGGAATGACCATGGCGGCACCGTGAGTGGTGCACGCAAGGTTGCCCATCACCATGCCGAAACAGTGGTAGAACGGCACCGGGATGCACACCCGATCCACCTCGCTGTAGTGGCACAACTCGCCGACGAAGTAGCCGTTGTTGAGGATGTTGTGGTGACTGAGCGTCGCGCCCTTCGGGAAACCGGTAGTGCCCGAGGTGTATTGGATGTTGATCGCGTCGTCGGCCGACAATGCGGCTTGGGCAGCGGCGAGCGGAGCCGGATCGTTTGCCTGCGCCGCCAACCCGTCTGCAAGCACTGAGTCCCACTCGGGTGAACCGAGCAGGATCACCGACGTCAGATCGGGGCACTGCGGCCGCACCGTCTCGATCATCGACGCGTAATCCGACGTCTTGAAGCTCGCCGCAGACACCAGCGTCGAGATCCCGGCCTGTTCGAGCACGTACTGCAACTCGTGCGAGCGGTACGCCGGGTTGATGTTGACCAGGATCGCCCCGATCTTTGCCGTCGCGTATTGCGTGAACGTCCATTCCGGACAGTTGGGAGCCCAGATTCCTACCCGATCGCCCTTCCCCACACCACGGGAAAGTAGTCCGGCAGCGAGCCCGTTCACCTGCTCGGCGAACTCCCGGTACGTCCATCGTCGACCGCTGGCGTGGTCGATCAACGCATCGCGGTCGCCGTGTGCGGCAACCGTGCGATCCAGGTTGTCTCCGATGGTGTCGCCCAGCATCGGACCGTCCCATACTCCGGACGTATAGCTGGGCAGCGGGGTACTCATGTGTTCTGTCCTCTCCGGTTACCTGTTCAGGCACCTATGAGAGGGGCCGCCGCAGCGGACCCTCTCATCTACGAATTTACTCGATTCGGTGTGATGCACGACATACTTCCCGGTGCGGGGTGGCCGTAACTGTCTGAAGTCCGGACACCCCACCCGCCTGCTGTGCGCCTTTATTAACCGCCGGCGGTTAATAAAGGCGCACAGTGGTTACAGCGCGTGATCCTTGGTCTCGACGAGCGCCCAGGTGCAGATCAGGCTCAGCACACCCAGGATCGCCAGCATGACCCCGATGGCCATGCTCCCGTAGGCCGAGGCCAGTGGTGCGGCGATCAGCGGCGGCACTGCGCCACCGAGCACTCCGGCGAGGTTGTAGCCGAGGCCGGCACCGGTGTAGCGGTAGCGGGTCTGGAACATTTCCGGAAGCAGCGCACCGCAGGGGCCGTAGGCGATTCCGAAGATCATCAGCGTGCCGAACATTCCGATGACGAAGGCGATCGGCGATCCCGTGTCGAGGAGCGGGAACAGCACGAGAGCCCAGACGACGGCCAGACCACACGAGATCATGATGACCTTGCGACGCCCGATGCGGTCCGAGTACAGAGCGGAGACGATAATCGCCGCACCGAAAACGAAGGCGGAAGCGATACCGACCGACAGGACGAACGGGCGGGAGAAGCCGAGAGTCTTGGTTCCGTAGCTCGTGAGGAATGCCGTGCCCATGTAGAAGAACGCGAAGAGGCAAGCCAAGGCGCCGGCCGAGAGCAGGATCTCCTTGGTCTGGAACCGCCAGGCATCCAGGAACGGGAGGGTGCGAGGTGCTTCGTTCTTCTGCTCTGCGACGCGCTCTGCCTGCTCCGCCTTGAAGACCGGAGTCTCCTCGATAGCGAGTCGCATGTAGAGGCCGATGCCGACCAACACGATCGAGAACAGGAACGGAATACGCCAGCCGTAGTCGAGGAAGGCCTGGTTGGTATCGCCGAGGACAGCGCCGGTGATGAGGAAGGTACTGCTCGAGAGCACGAAGGCAATTGCGGGGCCGAGCTGCGGGAACATCGCGTACAGACCACGTTTGCCCGGTGGAGCGTATTCCGCGGTAAGCAGGGTTGCGCCTGCCCATTCACCACCGACCGCGAAGCCTTGGCCGAATCGCAAGAGCACCAGGATGATCGGAGCGGCGACACCGATAGTTGCCGCACCGGGCAGCAAGCCGATCAGCAGCGTCGAGATGCCCATGAGCAGGAGCGTCGAGATCAGAGTCTTCTTGCGACCGATGCGATCGCCGAAGTGTCCGAACAACATTGCGCCGACGGGGCGGGCGATGAAGGCGACTGCGAAGGTCGCAAACGATGCGACAGTTCCCGCGGTGGCACCGAGTGCGGGGAAGAACACCGTCGGAAAGACAAGTGCTGCAGCAGTTCCGTAGATGAAGAAGTCGTAGAACTCGATGGTCGTGCCGATGCAACTCGCGATGGCGACGCGCCGCACGCTGGTGGTCTGCGGGGGTTGCGTCGCACCTGCGGCACTCGCGCCCCCGGCGCCGGCGGCACTGGTGCCGCCTGTGGGAGAGACTGTGGTCACTCGATTCCTCCGTGGTCCTATGGTGTCGCCCTGTGGGCATCACCGTCGATAGGAGGAAAGGTAGTGATGTGGCTCACCCCCGCACTACCCCCGAAAGGGGGTAAGAGTGACTTCGGTCACGACTTGTATGCAATGGTAACGAGTTTCACGACCTCGAACACAACGTGGGCCGCACGATTCATTTCTCACGAATCGGGCGACCCACGCTGAGCGGAGTCAAAATCCAAAGCTACGAATCAAGCCTTACCGGCAGCCCCGAACAGTTCCTGACGGATCTCTCCCCACACCGTGGCGTAGGAGTCGATGATCGGTTCCGAGATCCACTTGGACTCCCCCGCTTGGACTTTCGCGAGAGCATCCGAGAAGAGGTCCTGGTAGCGGGACAACCGCGGAACGAACGCTGACAGATCGTCGAAGAGGTTTGCCGCTCGACGATCCAGCTCCGCAAGGGAATCCGCGTCCGCACTGCCGATCAGCGCGATGAATTCCTCGTCCAGAGGCAGGAAAGTCTCGTACACCTCGCCGATGGAGTCCTCGTCGATCGAAACCCGCTCCGCGTCCAGCTGATCTTCGAGTTCTGCCAAACCCTTGTCGGTCAGGCTGATGGCGTCTTCCGCTTCGACCGCTTTGCCCTGCGCGACAAGTGCGTCGTACGCAGCTTGACCGGAGGCCGCGCTGACGCCCAGGTGCTCGGCCAGGACGACCGCTCCGACCCGCTCCTTGAGACGTACTGCCTGGAGCAGCGCCAACTCGTCCACATTGCCAGCGAAGGCCATCGATTTCTCCTACTCACGTGCCGCCACTGCGGCTCCAGCATCTCAGCGGACACCCAAGGGTTTCCGCAGCCCGACAAAGGGCTCGACAGAATCAGATCACACGCTGATCGATCGTTGTGAAGTCACCGCAGCAAGCCGGCTGTCAGGCGACGGTATCGACCTGATCGGGAATCACGCTGCCGTCCTCGCGAGTGACGGCGCCTTTGGCCCCAGCCGCGTCGGTGTACGCGTCGGTCGAGCAACGATAAGGTGCATCCGCCTGGGATTTCGGTTCGATGAACATGGGGTTGACCAGCCATTTTCCATCACTGTTGTCGTAGGCGTTGCACATCAGTTCAGGGTTGTTGCGGTTGATCACCAGACGCGCACCGGTCGCATCTCCGAGGAAGGTCACGTCGGTGACAGAATCACCGGCAGCAAATACCTGACGCCGATCGGCGGCCAACTGCTCGAACGCCGTAGGCCCGACGACCCCGTAGACAACCTCGTTGACCTGGCACCGCTTGCCGTCGATGTACGGAATGACCGAGTCGTCGCCGTCCGCAACGCCACCACATCCACGAAGGCGGCCGGTCAGAACACCGTCCTCGGCGATCGGCCGCACACCCATCACGTGATCGGCGTCCAATCCCAGCTGTTCCGCCCAGACTCGAACTACCGGTTCGGCCGACGCGGAGATGATCCGCACGTCGAATCCATGAGCGCCGAGGGATTTCACCAAATCTTCGATTTGCGCGTAGTAACGCACCGAGCCGTCGACTTCCGTGGTACCGACGATCTGATCGGATCCTTCTGCGGCAGCTAGATTCTCGGCGCGTGCGGCGCGCGCGTACTCGGTGATCTCGTCCTCGGTGTGCCCCGCCATCAACTGCACGGCCCACGCGTACGCTGCCTTGGTCCGGCGGTGATCGTAACCGTCGAATGCGGCCTGCCCGTCGCGAGTCTTCTCTTCGAGTACCGCAACGATCTCGTCGGCGCAGTCGACGTCGGTGCTGGTTGCCAACGGTTGTCCCGGCGCGGTCTCCGAGCCACAGGCGGCGGAAAGTGCGGCAGCGCCGGCTGGCGTCATGAAGCGACTGGTGGTTGCCCAGTCCCCTCCGGCAGGCTGTAACACCTTGTTGTTCTTGATCATCCAGAATGCAGTGGCGCTTCCGATGTCGTTCTTGACAACTGTGTTGTCCCAGTCGAAGAGCGCCAACGGAGCACCCTTATCGACATCACCTGCAGCACCGCACGTCCCGAACTCCGCGATCATGGAGTCCAGCTTCGTTCGGTTGTCGCCGTACCAGACAAGACCTGAATCCAGTGGCGCGCAGGATGAACCACTCTGCGCCGCATCCTCTTTCGGAGCACTTTCGGCTGAACTACAAGCAGTTGCACTCAACAGAACACTACCTACGGCCAACGCGCACAGGGCGCGGGCATGCAGCGAACGGAACATCGATTCCCTCGTTTTCGTCGTGATTCGGGTACGACGGCACACCCGAGTGTCGATCGACCCGGGTATGCCGTGCAGCTGTCAATTAATCGAGCGTCAGCACTTCTCCCGACGCAACGGCGTCGGCGCGAGAGGTGTCCTTGAGGTCGACGCCGGAGCGGCCCAACTGGCGCGCTCCCGCCACCAACCCCAGGACGACACGAGCGGCCTGCTCGTATCCGAGCCCCTCGGGTGGGTGGACATTGGAAATGCAGTTTCGATCCGCGTCGGTGCGACCGACGCGTGGAAGGTGAGTCAGATAGATCCCGACGCTGTCCGCAACAGAGAGCCCTGGACGTTCGCCGATCAGGACGATCGCCGTCTGCACTCCCATCGCGGCGGCGATGTGATCGCCCAGTGCCACACGCGCGTTCGTGGCGATCACGGGCGGCGCTATGGAATACCGCTCTCCCAGCACCGTGACCAACGCGGACAGGAGTTGTTCGCCGTGGTCCATCAGCGCGCGCGGCGACAGTCCGTCGGCGAGGATGAACCCGATCTCCTTGTCAGAACTCGAGATCGCACTCAGGTCGGCAGGCTGGCGTCCCAGATCTGGTCTCCGGAGATACTCGCTGCGCGAGGAGACACTGCTCGCCACGACCACCGGCGCCCCGATACCCACCCCTTCGACCCGACTGGCAAGCGTCTGCGAATCGAGTGGCTCGTGGACTGCGTCGCGCGCGGCGGCGTGCGCTGCCTTGAATTCGAGAACCCGCTTCGTGGGCAACGAATCACCGGCGCGACCCAACCCGATACGCGATTGTGTGGTCTTGCGCAGTGGACCCCAGAAATCGAGGATCGGAGCCTGATCTTCGGTCATGAGTTCACCGTCAAAGCCCGCAGCGGCGACATTTCGGCGTCGATCGGAAGAACCCGACCGTTTGCGTCGGTCATCCCCAAATTGTGGAGCCAGGTCTCGAACTCCGGGGCGGGCTGCAAACCGAGGACCTTACGTACGTACAGCGCGTCGTGGAACGCCAGACTTTGATAGCCGAGCATCACGTCGTCAGCGCCAGGAACCGCGATCACGAACGCAGCGCCGGCGACGCCAAGCAAGGTGAGGAGGTTGTCCATGTCGTCTTGGTCGGCTTCGGCGTGGTTGGTGTAGCAGACGTCCACTCCCATCGGCAGTCCGAGCAGTTTTCCGCAGAAATGATCTTCCAAGCCCGCGCGAATGATCTGCTTGCCGTCGTAGAGGTACTCGGGGCCGATGAAGCCGACCACCGTGTTGACCAGCAGCGGTTCGAGATCACGTGCCACCGCGTATGCCCGGGTTTCGAGTGTCTGCTGATCGACCGGGGCTCCGCCGGTGCCGTGGTGCGCCCCTGAACTGAGGGCGGACCCCTGACCCGTCTCGAGGTACATGACGTTGTTGCCGACCGTTCCGCGGTTCAACGAACGCCCGGCCTCATTGCCCTCGCGCAACAGCGGAATGTTCACTCCGAAACCGGAGTTGGCGCCTTCGGTGCCGGCGATCGATTGGAAAACCAGATCGACCGGCACCCCCGATTCGATCAATCCGATCGTGGTGGTCACGTGCGAGAGCACACACGACTGAGTTGGGATCTCGAAACGCTGACGGATGTCGTCGAGCAGGTGGAGCAGATCCGAGGTGGCCTGGGGAGAGTCCGTCGCGGGATTGATACCGATGACGGCGTCGCCGCATCCCATCAGGAGACCGTCGAGTGTTGCCGCCGCGATGCCGCGTGGATCGTCCGTCGGATGATTTGGTTGCAGTCGAGTGCTCAACCGACCAGGCAGACCGATGGTCGTACGGAACCCCGCGGTGACCGTGATGGCCTTGGCGACAGCGATCAGGTCCTGATTGCGCATGATCTTGCTTACCGCGGCAACCATTTCCGGGGTGAGCCCGGGACTGACGGCAGACAAGCGTGCGGAAGCTTCCGGCGCCGACGCCGTCTCGAGCAACCAGTCTCGCAGTCCGCCGACGGTCAGGTGCGCCACCGGTGCAAAGGCCAGGCGATCGTGGCTGTCGATGATGAGCCGAGTGACCTCGTCGTCCTCGTACGGAACCACAAGATCCTCGAGGAATACAGTCAGGGGAAGGTCAGCCAGAACCCATTGGGCAGCAGCACGTTCGGCGTCGGAGCTTGCCGCGCAACCGGCGAGCTCGTCGCCCGAGCGCAGCGGTGTCGCCTTCGCCATCAGATCGACGAGACCGTCGAACGAGTAGTTGGTTCCGGATACCTGCTGGTGATACTTGGCCATCCCGCGACTCATCCCAATTCTTCTTCCGCCTGTGCAAGTACAGCAAACTCCTCGTCCGGCGAGTTGGCAACAAGGTGGTGGCGACTGTAGAGACCGAAGTACGCCATGAGAACACCGAAGGCGACCAACGTCAGCAGTGCTGCAACGGGATCCACCAGGAAGGTTGCCACCACGGACACCGCTGCGATCACGAGTGCAAACGAGGTGGTGGCGATACCGCCGGGAGTGCGGTACGGGCGCGGCATGTTCGGCTCACGCTTGCGAAGGACGATGTGACTCACCATCATCAGGACGTAGCTGACTGCCGCGCCGAACACGGCCATGTTGAGCAACATGGCACCTTCACCGGTAAGTGAGAGCGCGAAGCCGATGATTCCGGGAACGACGAGCGCGAGAGTGGGGGCCTTGCGCTTGTTGGTCACCGACAGGTTCTTCGGCAGGTAGCCGGCGCGGGAGAGCGCAAACGTCTGACGTGAGTATGCGTACATGATCGAGAAGAAGCTCGCGACCAGACCGGCAAGCCCGATGTAGTTGACCGCCTTTGCCGCTCCGCTGTCCCCCAAAGCCTCGACGAGCGGATTTCCGGAGGTGGACAGGGCATCGGCACCGAGCGCGCCGGTGGCGAGGAAGAGAACCGTTGCGCCTGTGACGATCAGGATCAACATACTGATGATGATGCCGCGAGGGACGTTCTTCTCCGGCTCCCGTGCTTCCTCGGCGGCCAGCGGTACACCTTCGACGGCGAGGAAGAACCAGATCGCGAAGGGCACGGCGGCCCAGATTCCCAGCAGACCGAACGGCAGGAACGACGACGATCCGACTGCGCTGGTGTCGACGGCGATATCGGTGAGGTTGGACGAATCGAAAAGGCCGACAGCCGAAACCGCGAACACGACCAGGCCGACGAGTGCGATGGCCGTGATGATGAACATCGCCTTGAGTGCCTCACCGGCACCGGTGAGGTGAATGCCGATGAAGATCGCATACACCGCGAGGTACACCCACCACCCGTCGGTGATCCCGAACAGGTTCAGGGACTCGACGTACGCACCGATGAAGGTCGCGATCGCCGCGGGCGCTATCGAGTACTCGATGAGAATTGCTGTGCCGGTGGCAAATCCACCCCAGGGCCCCATGGCCCGTCTGGCGAACGTGTATCCGCCACCCGCAGCCGGAAGCGCCGAAGACATCTCGGCCATACCGAGCACCATCGCCAGGTACATACCCGCGATGACGACGGCCGCGATGAGAAGGCCACCGAAGCCGCCTTCGGCCAATCCGTTGTTCCAGCCGGCGTAGTCACCGGAAATCACATAGCTGACGCCCAACCCCGCAAGCAGCACCCACCCTGCTGTTCCCTTTCGGAGTGTTCGTTTCTCCAGATACGAATTGTCTTCCGCGTGGAAGTCGGCGCCGTCGTGGTGTGCACCCGCGGCACCGGCGTTTTTGCCGGTTGCGTGGTCGGAAAGAGACATGTCCATCCTCTGAATCGGTCAAGAATGAGACGACGCACGGTGGATGCGTCGCGTGAAATGAACGGTATGTGGGCGATGTACGGAGAAGGTCGCCTGGAGATGACCGCGCTGTTAACTGGCTGTCATGTGGTCGGCCCCCGAGTTTCTTCAGGCCCGGCGCGCCGCACCCGGCACCGGGCAGGCATCGACGGCCTCGGCGACCACCTGGGGAACCGTCGGCGGCAAAGGCCGCACGCCCGCTTCCCAATCTGCGCCGACGAGAATGCTCGACGCGCCGAGTGCTTCGTTCTCTTCCGGCGTGAATGCCCTTGCTCGACTGAGGAATCTGAATCCTTCAGGAGACTCCAAGCTGAATCCACCGCCTCGCCCGGGCACGACGTCCAGAACCAACTGGGTGTGCTTCCAGGCTTCGAACTGTGATCCGGAAATCCAGACCTGTACAGCGTCCGTTCCGGTGGGAAGGTCTTCGGGAATCTCTCCGACAGCAAGCCGGAGGTCGACAATTCCGAGTAGTACGTCACGGTCTCCGACGATGAATTCCCCTGAGGGATAACACATCGGGGCGGAGCCGTCACAGCATCCACCGGATTGATGCATCATCAGTTCGCCGTGAGTCCCGCTGAGGCGGCGCAGGAGGTCAGCCGCCCCAGCGGTGGTCACCAACCGGGGTGGAACGGCGCCGGTATCGGGTGTGACCGTGGCGCTCATTCCAACCTCCGTGTTGTTGTGCAGGTGTGCATGTTGCAGTCGTGCTCACCGGCACCCGCAGCGAGGGGCTCACGGGTGCCGGGGGTCGATCAGAAGAAGCCCTGAGCCTTCTGGGCGTAGCTGACCAGGAGGTTCTTGGTCTGCTGGTAGTGCGAGAGCATCATCAGGTGGTTCTCGCGGCCGATGCCGGACTGCTTGTATCCACCGAAGGCGGCGTGTGCCGGGTACTGGTGGTACGTGTTGGTCCAGACGCGACCGGCCTGGATGTCACGGCCAGCGCGGTACGCAACTCCGCCGTCGCGGGACCAGACACCGGCACCCAAACCGTAGAGGGTGTCGTTGGCGATTTCGATGGCCTCGTCGTAGTCCTTGAACGAGGTGACCGAGACGACTGGTCCGAAGATCTCCTCCTGGAAGATGCGCATCTTGTTGTTGCCGGTAAAGACAGTCGGCTGGACGTAGTAGCCGCCGGACAGGTCTCCGCCGAGTTCGGCCCGCTCGCCGCCGGTGATGACCTTGGCGCCTTCGGCCTTGCCGATCTCGATGTACGAGAGGATTTTCTCGAGCTGGTCGTTGCTGGCCTGCGCGCCGATCATGGTGTCGGTGTCGAGCGGATCTCCTTGGCGCACAGCCTTGGTGCGGATGGCTGCCATCGCGAGGAACTCGTCGAAGATGTCTTCCTGGATCAGCGAACGCGACGGGCAGGTGCAGACCTCGCCCTGGTTGAGGGCGAACATCGTGAAGCCCTCGAGCGCCTTGTCCTGGTAGTCGTCGTTGGAAGCGAGAACGTCGGAGAAGAAGATGTTGGGGCTCTTGCCACCGAGTTCGAGGGTGACGGGGATGAGGTTCTGCGATGCGTACTGCATGATCAAGCGACCGGTGGTGGTTTCGCCGGTGAACGCGATCTTCTTGATTCGCGGGCTCGACGCCAGCGGCTTTCCGGCCTCGACGCCGAAGCCGTTGACGATGTTGAGAACACCGGCAGGCAGCAGGTCACCGATGATGCCGATGAGGTGCAGGATCGAGACGGGTGTCTGCTCGGCAGGCTTGAGCACGATGGCATTGCCGGCAGCGAGGGCGGGCGCAAGCTTCCACACGGCCATGAGGATCGGGAAGTTCCACGGAATGATCTGACCGACTACACCGAGCGGCTCGTGGAAGTGGTAGGCCACGGTGTCGGAATTGATCTCCGAGAGCGAACCTTCCTGTGCGCGAATAGCTCCCGCGAAGTAACGGAAGTGATCGATGGCGAGCGGAATGTCGGCGTTGAGGGTCTCGCGGATCGGCTTGCCGTTGTCCCACGACTCGGCGAGTGCGATGGATTCGAGGTTCTCCTCCATACGATCAGCGATCTTGTTCAAGATGATCGCGCGCTCGGCGACCGAGGTCTTGCCCCAGGCCGGAGCTGCTGCGTGCGCTGCGTCGAGAGCGAGCTCGATGTCTTCTGCGGTGGAACGGGCCACATCACAGAAATTCTGTCCGGTCACCGGTGTCGGGTTCTCGAAGTACTGGCCCTTGACCGGAGCAACCCATTCGTTGCCGATCCAGTTGTCGTATCGAGACTGGAAGGACATGATCGCGTCGGCGGTACCTGGGCGGGCGTACACGGTCATTGCAAGCTCCTATGTAAACGTGTTCTTCCTGGGCGCACCCACCAAATCGGTGACTGCAATCCCACCCCCCGGTGGGGTGTGATTCACAACACTAGGAGTTGCAACGTTGCAAGTACGTTGCGTGCGAGAGACGAAGCTGAATCTCAGATGCCCAATTGGCGGTCGAGGAGATCAATTCTTGCTTGGACCTGCGAATACAGCGGAGATTGCGGATCCAACGTGGACAGGTAGGCCTCCCACACGACGGAGTCTTCGCGGCCGTGTACGGACGTGGTCCACCGAGCCAGAAGGTTGGCGTCACCTCCACGCAGCAAAGCCGCCTGCACCCTGGTGCGCAGCTCTTCCCGGACCTCTTCGATCCCAGGAGAGGCCGAGCCGGCCAGCACGGGGCCCGAATACAGTTTCATCGCCGTCGCCGCGTCGCCACGATCCAACGCTGCGCGCACGTCGCCGACGTCTGTCGTGAACTCCGTGATGATCCGATAGGGTCGCGAAGCCAGCCGGTCGGCGCCGAAAACCTTACGAAGCCGCGACATTTCCGCGCGAATGGTCACTGCGTCGAGTTCACCCTCGTCGAGCAGGACTGCAAGGTGGTCGGAGCTGAGACCCTCCGGATGTTCGGAAAGCAGAAGGAGAATCTCGGCGTGACGCTGCGAAATCGGAATTCGGTCGCCGCCGCGAACCAACGTCGGCCGGCCTGCACCGAAGGTCTCGAGGCGTGGAGCCGTGGCGCTGAGTGGGATGGGCGAGTTCAAGAGGTGGAATCGCAATTCCGATTCGGCGGCAGCAACAGTTGCACGGATCAGCGACAGTACTTCGGGAACCGCGACCCTGGGTCCACCGGTGATGTCGATGGCACCGAGGATTTGCCCAGTGGTGGGGTCGTGGACGGGTGCAGCCGAACAACTCCAGTCGTGCACGGTTCGGTTGAAATGCTCGGATCCGAATATCTGTACGGAGTGATCGAGAGCAAGCGCCGTTCCCGGCGCGTTGGTACCGACACGATCTTCGCTCCAGTCGGCGCCTTCGACGAAGTTCATGGACAACGCCTTGTCCTTGGCCGAATTGTCACCCTCTACCCAGAGCAGTCGACCGTGTGCGTCACTGATCGCGATCAGCAAGCCGGTCTCGGCAGCATCTTCCACCAGCAGTTTCCGGATCACTGGACGTATCAGGGACATGGGATGCGCGGATCGATACTTTTCGAGCTCGAGCCCTTCGAGCATTTCAGGGTTGCCGACAACGTCGGGATTTACTCCCTTGTTGCGGCTCCGCATCCAGGATTCGAGCACGACCGAACGGACATGAGAGTCGTCGGTAAGTCCTTGGCCGGGCACGCCCCGGGCATCGATGAACGACTGATGGGCAGACGAAAGTCGCCGCGCTAGTAACGCGACGTCATCGCCTGGCCTGACCGCCACCCACGGGTTGCCGGACACAGCCTGTTCACGTGCCATATTTTGCGTTCCTCCGCTCCGTGGACCACTGTAACGCCGATCACAACTCATCGGCGAGAACGACCATTCGGTTTGCCTCTCAGCCCCTGCCTGTTGCCGCTCCTGGTCACTCGTCACCGAGCAGGATGGCGCTTGCTCGCTCCGCGACCATGACCGCGGTCGCGTGCGGGCCGCGAGTCGGGATCGTCGGCAGGATTGACGTGTCAACAATACTGAGCCCTTGCGCACCGATCACACGGCACCGACCATCGACGACTGCGAACGGGTCCGACTCAGCCCCCATCACGCAGCTACCGGACATGTGCAACGACGTTCCTAGCCGGGATTCGATCCACTCGTCGGTGTACTCCACAACGGGGCGGTCGATCAATCCTGTCTCGGCGATCGACGCGAGAAGATTCTCGGCGATCTGCATCCCTTCCCGAATGGCAGCTCGATCGTGCGCCGACGCGACGTAGTTGTATCGAATACGCGGCGCCCCAGCGGGATCCCCCGATGCCAGTTCGATGCTTCCCCGACTGCGCGGCGCCATGAGGACCACCCCGACGCCGTGATCCATGCGAGGCACACCAGGAACCAGGTCCGTGAAAGACGCAGTGTACGGACGGATTTCGAGTTCGGCGAGATTGAGGGCCGTCTCCAGCACCGGAGTCTGTGATCGAATCGTGCGGGGCGTCGAAAAATGGTACGGCAGCAGCACTTCCGGATGGTCGACGAAGTTCTGGCCGACGCCAGGTCGGTCGAGGATGACGGAAACTCCTTGCTCTGCAAGTTGTTCCGCCGGACCGATGCCGGAATTCAAGAGAATATGTGGCGTCGCCACCGCACCCGAACACACGATCACGTGGTCGGCACGAATGCGCCGGACGTTACCGCCGTCGAGTACGTCGACGCCGATCGCTCGGGTTCCCGAGAATGCGATACGAATGACGTTCACGCCGGATTCCACCCGCAAATTCGGGCGGTGCAACACCGGCATCAGATAGGCGACCGCAGTACTGATCCGACGATGATCCGATACGTTCAGCGGCACCCGGCCGACGCCGAACGAGTCAGGCGCATTTTTGTCGACGTCGTCGGGAAAACCAGCTGCGAGTGCTGCGGCCTGGAACTCACCGCTCAGTGGATGCAGTTGGTCCCACGCTCGCCGCTCGACCGGGATCGGACCGCCGCTCCCGTGGAACTCGCCCTCGAAATCACGATCGGATTCGGACTTCTTGAAGTACGGCAATACGTCGTCGTATCGCCACGAACTCGGCCAGTTTTCGAAATCGGCGCGGGTTGCGCGGGTGAAGTACGCGCCGTTGACAGCCCCGGACCCACCGAGTGTCCGCCCGCGCGCGATCGTGGACGCCCGACGCGGTGTCAACTCGACCGGATACGTCCACGTGTATTCGCTCGCAGGTCCAACCGGCAGTCGGTACGGATCACTCAGGACGTCCGGAAGTTCGAGCGCCGAACGGTATCCGCTTCCCGATTCGAGGAGCATCACCGTGGCGGATGGATCTTCACTGAGCCTGGCTGCGACGACGCAGCCACACGTGCCACCACCGACAACCAGAAAATCTGCGTAGTCGGCTTCTGTCACTTGGTGATTCGAGGTTTCAGCGCCGCACAGTCGCGGGCGTCGAATGCGCCACGCCAGAGTCCGGCTCCATAAGCGATGTCGTCTGCTCGTTTGAAGAAGACGTACCGAACCGGTCCCAGTCCGCCTGGCTCACGGTGGCGATACCAGTCCACCAACCCTTCGGCGACGGCCGCTGCGACGGCCAGTCGTCGTATTCGACGGGAGGCGATCACCGCCAAGAGCGTCACGGGCCAGTAGTGACGACACATCGCCGATGCGAGTTGCCAGAATCCGCCGACACACCCTTGCGCGGTGAGGATGGCCGCGATCCGGGTGGGCTGACTCAGACCGGTGAACATTTTTCGCAGCCGGTAGACGGTGAACAGCAAAGCGCCGAGTGCGCCGGCAAGACCGGAACGTGTCAGTGTTGCGGCGGCGATGCATGCGAAGAGCGTCGAGAACGACATCGCCATCGGCGGAACCGAACCCTCGTGCCTGGCAGCCAACGGCGCCGCACCCGTCCCGTAGAACGCACGCCTGGCGAACCACTTGTCGAACTGCACTCGATGATCGTGAGCGACGTGCGCTACCGGTTCGTACCTCAGGCGCCAACCAGCAGCCTGTAGGCGCCAGCAGAAATCGACGTCCTCGGCTACTTCGAGACTCTCGTCGAAACCGTTGCATTCGAGCGCTACGTCGCGCCGGACGATCACGGCGGCGCTGGGGACATAGGCGACCGGACTGCCCGATTTCACCGCAGCTTCCTTGCGTCCGAGGTCGAGAGACGATCGCATATTCTCGTACCGCGCCAGCGCCGTCCCGTATGGATCGAGGGCGACGATGCGGGGCGCAACGAGGGCAACCCCTGGATCGCTGAAGTGACCCAACATCAGCTCGAGCCAACCGGCACGCGGGATGACGTCGGAGTCGAGGAAAGCTACGAAACGTGTTTGGGCCGAACGCAATCCCGAGTTTCTCGCTGCCGAGGGTCCGCGGGCACTCTCGTGCCGGACCACTGTGATGGTGCCGGTGCCCGGGCAGGCGCGACGGGGCTCCACCGGCACTTCCGAACCGTCGTCGACAACGATGACGGTCAGATCCTTGAGGACGGGCAATAGGCGTTCGACGCCGGCCTGGTTGTCCTTGACCGGAATCACGACCGTGACATCGGCAGCGGACGGCGTCGACATCGGACGAGGATTCGCGACACCCGAATCGAGAAGGTGTCGCGCAACCGCAGCGCTCTGCTGATCGACCACCTCGAGGAAGCCGTCACCGATCATCGCCGCAGCCGTCGGAGCCAGCTTGAGCATCCGCGTCGGAGATCCGCCGATGAGTACCCGGCCACCCGAGTACGTGCGCACCTTGGGGTCCAACCGAATGCCGAAGCCGTCGGGGAGTCTTGCTGGTCGCATCAGGTGATCGTAAGGGACGTAGCCCGTCGTGCTGCAACTCGTCGCAGCCTCGAAAGCCGTCGCAGGTGGACCGTCCGCCCCCACTCGGTCGTGGTCGTCACCGAAGCCTCCCATCTGGACCAGGCTCCCACCGGGCCAGTCCATCCGTCACGCGTCCTACCAACTCACCGAAGATGTATGCGCCGTCTTCGGCGGTAGCCCCGACTGGATTGCCGAGAACGCCGTTTTGCGACACAGCGACCATACCGCCCGAACGCATTCCTGGCATCAGGTCTGAGATAGGAGACAAATTTCCGGTCTCAGCAAGGCTCATGTGCACCAAATCGGGCGAAAGGTGCAGCAATAGGCTCGTTTCAGTGTGCCCGGCATGCGCGTCGGCACCCGCAACAGCGCACGGCGCCCAAGCGGCATCACGCCCCTCATACCGCAGAAGTGCCACCGCTTTGGCCAATGCGGGTCCATTTCCGCCGTGACCGTTGACGAACAGCACCCGCTTCGCCCACCGGAATGCGGACCTTCCGTACTCGACTACGACGATTTCCATAGCCTCGGCACCGATCGAGACAGTGCCGGCAAAACCTTCGTGCTCTCCGCTCGCCCCGTATTCGACGGCCGGGGCCACGACGACGTCGGGCAGAGCCTGTGCGACTGCTCTCGCGATCCGAGTATCGGTATCGAGAGGCAGATGCGGACCGTGTTGTTCGAAAGAACCGACCGGGACTACGACGGTGAGCGCAGTGCCCTCGAGCGCCGGGCTCGGGATGGCAGCAAGGTCACGCGGAGAACTCATCCCCCGATCGTATTGGTGCGGGCCCCTCCCACCGCAACACAGCATGCGGATACACCGGGGCATGGTTGTGCCCCGGTGTATGAGTTTTCACTGGTCGCGGTTCACGCCGCTGTCGGCGGACTGTTCCCACCGATCGGATGCTGATACGGATCAATCGACATCGGTGGGTAGAACACCGTTTTTCGATCCGGGCCGATCTCGACTCGCCCCTCGGTGTGGTGCAGTGTCCGATGATGGTGACCGCACAACAAGATCAGATTGTCGAGATCCGTTGGGCCACCATCATTCCAGTGAACGATATGGTGAGCATCGCACCACCCCGACGGTGTCCCGCACCCCGGAAACGCGCACCCACCGTCACGCACCGCAAGAGCCCGGCGCTGCGGAACCGTCGCTGTTCTCGCTTCTTTGCCGCACTCGAGCGGAACACCATTCTCGTCCAGGAGGATCCGGGTGACGGTGCAGTCGCAGGCCAACATTCGTGCGGTGTCGATGCTGATCGGGCCCACCCAATCCGTCCACGCGAAACCCAGTTCCTGAGTCGACGGCAGTAGATCTTTCAAGGCTTTGAGGTCGGTCATGTCTTTCGCCGACGCGGTGACCGTGATGTGCGGTTTCACCCCGCCCTCGATCGGACCCAGTCCCGCCCGCTCGTACCGCCGCAACAACTCGCAAAACCCATCCGCGCGCCGCAACGCCGGAGTACGCGTGTCCTTCACGCCGTCTTTCTCCGGTGTCGGCGCCGACAGGCTCGACAGCAACGTGATCAGACGGGCCCCGTTCACAGCATCCAAATCGCCTTTCACGCTGACCCGCCCGTACAAGCCTTTCGAGGCGTAGAACTCGTTGCGCTCCGAATCCTCCCCGACCGGGACGCCGTCTTCGCGTGTGCCGTACTGCTTCTCGATCCGCCGGATCGCCGCCCGCACCGCATCACAATCAGCGATGTTCTTCGACGCTAGGTCAAGCAGGATCCCGCGGGCCTTGTCGACATCCGCCGGGGTCATGTTCTTGGGTGGATGCTGACAAAACGACGCCACCTGACGGGCTTTCAACGCATCCACATCCCCGCGATGGAATGCATCCGCGACAACAGGTTCGAGCAACAGCAACCGCGCTAGACTGACCAACAGACTGCACTCACCGATCTCCAAATTCGTCGAACCATGCAACCACTGCGCGATCGCCCGAAAACCCTTCCCGACCACAGTCTCCCGGGAAACATCTCCGCGATCAGCAACACCATCCGCGACTGCAACTCGTGCCGGACACGCACCAGATCCAGAACCTCACTCTTGAGGCCCTCACCATCCAGCTGCCACGCTTCCCGACTGTCCATGCCGAAAGTTTAATCGAACATACTTTCGATAACCAGGGACATAACGGACGACTTATATCGACAACGCAATTCGATGACCTTCGATGACCGCGGCATGCGAACGTCTCGGCGACAGAGCGTCACCGATTCGAAAAGTCTCGAAAGAACTTCCCTGCAACGCATTCCATAGCTCGTCGACAGGTTCCTGCTGCGTTACAAAAACCACCCAGTCGACCGCAACTTCCTCGACCACACCCGTCGGAAGGTGAACCAAGCTCACGAGCGGCGAGGCTCCAGCTCTCACCGAAGTCACCATCAGATCCGTCCGTTGCATGATCGACTTCTCGAACGCCCGGCGGTTCCACGCCTCGAAATCCAAGGTGATGCTCAGGTCCTGCGCGACCACCATGCCGTTGGTCGCGATCGTGACCGCACAGCCTCGATCAGCGAGGAACTCCGCCACCGACGTACCTTGATGGAATCCCAACTCGTCGTAGACAAGCACCGTTCCACTCGGCAAAATCTTGCCGTCGAGAACCTCTCGAACACCCACCACACGCTCGGATCCACCCGCCCACGCTGGGCGCACCGGCCGCGCCCCGGTTGCGATCACTACCACGTCGGGCACGCCCTCCTCCACGATCGCGAGATCAGCTCCAACACCCAGCTCGATCGTGACACCGCTTCGGCGACACTCCGATTCGAGATTTCGGACGAGGTCGGCAAGTTCTCGGCGAGCGGGGACCACCGAGGCGGTGAGAATCTGTCCACCGAGTCTTCGTTCACGCTCGAACAGCGTCACCGCATGACCTCGCTGGGCCGCGGTGGCCGCAGCTTGCAGGCCGGCAGGGCCGCCGCCGACCACCATCACAGTGCGACCTCGTCGCCGCGGCATCGGCAGTGGGACCGATTCTCGACCGGCGCGCGGATTTTCGGTGCACCCCAACCAACGCCCCAGACCCATCCGCCCGACGCATTCCTGGTTGCAGGACAAGCAGGTTCGCACCTGCACCGACTGACCGGCACGCGCCTTGTTCACAAAATCCGGATCGGCGATCTGCCCACGAACCACACCCACCAGATCGCACACACCGCCCGCGAGCGCAGCTTCAGCTTGCTCAGGCGTCTTGAAACGGCCGACGCCGACCACGGGAAGATCGACCACCTCCCGGATCGCAGACGGGACGAAGTTGGCGTAGCCGATGGGTACAGCCATCGACGCTTCGACCAGATGCAGTGTTTCCGTTGCCATTCCGACGGTAGTGTTGATGTAGTCGACACGACCGTCGGCTTCGATGAGTTGGGCGGTGGCTACCGCGTCGGACAGTTCGATCCCACCCCGCGTTCCTTCGTATCCACTCAGGCGCACGCCGAGCACACGATCCGGGCCGACGGCCTCACGAAGCACCCCCAGCACCTCGAGCAGAAAACGCGCACGATCTGCCACGCCTCCGCCGTAACGGTCGGTGCGCAGGTTGGTCGAGGGTGAGAGAAAGGCGCGCACGATGGACGACTGCGACGCCTGCAATTCCACCCCGTCGAAGCCACCGGCGACGCAGTTGCGCGCAACAAGAGCGAACCCTGCGAGTATCTCGGCGATGTTCGCGTCGTCGACGGCCTTGGGCACCTCGCGGAACAACGGATCGGCGACCGCGCTCGGCGCCAACAGCGGCAATCGCGAATAGGTTCCAGCACCCTGACCGCCGTTGTGGTTGATCTGCGCGAGAATCGACGAACCATGCGCATGAACGGCGTCGGTGATCCGCCGGTACCCCTCGATTGCTTCGGGCCGATAGCCTGCAATCATCTTCTCGTACGGTCGATCCGAAGGATGCGTCGAGTGCTCCTCGGTGATGATCAGACCCGCACCGCCGCGGGCCCGCGCCTCGTAGTAGCTCGAGTGCTGCTCCGTCGGCAACCCGTTCTCCGCGTAATTGGTCAGGTGTGCGGAGAACACGACCCGATTGCGGAGTGTCAGGTTGCCCAGGCGCAATGGCGTGAAGAGGCGCGGGTACGGCGTCATCAGACCTTGGAGTTTCCTTGATCGAGCGCGATATGACTTGCCGTGACGGTGCGTGAACCGTCACCGGCGAGCCACAGAACGGTATCGGCAATCTCGTCGGGTTCGGCAAAAGCGATGTCCGAGAGGATCGGAGTGAAGTTGGGAAGGTACTGCGGGAACTTGGCAAATACCTCGAGCGCGCCCTGGTCGACGCCCATCGGCGTATTGACTCCGTAGGGATGGATCGAGTTGACCCTGATCTTGTACTCCCCCAGTTCCTTTGCCGCGGCCTGCGTCAGCCCGACCAGACCGAACTTGGCGCTCGCGTAATGCGCTTGACCGGGCAACGCCTTGAGTCCCGCCACCGAACTGACCACGATGATCGATCCACCGCGCCCACCTTCGATGATCGCCGGCACCGAGGCCTTGAGGGTTTTCCAGACTCCGGTCAGGTTGATGTCGATCAGCGTTTCCCACTGCTCGTCCGACATTTCCCAGAATCGATTCCAGTTACAGACGCCGGCATTGGCGACCACGATGTCGAGACGCCCGAACTGCTCGACGCCGTCCTGGACCACCGCGGTGAGGGCTGCGCCGTCACGGACGTCGACCTCGCGAGCAAGGATCTTCCCACCCTCCCCTTCGACAAGACGCACAGTCTCGGCGAAGTCCTCGGAAGTTGCTGCCTCGTAGGAATTGTCCGACGCCACCGACGCGCACACGTCTACCGCAATGATCGCCGCTCCCTCGCGCGCCATCTTGACCGCGTGCGCACGTCCTTGACCGCGTGCTGCGCCGGTGATGAACGCAACGCGGCCTTCGAGCGAACGAACTGAACCCTGTGTCATGAGATAGCCCTCTCTGCAGAATTGAAACTCGTTCTAGTAGTAAACCCTGCAAAGCGCCCTTCGCGGATGGATTCGAGAACAGTTCTCGGGGCAACCGCGTCCCCGACCCGGATACTCCCGGTTTCATTCAGGCCATCGTTCGGCAGACGGGGTGAGCAGTCGATCACCACTTCGCACTCGAGCCGAGACCGCTCACCGGTGTAGATGTGTTCGACCCAGACGGCCCCTGAGGCGATTTCGACGACACGCGAAGCGAGTACTCGGGTGATCCCGGCCTGCTGGATGCGGGTGTTGGCGCCGACCAGATCGCCACTCGCGCCGAGCCTCGAACCGACGATGGTGTCCGGGGTGACAATCGAGGCGCAGCTGCCCTTGGCTGCGAGTGCTTCTGCGAGCGCCACCGCGATCGGTCCACCGAGCGGATCGATCAGCACTACCGGGCCCGGCCCCACCGAAGTGAACTTCTCGTAGGCTTCCGATGCATCCAGCCATCGAACCGAGTCGTCGGTCGGATATGCCGGTGGCCTCGCAGCACCACCGGTGGCAACCACAACCAACTCGCCCCGACTGCGTGCGCCGTCGAGATCCTGTGCGTCGATCGCTACCCCGGTTCGCATCGTCACCCCGCTTCGACGGCATTCGTCCTCGAGCCACTGCGCGAGGAGATTGAATCGGCTGCGGCCGTCACCTCGCGCGAAAGTTCGGATCATGCCGCCGAACTGCGATGAACTCTCGACGAGGGTGACCGAGTGTCCCGCCACCGCCGAGATCCGCGCGGCCTCCATCCCGGCGGGGCCACCCCCCACGACCAGCACGGCTCCCGGTGTCGAAATCTGCTCTCGCTCATCGGGGTCCACCGTCTCGAAACCCGCGCTCGGATTCCCCACGCACGTCACGACCGGGTTGCGAGGATCACGCACGAGGCACGTCTGATTGCAGAGCACGCACGGCCGCGGACGATCGCCGCGCGCGGCTTTCACGACCAGGTCCGGGTCTGCGATCTGGGCTCTCGTCATATCGACGAACTCGGCTATTTCCAGCGCCGCGTGAGCCTCGGCGACGTCAACGACACTCCCCTGCAGGACAACGGGAATCGTGACCGCGGCCTTGATGTCACGGCACAGGGCGAGGTTGAAGTTCGTCGAGCAGTGAAAGTCGGGACGGTATCGGTCAGCCGAATAGAGTCCACCTCGGACGACGACAAGGAGGTCGAGGAGCGGAGATACTTCACGCGCAAAGCCTGCTGCAAGATCGGGTGTCAATCCCGCCCACGGTGCTTCCTCGTCGCAGGACAACCGCAAGGAGACAACGTCGTCCGGTCCGAGTTCCTCACGCACTCCCGAGATGACCTCACGAAGGAGGGCAGCGCGATCAGTGCCGTATCGGTCTCGTCGAGTATTGGTCAGGCCCGAAAGGAATTGCCGCAGAATACTTCGAGGGCCGGCATCGAGTTCCACGCCGTCCATTCCCGAAGCGATCGCCAGCGCCGCTGCGTCGCGAAAGCCGGTTATCAGTTGGTCGATTTCCGGCTGCCCCATTGCCATCGGCAACTCGCGCGTCGCCGGGTCGGCTACCCGCGACGGTCCCCACAGCACCGATTGTGAATATGCGCTCGATCCCTGCATCCCGGTATGACCGAGACCGGCAAGAACCAATGTTCCGTACGGAGCACATGCAGCCGCGATCGACTGCCACCCCGGGCCACATTGCGACGCTAACGGTGCCCGCTCGTACGGCCAGTCGTTCTCCGATACCGAGGCCACTTCGGTGACGACGATCCCGGTTCCGCCCTCGGCACGGCGCTGGTAGTACGCACGGTGCCGATCGGAAAACGAGCGTCCCACAGCAAGATTGGTCTCGTGCGGACCGAAAACAACCCTGGACCGGACGGTGCGTCCGGCCAGGGTTGTGTGTTCGTGAAGGCTCAACTCACAGCTCGATCAGAGCCGGAGTTTCAGCTCGCACCCAGCGTGCGGGTGAAGCCTTCCGGGATCACCAGGTCCGCCGGACTCAGTTCGGTGATGGACGAGTGGCCAAGGCCCATCAGTCCCGAGTCGATGCCCATCCGCATCAGGTCGAGCACGTTCTCGACTCCGGCCTGACCGTTTGCCGAGAGGCCCCACAGGTAGGCGCGCCCGAGCATGACGGCCTTGGCGCCGAGAGCGAGCGCCTTGACGACATCGCCGCCGCGTCGAATGCCACCGTCGAGAACAACTTCCACCTGATCGCCCACGGCTTCGGCAATCCCCGGGAGTACGCGGATCGGCGCGGGGGTGCCGTCGAGGTTGTTACCACCGTGGTTGGAGACGGAAATCGCGGAGACACCGGCGTCGACAGCTCGCTTGGCGTCGTCGATGCGCATGATGCCCTTGAGCATGAAGGGCCCGCCCCACTGCTCACGCAGCCAGGCAATGTCTTCCCACGTCGGAAGCGGCGTCTGCATCCACTCGCCGTACGCACCGAAGAAGGTCGGCGCCGGCTGACCGGGAGCCGCAAGGTTCGGGGTGGTCAGATCCGGGATCTTGCCGGTCTTGGCGAACTCCAACAACCACTTCGGGCGCATGATGCCCTCGGGAGCGAACTGGAACATCGCCTTGAGGTCCATCTTTTCGGGGATGGACGGGCTGCCCCAGTCGCGGCCGTACGAGAAGGACCAGTCGGTGGTGATGATCAGGCCCTTGGCACCGGCAGCGCGAGCGCGCTCCATACGCTGCAGGAGCACGTCGCGGCTGCCGACCCAGTACATCTGGAAGAACACCTGCGGGTTGGCCGCTGCAACTTCCTCGATGGACTTGCTGGCAAAAGAACTCAGGCCGATCGCCGTTCCCCGTGCTGCGGCCGCCCGAGCTACCGCTACCTCACCGTCGGGGTGCACTGCCTGCACACCGGTCGGCGAAATCATCACCGGAAGCGAAATGTCCTGCCCCATAATGGTGGTGGCCATGTTCCGCTCGTTCGGCAAGCCGGCCGCATGCGGAGCGAAACCCAGTTCACTGTAGGCCGCGACATTGTCGTCGACGGTCAGACCCTTTTCGGATCCGGCCACCAGCGCCGCATACACGGACTTGGGGAGCCTCTTCTGTGCACGTCGCTGTGCTTCGGCGACGGTCTCGAAGAATGCGTTCTTTGCCATCAGTCAAACCTCTCGTATCGCAAGTGGCCGGAAAGGCTACTTACATTCCCGCAAGCGGGTTTTCGTCACAAATCTTGGCGGGGGGACGCATCATCAGTGTCAGTGGCACCGATGCACGCGGGGTTTTACGTTGACCGGAACGTGAGTGGTCGACGCTGGACTTGGGGATCTCTCCCGCGCCGGCCAAGGCCATTTCACCGTTGCCGATGACGCACTCGGGGTCAGGTCCGTCCATCGGCAGTCCGGTGAAGAACTTGGCCGCCATGCAGCCGCCGCGGCAGGAGTCGTAGTGGTTGCATTTGCTGCAGGCCCCACCGGTTTGGGGCGAGCGCAGCTCCTCGAACAGGTCCGAGTGCTGCCAGACTTCCTGGAATCCACCGTCTTTCACGATGTTTCCGGCGAGGAACTGCTCGTGAATCGCGAAGGGGCATGCGTACACGTCACCGACCGGGTCGATCAGGCACACGACGCGGCCCGCACCACAGAGATTGAGACCGGGCAGTGCATCGCCGAACGCGGAGAGGTGGAAGAACGAGTCTCCGGTCAGGACGCCCTCACCGTTGGCCACCAACCAGTTGTAGAGCTCACGCTGCTGCTCCGGACGCGGGTGCAGGTCGTCCCACACGTCGGCGCCGCGGCCCGAAGGACGCAGGCGGGTGATGCGCAGTGTCGCGTCGTACTTGTCGGCGAGAGCCTTGAACTCGTCGAGCTGACTGACGTTGTGCCGCGTGACGACCACCGAAATCTTGGCGTCCTTGAAGCCGGCTTCCTTCAGGTTCGCGAGAGCGCGCTCGGCCATAGCGAACGAACCAGGCCCGCGCACAGCATCATTGACCTCAGCAGTGGCACCGTCGATGGAAATCTGCACGTCGACGTAGTCACTGGCCGCGAGCCGTGCGGCGACCTTCTTGTCGATCTTCACGCCGTTGGTGGAGAACTTCACACCAACCTGGTGGTCCGTCGCATAGTCGACGAGCTCCCAGAAGTCGGAGCGTACCGTCGGCTCGCCGCCACCGATGTTGACGTAGAACACCTGCATACGCTGCAGCTCGTCGATGATGGACTTGCACTGCTCGGTGCTCAGCTCGTTGGGGTCACGACGACCCGAAGACGACAGGCAGTGCACGCAGGAAAGGTTGCAGGCGTAGGTGAGTTCCCACGTCAGGCAGATCGGGGCGTCGAGTCCGAGTTCGAACTGATCGACGAGGCGACCCACCTTGGCGGGTGGGGATGGCTGTTCAAGAACTGAGGTCATGGCTGTGTCCTCGCGAAGAAATGAAGCGGGCGAACGTGCAGAAGGGCTGTTCCGCACGTGGGGGGCGAGCGTCTGGCTCAGACAGGCACGATCATGTGCGAATCGGCGAGAGTGCTCAGCGCACGGGCATATTGGGGAGCCGCGTCATCTTCGATGCCTTGCGCACGCAGTGCGGACCGGACATCAGGATGGTCTGGCAACGCCTTGACCACCGCAACGATGGTCGTGTTCTTCAGGAACGAGAGCTTGCGCGTTCCGAAGTGGTAGAGCAACGCCCCGAAAGGTTCGGGGCGAAGCGCTACCTGCGGGTGGAGTTTCCACCCCGCGTCGAGATCCAAAGCAGACACGGTCAGTACACGCCGCACATGCCGTCGATGGAAACTTCCTCCACGAGGGACTCCTCGACGAGGTCGTTCTCGAGCGCCTTGTTGTCACGATCTGACATGGATTCCTCCTGCGTTCGCACTCCGTCTGGAAGTCTGTAGATCAGACTTCCAACCTGGGAGTTGGTGGTCACTAGTGGGACTTCACTGTGACTCGGTTCACCACTGTAATGGCATCGAGTGCAGAATGACACACATGGAGCGAAAAAAGTATGCGTAGCCGCAAGAAACCGTCCGCTCGGATAGGTCGTCGCCCCTCCACAACGAAGGAGGGAATCAGCACGATCGGCATCGAACTGTTCTCCACAGTCGGCTTCAACGAGGTGAGCGTCGACCAGATAGCCGACGCCGCCGGCATCGCGCGTCGGACTTTCTTTCGCTACTTCCCGTCCAAGAACGCCGTTCCCTGGGGAGACTTCGACGGACATCTCGGCGAGATGCGCGAGCACCTGGATTCACTGCCCGCCGACATCCCGTTGGTCGACGCACTCGAATCCGCATTGTTGACGTTCAACACCTTCCCGCCGGAAGAGACTGCGGTACATCGCAAACGGATGGAACTGATCCTCGAAGTTCCGACGCTTCAGGCATACTCTGTGGTGATGTACGAAGGGTGGCGACAGGTGGTCGCCGACTACGTCGCACGACGAATGAATCTCGAACCGACCGATCACGGCCCACGCACCGTCGGCTATCTTCTGCTCGGGGTGGCCATGTCGGCGTACGAGCAGTGGCTCACCGACGATTCACTCGAGCTACCGGAACTCTTGAAAACAGGTACGCAGTCCCTGCGGACCGGCATCAGCACCTGATAGAGCATCAGCCACCCGAGAAAGGTGATCATGTCCACCACCACAAACGAACCGGTCCTGGATTCACTGGCACCGTCGACGCCGGGCTTGTGGTCGTTCGGGCATGTCACCGTCGAACGGGTCGATTCAGGTCCGATCTCGCTCGATCGTCGAGGCGGTCGCCTCCACGTCCGGCACTCCCTCAATCCGGCCGATCTGAGCGAGCGCCTCGTCGCCGGAGTTACCTCGTCGATTCAGGACGCGGAGTTCGGTCAGGACGAATTCGAGCTGACGATGGTCGGTCTGGTTCGCTCCACCGTGGACGGTGCTCTCGAATCCTGGACCACCTACTACCGGAACTCGCTTGCCGAACTACTGGACGGCACTGCGGATTTCGCACCGATTCACGACAAAGCCGAAGAACTGGTTCGTGGTTCCGTGCTCGATCTGGGGTCCTGCTTCGGATTCCTGCCCTTGCGGCTCGCGCGCGCCGGAATGGACGTGACCGCCACGGACATCCTGCCCGGAACGATGATTCTGCTCGACGCGGTAGCCCCCGAACTCGGCATCAAGATCGACACGGTGATCTGCGACGCGGGTGAAGTACCGGCTCCGGACAACAGCGCCGACACCGTCACCGCGATTCATCTCCTCGAGCACGTCGACGACCCAGTGGGCGAAGCCGTGATCGCGCAGGCACTCCGGATCGCTCGTCAACGGGTCGTCATTGCCGTCCCCTTCGAAGACGAAGCCACCGCGTGCCACGGCCACATCCGCACCTTCGATCTCGAGTCGCTGCGCGCAGTCGGCCGGCAGACCGGTGTGCCGTTCGAGGTATTCGAGCATCACGGCGGCTGGTTGGTACTGGAGGCTACTGCCGCCTGAAGTGAACTAGCCTTCTTTCAACGTATGCGCGACAAGGGCATTCGCATGACCATGGCCCATACCGTGCTCCGACTTCAACCAATTCACCAATTCCATGTGCTTGGTGAGCTCTGAGCTTCGGATCAGCTCTTGCCATTCACCGATCGGCCGACCGTACTTCTTCTCGATCGACGGAAAGTACGACGCCGGGCCCTTCACAGGTTCAGTCATGACCGGAATCTACCTCGGACGGCCGACATCATTCGCGCAACTCTCTCGCCTGCATGTCCGCACCTGCGAAATCGCTGGGTATCCACGGGCCAGGCAGCTTAGGGTCGAAGTACAACTACCCGAGAGCACAGGAGTTCAGAGATGCGACTGTCCACACGAAATCAACTCACCGGCACCATCACCGAGGTCAACCTCGGCACCGTCATGGCAACAGTCAAGGTGAAATTGGACGGCGGGAACCAGATCGTGACTTCGTCGATCACCCGCGATGCCGCGCTGGATCTCGACCTTGAACCAGGCCAAGCTGCAACGGTATTCGTGAAGTCCACCGAGGTGACGATCGGCGTCGAATAACTGGCGAACGCTGTGATCAGGGCCGGGTGAGATGCGTGGTCATCGTGTAGTCCTTGCTCGGCCCCGTCACGGTCCAGACGACAGTCCAGGCCGATCGA
Source organism: Rhodococcus sp. NPDC059969 (assembly GCF_042738325.1). Classification (NCBI taxonomy): domain Bacteria; kingdom Bacillati; phylum Actinomycetota; class Actinomycetes; order Mycobacteriales; family Nocardiaceae; genus Rhodococcus; species Rhodococcus sp. NPDC059969. Next base: position 147,700 of record NZ_JBHWUF010000011.1, on the reverse strand, counting down.
TCGCCGGCAGTGACGTCGATTCGCCCGCGGTAGGTATCGGCACCGCACAGGTGCTCGACTTCCTCCCCCGGTGCCCAGTCGTGAAACTCTCTGCCGTCCTCGAATGTCACAGCCCACCCGAGGCCATGCTCGGCGATGAACAAAGTCCGGAACACTGGCAGTTCCAGATCGCCGTCACGCAGAGTTCCACTCTCGTACCAGCGCATCCGACCGTCACCGGCGTCGGAGATAGTGGTCTCTCCGGAGACATGCTTGGTGGAACCGGAAAGGCGGTCGACGATGTCGCGCTCGAAGTGCCACGTTCCTGCCAACGCCCTGGGCTCGATCTTCGCGTCGTCAACCATGTGACGATTCTAGTGACCCTGGATTACCCGACGACACCGGAGACCGACTCGAACACACTGCCGGAGTATGTTCCGAGTACACCCGGAACACGCAGGAGATTCACACAGACATGAACGATTCGGCCGCCCTTCACAAACGCACAGTGTTCGCCGAAGATCTCGAGATCGGCCAAGTGATCCCATTGGGCTCGTATTCGGTGACCGAAGAGGAGATCGTCGAGTTCGCAACCCAGTGGGATCCCCAGTGGTTTCACATCGACAAGGAAGCCGCCGGGTCCGGAGTCTTCGGCGGGTTGATCGCCAGCGGGCTGCACACCCTGTCGATCTGCCAGAAGTTGGTGGTCGACAGTCTCTACGACCAGTGGAACGTGATCGCCGGAAAGACCATGCGCGACGTGAGCTTCCTCCGTCCACTTCGCCCCGGTGACACCCTGAGCGGAAAGGTCACCGTCGACAACGTCGTGTTCGACAATCGCGCGCGAGGATTGGTCACCATCACGGCAAAACTGGTCGATGCGCACGGCAATCGCGTTCTCGACGTCGTCACCGACGCTTACCTGCACTGCCGCCCGACTCGCGGACAGTGAATTATCGGTAAATTCCGCACCGCATTGTCTGAATTGCCGTACTTTCAGTGACGTTGCGACGCAACACTACCCATCCCCGCAATCAGGAGTTCCTCACACATGAGCAGCCTCGGCGAGATCAATCCTCTCGGCATTCTTCAGATCCTCATCTACATGCTCTTCGGTGGGTCGTCCAGCACTCCCGAATAGACCCTGGCTTGCCATTGCCATAGTCAGCATCTAATCTGCTGACTATGGCAATTACTAGTCAGGCATCCGTGACGGCCACGTCGCCGACCGACGCAGCGCGTCATCACACCGAATTCGACTCCAGCTGGCGGAGTTTCGACGGCATTCAGGGCGGACTTGCCGTAGCACGGATGCTGCGAGTCGCCGCCGACGCGTCCGGAGCCGAACCGCTGGCAGTCACGGCACACCTGGACCGCCCCGTCCCTCCGGGGCCGGCCGAATTGACTGTCGGCGAGATGCGGGGCGGGCGGACCGTCAGTTGCCACGTCACGCTGACCGGTGCAGGATCCGCCCTTGTTCGGTTAGCCCGCGACACAGGAGTCACGACGCTGTCCGCCCCCGGAGTCGAGCCGAGTTCGGCCGACCCGTCAACCCTGCCGCCACTGGAGATCCCGGTGGATTTTGTGCCGTTCGCCCAGCACCTCGACATTCGGCCGATCAATTCGGCGAGGCCGTTCGCCGGTGGTGACTCCCCCGAATTCGACGTTTGGATCCGCCTGCTCACAGACCTCGATTTCAAGGCCCAAGAGCGTGCCGCGGTCCTTCTCGATGCGCTTCCGCCCGGACTGTTCGCGACACTGACGATGCCCGTGGCCATACCGACCATCGAGTTCACCGCGCATTTCACACCGGAGCACCTCACGGCAGATCCCCGAACGCTGTCACCGTGGTATCGCCTGCGCCACGGGACTGCCTGGGCGACAGACACTCTCTGTGTTGACGAATCCGAACTATTCGACTCGACCGGACGGCTTGCTGCTCGGGCTCGCCAGCTTCGTCGAATTCTGCGTTGAACTCCCAATTGAGTGCAGCTCGACTACACCTGGAGGTCGCGACGACGGAACGCAACAAGCGATGCTGTCGAAAGCACTACTGCCACAACGATCATTGCCAGAATTGGTAGAACTGTCACCGGCTCGGCAGGGGCACCCGGCACGTGGGTGAACGGCGACAGATCCAGCACTATCTGCGGAAGTTTCAGCAACGTACCGAGTTGCCCGAGCACGATGCATGCCGCCAAGATCCCCCAGGAGAGGGACGACGCATACGTCGGAAACAGTCCGAAAGCCAACGACACCAACCCCACGACGACAAGCACCGCAGGCAGATACGCCAACGCCGCGCCGGTCATCCGAAATATGTTGCCGCCGATGTCATCCGTGACGAGCCCGAAGGCGAATCCGGTGAACGCACCCATCAAGACGTGCGCGAGGATCACGCCGCCGACAACCACCCCCAAGTGGGACAGCATCCACTTCCGCCGCGACAGCGAGGTTGCCAGCAACGGTTCGAGCCGTCCCGAGGTTTCCTCGCCCCGCATACGGAGAAGACTCTGGACCGAATATGCCGCGATGACTATCGACGTGAGACCGAGAGCGGTGGCCAAGTAGGAGTCCACCAGATCCGTACCGCCGCCACCGAGTTTCTCGAACATCTCTGCGGTCTGCTGCGACGATCCCACCATCGCGTCGATCTCGTTGCCCACAGCACCGTACGCGAATCCGAGTATGACGACGGCAAAGATCCACCAGAACATCGTCATTCGCTGCATGCGCCACGCCAGGCCCCAAGCCGACGGCAGCCACGATGCCGCGGCCGGCGGGCCGGGTCGGGGCTGAACGAGTCCCGCTCCCTGATCACGATGGCCGATGAGAACAAACGCCACCACGACGTGCACAGACGCAAATCCGATCAACAACAACAGGATCCACCAGGCGTCGTCGTCGAAAGGTCGGATCTGTTGTGCCCACCCGATCGGTGAGAGCCACGACAACCAACCGCTCACCACGCGAGTTCCGTCGTCGACGACCGTACTGTTGACGTCACCGATCGCGCGCAGCATGAAGGCGACACCGATCGCGGCGCCCGCCAACCCGTTGGCCGTACGAGCGCCGTCGGTGATCTGCGCCGTCACTGCCGCCACTCCGGCAAACGCGATTCCGGTACCGCCGATCGACGCGCCCAGTGCGAGCGAACCGCCGACCGGCAGGCCGACGGCGATCGATCCCAGTGCAATTCCCAGTGCCAGAACCACATTCGCACCGACCGTGACAATCAACGCGGAGGTCAGGAGCGCTCGCCGACCTACCACCGCCGCACCGATCATCTCGGCACGGCCGGTCTCCTCGTTTTGTCGCGTATGGCGAACCACCGCAAGGGTACTCATCAATGCCGCCACCAACGCGAACACGAGCACCGACTGACTGGCGACTATCGCGCCCTGCGAATCGCCGGACACGATTCCGTTGGTTGCCAGCGCCACCGGCGATACCGCGGAACTGACTGCGATGTTTCGCAATTCCTCGGGTGTCGTGTACAGCCCGGTCACACTGGCGACGACAAGCAGCATGAACAGCACGATCGAGACGACCCACACGGAAAGCTGGATCCGGTCCCGTCGCAAAGCCAACCGAACCAGTCGGCGCGTGCCGGTGAACTGACTTGCCGACGCCGGTACCGGTGGAGCGGCTTCGGCAACGACGGTCATGGCAATACTCCGGTCTCGGCCCGCAGGTGGACCGAAGTCTCCCTGGCCCGCTCGTCACCGTAGTGCCGCAAGAAGAGTTCTTCGAGCGTTGGCGGAGTGGAAGTGAGCGCCACGATCCCGAAGCCGACCAAGTACGTCATGAGTGGCCCGAGTTGTGCGCTGTCGACTTCGCAGGTGAAGTGGTTACCGTCGATTACCGCGTCGTGGACACCGCCGAGTCCGTCGAGTCCACCGATCGGGCGCACCGTCTCCGCCGAGACGGATGTGCGGGTGAGATGCCTGAGTTCGGAGAGTGTTCCCTCTTCCACCGTCCGCCCGTCGCGGATGATGCTCACGCGATCGCACAATGCCTCTACCTCGGCCAGGATATGGCTCGACAGCAGAACCGTCTTCCCGGCGTGAGCCACTTCCTCGACGCAGTCCTGAAATACCGCTTCCATCAAGGGGTCGAGTCCTGATGTCGGTTCGTCGAGGACGTAAAGGTCGACGTCCGACGAAAAGGCAGCAACGAGTGCAACCTTCTGCCGGTTACCTTTCGAGTACGTACGCGCCTTCTTGGTCGGGTCCAGCTCGAAGCGCTCGAGCAACTCGCTGCGCCGCTTTCGGTCCAGACCACCGCGCAGACCGGCCAACAGGTCGACAGCCTCCCCGCCGGTGAGGTTGGGCCACAGATTCACGTCGCCGGGTACGTACGCGAGCCGTCGATGCAAAGTCACGGCGTCTCGCCACGGATCGCCGCCGAGGACGGTTGCGTCCCCGGAATCGGAGCGGAGCAGGCCGAGAAGCACACGAATAGTGGTGGACTTTCCGGAGCCGTTCGGCCCCAGGAATCCGTGTACTTCACCCGTCGAGACGTCGAGATCGAGGCCGTCCAGCGCGCGGGTGGTACCGAAGGTCTTGACGAGGCTTTTCACTGAAATTGCCGCACCCATGAATTTGACCGTACGCCGATTTCACAAATGTGTGAAGATAGAAAAGAAGGAAAGATCGAAAGGTTCCGATGACCGACACCAGCCATACCGTCGTCCCGGACGAGAGCCGACACTATGTCGAGCGACTCTCACTCGTGCTGAGCGACATGGGTTTTCCGCCGATGCCCGCACGCGTCTGGGCCGCGCTGATGACCAGCGAGACGCCCTCGTCCACACCGGGAGATCTCGGATCTCGGTTGGGAGTGAGCCCCGCCGCCATCTCCGGAGCCGTCCGATACCTCCAGCAAGTCGGGTTGATCGAGCGTGTGGCCGTCCCCGGGTCGAGGCGTCAGCACTACTGCGTCAGCGTCGAGATGTGGGCCGACGCGTTTGTCACGAAACAGTCCTCCCTTTATCAGGTCTCGGCAGTTGCGGACGAGGGAATTCGAGTCCTCGGCGAAGGAACCACGGCCGGCGATCGGATGGCTGATCTGCGCGACTTCTTCGACTTCATGGCCGCGGAAATGCCGCGCATGCTCGCGGACTGGCGCTCCCGGCGAAAAGACCGGACACCTGGCAGGTAACTTCGGGTTTACCCGCAAATTCGGCGGGGTACCTCAATTCTCGGTCCAGCATGGTCAGGTGCGGTGTACCCGAGGAGTTGTTGATGAAGCTGTCGATCAGGGGCGCGAACACTTCACCGACTCCGCCCCTCGCACACACCGCTTCACCCGAAACCTGTGAACGATCGATTTCGTTGAATCGCACCGCCGCCGAGGCATTCGCCGGCGATCACCATGCACTCTCGAAACTCCTGGCCCGGTTGCACCCTCACGTCGTTCTCTACTATCGCGCCAGACTTCTCGGAACGTCTGTCGCAGCGTTCGCCGACGATCTCGCCCACCAATGCACCCTGGACGTCGTCACACGAATGTCCGGCACGATCTCGGCCGACACACGGATCGAGACATTTGCGTACGATTTGGCATCGCAACGGATTGCGGCAATTCCCCAGTCACACAACATCAACGGGCGATTCAAACGCCCCCGTTGCCTGACCGACGACCAACGTGAGGTTCTGGTACTTCGAATCGCGGTCGGTCTGACTGCCGACATGACCGCGTCGACTCTCCGCACGACTCGATCGAGTGTTCTCCTCGTCCAGCATCAGGCACTACGCGCCTGGACGGTCTCCGACCGAAGCTAGATCAGACCTTGCTTACTCGCGGCGTAGACGGCTTCCGCTCGCCGGCTCACCTCGAGTTTGCGCATGATGTTGCTGACGTGAAACTTGACAGTGGTCGGTGAGATGAACAATCGCTCACCGATCTTGATGTTGGACAAGCCGTTTGCGAGAAGCCTCAGTACCTCTAGCTCGCGATCGGTCAATCGTTCCTTGGTTGCCGACTGTCCGTTGAGCGAACGGACGACAGCCGATGCGCTGCGAGAATCGAACGCACTCTCGCCTCGCGAGACCGCTCTGATCGCCCGCACCAGCTCGGTGGTGTCGACGTCTTTGACCACATAGCCGCGAGCACCTGCGTGCACCGCTCGCACTACCAGTTGATCATCGAGAAAGGTGGTGAGAACCAACAGTCCGAGCCCAGGATGCGCTGACGACAATTGGCCACAGAGGGTCAGCCCCTCGTAGTCGGAGCTTGCGGAGAGTTTGAGATCCATCAGGACGATGTCCGGCCCGACCTTGTCGACGACGGCAAGCGCCTCGGCGAGGGACGACGCCTCCCCCACGATCTCGAGGTCGCTTTCGCGCTCGAGCACCGAGCGGAGCCCTTGCCGAAGTATCGCGTGGTCGTCGACCAGGACTATGCGAACCGAACTTTGAACCGGCGACACTCCACGGGTGACGACGGGGCGCGCAGTGGTCATGATTCCTCGCTCTCGATTTCAGTTGTAGAGCAAAGGTTTTCCATGCCCGAGTCGAACGGCAGTGGTAGTCGCACGAGAATCTGAATCCCACCGATCCGAGCCCGTCGCACTTCCAGCGCGCCACCCAACTCCAAGGTTCGCGCCTGCATGTTCGCGAGACCGCGATGGCGGCCGTCGAGATCGTTGGTGGCTGCGAGTTTGAGAATCAGCCGCATCCGGGCGGGGTCACCATCACCGTCGTCGGAGACGGACAGCAACACCGAGTCCGCCCGATAGGTCAGACGGAGTACCGCCCGATTCGCGTGAGCATGGACCGCTGCGTTGAACAGGGCCTCCCCAGCGATCCGCAAAAGAGCGTGTTCGGCATCGCCCGGAAGTTCTGTCGGGGTACCGCCGACGCGAACGCTGACCGCCAACTCGTCGGGCATGTGAACCACGCCGAGCTGCTCGAGCATCTCGGGCAGCGACGTCCTGTCCGCGTCCGAGGAATGATTGAGAGCGTAAATCGCAGAACGAAGCTGCTCGACTGCCCGCCTGGTCAAATCCTTTGCCAGGTCTAGTCTTTCACTGCGCTCCGCGTCCGGGATGTCGCTGCGGCAGACCTCGATCTGCATGCCGGCCGACAACACCGCTTGCGTCACACTGTCGTGAAGTTCGCGGGCGATCCGGTGACGTTCGTCGTCGACCACCTGATGCCGGTGCGCCACTCCCAACTGACGCTGAGTGGACTCCAATTCGCTGTTGCGCACCGCAAGATCGGCCGCAGTGCGATTGGCCTCCGCGTACGCATCTTCAGCACGTTCGAGCAGTAACTGTCCGCGCTGATAGAGCGCCGAATTCTGCAGGGCCACAGCAGTCTGGCTGGCCAGAATGCTGAGCACGGCCCCGTCCGTCGTATCGAGCGTCCGGTTGGCCGGCGTCCAGGCCGCAAAGGCGCCGACCACACCACCGCCGAGCACGATCGGCACAAACGCGTAGTGAGCGTCGATCACCGAGTTGGATTCGATTCTGCCGTAACGGATGTCGTCGAGGCATTCGACGACATCCTCCGGAAGCGGTGGCCCCTCCACATTGTCGACCAGGAACGGCGTCGCATCCGGACCGAGGACCAATCGCCGGGGCCCGGCGTCAGGCAAGGTTCCATCGGCCAAGGCGAAGACTATCCAGTTGGCACTCAGATGAGCGCGGGCAGCTTCCGCGACCGCACAGACCAGGGTTTCCGGGCCCTCGACGGTGCGCACCAAAGCCCGCGAGATCAATTCCAGCGCATGTACGACGCGCTCGAGGCGCTCGGCCGCACCGCGATACTGCGGGTAGAACGAACTCTTACCCGACCGTAATCCGGTGAGCCTGGACAGGTCCGCGGTCATCGCCTCCACCACTTCACAGCGTCCATCTTCACAAGGCACCTCTGAACAACGCCACCATCTGCTCCTGCGTCGCTTCCCGGGGATTGGTGGACATGCAGGCGTCGAGCAAAGCGAAGCTGGCGAGCCTACTCAGATCTTCCTCTCGAACACCCAACTCCCCCAGTCCCTTCGGCACGCCGACCTCACGCGCGAGCCGTTCGACCCGATCGGCCACCGCCAGCGCTGCTTCCTCCGGGGTGCCGTGCTGCTCGGGAAGACTCAGTGCCGCGGCGATGGCAACAAAGGGGGCAGCGTCCGTCGTGGAATTGAACCGGATGACGTGGGGCAACAGAATTCCGTTGATGACGCCGTGCGGCAGGTCGAGCATGCCGCCCACCTGATGGCTCATCGCGTGCGCGGCGCCGAGTATCGCGTTGGTGAACGCCAACCCGGCCTCGAGGCTCGCCTGCGCCATCACCGACCGCGCTTCCATCTCCATCGGGTCCTGGATCGTGTGCACCAGATTCTCGGTCACCAGCCCGACAGCGCGGAGCGCGTGATGATCGGTCAACGGATTGTGCGCCAGCGAGACGAAGGCCTCGATACCGTGCGTCAGTGCATCCAATCCCGTTGCAGCGTTGAGCCACTCGGGCATCGTCGTGAGCAACCGCGGATCGATGACCGTGACATCGGGGACCAGAGCCCGGCCGATGATGGTGATCTTGGTGCCGCGGGTCGTGTCCGTGACGATGCAGAACTGCGACACGTCCGCGCCGGTGCCGGACGTGGTGGGAACCATCACCAACGGCGGGATCGGTTTTGTCGCCTGATCGACACCCTCGTAGTCGAGTATGTTGCCGCCGTTGGCAGCGAGGACGGCAACACCTTTTGCCGCGTCGATGACGGAACCGCCGCCGAGCGCGATGATGACGTCGCACTCGCCTTCCTGGTACACCTCGAATCCGGCCGCGATCTCGAAGTCCTTGGGGTTGGGCGTCAGCCCTGACCACACCGTCGCGGTCAACCCCTGCTCGGTGAGATGGCCTTCGAGTTCGCTGACCCATCCGGCGTCGATCAGACCGGGATCGGTCACCAGGAACGGTCGGAACCCGCCGAACCTCAGAGTCGCGTGTGCTACCTCGACCAGGGAACCGATGCCGAAGACGATCTCGGGGGCGTGAAATTTGACCAGTCGAGCAGCAGTACCGCGGCGATGAACACCGTGGTTCACAGCATCCGGATATGCCACGGACACGACCCCACTCTCCTCTCGCTGCTCTGAGATCTCCGGTCGGGATTTCGCATCCGTCGCTCTCAGCGCATCAACTCCCACGTGCACAAACTGGTGTGATCCACCTTACAATCGCTGGCCCCGAGCCTACGCGGACAGCAGTCGGGGCACACCCACCGAAGGAGAGGCGCTTACCTACCCGTTCGGGCAGGTAAGGCGTCTCGGGAAAATGGATGGCGCGGCGACCAGGTCCCGTTGTACTTTCGGGTTCGGCCAGAGAGGCCGGTAGTACCGATCCAGAAGGTGTTTATGACCCAGCCCGTGCCGAGCGCGCCTCTCGCCCCTGCTCTGTCCGCAATCCTCGAGATCACATGCTGATCCGCGGAACCTGATTCCACACGACGGACTGACAGCCGCGAGGCCCCCTCGGCCTGCTCCTACCTGCTTTGTTCACTCAGCTAGGAGTTCTCCAGTGCCTCGATCACACAATTCCATCTCGAAAACCGACACCTTCTCCTGCGTTCAGTGCGGGCTCACCGTCATAACGCACGGCCCCGACGGCGATCGCCGAAACCATTGCCCCAGTTGCCTGCATTCCCGACACCTGTTCGAGCAGGTGGAAGGTGGGACGTCAGACTGCGGAATGCAGATGGCCCCCATTTCCATCGCGGTGCTGCGTAGTGGCGATTGGATGATCATCCACCGCTGCGCACAATGCTTCGAACTCACCTCCAACCCCGTCAGCCGAGACGACAACCAGTTGTTGTTGATGAGGATGGCAGTGCGGCCACTCGCGCAACCGCCCTTCCCGCTCGAAGCCTTCGGCGACTTGTGAGGGGTGGGAACGCAGATGCCACGTAGGAATCCCAGCACCCGCTCGCGGCGGGCACCGCAACGCACCAAGCACGTACTGCACGGAATCGGCGGCGAGCCAGGATCAAGTTTCCGTTGTCTCACATGCCGTTTGGATATCCCCACCGCGGCCCCGGGTACCTCCCATCGGAACCACTGCCCGAACTGTCTTGCAAGCCGACACGTCGATGGACGTATTCCCGGCGACCGAGCACAACAGTGCAGAGGCGCAATGGCGGCGCTGTCCCTGTCGGTACGGCAAGACGGTGAATGGATGCTCGTTCACCAGTGCGTCGAGTGCAATACGTTGAAAGTCAACAGGATCGCCGGCGACGACAACGCCTTGGTCCTGCTGCGATTGGCGCTACGTCCGTTGGCGGACCCTCGCCTGGGCACGCGAGCGTTGCTAGCGCTCTGATGATTCGTCAGGTGTAATCGCGCGGTTCTGCGCGCGATTACACCTGACGAACACCACGAACACGATCCCGCCGAGCAAGCCAACCACTGTCGGTCCGAGAACCAATCCCGAGTACAACCACGGGGCAGGTTCAGCCGGAAAGAGGTCCATGAATATGGGTCCGGTGAATGTCGGTTCGGAAAATGAATCCCGATAGGATCCGTCGGTGAGAATATGCGGTGACGCCAACGACTTCCACCACCACTGAAACACGCCGAGCGCGACTAGCCCACATACGGCTCCGAGCACTGTCAGCGCCGCGATCGGTCGCCAGATCGATCCCCTGATTTCGGTCATGAGATCAAACTAGTTCACGACGGATCGCGCAGTGACATCGGTGAATTGCAGTGACATCAGCGAAGTGCGTGCCCCAGTTCGGCTGCTTTGGCCATCAGTTGCGCGGCATCTCGGGCAACAACCACCTCGTCGCAGATCTCCGAATACTCCGGCATCGCGCACGACGCCTGGTTCCAGTAACGCTGTGGTTCCGGCGTGATCCAAGCCAGACGGTGGACCTTGCGTCGTATCTCTTCCAGCTTGTCCACCTGCGGGGGCAAGCCGTTGCATCGACCGTCACCCACGATGATGACGGAAGTCCGCGAGTTCAAGGTGTTTCCGTGCTCGTCCAACAATTCTGTGAGCACCCGCCCGTAGTCGCTGCTGGCTTCCAGATCCAGGCCCGGGTGCGCGAGCACCGCGGCCAGTGCACCGTCACCACTACTGGCGAGAAGTGTGTCGGTCACGTCGACCGGACGATCGACGAATGCGAGTACTTCGCAACGATCTGCCCGCCGATGCATTGCCTGAGCCAACCGCAGAGTGAACGCGGTGATGGGGCGCACGGACAATGACACGTCTACGATCAGAAGCAGCCGAACACGATCGGGGCGAGGAGCTTTCACGACCAGATGGAAGGGTATTCCGTCGGTACGCAGGCTCGAACGGACCGTGCGGCGCATGTCGAGATGCCCACGAGAGCGCTCACGGGGGTGCGGCCTGGACGGACCTCTCATCCGCCGAAGCACCTCGTGGCACGCGAGTTCGATGTCGTTGTGCGTTGCACCGGCAGCAGATTCGCTGTCCGGCGCATCGGGAGCGGATTCGGCGAGCGCTGCGGCCGAGAGCGCTTGCACAAACGCTTCGACTGCCTCGACGAGCCGATTCAATTGCGCCTGCGTCAACGGCCCGTCGTCGGAGACGTCCGCGTACGCCTTGCTCGGGTCGTAGGCGTCCAGCCAGGCCAGGATCGACGTCGGATCGTCCCACGACAACGAACCGACTACTGCTGCAGCAACACTGGTACTGAGATCACCGACCACCGCCGAGGCTGCACGGTCCACGTCGACCGTGTAACTGACTCCGCGTCGACCGGTCTCCGAACCGGTATCGACCGACAGTTCGGCGTCACTCGACGTCATCGACACATCGTCGTCGTCCTTGTGCGGGTTGAAGCCCTTCTCCGCCTCCGGAGTGTCGAAGTAGTCGCCTACCTCGGCTGCACGCTCGTTGTACTCGGCGTACCGACCAACTTCTTGATCCTCGTCGATCCCCAGCGCGGTAGGCAGACCGTCCGCCACCTCGGCTCGCGATGCCATCCGCTCGGCGTGCGCTTTGCCTGCGGCCGGCCGGAAAAGCGCGTCGAACGCCCGCTCGAATCCGGCCTGCTCGTGAGAGTACTTGGCGCACACTGCCCGGAGACACGCTCGCAACGTCTCGCGATCCGAGGCGCCCACCATCGCGAGGACACGCCGAACTTCGATGACCTCGGCCGGTGACGCGGAAACTCCGGCCGCCCTCAGCAATCGGCCGAAGCTCGCGGACACCACGTCGAGAACAAACGACGGCTGCCACACGGCGAGGCCACCGAGCGTCGTCATCGCGTCGAACGGATTCCGCTGCCGCCGCGGATTCCCTGTTGATGGGGGTCGCGTCCGCCGGTTCCCCGGAACACGGCCGTCGTCGTGTTGGCGGGTTTGCTTGCCACAGTGGCTCGCTCGATCGGTTCACCACCGTCGCGCGAAGATGATTCGAGAAGCTTTCCGTCGAATCGCTCCTTGGCCAGCGTCACGTCGGACGAGTACTTGAGCAACGCCGTCAGCAAGATGTCGCGCACCTTGGCGTCGGAGGCGGTGTCGAATCCGCTGGCCGCGAGCACTGTTGCGGCTCTGGCCGCGTCGATGACCTCCGAGATGGACGGGCTCTTGCGCAGCGGGAGATCACGCAGGATGCGAGCCAATTCGACAACCTCCGTGGCCGTGGCCGCATCTACCTCCGGTGCTCGGGCCGTGACGATCTCGCGTTCACGCTCCGACGTCGGATAGCCGAGATGGTAATGCAGACAACGCCGTTTGAGAGCCGGCGAGAGTTCGCGAGTGTCGTTGGACGTCAAGATGACCCAGGGCTGCGATCGGGCCACGAACGTGCCGACCTCGGGGATGGTGATCTGCTGTTCGGCAAGGATCTCCAGTAGCAACGCTTCCATCGATTCCTCGGTGCGGTCCACCTCGTCGACCAGGAGCACCACCGGTTCGGGTGAGAGGATCGCTTCGAGCAGCGGCCGCACGGACAGGAAGTTCTCGGAGTACAAACCGAAATCCTGATCGGCCAGAAACTTCGACGCTTCGGCTACGCTGTCGAACTCGGAAACCTGATCGCTGATCCGGTCGCGGAGCATCTGCACGTGCAGGAGTTGCTTCGCGTAGTCCCATTCGTACAGGGCGCGATTGTCGTCCAGCCCTTCGTAGCACTGCAATCGCACCAGTTTGCGGCCCCCGATCGCAGCCAGAGACTTCGCCAGTTCCGTCTTGCCGACACCGGCCGGCCCTTCGAGCAGGAGCGGACGCCCCAGCGCCGTCGCCAGATGAACGACTACCGCAAACTCGTCGTCCGCGATGTAGTCCTGCTCTCGCAGCGCATCTTTCACTTCGACGCCGGTGGAGAAAGTGCGATTGGACATTGAACACCTTTCATGGGGGGCAAGCCCCTGTGCGCGCTCGAGGAGTCTCTGGACTCCCTAAGCGCGCACGGGGCCGGAGGCCCTGCTAGAAGTACGACTTGTTGATCGCGTGATCGACAACCGGGATCATCGACTCCACAGTGACCTCACGGGGGTTACCCGGGGTGCACCAGTCGTCCTGAATGTGCTCGGAGATGGCGCGCACAGTCTTCTCGTCACCCTTGATGACGTCACCACGACCCTCGTACTTCTTGGTGTTCATCTGGTTCTTCGCGTACGAATCGGTACGAACCTGACCGAAGTTGTCGGGGATACCGACGTCCTTGGCCAAACGGATGGCCGCCTCGACGGCAGCATCTGCAGCCTGAACCGTGGTGAGGTTACGAGTGTCGACACCGAGTGCACCGGCCAACTGGGCGTAGCGCTCGTAGCGCGAAGGCAGGTTGTACTCCCACACACGCGGCAACGCGATGGCGTTGTTCAGACCGTGATGGCTGTCGAAGAAGGCACTGACCGCGTGCGAGATCGAGTGAACGATGCCGAGTCCGCCGGAGTTGAAGGCCTGTCCGGCAATGTACTGCGCGTTCATCATTCCCTCGCGGGCCTTGAGGTTACGCGGCTCGAAGACAGCCTCGCGCAGGTTCTTCGCGACCAACTCGACCGAGTAGATCGCGTTACCGAGTGAGGGGGCGAAATCGAGACGAGACACGAAAGGCTCACTGCCGTGCGCGAGTACGTCGAAGCCGCAGTACGCGGTGAAGTGCTGAGGGCAGGTGTAGTAGAGCAGCGGGTCGTCGATCGCCAACGTCACGATGGTCGCCTCGTCGAAGCCGACCCACTTGTGCGGGTTGTTCATGTCCGACGTGTCGGTGATGACGTATGCCCACGACGTCTCGGAACCCGTACCGGCCGTGGTGGATACGGCGATGTGCGGCGGGTTCTCCTTGTTGGTGGACTTGGCGAAGCCCTCGAACTCGTTGATGTTGCGACCGTCGTGTGCGATCACGACGCGAGCACCCTTGGCGGCGTCGTGGCTCGAACCACCGCCGATCGAGATGATCGAGTCGCACTTCTCCTTCTGGTAGAGAGCCGCGGCCTCCATGACGTTGTAGTCCTTGGGATTCGACTCGACCTTGTCGTAGAGCACGACCTCGACACCCTGGTACTCGATCTTGCCGACCAGCTCCTCGATGATGCCCGAACCGCGCAGACCGGTTGTCATCAGAAGGGTGCGCTTGAAGCCGAGGTTCTTGGCTTCCACACCGATGATGTCGTGAGCGCCCACACCCATCAGGGCGCGTGGGAAGGGGTGGAACTCCTTGATGGGAAAGTCCCAGATCTGGTTGAGCTCGATAGCCATCGGTATCTCCTCGGGGATGTGCACGAATGTGACTGCGGGAGGGATTCGAGCCGATTCTTTGTGACCGGCGTCTCACCTGGTTTCCACTGTGTACCGACAAACAGCCCGTGCACAGGCTTCGGCAGCTCAACCGCCCGGACGCCGCCCGCGAACCGCCCGTTCGGGCAGGTCGGCCCCGCCCCGGACTGCCAGGACGGCCCGATCAGACCGAGGTGGTTCCCGCTGATCGGGAACGTGTTGCTCGGCGACTACGATCCCCAGTAGCTTTTCATCACTGCTAACATTGAACTAGAACACGTTCTAGATGTTGCACTTCACTGACCTGCGCTTTACCCAGCTTCACGAGAGGACTAGCTTCGCGATGACGACAGTCGAGGTACCGCACAGCTCGCGATCGGCGGTACTCACCGTGTCCGGAGTCATCGAAGAGACTTCCGACGCCCGGTCGCTGGTGTTCGAAATTCCCGCAGAACTGAAGGACAAGTTCGACTACAAGCCCGGTCAATTCCTGACCCTGCGCATCCCGAGCGATCAGACCGGCTCGGTCGCTCGCTGCTACTCCCTGGCCAGTTCGCCCTTCACCGACGACGCCCCCAAAGTGACCGTCAAGCGAACCGTCGACGGCTACGGCTCCAACTGGCTGTGCGACAAGCTCCAGGTCGGCGACACCATCGAAGTGCTGCCGCCGTCAGGTGTCTTCACGCCCAAGTCGCTCGATCACGACTTCCTGCTCTTCGGTGCGGGCAGCGGGATCACTCCGGTGATCTCGATCCTCAAGTCCGCCCTCACGCAGGGCAGCGGCAATGTCGTGCTGATCTACGCGAACCGCGACGAGAAGTCCGTCATCTTCGGCGCCGAACTTCGCGAGTTGGCGGCGCAACACCCCGGCCGCCTCACCGTGGTCCACTGGATCGAAACCGTGCAGGGACTCCCCGCCGTCTCACAGTTGGCGACACTGGCCAAGCCATTTGTCTCGTACGAAGCCTTCATGTGCGGCCCCGGCCCCTTCATGGACGCCGTCCACAAGGCACTGGCAGAGGCCGGCATGCCCCGCACGCAGGTTCACGCCGAGGTCTTCAATTCACTCGCCGGCGACCCGTTCCGTGACGTCGAGGTAGCTGAGGTCTCCGACGAGGAAGCAGCCGACGCCGCGACTGTCGAGGTCGAACTGGACGGTGAAACCCACACCCTCGTCTGGCCGCGCAAGCAGACGCTCGTCGACATCATGCTCGCCAAGGGCCTCGACGTACCGTATTCCTGCCAGGAAGGTGAGTGTGGCTCGTGTGCCTGCACCGTCACCGAAGGCGAAGTTCAGATGGACAATTCCGAAATTCTCGACGCCGAGGACGTGGCGAACGGTTACATCCTCGGTTGCCAGGCAAAGCCGATCACCGATCACCTGAAGATCGAGTTCTAAGCCCTGCTTCCACGCATGACGGCCCCTGATTCCCTGCGGAATCGGGGGCTTTGTCATGTTCCGAGTCATCTCCTGAGCCGTCTGATCCACACTCCGAAACCCACTCCGGCGCCGTTGTGGGCAACCGCCACAGCGCAAGAATCAGTACCACGGTCACGATCAGGAAGCCCTCCCGCAGGATCAAACCCAAGGGCAGCAGGAGCGGCGACGTCTCGATGAATTCCTGCCCCATGCTCGGGCCGCAGTAGACGATCGCCAACCCCAGTGCTGCGGCACCGAACTGCAGGGGCGATCGAAGCCGAAAGAGAACCGTGACTGCAGCGGGCACGAGATACACCCAGTGGTGTATCCAGCTGATCGGCGACAGGATCGGCGCACTCAATCCGATCACCAACGCCGCATCGACCGCACGCCCGACGCGATAGACATCTCGGGCGACCCAGAGCGTTGCCGCCGCGCACAGCACGGTCAACGGCATCGCCAGCGCCGCGGTCCAGGCGCCCAGGGCCGCAAGTCCACCCTGCAGCGAACTGTTGCCGGCACTCGCGATCGCCTGCCCGCTCAAGTCCACCCGATCACTGAGATTCCAGACGACGTCCGACCAGAAGGTCCAGCTGACGGCCGGGTCGACCAGTACTGCGACAGCCGTTGACGCGGCAAATCCGATCGAACTCCAGATCGCGAGCCGCCACTGCTTCGTCACGACGAAGTAGACGACGAACAGAGCGGGCGTCAGCTTGATCGCAGCCGCGACGCCGATCAGAAGTCCTCGCGGAATCCATCGGCCGAATCTCGAATCCTCCCGGCGGGTCACGTCGAACAGGACGAGCACCATCAGCACCAGGTTCACCTGGCCGAAGGAGATGTGTGCACTGACGATGGGCGTCACCGACACGGCCAGGACCAATGCCGCCATGACCAGGGGCCGCTTCGGGACGCGCGCGGGAGTGAACCTTGCGACCGTCCACACGACGGCCGCGATGCACAACCCCGACCACAGCAGATAGGCAGTCCACCAGTCAAAGAGAACAGTCGGCCAGAGGAAGATCACCGCGAACGGGGTGTAGGTGAACGGCATGCCCTCGTCGACGATCAACGGGCCGACAAGATTGCTCTCGTAGATGTTCGAGCCTGCGGCAAATGCCTGGGCGGCGTAGCGGTAAACGAGAAAATCAACGGGTTCGACGGCTCGAACGGAGTACACGAGATAACACAGAGCTGCGACGCCGGCAGCGATCAGTGAACCGATCGTCACAATTCGAGACGCCTCGACACGGGTGGCGGGCATACCGAGAATCGTCCCACAACCTACCGAGCGGTAGTCGTCTAGCGGGCTGCTCGGAAGTGCGCTCGCTCGTCTGCGGTCAAGTGCTCACACGCGTAGCTCAGCGCCGTGCGTCCCATGTTTGCGGCATTCTCCTCGAGGAACCCGGTCAACAGATCCCGATCCACCCGTTTGCCGACCTCCCGCAGCATCCACCCCATCGCTTTCTGGGTCAGGTCTCGTCGATCACCCAGCACCTGCGCGGCAAGCTCGAGCGTGGTCGACGCGTCGCCGCGAGTGATGAATCCGTACGTCGTCAACAGCGCAACCCGCCGTCGCCACAGGTCACCCGAATCGGAAAGCTCGAAGATCAGCCGGCGGTCTCGGTCGTACAGCCAGCCGCCGAGAACCTGTCCGGCGGACGAATCCACGAGATCCCAATTGTTCACCCTCCCGTCCTCGACAGCGGTGAGATAGAAGTCGGCGATGCGGGTGCGACTCTCGTCGTCGAAAAATTTTGGGCGACTGACTTTTTCGAATTGAGCGACCAGGATCAGCAGCCCGGCCAACCGGTGCTCGTGAACGTCGCTGTCGAGAAGGAGGCGTATCTGAGGCAACGCGAGGCCCACATGCTTCTTCACCACCGAACGCGTCTTCGGCACTCGCACTCCGATGAAGACGTCACCCTCGCCGTACTCCCCCGGCCCCGTCTTGAAGAACCGCTGAAGGTGGACGGCATCTGCGGGATCCGCGAGATCGGCCAATTGCTCGATCACGTCCTGGGCACTCGATTGCGTCACCCCAGAACCTTCTCACGGGTCGCCCGTGCTGACTCTTCGATTCTCAGCGTGCTCACACCGTGTGCCCGGCTCGGCCACAGGTCGGCAGACGACACTCGAGGACAGTCAGTGAAAGGACCACCCATGATCACCGCCGCTATCGCATTCACCACCCTCACCCTCATGGCACTCTCGGGACATATCGCGGCAAGCGCGCCGCGCGGGCTCGTGGTAATCCGGACGAATGGTCACAAATCTTGATATTCGAGCCCCCGTATCGACCCTAACTGCAACGCGAATGCAATTGGCGGAGAGTTGATCTCGATCTTCCGCGGGCGTGTACTACAGGTGGACACACTCTCGTCTTTGGAGGTCTCGTCATGAAGTCGTGGAATCGAATGCAAGATGCCGTCGCGGTGGTTCTCGGCGTCTTTGCGGCTCTCTCGCCGATGTGGCTCGACACCACCGATCGGGCAATGTGGTCACTCGTCGTCCTGGGTGTCCTGGTTGCACTGTCGGGTCTGGCGCACATGGCACGTCCGGACCTGGCCATGGCGGATTACGCGATGGGCGTTTTCGGCGTCTTGATGTTCATTTCACCCTGGGTCATGAACTTCGACGCTCTGCGCGGTGCGTCGTGGACAGCCTGGGTGGTCGGGGCCTTGACAGTTGTGGTCGCGGTGAGTGCGATGCCGGTGATGAGTGCGCGGATGCATCACGGGGGTCACGGCGGCGTAGCTGCCCATTGACAGAGCGGCGTAGCTGCCCATTGACAGAGCGGCGTAGCTGCCCATTGACAGAGCGGCGTAGCTGCCCATTGACAGAGCGGTGTAGCTGCCCATTGATGAATGGCTGAATATAGGCTGGATCAGGCTTTGATCGCGCCCAACAACCGCCCGGCGTCGAAGGCTTCGGCGCTGGGCGGTAGCGCGCCCGGCCTCCCGCTCACAAATACCTCGACGGTTCCCGATCCCACGCCCGCGGCGCCGAGCCCGTCGATCCGCCGCAAAGTCTGTCGTGCAACGGCTTCCGCGCTGTCGAAGAGTGTGACGCCGGCCGGTAACCGCGCTGCGATTTCGTCGGCGAGCAGTGGGTAGTGGGTGCACCCGAGGACAACGCCGCTGACGTCGTCCGGCGTACGGGCAACCGCGGAATCGATGGCAGCAAGCGCGGCTGCGCGATCACCGAGATCTATCGAATCGGCCAGGCCGTGGCACGGCACCCCGACGACCTTGGCGCCGTTGCCGAACTGCTCGATCAGATCGGCTTGGTACCGGCTGGCAGTTGTAGCGGCGGTCGCCCAGATCGCCACCGAATCGCACGCGGCGGCAGCGGGCTTGATCGCGGGCACGGTTCCGATGACGGGCACTTGCGGTCCGACGAGTTCGCGGACGTGCGGCAGCGCTGTGACGCTGGCGGTATTGCAAGGAAGGACGATGACCTGAGCTCCACGATCGAGACTCTGCCGCACCGCACCGAGGACCCGGTCGATGACCCACGGCTCTGGCTTGGGCCCCCAGGGGGCGCCGTCCGGATCCAGGGACAGCACCAGATCGAGATCCGGGCGCAGGCGTCTGAGCCACGCAGAGGTAGGGAGCAGGCCCAGTCCCGAGTCGATGAGTGCAACGATCACCGCACAAATCTATCGTCTCGGAACCGGACCTGCCTCATCCGTTCAGGCTGGTGTGGACTCCAACACGTCCGAGATGGGCGTGCCGGCCGCGATCTTTGCACGCATCTTCATCACGGCTCCCGCGCTACCTCCGCCGACGACAGCGGCCAACACACCGTCGCGCTCGTAGTAGGCGACGAACTTGCGGCCGTCGTCTTTGACGATGTGAACGGTGTCCGTGGGTGCGACGGTCCCCAGAGCCTGGATCTTGACGTCGTACTGATCGCTCCAGAAGTACGGAACCTGCGCCGGCGCATCCGGATCACCCGTGCCGGTGATCGCACCTGCCAGGATCTTGGCCTGGTCCCCCGCATTGGTCCAGTGTTCGACACGCTTGCGTCGATCACCGATCTGCCAGGACGCGACGTCGCCGACCGCCCAGACGTGTTCGGTGCTGGTGCGGCCGACGCCGTCGCAGAGCACTCCGTTGTCGAGTTCGATCCCCGAACCGTCGAGCCATCCCGTGACAGGCACCGAACCGACTCCGATCGCCACCACGTCGACCGGGATCTCCGAACCGTCGCTCAAGGTCGCGGCCGTAACCGCTCCCTCACCGGACAGCGAGGTCAAGCCGGTGCCGACGCGGACGTCGATGCCCTCGTTCCGGTGTAGACGTTCGACGAGAGCGCCGACGACAGGGCCCAGCACCGATGCCAGCGGTGTCGGTTGGGGTTCGAGCAGGACGACGTCGACGCCGTGAGACTTCATGCTCGCGGCCAGTTCACAACCGATGAAGCCGGCCCCGACGATCAGCGCGCGCTTGCCGGGAGCCAAGTCGGCGCGAAGGGCCAACGCCTCCTCGATGGAGCGCAGAACGTGCACTCCGGACAGCTCCGGAAGGCCGGCGATCCGACGCGGAGTCAGTCCGGTCGCGATGATCAACTCGTCGTAGTCCAGGGTGGATCCGTCGGCGAACGCCACGGACTTGGCAGCAGTGTCCACCGAGGTTGCCGGCGAACCGAGCTTGAGGTCCACCTTGTTCTCTACGTAGAACTCGGCCGGGCGCAGCGTTGTCTCGTCCTTGTCACCGCGGATCACTTCCTTCGACAACGGAGGCCTGTCGTAAGGCAGATGCGTTTCCCCACCGGCGAGCGTCAACTTGCCGTCGAAACCCGCTCGTCGTAGTTCCTCGACGGTCCGCAGTCCCGACAAACCCGCACCCACGATCACTATCCGTGTCACCA
This sequence comes from Rhodococcus sp. NPDC059969, assembly GCF_042738325.1. Classification (NCBI taxonomy): domain Bacteria; kingdom Bacillati; phylum Actinomycetota; class Actinomycetes; order Mycobacteriales; family Nocardiaceae; genus Rhodococcus; species Rhodococcus sp. NPDC059969. Next base: position 126,734 of record NZ_JBHWUF010000011.1, on the reverse strand, counting down.
CGTACCACCCTGTCCGACCCACGTCACTTGCAGCGCCCACTATGAACGCCGTCACTATTTGCCTCCGACTCTGCCATACGAAATGCCGGAGTAGGTGTGGTGCATCCCGCATGGCCACCGACCAGTCACTACAGTTGTAAGTACTTCAGACGCACGCACTGACACATGAGCAGGGAGCCCCCATGACCAGCGATTCCAGTGAAAAGAACAGCGTCCGATTCGGCGCCGACGGTGGCGCGGAACTAGTCAGCACCCAGGGCAAGACGATCATCGCCGACGCCGTGGTCGCCAAGATCGCCGGTATCGCGACCCGCGAGATCAACGGCGTGTACGACGTCGGCGGGGGCACAGCGCGTGCGGTGGGGGCACTTCGCGACCGCATACCGGGCGCCCGCGTCAACCATGCCCAGGGCGTGGCGGTGGAGGTGGGCGAGAAACAAGCCGCCATCGACATCGGAATCGTCGCCGAGTACGGCGTCGCACTCCACGAACTGGCGGTAGGGATCCGCCGAAACGTCATTGCCGCAGTCGAAAGCATGACGGGTCTCGAGGTCACCGAGGTCAACATCACCGTCTTCGACGTCATGCTCTTCGAGGATGCCGAGAGCGGCGGCAGTACCGATCCGGAAGCCAAGCCGAGGGTTCAGTGAGTACCGCCGACGCCGGCCGCGAGATCGACGCGGCCGAGATTGTCGCCGACGCCGTTCTTGCGATCCCGGAAGTGGCAGATCTGCACGGCGGACAGTTCGGTGAGGTGGGGACCTACCTCCCAGGACGCCGAATCACCGGCGTCGTCGTCGACGAAAACTCCTGTGCGGTGCACATTTCCGTTCACTACCCGGCCGACGTTCGCAGCGTCGCCGAACGTGTCCGAACTGTGGTGGCGCAGTTGGTCGACGTACCGGTCGACGTCACCGTCGGAGACCTGTCGACAGCGGGGTACCTGCCGGATATCTCCGAGAATGTAGTCACCGAGCCTTCCAGCGTCACCGACATTGCACCGAACATTCGAGAAGGGAACTGACATGAACAGCACCACCGTCGGACTGCTGGTCGGTCTGCTCCTCGCGCTCGCCGGAATCATGGGTGGATTCAGCGGATTCGTCTTCGCAGTCCTGCTCGGCGCCGCCGGTATGGCGATCGGAGCACACCGCGACGGACATCTCGATCTCGGCGCGATCCTTCGAAGCCGTGGCCGTGGCTGAGCCAGTTGATTCGAGCGCGGCAGACGATCCCGGCCTACGCGGTTCGCTGGTCATCAAGGACCGGGCGATGGCCAAGATCGCCACGGCCGCAGCGGTAAACGTCCCGGGAGTGGTCCGCCAGTCCGGCGGTTTGACCCGCTTGACCGGGCGCGACCTTCCGCGAGCCGACATCTCGATGGGCAGCGACGCCGTCGCCATCAACCTCTTCCTCGCCGTGTCCTGGCCGTGTTCGGTCACCGAACTGACCGGGCGCGTGCGAGCGGAAGTCGGACGCAGCGTCGAGTCGCTGACCGGCCTGCCCCTCCACGACATGAACGTCATGATTGCGGCAACCGAGGGCGCCGACGATTCTTGCGTTTCCGGCGCCGAGATCACGGAAGGCCCTGCACAGGAGGCGCTCTCGGCTCCGATTCCACCGCGGGTTCCCTCCGCGAACCCGGCCGCCGCGGTCTCCGCCGTCGTCATCGCGTGCGGCCTACTCGCACTCGCGTTCGTGGTCTCCCGCGAATGGTTCATCAACCGTGGAACTTTCGAATCGGCACCCTGGATCCGAAATTCCGTTGAATGGACGTCGCGCCTGCACTGGCAACCGTGGCTGCTTCCGGTGGCAATCGCTGCCGTCGTCGCGGGCGTGGTCCTGATCATGTCTGCGATCAAACGCCGCGCGAAAACCCATGTACCACTGGGTAACCCGAGCGCATCGACGGTATGGATGCGACCGACGGACATCGCACGTCTGTGCAGTAGCCACGCGGCGATCGTTCCCGGCGTCGGCTCGGCCCACACCAGCGTGGACCGCAAACACGTCAAAGTCCACGTCGAATCCACCGGTGGCGATCGCGCCCAACTTGCCGCGGCCGTCGACGAAGCCGTTCGGCCTCACCTCGCGATACTGCAGCAGCCACTGCAACTTTCGGTGGTCGTGAGAGAAGCTGCCGCACGACGAGAAGCCGCAGTCCGACGAAAGGACGCCTCGTGAACCGTTGGATCTCCGCGGTCGATCGGACCATCGTCCTCATTGTCGGAATCGCACTCCTCGCGGCCGGCGCATACGCCATCGCGTGGGACGCGGGTGCCTCTCTGATTCGAACCTGGGTGTCACGACTTGATCGGGAAGTCCTCTTCGGCCTTCCGGAGCAACCTTGGTGGCACTGGGTCCTCTCTGGCACCTTTGTTCTCTGCGTCGTCACCGGTTTCGGGCTTTTGTACCTGAACCTTCGCCGGCGCCGAACGAGCGCAGTCACATTGCGGCACAACGAATCCGGTACCGACGTCAGCGTGGACCTCGGACCCGTTGCCGACGGTGTAGCTGCCGAACTCGCCCAACTGAGCGGCGTGCGAAGCACCAGAAGCAAAGCGACGATCGATCGCGGCCTGCCGACGCTGTCGATTGTCGTCACCGCAGACCCGGCGATCGACGTCGCCGGATTCACCGCTTCGGCCGAACGCATCGCCGGTGCAACCAGGCGAAGCCTCGACGGCTCACCCGTCGCGGTGCAGGTTCTGTTGCATCTCGACCGGGTCGAAGCCACCAAGTAGGTAAGAAACAAACAGACACAGAAAAGGCGCTCACTCCCCGAAGGGAATGAGCGCCTTTTCTAGTGCTGTGAATCAGCTAGCGAGACAAGAGTCTCACTTGATGATCTTGGCAACCTTGCCGGCGCCGACCGTACGGCCGCCTTCGCGAATTGCGAAGCGCAGGCCCTCGTCCATGGCGACAGGCTGGATGAGCTTGACGGACATCTCGGTGTTGTCACCGGGCATGACCATCTCGGTGCCCTCAGGCAGCGTCACGACGCCCGTAACGTCCGTGGTACGGAAGTAGAACTGCGGGCGGTAGTTGTTGAAGAACGGGGTGTGGCGGCCGCCCTCGTCCTTCGACAGGATGTATGCCTGGCCCTCGAACTCCGTGTGGGGAGTCGTGGTGCCCGGCTTGACGACAACCTGTCCACGCTCGACATCTTCGCGCTTGATGCCACGAACGAGCAGTCCGACGTTGTCGCCGGCCTGGCCCGAGTCGAGCAGCTTGCGGAACATTTCGATACCCGTGACGGTGGTCTTGGTGGAGGTCTCCTTGATGCCGACGATCTCCACCTCCTCGTTCACGTTGACCGAGCCGCGCTCGATACGACCGGTGACAACGGTGCCACGGCCGGTGATCGTGAAGACATCCTCGACAGGCATGAGGAAGGGCTTGTCCGTCTCGCGGACCGGGTCCGGGATGGACTCGTCGACAGCAGCCATCAGGTCGAGAATGGACTGCGTCCACTTCGGGTCACCCTCGAGTGCCTTGAGTGCCGAGATCGGAATGACGGGGGCTTCCTCGTCGAATTCCTGAGCGGCCAGCAGTTCGCGGACCTCCATCTCGACGAGCTCGAGGATCTCGTCGTCGTCAACCATGTCGGCCTTGTTCAGGGCGACGAGGATGTAAGGAACGCCGACCTGGCGAGCGAGCAGGACATGCTCGCGCGTCTGGGGCATCGGGCCATCGGTAGCTGCGACGACGAGGATAGCGCCGTCCATCTGAGCTGCGCCGGTGATCATGTTCTTGATGTAGTCGGCGTGACCCGGTGCATCGACGTGCGCGTAGTGGCGCTTTTCCGTCTGGTACTCAACATGCGAGATGTTGATCGTGATGCCACGAGCCTTTTCCTCGGGAGCCTTGTCGATCTGATCGAAGGCCGAAGCCTCGTTCAGGTCGGGGAATGCATCCGCGAGAACCTTGGTGATGGCCGCCGTCGTCGTGGTCTTGCCGTGGTCGACGTGACCAATGGTGCCGATGTTCACGTGCGGCTTCGTCCGCTCGAACTTCGCCTTCGCCACTTTGTGTCCTCCTGGACTGTTGTTGCTTGCCGTATGCAGCAGTGCGGTTGGTTGTTACTTGGTCGTGCTTCGTGCCGGAAGAAACCGAAGTCGCTTGCCGGCGCGGGCTGGGGAGCTCGCTGTGCTTACTCGCCCGTCGCCTTGGCGATGATTTCCTTCGAGACGTTCGCGGGAACCTCTGCGTAGGAATCGAACACCATGGAGAAGTTCGCACGGCCCTGGGTCTTCGACCGCAGGTCACCGATGTAACCGAACATCTCCGAGAGCGGAACCAGCGCCTTCACGACACGGGCACCACTGCGTTCCTCCATGGCCTGGATCTGGCCACGGCGGGAGTTGAGGTCGCCGATCACGTCGCCCATGTATTCCTCGGGCGTTGTGACCTCGACAGCCATGAGCGGCTCGAGAATGACGGGGCCGGCCTTGCGGGCGGCTTCCTTCAGTGCCTGCGAACCGGCAACCTTGAACGCCATTTCCGAGGAGTCGACGTCGTGGTAAGCACCATCGAGCAGCGACAGCTTCAGGTTCACGAGCGGGTAGCCGGCGAGAACACCGTACTGCATCGCGTCCTGCGCACCGGCATCCACGGAGGGGATGTACTCGCGCGGGATACGTCCGCCGGAGACCTTGTTCTCGAACTCGTAGGTAGCACCGTCTTCGCCCACGAAAGGCTCCAGAGCGATGATGACCTTTGCGAACTGGCCCGAGCCACCCGTCTGCTTCTTGTGGGTGTAGTCGTGCTTCTCGACCTTCTTGGTGATGGTCTCGCGGTACGCAACCTGCGGCTTACCGACGTTCGCCTCGACCTTGAACTCACGACGCATACGGTCGACGAGGATGTCGAGGTGGAGCTCGCCCATACCGCCGATGACGGTCTGGCCGGTCTCTTCGTCGAGTTCGACCGAGAAGGTCGGATCCTCTTCGGCCAGCTTCTGGATCGCGACGCCCAGCTTTTCCTGGTCGGACTTGGTCTTGGGCTCGATGGAGACCTGGATGACCGGTGCGGGGAACGACATCGACTCGAGGACGATGGGGCTCGCCTGATCGCACAAGGTGTCACCGGTGGTGGTGTCCTTGAGGCCGATCATCGCGTAGATGTGGCCGGCTACGGCCTCGTCTACCGGGTTCTCCTTGTTGGCGTGCATCTGGAAGAGCTTTCCGATGCGCTCCTTCTTGCCCTTGGTTGCGTTGAGCACCTGAGCGCCCGGATCGATACGACCCGAGTACACGCGGACGAAGGTCAGCTTGCCGAAGAACGGGTGAGCAGCGATCTTGAAGGCGAGAGCCGAGAACGGCTCTTCCTTGCTCGGCTTGCGAGTGATCTCTACTTCTTCGTCACCGAGCTTGTGGCCGACGACCTCGCCGATGTCCAGCGGGTTCGGCAGGTAATCGATGACTGCGTCGAGCATGGGCTGAACGCCCTTGTTCTTGAACGCGGAGCCACAGATGACCGGGTACAGCTCGGAAGCGACCGTCATCTTGCGGATGGCGCCCTTGATTTCCTCGACCGTGAGCTCTTCGCCGCCGAAGTACTTCTCCATGAGAGCTTCGTCGGACTCGGCAACGGTTTCGAGCAGCTTCTCGCGGTACTCTGCAGCCTTCTCGACGAGATCCGCGGGGATCTCTTCGATGGTCGGCAGTGCACCGGTCGGAACCACGCCGCGCCAGGTGATGGCGCGCATCTCGACCAGGTCGACGACGCCGTCGAAGTCGTCCTCAGCGCCGATGGGCAGCTGGAGAACGAGCGGCTTCGCGCCGAGACGGTCGATGATGGTCTGGACTGTGAAGTAGAAGTCCGCGCCCATCTTGTCCATCTTGTTGACGAAGCAGATGCGCGGAACGTCGTACTTGGCAGCCTGACGCCAAACCTGCTCGGACTGCGGCTCGACACCTTCCTTACCGTCGAAGACAGCAACTGCGCCGTCGAGCACGCGCAGCGACCGCTCCACCTCGACCGTGAAGTCGACGTGGCCGGGGGTGTCGATGATGTTGATCTGGTTGTTGTTCCAGAAGCAAGTCACGGCGGCAGACGTGATCGTGATGCCGCGTTCCTTCTCCTGCTCCATCCAGTCCGTCGTCGACGCACCGTCGTGCGTCTCACCGATCTTGTAATTGACACCGGTGTAGAACAGGATGCGCTCGGTGGTGGTGGTCTTGCCGGCATCGATGTGCGCCATGATGCCGATGTTGCGGACCTTGTTCAGGTCAGTCAGCACTTCCTGTGCCACAGGTTTCTTCCCCGCTCGTTGCTTGGTTTTCGGGTGTCGGCCGTATCCGGTGTGTTCCACCGTCAAGGCCATGGTCTTTCAATTATGTCTCTGCCGAGGCGAACCTGGCCACCTGCGTCCGGAAACCGGCGAGATGATCAGGTCGCCAACGGCGACAAGCGTCGGAGCCCCACCCGATGGCAGTTGCTCCGACGCTTTACATCACCAGCGGTAGTGGGCGAATGCCTTGTTGGCTTCGGCCATCTTGTGAGTGTCTTCGCGACGCTTCACAGCTGCACCGAGGCCATTGCTGGCATCGAGGAGCTCGTTGGCGAGACGCTCGACCATGGTCTTCTCACGACGTGCACGCGAGAAGGTGACCAGCCAGCGCAGTGCCAGCGTGGTGGAACGACCGGGACGAACCTCGACCGGCACCTGGTAGGTAGCGCCACCGACGCGGCGGCTACGAACCTCGAGTGCAGGCTTGACGTTGTCCAGGGCGCGCTTGAGGGTGACGACCGGATCGGTGCCGGTCTTCTCGCGTGCCTGCTCGAGAGCCTGGTACACGATTCGCTCTGCGGTGGACTTCTTGCCGTCCAGCAGGATCTTGTTGACGAGCTGCGTCACCAACGGGGAACCGTAAACCGGGTCGTTGATGAGCGGGCGCTTCGGAGCGGGGCCCTTACGTGGCATTAGCTCTTCTCCTTCTTGGCGCCGTAGCGGCTGCGTGCCTGCTTGCGACCCTTGACACCCTGGGTGTCGAGGGAGCCGCGGATGATCTTGTAACGGACACCCGGGAGGTCCTTCACACGACCGCCACGGACGAGCACCATGGAGTGCTCCTGAAGGTTGTGACCTTCGCCGGGGATGTACGCGGTGACCTCGACCGAAGTCGTGAGGCGAACACGTGCGACCTTACGGAGCGCGGAGTTCGGCTTCTTGGGGGTGGTGGTGTACACGCGAGTGCACACGCCACGACGCTGCGGGCTGCCCTTGAGAGCTGCCGTCTTGACCTTGGCGGTCTTGTCGCGGCGACCCTTGCGGACCAGCTGGTTGATGGTTGGCATTTACCGGCTTTCTTGTGACGAACAGACTGCTCGAGCGAGCTCGGGCCGTTCGAAAACGTGGCTGTTCTGAAATTAGGGATCTAGCAGTTGGAGCAAGAGAGCTGCTGCTCCTCACCCACCTCAGAGTCTGTACTCAGCACTTTCACGCCTTGCACCACCCCCGAGGTCGGGCGTGTCGCATACCCCCACACAGGCAGCCGGATGCTCGTTCATCAGCAAAATCTGCTCGAACGCGCGCACGGCAATACCTAGCTAGGCACACAGATCGGCCCGGGCATGCCGGACACGACCCATAACGATACCTGTCGGCGCGCCACAAGGTCAAAGCGAGGCCACGGTGATAGTGACCTCATGCTCTGACCAGACACTCTGGTCGCATACTCGAACCACGCAGCCGGACCTGTCGCGATCAGATGCTGCGGTTCAACGTCAACCCGCCGAGCTTCGCCGCCGCCTCGCACGGATCCGCTCCGCCTTGCGGCTCGGTGACCCACCACCCGAACACTCCCCCGGCCGGTGCGCTCGCGCTCACCCCGCAACTCTGCGGATCGGCCGGCTGGCGAACCTGGAACCCGCTACTGCCGTTGATGTCGATCTTCGCCACCACGTATCCCAGGTGTTCGAAAGCAGCGCGCTCGTGATCGAGAGTGCCCGTCTCGAACCAGTTGAAGGTGATCTTGATCGGACCCGCGGCCCCGATGCCGTCCCAGCGGCAGATAGCGCCGAAGAACCCACGCCCGACGGCGTCGGCACCCACGGCGCCGGCGATCTGCTCGTCGGTGACCGCTTCGCATTCTTGGAGGACGTTCGCGAATTCCTGGCTGTCACTACCGCGGTAGCTGCCCTCCGCGCGGGGAGTCCCGGTGACCACCGAGCCGCAGCCCGTGAGTAGAACAATCGACCCCGCCAGGGCGAGTCCGATCCTTGCGCTCTTCAGTGTGCCTTCGAACCTCACTGTGCCCTCGAAACTGTTTTTTCCATCAGATCCCGTGCAACCGTGCACGGATCAGCGGTCGGAGGCAGCAAGCCGTAGGTGATCGACCAGTGCACGAAGTCTCCGCCGAACGCGATACCCAACTCGCACAACGAACCCGCCGTGGACGCGATGAAGCCCTGGTGACCACCGATCGTGATGTCGTCGGCGGGACGTCCGAGAAGGTCGGACCCTGCCCTTTCGCGGCCGATCGGGCTTCCGCGGTACCAGGAGAAACTTACGCTCGGGCCATTCGAACCGGCGACCTCCCACTGGCAACCGACGCCGTTGCGCGTCGTCGTCGCAAAAGTGCCGAGATTGAAGGCGTTGACAACTTCTTCGTCGGTCACCGAGCCGCATTCGGCGAACATCGGACCGGGATCGGTGGGTGCGAGGGCCGGCGAACTGGCGCCGTCGCCCGGCCGGTCGGCGGACCCGTCGTCGGAGCTGCAGCCGACCACCGCCGAGAGCACGGCAGCCGAGACCAATACCGAAGTCCCGATCGAAGTGAGAGTGCGCGCGGCCATGGAGCCGACTGTACTTCTCGGTGGCCCCCGACACACGCCCCGCTACCGATTCAGGGGGTCGTGACCGGTACCCGAACCAGCGTGGAATCCAATTGCGCCGCCCACTGTTTGACCACCTCGGTGCGCCGGCGCGAGTCGTCGGTGAGTACGTCTGCCAACCCTAGCCCTCGGGCGAGGTCCAGTGTCGCCTGTACCAGGCGATGCGTCACCGGATCGGAGTCGTCGACACCCAGACTCTCAACGGCCATGCGGTGCGCGATGCGCCCGAACCGTTCCTCGAGAGGCAGGACGCGGGCACGCAGGTCGGGGTCGGAGGCGGCGGCCGTCCACACCTGCAGTGCTGCCTTGAAGAGGGTCCCGGTGTAGTACTCGACCAGCCGCGAAATGATTGCTTCGGTTCGTCCGGCACCCACCGGAAGGTCGGTCGATTCCTTTCGCGCCTGATCCATCCGGGCGTCGAACATCACCTCGAGCGCCGCGGTGATGAGGTCCTCACGAGTCGGGAAGTGGTGCTGCATCGCACCTCTGGACACCCCGGCACGCTGCGCGACGACGCTCATCGTCGTTGCGCTCCATCCGAGTTCGGCGAGACACTCCACCGTCACTTCGAGCAGGTGGGAGCGCGTGACTCGACTTCGGTCCTGCTTGGGCTCTCGAGTCATCGCGCCGCCATCCTTTCTACCGCTGTGGTCCAGTGCGCAGTTCTACTGCGCCCAGACTGCTGGACGCTTCTGCAAGAAAGACATCATGCCCTCACGAGCCTCGTCAGAGGAAAACAGCCGAGCCGACTGCGCGATCATCTCCTCGCCGTCCCGGTCGAATCCGGCCAGGACCGAACGCGTCGTGATCCACTTCGATTCGGCAAGTCCCTGCGGTGAACATTGGCGCAAGGTGCCGAGCAGTTCGGTGATCGACTCCTCCGTGTCCTGCGACGCGGAGGTGACGAGTCCGATGGATTCGGCCTCGTGCTGGCCGAACTTCTCGCCGGTGAGCAGATAGCGGCTCGCAGATCGCTGGTCGAGCCTCGGCAGGACCGTGAGCGAAATGATGGATGCAGCCAAACCCAATCGTGATTCCGTCACCGCGAAGGTGCTCGCCGGTCCGGCGACGACGATGTCGCACGCCCCGACAAGACCCATGCCTCCGGCCCGGACGTGACCGTCGATGCGCCCGATCACCGGCTTGGGAAGCTCGAGAATGCTGCGCAAGAGCGTCAGCATCCCCCGGCCGCGCTCCTTGACGGCTTCCTCCGGTGACGCGGACGATCCCGAAGCCTCACTGAGATCGGCTCCCGCACAGAATGTTCCACCGGTGTGGGTGAGCACTACCGCCCGAACCGCTGGATCGGCCGCAGCCGACGTCAACCCCGCCTGCAACTCCGTGACCAACCGCGTCGAAATCGCGTTGCGGTTGTGGGGTGAGTCGAGAGTGATCGTGGCAGCACCGCCCGATACTTCGTACCGCACGTATGGCTTGTCCTGATCCGTCATGAGTCTCCTCTTCAGTAGGACCGTCTAGTAAGACCGCGGCAGACCGAGGGAATGCTGCGAAACGAAGTTGAGGATCATCTCGCGACTGACCGGGGCAACGCGGGCGATACGTGCCGCGCCGAGCATGGCAGCCAGTCCGTATTCCTTCGTCAAACCAGCACCACCGTGCGTCTGGATCGCCTGATCGAGTGCCTTGATGCTGGCCTCGGCGGCCGCGTACTTCGCCATGTTCGCGGCCTCGGCAGCACCGAAATCGTCACCGCTGTCGTAGAGCACCGCGGCCTTCTGCATCATCAGCTTGGCGAGTTCGAGCTCGATCTTCACCTGCGCGAGAGGATGCGAAATACCCTGGTGCGCACCGATCGGCGTCTTCCACACCGTTCGCTCGTTCGCGAACTTCACCGCAGCGTTGAGGGCGTAACGGCCCATACCGATCGCCATCGACGCACCCAGAATGCGCTCCGGATTGAGGCCGGCGAACAACTGCATCAAAGCTGCATCAGCTTCGCCGACCAGAGCGTCGGCAGGCAGGCGCACGTCGTCGAGGAACAAGATGAACTGGTGGTCCGGTTCGATGATGTCCATCTCCATCTGCGTCTTCACGAATCCGGGGGAATCCGTGGGGACGATGAACAGAGCGGGCTTGAGCTTGCCGGTCTTGGAATCCTCGGTGCGCGCAACGATGAGGACCGCGTCAGCTTGATCGACGCCCGAGATGTAGATCTTGTTGCCGCTCAGGATCCAGTCTTCGCCGTCGCGACGAGCAGTCGTCGTGATCTGATGCGAGTTGGAACCTGCGTCGGCCTCGGTGATTCCGAACGCCATGATCTTGGAGCCGTCGGCGAGGCTGGGTAGCCACTGCTGCTTCTGCTCCGCAGTGCCGTACTTGCCGATGATGGTGCCGCAGATGGCCGGCGAGACGACAACCAGGAGCAGACCGGCACCCTGCGCTGCCAATTCCTCCTGCACCAGCGCGAGTTCGTAAATGCCGGCACCGCCGCCGCCGTATTCCTCCGGCAGGTTGACTCCCAGGAATCCGAGTTTGCCTGCCTCGTTCCACAATTCGGTGAGCGGCTCGCCCTTGCGCGCTTTGGGCAGCACGTAGTCGACGTAGTTGAAGCGCTCACCCAGTTTGGAAACGGATGCCCGCAGTTCCTTCTGCTCTTCGGTTTCGATGAAACTCATCATGCTTCCTCTTCTGTAGCGGGTTCTTCCACACGTGCGAGTACCGATCCGACCTCGACCTGCTGGCCGACTGCGACCGGAAGTTCCACCAGGACACCGGCAGTCGGCGCGGTGACGGTGTGTTCCATCTTCATGGCCTCGAGCCACAGAATCGGCTGGCCGGCGGTGACGGTGTCACCGAGAGCGGCGCCGAGGCGGATAACCGATCCCGGCATCGGAGCGAGCAACGAACCGGCAGCGACTTCAGCCGACGGATCCACGAAGCGCGGTGCTGCCGTCAACGCGACGGGTCCGAGCGAGGAGTCGACAAAAATCTCACTCCCGTAGGCAGCCACGTCGAACGAACGCCGAACTCCGCTCTGCTCGAGCACTACCCGGGTCGCAGTTGCCGAGACCAGGCTCACGTCGTCGAAGCCTTCTGCACTCAGCACACCACTTCGACTCAGGGAGTACCGGACGTCGTAGTCGCCCGACGCAGTGGTGTAACTCTTGCTCTGCGGCTGCGACGGGAGGTTGCGCCACCCGCTGGGCAAGCGGCCGATGACGCGGGCCGACGCCCGGTTGTGCGCGGCATCGGCAAGTGCCGCCGCCAGCGCCGAGATCCTTTCGGCGTCGGTGTCGGCCAGAGGCGTTGACAGCTTCTCGAGGTCGTGAGTCTCGAAGAAGGCCGTGTCGGTATCTCCGGCAATAAAGGCCGGGTGGGCCAAGACGTTGACGAGCAGGTCGCGGTTGGTGCGCAAGCCGTGAATCCTGGTGCGCGCCAGCGTCGATGCGAGCAGGCGCGCAGCTGCCGATCGCGTCGGCGCGTAGGAGATGACCTTGGCCAGCATCGGGTCGTAATGGACGCCGACGACACTGCCGTCGATGACACCCGAATCGAGGCGAACACCCTGCTCACGCAGAACACTGAATTCTGCCACGTCACCGGGCAACTCGATGTGGTGAACGGTACCGCTCTGCGGCTGCCAGTTCTTCGCGGGATCTTCGGCGTACAGGCGCACCTCGATGGAATGCCCACGGATCTGCGGCTGCTCGCCTGGGAGCACGTCACCCGAAGCGACCTGCAATTGCAGCTCCACCAGATCGAGTCCGGTGGTGCACTCGGTGACCGGGTGCTCCACCTGCAAACGGGTGTTCATCTCGAGGAAGAAGAAGTCGCCCTTTTCGTCGGCGAGGAACTCGACGGTTCCTGCACCTTCGTAGCCGATGGCATTGGCGGCGAGCCTCGAGGCGTCGAAAAGCTTGTCGCGCATCGCCGGGATGCGTTGCACGAGCGGCGACGGTGCCTCTTCGACGACCTTCTGGTGCCGACGCTGGATCGAGCACTCGCGCTCCCCCACCGCCCACACGCCGCCGTGTCGGTCGGCCATGACCTGAACCTCGATGTGCCGACCGGTCTCGAGGTAGCGCTCGCAGAAGACCGTCGGGTCACCGAAGGCGGACTGCGCCTCACGCCGCGCCGCTTCCAGTTCGCCGTCCAGCGCGGACAATTCACGAACGACACGCATTCCGCGTCCACCGCCGCCGGCCGACGCCTTGATGAGCACCGGCAGATGAGCTTCGGTCACCGCGGCGGGATCGAGTTCGGAAAGCACCGGAACTCCGGCGGCGTCCATGATCTTCTTGGACTCGACCTTCGATCCCATGAGCTCGATGGATTCGACGGGCGGGCCGATCCACGTCAGTCCCGCGTCGATGACGCTGCGCGCGAACTCCGCGTTCTCGGAGAGGAATCCATAGCCGGGATGAATCGCGTCAGCGCCCGAAGCCTTGGCGGCGGCGATGATGAGCTCACCCCGCAGGTACGTCTCGGCAGGTGTGTTACCCGGCAGCCGAACCGAGGCGTCGGCTTCGGCGACGTGGGGGCTGTCGGCATCTGCGTCGGAAAACACCGCGACCGTGCCGATTCCGTTCTTGCGGCAGGTCGCAAAGACACGGCGGGCGATTTCGCCACGATTGGCGACCAGTACTGAAGTGATTGTCACGGCGTGCCTCACATACGGAAGACGCCGAAGTTCTCGGTGCCTTCGATCGGGGCGGTGGCAATGGCCGACAGGCACATTCCCACCACGGTGCGGGTGTCTCGGGGATCGATGACGCCGTCGTCGTAGAGACGCCCGGACAAGAACATCGGAAGTGACTCGGCCTCGATCTGGTTCTCGATCATCGCGCGCATGCCCGCATCGGCTTGCTCGTCGAAGACCTGGCCACGTGCCTCGGCGGCAGCACGTCCCACGATGGAGATGACGCCGGCGAGCTGCGCACCACCCATGACGGCGGACTTGGAACTGGGCCAGGCGAAGAGGAATCGCGGATCGAACGCGCGCCCGCACATGCCGTAGTGACCAGCGCCGTACGACGCTCCGAGCAGGATGGAGATGTGCGGAACCTTGGAGTTGGCAACCGCATTGATCATCATCGATCCGTGCTTGATCATGCCGCCCTCCTCGTATTCCTTGCCCACCATGTATCCGGTGGTGTTGTGCAGGAACAGCAACGGCGTGTTGGAGCGGTTGGCCAGCTGGATGAACTGTGTTGCCTTCTGGGATTCCTCACTGAAGAGAACTCCACGGGCGTTCGCCAGAATGCCGATCTGGTAGCCGTTCAGCTCCGCCCAGCCGGTCACGAGAGACGACCCGTAGAGGGGCTTGAACTCGTCGAAGTCGGAACCGTCGACGATGCGAGCGATGACCTCACGCGGATCGAAAGGGATCTTCAGGTCGGCGGGAACGATGCCGAGCAACTCTTCCGGATCCTCGAGCGGTTCGATGATCTCGGCGCGAGGCGCCGGCCCCTTCTTGGTCCAGTTGAGTCGCTTGACGATCGAGCGCCCGATGCGGATCGCGTCCTGCTCGTCGGCGGCGAAGTAGTCGGCCAGTCCGGACTTGCGCGCGTGCATTTCGGCGCCGCCGAGTGCCTCGTCGTCGGATTCCTCACCAGTGGCCATCTTGACCAGCGGCGGGCCCGCGAGAAACACCTTGGAGCGTTCCTTGATCATCACGACGTGGTCGGACATGCCGGGGATGTACGCGCCGCCGGCCGTCGAGTTGCCGAAGACCAGTGCGATGGTGGGGATTCCGGCGGCGGAGAGCTGCGTGAGGTCGCGGAACATACGCCCACCCGGGATGAACACCTCCTTCTGCGTCGGCAAATCTGCGCCGCCGGACTCGACCAGGGAGATCACCGGCAGGCGGTTCTGCATGGCGATGTCGTTGGCGCGGAAACCCTTACGAAGCGTCCATGGGTTGCTGGTGCCGCCGCGCACGGTGGGATCGTTGGCGACGATCAGGCATTCGACGCCTTCGACGACGCCGATACCGACCACGGTGCTGGCGCCGACCGGGAAATCGCTTCCCCAGGCGGCGAGGGGGCACACCTCGAGGAACGGTGAATCCTGATCGAGGAGAAGTTCGATCCGTTCACGCGCCAAGAGCTTTCCCCGCTTGTGGTGCCGCTCGGTGTACTTCTCACCGCCGCCCGCCAGCGCCTTGGCGTGCTCGACCTCGATCTCGGCTAACTTGGTGTTCATGGTCGAGGTTGCGGTCTTGTACACCTCGGAATTGGTGTCCAGTGTGGACCGGATGACACTCATGACTGATACCCCAATCGCTTGGCTGCGAGGCCGGTGAGGATTTCGGTGGTACCGCCACCGATTCCCAGAATTCGCATGTCCCGGTACTGCCTCTCCACTTCACTTTCCTGCATGTAGCCGAGGCCACCGAACAGCTGAACCGCTTGGTTGGCAACCCATTCACCGGTTTCGACGGCCGTGTTCTTGGCGAAGCACACCTCGGCGATCAGATCTCCGTCACCGGCCATGTATCGCTCGATCACCGAGTGCGTGTACACCTTGGCCACATCGATCTTGCGGGCCATCTCGGTGACGGTGTTCTGCACAGCCTGGCGGCTGATCAGTGGGCGGCCGAACGTCTCACGGGCACGGCACCATTCGAGGGTCAATTCCAGGCATCGCTCTGCGCTGGCATACGCCTGCGCGGCGAGGGCGACACGCTCGGAGACGAATGCCTGCGCGATCTGCGCGAAGCCGCTGTTCTCTGCCCCGACCAGATTCTCCACGGGAACCCTTGCGTCGACAAAGGACAGTTCCGCGGTATCGGACGCGCGCCACCCCATCTTCTCGAGCTTGCGTGACACCGTGAATCCCGGTGTGCCCTTATCGATCACGAGCAGTGAGACACCACCGGCTCCGGAGCCGCCGGTGCGCACCGCGGTGACGACGAAGTCGGCGCGAACCCCGGAGGTGATGAACGTCTTGGCGCCGTTGACGACGTAATGGTCGCCGTCGCGCTTGGCTGTGGTTGTCAGGTGTCCGACGTCGCTGCCACCGCCCGGTTCGGTGATGGCGAGCGAGCCGATCTTCTCCCCGCGCAGCGTCGGCTTGACCCACTTCTCGATCTGCGCCTCGTCGCCGGCCGCAATCAGGTGCGGCACGGCGATACCGCAGGTGAAGAGCGATGCGAACAACCCGCCAGACGCACCGGCCTGATGCATCTCCTCACAGATCACGATGGAGTCGACGGCGTCACCGCCTTCACCGCCTGCAGATTCGGGAGCACTGGCCCCGAGCAGACCCAGAGCGCCTGCCTTGCGGTGCAATTCGCGCGGGATCTCACCGTCACGCTCCCACTGCGTCAGGTGCGGCAAAATCTCCTGGTTCACGAATCCGCGTACGGTCTCGCGAAGCGCAAGCCTTTCCGGTGTGGTCCACACGGTCACCGTGAATCCTCTTTCTCGTCAGTTGCGGGGAGTAGCGAAATCGGGATGTCGATGTGGCGCGAGCGCAACCATTCGCCAATTCCCTTGGCTTGCGGATCGAACCGCGCCTGCGAGGCCACACCCTGACCGAGGATTCCCTCGATCACGAAGTTGACGGCACGAAGGTGCGGAAGCTGGTAGCGAGTGACGGTCAACTCTGCCGCTTCGGGCAGTAGCTCCTTGAGCTTTTCGACGGTGAGTGTGTGCGCCAACCACTTCCACTGATCGTCCGTGCGAACCCAGACGCCTACATTGGCGTTTCCACCCTTGTCGCCGCTTCGAGCGCCGGCGATCGTGCCGAGCGGCACCGAGAGCGAAGACTGAGGCGGCAAGGGCTCCGGACGCTCGGGTTCGTCGACAGGTTCGAGGTCCTGCGTCAGCGTCGACGGAGCGATGTCCACACGAGTGCCGTCGGGAAGCACGGCGACGTGAGGCACCGATCCCGCGTCGACGTAGCCGGGGGTGAACACCCCGTACGGTTGGCCGTTGCTCGGCGGAGCCGTCAGCGAGAAGCCGGGGTAGCTGGCAAGTGCCATTTCCACCGCAACCGCGGAGAAAGGTCGACCGATAACTTTGGGATCGGAATCGCGAACCACGCAGCGCAGCAACGCACTCGCAGTTTCTTCGGTATCGGAATCCGGATGATCCGTGCGAGCGAGGGTCCAGACCAGTTCGGCCGGCTTCTTCGTCAGCCAGGATTCGAGTTGCCCCTTTGCCAGATCCGCTTTGGCCTCGATGTCGAGACCGGTGAGGATGAACGTGGCCTCGTTGCGGAACCCGGCCAGTGTGTTCAGCGAGACCTTGTACTGCGGCGGCGGAGCCTCGCCTGTGACGCCGCTGATCAGCACCCGATCCGGACCTTCCTGGGTAAGCACCGCGTTGTCGATGCGAGTGGTCACGTCCGGGCCCGCGTAGCGTCCGCCCGTGATCTCGTACAACAGCTGCGCCGTCACGGTGCCGACGCTCACCTCGCCATCCGTTCCGACATGCTTGGTGATGACGGACGAGCCGTCCGCGTTGATCTCGGCGATCGGGAAGCCAGGGCGACCCAGATTGGGAATCTCGGTGAAGAACGCGTAGTTGCCGCCGGTGGCCTGGGTGCCACACTCGATGACGTGACCCGCCGCGACAGCACCGGCCAGCTGATCGAAATCATCTCGCTTCCAACCGAAGTGATGGGCGGCCGGACCGACGATCACCGAAGCGTCGGTGACACGTCCGGTGACCACGACATCGGCGTCGGCCGACAATGCTTCGACGATGCCCCAGGCGCCGAGGTACGCGTTGGCCGTCAGCGGTGAGCCGAGTCCGAGTTCGTCGGCGCGGGAGACCAGATCGTCACCCTCGACGTGAGCGATCTTCGCCTTCAAACCCAGCTTGGCGTTGACCTCGCGCAGCGCGTCGGCCAGTCCGGCCGGGTTGAGGCCGCCGGCGTTCGCGACGATCTTCACGCCCTTGTCGAGCGCAAGGCCGAGGGTGTCCTCCACCTGCCGCAGGAACGTCTTCGCATAGCCGAGCGACGGGTCCTTCATCCGGTCGCGGCCGAGGATCAACATCGTCAGTTCGGCAAGGTAGTCGCCGGTCAGGTAGTCGAGTTCGCCGCCCTCGAGCATCTCGCGCATCGCCGAGACGCGGTCGCCGTAGAAACCGGAACAGTTGCCGATCCGCACCGAACTCATTTGTCCACCTTCGATTCTCGTCCCTCACCGCTGGATCCGATGGCCGCTCGTCCCTCGCCGCTGGGCCCCGCAAATGCCTGCGCGAACCCGAGCCACTCGTCCGCGTCGCCGCCGTCGGCGACCAGATCGAGATCGGCGCGGTTGGCGCGCTGAGTGACCAGCAAGCAGAAGTCCAACGCCGGCCCCGTCACCTTCTGCGTCGCATCTTCCGGCCCCCAGGTCCAGATCGAACCGTCGGGCGCCGTCAACTCAACCCGGAAATCCTCGGCGGGTGGCGTCTTCTCGTTGACCGAGTACGCGAAGTTCCGCGTGCGGACACCCAGGTGAGCGATGTTCTTGATGCGCGACGTCGGAACTCGTTCGGCACCAAGAGCGTCGGCGACGTCCTGTCCGTGTGCCCACGTCTCCATCAACCGCGCAGTTGCCATGGAGACACCGCCCATGGGCGGGCCGTACCAGGGGAACTTGGTGCCGGCCGGGGCAGCGGTGAGCGCCTCGACGAGAGCAGAGCGCCCCGCCCGCCAATCGGCGAGCAACTCTGCGGGCGGCCGGGCGGCCTGCTCGGCAGCACCGTCGTCGACGAACCCCGCCGGATTCACGAACGCCGCCTTCAACTGCTCCGCGAACCCGTCCGGGTCGGTGATCGCCAGGATTGCTGCACTGTCCGTCCAGTGCAGGTGCCCGATCTGATGGGCGATGGTCCACCCTTCCGCGGGCGTCAATGTCGCCCACTTCTCCTCGGGCAGATCTGCAACCAGGGCGTCGAGGCTCTCGCCTTCGGCCCGCAAGTCATCGATGAACGTCTGAAGTTCGGCCATGCGACCAGCATCACACTCGAGGTTATAAAAATCAAGCACGAATGATTGTTATTGCGAAATCCTGTGGTGAGAGACTGAGCGGAACCGATCACCGACCCTGCACCATCGATCAAACAGGAGCACCCATGAGCGACGCCGTACTCATCTCACGAACCGGCGACGTGGTCACCTGGACCCTCAATCGCCCGGACACCCGCAACGCGATCTCCGAGATCGACATGATCGAGGCCCTCGAAGACGCGGTCACCGCAGTAAACCGAGATCAGAGTGTGCGCGCGGTGATCCTCACCGGAGCCGGGTCGGCCTTCTCCTCCGGCGGCAACGTCAAACACATGCGAGACAAGGAAGGCATGTTCGGTGGCGCTCCCGGCGAGATCCGCCAGGGCTACCGGCACGGGATCCAGCGCATTCCCCTCGCTCTGTACACGTGTGAGGTGCCGACCATCGCAGCCGTCAACGGCCCCGCCATCGGAGCGGGCTGCGACCTCTCGCTCATGTGCGACCTCCGCATCGCGTCGACGGCGGCGGTCTTCGCCGAGAGCTTCGTCAAGGTGGGACTCATCCCCGGCGACGGCGGAGCCTGGCTGCTCCCCCGCGCGATCGGCAACGCCCGCGCCGCCGAGATGGCGTTCACCGGCGAACCGATCGACGCGACCAAGGCACTCGACTGGGGGCTGATCTCGCAGGTCACCGCGCCCGAAGAATTGCTCTCCGCCGCGCACGCCTTGGCAGCGCGAGTAGCAGCCAATCCCCCGCAGGTGCTCCGCATGACCAAGAAACTGCTCCGTGAGGGCCAGCACCAAAGCCTCGAGAGCCTGCTCGAACTCTCCGCCGCCATGCAGTCGATCGCGCATCACACTCGCGATCACCACGAAGCCGTCGCCGCGATGCTCGAACGTCGTAGTCCTGAGTTCACCGGAGAATGAAGGCCGGCAGTCAGCTACTGCCGGTCGGTGCAGTCCTCACCTCGATACTTTCGCTCCAATTCGGAGCGGCATTCGCGACGACGCTGTTCTCACAGATCGGGCCGGCCGGAGCGACGACGCTGCGACTGACGATCGCCGCGATCATCCTCGGCGTCATCGTCCGCCCGAGATGGAGCAGGTGGTCGAACCGGCAGCGCAAAGGCATCTTCGCGTTGGGTATCGCGCTGGCCGTCATGAACGGTGCCTTTTACCTCGCCCTCGACACGGTGCCCATCGGCACCGCTGTCACCATCGAGTTCCTCGGACCGTTGACGCTGGCCGCAGTGCTGTCCCGTCGATGGGCCGACGGAGCGTGGGTGCTGCTCGCCTTCGGCGGAGTGCTGCTGCTCGGGTTGGGAGATCACGGCGAATCCGGATTGGACCCGGTCGGGGTGATGTTCGCGTTGATCGCCGCTGCTGCGTGGGCCGGCTACATCGTGGCCGGTTCCCACCTCGCTGCGACCCTCCCGAGCGCCGACGGTTTGGCCGGCGCAAGCATCGTCGCGGCAGTATTGACCCTGCCGTTCGGCCTCGTCTCCGGCGGAAGCGAACTGCTGGATCCGAAGATGCTCGCCGCCGGCGCGGCCGTCGCGATCCTCTCGTCCGTCATCCCCTACAGCCTGGAGATGTGGGCGCTACGCTCCCTCGCCAAGAAGGTCTTTGCCGTCCTCATCGCCCTCGAACCCGCTGCGGCTGCACTGGCCGGAGTTCTCGTGATCGGGCAATCGCTCGACGCCTTCACACTCGTCGCCATCGGACTGGTGGTGACCGCGGGCGTCGGGACTGTTGTCATGAATCGAAAGTCCACGCCGAAATAGTCCAGGTACCGTCAGAGCACGTCATTCCAACGCACAGGAGAACCATGACCAACCCGATCATCGCCACCGTTCTCGGACGCACCCCGCAGATCGACGAAAGCGCGTTCATCGCACCCAACGCCACCGTTGTCGGCGCGGTGACCATCGCTGCGGGCGCCAGCATCTGGTACGGCGCAGTCCTGCGCGGCGACGCCGAATCGATCTCCATCGGCGCTGACACCAATATTCAGGACAACTGCACGGTTCACGCCGACCCGACGTTCCCCGCGGTACTGGGCGAACGAATCTCGGTCGGCCACAACGCGGTGCTGCACGGGTGCACCGTCGAAGACGACGTGCTCGTCGGCATGGGCGCCGTGGTGCTCAACGGCGCGCACATCGGTTCGGGATCGCTGATCGCGGCCGGTGCCGTCGTGTCTCAGGGAATGCAGATCCCGCCCGGATCGCTGGTGGCCGGTGTGCCCGCCAAGGTCAAACGTGAACTCTCCGAAGGCGAAAAGGCCGGTATCACCGCGAACGGCGCCGGCTACCTGATGCTCGCGAAGGCCCACCAGGACATCGAGCAGGCCTGATCGAGACGACGCTCGCGGCCGGTAGCAGCAAGAGCAACGACTAGCCTCGGGGCCGCAACGTACTGTTCGGCAACTCGGGTGCCGGGAGCGCCGGACCGTCGTATCCCGGCACGACGCCGAAACGCTGGTCCGGGACGCTGCCGTCGAATCCGGAGCCAAGCTCGGCCTGCCACTTGCGTCGATACTCGACGATCTCTTCGTGGGTGCGGCCCATGAAGTTCCACCACATGATGACATGCTCTCCCAACGGTTTACCGCCGAGAAGTAGCAGTCGAGCCGGTTCGGATCCCGGATTACGCAATGTCAGTTTGCCGAAACCCGTTGCTTGATAACCCAACTCGGCCCAGCCGACGGTGGTTCCGCGTAGCACTACCGATCCTTGATCGACGATTACGCCGTGCTCATGTGAACGATCGACGTCGAGGGCGATCTCGGCGCCAGGATCCAAAATCACCTCGGCGCCCAACAATTCGGTGAACGTCGACACCGGAGATGTGTCACCGGCGAGCGAACCGAGGAACACACTGAGCGTGGCGCCGCCGGTGGTCACCGGCTCGGGCCGGTAGTGAACGAATGCGGGTGCGGTATCGCGTGCCGCATCCGGAAGCGCCACCCACAACTGCATCCCGTGCAGAACCTTGGTGTTCGGCGTTGACACCTCGGAGTGCGCGATCCCACTCCCGGCCGTCATCAAATTCAGTTCACCCGGTCGCACCATCGCATGGGAACCGATGCTGTCACGGTGCTCGATCTCTCCGGTGAACAGCCAACTGACCGTTTGCAATCCAGTGTGCGGATGCGGCGGCACATGCATGCCCGGACCAGAGCCGACGTCATCCGGACCGTAGTGATCGGCAAAACACCACGCTCCGATCAACGAACGCTCGCGTTGTGGGAGGGTGCGTCGTACTCGCATTGCCCGCGGACCGCCGAGCGGCACGTCGCGCGGGGTGAGAATCTGAATCTCGCTCTCGACCGGATGGCCTTCGCATTCCTGCTCGACGGGTTGCGCTTCGAGGTTGCTCATATCGTCCATCCTGCCTCTAGTCATGCCTGCGCGAGACGCAGACGCGTGCACAATTCGGCCAACAGTCGAAGTTCGTCCGCGTCCAACGCCGGTCCGACATGGCGGCGAATACTTGCCGCATGACGGCGACCCACTGATTTCTGCAGCGCTGCACCCGCTTCGGTGAGTTGCACGATCGTGCCGCGGCGGTCGAGTGGATCCACGCTTCGGGACACCAAGCCTTCGCCCTCCAGCCGCTCCACCAGGCGACTGAGCGACGGTTGACTCAACAGAATCTCCCGATTCAGGTCATGCAGGCGCAGACAGTTCCGCGGCGCGAGACTGAGCGTGAACAGCACGTCGTACTCGCGCATTGACACCTGATTCCAGACGTCGTCGGCAGAGAGCCGCCGCATCACCGACACCTGGGCGCGAAACAAGGCTTCCCAGGCGTCGGTGGCGAGCTCGGTGGTGCTGACCGGAGCCTCTGGCAGTTGTGCGTCAGGCAGTGACACTGCTTGCCTCACGAGCCGCCTTCATCGACGCGTGAGTAGGCGGGTTGTCCGGCACATGGGCGGGGCGTCGGGCCGCGAACTCACGGCGCAGAACCGGAACAACTTCCTCACCGAGCAGATCGAGCTGCTCGAGCACTGTCTTGAGCGGCAGTCCTGCGTGATCCATCAAGAACAGCTGGCGCTGATAGTCACCGAAGAAATCGGCAAAAGCCAAGGTCTTCTCGATGACCTGCTCGGGGGAACCGACCGTCAGCGGGGTCTGCTCGGTGAACTCCTCGAGGGAAGGTCCATGGCCGTACACCGGGGCATTATCGAAATACGGACGGAACTCCTTGACCGCGTCCTGACTGTTCTTGCGCATGAAGACCTGACCACCGAGGCCGACGATCGCCTGATCCGCGGACCCGTGGCCGTAGTGCTCGTAACGCTGGCGATAGAGATTGATCAGCTCGATGTAGTGCTCTTTCGGCCAGAAGATGTTGTTCGCGAAGAATCCGTCACCGTGATACGCCGCGATCTCCGCGATCTCGGGGCTGCGGATCGACCCGTGCCACACGAACGGGGCGATGCCGTCCAGCGGGCGCGGAGTGGACGTGAATCCCTGCAGCGGTGTGCGGTACTCCCCTTGCCAGTTCACGACCTCCTCGTCCCACAGCCTGCGAAGAAGTTGATAGTTCTCGAGCGCCAACGGGATTCCGGCGCGAATGTCCTTGCCGAACCACGGGTACACCGGCGCGGTGTTTCCGCGTCCCATCATCAGGTCGACGCGTCCCTCGGCGAGGTGCTGGAGCATCGCGTAGTCCTCAGCGATCTTCACCGGGTCGTTGGTGGTGATCAGCGTCGTGGACGTGGACAACGTGATCTTCTCGGTCTGAGCAGCGATGTATCCGAGCATCGTCGTCGGAGACGACGGAACAAACGGCTTGTTGTGATGCTCGCCGGTCGCGAAGACGTCGAGACCGACTTCCTCGGCGTGCTTGGCGATGGTCGTCATGGCCTTGATGCGATCGTGCTCGGTGGGCGTGACCCCGGTCGTGGGATCAGTGGTGACGTCGCCGACCGTGAAGATTCCGAACTGCATGGTTGCTCCTCCGCGAACTAGATCCATGCGTTTGCATGTAACTGATCAAACATTCAACCATCCCGCTGTATTCCACGGCAAAAGGTGAGGGCGGCACACATGATGCGTGCCGCCCTCACCTGGTCAAACTTTGTACCGGAAACCGGTCAGTGCATAACGATCGGCGCTGCCGTCTCGCCCTCGGCTACCGGCCTGGTGGTCTTGCTCCGCGGCAGGAAGAACGCCGGGATGAGGGTCAGGACGATCAACACGGTGGCAACGAGGAAGGTGTTGCCGAATGCGTCGGCGGCCGAACTCAAAATCGAATCGATCATCGACGGATCAGGTCCGATCGGCGGCGGAATCTCGTGCGAAGCCGCCACCACAGTCTGGGTCTCCAGCCCGCGATTCAAGAGCTGGTTGGTGAGGACCACAGACATCACAGCGGTACCGATGGATCCGGCGGTCTGCTGAACGATATTCATCAGGGTGGAGCCGCGAGCGATCTGTTCGTTGGAGAGCGTCACGATGGCTGCGGTCATCAGCGGCATCATGGTGCAACCCATACCGAGGCCCATGACGAACAGTGCGCCCATCAGCAGCCACGTCGGGGAATCCGAAGCGACCTGTGTGAAGACACCCAAACCGATGAGAATCAACGGTAAACCGGTTAGGACGATCTTGCCCGGGCCGATCTTGTCGACCAGTCGACCCGCAATCGGCATCGTGACCATGGCACCGAGGCCCTGCGGAGCCATCAACAATCCGGCGGCGAGCGTGGTGTGACCGCCGACCTGAATGAAGTAACTCGGGAAGAGCAGTCCGGCGCCCATGAAGGCGACGATAAACAGTGACGTCGTGATGACGGCGGTGGTCAACTGGCGGTTCTTGAACAGGTGCAGGTCGATCAGCGGGTGGTCCTTGTTGAGCGCATGGAACACGAAGGCGACGATCAGCGCCAGACCGATACCGGCCGACACCAGAACCCTGGCCGAGGCAACGGTTCCCACCTCAGGGATGGACGACACACCGAACAGGAACAGCGCGAGGCCGGGCGAGAGCAGGATCATGCCGAGGAAGTCGAAGGACTCCGAAGGCTTTGCCTTGTCGGACGGCAGAATGATGAATGCTGCTGCCAACGCGATGATGCCGATGGGCAGGTTGATGAGGAAGATCCAGTGCCAGCTTGCAACCTCGATCAGCCAACCTCCGAGAATCGGGCCACCGATGGGGCCGAGCAGCATCGGGATACCGAGCACGGCCATGACACGACCGACACGGTCCGGGCCGGCGGCCCGGGTCATGATTGTCATGCCGAGCGGCATCAACATGCCGCCGCCTAGACCCTGCAAAACGCGGAAACCAATGAGCGAGGTGATGTCCCACGCCATCGCACAGGCCACCGAACCAACCACGAAAAGAACCAGTGCGGTCATGTACAGACGCTTTGTGCCAAATCGGTCTGCTGCCCACCCCGTCACCGGAATGACAGTCGCAAGTGCAAGCGTGTAGGCGGTCATCGTCCACGCAACGGTCGCGAGGGAAGTCTCAAAGTCGTCGGCAAAGGTGGTGAGCGCGACGCTCACCACGGTTACGTCGAGAATCGACATGATGGCGCCGAGCACCACCACGGACGCAATCTTGAGGACCGCCCCGTCGAGTTTGTCAGGCGCCGTAGCCGGCGCGTTCGGCGATGTCATCGCGAAGTCTCCTGGGTAAGTGCTCGCAGATAGTCACCCGCGAGAATGGGCTTGAGAGCCTCGAACAAACGAATTCGCTCTGGCTCAGGAACACGCGACGCGAAATCACGAAGCTGGCCGCGCTTGCACTCGATGTGGTTGGTCGTCACCTTACGACCGGCCTCCGACAAGGAAACCCGCTTGACGCGCCGGTCCCGCTCGTCTTCACGGCGATCGACCAGGCCCATGTTCACGAGCTGGTCGATGTTTCGTCCCGTAGCTGCCACCGAGAGCCGAAGCTCCTCGGCAACCTCGTTGATCGGGATCGCCGCATCACGTTGTGCAAGTACGAACAGCACACGCACCTGAGAGAACGAGAGATCCAGCTCGATCAACGCATCGATCGACTCCGAATCACCGGCGCTCATCAGGCGAGTGAACAACTCGTCGAGTGCTCCAAACAGGTCATCAGAATCGGAAGCGATCACCTGGCAAATGGTAGTGCGGTTGCAACTATTGCCCAAATGAAAACATGTTGCAACTTATTATTTGGTGAGCACCATCACGTTGGAATTATCATTCCTGCAGCAAGATGGCCTTTCCGAGAACTTTGCCGCTTTCGAGATCAGCCAGGGCAACCGCAGCGTCCGCGAGCGGATACCGTGCCTTGACCAGGGGTCGCAGGCCGTTTCGGACGTGCTCGACCAACGATGCGTGCACCTCGGCTACCGCTTCGGGATTGGTGCGTGTGAATTCGCCCCACGCCGCCCCGACAATGCTGATGTTCCGGAACAGCACGCGGTTCACCTTCACCTCGGGGATACCGCCGCCGGCAAATCCGATCACCACAAGCCGTCCTTCGGGTGCCAGAACACGCACCGCGTCGTCGAACGCATCGCCGCCCACCGGATCCACCACGATCTGAGCGCCGACACCGTCGGTCAGTTCCCGAATCCGCTCTCCCCATCCCGGGGCAAGGGCGACAACCTCGTCGGCACCGAGCTCGCGAAGAAAGTCCTCGACGCCCTCGCGTCGTACTACCGCGATCACCCGGGCGCCGTGCGCCTTCGCCAATTGAATGCTTGCCGTTCCCACGCCACCCGCAGCGCCGAGCACAACCACCGTCTCCCCCGCGACGATCTTTGCGCGACGAGCGAGCGCGAACTCCATCGTCTGATAGTTGATGATCAGCGAAGCCGCCTCGTCGAATGCGAGTCCGTCCGGAATTCGAAGTACCTGCGCCGGGTTGACGGCAATCCGCTCCGCATAACCGCCCAGATATGCGGCCGCCAGAACACGATCACCCGGAGCGAAACCCGAACCCTCGGGCGCGGAGACCACGACGCCCGATATCTCCGCTCCGGGAATGAACGGCGGTTCCGGCCGGATCTGATACTTGCCGTAGGTGATCAGTAGGTCCGGAAAGCAGACGCCACTGGCCTTCACGTCGATGAGGACCAGACCTTCGGCTGCGGGCTCGGGAACCTCCTGCGCGACAATTCCTTCGGGACCGGTCAGTTCCGTAACCACCATTGCGCGCACAGAAAGCTCCTCTTCGGGACATCTGAAATTCGGGACATCTGAAATCTGGACCGGTAACCCGGTTTTTCTCGACCTTAACCCGGTACTCACGTCAGATCATCGTTCGCTCCCGATGTGCAGTCGTTCGAGTCCGTCGAGAATCAGATCCAGACCGAAAGCGAATTCGGCAGCGTAGCTGTATCCCGGCGCCAGCACGTGCTCGGTGGTCAACTCGGCCAGGTGCGGATACTGACCGCTCTCGAACGATCCCATGATCGCGTTCGCCAGTTCCGTCGTCTCCTGCGCAGTTTCGAACGGCAAGCTCACCTCTTGCAGCACGAAGCCGTAGATGTACGCATCCATGATCGAAAAGGCATGCGCAGCAAGGGCAACCGGAAAGTCGGCGGAGCGTAGCGTCCCGATCACTGCGTCGTGGTGACGCAACGTCGCGGGACCAGGGGTCGTTCGAGACTCCATCAACGGAGTTGCCCAAGGGTGCCTCCCCAATACTGCACGAGTGGAAACCGCTCGCGCGTGAAGTTCCGTTCGCCATGGGCGTCCTGGCGTCGGCAGGTCGATCTCCGCAAAAACCGCGTCGACCATTCCGTCGAGCAGGTCACCCTTGTCCGACACGTGGTTGTACAGAGACATCGCCTCGACGCCCAGTTGCGTCCCCAGTTTGCGCATCGTCATCGCGTCGATCCCCACGGAATCGGCCAGTGCGACGGCACCGCCTACGACGTCGCCTCGGGTCAATCTCGCGCGCTTCTCCACATTGACAGAACTTACACCGTAAGTGTCATACTTACGGTGTAAGTACTCGACGAACGGAGACTCGCATGGCACAGGAACTGATGACCGCCGTCGTGCAGGATCGCTACGGCGAAGCCGACGTTCTCTACCTCGATCGCATTCCGCGCCCCACCGTCGCCGACAACGAAGTGCTGATACGCGTCGAGGCTGCGTCGGTCGACAGAGGGGCCTGGCACCTCATGGCCGGGTTGCCATATCCGTTGCGCCTCGCGGGATTTGGACTGCGCGCACCCAAGAACCGGGTACGCGGGCTGGACGTCTGCGGTCGCGTCGAAGCCATCGGCAGTTCGGTTACCCGCGTGACAGTCGGCCAGGAGGTGTACGGGATCGCAGTCGGTTCTTTTGCGGAATATGCGTGCGCGCTCGAATCGAAGATTGCCGCAAAACCTGCCCGGCTGTCGTTCGCGCAAGCGGCAGCGGTACCGGTCTCCGCCTTGACGGCACTGCAAGCGGTGCGCGATCACGGCCACGTGGAAGCGGAGCAATCCGTCCTCGTCCTCGGTGCATCCGGTGGCGTCGGAATCTATGCGGTCCAAGTGGCCAAAGCCCTCGGGGCGCACGTCACCGGCGTATGCAGCGCATCGAAAATCAATACCGTCCGCGCTCTCGGAGCCGACGAGGTTCTCGACTACCGCGTCGACGACGCCACCGACGGATCGCATCGGTACGACGTCATCATCGACACCGGCGGCAACCGCCGACTGCGAGACCTACGACGAGCACTCACACGCACCGGAACTCTCGTCATCGTCGGCGGCGAGAACGGTGGACGGTGGCTCGGCGGAATCGATCGCCAAATCCGCGCACTGTGCTTGTCTCCGTTCGTATCTCAGAAGCTCGGGTCTTTGATGGCTTCGGAGAACGCCGACGATCTGGAGGTCCTGACGCAGATGATCGACGCAGGCCTCGTCACCCCGGTGATCGACTCCGTTCATGCCCTCACCGACACCGCCGTCGCTGTGGCACGGATGGTCGACGGTTCCGGCTGCGGAAAGCAGATAATCGCCACTCGCTGAAAAGCCTGACAGAATCGGCTCACTCCAGCGAACAGGAATCTCACGTGAACCCAGATCTCACGCTCGCGCAGCAGCCAGACAGAGGACCGATCTTCGTCAAGTCCCGCCCGGTACGCACCGGCGACATCGACGTCGCCAAACAGGTCAGGCTCGACGCCGTCGCCCGCTACCTGCAGGACATCGGCAACGACAACATCGAGGCCGCCGGGGCCATCGACACACACCCGCTCTGGATAGTGCGTCGCACCGTCGTCGACGTCGTCCGGCCGGCAATCTGGCCGGAAGAGTTGACCATGACTCGCTGGTGCTCAGGCTTCTCCACGAGATGGGCGAACATGCGCGTGCGCTTCGACGGCAGCAACGGCGCGCTGATGGAAACCGAAGGCTTCTGGATCAACATCAGCGCCGAGTCGGGCATGCCCACCCGGATGAGTGACGACTTCATGCGGCCGTTGGAAGAATCCACCGACGAGCATCGCCTGAAGTGGAAACGTGTCCTCGCCGAGAACGCACCGGAGGTGGACGACGCCGGTGTTCTCGACACGCCGTTCGCTCTGCGCGCCACCGACATCGACCCGTTCGACCACGTCAACAACGCCGTCTACTGGCAAGCGGTCGAAGAGGTCCTCAGCGCTCGCACAGAACTGCGTACCGTTCCGCATCGAGCGCTGATCGAGTACCTCTCCCCCATCGTCTCCAGCGACGACGTCGTCCTGCGCAGTCGCGTCGACGACAAGACCGTCACGGTCTGGTTCCTGGTGGGCGAAGCGCTCCGCGCAGTTGCGCAGGTGAGCGCCCTCTAACGCAGTTTCTGGGTCGCGACTGCCGCGACACCGAAAACCAACGCGAGAAGAATCGCGGCCCAGAAACCGAAGAGCCACCACACCACGCCGAACACCACCACTGCCGGGGCAACGGTGATGAACGCGATGGTGGGGCTTTCGCGTACCACCTCGAGTGCGGTTCGGGCATTAGTTCGATCAAGCTTCTTACCGGCCATCGAAAACCTCCTTCAAGGTCCTGACCATCCAGAGTAACCGGACTGACGGGCATAAAGCGGATACCGTGAACGCATGGCCGACCACCGCACCCTCGTCCTCATGCGACACGGCAAGTCCAGCTACCCAGAGGGCATCCGAGATCACGAGCGTCCACTCGCCGAACGGGGCCTGCGCGAGGCCCGCATCGGCGGCGAATGGATCCGCGAGAACGTCCCGCCCATCGACGCCGTTCTGTGCTCCACCTCCCGTCGGACCGTCGAAACTCTTGCCTCGACGGGTATCGAGGCGCCCGCCGGATTCGAGAAGTCCATCTACGGCGGCTCACCCGCCGACGTGATCGCAGCTGCGCGCACCACGTCGGACCACGTCAAAACACTCCTGATCGTCGGACACGAACCCGGGATCCCGTGGACTGCACTCGATCTGGCGTCGAACGAAAACTCCGAAGCGGCCCAACGTATCCGGGACAAGTTCCCGACTTCGGCGATCGCGGTCCTCTCGGTACCGGTGCCGTGGACCGAACTCGACGACTCCGTCGCGACGCTGCTCGAGTTTCACGTACCCCGCTAGATCGACCACACCGCTAGATCACCTCACGCAGCAGTCGGTCCGAAAGTGCAAGCGCGTCACGGTCGTACGTCGACGTGGACGCGAGCAATTCGTCGGCACCGGTCCGCTCGGCCAGATCGTGAAGTTGCTGCTTCACCTCGACCGGCGTCCCGTGCAGCGCCGACGCCGTGAACGACTCGATACGCCTGGCGTTTCGATCACTGCGCGGGGCGCGCCTGATCTCGTCCGGCGACGCGAGCGGCGGAAACTCCCCTGTCCGTGACGATTCTGCGAGCGCGTACGCCTCCGGGATCAGCAACTCACGGGCCGCCTCGGTGGTATCGGCAACCGCCACCTCGAGGGAAACCACCACATAGGGTTCGGGGTGCGTGTCGGTGGGCTGGAAAGCTCGGCGGTACTCATCCAACGCATCCACCCGATCGGTGCTACCGATTCCCAGTATCGGCCCACCCACGACCACCGGAAGCCCCAGCTGCGCTGCCACTTTCAGACCTGTGCGCGTCGCCAGCACGAAGATCGGCACCCCGGTCTGCGACGCCGGCCGTGCCGTCACTGCGGCGGAGCCGTCCAGGTAGCGCCTCACCTCGTCCAGGTCCGACACAAACGTGTCCGGAGCATCCTTGCTGCGTCGTAGTGCCTGACGAACAGGCTCCGTGAATCCCAGCGATCGGCCGAGACCGAGATCGATTCGCCCGGGATACAGCGCCTCCAACATCAGGAACTGCTCGGCGACGATCAGCGGTTGGTGGTTCGGCAGCATGACCCCACCGCTCCCGAGCCTGATATCTCGCGTATGTGCGCCGATCGCGGCGAGCAGTACTGCCGGCGACCCGCTCCCGATCCCCGGCACCGCGTGATGCTCGGCGACCCAGAACCGGTGGTAGCCGAGAGCGTCGGCGTCGGTGGCGCGTTCGAGCGAATGCGTCAGAGCTGCGGAGTCGGGGTATCCGCTCCTGGTTCGGGATCGGTCGAGCAGTGAGAGAAGCACTCTCGGAGCAACAAGGAATTCGGAAAGTTTCATCCGGACGCCGAACGAGGACCGTTTCTGACCGCAATACCCGCAACACTGGACCTGTCGCCGGAATACACCATCACATGAAGGGCACGTCATGGACATCAAGCTCGAACTGGTCGCCATTCCCGTCACCGACATCGACCGCGCCAAGGACTTCTACGTCCGCCTCGGCTTCAATGCCGACCACGATCACACGGTCAGCGAGGACCTGCGGTTCGTCCAGTTGACCCCACCCGGCTCTGCCTGCTCGATCTGCATCGGCAAGGGAATCACCGACGCCGACCCCGGTTCCGTCGTCGGCATGCAGGTGGTGGTCAAGGACATCGAAGAGGCTGAGCGCGAGTTCAAGAGCCGCGGCATCGACATCAGCCCGATCGACGACCAGGCTTGGGGCAGATTCATCTACTTCGCCGACCCCGACGGCAACAAGTGGGCCGTCCAGGAGATCGTCATCCCAGATCTCAGCGGTAGTAACTCCTGAAAACCGCACCTCCGAAACGAAGAAATCCCCCGCCTGATTCAGGCGGGGGATTTCTCACGACCTAGCGCTTAGCGGTAGTCGTCACATGCGACTACCCGACTAGCGGTAGTCGTTGCTGAAGCCGTAGTCGTCCAGCGGAACTGCAGCACCGGTGTTCTGGCCGAAGCCGTCCGGGCTGTAGTACTGGTCGTCGTACGACGGCACTGCGTAAGCAGCGGCGCGCGCCTCTTCGGTGGGCTGAACCTGGATGTTGCGGTAACGGTTGATACCGGTACCGGCAGGGATCAGCTTGCCGATGATGACATTTTCCTTCAGACCGATCAGCTTGTCCGAACGGCAGTTGATAGCCGCGTCGGTCAAGACACGAGTGGTCTCCTGGAACGATGCCGCGGACAGCCACGAATCCGTCGCGAGCGACGCCTTCGTGATACCCATGAGCACCGGACGGCCGGCTGCGGGCTCGCCACCCTCAGCGACAACGCGGCGGTTTGCCGACTCGAACTCGGCGCGCTCGGTGAGCGAACCGGGCAGGAACTCGGTGGCACCGGAATCGATGATCGTCACGCGACGAAGCATCTGGCGCACGATCACCTCGATGTGCTTGTCGTGGATCGACACACCCTGGCTCCGGTACACCTCCTGGACCTCGTTGACCAAGTGGATCTGAACCTGACGCGGACCCATGACTCGCAGGACCTCGTGGGGATCGGCAGCACCTTCCATGAGCTGCTGTCCGACCTCGACGTGGTCACCGTCAGCCAAGAGGCTTTCGCGACCGTCGGCGTGCTTGAAGACGCGCAGACGCTGACGCTTGCTGAGCTTGTCGTAGACAACCTCTTCGCCGCCGTCGTCCGGAACGATGGTGATCTTGTAGAAACGATCGCCGTCTTCGAGCTGTACCCGACCGGTGACGTCCGCGATGGGAGCCTTGCCCTTGGGCACACGTGCCTCGAACAGCTCCTGGACACGCGGCAGACCGCCGGTGATGTCATCTCCTGCGACACCACCCTGGTGGAAGGTACGCATGGTCAGCTGGGTACCGGGCTCACCGATCGACTGAGCGGCGACAATACCGACAGCCTCACCGATGTCGACCAGCTTGCCGGTGGCCATCGAGCGGCCGTAGCAAGTGGCACAAACGCCGGTGCCGGTGGTGCAGGTCAGGACCGAGCGGACCTTGACCGTCGTGATGCCGGCCTCGAGCAGAGCATCGATCGCGGGGTCACCGAGATCGTGGCCACGCTCGACGATGACGGTGCCGTTCGCGTCGACTGCATCGGCCGCCAAGGTACGGGCGTACGTGCTGGTCTCCACGTGAGCATCGCGGATCATCGTGCCGTCGGCCTGCTTCTCGGCGATCGTGGTGACGATGCCGCGCTCTGTTCCACAGTCGACCTCGCGGACGATGACGTCCTGCGAAACGTCCACCAGACGACGGGTCAGGTAACCCGAGTCGGCGGTGCGGAGTGCGGTATCGGCCAGACCCTTACGAGCACCGTGCGTGTTGATGAAGTACTCGAGAACGGTCAGGCCTTCCTTGAAGGAAGACTTGATCGGACGCGGGATGAACTCACCCTTCGGGTTTGTCACCAGACCCTTCATACCGGCGAGCGAGCGAACCTGAGTCATGTTGCCGGCTGCGCCGGACTTCACGATCATCGGGATCGGGTTGCTGTCGGGGAAGTGAGCCTCCATGGCCTTGCCGACCTTGTCGGTCGCTTCCTGCCAAATGGTGACCAGAGCGCTGTTGCGCTCCTTCTTGTCCAAAGCACCACGCTGGTACTGCTTCTCGATCTTGTCGGCCTGAGCCTCGAAGTCCTCGATGATGGCGGGCTTCTCCGGCGGCACGAGCACGTCGGAAATCGAGACCGTGACACCCGAACGGGTGGCCCAGTAGAACCCGACGTCCTTGAGCTTGTCGACGGTCTGTGCAACCACGATCATCGGGTACCGCTCGGCGAGATCGTTGATGATCGTCGCCTGGCGCTTCTTCGGCATCTGCTCGTTGACGAACGGGTAGTCCGCCGGAAGCAGCTCGTTGAAGAGCACACGGCCGAGTGTCGTGGTGGCGGTCCAGCCGTCACCGTAGTTCCAGCCCTCGGGGAACAGTTCGTTCTCGAGGTCGCGCGGCGGACGCTGCTGCGTCAGACGCACCTTGATCTGAGCCTGCACCGAGAGAGCACCGCGGTCGACCGCCATCTGAGCCTCGGCGGGCGAGGAGTACACGCCCTGCTCTGCCTCGTCGTTGGTCGGAGCAATGAGCTCACCGGTGACACCCTCGTCGAGACGGGTGAGGTGGAACAGACCCGTGACCATGTCCAGACGCGGCATGGCGAGCGGGCGACCCGAAGCAGGCGAGAGGATGTTGTTCGAGGACAGCATCAGGATGCGTGCCTCGGCCTGAGCCTCTGCCGACAGCGGGAGGTGAACAGCCATCTGGTCACCGTCGAAGTCGGCGTTGAAGGCCTCACACACCAGCGGGTGGAGCTGAATGGCCTTACCCTCGACGAGCTGCGGCTCGAATGCCTGGATACCCAGACGGTGCAGCGTAGGTGCACGGTTGAGCAGCACCGGGTGCTCGGCGATGACCTCTTCGAGGACGTCCCACACCTGGACGCGCTTGCGCTCGACCATGCGCTTTGCCGACTTGATGTTCTGCGCGTGGTTCAGATCGACCAGACGCTTCATCACGAACGGCTTGAACAGCTCGAGAGCCATCAGCTTGGGCAGACCACACTGGTGCAGCTTGAGCTGAGGACCGACGACGATCACGGAACGACCCGAGTAGTCGACGCGCTTACCGAGCAGGTTCTGACGGAAACGTCCCTGCTTGCCCTTGAGCAGATCGCTCAGGGACTTCAGCGGGCGGTTACCCGGTCCGGTGACCGGACGTCCACGACGACCGTTGTCGAACAGGGCGTCGACCGACTCCTGCAGCATCCGCTTCTCGTTGTTGACGATGATCTCGGGAGCACCGAGGTCGATCAGTCGCTTGAGGCGGTTGTTGCGGTTGATGACGCGGCGGTACAGGTCGTTGAGGTCGGACGTCGCGAAACGTCCACCGTCGAGCTGAACCATCGGGCGAAGCTCCGGCGGGATCACCGGAACAGCGTTGAGGACCATGCCCATCGGCGAGTTGCCGTTGGTCTGGAAAGCCGCAACCACCTTGAGGCGCTTGAGAGCACGCAGCTTCTTCTGGCCCTTGCCGCTGCGGATGGTCTCGCGAAGAGACTCTGCCTCGGCGTCGAGGTCGAAGTTCTGCATCAGGATCTGGATGGACTCTGCGCCCATCGCACCCGTGAAGTACTCGCCGTAACGGTCGACCAGCTCGCGGTACAGCAGCTCGTCGATGATGAGCTGCTTGACGCTCAGCTTGGTGAAGGTGGTCCAGATCTCGTCGAGACGATCCAGCTCACGCTGCGCGCGGTCACGGAGCTGACGCATTTCGCGCTCGCCGCCGTCCTTGACCTTGCGGCGGACATCGGACTTCGCGCCCTCTGCCTCGAGCTCCGCGATGTCGGCTTCGAGCTTCTGCGCACGTGCCTCCAGATCGGCGTCGCGCTGATCTGCGACGGTCTTCTTCTCGACCTGCATCTCGGCTTCGAGGGTGGACAGCTCGTTGTGACGGAGCTCCTCGTCGACGCCGACGATGACGTAGGCAGCGAAGTAGATGATCTTTTCGAGATCCTTCGGAGCCAGGTCGAGCAGGTAACCGAGACGGCTCGGAACACCCTTGAAGTACCAGATGTGCGTGACCGGTGCGGCCAGTTCGATGTGACCCATGCGCTCACGACGAACCTTGGCGCGAGTGACCTCGACGCCACAGCGCTCACAGATGATGCCCTTGAAGCGGACACGCTTGTACTTACCGCAGTAGCACTCCCAGTCCCGGGTGGGGCCGAAGATCTTCTCGCAGAAGAGGCCGTCCTTCTCGGGCTTGAGCGTGCGGTAGTTGATGGTCTCCGGCTTCTTGACCTCGCCGTAGGACCAATTGCGGATGTCCTCTGCACTGGCCAAGCCAATGCGGAGTTCATCGAAGAAGTTGACGTCGAGCACGTAACTTCCTTTCCCCGTTGGGGTTACGGTTGCCGGTCACCCGGCAACCTGACTGCCAATTCAAATGTGAACTACGCCCCCGGGCTGCTCTTTCAAGAGCAACCCGGGGACCGAAACCTAGTTCGCGAGGTCGTCGACCGTCGCAGCTTCGTTCCTGGACAGGTTGATGCCCAGGTTCGCTGCGGCCCGCTCCAAGTCCTCGTCGTCGCCGTCCGCCATCGTGATGGCCGCGCCGTCCGAGGACAGCACCTCCACGTTGAGGCAGAGCGACTGGAGCTCCTTGAGGAGCACCTTGAACGACTCGGGGATGCCGGGTTCGGGGATGTTCTCGCCCTTGACGATGGCTTCGTACACCTTGACTCGACCGACCACGTCGTCCGACTTGATGGTCAGCAGTTCCTGCAGCGTGTAAGCCGCGCCGTAGGCCTGCATCGCCCAGCACTCCATCTCACCGAAGCGCTGGCCACCGAACTGGGCCTTACCACCGAGAGGCTGCTGCGTGATCATCGAGTACGGACCGGTCGAACGAGCGTGGATCTTGTCGTCGACCAAGTGGTGCAGCTTGATGATGTACATGTAACCGACCGAAACCGGGTACGGGAACGGCTCGCCGGAGCGGCCGTCGAACAAGGTGGCCTTTCCGTCGGGTCCGACCATCTGCTCGCCGTCACGGTTCGGCAGCGTCGCGCCGAGGAGACCGGTGAGCTCGTCTTCCTTCGCACCGTCGAACACCGGGGTGGCGATGTTCGAGTCGGCCGGAGCGGACAGCATCTCTTCCGGCAGGGTCGCAGCCCAGTCGGGACGAGAGCCGTCGGACGCGATCTGAACGTTCCAGCCGGTCTTGCCGATCCACCCGAGGTGGGTCTCCAAGACCTGACCGATGTTCATACGACGCGGGACGCCGTGCGTGTTCAAGATGATGTCGACAGGCGTGCCGTCCGAGAGGAACGGCATGTCTTCCTGCGGCAGGATCTTGCCGATGACGCCCTTGTTACCGTGGCGGCCGGCGAGCTTGTCGCCGTCCTGGATCTTGCGCTTCTGTGCCACGTACACGCGGACCAGCTCGTTGACACCGGGAGGCAGATCGTCGTCTTCGTCACGCGAGAACACGCGGATTCCGATGACCTTGCCGGTCTCACCGTGAGGAACCTTGAGGGACGTGTCACGAACCTCGCGAGCCTTCTCACCGAAGATGGCGCGAAGGAGGCGCTCTTCGGGGGTCAGCTCGGTCTCGCCCTTCGGCGTGACCTTTCCGACCAGCACGTCGCCGTCACGAACCTCGGCACCGATTCGGATGATGCCGCGCTCGTCGAGGTCGGCGAGGACCTCGTCGGAGACGTTCGGGATGTCGCGAGTGATTTCCTCGGCACCGAGCTTGGTGTCGCGGGCATCGATCTCGTGCTCCTCGATGTGAATCGAGGTCAGGACGTCCTCTTCCACGAGACGCTGCGACAGAATGATCGCGTCCTCGTAGTTGTGGCCTTCCCACGGCATGATCGCGACGAGCAAGTTCTTGCCCAGCGCCATCTCACCGTTCTCGGTGCAAGGGCCGTCGGCCAGAACCTGGCCGGCCTCGACACGCTGTCCCTCGTCCACGATCGGACGCTGGTTGGCGCACGTGCCCTGGTTGGAACGCGCGAACTTGCGCATCCGGTACGTCTTGCGGCTTCCGTCGTCAGCCATCACCGTGACGTAGTCCGCGGAGATCTCCTCCACGACACCGGTCTTCTCTGTGATGATGACGTCGCCGGCATCCACAGCTGCACGCAGCTCCATGCCGGTACCGACGAGGGGCGCCTCGCTGCGAACCAGCGGGACAGCCTGACGCTGCATGTTCGCGCCCATCAGGGCACGGTTTGCATCGTCGTGCTCGAGGAACGGAATCATCGCGGTAGCGACGGACACCATCTGACGCGGCGAAACGTCCATGTAGTCGATGTCGGAGGACGCGACGAACTCGACCTCGCCACCCTTACGGCGGACGAGAATCTTCGAGTCGGTGAAGCGACCCTCGCGGTCGATGGCCGAGTTGGCCTGCGCGACTACGTGGCGGTCTTCTTCGTCGGCGGTCAGGTAGTCGACGTCATCCGTCACCTGACCGTCGACGACGCGACGGTACGGGGTCTCGATGAAACCGAACGGGTTGACGCGGGCGTAGACCGACAGCGAACCGATCAGGCCGATGTTCGGGCCTTCCGGGGTCTCGATCGGGCACATGCGGCCGTAGTGCGACGGGTGAACGTCGCGAACCTCGAGGCCGGCGCGCTCACGGGACAGACCACCCGGGCCGAGGGCGGACAGACGACGCTTGTGCGTCAGCCCCGACAGCGGGTTGTTCTGGTCCATGAACTGCGACAGCTGGGAGGTTCCGAAGAACTCCCTGATCGCAGCGACGACGGGACGGATGTTGATCAGCGTCTGAGGCGTGATTGCCTCGACGTCCTGCGTGGTCATGCGCTCACGAACCACGCGCTCCATGCGGGACAGGCCCACGCGGATCTGGTTCTGGATGAGCTCGCCGACCGTACGCAGACGACGGTTGCCGAAGTGGTCGATGTCGTCGACCTCGACGGGAACCTCGACGCCGCCCGGAGCCGTCATCGAGGTGTCACCTGCGTGCAGACGCACGAGGTACTCGACGGTGGCGACGATGTCTTCTTCGGTGAGCGTGGATGCAACGATCGGCTGACCCGCGTTCAGGCCGAGCTTCTTGTTGATCTTGTAACGACCCACGCGAGCGAGGTCGTAGCGCTTGTCCTTGAAGAACAGGTTCTCCAGCAGAGTCTGCGCGCTCTCCTTGGTGGGGGGCTCGCCCGGACGCAGCTTGCGGTAGATGTCGAGCAACGCCTCATCGGTGCCGGCGGTGTTGTCCTTCTCCAGCGTGGCCATGAGGATCTCGGAGAAGCCGAAGCGCTCCGTGATCTGCTCGGTGGTCCAGCCGAGTGCCTTGAGCAGGACGGTGACAGGCTGACGACGCTTGCGGTCGATACGGACACCAACGGTGTCGCGCTTGTCGACGTCGAACTCGAGCCATGCGCCGCGACCCGGGATCACCTTGACGCTGTGCAGATCCTTCTCGGTGCTCTTGTCGACGCTCATGTCGAAGTACACACCGGGGGAACGCACGAGCTGCGAGACGACCACACGCTCGGTGCCGTTGATGATGAAGGTGCCCTTGTCGGTCATCATCGGGAAATCTCCCATGAAGACCGTCTGGCTCTTGATCTCACCAGTGTTGTTGTTGATGAACTCCGCGGTGACGAACAACGGCGCCGCGTAGGTCATGTCCTTGTCTTTGCACTCGTCCGTCGAGGCCTTGACCTCGTCGAATCGAGGGTCGGAGAAGGACAGCGACATAGTGCCGTTGAAATCCTCGATCGGAGAAAGCTCCGCGAGGATGTCCTCGAGACCACCGGACACTGCATTGTCGCCGAGTGCCGCTGCTCGTTCGCGCCAACTCTGCGCGCCGATCAGCCACTCGAACGAATCTGTCTGTACGTCAAGAAGCCCGGGAACTTCGAGGGGTTCGCGAACTTTCGCGAACGAAACCCTCTTCGGGGCTCCGGGGATTCCGGAAACTGCCTTGGTCTGGCTAGAGACTGCCAAGATGCGTCCTTCCAGCACCTCACGCGGGCCGCTCCGTGCTGTTGCGACCGCCGCTGTATCTGCTTCGAATTTCGCTGGTTACAACCCGAACGAAACCCGTCGCAGAAAGCAAGAAGTACTTGACTTCGCAGCGGTTGAGACGAGGGGTGGACAGGAGGCAGCCAGCGCAACGTCCAAAAGTACACCCTTACTCAGGAAATGTCGAGTCGGGTGTAACTGAGGGTCTGATTCAGATACTGACGTGAGACTGCCGATCACTCGTCCGTGCATGTTCACCGATCAGAGTGGACCTTGCGGACCGCCCCGTCAAGGGCGAGAGCGCGTGTCGCAGCATTCGAACATTTGCCACCTGCATTCGAACACTGCCACCGGAAGTGTAGCGAGCAACGGCGTCACACACGAAAAATCTGGACCGACATCGTGCGTCGGTCCAGATCTTCGCGCTGGTACGCAGGTGCTACTGGTGTTCTACTGGTCGCGAATCTCCGAGATCAGCCAGTTTCCGTCCTGCTTCTCCAGGCTCACGATGACCATCCCGGAGCGAGAGTCTGCCGCCACGCCGTTCTGCGTCGAACTGACGTTCAGTTGGGCGAGCAACTGCGCCCGGTCCTTCTCGAGCCGTGTGATCCCGATCAGCGGGACATCAGCGGTCGTTGCCGTCTGCGTTTGTTCGACGCCGGCCTTCTGCGTGTCCTTGTACTGGGTCAGTTGGTCACGCATCGACTGATTCAGGCCCTGGACGCCCTTGTCGAAATCGGCGTCGAACGTGTCGGGTGAGAACGTGAAGACTGCGGCCAACGCCGACGGCGTCACGCGAAGAACCTCGGCCGTGGCGCCTTCGTCCACCCAGGCGATGTCGTCCGTCTTCGCGCCGACTTTGAAGAAGGCGATGCCCGCGAGGATCGCGACGATCACCGCTGCTACCCCCAGGATCGCGACCAGGCGCCAGCCGGCCCTGGATGGTGGGGAGGTTGTCGCCGACTCCCCCGCGTCCGTCTCCGGGGCAGCGGGGGCCTTCGACTCTTCGGAAGCGGCCTTCGGTTCGTCGGCGACGGTCTTCGCCGGCTTGGTGAGATCCGGGGCTGGTGTGGATTCCGGGTCGTCGAATTCAGACTTCGCCGGCTCGGCACTGGAGGCTTGTGCCTTCGCGAGGTTCGGCTTCGCTGATTCAGGTGTCGCTGCTTTGGGAGTCACTGCTTCGGGAGTCACTGCTTCCGGAGCCGCTGCTTCTGGTGTCGCTGCTTCCGGCTGCTCGATAGTGGGCTCGACCGGATCCGAATCGGACGTCCCCGCGGGGACGTTGAGCGAGCGAGCACTTCCCGCGATCTTCGGCCGACGGTTCTGCGGGGAGGACGGTCCGCCGGTACGACGTTTGGGTGGCATTACGCGCTTCTCCTTCGAGGGATGTCGGTGTGCAGGTTCGAAGAACTACTGGCCACCGGAATCACCACCCTCGGTTGTCGGTGCAGGAGCACTGGATGCGGGTGCTTCGGTCCCCGAGCCGGGGGCGGGCGTCGCATCGGGTGCCGGCGTGGAGCCGTCGGCAGCCGGCAAAGTGCCGGAGCCGAGGTCGACCCGCGATCCGACCGGATCGGCCGACTGCGCCTTCCAGACCCCGTCCACCTCGACCATTCCGAGCCGCATCCCGAGCTGGTTCTTGACGAACTGGTTGCCCTGCGTCGTGGTCACTCGAACGACGACCAGAGCCGTGGCGGTCCGATCATCGGTGTTGAGTTCGGTCAGAGCGGACTGCACAACCTCGGTGTCAGCCTTCGAGCCGGAGTTACGCAATTCGTCGGTGATCGAATCCTGAACGGTCTGCAGATACGTCGTCATCTCGTCACCGGTCACCGAGGAACGCATGTTCTCGATCGACTGGTCGAGATTGGCCGAGTCCGCGTTGTTGAGATTGATCGCGACTTGCTGCGCACCGATCAGCGCGTCGTCACGCATCTCGGCGGTGGTGCGGTCGGTGGTCAGCGCCCGAACGTACGGGACGCCGAACACACCGAGCGCAACCACTGCCGCCAGAAGCAAGACACCGACCGCAATCAGAGACGCTGTCAGTCCCTTCGGTTTGCCGGTCGTCGGCGTTCCCGCTTCGACTTGCTCGGGCCCGCCGGACTGCGGGGAACTGTTTCTCTGAATCACACTCACTACCCTACTTACCTGTTTTGCCCAGCCTCTGGCCGCGAATCGTCAACTGCCACAACTCAGTAGCCTGAACTGCACAAACTCGATCACATTCGGATCGGTCTACTTCGGTGTCACTCCGAGCATCGGCGCCAACTGCGTCGCGATCGGGTTGAGGTTCAACTTGTCCGGATCGACCTTCGGCTTGAAGTCCCAAGGCTGGATCGTGTCGGGGTCTGCGTAGATCACACGGTTGGCACTACGGACACCCGTCTCGCTGCCCAACGGCACCTCACACGACGCCGCGGTGTTGAGCGGGAAATCCTGCTGGGTGTCGTCGAAATTGGGATTCTGACGCTTCATGTCGTCCAGGATCGCCATCGTGCCTTCGTAACCCACCGTGCACGAGAGCGGATTGTTGGTCTCCAGCACCAAGCCCTGATGGACCGTTCCGTCGCCGGGAGCAACCGTCGGTGCGGCAGCGGCAAGGCCAGGAAGGAAGATCAGGAACGGCTGCAGCGCGATCGTTCGCGGCGCAAGTGTCTTGGTAGTGGCCGCCAGATTGGTCAGGTCGGTCGTCAGGCTCGGACCGCCCTCGTTGATGAGGGCACCGATCTGATCGCTGGCCGGAATGCCGTTGTCGATCAAACGTCGAATGTCCGGGTCGCTGGTACGCAACTGCGCCGTGACAGCGTCGAGATCGGTACTGAACTGCTTGATCGCGGAGGACTGATCCGACTGCGTCGTCAGAACCGTCTCGCTGTTGCGGATCAGCGCGAGTGTCTGAGGCAGAGTGTCGAGACCGGACTGCGAGAGACCGGACAACGAATCGGCCAGGACCTGAATGTCCTCACCCTTGCCGTTGAACGCGGCACCGAGTTCGACGGCGACGGTGTGGAGTGCGTCGACCGGCACGGACTTGACCAAGCCGTTTGCACTGGTCAACACATCCTCGATCGGGATCGGAGTTGTGGTGTCCCCCACCGCAATCACCGACCCGTCCTCGAGGAAAGGTCCCTGATCGGTATCGGGCTGAAGATCGACGTACTGCTCACCGATGGCGGAGCGGTTAGCCACGACGGCACGGGCCGACGAGGGAATCTCCGGAGCACTGTTGTCGATCTTCAGGTCGACCTGAATTCCGTCCTCGGTCAACGACATGTCGCCCACTCGGCCGACCGGAACGCCGCGATACGTCACTTCGGCGTTGGTGAAAATTCCACCGGACGTGGCCAATTCGGTCTTGACCGTGTACTGCCCGAACCCCATGAGGTTGTCCAGACGCACGTACTTGGCACCGACGTAGATGAGACCCAGAAGCGCAACCAAGACAAAGCCGACTAGCTGCCATTTGACCAGAGCTGATCTCACTGTCCATCACCACCGATTCCGAACTGTTCCAGCATTCCCTGGATGGGGTTGAGCGGATCCGCCGCCGGAGCGGGGGTTGCCGGGTCACCGGCCGTTGTCGCGGGAAGACCGGCGACGACGGGGATCTGCGGCAGGATCGGAGCGATCGGCAGCAGTGACACCGTCGGCCAACCCGGCCGCGGTCCGTTGCCGTTGTAATACGGGTTGGACGGATCGACTACCGGCTTGGGATTGCCGAACTTCGGCTGACGGTATTCCGGTTCACCCTGTCCGACACCAAGACCCGAGAGAGTATTGCCGATCTGCAGGTCGACGCTCAGGAAGAGGTTCACCGAACCACCCTGCGCAATCTTCTCGACACCGTCCGGGAACGGGAAGGTCGGGAGGAAAGGAAGTGCCCCGACGAAGTCGTCACCGGAGTCCGCGAGCGCCTGCAGCGTCGGACGAAGGGCCTGAAGATCAGCGATCAGATCGTCCTTCGACTGCGTGAGAACGTCGGTTCCCACTGTTCCGAGTCGATCCACCTGAGCGAGCATCTGCGTCAACTGCGGACGCTGCTCGTTGAGAACCTGTGTCGCAACGGGCAGTTCCTCGAGAATCTTGCCGATCTTCTCGTTCTGATCGTTGACTCGACTCGACAGCACGTCGAGTCCGTCGAGCGCGCGGGTGATGTCGTCACGCTGCTCGTTGAGTCCACCGATGAGAGTGTTCGCCTGCTCCAGCAGACTCCTCGTCTTGCCTTCGCGGCCGTCGAACGCGGCCCCGAGTTCTTCGACGATGGGCTGCAACTGGCCGACACCGCCGCCGTTGAGGAGCAGCGACAACGCGCCGAGAACCTGCTCGATCTCGGTGGCGTGCCGGGTGCGATCGAGCGGGATCAGATCGCCGTCGGCCAGCTTCGCAGAGTCCGGTCCGGACGGCGGGGCCGACAGTTGGATGAACTTCTCGCCGAGCAGGTTGGTCTGCTCGACCGCGGCAATTGCGTTGGCGGGCAGATCAACCGACGAGTCGAGGATGATGCCGACGTCCGCGGTCCATCCGTCCGGTCCGACCGATACGTCGTCGACGCGACCGACGGGAACGCCGTCGACCTTCACAGCGGACTGCGGAACCAAGTCGAGCACGTCGTCGAACTGAATGGTCAAGTGCATCGGATCGGAACCCACATCGGGACCGCCGGGAAGCGGGACAGCGTAGATCCCCTCGGACGAGCAGGCGGTTGCCGAGATCAGGACGACGCACAATCCGGCGCCGACTATCAATGAACGCTTCACTCGCCCTCCCCGTTTCCACTGGTCAGTCGCGGTGACACGACGCCGGGCACAGTGCCCGGAACTACCTGCATCTGTCGTTCGGAACCGGCAAGGATGCCGAAGGGAAGGTTCAGGCCTGCAGCCTGATTGGCTGCGTCGGTCATCGCTGCGACGTTTGCGCACTGGTCGATGGCCGGTTGCATCTGCCGTCCCAACGCCTCGAACCGCGGATCACCGGGCAATAGTTTGCCGAGGTCCATCAACTTGCAGAG
The DNA here is from genome assembly GCF_042738325.1 of Rhodococcus sp. NPDC059969. Lineage (NCBI taxonomy): Bacteria > Bacillati > Actinomycetota > Actinomycetes > Mycobacteriales > Nocardiaceae > Rhodococcus > Rhodococcus sp. NPDC059969. Next base: position 82,261 of record NZ_JBHWUF010000011.1, on the reverse strand, counting down.
CACTCCGGCCGGGTTCTGAAGATCAGGGAACGCCAGACGTGAAGCCAGCACACCTGATTCGGCGTCGTACGAGTTGACCAGGTTGGAGATCGCCAACGGAAGCATGGTGAGCGTGTTGGCCAGGGCTTCCTTGTTGTTCGCCAATGTCTGTGTCGGTTCGACGAGACCCTCGGTTGTCTGGACCAGTTGATCGCGGTTGTCGGCCACGAACTTCGCGACGTCGCCGAGCGCGATCGACAGCTGATTCAGAGCGGCACCGAGATCGTCGCGCTCACCTGCCAGGAATCCGGTCAGGTCCGACAACTGCGTGTTGAACTGGCGCACCTGCTGATCGTTGGCCGCGAGAGCGCCCACGAAAGTATCCAGGTTCTTGATGGTGAGCGAGATGTTGTCACGCGAATCGTTCAGCGTCCGTGCGGCATCCGAGAGGTTGGTGATGCTGTCCCCCAACGCTTCACCGTTGCCTTCGAGGTTGGCCGCGCCGGTCTCGACGAAATCGGACAGCGCACCGTTCTTGTTGGCACCTTCGGGACCGAGTGCCGACGCGAGTTCGTCGATGCTGGAGTACAACTGGTCGACCTCGACGGGCGTCGCCGTCTTCTCGAGCGGAATGACTGCACCGCTGGACATCTTGTCGCCGCCGGTGAAGACCGGAGTCAACTGGATGTAACGGTCGGCAACCACCGAAGGAGTGATCTGTGCGGCGCTGGCGCCGGCGGGGATGTCGATCCCACGATCGACACGCAACTCGACCTTGACCTGATCTCCCTGAGGTTCGACGGATTCGACGGTGCCGACCTTGACACCGAGAACACGAACGTCGGAACCGTCGTAGATACCCACCGACTTGTCGAAGTAGGCGGTGATCTTGGTCGTTCCGGCGCGCGTGAACACCCACCACAGTGCGCCACCGATGACGAGTAACCCGATTAGAACAGCGGCGATGATCGCGACCGAACGCTTCTTGGAGCCGCTTCCGGCTTCGGCAGTGTCAGCCATCAGTTGCCTCCCAACGTACGAACGGGGTCACGGTAGCCCGGAATATCCGGCAGACCCGGCGGAAGGAGGTTCACGACGACCTGGTCGAACCAACGGCCGTTGCCGACCACGTTGGCGTACAGCCGAATGAAGGGTTCGTAGAGCTTCAGTGCCTTGTCCAAGTTCTCGTTGTTGGCCTTCAAGATGTCGATGACGCCGTTGAGCTGCGTCAACGCCGGCCCGATTGCCGCCTCGTTGTCGCGAACGAGACCGGTGAGCTGCTGCGAGACTCGCTGAGTTCCGGTGAGCAACTGCGAAATCGCCTGCTGACGATTGTTGAGTTCCTGCACCAGAAGTCCGCCGTCTCGGATGAGCTGCGTGAATTCCTTGTTGCGATCAGCAAGGATCTGTGACGTCTTCCCGGTCGCGTCGAAAAGCTTCTGCAAGTCCTGATCGCGGCTCGCGATCGTCTGGGACAACCGGCTGACACCGTCGAGCGAGGCTCGCACGTCGCCAGGTGTCTCGGAGAAGGCTTGGGACAACGACTCCATGCTCTTCGCCAACTGGTCGGTGTCGATGTCGCCGACCGTGTCCGCCGCGGCCGAGAAAGCCTGAACGACGTCATACGGAGACGTGGTGCGCTCGAGCGGAATCCGGTCCTTGGGATCGAGGTTGTCGGTTCCGCGCGGATCGAGTGCGAGGTACTTCTGCCCCAGAATCGTCTTGATCTGGATGGACGCCGAGGTTTGATCGCCGACCCACGCGTCGCTGACCTTGAAATCGACAAGTACACGATCTCCGTCGAGATCGACGGAGGTGACCTTTCCGACCTTCACACCGGCGATACGAACCTCGTTGCCGGGCTTGAGCCCGGCGGCTTCGGAGAACTCCGCGGAGTAGGACGAGCCTGCCCCTACGAACGGAAGCGAATCGAGGAAGAACGCTGACAAAGTGGCCAACAGCACCACGAAAATACCGATGGCTCCGGCCATTGCCGGACTGCGACGTTTACTCATCGACCTTGCAACTCCCTCATACCGTCTTGAGTGCATCGCGTGGCCGCGTTGGTGTAGATCGGCTGGTTGACCGTCGGCAGGCCGGTGGGCAGATTCAGCGACGCAGACTGTCCGGGACCGGCGACGATGTCGATTCCACACAGGTAGAACTGGAACCAGGAACCGTAACTCGCGACGCGAGCGAGCTTGTCGAGCTTGACCGGCAAGGTCTCGAGCACCGCATTCACGTCGTCACTACGACGGTTGAGTGTGGTCGCCAAGGTGTTGAGTGCCGTGATCGAGCCCTGGATCGACGGCCGCGTCGGCTCGAGCAGATCGGCCGTCGCGTCGGTCAGGCCGGCGAGTGAGGTGACGGCCGAACCGACCACTCCACGCTCGTTGGCCAACCCGGTGACCAGTTGCTGGGTGTTCACGATCAGCGAATCGAGGTTCTTGTCATTCGCGTTGACGGTGTCGAGAACGTCGTTGAGGTTCTTGATCACCGCGCCGATGACAGCGTCCTTGTCGGCAACGGTGTTGGTCAGGCTCGCGGTGTTGCGTACGAGCTCACTGATAGTTCCCGACTCACCCTGGAAGACCTGGATGATCTGGTACGACAGCTTGTTGACGTCGTCGGCGCTCAGAGTGGTGAACAGCGGCTTGAAGCCGTTGAAGAGCGTCGTGAGGTTGACCGCCGGGCGCGTCTGCGCCAGCGGCAGGGTGTCGCCGCCGGTGATCTTCTTGCCCTGGCTACCTTCACCTTGTGAGAGGGAGATGTACCGCTGCCCCACCAGGTTGCGGAACCGGATCGTGGCGATCGAACTCGCCGGCAGCCAATCACGGTCGGACACCGAGAACTGCACCTCGGCCTGGTTGTCGTTGACGATGGCGATCTTCTCGACCTGCCCGACACGAACTCCGGCAATGCGTACCTCGTCGCCCTCGTTCAGCGAGGTGACGTCGGAGAAGACGGCGTTGAACTTGGTACCGCCACCGCCTCCGAGGTTGGCGATACTGGCTGCCAGCAATCCTGTCGCCAGGACAGTGACCACCACGAAGATGATGAGCTTTGTCAGCGGAGCTGCGAGTCCTCTCATTGGACGCTCACCTCCGCACCGGCGAATGCCGGAGCACTGACCATTGTGGTCCACGCCGGAACGTCGTCCGGCGCAACACCGTTGGCCTGTCCGTAGATCACCTTCAACGTATCCTCTTCGAGTCGCGAGCCCGCGTAGCCGGCCTGCTGTGCAGGACCACTGTTGTTGGTCGAGAAGAGCTGCGGTCCGGAGCCCTCGGGTGCGGGCAGGAATTCCATGGTCGCGGGTCCTGGGTTGCGGGACGGCACCTGGTAGGAACCGTCACCGTACGACCCGCCGGGGTACTGCGGGAACGGGCGACCGGGCTCGGTGACGTTGTCGTAGCAAACCGGGCCGCGGTTGTCGACGAGCCGGGGCTCGTCCTGGTTGGGCAGGTAGCGGCCCTTGGGGTTCACGATCTGAATACTCGCACGCACACCGGGATTGGGCGCGTCGGTGGAGAGGATCTTGGCCGCTTCCGGAGCAGTGTCCGAGAAGCCCTTGAACGTGCACCCGAACGTCGGCGAGTATTGCGCCAACAGCTGGAGCGCTTCGGTCGAATCCGCAGCGAGCGTGATGATCGAGGACGAGTTCGTCTCGAGGAATGCTGCTGTGTTCGACGAGGTCGCCGTGAGCGACGCCAGCAGTGTCCGCAACTGATCCTGCTTCTGCACCACCGTGTTACCCGTGGTCCGCAGATTGTCGAGAGCGTTGATCAGGTCGGGCGCAGCGTCTGAGTACGTCTGGGAGAAGTCTGCGAACTTGCGCAGATCCTCTTGCACGGCAGGTAGTTCGGTGTTGACGCCGCGGAAGATCTCTTCGAGACGATCGACGGTCAATCCGAGCTCGGCGCCGCGTCCCGTCAGGCCCTGAGCGAGAGACCCGAGAGTGTTCGCCAGATCCTGCGGCGGAATGGCCTGCAGGAGTGGGAGCAGCCCGTCCAGAACGTCACCGACCTCGACAGCGTTGCCGCTCTTGTCCTGGTGAATAACCGTTCCCGCGGAAATCGGGGTCGCGGTGGTTCCCTCCGGAATGATCAGGGAGACGTATCGCTCACCGAAAAGCGTCTTCGGAAGCAGACGCGCCGTGACGTTGGACGGAATCAGATCAGCCTTGTCCGGTTCGATCGCGAGGACCGACGTGACCTGGCCGTCTTTCGTCGACGCGGACCGCACCTCGCCCACCAGCAGCCCACGGACCTTGACGTCCGCGTTGGGCGGCAAAGCATTTCCGACGGTGTCGGTCACGAGGTCGATCTTCACGACGTCTTTGAACGTCTTGTTGAAAGTTCCGATGGTGAAGGCCAGGAACAAGGCCAACACCACGAAGAACACGAGCCCGAGCACACGGCGGCGCAGGACTGACGGAGCCTCGATCATCCGGCCACCCTCACTGTCGTCGTGGTGCCCCAGATTGCGAGGCTGAGGAAGAAGTCGAGAACGGCGATCGTCACGATGGCGGCGCGAACAGCGCGGCCGACGGCCACGCCAACGCCTGCGGGACCACCCGAGGCGTGGAAACCGTAGTAGCAGTGGATCAGGATCAGCACGAAGGCGAAGACCAGGACTTTCGCAAACGAGTACAGCACGTCCTGCGGTGGCAGGAACAGGTTGAAGTAGTGGTCGTACGAGCCCGTCGACTGCCCGTTGAACACCGTACTGATCACTCTCGAGGCGAGGTACGCCGCAAGCAGACCCACGATGTACAGCGGGATGACGGCGACGAAGCCGGCGATCATGCGCGTCGTGACCAGGAACGGCACCGAAGGCACCGCCATGACCTCGAGTGCGTCGATCTCCTCGGAGATTCGCATGGCGCCGAGCTGAGCTGTGAATCCACAACCCACCGTGGCCGAGAGCGCGAGGGCCGCAACGATCGGAGCGATCTCACGGGTGTTGACGTAGGCGGAGAGGAAGCCGGTCAGAACCGAGCTACCCAACTGCTCGAGGGCGGCGAAGCCCTGCAGACCGACGACGACACCGGTGAATCCCGACATCATCGCGATGACGCCGATCGTTCCGCCGATGACTGCGAGCGCACCGCTACCGAACGTCACTTCGGCGAGCAGCCGAAGCGTCTCCTTCCGGTACCGGTGCAGGGTGCGCGGAGTCCACGCGATTGCGCGCGCGTAGAACGACATCTGCTCGCCCGCGCGGTCCAACGCGTTCAATGGGATCTTGGCAACTTTGCGGCTCTTCAGCAGGAACTGATCGCCGCGGCCTCGTGCGATGGTCATTTAGGTCAAGATCCCTTCGCCGGCACGATCTGGAGGTACACCATCGTCAGAATCAGATTGGCGAAGAACAACAGCAGGAACGTGATGACGACGGCCTGGTTCACCGCCTCACCGACGCCCTTGGGGCCACCGGACGGGTGAAGTCCCTTGTACGCGGAGATCACACCTGCGATGACACCGAACACCGCGGCTTTGATCTCACCGCTCCAAATGTCCGGTAGCTGCGCAAAAGCTGAGAACGACGAGATGTAGGCACCGGGGTTACCGCCCTGCAGGATCACGTTGAAGAAGTAGCCACCCGCGATACCGACCACGGACACCAGTCCGTTGAGCAGTACAGCGATCAGCACCATCGCGAGTACTCGCGGAACCACCAGGCGCTGAATCGGATTGATTCCGAGGACTTCCATCGCGTCGATCTCTTCGCGGATGGTTCGTGAACCGAGGTCGGCCGTCACGGCCGATCCGGCCGCACCGGCGACCAGCAACGCTGTCACCAGAGGGCTACCCTGCTGGATCACCGCCAGGACGCTGGCCGCGCCGGTGAACGATTCTGCACCCAACTGCTTGATCAGCGAACCGGTCTGCAGTGAGACGACGGCGCCGAAAGGAATGGCTACCAATGCCGTCGGCAAAATCGTCACGCTGGCGATGAACCAGGCCTGCTCGATGAACTCACGGAACTGAAATGGACGCCGGAACGTATTCCTGACGACGTCGACAAACAGTTCGACGATGTTTCCGGCCTGAGTTAATGCTCCGTTGACCGGACTCAGAACCGAGTTGCGGGTAACCCCCATCCGATATGCCTACCCTTGCCCGTGTGTCGTGTTTCCGTAGGGATCGCCCTCGTATGCAGGAATGACCTGCGTGTCTTGCGAGTTGTCGTTCCACTCCCCCTGATAGCCGCTCGCTTCGGCGTACTGGGGATCGTACTGCCCAGTTCCGTCAACCTCGTCCAGGCTGTCCTGAATTGCCGCCTGAGCGTTAGCTGGGAGGGTGTGCATGATCTGGCGGACGCGCTCCTGGCGACGACGAACAGCCTGACGCTCCGGGTTTCCGGGCGTGGCCTTCATCTGCGGCACGATGCCCTCGACGTCGTCGACACCACCGGCGTGGTGACCGGCGTCGACGAGCGCCTGCTCGTGCGCCATCTGAGCCTCGTCCTTCTCCTCCGACATACCGATCGGGCCGATCATCGTTCCGTTGAGGAACTGCTTGACGACGGGTTCGTCCGAGGTGAGCAGAACCTCACGAGGACCGAACATCACCAACTGGCGACGGAAGAGCATGCCGATGTTGTCCGGCACCGTGCGCGCGAGGTTGATGTTGTGCGAGACGATCAGAATCGTCGCGTCGGACTGCGCGTTGATGTCGATCAGGGTCTGGCTGATGTACGTCGTACGCACCGGGTCCAGACCGGAGTCCGGCTCGTCGACGAGGATGATCTCGGGATCGAGAACGAGTGCACGCGCCAGACCGGCACGCTTGCGCATACCGCCGGAGATCTCGCCGGGGAGCTTGTCCTCGGCGCCGACCAGACCGGTGAGGTCCAACTTCTCCATCACGATCTTGCGGATATCGGATTCCGACTTCTTGGTGTGCTCACGAAGCGGGAAGGCGATGTTGTCGTACAAGTTCATCGAGCCGAACAGAGCGCCGTCCTGGAACAGAACGCCGAACAGTTTGCGGATCTCGTAGAGCTCCTTGGAGGAGCACTGCAGGATGTCCGTGCCGTCGATGACGATGGAGCCTTGTTCAGGGCGGAGCAGTCCGATCAGGGACTTCAGGAACACCGACTTACCGGTACCCGAAGGCCCGAGCAGTGCACTGACCTCACCCGCGGGAAGTGTCAACGACACGTCCTGCCAAATCCTCTGCGACCCGAAAGACTTTGTCAGTCCTTGTACCGCTACCTCGACTCCCACCATTACCTCCGCGACGTCCGTTGCATGCATGCACCCGTGTGGGTTGGGTCACTCTATCGCATGGGAGTGGTACCCGTGACTGCGAATACTACTAACGAGTAGGGAAGAAGCATAATTCAGGTCACAGCCTAGTTCGGACACCCCTCCCACCTGCATGAATTCCGACATATCGCCCGCGAAAAAAGTTCAAAAAAAGAGGGCCACTCCCCGTGGGGAGTGGCCCTCTTCGTTACTACTCGCGAAGAGCAGCGGGAAAACCGTCTTACTTGATGACGATCTTTGCGCCGGCAGCTTCGAGCTTTTCCTTGGCAGCCTCTGCGGCGTCCTTGGCAACCTTCTCGAGGATGGCCTTCGGAGCGCTCTCGACGAGGTCCTTGGCTTCCTTCAGGCCGAGGCCGGAAACGACCTCACGGACGACCTTGATGACCTGGATCTTCTTGTCGCCAGCCGACTCGAGGACGACGTCGAACTCGTCCTGCTCTTCAGCAGCTTCTGCGCCGGCAGCCGGTGCGCCTGCAGCGGCGACGGCGACGGGAGCAGCAGCGGTGACCTCGAAGGTCTCCTCGAATGCCTTAACGAACTCCGAGAGCTCGAGGAGGGTGAGCTCCTTGAACTGGTCCAACAACTCTTCGGTGCTGAGCTTCGCCATTGTGGCGGTCCTTCCTGTAAGTCCCATGTCGCTGATCCGCGACCGGGCGGGGTTATAGCAGTGATGCGCGGGTGCGGATCAGCTTTCGGCTTCGGCCTCGGCCGGAGCCTCGGTGGCAGCCTCTGCGGGGGCCTCTGCGGCTCCGCCTTCTGCGGCCTTCTTCTCCTGCAGTGCAGCAGCCAAACGGGCAAACTGCGAAGCGGGAGCATTGAACAGGCCTGCGGCCTTTGCCAAGTTGCCCTTCATCGCGCCGGCAAGCTTTGCCAACAGGATTTCGCGGGATTCGAGATCCGCGATCTTGTTGACCTCTTCCACGGACAGCGCAGCGCCGTCCATGTAGCCGCCCTTGATGATGAGCGCCTTGTTGTCCTTAGCGAAGTTCTTCAGAGCCTTCGCAGCGTCGACCGGTTCGCCCTTGATGAATGCAATGGCGGTCGGACCAACGAACAGGTCATCAAGGCCCTCGATGCCAGCCTCTGCGGCGGCACGCTTGACCAGGGTGTTCTTGGCGACGGAGTAGGTGGCACCTTCTCCGAGAGCGCGTCGCAGTGTCGTGATGTTGCCAACCGAAAGGCCACGGTATTCCGTGACCACAGCGGCGGTCGAACCCTTGAACTGCTCGGTGATTTCCGCAACTGCGGAAACCTTCTCAGGCTTTGCCATACTTCGCCTCCTCTCGTGAGCGTCGTTGTCCCACTCAGGAACCGCTGCACCTCATCGGGGATGAACCCGAGAAGACACAACCCGCGACATGCAAAACGCCCCGGCGCAAGCGCACGGGGCGTACAGAGGAAACATGAAGAAGAGGCTTACGAATCAGCGTAACGATGCAACGCAAAGCAGTGCATAACCAGGCAAACTGTAGAACCACTACATCAAGCTATCCCCCTACCTCGTTCACCTACGTGGGCCGCCGGGCACTCCCGGACTTTCAACCACACTCATCACTGAGCGCAATCACCAACGGTCTTGGGTAGAACATGATTTTGGGGTGAAGTTCATATCCAGCACTGAACTCCGCGTCGAAGACTACCTGACTGCTCGCTGCATAACCAAATCGGGTTCGTCACGCGCCTATAGCCCTGGCGATCTTGTGCTCGATCTCCGCCTGAGCGCGATCCGGCAAGACAAGGAGTCCGTCGAGTTCCTTGTGTGCCTTCCTGTACGCGCTCTGACGTTCCTGCGGCGTCGCGCCCTCGTCCATGGCCAGTCGCAACAGACGCTGCGCTCGTACCAGACGCTCTTGTTCGACGAGGGTGAAGCCGCTGCGTCGGCGGCGTTTGGCTTCCGCTTCCGCGATTTCGAAGGCGATCGCGTAAGCGTGCACCGACTCGCGGTACTCGGTTTGTGCCTGCTCGTTACCGATCATCGTCGCCGGATTGCCTGGTCGGAGGAGATCGGCACGATATTTGGCTCGATGAAAATCGGCGGTCAATGGCTCGCGCATGTCCGTCATCATCGGGGTGTCGAGCAGCGTGACCGGGTCGAGCTCGTACGAGAACCATCTTGCGTCGATTTCGTCGTGCTGTTCGACGGCTTTCGCCAGCTCGCGACGCTGTGTGTCCTCGTCGGCGTGATGTTGTGCGTTGGCTTGGGCGATGGCGACCTTGGTCTGCTGTTTGAGCCGGAAACGCTCCTGCCGGCGCTCGATCCGCCTTTCGTTGGCAACCGCGACACCTTTCAGCGCCCCACCGATGGTGCCGCCGAAAACGAACAGCAGCCACCAGAAATTTCCGAGGAACTGGAACGCTTCGTGCATACACCCGATGATGCCACCGCTAGATCGATACCACCGCTGGACCGATACCACCGGCAGGGATCACCCTCTCCCGAAACAGACAAGAAGGCCGGCAGGGAGTGATCCCTGCCGGCCTTCTTGTTCGTATGCGGACTGCTTACGCGTCTGCAGCATCCTCGAGGAGGTTGCGAGTACGGTTCGGATCCACCGGGATGCCCGGACCGGTGGTGGTCGAGACCGTGATCTTCTTCACGTAGCGGCCCTTGGCCGACGAGGGCTTCGCACGCAGGATCTCGTCCAGGGCTGCGCCGTAGTTCTCCACCAGCTTCTCATCGTCGAACGATGCCTTGCCGATGACGAAGTGCAGGTTGGCCTGCTTGTCGACGCGGAAGTTGATCTTTCCGCCCTTGATGTCGTTGACAGCCTTGGTGACATCCGCCGTGACGGTGCCCGTCTTCGGGTTCGGCATCAGGCCACGCGGTCCGAGGACACGGGCGATGCGGCCGACCTTGGCCATCTGATCAGGAGTCGCGATTGCGGCGTCGAAATCGACCCATCCACCCTGGATGCGCTCGATCAGGTCTTCTGCACCGACTACGTCAGCGCCTGCAGCCTCTGCTTCTGCTGCCTTCTCGCCAACAGCGAACACGATGACGCGAGCGGTCTTACCGGTGCCGTGGGGCAGGTTGACCGTTCCGCGGACCATCTGGTCAGCCTTACGGGGGTCGACGCCCAGACGAACTGCAACCTCAACGGTTGCATCCATCTTGGTGGACGACGTCTCCTTGGCGAGCTTTGCAGCCTGAAGCGGGCTGTAGAGCTTGTCTGCGTCGATCTTCTCAGCGGCGGCGAGGTACGCCTTGCTGCGCTTTGCCATTTGTTCTGTCCTTACTTATCACTGCAGTGAGTTACTTGGTGCAGTGGTGAATGGTTCAGTTGTGGTCGGGGCCTGGCCGGCCCTCCCACGTAATGCTGTGGAGCGGGCTACTAGCCCTGGACCGTGATGCCCATGGAGCGAGCGGTGCCGGCGATGATCTTCGCGGCCTGCTCGATGTCATTGGCATTGAGGTCTTCAGCCTTGGTCTTCGCGATTTCGCGCACCTGATCCATGGTCACCGAAGCAACCTTGGTCTTGTGCGGTTCGCCGGAGCCCTTGGCGACGCCGGCTGCCTTGAGGAGCAGCTTGGCGGCGGGAGGGGTCTTCAGCTTGAAATCGAAGGTCCGGTCTTCGTAGACCGAGATCTCGACCGGCACAACGTTGCCGCGCTGGGACTCAGTCGCCGCGTTGTAGGCCTTGCAGAACTCCATGATGTTCACGCCGTGCTGACCGAGCGCGGGACCCACGGGAGGTGCAGGGTTAGCCTGACCTGCCTGGATCTGCAGCTTGATGAGCCCGGCGAGCTTCTTCTTCTTTGGGGGCATCTCTAGTTCCTAGTTTCTAGCTTGGGTGTGTGTCTTGCGTCGAACAAATTGCAAGTTTTGGGGTGGTCAGATCTTCGCGACCTGGTTGAAGTTGAGCTCAACCGGGGTTTCACGACCGAAGATCGACACGAGAACCTTGAGCTTCTGCTGCTCGCCGTTGACCTCGCTGATGCTGGCCGGAAGGGTTGCGAACGGACCGTCCATGACGGTGACCGACTCGCCGACCTCGAAGTCGACCTCGATGAGGGGCTTGCCGAAGGACTCGGACGGTGCCTCGCCTGCTGCGACGGCGGCCGCTGCAGCCTGCTGCTTCTTCTGCTCCTGCTGCGGGAGCAGGAACTTGACGACCTCGTTGAGGGTCAGCGGCGAGGGACGCGACGTGGCACCGACAAAACCGGTGACACCAGGCGTGTTGCGCACTGCGCCCCACGACTCGTCGTTGAGCTCCATGCGAACGAGGATGTATCCGGGCAGAACCTTGCGGTTGACCTGCTTGCGCTGGCCGTTCTTGATCTCGGTGACCTCTTCGGTGGGAACTTCCACCTGGAAGATGTAGTCACCGACGTCGAGGTTCTGAACGCGAGTCTCGAGGTTGGTCTTGACCTTGTTCTCGTAACCGGCGTACGAGTGGATGACGTACCAGTCACCCGGGGCGCGGCGCAGCGCAGCCTTGAGTTCGGCAACGGGATCCTCGACCTCGAGTTCGGCGGCGGGAGCGGCCTCGTCGGAGTTCTCGGCATCGTCGGAGATGACGTCCTCGGTCGCTGCAGCGTCTGCATCAGTGCCTTCGGCAACGTCTGCATCGGTGCCTTCGGCAACCACGACGTCTACTTCGGCTGCCGCCTCGGCAGAAACACGCTCTTCGGCCAAAGCCTCATTCGTGTCGTTCTCGGGGGTGCTCACTGGGGCACTCGCTTCCTCTCGTTACTCGGACCCGGGTCGGGTCTTGTCGCGCTCGCAGGCAAAGACGCCCGACTGCTACGGCGATCAGCCGAACAGCCAGGTGACACCCTTGATCACAGCGATATCGACGCCGCTGATGAAAGCGACCATGAAGACCACGAACGTCAGCACGACGCTGGTGTAGGTGATCATCTGCTTGCGGTTCGGCCAGATGACCTTACGGAGTTCTGCGATGACCTCGCGGAAGAATTTGCGCAGGCGCTTGAAGATGTTGTCTTTCTTCGCCTTGGGCTTCTTGCCGGGGTTCGTTGCAGTCGGCTTGGCCGATGATGTCCGGGATGCCGTCCGTGCCGGAGTCTTCACGGTGGACGCGCTGACCGAGGCGCCGCGTGCAGCGCGCTTGCCGGTCGGCTTGTTGGAAACCCCACTGGATGCGGAGGGGGCCTCGTCGGCACCGTCCTTGTCCAGCGACAGATCGGAACGCGTAGTCGCGTCAGCTGCAGTGTCGTCGACACCGGTCGAATCGGCAGACGGTGAAGTCTCCGCATCCGAAGTGTCGGCGTCGCGCTTGGCGCGCTCCTCGCTCACGTCGTTCCTCTCAGTCGCTGGCATCCGGGGGCAGGGGCGACAGGACTTGAACCTGCAACCTGCGGTTTTGGAGACCGCTGCTCTGCCAGTTGAGCTACGCCCCTTTGGTTGACCTCGACAGGTAGACCCTGCCTGAATCAACCGTTCTGCGATCACACAACATACGCGCTACCCGAGGTGAATGCCTTGCAACATTCAGGGCAGCGCGCAGCGCTGAGGAATCCCAGAAATCTCAGTGTACTTCAAAGCCCCGGAACAAACACAATCCGCCCTGCGATCAGGCTAGACGGACCGTGGCAGTGGCACGACCGAAGATCTTCTTACCTTCGGACTTGGCCACGATTGCCAGTACTGCGGTCTTGCTTTCTTCGTCGACCGACTTCACCTTGGCGGTGAAATCGATCTCGGCAGCCTTGTCGGCCGCCACGATGACCGGGCTCGTGAACCGTACGTTGTACTCGGTCACTGCGCCCGGATCTCCCAGCCATTCGGTGACGTAACCGGCACCGATGCCCATGGAGAGCATGCCGTGCGCAACCACGTCCGGCAAGCCGGCAAGTCGTGCAACCTCGTCGCTGAAGTGAATCGGGTTCGGATCTCCCGAGACACCGGCATAGTTGGCGAGGTTTCCGCGTGTCAGAGTCACGGACTTCTCGGGGAGAAGTTCGCCGACACTCACGTCGGAGAATTTACGAAGCGACATGCATCATCACGTCCTTGACTGCGTGGGCGATGTTCTCGTCCACTTCCCCACCGGTTCGAGCGACAAGCGTTGTCCACGTGGTGACAACTGCCTCGTCGTTCTGATCGGTGATGATGTTCTTGGTCACGATGATGTCGCTACCTGCGGCCTGCCTGAACGAATCCAGGAAGACATCGCAGAAGAGTCGGTCACCGACCTGCATGGGCTTGTGCAGCACCAAACGCTGATCGGTCTGAAGAATCTGACTCAAGTCGTAGCCAGTGACGATCTCTTCGAACAGACGTCGCTGAGCAATGGCACCCACGATTGCGACAAAAGTGATGGGAGCGATCAGACCGTCGTATCCGAGGCCTTTGGCTGCCGACTCGTCGTAGTGCGCGGGATGCGCGTCCTGGACGGCGCGAGCGAACTCGCGCACCTTCTCGCGTCCGACCTCGTAGAAGTCTTCGACACGATAGTGATGACCGACCATCTGGACGGCATGAGCGGCCGGGTCCGTAGGGACCTCGGCCGCTGCCTGGTTCTCTTGCAAATCTGTCACGCGGTGAGACTCTCTTCTAGCTAGGACCCGAAGACGCAGGCCCGGAGAGGGTCTTCCGCGAAAATCGTCGTCCGGTTAAGGACTTACTACTTCGACTCGCGGTGCGACTGGTGGGTTCCGCAGTTGGGGCAGAACTTCTTGAGCTCCAGGCGATCGGGGTCGTTGCGCCGATTCTTCTTGGTGATGTAGTTGCGGTGCTTGCATACCTCGCAGGCCAAGGTGATCTTGGGCCGAACGTCGGTCGAGGAGGCCACGGGATGCCTTCTTTCGGGTGTATCTGATTACGAGCAATCAGGGTGGATCATGCATATTGTGTAGCGGTGACCGGACTTGAACCGGCGACGCAACGATTATGAGTCGTTTGCTCTACCAACTGAGCTACACCGCCTCGGTGTCGAGTGTCGCGCGGAAAGCACGGCACCACAATCCAGCGAGCCCCCTAACGGAATCGAACCGTTGACCTTTTCCTTACCATGGAAACGCTCTACCGACTGAGCTAAGGGGGCGTGGCTCAGGAGTGCGTTGCCGCTCTCTTGAAGCCTCCGAAAGATTACACACGAACGAGCGCCAGCACCAAATCCGCTGGTCATCGGGGCAAAAATGGTGCCGGAGCCCATTCTTGCACCGATCGGGGCCTGTGGCGAGGGCTTTGCGAGAACCAACTTGGCCCCGCACTCCCCCGGAGTCCTCCCCGAGCCGCAGCAGGTACGCGTCACCTGCCATCCGTCGACATCGGAACAAGCACAAAAAAGTCAGCCCCGATTCTCAGAAAGAGAATCGGGGCTGACTTGGTGTGGCAGATGTAGGATTCGAACCTACGTAGGCATAAGCCGACGGATTTACAGTCCGCTCCCATTGGCCGCTCGGGCAATCTGCCGTGCTTGCACCAGGCTTCGATCCGGCGCATTCGCAAGTATATCGCGACGTGCGGCGGCCGAAAACGGCTTCCTCGGTGCGGTGAGAAGAATACAACGAACACACCCCCATTTTGCAAACCGGGTGGTAACGGGCGGTGCCGACCCGATAACGTCGAGGTGTCCACCGGTATGGAAGGTGGGCGGAACTCGATGTTCGTGAACTACCGGAAAGCGGGAGTGTGAAGTGGCTGATTCGTCCTTCGACGTGGTGAGCAAAGTAGACCGTCAAGAGGTGGACAACGCTCTGCATCAGGCTGCCAAGGAGTTGACCACGCGTTTCGACTTCCGAAACACGGGAGCGTCGATCGAGTGGTCTGGTGAAGAGACGATCACGTTGAACGCCGACACCGAGGAGCGACTGCTGGCCGCCCTCGACGTGTTCAAGGAGAAGCTGATCCGTCGTGACATCTCACTGAAGGCATTCGATGCCGGCGAGCCGGCGCAGTCCGGAAAGATCTACAAGCTGTCCGGAACCTTGGTCCAGGGCATCACCAGCGAGAACGCGAAGAAGATCACCAAGAAGATCCGCGACGAGGGTCCCAAGGGCGTCAAGGCGCAGATCCAGGGTGAAGAGCTTCGGGTGAGCAGCAAGAAGCGCGACGACCTCCAGGGTGTCATCTCCCTGCTCAAGGGTGAGGACTTCGGGATCGCCCTGCAGTTCGTGAACTACCGGTAGTAGGGGCTGCGCCCCTGTGCGCGGTTAAGGAGTCCTGGGACTACCTGACCGCGCACAGGGGCCGAAGGCCCTACATCCCCGCCATCTTCTCCAACCGCTCGATCCGGTCCGCCATGGGCGGATGCGTCGAGAACAGCTTGCTCACCTTGTCCCCCGCTCTGAAGGGGTTGGCGATCATCAGGTGGGACTGCGCCGCGAGCTTGGGCTCAGGCGGCAACGGCGCGGCTGCGACGCCAGACTCGAGCTTGCGCAGCGCCGACGCCAACGCCAGCGGGTCACCGGTGAGCTCGGCTCCCGATTGATCCGCCTGGTACTCGCGAGAGCGCGAGACGGCCAGCTTGACCACGGTTGCCGCGATCGGTCCCAGCAGGGAGACGAGCAGCAGCGCGATCGGATTGCTTCCCTGCCCGTTCCCTCGGCCACCGAAGATGCTCGCGTACATGGCGAAGTTGGCCAGGCCCGAGATGACGCTGGCCATCGCGCCGGCCACGGACGAGATCAAAATGTCCCGGTTGTAGACGTGAGAGAGTTCGTGCCCGAGCACGGCACGCAGTTCGCGTTCGTTCAGGATCTGCATGATGCCGCTGGTCACGCACACCGCGGCGTGCCGAGGGCTACGACCGGTGGCAAACGCGTTCGGGGCGTTCGTGGGGCTGATGTACAGCCTGGGCATCGGTTGGTGCGCCGTCGTGGCGAGTTCGCGCACGATCCGGTAGATCGCCGGTGCCTCGACCTCGGTGATGGGCTGGGCGCGCATCGATCGAAGCGCCAGCTTGTCGCTGTTGAAGTACACGTATGCATTCATGCCGACGGCAAAGAGTACGGATCCCCACAGAAGCATCGGGCTGTTGAACAGCGAGCCGATGAAGACGATCAGCGCCGACATCCCCACCAACAACCCGAATGTCTTCGCACCGTTCGCGTAGCCGTGCAAACCGCTCACCTCTTGCCTCGCCGGAGCCGAAGGCTCACCCGAACTCCCCGGCGTGTGCACCGGTTCTGTTCAGTCAACGAAGGACAGGGCCATCAGGGTTCCCACCCAGAGCTCGTCGGGGTTTCCCCCCGGAAGCCCCGATTCGTCGAGGTGTCAGCCGACTCGTTCGATCGTGTAGTCCACGAGACGAACCAGCGCTTCGTTTGCAGGCCCCTGGGGCAGTTCGGCCAACTGAGCCTTGGCCGCGACGGCGTACTCGCCCAGCTTTGCCTTCGCCTTGACCATGCCCGGCGAACGCTCGAGCAGTTCGAGGGCTTCTTCTACCAGGGCGTCTTCGGTTACCGGACCCGCGAGCAGCTCGCGCAGACGATCTGCGTCGGCCCCTTCTTCGCGGAATGCGTACAGGACGGGCAGGGTGTGGACGCCCTCACGCAGGTCGGTGCCGGGCGTCTTGCCGGACTGCGCCGAGACGGACGAGATGTCGATGATGTCGTCGGAGATCTGGAACGCGGTGCCGACGGCATCACCCAGGCGCTCGAGGCGCTCGATGTGAGCTGCGTCGGCGCCGGAGAAGGTGCCGCCGAAGCGTCCCGAGGCAGCGATCAGCGAACCGGTCTTCTCCCACACGACCTTGAGGTAGTGCTCGACCGGATCCTGCTCCTTCTTGACGCCGATCGTCTCGCGCATCTGGCCGGTGACCAGCTCGGCGAAGGTTTCGGCGATGATCCGAACTGCTTCGGGTCCGAGCGTCGACACCAGTCGTGATGCGTGCGCGAACAGATAGTCGCCGGCCAGGATCGCCACGCTGTTTCCCCAGCGGGCATTGGCGCTGGGTGCCCCGCGGCGCATGGACGCCTCGTCCATGACGTCGTCGTGATAGAGCGTCGCGAGGTGAACGAGTTCGGTGACGGTCGCTGCGGTGATGATCGACGGATCGTTCGGCACCGGTCCGAGCTGCGCGGTCAGGATCGTGAACAACGGACGGAAGCGCTTTCCACCGGCCCGCGCGAGGTGCAGCGCGGCCTCGGTGAGGAAGTCTTCGCCGTCGGACAGCTCGCTGACCAACAACTCCTCGACATCGGAGAGTCCACCACGCACTACTGCGGCGAGCTGTTCGTCGCCCAGGTCGATGCCTGCAACGACGGTGCTCGATGCGGTTGCGTCGGCAGCAGTCTTTTCGGTGCTCACGATGTCAGTACCCATTCCTGTCGTCAGTGACGGCTCGGTTCCCACGGTAGTGAACCTAGCGGTTCGCACTCGGGACGGCCTCGCCACGGTGGCGATCGCGAGCCTGGGAAGATGTGAGTGTGTCCGTAGAAGAGCAGTCCCCCGTCGTCGATTCGCTTCCGACCGAAACCGACATTGTGGTCATCGGCGCAGGTCCCGCGGGTTCTTCGGCCGCGGCATGGGCCGCCCGCAGCGGCCGAGACGTCGTTCTGGTGGACGCTGCCGTCTTCCCGCGAGACAAGACTTGTGGTGATGGACTCACTCCGCGCGCCGTAGCCGAACTGGATCTCCTCGGCCTCGGCGAGTGGGTTCGGTCACATACGACGAACAAGGGCCTGCGGTTGTCCGGCTTCGGACAAGAACTCGAACTCGAGTGGCCAGGAACGTCGTTTCCACCGATCGGCAGCGCCATCCCCCGCACCGAACTCGACGACGCCATTCGCCGGTGCGCCGTCGAATCCGGCGCGGTCATGGTCGAGGGCACTAAAGCAGTGGACGTCGAACTCGACGGTGATCGAGTAGCCGCCGTCGTACTCGCCGGCCCCTCGGGACGCAGCACCCTTCGTTGTCGGACGCTGATCATCGCCGACGGTGTTCGCTCGACGCTCGGCAAGAAGCTGGGACGGCAGTGGCACCGGGACACCGCGTACGGCGTCGCCGCACGCGCGTATGTCGCAACGCCGCGCAGCGCCGATCCGTGGATCACCTCGCATCTGGAACTGCGGGACGGTGAGGGCACGTTGCAGGCGGGGTACGGCTGGATCTTCCCGCTCGGTACCGGCGAGGTGAACATCGGCGTCGGGACACTGGCGACGTCCAAGCGTCCGGCACCAGGTGCCCTGCGACCCTTGCTCGACCTCTACACCGATCAGCGCCGAAGCGAGTGGCAGTGGAGCAGCGAAATACATTCCGTCGCTTCGGCTTTGCTACCCATGGGCGGCGCCGTCTCCAACATCGCCGGACGCAACTGGGCCGTGATCGGTGACGCCGCAGCGTGCGTGAACCCGCTCAACGGTGAGGGCATCGACTACGGCCTCGAAGGCGGACGCTTGGTGGTCGAAGCGCTCGGCGCCGACGATCTGACGCAGCTGTGGCCGATCGTGCTGCGGGAGCATTACGGGCAGGCGTTCTCGGTCGCGCGCCGACTCGCAGGACTGCTGACGGTTCCGCAGTTCCTGCCCGCGTCGGGTCCGATTGCGATGCGCTCACGGGCACTGATGACGGTCGCCGTTCGGGTGATGGGAAACCTCGTCACCGACGCCGACGCCGATCTGACAGCGAAGGCATGGCGCGCGTCAGGGGCCGCGTCGAGAAAGATCGACTCCCGACCGCTGTTCGGTTGAGCAACTGCTGTGCGCCTTTGTTAACCGCCGGGGGTTAATAAAGGCGCACAGCAGTCAGGCAGTGGCGTAATGCAGCGCCACGATGCCGCCGGTGAGGTTGCGCCACTTGACGTTCTTCCACCCGGCGGCCTCGATCTTGCGGGCCAGCTCTTCCTGGGTCGGCCAGGCGCGGATCGATTCGGCGAGGTAGACGTAGGCGTCGGGGTTGCTGCTGACAGTGCGTGCGACCTGCGGGAGCGCCTTCATGAGGTACTCCATGTAGACCGTGCGGAACGGCCCGAAGACGGGCGTCGAGAACTCGCTGACGACGAGGCGTCCGCCCGGCTTGGTGACCCGGGCGATCTCGCGAAGTCCGGCCTCGAAGTCGGAGACGTTGCGCAGGCCGAAGGAAATCGTCGCGGCATCGAAAACGTTGTCGGCGTACGGCAGGTACATCGCGTCACCTGCGACCATCGGAACTTTGCGCGAGATTCCCGCCTTGAGCATTCCCTTGGAGAAGTCGGTGGCGACGCACCAGGCCCCGGAGCGCCCCAGTTCGACGGTCGAGACACCGGTTCCGGCAGCGAGGTCGAGCACCTTCTCTCCCGGCTTCAGGTCGAGGGCTTCGCGGGTGGCCTTGCGCCAACCCTTGTCCTGGCCGAAGGACAGCACGGTGTTGGTGAGGTCGTACCGCTCCGCGACGTCGTCGAACATCGACGCGACTTCGTGCGGTTGCTTCTCGAGAGTTGCTCGGGTTCCGTGTGTAGTGGCCACACCCGAAACGCTACCAACCCTCGGGCAGCGAGGGCGTTCAGGCTGCTCTGGCACCCGTTCGCCGCCTGAGGCCCTGCACGTCCTCGTAGTGACGGAGCAGCTCTTCGCAGATGGCCGGCCAGGTGCGGTGCAGCACCGAGCGCCTCGCTGCGGAGCCGAACTGCACTCGCAGATCACGCTGGCGAAGTGCGTCGACAGCGCTGGGCAGGAGTTCGGTAAACCTGTCCGTCGGCAGGAGGTAGCCGTTGCGGCAATGCGAGATCAGGTCACGCGGGCCACCGGCGTCCGGGCCGACGACGGGCACACCGCTCGCGAGCGCTTCCTGAACCGCCTGGCAGAAGGTCTCGTGCTCGCCGGGGTGAACGAACACGTCCAGGCTGGCGTAAGCGTCAGCAAGCGCGGTACCGCCGAGTTGTCCGGTGAAGATCGCGTCCGGCATCAGTCGCTGCAGATTCTGGCGGTCCGGGCCGTCTCCGACGACGACGATCTGCACACTGGGATCGCCGGCCAGCGCCGCCAATCGTTCGACGTGCTTTTCGGGCGCGAGGCGACCGACGAAGCCGACCACCAACCTGTCGCTGTCACCGATCCAGGACTGCCGCAAAGCCGAGCTACGACGCGAAGGCGCGAATCGTTGTGCGTCGACGCCGCGGGCCCACCGGTGCACGCGCGGAATGCCGTGCTCTTCGAGCGCGTCGACCGCCGAGGTGGACGGCGCGAGTGTCCTGTTGCAGCTCTTGTGGATTCGACGGGTCCACGCCCATGCGGCGCGACTGGTGACGCCGAGACCGTAGCTTTCGGCGAATCCAGCGACATCGGTCTGATAAACCGCGACGGTGGGGATTCCGAGGCGTTTGGCGACGGCGACTCCCCCGGCACCGAGCAGGAACGGTGACGCCAGATGTACGACGTCGGGCGCGAAGGTCCGCACGGCCGTCGTCAGACGTGGTTGTGGCAGGCCGACGGGGAGTGAACTGACTTTGGGCACCATGACGGCGGGCACCCGAACCACCTGAACGCCTTCGTGTTCGGTGGCGGCGGAGGTGTCGGATCCGACGGTGTCCGGCGCGATGACCATGGCGTCGTGGCCAGTGCGATCGAGGTGTTCGAGCACGCGTAGTACCGAGTTGGTGACGCCGTTCATGTTGGGCAGGAATGACTCCGCAACGATGGCTACTCTCACACCGAGAACGGTGACAGGGCCAGGAAAAGTCCACGTCATGTTCGTGTGAAGTTCGGGCGAAGCGCGAACTAACTCGAGGCGACCGGCGCCGAACCCGCTGCCTGTGCTTCCCGCTTGCGCAGGTACCAGATCGACGGTCCAGCCAGGAGCCACGTCACGACGATCACGGATCCGGCCGGGATCAGCGCCACCGTCGCATTGCGTCCCGCCACCCGGACCAAATCGGGGTCGGCCTTGGAGTACTCGACCTCGATACGTTGTCCCACAGTCAGATTGGTGGGGTAGAGCACGCCGAGTTCGGGGTTGTGATTTGCGCCGTCCGGTGTCACGAAGCTGATCGCCGACCGAAGCGAGCCTGCCGAGAGCACCTCGGCAGTTGCGGTCCCCATGTTCGATTCGATGGTCCGATCGTTGCGCCAGGCACCGAGGACGAGGATGACCGCGAGCACCGAAATGCCGACGGCAACCACCAGCACGCCGATGCGGAAGCGACGCAGAACTGTTTGCGTCACAGCTGTGCCCGCACGGAAGCGTGGAGTTCGCGCAGCCCACTGCGATCTGTCGCGACCTCGAGAACACGGATGCCGTTGGCTGGTTGCGCCAGCGTCGTGGCCAAGGCGTCGACAGTGACAGCTGCGTGTGGCACGCGGTACGCCGCACAGAGCGCGGCCAGGTCCATGCCGTGCGGAGTTCCGAAGACTCGCTCGAAGACTCCGGCGTACTGCGGGTCGCCTTGTTCGAGGAGCTCGAAGATGCCGCCGCCGTCGTCGTTGGCGACGA
Organism: Rhodococcus sp. NPDC059969; assembly: GCF_042738325.1. NCBI lineage: Bacteria > Bacillati > Actinomycetota > Actinomycetes > Mycobacteriales > Nocardiaceae > Rhodococcus > Rhodococcus sp. NPDC059969. The sequence continues at coordinate 60,691 of NZ_JBHWUF010000011.1, read as the reverse complement.
CGATGGTGAGGTCGCTCGGCCTCGGCTCACCGGTCCCGATCAGCAGTCCGGAAGCGTCGTGCAGGAATGTCAGGTCGCCCATGAGAGCGACGGTCCGGCCACCGTCGTACGCCAACGCGGCACCGACCGCCGCCGAGACGGTGCCGTCGATACCTGCGACACCGCGGTTGGACAGCACCCGCACTGCGGGCTTGGGGTAACTCACGAGGGCCGCGTCGCGAACGGGATTGGACGCGCCGAGCAGAAGCTGGTCACCGTCCACCAGCGCATCCATCACGGCCGCTGCGACGTGCAGGCCGGTCGCCTTCGGGTGGGCGTCGAGTTGCTTACGCACGGCAGTTTCGGCGTGTTCGGTCAGCGCGGCGCACCGAGCGATCCATGCGGGATCTGGCGTTCCGGTGACCACTGCCCTGGTACCGGTGGCGAGTACGTTGCCGGACACGTCGGGCCAGCGCGGCCCGGTTGTCAGCGCGTAGACGTCGACGCTCGGGTCGGCCAACACCTTCGAGACCTGGCGATGCAGCGTCGGGCGGCCGGTGATGATCGCCTGCTTGGGCTTGAGTTGAGAGAGAGCGAGTGGATGCAGCGCGATCCCGTGCATCGGAGCCGTCGGCTCGGCCACCGTCGGCAGGCCGGCCAGCTCGGGCCGAAGTGCACTGCCGTGTCCGGAGATGACCACCGTGTCCGCGGTGAGGTCCAGATCGACCGGAACGTCGAGCGTCGCGTTCTGCGTGGTGGTCCAGGCCGCACCGCCGGGACGGCCTTCCGGAACCGGTCCCTGGACGTGCACGTCCGGCACCAGCGGCTCACGCAGCGGGATGTCGAAATGCACGGGGCCCGCGTTTCCGGATCGGGTTCCGCGGGCAGCGGCGAGCACACGGCAGACTGCCGAGCGCCACTGGCTGTTCTGCGTCGAATCGTCCTCGGCCAGGCCCAGGCTGATGGTTGCGCGGACCTGACTGCCGAAGAGCCCGAGCTGTTCGACGGTCTGGTTGGCGCCGGTGCCGAGCATCTCGTACGGCCGGTTCGCGCTCAGGACGACGAGCGGCACTCGCGCGTAGTTGGCCTCGAGGACAGCGGGTCCGAGGTTGGCGACGGCGGTCCCGGAGGTCATCACGATGGGGACCGGTCGTTTCCCGGCGATTGCCAGTCCGAGTGCCAGAAAGCCTGCGGTCCGCTCGTCGATCCGCATGTGCAGACGCAACCGGCCGTCGAGGTCGGCAGCCTGTAGGGCAAATGCGAGGGGCGCGTTGCGAGAGCCTGGACACAGCACGACTTCACGCACGCCACCACGAACCAGTTCGTCGACGACGGCTGTGGCTTGTGCAGTGGACGGATTCACGCCTTCAAGAGTGTCAGATGTTCGGGCGCAAGCATGCCCAGGGTCGGGGACAGCGGCATTATGAGTGGGTGCGCACACTCTTCGATCCAGCCGAGCTCGAACCCCGCCGGTTCTACCAGTTACTCACCGCTTCGGTGGTCCCCCGGCCGATTGCGTGGGTGTCCACGGTGTCGGCCGACGGCGTCGGCAATCTGGCTCCGTACAGCTTCTTCACCGTGGCCAGTTCGGCGCCGCCGATCGTGCAGTTCACGTCGGTCGGGCGCAAGGACAGTCTGCGCAACATCGAAGCGACCGGCGAATTCGTCGTCAATCTCGCGACGGCTCCGCTCGCGGACGTCGTGAACGCCAGTTCGGCTTTCTACGACGCCGATGCCGACGAATTTCTCGAGCTCGGTATCGCGAGTGAGCCGAGTGAGCGGGTTCGACCGGTCCGGGTCGCCGACTCCCCGATCGCCATCGAATGCACGCTTCACCAGGTCATCGAGGTCGGTAATTCGTTTGTCGTGATGGGAAACGTGGTCGCGGTCGCTGTGCGTCCCGAGGCCGTGGCCGACGACGGGCTACCGGACTTCGCGGCGATAGCGCCGATGAGTCGACTGGGCCGAGCGCAGTGGGGCCTTCCGCCCGAAGTCGTCGAAAAGGACAGACCCACCACTCCACCGCGAGGCTAAATCAGGTTAGGGTTACCTGATTAGGTACGAGTAACAGATAATCAGGGAGCAACCAGTCATGGCCAAGCGCGCCAAGTTCGTGAAACCGGCCTCACGCAGCATCGTGTCGGCGCAGGTCGTGGCGAACAAGCGAATCAGCCCCAGCTTCATCCGAGTGACCATTGCGGGCGAGGAACTGTCCACCATCGCACCGATGGGTGCAGATCAGTGGTTCCGCATGTTCATCCCGCAACTCGGTCAGAGTGAACTCCGGTTGCCGAGCGCGGCAAGCAATCTCTGGTACGCGCAGTATCTGTTGATGTCCAAGGACACGCGACCTATCGTGCGCAACTACACGATTCGCGCCTATCGTGCGGCCGGATCAGGCCTCTTCGGCGAGACCACGGAGATCGACATCGACTTCGCTTACCACGGGGACATCGGCCCGGCATCCGCGTGGGCGGACACCGCGTCGGCCGGCGACAAGGTCGCCCTCCTCGACGAGGGGTGCATCTACAACCCCACTCCCGAGGCCACGTGGCAACTGCTCGTCGGCGACGAGAGTGCGCTTCCCGCGATCATCGGCATTCTGGAAACCGCGCCCGCAGACCTGCGTGCCGAGGTCTTCGTCGAGATTCCGAACATCGAAGACAAGCAAGACATTCCGGAGCTGGCGAACGTCAATGTTCATTGGCTCGTTCGCGAGGACGAACACGCTACACCGGGTGTACTGACCCTCGAGACCGTCCGCGATGCCAAACTGCCCGAGGGGCCGTCGTACACGTTTGTCGCCGGCGAACAGGCACTTACCACCGGGCTGCGTCGGCATCTGGTGAACGACAGGAAGTTCGCCAAAACCGACATCACCTTCACCGGCTTCTGGCGCCACGGCCATTCGGCTCACTGACAAACGCACCGAAAACGACGAGTGGCCCGGGAGAAACTCCCGGGCCACTCGTTGTTTTACGTTCGCTTAGGCAGCGTGCTTCTGGATCAGCTCGCCCAGACGGGGCAGAGCTGCAGTCACATGCTTCTTGGCCGAACCGCGCAGCTTCGAGTACATCGACTTGACGACGGCCTTGTCGCTGCCGTCGATACGCTCGTCCGTCACCTCGAGGAGGGAATCGGCAACCGCGTCACCGCGGGCGCTGATGAAATCGGCGAAGCTACCTTCGCCGGAAGCCGAGAAGTCCTGCCAGTACGGCTCGAGCTTTGCCACGAAAGCCGGCAGAAGCGCGGTGACGGCGTCCGGCACGATGGACGGGCTCACCTTCTTGACCGCGCCGTAGCCACCCTTGAGAGCCAGCCCTGAGGCCCCCGACTTATCCGAAACCTCTGCGTCGATCAAGGTCTGCACGTCCGCGACGACCGCGGGAACCCGTGATTCCTCGAGCAGGGTTTCGTTCAGAGCTGCAACCACTTTCGATCCCTTCATTCTTCACTGATGTTCATCAGGTCGGGCCCGAGACTATACGAAATTCGGCAGGTCCTTACCGCCGAGTATCCGATGGCAGCGCCGAGCACGATCCAGCCACCAGTCGCGCCGGTCCGCCGGCGCGGCCAGCGTCTCGAGTAGAACGGGGTCGGGCTCGACCGCGCCAACGGACAAAGCGCCGTCGACGGCTGCCCCGGTGACCGCGACATCCCGGACGAACAGGCCGCCGGTGCCGAGGCCGCAGGCAAACGGAAGCGAAGGCAAGGCTGCCGCGGCAGCCAGCCCCGCTGACATCCCCACAGCCGTGTCCAGCGCACTCGAGACCACCACCGGCACCCCGTAGTCCGCCAGCTGCGCCGACAGCGCCACCACAGCACGCATTCCACCCAGTGGCGGCACCTTCACGACGGCTACGTCCGCTCCCCCGGCTCGTACGACGCGCAGCGGGTCCTCGGCGCGGCGAATGCTCTCGTCAGCAGCGATCCGCACACCGGTCCTCGCGGCGCGAACCCTGACCAGTTCCTCGACGCTGGCACACGGCTGCTCGGCGTATTCGAGGTCACCGTCCTCGGTGATCGCACGCAAAGCCGTGATCGCCTCGTCCACACTCCAACCGCCGTTGGCGTCGACGCGCACGTTCGGGATGTGCCGACGGACCTCGTTCACCCGTGCGACGTCCTGCGCCAGAGACTGCCCCTTCTCGGCGACCTTGACCTTGGCGGTCCGGGCCCCGGGGAAGCGCTCCAACAATTCCGGAACGGCAGACGCGTCGATCGCCGGCACGGTCGCGTTGACGGGAACTGCGTCACGAAGCGCCGGCGGCGGACCCAGCCACGCCGCTTCGATACCCGCGAGCAGCCACTGCGACGCCTCGTCGTCGTCGTACTCGACGAACGGGGCGAATTCTCCCCACCCGGCCTGGCCGCGAACGAGCAGCGCCTCACGAGTCGTGATGCCGCGAAAGCGAACTCGCATCGGCAGCGCGAGCACCACGGCGTCCGCGATCAGATCGTCGAACGAGGGGAACATGTCAGGGCTGTCCCGGAAGCAGTTCGATCATGAGCGCCTCACCGTCGGCGAGGAGCTTGCCGTCGAGATCGGTCAGGCGCGCGCTGACAAAAGTCTTGCGACCCTCGACCCGATCCACCTGCCCCTCGATCACCAGTTGTTGATTGAGCGGAGTGATGGCGCGGTAGTTGATGTGGAGGTAGCCGGTGCGGGAGATCGGACGGCCACCCGCGTGGACCGTCATCCCGAAGACGTCGTCGAAAAGCAGGGGCAATACGCCGCCGTGAGCGGCACCGTTGCCGCCCAGGTGGTAGCGACGGAAGACACCGGTACTGCGGACTCCTTCGGTGTCGAACTTCTCGACCATCCACGGAAGCATGAGGAGGCTGCCGCGACCGGGCAGTTGAATGTTGGAACCCGCGGGCGACTTGCCTTCCGGGACCTCGTACGGCGTCAACCGATCGGCAAGCTCCTCGGCCTGCGTGGCGATGTCGGCGAGTACGTCGTCGGGCACGTTGGTCGAGACCGCAAGGTCCTGCAACCTGCGCATCGCTTCGACGAAACGGCCGAAGTCCGGACCTGCGGGAGTGTGCCGGAACCGTGGAAATCCGCCCCGCTTCTCACCGTCTGTGACGATCTCCGTGCCGTCTGCGGTTTGTTCGCTCATGACCTGCACGTTAGCGCGCCCGGGAACGTGTTCTACCTCAGGTATCCGTTAGACGCGCGAGGCGTGCCTCTATCGTGGCTCAGGTGACCTTCAACCCGCAGCTCTGGCGCCCTGTCCCCGGATTCGAGAACCTCACCGACATCACCTACCACCGGCACGTCAGCCAAGGCACCGTTCGCGTTGCCTTCGACCGACCGGAAGTACGTAATGCGTTCCGCCCGCACACCGTCGACGAGTTGTACCGGGCCCTCGATCACGCCCGCATGACCTCCGACGTGGGAGCGGTGCTGCTTACCGGCAACGGACCGAGCGAGAAGGACGGCGGCTGGGCGTTCTGCTCGGGCGGCGACCAGCGCATCCGTGGCCGCAACGGCTACCAGTATGCCGAAGGTGAAACAGCGGACACCGTCGACAAGGCACGCGCGGGACGCCTGCACATCCTCGAGGTTCAGCGCCTGATCCGCTTCATGCCGAAGGTAGTCATCTGCCTGGTCAACGGCTGGGCTGCGGGCGGCGGCCACAGCCTGCACGTGGTGTGCGACCTGACGCTCGCGAGCCGCGAGCATGCTCGCTTCAAGCAGACCGACGCCGACGTCGGAAGCTTCGACGGCGGTTACGGCAGCGCCTACCTGGCAAAGATGGTGGGCCAGAAGTTCGCCCGCGAAATCTTCTTCCTGGGTGAGACGTACACCGCCGAGGAAATGCATCAGATGGGCGCCGTCAACAAGGTTGTCGACCACGCGGAACTCGAGAACGTCGCGATCGACTGGGCCGGCAAGATCAACGGCAAGTCGCCGCAGGCGCAGCGGATGCTCAAGTACGCGTTCAACCTGCAGGACGACGGGTTGGTCGGTCAGCAGTTGTTCGCCGGTGAGGCAACACGTTTGGCGTACATGACCGACGAGGCCGTCGAGGGTCGTGACTCGTTCCTCGAGAAGCGCGATCCCGATTGGTCACCATATCCCTGGTACTTCTGAGACAGTAGGTGTGAGACGGGAGGCCGGACGTGGAGATTCTGAGTAGCCGTACGATATTGCGCCCGAGCGAGTACGAACGAACGCTGAGCTTCTACCGAGACACCCTCGGTTTGGCGATCGCTCGTGAATATCCAGGCGGCACAGTCTTCTTCGCCGGCCAAGGGCTGATCGAAGTCGCTGCGCACGGCGGCACCGGCGAGGGTGGGTTTCGCGGCGCGATCTGGCTGCAGGTCCGTGACCTCACTGCCGCTCAGACCGAACTGGTTCTCGCCGGGGTCAAGATCGCCCGCGAGGCCAGGCAGGAACCGTGGGGTCTGCACGAGATGTGGATCGCCGACCCCGACGGGACACCGATCGTGATGGTGCAGATCCCGGAGGACCATCCCATCCGACGCGATTCCCGGCCACCGTCCGCATAGTCGAGACACAGCTGTAGCCGAGCAGTGACAGATGCCCGCCACGACTTTCGTGGCGGGCATCTTTCGGTTCTTCCCAGGGATCAGTTGCGCGTGCTCAACGCCTGCGAGATCTGATCTGTCTGTGCCTGGCCCTCGAGCAGTTGGCGAACCAACCACAGCCGCAGCACCTTTGCCACCGATGCGGCCAGGAAGAGCGCAGCGCCGACCACCGTCAGGGCGAGGAAAACCACGGTGAGGATCTGGTACGACACCAGATCACGCAGGTCCGAGAGCGTCAGCGAGGAGATGTAGACGACGAAGGCGCCGACCACTCCGACGACCATGAGCACCAGGCCCGCGATGCGCGTAGCCGCGTCGCCGCCTGCCTGCTTCTTGTCCAGCTTCAACTCTGCGATGTTCTTCTTGAATTCCTCACGGCGATCTTCGGCGAGAGTAGTCATCGTCATCCTCCTAGATAACTGGTAGAAAGTTCGTTTTCGATGTCGTGCGGATCGCCGGTTTTCACGACGCGTCCCTGCAACATCAGTGCGGCCGAGGTCGCGATGGGCAGCACCGCTCGCGCGAACTGCTCGGCAACCAGAATGGAAATGCCTTCGGCTGCAAGTGAGCCGACGACGTCGTACATCTGCGAGACGATTCGAGGTGCGAGTCCCATCGACAGCTCGTCGAGCAGGAGCACCGTCGGGTGAGTGCCGAGTGCCCGCGACAGCGCCAGCATCTGCTGCTCACCACCGGACATCGATCCGGCCAACTGTCCGCGCCGCTCCCCCAGGATCGGGAACCTGCCGTACGCAACCTCTTCGAGTTCGGCCAGCCCGACGCCCGTTCCCGTGGCGATCCACAGGTTTTCCCGCACGGTGAGGTTCGCGAAGATCCCGCGTCCCTCAGGGATGGAGCAGACACCCAGCCGCGCCAACTCCGAAGGCTCGACGCCGTTCACGACCTGGCCCGCGAGCCGGAACTCTCCGCGGGTGACGGGCAGGATTCCCGAGCAGATCTTGAGCGTCGACGTCTTGCCGCCGCCGTTGGGCCCGAGCAGCGCCACCACGGCGCCGGGTTCGAGAACCAGATCCACCCCGTGCAGAACCTCGATGGACCCGTAACCGGCGCGGACACCGGACAGTTCGAGCAACGGTTCGGCGCGGTCGGGGCTGCGTATGCCCTCGTCGATTTTCGCCTCGCCAATTTTCGCTGAAGTCATACCGCCTCCTCCTCGGTCCCGAGGTAGGCCGCGATCACTTCCGGATCCGTCCGGATCTTCTCCGGATCACCCGAGGCGAGGACAGCGCCGTAGTCGAGCACGTGAATGGTCGAGCACACCTTCATCACCAGCGGAATGTCGTGCTCCACCAGACAGATTCCGAGTCCACCCGCAGCCAGTTCGGTGAGCATCTCCGCAAAGACCTCGGTTTCCTGCTCGGTCTGACCCGAGGCCGGTTCGTCGAGCAGAAGGACTCGCGGGTCGGTCATGAGGGCTCGTGCAACTTCGACGACGCGAGCACGTCCGGTGGGAATGTCCGCGACGTCCTTGTCAGCGACATCCGTGAGCCCGGTCAGCTCCAGCAGGCGATCGGTCTCGCCGTCCACGTCGATCTTGTTGCGGCCGTTGGCCTTGTGGATGTCTCCCGCGACGCGCAGGTTGTCGCGCACCGACAGCGAGACGAACAGCTCGAGCCGCTGGAAGGTACGTGCCAGCCCCCGACCCGCACGCTTGTGCGGCGGCAGCTTCGTCACGTCGACGCCACCGAGGAACACCTGACCGGACGTGGGTTTCTGCAGCCCGGTGATGGTGTTGAAGAGCGTCGTCTTACCGGCGCCGTTCGGTCCGATGAGACCCGTCACCGTGCCGGGTTGCACGGTGAGCGAAACGTCCTTGACCGCGACGTGTCCACCGAAACGAACGCTCACACCGCGTGTTTCGAGAAGTGGTGCATCAGACATGAGCGGTCAACTCCTTCGGCGAGCCGCCCTGGTACTGAGGAATCCCCAGTTCGCGGTCGATCTCGTCACGGATCTCGGGGCTGTACGGAACGACGATCCCGACGTCCTCGGGAACGATTGTCGACTTGGCGGCCAGTTCTTCCGGGGTGAGAACCGCACTGGGCATGACCATCTCACCGATCACCGGCAGCATGAACACCACGGCAATCGTGATGGATGCGAACCACCAGTTGCCGAGCACGCCGGCCAGGGCAAGGACGTACGTCAGCAGAACAACTGCGGCGCCGCCGATCAGAACCGGCTTGGCGTCGGCAAGCCTTCGGTAGCCCTCGATCACGGTGTGGACCGTTCCGCTGGGGTTCGCGCCGACACCGATGCCGATCAGTGCCGGGCTGACGGCCGCGATGTTGCCGAAGAGCAGCCACATTCCCTCCAACTCCGGTTGCGCCGAAGCCAGATTGGTGAACGAGACCATGATGACTGCAAACCCGATTCCGGCCATCAGTCCACCGAACAGGGCGCCGGTGACGTATCCGATACCCGCGACGACGGTCAGCATGAGCAGCGAGAGGCTGACCATGATGGCAAAGCTTTCGCCCGAAACGGAGCCCATGGCGCTCGACATCAGAATGCCGCCGAGGCCGGCGATCCCCGAGGAGATCATGAAGACGCTCAGCTTGAGCCGAACCAGGCTCTGCCCGAGCATGGCCGAACCGGCCGGGCTGTCCTTCATCGCAGCGAGTCGGCGCCCGTAGCCGCTGTTACGCAACGCGATGACGCCGACGCCGAGTACCGAGAACAGCGCGGTCACGGTCATCAGGAACACCGTCTCGTTGCTCAGATCGAGCGGGCCGATCTTCAGCGGCGGCAGGGCGATGTTGCCGTCCTTGAACAGCGAGTACCGGATGCCGAACATCTCGTGTTCGGTGGTGTCACGAAGGACCATGTTGGAGAGGAACACTCCGAAGGCCATGGTCGCAAGCGCCAGATACAGTCCTCGCAGCCGCAGCGCCGGTAGGGCGACCAGGCCGCCGATGACTGCGGTGACCAGGACTCCGACGACGATGGCCCACAGGTTGAGGTGCGCGGCCAATCCGGAACCGGAGATCCCGAAGTGGAAGGCCACGATGGTGGCGATAGCGCCGAAAGACACCGGCGCCAAGTTCAATTCACCCGCATAGCCGGTGAGGAGGGTGAGCGAGAGTGCGATGATCGCGAACGTCATTCCGATGGTCAGTGTGGTGACCGCGGACGTCACCATCAGCAGACGGATCAGGTAGACGATGACGATCAGGGCCACGCCCCAGACGACGGCCTTGCGCACGCTCGGCACGTGGTAGCGCTCGCGAGTACGAGTGACCGCACCGCGCAAGCGGTCCTGAGGTAGGACGATGAGTACGACGAACAGCGCGATCATCGGCAGGGAGACACGGAAATTCGACGTCCAACTCCAACTCGTCGGGAAGTACGCCAATACGTACGTACCGGCAAGCCCGAGAACCACGGCGCCGACAAAGGTGCGCGGGATGCTGCGCAACCGGCCGAACATGGCCGCGGCAAACGCGTCGATCACCAAGAGCGTCAACATGTTCGCTTCGAGCGTGCCGCCGCTGATCGGGGTGATCAGGATGCCGGCGAGGACGGCGAGCGTCGAACCCATCGCCCACGACAGTGCCGCGAGGCGCTCCGGATTGTGCCCGTTGAGGCGCAGTAGTTCCGGATCGTCGACGACGCCGCGCATCGCGACGCCGGCGCGGGTGCGCGTGAACAGGATCCGCAGGCCGACCGCGATGGCGATCGCAACGAGGATGCAGATCAACTCGTGGTAGCGAATGCTCGCGCCGAACACCGTGATCTTGGACTGGTCGCCGAAGAACATCTGCATCGTCCGAGCAGTTTCGGGGTGCCAGAACCAGTGCGAGATCGAGAGCATTCCGAGCAGGATCGAGACCGTCACAACGATTTTGGTGACCTCGGCGGTATCGCGCAGACCCTTCATGATCAGGACGTAGAGGCCGAGGCCCATCAGTGGCCCGACCAGGACGAGTGAAATCAGCAAAGCGACGACGGTGGGAAGTTCCCAGCCGTAGCGCAACTGCCAGTAGATGAACGCACCGAGCATTGCCTGTGCACCGTGCGCGAAGTTGAAGATGCCTGACGTGTTGTACGTGAGCACCAGCCCGGAGGCGGCGATCGCATACACCGACCCCAGGACCAGGCCCAGGATCGTGAAAGTGACAAAAGTGTTCATGGCTGAACCCTCGTTAGGGACTCGGGCGGTGGTTGGCGCTCACCGCCCGAGTCAGGAGAATCAGGACTGCGGCTTGATGACGTTGGCGTTCTGGTACTTCGTCGACACGCGGTCAGCGCCGAGCTCGGTTCCCCAGGTGCTCTTGTCGGTCGCGACGAGGTACTTGGGGTCGCACTTGAATTCGCCCGCGGTGGACGGGAAGGCCTGCGAGTAGGTATTGCCCTTCAGCGCGGTCGTGAGTCCGCAAGTGGCCGGCATGTTCTTGCCGGGATCGGTGGCGGCGTGCAGTCCGCCGCCGTCCCACTCGTGAATGCTCGAGAGTTCGTCGACCATGCACTGGCGCGTCAGATCGCTGCCGCACTCGTCCGCGGCGGCTGCCCACAGCAGGAACGACGACGCCGCCTGCATACCGAGGAGCGCGGTCTTGCCGCCCTGCTCGGAGACCAGATCGACGTACTTCTTCACTGCGGGCACCTTGTCCGCGTTCTCGAGCATCTGGAAGGTCATGCCCGCGTTGAGGTTGTCGAGCAGGCCGGTGTCCTTGTTCCAATCAGAGACGGTCGCGCCGTACCAGGTGGCTTCACCGAAGAAGATGGGGTCGATCCCGACCTGGTCGAGGGCCTTGACGAAGTTCAGTTCCGAAGGGCTCGCCGATCGTGACGTCCAGATCCCCTTCGCGCCGCACTCCTTGAACTTCTCGGCAAACGGCACGTAGCTCGATTCACCCTCGTAGTTGAGGGTGACGCCACAATCCTTGAGCTTGAAGCCCGCAGCCTCGGCAATCGAACGAATCTTCGTGGTGGAGCTGATGATCGTGGGCATCGTGCTGTTGACGACGTCGAAGTCGTTGACCAGGTCAGGGTGCATCTCGGCCATCTGGAACCACTGCGAGCCGTTCGCGTAATCGACCGGGAACGGGACACCCTGGAACGTCATCGGTCCGTTGGCTGCGTCGGGCGAGACGGTGAAGCCTGGCACGGACACCAGGTTGCACGCGACACGCGTCTGCTCGGCGGTCTGATCCATCGCGAAGCCGTAGCCGACCATCATGAACTGGCTTGCGCACGCTTCCTGCATAACCGAGTTGGCCTGCGTCATCGCGGCGTCGTAGTCGGTTCCGACGACCTTGCGGCCGTTGATGCCGCCCTGATCGTTGCACCACGAGATGAGCGCGTTCACCGCGTCGCTCATTTCCTTGTTCAGCCCCGGAGACTTCACGTACCCGCGGTCGTCGCCGAATCCGATCTTGATCTCGGTGTCGCTGACGCCCTGATCGGTTGCGCCGGTGGCATCGCCTTTGCCACACGGCGAATCGAGGGTGCCGAACTTCGCATCGGAGGTGCTCGACGCGACGTCGGCGCTGACGCCTGATCCGCCGACAGCGACGGCGTAGGGATCGTCACCACGATTCGATGCGCAGGCTGATGCCAGAACGGCGGTCGCGGCGAGTGCCACGATCAGCTTCGTGGACTTGTTGGGCTTCACGGTCGGAGCTCTCCTTCTCACTGACAGACACCGAGATACAGGGGTGAAACCCCTGTTCCGGTGCGCTCGGTGCCCGTAGGTAATCAGCGTTTAAAACGGCCCGAATGTGCCTTCCCGGTGAGTGAGACCAAAAAGTGAGGTCCCACACAGGGTTCGAATTTCGTGGCGCTGAACACATCACGAACGGCAGCGCCGCAGCCCACGCGCGGGGACGTACTCCACGGAGCCCCTGTTCGCATCCCGTTCGCTGTACTTTTACGCGTTCGATACGCACAATTCACGTTGTGACCGCAGAGCTTTTAATCCTCCTGGTGGTAGTTGTCACCGCCCTCGCGTTCGATTTCACGAATGGTTTTCACGACACGGGTAACGCAATGGCCACCTCCATCGCGACCGGTGCACTCAAGCCCAAAGTTGCGGTCACACTTTCCGCGATCCTGAACCTGGTCGGTGCGTTCCTGTCCGTCGAGGTCGCCGCAACCGTGGCCAAAGGCGTCGTCAACCTCGGCGCGGTCAGTGGGCAGGATCTGCTGCTGATCGTGTTCGCCGGTCTTGTCGGCGGAATCATCTGGAATCTGGCGACCTGGCTGCTCGGATTGCCGTCGAGCTCCTCGCACGCACTGTTCGGCGGATTGATCGGCGCCGCAATCGCCTCCATCGGTATGGGCGGCGTCGAGTGGGGTGGCGTTCTGACCAAGGTCGTCGTGCCCGCAATCCTCGCGCCGGTCGTCGCGGCTCTGGTCGCCGGCGTCGGCACCAAGCTCGTGTACCGAATCACCGCATCCGTCAAGGAAGACGAGCGTGAGCGCGGTTTCCGCTACGGCCAGATCGGCACCGCCTCACTGATCTCACTTGCCCACGGCACCAATGACGCCCAGAAGACGATGGGCGTCATCTTTTTGGCCCTGGTCGCTCACGGCACCATCACCGCCGAAACCGAGATGCCGTTCTGGGTGAAGTTCACCTGTGCCGTCGCGATCGCTCTCGGCACCTACCTCGGCGGTTGGCGCATCATCCGCACCCTGGGCAAGGGCCTTGTCGAGATCGCCGCGCCGCAGGGTCTGGCAGCCGAAGCGTCGTCGGCCGCAATCATCCTCACGTCGAGCCATCTCGGACTCCCCCTCTCGACCACCCACGTCGCCACCGGATCCATCCTCGGCACCGGCATCGGCCGCAAGGGCGCGGAGGTCCGCTGGGGCGTCGCAGGCCGAATGGCCGCCGCCTGGCTGATCACGCTGCCGTCGGCCGCCGTCGTCGGCGCTATCTGCTGGGCACTCGCGCATCTGGTCGGCGGACTTGCCGGGGTGCTCGTCGTCTTCGCCGCTCTCATCGCGTTCGCGATCTTCATGTACCTGCGTTCGCGTAAGGAACCTGTAGACGCGGCCAACGTCACCGCTGAATGGGACGAGAATCCGGATGTGACGGCTCGAGAGATTCCGGTCGTCGATCCCACTCCGTCCACCGAACCCACTCGCAACTCCTGAAAGGGGCGCAAGAGAATGCATCTACTCACCGATACCCTCGATTCGCTCTGGCAGGTAGTGGCAGTCGGACTGCTCTTCGGAGCCGGACTGCCGGCGATCTTCGCCTTCGGCCTCAAGTCGCTGAGCCTGCCGAACGCCGACGGCACCGAAGGGCCTTCCACCCTGGGTAAAATGGGTGCGTACCTCTGTTTTGCGGTCGTGCTCGTCACGATCTTCGCCGGAATACTGTTGTTGATGAAGAACTTCTTGGCCAGCACGTTCGGAATCCACGTCTTCTGAGTGGTCGTCGCGGCACACCACTGAAACCACCGAAACGAAAATGAGGCCGAGGATTTGAGCAAGTATTCATTGCGCAGCGTGCTCGACTGGCTGCGTGCCGGGTACCCCGAGGGCATCCCGGACAAGGATCATTTTGCGCTGCTCGCCGTTCTCCGTCGTCGTCTGACCGACGAGGAGATCGAGCAGGTCGTTTCGATGTCCATCGAGTCCGCACACGAGGTACCGGACCGGCACGTCGACTACGACACCATCCGCGCAATCATCGAGGGAATCCTCAACGAGGAGCCTTCCGAGGACGACGTCGATCGTGTCAGCGAGAGACTGCGTGCAGGTGGGTGGCCGGTCATCGAAGACGCGGAATCCGACAACGAAGTTCGAGACGTGAGCTGACGTCATGGCCCTTCCGCCCTTCCTCACGTCGATAGTCGGCTGGTTGCGGGCCGGCTATCCCAATGGCGTCCCTGAGCAGGACTACATCCCCCTCTTCGCACTTCTCACTCGCAGACTCTCCGAAACCGAGGTCGACGCCGTCGCCGACGCGTTGATCGAGGACGGCGATCTGCCCATCGAGAAGACCGACATCCAGGTCCTCATCACGAAGATCACCAACGAGATGCCACTCGAAACCGACGTCGACCGCGTGCGAAGCCATCTGGCTGCCGGTGGATGGCCGCTGGCCGGGCCGGACGTCCGGTGAACGTTCTTCGCACACTGGCCGTTCCGCAGGGTGAGGCGATTTTCGAGGTCCTGCCGCGCATCGCGCAGATCCTCGAAGGCAAGCACGACGCCGTGCTCCCCGTCCCGGCGGCCGACGCACGCGAGACGGCCCGCCTGAGCGATGCACTGCACCCTGATCAGCCCATCGACGACGGTGTTTCGCTGATAGTCGCAACCTCGGGAACCACCGGCACTCCGAAGGGTGCGATGCTCGCGGCGAGCGCACTGCGGGCCAGCGGCGACGCGACGCATGAACGCCTCGGCGGGCCGGGATCCTGGTTGCTGGTTCTCCCCCCGCACCACATCGCCGGGATGCAGGTTCTGTTGCGCAGTGTCCTCGCCGGAACACAACCGGTGATCGTCGACGTCAGTGCGGGTTTCGACCCTGCGGCATTGCCGGGCGCTGTCGCCGCGATGAGCGGACCGCGCCGCTATACCTCGTTGGTGCCGACGCAGTTGGTCAAGGCGCTCGGTGATCGCGCCGCTGTCGAGGCGTTGGCTTCGCTCGACGCTGTCCTGCTCGGCGGCGCTGCGACTCCCGCACCGGTACTCGCGCAGGCCACCGAAGCTGGCATCACCGTCGTCCGCACCTACGGGATGAGTGAGACGTCCGGCGGCTGTGTGTACGACGGAATCCCGTTGTCCGGGGCAAAGATTCGTATCGACGACGGCCGGGTTCTGCTGGGCGGGCCGATGCTCGCGTCCGGGTACCGCGGGCTTCCCGACCACCGTGCTTTCGCCGAGCCCGGGTGGTTCCGGACCGACGACGCCGGATCAGTGGTCGACGGGGTCCTGCGCATCAGCGGCCGACTGGACGAGGCAATCTCCACCGGTGGGCTGACCGTCGTACCGCAGGTGGTCGAGGCCGCGTTGGCCGATCACCCCGCCGTTCGCGAGTGCGCGGTGATCGGCATCGAGGACCAGCGTCTCGGGCAGCGGGTGGTGGCCGTCGTCGTCGCAGAGGGCGAAGCTCCGACGCTCGAGGAACTGCGCACACATGCTCAGCGGACACTCGACGTCACCGCAGCGCCGCGGGAACTCTTCATCGTGGACGCGCTCCCCCTGCGCGGGCCGGGCAAGCTCGACCGCGCCGCCCTGGTGGCTCGGTTCAGCTAGCAGCCGCAGCACTAGTGTTCAGCCGCAGGCCTGATCAGCCCCGCGGCTGCACAATCAGCGCGCGGCTGCGCGGAGGCAAGCCCGCTCGAACCTTTCCCGGACGCGTTCGAAGTCGCGAAGATCCGCCCACACCCAGCGGAACACCTCGAACCCCGCGTCCCGGATCGCGTCCTCACGCAGTTTCTCGCGCTCTACCGCCCTACCCGGATTGTCGCCGCGGTACTTGACCATCCCGTCGAACTCGCCCACCACACCGTGCTCTTTCCAGAAGAAGTCGACTCGTCCGATGAACCGGCCACCATGACGGATCTCGTGCTGCAGGGTCGGCTTCGGCCAACCGTCGGCGCGCATGCGTGCGCGGCTGATGGACTCCCCTGGGCTCTCGGCACCCGGTTCGATGAACTCCGCCGCCACTCGCGCACGACTCATGCCCAGCCTTCCGCGCGCATGATCGAGCGAAGCGTCGACGTCCTCACGTCTCATCCCGCGTCGCAGGGCGCAATCGCCGATCACCACGGCGTTCTCGAACGACGTCGTCCGTGCGAGGTCGACGAACGTTCGCGCAAGTGACGTGGTTGCGACACCGTCGATCAGCACGACCTCCTCGGGCGGGACCACTGCTGGATGAAGATGCAAGGTCTGACTCTTCCGCCCACCCGAGCACCGGTTACGCGTCATGTGCACAGTGCCCAATCGCAATCCGCCGCAATCCAATCCGTGCATGACCGCTGCCGAAGCGTGGCTCACGATCGCACCTGGACCACAGGTTTCAGCGGCCGCGAGGACGGCGCACCGGTGGCGTGCTCTCTCATCGAGTTCGCGAAAGTGATCGGCTCGCATGTAGATCCCCGCTGCGATTCGGTACAGCTCACCGCGCCTGACCGCTCGCTGCAACTGCGCGTCGCTGGTGCCGTCCCGGTGAGCCTGCGCCCGCGTGAGAATTCCCATGCAGCGAGCGTGACGCCATCGCGCCCGCACACCGACAAACAAGATCCGTCTGGGGATTGTCTGCCGGTTGTGGAGCACCGACCTCGCGCGCTGTGCAAGTAACCGCAAGTTCCACGCAAGGTCCATGCAAGATCGGTCTGCCAAGCTTCACCCCATGAACCACACAGCTTCGCCTCTTGCCATCGAGGCCGACGGACTCGTCAAGAAGTTCGGCGAGCACCGCGCGGTCGACGGCGTCAGCCTCACCGTCCCCACCGGCTCGGTCTTCGGCGTCCTCGGGCCGAACGGCGCCGGCAAGACCACCACCGTCCGCATGCTCGCCACCCTCCTGCGCCCCGACGGCGGTGAGGCGCGCATCTTCGGCCACGACGTCAGCCGTGAACCCACCGCAGTCCGCTCCCTGATCGGCGTCACCGGGCAGTATGCCTCCGTCGACGAGGACCTGACCGCAACCGAGAACCTCGTGATCTTCTCGCGGCTACTCGGCCTGAGCCGCCGCGATGCGCGCACCAAGTCCCTCGAACTCCTCGAAGAGTTCGACCTGGCCGAGGCCGCGACCAAGCCGCTCAAGAACTTCTCCGGCGGTATGCGTCGACGCCTGGATCTGGCAGCCAGCCTGATCGCCCGCCCGCCGCTGCTGTTCCTCGACGAGCCCACCACCGGCCTCGATCCGCGCACCCGCGCCCAGATGTGGGTGACCATCCGACGATTGGTCGCCGAGGGTTCGACGGTGTTGCTCACGACGCAGTACCTGGATGAGGCCGATCAGTTGGCGGATCGCATCGCGGTGATCGACCGCGGCCGCGTGATCGCCAACGGCACTGCCGACGAACTCAAGGCTTCGGTCGGGATCTCCTCGCTCCAGCTCAAGCTGGTCGATCGTGATCGCACCGAGGAAGCTCGCTCGCTGATCGCGTCGGCGCTCGGTGTCGAGGTAGGTGTCACGCCCGAGGTCGGACGGATCACCGCCCCGCTGAGCGACCCGTCGATCACCGCCGACCTGCTGATCCGCCTGCGTGAGCAGGGTATCGCCGTCGACGAGATCAACGTACAGAAACCCAGCCTGGACGAAGTGTTCCTGACCATCACCGGGCACCAACCCGAAGACGGTGGACGCAACGACGCCCAGTCCGACAACGACTCCGATCGGAGCGTCGCATGACAACCACCCTCACCAAACCCCGGTCACCGATAGCCCAGCCGGATGCCGCACCCCGCCGCATCAGCCTGCAGCAGAGCTTCGCGAACACGTTCACGATGGCGTACCGCGGAATTCTCAAGATCAAGCACAACCCCGAGCAACTGTTCGACGTCGTCATCCAGCCGATCATCTTCACGTTGATGTTCACGTACATCTTCGGCGGCGCGATCGCCGGTGACGTGACGGCATATCTGCCGACGATCATCCCCGGCATTCTCGTTCAGACCGTCATCACCGGTTCCATCGTCACGGGCACTCAGCTTCGTGAGGACATGGACAAGGGCGTGTTCGATCGCTTCAAGTCCCTTCCCATCGCCCGTATCGCCCCGCTGTCCGGTGCATTGCTCGCCGACGTCGTGCGCTACGGCATCGCCACGACCATCACGTTCATCGTCGGTTTCGCGATGGGTTACCGCCCCGCGGGCGGCGTGGTCGGCATTCTGTCCGCCGCGATCCTGGTCATGGTGTGCGCGTTCTCGATCAGCTGGATCTTCGCCCTCATGGGCGTGCTGATGAACAAAGCGTCTACGGTGCAGGGCGTTTCGATGCTCGTGCTGTTCCCGCTGACGTTCCTGTCGAATGCGTTCGTCGATCCTGCCACCATGCCGAGTTGGCTTCAGAAGTTCGTGAACGTCAATCCGGTCTCACACCTGGTGACCGCGGTTCGCGAGCTGGCCAACGACGGTCACTTCGGTATCCACGTCGTGTGGTCGTTGGTCGGCGCCGCGGTGATCGTTGCCGTCATGGCACCTCTGACCGTCCGGATGTACATGCGCAAGACGTAAGTCCCGCACCACTGTCCAGCTCTAATCGAGCACCGGTCCGCGAAGCACAGCCAACGCTGCTTCGCGGACCGCTCTGCGTGAGTAGCCCGACACCTTTTCGGTTTCCACGGACCACCTGTCGGCTCCGACCACACCAACGGCGAAGTCGGACAGGCGCGCATGGTGGAGCGAGACGAAGTCTTGTCTCCCGGGCATTTTCAACGACAGAGCCATCAGTTCGACCCCGCGGTCGATGTTGCCCGTGACAAGATCGAACGAGCCGATCGCCGACGCCAAGGAACCCGCGAGCGGCAGGTCCGCATAACCGTTCGGATCGAACTTGAGAGCACTCGAATCCTTCATCTGCAGAACCCGACCGGCTACGAGTTCGTGTCGTCCGTGAACGACGTGAGCACACACTGCCGCGGCACCGAGCAGAACGACGAAGGGATCACCGAAGATGTTCTCGATTGCAGGACCCAACAGTTCCAGTGCTTCTCGATAGCGGGCCAGGCCGTCCTCGATACGGCCGTCCGCGAGATCCGCCTCGGCAATGCTCGCCATGAGTGCCGCTCGCCGTTGATCGGTTTCGATCGCACCGGTCCCGGTCGAGTGCGCCAAGGCCGGGCGCGCCCGATCGAGAAGTGTTCGCCCGCCGGCGGTGTCACCGGATGCGATCATCGCTCCGGCTTGAAAGCAGATGAGCTGCATCGCCTCGTCACGCGCGCCGAGACGTTCCATCGACGCCGCCGCAATCGCGTAGAACGCAATGGCGTCGCCGTAGCGGGCGGACTGGCTGTGAACCGACCCGACATGTTGGGCTGCCATCGCCAGTCCCCATTCGTCACCGACACTGGTCGCGTAGTCGAACAGAGCCTGCCCGTCGAGCAATGCGCCGCGCAGATCGCCGATGTTCTCCCGCATGTTCGAACGCGCGGACAGCGCAGCCATTCGGGTCTCGGGGTCGGGGCTGCGAACGCCCTCCGCGACCAACCGCGCAAGTTTGTGGTTGGCGATCCCACTCGTGGACAGTCTGATCAGAAACGCAAACAACGGACCGAGATCATCGCGCTCTCGCAACAACTTTCGAAGACGAACCCGTGCGCGGGCATGGTTTCGATCGGCCTCCCCGAAATAGAGATGCATCGCCACCAGGATGAACGTGGCACCCACCAGTTCCGCATTCACGTCGCGCAGATCGTTGTCCGCGGTAGCCCCGACGATCTTCGACGCCCAGTTCGAGATTTCCGAGTTCGATCCACGCACTGCCCACAGAATCGCAAGGACGGGAAAGACGTTGGCCACGGTGATCGCGTCGCCGCGCTCCACTGCCCAGCGAAGAACTGCGAGAAGGTTGTCGTGCTCGGCGTCCAGGTCGGCAATCAGACGCAGCTGATCGGTGCGCGCACGCACGACGGCGTCCTCGGCGATCGCGATCGCCCAGTCATCGAGGCGCCGAATCACTTCCGGCCCCTCTCCGGACGCGGCGAGTTGCTCCTCGCCGTATTCACGGACCGTCTCGAGCATGTAGTAGCGAAGCTCACCCTCCCCGTCGCTGACGGAAAGAAGAGACTGATTCACCAGCGCTTCGACCGCACCGGCCACATCGGTCAACTCGCCCCACCCGGCAACGGCCTGCGCCGAGGAAAGCGTGAAGCCTGCCGGGAATCGGCACAACCGACGCAGCGCAATCTGATCGCCGCCGCCCAGCAGATTCCAACTCCAGTCGATCACCGCGTGCAGAGTGCGATGCCGATCCGGAGACGTCGGATCATCGGAGCGCAACAACGCGAACCGATCTCGCAGTCTCGAACCGATTTCGTCGACGCTCATCGTCCGGACCCGGGCGGCCGCGAGTTCGATCGCCAACGGGAGTCCGTCGAGCGTCGTACACAGCTTGACGACGGCGTCGACGTCCAGATGAACCGACGGCCGTACCGCGCGGGCTCTCGCTGAGAAGAGTTCGACTGCCGAGCCGGTTCCGTCGTCGATCGCCAACGGCGGCAACGGGTACACAGCCTCGGCGCTGATCATGAGCGGCGATCGACTGGTGGTCAGTACCGTCAACTGACGACCGGCCGCGATCATCTCGGCCACGATCTCCGAACACGCGCCGATCACGTGCTCGCAGTTGTCGAGGATGAGCAACATCGGACCAGCCGACAGCGCCTCTTTGAGTCGTTCTCGCGCCGAATGCGTCCGGCCGACGGTCAATTTGCCTGGAGCCAGGTCGGATTCACTGATTCCGAGGGTGCCGCCGATGGCCGCGATCACATCTTCGCTGCTACGCAACGACGCCAACTCCACCAGTACCACCGACACGCCCGGGTGGTTCACGGATGCACGCAGACCCAATTCGTGTGCAAGGCGGGTCTTTCCGGCACCACCGGGTCCGAGAATCGTGACGACGCGAGAGCGGGCGAGCAAGGATTCGATCTGGTCGATGTCGTTGTCGCGACCGAGCAGGGCGTTGGGGGCAGCCCGCAGGCCGATCGCACGCGCAGCCCGCGGTATTGCCGCAGGTGCCCCCAGAAGTTTCGCGTTCAGAGTCACCAGTGCGGGTGACGGATCAGCGCCCAGACGGTTGGCGAGATGGTTTCGGAACTCCGCGAACACCTCGAGTGCCTCGTTGACCCGGCCGGCTCCGGCGAGCGCACGCATCAGCGCTTCGGCTGCCGTGTCGTCGAATGGACTCGCCAGGTGCCTTCCGCGCACCAGTGGAATGGCTGCCGCGTACTCCCCCAGCGTGAGGAACGCGTCGATCTGCGCCGTCTCCAGTTCGTCGTACACGCGGCCCGCGTCGAGCGCCAGACGATCTGCGACGTCGCCGACGACGTCGCTCCCGGGTGTGCCGCGCCACAGGCGCAGCGCCTCGGTCGCGGCCGCAAGTGCCTCGGACGCGTCCGCGTCGCCGGCGTGCAGACGACGAGCCGCGTCCGCTGCCCGGGCCAGGTCGACGCGCGCTCTGGCGAGAGTGAGCCGGTATCCGGCCGCCGTGACCTCGAGGGCCCCGTCCGGGAGTGCAGATCGCAGGCGCGAGACCTGAGTGTGGAGGGCGTTCATCGGTGAGCGCGGCGGCTCCAGCCCCCAGACGTCGTCGATCAGGCTCTGCGCGGTGCGTGGCTCACCGGGATTGCGAGCCAGCGCAACCAGCAGAGTTCGAGCTCGCGGACCCGGCAGCGGAACCAGGCGATCGCCCACTTTGGTCGAAACGGGTCCGAGCAAGGCAATGTCTGCCAGGTCTTCGCCCGACTGCGCGTACCTGGCGCGCTCACTCACGTCTCGAGTCATGTGCTGATCCACCGCGTTCGATCGTATTGCACAGTGCAAAGATCGTTGTATGGCAACAGCTGCTCAATGGATCGAAGGCGCGAGGCCGCGCACACTCCCGAACGCGATTGCGCCCGTGCTGGTCGGCACCGGAGCCGCGGCGTCCCTGGACCTCGCAGTGTGGTGGAAGGCGCTCCTGGCACTGGTCGTCTCCTTGGCCTTGATCGTCGGGGTGAATTTCGCGAACGACTATTCCGACGGAATCCGCGGAACGGACGACGACCGCGTCGGGCCACTGCGCTTGGTCGGATCGAAGTTGGTCAGTCCCGGAGCCGTGAAGGCCGCAGCGATCAGCTGCTTCGCCGTTGCCGCGGTGGCCGGGTTCGTTCTGGCGGCGACCACAGCGTGGTGGCTGGTCGCGGTCGGCGTGTTCTGCATCATCGGTGCCTGGTTCTACACCGGCGGCAAGAAGCCGTACGGATACAGCGGGTTCGGCGAGATCGCCGTGTTCATCTTCTTCGGGCTGATCGCAGTGCTGGGAACTCAGTTCGTGCAGGCCGAGCGGGTCGATCTGGCCGGGCTGGCCGGAGCGATCGCCATCGGCTCGTTCTCGAGCGCAGTGCTCGTTGCCAACAATCTTCGCGACATCCCGACCGACACCGAGTCCGGAAAGATCACTCTCGCAGTACGGCTCGGCGACGCGAAGACCCGCACGCTGCACGTGATCCTGCTGGCCGTTCCGTTCGTCGCGACCCTGCTGCTGATCCTGCGCACTCCGTGGGCATTGCTCGGATTGCTCGCGTTGCCACTGGCAATCCGAGCCAACGCCCCGCTGCGTTCAGGCGGGCAGGGAATGGCCCTGATCCCCGCGCTGCGCGACACCGGACTTGCCATGCTCGTCTGGGGTGCCGCGACCGCAGTTGCGCTCAGTCTCGCCTGAACGTCGACGCACTCAACGGTTGTCGGGCACGAACGCGCTGAGCAGGAAGTTCACGATCGAGATGATCAGCGCGCCCCAGACTGCCGTCCAGAAGCCGTCGACCGTCAAGCCGTAGGACGTTCCGGACGAGATCCACGCCGTCAGCATCAGCATCAGGGCGTTGATCACGAGAGTGAACAGTCCGAGCGTCAGGATGAGCAGCGGTAGCGAGAGAAGCTGTACTACCGGCTTGATGAAGGCGTTGACCACCGTGAAGATCAGGGCGATCACCGCGATCACGAGAACCGTGCCCCAGGTGCCGTTGTCGTGGTTGGCGATCGTGATGCCGGTGACCCACGCCGACGCCAGCCAGATGGCTATGCCGTTGATGATGAGACGCGCCAGAAATGTCATGTCTGAATGCTGGCACATCCCTCCCGTGCATGCGGAACCGTGCCGAATCTAGGCCGCGCGATTCATCTTCGCTTCCAACCGCTCACGGATCACCGACATCGTGACCTGCGTTTCGAGGGCCTCACGGGTGGGTCCGTCGGCGACACGCAGGATGCCGAGC
This sequence comes from Rhodococcus sp. NPDC059969, assembly GCF_042738325.1. Taxonomy (NCBI): domain Bacteria; kingdom Bacillati; phylum Actinomycetota; class Actinomycetes; order Mycobacteriales; family Nocardiaceae; genus Rhodococcus; species Rhodococcus sp. NPDC059969. The sequence goes on along the minus strand of NZ_JBHWUF010000011.1, from coordinate 37,244 downwards.
AAGATGTGTTCGGCGCCGATGCGATTGTCCTTGTGCGCGAGCGCTTCACGGAGCGAGAGTTCCAGCACCTTCTTGGAGTCCTTCTCGAATCGTGAACGAGGGAACCCGAATCGGCTCTTGCGAGAAGTGTCGACGCCGTCCGGCACAGGAGTCTCGTCCAGCACACCTTCGCCGAAGGACTGCTCGAGACTCTCCCGAACCGCATCGAGATCGATGCCGATCGACTTGAGTATCTCGGCGTCGTCGTCGAGATTGTTCGAGCTACCTTCGTTCGAGCCGGCGCCGGCGTGGCGGATCACGTCGAGCGTGACACCAGACTCGGCGAGCACCTCGGTGGCGATGCCCCGATCAGAGGTGAGCAGCGCGGTCAACAGTTCCATCGGAGTGACAGGACCGGAGCCGGCGACAGCATCGACGACGACTCCCCTCGCCTGCGCGGAGAACCTTTCGAACATGGCACTTACCTGCCCTTCTCGCGCAGTGAACGCAGCATCGATTCCGATTGCGCGGACGCATATTTCTTGTGGACGGCTTGACGGCTGACCTCGAGGGTTTCCGCGATTGCCTGCCAGGACCATCCGTGACGACGCGCATTGGCGACCTGAATGGCCTCGAGTTTTTCGAGTAGACGTCGCAGCGCTCGAACGGCACGCAATCCCTCGGCGGGATCCGGACTGCCGGCGGCAGCGGCAAGAGAGGTTGCTTCGGTCATAGTGTCAATTTAGATTGACAATCGAAATCTGTCAACCAAAATTGACACCGCCATGTCAGTACCCGGCGACTGCCCCGTCCACTGCCAACTGCAGGTCAGCCTGCACGGTTCGGGCGATATCCATCGGCTTGTCCGGAAGTTCGGTCACGGGCATCCCGACAAAGACGCTCGCAGCCTTCACGTCGCCGGCCACCGGGCCGTAGTTGATGCCGATCGACACCAGGGCCGGCGAGCATCCCAACTTCTCGGCTCGGGCGACGATGTGGCCGATACCGCTGTTGACATGCTGCAGCCGCGTCGGATCCTCGGTATTGCACGTCCCCTCCGGGAAAATCGCCAGACAATCCCCATTGCCCAGACGCTCGGCCGCGACGTCCATCATCACGCGGCCGGCATCCGAAACAGCGCGAAGGCCGTAGTTCTTGCTGCGAAAAACCGGAATGCTGCCCATCATGTCGACCTTCTTGCGCTGCGAAGGATCAACGAAGAGTTCGTCTTTGGCGAGGACCCTGGTCCGTCCGATCACGCGCCGCAACGGAGTACGCCACGCGGTCGCGGCGAGCGTGAATTGGTCGCTCTCCGTCAGATGATTGACTGCCACGACCAATTGCGTCTTGCGTTCGAGCAGAGTCTTCAGCGCAGCTTCCGCACCCGGCGCGTACTTCACCCGCGGGCGGTACTTCACCGCCAGCGCGGCATAAGCGAGCTTCGCCACAAACCGGTTCTGCTGATGGCTGCGGTAGTACTCGTACACAGCTTCGTAATTGTCGAGTGAAACTTCAGGATTGCCCATGATCCGCCCTCGCTGGAGAAGTGTCCCTTGGACAAACGATACACAACCTACGGTTGCGTAGGTTTGTGTTTCACATGGCGTAGCGCTGGGAGAAACGCACTTCTCGAGGTAAAACGGTTTCTGTGATTCGCTCGGCCATATCCACCGACCTACCCGCACTGCAACAGATCGAGATCGCCGCGGGCGAACCCTTCCGAGACATCGGGATGGACGCCATCGCAGACGATCCACCGCCGACGCTCGACGAGTTGAACGATTTTCTCGCCGCCGAACACATCTGGGTTCAGACCGACGCAAACGACGTACCCGTTGCGTATGCACTGGTCGAGATCGTGGACGGCGGCGCACATATCGAGCAGGTTTCCGTTCACCCCGATCATGCCCGCAAAGGCCTCGGAGCCCAACTGATCGACGTTGTCACCGAATGGGCGGCGGACCATCACCACGATCTCGTGACTCTGACGACCTTCGTCGACGTTCCGTGGAACGCGCCGTACTACGAGCGACTCGGATTCGTGCGCCTGGCGGAGAACACACTCTCCCCCGGCCTGATCCGCATCAGAATGATCGAGCAGTCATCCGGCCTGGACGCGTGGCCTCGCGTGACAATGAGCCGCCCCGCCCGCGGTCATGTGTCAGCAGCGCAGAAGCGCGCGGCGCAGGAGTATGCGGTTCAGGAGTTGGCGGTCCACGCACCCGAACGAACGAACTCGTCCAGCACTGCTGTCGGGCCGAGCAGGTCTATCCCTTCCGAGGCCACCCATTCGTCGTTGTAGTAGGTGCCCGAGTAGCGCTCTCCGCCGTCGCACAGAAGCGTGACGACGCTGCCGCTGCGTCCGGCGGCCATCATCTCCGCAAGCAACGCAAAAGCTCCCCACAGGTTCGTACCCGTCGAGCCACCCACTTTGCGCCCCAGGGCGGCGCTGGCGTGCCGTGCCGCCGCAATCGAGCCCGCGTCCGGCACCTTGATCATGCGGTCGACCACTTGACCGACAAACGACGGTTCGACGCGCGGACGGCCGATGCCCTCGATCCGGGAGCCCCGAGTACCGACGATCGACGGATCGCTCGCTCGCCACGCGTCGAAGAACACGGAGTGCTCCGGGTCTACGACGCACAGTCCGGTGTCGAATTTCCGGTAGCGAAGGAAGCGGCCGATCGTGGCGCCGGTTCCGCCCGTTCCGGCTCCGACGACCACCCAGTCGGGAATCGGATGTTCCTCGTGCTCGAGCTGAGTGAAGATGGATTCGGCGATGTTGTTGTTTCCGCGCCAGTCCGTCGCACGCTCGGCGTGGGTGAACTGGTCCATGTAGTGACCGTTCAACTCACTCGCGAGCCGATGCGATTCCGAGTAGATCGAGGACGGATCGCTCACGAAATGACAACGTCCACCCTGCGCCTCGATCAACGCGATCTTGGCGGGACTCGTGCTCGCTGGCATCACCGCGACAAAATCCAGACCGAGCAACTTCGCGAAATACGCCTCGCTCACAGCCGTCGAACCGGACGACGCTTCGATGACGGTGGTCTCTTCGGTAACCCAGCCGTTGCAGATCGCGTAGAGGAAAAGCGACCGCGCGAGTCGATGTTTGAGACTTCCCGTGATGTGTGTCGACTCGTCCTTCAGATAGAGCTGGACGGTCCAGTTACTCGGCAGCGGATACCGCAGCAGGTGAGTGTCCGCGCTGCGTTGCGCATCAGCTTCGATCAACCGCACCGCGTTGTCGACCCACTGCCGAGACGTCCGGCGGTCGACGTCGAGCGACTCCGTGGTCACCGGCCGTCTCCACGCAGCTTGGAACGAAGATCGTCACGATCGGACCGCCGCTGGGCGTCGACGGCCGCAATGCCCGCGTTGACACGCTTGCGCAGTTTCGCGAAGAGCAGCAGCGACAGCGGCAAGGCGATCAGCACTGCGAACAGTGCGGCGACAATCAGCGGAACGTCGGTGCCGGCGAGCTTTCCGCCGCCGATGATGAGGGCACCGATCACGACGACAAGCAGCAACCGGGCGACCGAGTACAGCACCACGTCGCGGGCCAGTTGACCCTTGGTCACCGGCCCGGCAGCCGACTTTGCTTGCCCAGAGTTTGCGGAAGGTTTACTGGCCTTGACCGGCTCAGAAGGAACATTTTCGGGGTTTTCAGACAACTGACTCACCCTCTCAGGTTACCCATTCCGAATACCGGTAGCACCGAGCCCGCTATATCCATTTTGTCCTTTACTTAAACATTACTTTGTCTTGAAAGATCGACTACCCGGCTATATCTGTGCAAACATTGCGCTACCACTCAGAAAACGGTCGAATGTAAGCGAAGGACTTCGAAACAAACTCGACGCAGGTTTTCGGCAACTGCTCGACACGCCGGTTCGGTATCACTGTTCAGAGTCACTGTTCGTCAACGTTCGACATCAACATGGAGGACCTCACAATGAGCGCACCAACCTTCAATACCGCCGCAGACGCACTCATGACGCCCGGACAGGTAGCGGCATTGTTTCATGTCGATCCCAAGACCGTGACCCGCTGGGCACACGCAGGACGACTCGGCTCGCTTCGCACACCAGGGGGACATCGTCGATTCCGTGAGACCGAGGTCATGCAGCTTCTGCGATCGCTGACCACGGAAGCGGACCACAACTGAGCATCCGCAGCCCGCAAAGAGAAACACGTACTACCCGACAGATACAGCACTGACGCACTGAGCCTAAACACTTGTCCGCAGCACTTCTGGTGATGCGGGCCGGAGACTGAGTAGGCTCGACCTCAGTTCCCTGAGGAGGTGCGCCGTGTTGTATCTGTTGGCGTTGGTGGGTTTGGTGACATTGATCGTTCTGATGTGGAAGGCATTCGGGCCCGATCCGTCGACGCGCGCCCCGGTGAGCGGCGTGCGCGGACCGGACGACGATCCCGAATTCCTGTGGAATGTGAACCAGCAAACACGACGCAAGCGCACGGAAGGGCCGGACGTACCGCCGACTGACACGTCGACGTAGCGTCCGGGCTTACCCGGCTATCCGATTACCGCCCTGAGAAGCCGTACGGGGAGGCCGGAAAGTCCTGCGCAACCACAGCAGCCAACTCCAGCACCGCTTCCCGAGTACCCGGACGCAACCGGTCCAGATCGATTTCGGCGCCCTCTTCCAAATGCGGGTCGAACGGAATCAACCTCACCGCTCGGCAGCGCTGCTCGAAGTGCTCGACGACGCGCGGTAGATCAACCTTGCCCGAGCGAGGCCGCACCGCGTTGATGACGGCCACGGACGTGGCGACCAGCCTGCTGTAACCGTGAGCGTCGAGCCAATCAAGTGTTGCGGAGGCGCTACGTGCACCGTCGACGGATCCGGAACTGACGACGATCAACGAATCTGCGCCCTCGAGAATGGCCTGCATCGCCGAGTGCATCAAGCCGGTGCCGCAGTCGGTCAGAACTATGCTGTAGAACTTTTCGAGCATGTCGACCGTGCGCGTGTAGTCCACGCCGCTGAATGCCTCCGAGACTGCTGGATCACTGTCGGACGCAAGCACTTCGAGCCGGTGCTGGTTTTGCGATGTATAGCCTCTGACGTCGCTGTACTTCTCGATACTGTTCTCGTCACGCAGCAGGTTACGCACAGTTGCCGGCGTCTCGAGCGGGATCTTCTGACTCAGGGTTCCCCGGTCCGGGTTTGCATCGACTGCGACGACGCGATCGCCGCGAATCGATGCGAACATCGATCCCAGCGTCGCAGTGGTCGTGGTTTTTCCGACGCCACCTTTGAGACTGAGCACCGCAACCTTGTAGCAGCCCTGCAGCGGCTGGTTGATCTGGCGCGTCAACTCGACGACATGCTGATCCTTCGCGCCGTTCCCGAGGTTCACCGATCGGCCGGACATCGTGTACAGCGCTTTGCGCCAGCCACCGGCCGGGGCTGGCCGGACCGGCTTGACGAGAAGCGCTGCCGAGAGGTCTTGCGCCGTCATCGGAAGAGCCGGCTCAGGACGATTGCCGGGAGCGGGGTTGAATCCGGCCTTCTGCATCGGAGGGTGAACCGGTGCCGCCGTCGGCGGAGCAACCGGCATCGCCTGCCCGTTCTGCAGGGTGTGACCGTTCTGCAGAGTGTGACCATTCTGCAGCGCTTGACCGTTCTGCACCGGCGCAGCGCCGGGGTGACCGAACTGCCGAATCACGGGATTGGGCTGATGCATGCCGGGCGAAGAAGGTGCCTGCGGTTGCTGGAGAGGTCTCGCGGTCGGGCTGGGATGGTTCTGAACGGGCTGCGAGTTCTGTGCGGATTGCGGAGCGGCGACTCGTGAATCCGGAACCGACCCTGCACGATTCGCGGGTTCGTAGGTCTGCATCGGCATCGCGGGCGAGGTCGAGAACTGGCCGTTGATGGGGCCTGGCTGTGCTTCCGGGTATTGGATGACCGGAGTTTTAGGGCCTGGCGCAGGCGCCGGCGGAGCTGCCGGCGTCGTCAGCGGCGGCTGGGCGGCGGGTGCACTGGGCGGGTGGGCGGGGGATGCACTGGGCGGGTGGGCGGGGGATGCACTGGGCGGCTGGGCGGGGGATGCACTGGGCGCCTGGCCGCCTACTTGCTGGAGCGGACCGGAGTCGACCGGGGCCACGAAGAGACTGCGAACATCGCTGGGAACCGAGTCGGATGACGGCTCCGGCGCGGACGCGCGCGGCTCGCGCCGCGTCGGCTCGGCAGGACGCACCGGCTCCCACAATCCTGCTCCGGCGTCTTCAATCTTGTCGGCCATCTCGCCGTTCCCCCTCGTCGATCCCCACAGCTACCAGGCAGCTAGTTATTCACCGAGCTGCATCGTAGCTGGTGCCGCCCCTGACCTACCTACCGGTAATACCTACAGACCGGTCGGCAGCCACCCACGGTACCTCGAGAGGATCAGTTGAGTCCCGCGTAGGAGTGCAAGCCGGAGACGACCATGTTGATGATGAAGAGATTGAACAGCATCGCAACGAAACCGGCGATGTTGATCCAAGCAGCCTTCGTCTCCCGCCACCCGGACGTTGCCCTCGCATGCAGGTAGGCCGCGTAGATCACCCAGGCGATGAAGGACATCGTCTCCTTCGGATCCCAACCCCAGAAGCGTCCCCACGCAGCTTCCGCCCAGATGGCACCGAGGATTACGCCTGCGCCGAACAGCGGAAACGCGATGATCGTGCTCTTGTATGCCAAGCGGTCGAGAGTCTGGGCGTCCGGCAGTCGCTCTGCGATCCGGCCGCCGATGCTCGTGCCCTCGTCACCGGGCGGGAACTTCAGTCGCAGCAGGAACAGGAGGCTTGCGATACCGCCGATCATGAAGATGCCGGAGCCGACGCTGACGATCGTCACGTGAATCGGAAGCCAGTACGAGCGCAGCGCCGGAACCACGGGGGCCGCGTCGGCGTAGAGAACCGTGCCGGCGAGGAACATCAGAATCAGAACGGGAACCAGCAGGAAGACCCACATCGGACGGTAAGCCGGCTTGATCAAGAGGACGTGCCCGACCAGCAACGACGCCGCACACGCCATCGCCACGAATTCGTACATGTTGCCGAGCGGGAATCGTTCCGTCGCAAATCCGCGGAGCACGATCGACGCGATGATCAGAACCGTTCCGACGACCAGGACAGCTCGGCCCATTCCGCCGAATCGCTCCGAGAGCGACTTGGTCGGAGTCTCCGCGACCCTGCCAGGCACGGAAGCGTCGACTCCACCGGCCGAGACCAGTTCCTTGTCCTGAACCGCCTTGGCTCTGGCCGACGCGTACTGCACGATGAGCAGCACAAACGCCAGAACGAGCACGGTGAAGGCGGACTTGAAGGCCCAGTCGCTGTACTGCGCGAGTGTCTCGTTGGTTGTCATCGGGCGGTCTCCTGCGCGTGCGGTTCGGTCACCGCGGTGGTCGGATTGCTTTTCAGCAAGCGGTCGGCGAGGCGGTCGAACTCGTCGCCCCAGCCTGCGTGGTCGGTGCGGGCAAGCCCACCAAGTTCTACTACAGTACGTCGTTCGTCATCTGGATAGATACGCGCCCAGACGCGGCGACGCTTGATCACGAGCGAGACGAGCAGACCCGCCATCATCGTCAACGCCGAAACCAACACCCATACCTGAGCGGGATCATGGGAGACCTGAAGGTTCACGAAGTCGACGGCACCGTCGAATCGCACCTGGGTTCCGTCGGCAAGCGTCGCGCTCTCCCCCGGGAAAAGGTTGACCCGGTCCTGCTTGAGCAGTCGACCCTGATTGATCAGTTCGGTGTTGAGTTCGAACAGCGATTGCGGGTTACCGGTATCGAGTCCGGTGTCGCCCTTGTAGATGTCGATCGCGACGGCCGGATCGTTCATCGCCGGGTAACTCGACGACAGAAGGTTGCCGTGGAACAGCGCGGTGGGCGCGAACAATCCTTCGATGGCAATCTGATTCTTCCGACGCTCGTCCGCATCCGGATACATACCGCCCGGCGGGTCGAAACGCATCGCGCCACTGCTCAGGAACGTCGTGGCGTCGTCCGGACGCCACTGAAGCGTCTCGGTGCGGGTCTCGCCGTTCGGGAACGTGACGGTGAAGGTCGGCGCGTATCCGTGTCCCTGCAGGTACACACGATCGCCGGCGATCCGCAGCGGGTGGTTCACCTGGATGGTCGTGTCCCGCCAGGTATCGGACTCGAGGTCGTCGCCTGCCTGGTACGAGATGTCCGAGGTGAACATCTCGGCCTGACCGGTCTCGAGGTAGTCGGCCTGGAAGTTCTTCACACGGACACACAGCGGAGTCATGCCGGTGCCGTCGAGGCTCAGGCCCGCGACGAACGAGTCGAACACCGCCGGTGACGTAGTGCAGAACCCGGGTCCGTCGTTGGCGATGACGATGCGATTGCCTTCGTAGCCGAACAACTTGCCCGCGGCGATCGCGATCAGCAGTCCGACCAGCGACAGGTGGAACACGAGGTTGCCGAATTCGCGGAGATATCCCTTCTCCGCCGAGATGGTGATCTCGCCTTCGCGTCGTGATTTCGTATCGCCGCGACGCGTTTCGACGCGCCAACCACGCAGTTCTTTCGACACACGGGCGGCAAGTTCGTCGGGAGTCTCGCCGTCCACGACGCTCGTGGTGTGGTGCGGCAGACGAGCGAGGTTACGCGGCGCATTAACGGGACGGGTGCGCAGTGCCTTTGCGTGCTCCACACAACGCGGCAGGATGCAGCCGACCAGCGAGATGAAGAGCAATGCGTAGATCGCGGTGAACCAGAAGCTGCTGAACACGTCGAACAGTTCGAGGCGGTCCATCCACGGGCCGAGAGTCGGACGTGCGGCGATGTAGTCGGCGACCTTGCCCTCGTTGAGTGTTCGCTGTGGCAGCAGGGCACCGGGGATCGCAGCGAGTGCGAGGAGGAACAGCAGAACCAGCGCGGTCCGCATCGAGGTGAGCCCGCGCCAGGTGTTGCGCCCGAGTGCAACGACTCGACCGATCACCGACTGCTTCGGCAGCACGGGTGTCGGGTTGTCGTTATTGTCGTCAGCTGTCATATCGGCAGCGTCACCTCCGAGATAAATGCGTCGCGAACCCAGCCGACGAACTGGTCCCACGCGCCTGTGACGAGGGCGATTCCCACTGCCACCAACATGATTCCACCGAAAATTTGAATGGTGCGTGCATTACGACGCAACCAGCCGACGCCGGTCAGCGCACGTGCCGACCCCAGCGCCAGAAAGATGAACGGCAGCCCGAGTCCGATGCAGTACGCGACGATCAACGTGACACCGCGCGCGGCGGTCATCCCGTCGGTTCCCGCGGCTACGGACATCACGCCTGCCAATGTCGGTCCGAGGCATGGCGTCCACCCCAGCGCGAACACTCCCCCGAGTAGCGGCGCCCCCACCAGCGACGACACACGACGCGGTTCGAAGCGGACGTCTTTCTGCAGCGCCGGGATCAGTCCGATGAACACCAGGCCCATCGCGATCGTGACCACACCGCCCACGCGCATCAGGACCTCGCGGTTGACGAGCAGAGTCGAGATAACGCCGAACACCGACGCGGTGGCGAGAACGAAGACGACGGTGAAGCCGGCGACGAACAGTCCGGCCGCACCGGCGACCCTCAGGCGACTGCTCCGGGTGATCGTCCGGGTCCTCGCCTCGTCGGCGGTGATCGCGGGTGCGTCGGCGCCGACGACGCCGGCGAGGTAGGAAAGGTAGCCGGGAACGAGCGGCACGACGCACGGTGAAGCGAACGACACCAGACCGGCGAGGACGCAGGCACCGAGGGCCAGCAGCAGCGGACCGGACGACGCCGCGTTCTGAAATGCTTCGCCCACACCGGCACTCAGTGTTTCGCTGCCGGCCAGCAGCGTGGTGGTCGTGGTTGTCATGTCTACTGCGCGTCTTCCTGAGCTACCCGCTGGACGACGGGCAGCAAATCCTCGGCGAGAAGTTCTTGGAGAAATACCGCGGCGACGCGATGCTGGCGATCAAGGACGATCGTCGTCGGAATGACCGACGTGGGGTAGCCCTTGCCGAGGGCGATCAGCGAGCGCATCGACGGGTCGTAGATCGACGGGTACGAGACCTTGTTGTCGACCACGAAGTCCTGCGCCTTGTTCTTGGTGTCGTCGCGGACGTTGATACCGAGGAACTGCACGCCGGAATCCTTGGTCTGCTCGTAGACCTGTTCCAGATCGTCGGCTTCGGCCCGGCACGGTCCACACCACTGACCCCAGACGTTGAGGACGACGACCTTGCCCTCGAAGTCGTCGACGCCGACCTTCTGGCCTTCGTTCATCAGGTCGGGCCCGGAGAGGTTGCCGATGGTGCCTCGGTCGGACGGCGGATCGTAGAAGATCTTGGTTTGTCCGCCCGGTGAGACGAAGTCGAAAGTTCCGCCCTGTGCGACGGCGTCGTCGCCGGTCGCGCAGGACGAGAGAAGGAGCATCGCGGATGCAGCGGCTGCCAGTGCTGCGGCGATGCGGCGCGAAATCATGCGCCTGTCACTCTCGGGTCGGAGGCGCCGGCGGGTTCGGAGTAGACGATGTCGACCAGTGTGTCGCCCTCGTAGACCAGTGACGTCAACGAGGCCAGACCGCACTGACGGTGACGGGGGTCGTGCCAGAGACGCTCACCCTGCAGGAATCGACGCAGAGTCCAGACCGGAAGCTGATGGCTGACGACGACGGCTTCGTGTCCGACTGCCGCGACGCGTGCGGCGTTGACGGCTGCCAGCATGCGATGTGCGATCTGCAAGTAGGGCTCGCCCCAGGACGGGGTGAACGGGTCACGCAGTTTCCACCAGTGACGCGGACGCGAGAGCGCACCGTCCCCGACAGCTACCTTGAGGCCCTCGAATTCGTTGCCCGCCTCGATGAGGTTCTCGTCGGTGACGATGTCGAGCTTGTGCGCCTCGGCGATCGGAGTCGCGGTTTCCTGTGCGCGCTGCAGCGGCGACGCGACCACGTGGGTGATGTCGTGATCGGAGAGCACGGATGCGACCGCACGAGCCTGGGCCTCGCCCGCCACCGACAACCGGAAACCCGGGAGCCGTCCGTAGAGGATCCCGCGCGGGTTGTGAACTTCACCGTGGCGAAGGACGTGGACGATGGTGCGGGTGGACGTGTGGTCGGGGTGATCGGCGTCGGTCACAGTCGAGGGTCCTCGCTGAAGATGATGGATGTCGGAAGCGTGCGGGTGTTCTGGAACTGGGATCAGGGCTTGACGGCAGCAGCCGCGGCCTTGGCTGCGTGAGGCATGGCGTCGGCGATGATCGAGAATGCTCGATCGTCGAGTGCTGCGGAGACGAACCACGCTTCGAACGCGCTCGGCGGCGGGTACACGCCGCGGGAGAGCAGCGCATGGAAGAAGGCGGGGAATCGCCAGGTCTGCGCGGCTTTGGCTTCGTCGTAGTTGGTCACCGTGTTCTCCGTGAAGAACACGCTCACCAAGGTGCCTGCGTACTGCACACGGTGTTCGACGCCTTCGGCGGTGAGGGCTTGGGTCATGAGGTCGCCGAGGGCGGTCGCGTTCCGGCCGAGCTTGGCGTACACCTCGGCGTCGGCGGCGCGCAGGCTCGCGAGTCCGGCGGCAACGGCTACGGGGTTACCCGAGAGGGTGCCTGCCTGGTAGACGGGACCGTCGGGTGCGAGGTGGCCCATGATGTCGGCGCGGCCGCCGAAGGCTGCGGCGGGCAGGCCGCCGCTCATGACCTTGCCGAAGGTGTAGAGGTCGCCTGCGACGTTGTCGATGCCGTACCAACCCGAGGCGCTGACGCGGAATCCGGTCATCACCTCGTCCATGATCAGGAGTGCGCCGTGCTCACGGGTGAGACGACGCAGGCCCTCGTTGAAGCCGGGGAGCGGCGCGACGGCGCCCATGTTTCCAGCGGCAGCTTCGGTGATGACGCACGCGATGGCGCCGGGGTTGGCGGCGAACGCCGCGGCCACTGCGTCGAGATCGTTGTAGCGGACGACGATGGTGTCTTCGGCTTGCGCACCGGTCACACCGGGCGAGGTCGGCAGTCCGAACGTCGCGAGGCCCGATCCGGCGTCGGCGAGAAGGGCGTCGACGTGGCCGTGATAGCAACCGGAGAACTTGATGATCTTGGTGCGTCCGGTGAATCCGCGGGCGAGGCGGACTGCGCTCATCGTGGCTTCGGTTCCGGAGTTGACCAGGCGAACCTTTTCCACGGGCGCGACGCGGGCGACGATTTCCTCGGCGAGGGCAACTTCGCCTTCCGTCGGCGCACCGAAGGAGAGACCGCCGAGCGCGGCTTCGCGAACGGCTTCGACGACTGCCGGGTGAGCGTGCCCGAGAATCATCGGACCCCAGGACGACACCAGGTCGACGTAGTTGTTCCCGTCGACGTCGGTGAGGGTGTAACCGGACGCCTCGCGGATGAATCGCGGTGTTCCGCCGACCGAACCGAACGCACGGACGGGCGAGTTGACGCCACCCGGAATCACGTTGCCGGCACGTTCGAAGAGCCGAGCGGAGTTCGTTGCATGCACGTCGGGATCACCGGAAGACACAGTCACGGCTTCCAGTGTCCCAGTTCTGTCGAATCTGACAACGACAGGGTGTAGGACTTCGGTGCTCGAGGCGAGTTTTCCGGTCGAACCGGACCTCACGTGAGACGATTTCGGGCATGAAGCGACTGTTGACGACGCTGATGGTCTCAGCTGCGATTCTTCTCACATCATGTGGTTCGGACGCTTCCGATGACGACAAGGCGACAATTTCGTCGCAATCGAGCGCCACCGATTCGGCTCGAACCACCGCGGCGGCGAGCACTGATCCCGCGTTTCTCGGCGGGTGTTCGGCCGTGTCCGTCTACGTTCAGCAGCGTGTTCAGAGCGGCGACACGTCGACTCGGGCGGCGGGAGCCGACTTCCTGAAGATCGTCGAGAACGACCCTTCGTACCAGGCTATGTCCGAGAGCGAGAAGGAACTCTTCCGTCAGGGAATCGAAGCGGGCGCCGCAGGCTCCTGCTGAATGCGAGGGTTGAGATCGAACCGGGTTGCCCGCGGTGCGCTACGCGCTATCGTCGGTTCCATGGCCACCACAGCGGACCACCTCAGGACAACACTCGACGGACGCTGGCGGGAGGTGCGTGAGCGCGTTCGCGGCGAATTGAACGACGAACGTTTTGCTCCGCACTACACACCCAACACCGCCATAGCGCGTTCCAAGGCTCTCGAACAGATGCGGGTTCTCGCCGATCTCGGCTACGCCGCAAACGGTTTCGCGGTATCTCACGGCGGAACGGGCGACGCGGGCGGCGCCGTCACCAGCATCGAGATGCTGGCGATGTCCGACCTCTCGCTGATGGTCAAGGCGGGCGTCCAGTGGGGATTGTTCGGCGGCGCCATCGAAAACCTCGGTACCGAGCGTCATCACCAGGCGTACGTCAAACCGCTGATCGATCTGGACCTACTCGGTTGCTTCGCGATGACCGAGACCGGCCACGGCAGCGACGTACAAGAACTCGAAACCACCGCAACCTACGACGTCGAGACGGGCGAGTTCGTCGTCAACTCCCCCACTCCGTCCTCGCGCAAGGACTACATCGGCGGCGCGGCCCAGCACGCCACCGTCGCGGCGGTGTTCGCTCAGTTGATCACCGGTGGCGAAAGCCAGGGCGTCCACTGTTTTGTCGTGCCGATTCGTGACGACGCCGGCAACGACCTTCCCGGCGTCACGACGTCCGACTGCGGACTCAAGGGCGGACTACCCGGAGTCGACAACGGCCGCATCGTCTTCGACCAGGTCCGCATCCCGCGTGAGAATCTACTCAACCGTTACGCCGACGTCGCCGAGGACGGCACGTACAGTTCGGCTATCGAAAACCCGAACCGTCGTTTCTTCACGATGGTCGGCACACTGGTTCGTGGACGTGTCACCGTCGGTGGTTCGGCAGCAGCGGCCGCCCGCGTGGGATTGGCCATTGCCGGTCGATATGCCCTGCAGCGCAGGCAGTTCAGCGCCCCGAAGAGCGACGACGAGGTTCTGATCATGGACTACCTCGTCCACCAGAAGCGTCTGCTGCCGTTGATCGCCCGCTCGTACGCTCTGCAGTTCGCACAGAACGAACTTGTTGCCGCGATGCACGACATCCAGAGCAGCGACAACCCGGATCCGCAGGAGCAGCGCGAACTCGAAGGTCGCGCCGCCGGACTCAAGGCCGCAAACACGTGGCATGCCACGCGGGCCATCCAGGAGGCACGCGAAGCGTGCGGCGGCGCAGGCTATCTCGCGGAGAACCGTCTCACCGCACTCAAGGCGGACACCGACGTGTTCACCACGTTCGAGGGCGACAACCACGTTCTGACGCAGTTGGTCGCCAAGGAACTGCTCACCTCCTACGCCGACGAAGTACGCGGCATGAGCCCGGTCGACTGGATGCGCTTCGCCGCTACGACGGTCTCCGACGTGGTCAAGAAGCGCACGGCGGCGCAGCAGATTCTGCAGACGATCGTCGACACCCGCCAGGACAACGAAGAGGACGGCAGCCTCTTCAACCGCGGCACCCAGATGAAGATGTTCGAGGACCGCGAGGAGTACCTACTCGCTACTGCGGCAAGGCGATTGCAGGCCGCACAGAAGCGCGAGGAGAACCCCTTCGACGCGTTCAACTTCGTGCAGGATCACGTGCTCAAAGCCGCTCAGGCACACATCGAGCGTGTCATCCTGGAAGCATTCGTCGCTGGTATCGACTCCTGTGAGGACGAGACCACGAAGGAACTCTTCGGCGAGGTGTGCGACCTCTATGCACTGTCCGTCATCGAGGAGGACAAGGCCTGGTTCATGGAGCACCGGCATCTGTCGGTGGAGCGTTCGAAGGCCGTGACGCGCGGAATCAACGAGCGTTGCCGCACCCTGCGTCCCCACGTCGAGACACTGATCGACGGGTTCGGCATTCCGGACATCCTGCTGGGGTCGGCGATGCTCGACGGACCGGGTACGGACGCGGTACGGCTGAAGCAGACGGTCTGAAGTAGATGGTCGGGTGGGGTCGGCAAACGCCGGCCCCACCACACTCAGTGCGCTGCTGCCTTTTTCGACTGGCGAGAGGCGAGCAGTCCGGTCAGGCCGAGTGCCGCGACGAGCCAGATTCCCAGAACGAGCAGGTGCGGCCCGGCACCGTTGCCATCGAAGTAGATGACGGACCGAATCGGCTCCATGGCCGCTGATCCGAGCCAGAACGAATGGATGTGCTGCCAGAATCCCGGAAGGAACGACACCGGGATGGCGCCACCCGAGCTCGGGAAGTTGATGAAAACGAGCACCGTCAGCACTGCAAAGATCGCTGCCTGTCCGAGCAGTCGATTCAGCAGGATGCTCACCGCGCCGACGGTGAACGTGTAGAGCATCGAGATCCCCAGCAGTTGCAGGATCTGGCTGAACGACGCGCCGAAGGCGTGCATGAAAATACTGGTGATGCCGAACGCGATGAGCGGGGTGAGAATCGCCGCGCCGGCCAGGATTGAATACTGCTCTCGCAGGCGCATTCTCGGAGCAACCTGACTGAGCACCGTGATGGTCAGGTAGCCGCCGAGGGTGCAGACGATCAGGAAGTAGAAGAGCCCGACGGTCGAGGAGTCGCGCGCCGTGACAGGCGCCGAGTCGATCACGGTGACCTGCTGCCCCGTCTGCTCCGCGACGGAATGGGCTAAGCCGCTCACCACGGAAACCGTCGAGGCGCCTGCACCGGTTGCGATGTGCGCGGTCACGGTGTCACCGATTTCGATGGCGCCGATGGCGTCGCGGTTGTCGATACGAGCGAGAGCGTCGGCGGCGTTGTCGGTGGCGACGATGTCGAACTTGTCGCCTGACGTAGCTTCGATTCCCTCGATCAGCGGAGCCGTGACGGATGGTGAACCGACCACCACGATCGGTGCCTGATTCGGCATCGGTGAGTGGAAGGCGCTGACGTAACACAGGCAGAACATGATGACGAAGAACAACGGAAATGCGAGTCCACTGCCCACCATCTTCCAATTGGTCGGCGGATCGACAACCTCTTCGCTGGGCACCCGGACGTCGGTAACTGTCATATTCCACGCTCTCTTCACTAACCGCATCTAGCTGTCAACACCGTTGACAGACTCAACAGTCAACACTGTTGACACGTTATAGTCAACAGCGTTGACAACGAGGTCGGCGAGCGAGCACACAGGTCGGTGTCGTGACATTCACAGAACGAGAGCAGCCCTCGACGTCCGAGGCGATTCGCGCGGCAGCGTTCCAACTGTTCGGCCAGCACGGGTTCGGTGGCACGTCAGTTCGCGCCATCGCCAAGGTTGCCGGTATCGATCCGGCCCTGGTCATCCGGCATTTCGGATCCAAAGAAGCACTGTTCCTGGAAACCACGCCGGTCGCCGGCTACTTCGAAGGCCAGTTCGACGGCCCGATCGACACCCTCGGTGAGCGGATCGCAGAATTCGTCCTGGGTAAGGCCGACGCCCGGATGCTGTCGGTGTACACGGCGCTCATGCGGGCGTCGGACAGTCCACGCATCCGGGAGCGGCTGCGCGAGATGACCGGAGTATTCGCCACCAATCTCTCGGCTCGTCTCCAAGGCGAAGACGCATACACCCGCGCGCTCCTGGTCTCCGCCCAGGTGTCCGGATTGTTGAGTGCTCTCAGCGACGAGAGCATCCCTCAGTCGGCAGATCGAGATCAGTTGGCAAAGCTCTACGGCCGGGCGATGCAGACGCTGATCGATCAGTACTGAGCGATGACCTCGTCGGCAAACCGTCGAATGGAGTCGAGTCTTCCCTGACGATCACCGGCATCAACTCCGTAGCGATACCACGGCGACACTCTGATTTCCGTGACTCCGAGAGTCTCGAGTTCGCGATATCCGTCCAGATCACGAACATCAGTCGGCGAGACGTTGACGCCGAAAGGAATATCGGCACGACCGTACTCGACCCGCAATTCCATGAGGCGATCGATGGCGGAGGCCAATTCGGCTTTGGTCGTGTTCACCGACATCCAACCGTCGGCCAGCCTGGCTGCGCGGCGCAATCCCGGTTCACTGTGCCCACCGATGTAGATCGGAACCGCAATCTCCGGAGCAGGACTGATCATCAGAGCGTCGAACTCGTAGTGCTTGCCGTGGTATTCGATCCATTCGGGTCCACGTCCCGCACACACGGCCTTGATGATCTCGATGGCTTCGTCGGTACGCGCACCGCGGGTGCGCATCTCGGTCCCGGTAAAGGTGAATTCCTCGGGGATCCAGGACAAACCGATGCCGAGTGCGATGCGATTTCGCGACATCACTGCCATGGTCGAGACCTGCTTTGCCGTCAACAAAGGATCACGCAGTGGGAGTTTGAACACGTTGGTGTAAAACTGAATTCGCGACGTGACGGCCGCCATTGCCGTCATCGCAATGAACGGATCAGGCATCGGAGTCTCGGGCGCCCACATCCGCTTCCCGTCAGCGGTGTACGGATACGGCGCCGACACCTGCTCGGGATAGAACACGGAATCCGGCATCGCGATACCGTCGAACCCCACCTCTTCTGCAACCTGGGCCAATTCGCACAGTTCCAGAGCGTCGATCATCGCGCCCGCCAACGACCACTTCATCGTTCCACCATTTCGCCGCTACACCATTTCGTCATCCGCACGTCGAAACACCCTTCCGTTCAGAGGAACTCACTTCGACGACATCCAGGCTTCGTCGAAGAACATGATGTCGGTGATATTGCGTTCGACGCCGTGAATATTGCCGTCCCATGCGGTCAACACCGATGCGGGACCCCAGATCACGTAAGGCACAGTCGCGTTGGCGTACTCCTGCACCTTGCTGATCGCCTCACGGACAGCGTCGTCCGACGGTGCAGTCTGCACAGCCGTGATCAGTGCGTCCATCTCAGGGTCCGCGAAGCCCGACGGGTTGTTCTTCGAATCACTGGCCATACTGTTGTACACATTGAGGTACGGCGCTTCTTCTCCGATTGGAGCGCCACCTCTGGTCATGTCGAAATCGTGGTCCTTGTATACCCGACGAACCAGGTCGGTCACATCGGTGGCGTAGTCGATGGTGACGTCGAAACCGATCGCGTTCAGCGACGCCTGAACCGTCAGTGCCGTCGCCTGCTGGCTCGGCTCCGAGGTGGTGAGGTAGCGGAGTTTCCCGTCGTACCCGTCGGACTTCGCTTGATCGAGCAGCGCCTTTGCCTTCACGTGATCGAACGGGATGCCTGCGGTGTTGTTGAACCAACGTGATGTCTGCGGGACCAGTTCTGAACTGGCGGTGCCCAATCCGTTGTTCGCACGGGTATTGATCGCCGCCGGATCCACCCCGTAGGCGATCGCCTGACGAATGCGCACATCGGCTCCGGGCTTTCCCGCCCGGTTGTTGATCGTGCCGATCCCGTTCTGTCCGGTCGGACTGAGGTAGCCGGAGTATCCGTCATCGAGAGCTTGGTTGATGACGGCCTCGTCGCGAAGAATGTACGTCATGTCGATCTGACCGCTCTTCAGCGATTCGTACTGAGACTGTGCACCCGAGGTAGGGACAAACCGCAGTGTGTCCAGTGGCGGTTTACCGCCCTGATAATCCGTGCGTGCGGCGAGTACCAGTTCTTCGTGCGGCGCGAACTTGGCCAAGGTGAACGGGCCCGCCCCGATCGGCGTGAACGCTTTTTCCCCTGCCACGGTCTCTGCGTCGGAACTTCGCGCAACAATCATTCCGGGGCCGAGCGACAACAGTGCCGGGAATTGTCGCCAGGGCCGCTCGAGCACAAATTCGACAGTGGTGGCGTCGGGTGTCTCGATCCGATCCACGATGTTGAGCCAGGTCTGCGATACATCACCCTTACCTGCCACGAATCGATCGATACTCCACTTCACCGCTTCCGCGTCGAGCGGGCTGCCGTCACTGAAGGTCAGACCATCAGCCAAAGTGACGGTGTACGAGGTGAAGTCGCTGTTGTTCGACAGTGTCTTCGCGAGTTGCGGTGCGAAGCTCCCACTTGTGGAATCGCTGCGTACCAGCGTGTCGTAAATCGCGGCCATTTCGGTTCCGCCGGTAGAACCGGCGGCTTGAGTTCTAGTGGGGTCCAGTGAGGAAGGGAACGAATAGGACCCGAAGGTGAGAAGACCTCCGTCGATCCGCTCCCCCGTATCTCGAGCTCCCACGAAACCCGCTGCGCCGCTACTGCCCGGTGAATCCGATCCTGCGGTGCCCCCACTGCTGGAGGCGCACCCGGCCAACAACAGGGCACCGGCAAGCCCGAGCGCGACAAATCGAGGGACGAACCGATTCTTCTTGGTGTACATACGTTCCCAATCTCGGCAGCGGGTCAGATCTTGACTACCTTCGACGTCGGGATCGGGTGCGAGTCCGCCTTGATCCAGCGCAGCGCCCAAGTCCCCTCGGCGTGCGAATCGGTGTCGATCCAGTTGCCGTAGCCCGGATCCTTCGCCGCCACGACAATCGTCATGGTGCCGTCGTCGTTGAGCTTCGCGGTGTGGTTGTTGATGTAGATGTTCGTGCGGTTGTAGTCGAGAGACTCGACCCAGAAGTTCTGCAGCACGAAGTTGAAGTACTCGCAGTTCGGAACCTCGGTCTCGATGACCCACGCCTCGTCCTCGGCGAGCTTCCAGTAGCCGTGGAAGTAGAAGATCGTCGGATCGCCGCCGGCGTCCTGGAAGTAGTCCTGTCCCCAGTCGAAGATCTCGTTGGTGTGCGGCTGGAATTTGCGCGACCATTCCAGGAAGGTCTCCGCCATCCCCTTCACGATCCCGACGGACTTGGTGAGGCGCTCGCCGATCTCTTCCGGAGTCAGCGGGACGAACTCCCCGTCCGGGTTCAGGCATTCGATGGTCAGATCACCGATGACCTCGTTGCGCCGATCCTTGTAAGTTTGCCGAACGGAGATGAGGTTGCTGTCGGGAGCCAAAGGCAGCCAAGCCCCCTCAGCGGGCTTGTCGACGCTCGCGATGAACTCGAAACGGCCGTTCTCGTCGACCTCGAGGTCCTGGATATGCAGATCGCCGGTCTGCAGCATGGTGCCGTCGATGTGGTACCGATTGACGCGCGAGCCGAAGGTGATCAACGGGACGGTGCCTCGGGTGCCGATGATCCGGTAGTTGTACTGACCGGAAATGTTGGCGCGCATGTAGACGTTGTCCGGGTTGTCGGCACCGATCTTCGTCATCATGTTCGGGTTCGGAGCCGACGAGAACTGTGGCCAGCGTGGATCGGTGTACTCGACACAGTTGATCGTGCCGTACCGAAGCAACCGACTCAGATAGCGGACGCCCTCGGCCTGGGTCAGCGGGTCCTGAGGGACGATCTCGTCTTCCAGGACCTTTCCGACCTCGAGCAGATCTGCGCAGAACTTTTCCCAAACAGCATTCATGTGAATCTCCTTGTTTCGGTCAGGGCTTCAGGGTGTGGTGGCGAACTTCGCTTCGACGTCGGCAGCGCTCACGCCGAACTCCTCGAGCGAATAGCGGTGCGACGGACGACGATGCTCGGCAAGGCTCGCCTGGTGTGACGCCTCCACCGCGGCGCGAGCCTCGTCCGTGAAGGGCAGGGCGAACTGTGCATAGATCTTCTCGACGGTGCCGACTGCATCGGAGATGAAGTCCTTGTAGTCGACGTCGATGAACTGATCGGAGTTGTAACGGCTACGGGCACTGTTGAAGTTCGCATTCCCTCTCGCCCACAGGTCGAGTTGGGTGCGCCCGATAGCCGGACGGTCGAAGGCCTTCGACATGTCGTGTCCGCCCTGCTCGGCAAGGCTGAAGGTGGACGCCATCGACGTCAACGGGTCCCGGAAGGTCCGAACGAACAGTGCATCCGGATAAACCGACATGATCTCGTCGATCGCGAATACATGGCTCGGGCTCTTGAGCACCCACCGTCGGTCCTGGTCGTGCAGCCCGATCAACTGCAGGTTCTTCTTGTGCCGCGCATATGTTTCGGTCCAGTCCTGCTCCGCCAGCCACCGGGTGTAACTCGGCACGTACGCCACCGTCTCGAACGCGGTCGAGAGCATCGTCTGCTGCAGCAGACGCCAACATTCCTCGACCTCCTCCGCCCCCATGAAATGAACCTTCATCAGGTCTGCCTCGTTACGCTGGCGAGCACGGTAGAAGGCGTCGGAGCGAACGTAATCTTCGTTCTCCGACCACTTGTCGCGCTCGGGGCGCGGCTGCGGCGACTCGGCGAGCCACATCTCGGCGCCCTGATGCGCTGGGTCGGCACCGAGCAAGCGGTGCAGCGCGGTGCTGCCGGTGCGGGTCAACCCGACCACGAAGATCGGGCGTTCGATCGGAACGTCGACGTGCTCTGGATATTTCGTAAATCCGGCCTCACTGGTCAGGCGACCCGCGAGCGCTCCGACGATCATCTTGCGAGCGATCACCTTGCCGTGAGGAGTGAGGTCGGCCTCGTTCTGGAACGACTCGAGGAGAACTCGAAGTCCTTCGAGATAGCTGTCGCTGCCGAAGTTTTCGTACCCGGTGTCTTCGCGCGCAGCCTGGTGCAGGTCATCGATGGAACCGATGCCGTCGTAATCCTGTGTCATCTGTAATTCCTTGGGGGATGGGTTCAGTGGTGGGTGTGACCGCAGTTGACGTCGAGACATTGCCCGGCGATGGCTCTGGCCGCATCGGACAGGAGGAAGACGACGGCATTGGCGATGTCGTCGGGTTCTGGTAGCCGGCGCAGATCGGCGCCCGCTGCGATCTCGTCGTAGATCACCTTGGGGTCGACTCCTGCTGCCGCCGCCTTTTTCTCGAACATGTTCTTGACCGAGTCCGCCCAGATGTAGCCGGGCGCAACCGAGTTCACTCGAATCCCCTTGGGTCCGAGATCGATCGACAAACTTCGCGCCATTGCCAGGAGGCCGGCTTTCATGATGCGGTACGCCCCGAACCCGGGAAGCTGATTGCGCAGCACCATGGACGTCACCATCACGACGGACCCCTGTGCCTCGGTCAATGCGGGCACAAACGCGCGTGTGACATTCAACGCCGCAAGCAGGTTGATGTCGATACCCGACTGGATGGACGCCAAATCAGCGTCGAGGAGCGGGACCTGGGCCGGTTGGACGAATGCATTGTTCACAAGGCAGTCCACGGCACCGAACTCGGCGACCGCTGTCTCCGCCAGCGACGTGATCGAGTCGACGTCGGTGAGATCGGTCGGAACGGCCAGTGCAATTCCGCCGCGATCACGGATCTCGGTTGCCACCGATTCCAAGCGCTCGGGTGTACGGGCAGCCAGGACAACTTTCGCTCCGGCCGCCGCACTCTGCAGCGCAATCGAGCGACCCAGCGCCGGGCCCACTCCCGAGACGACGACCACCTTGTCTGCCAGCAGGCCGTGACAGGTCAGCACAGCGCCTGCGGATCGAGAACCACGCTCAGAGAGGTGATCTTGCAGTTCTCGTCGAACTCGAACAGGTCGGTGGCAGCGAAGTCGGGGATACCGACTCGCTGCACCCGAAGTTGCATGGCCGCGTAGTTTCCCGTCACCGAAATCGGGCCGAGCAGACTCACTGTGAAGTCGACCTGCGCGTTCGCGGTATCGAATGCGCGAATCTCGTCGATCCCGCGGTAGGTCTGGACCCCGAGCGGTTCGTGTTGAACTGCGTCCGGTGCAAACAGCGCAACCAGGCCGTCGACGTCGTGACTTCCGAGATACTTGACGTAATCTTCTACAGCAGAAACTATTTCAGCTCTGTCAGGCATGGAATTTCCTCGTGGTCAGTCGGATCAAGAGATGGTTCCGCGGGCGCGGAGGTAATCGATGATCGCGATCGCAGCGTCCTCGGTCGTCGTGACACTGGTGTCGATGTGAATGTCGGGGTTCTGCGGCGCTTCGTACGGCGAATCGATTCCGGTGAAGTTCACCAACTCCCCACGTCGAGCTTTCTTGTACAGACCTTTGGGATCTCGCTCCTCTGCGACGGCAAGAGCGGTGTCGACGAAGATTTCGACGAACTGGTCGTCGCCGATCAATTCACGGGCGGCATGACGCTCGGCCTCGAACGGTGAAATGAAGGACGCGAGGACGATCAGACCCGCGTCCGCCATCAGGCGGGTGACCTCGGTGACGCGGCGGATGTTCTCGACGCGGTCGGCTTCGGTGAATCCGAGGTCTCGATTCAACCCGTGACGGACGTTGTCTCCGTCGAGGAGGTAGGTGTGCGCGCCGAGTGCGTGCAGTTGACGCTCGACGTCGTTGGCGATAGTCGACTTTCCCGAACCGGAGAGACCGGTGAACCACAGAACTGCGGGTTGGTGTCCCTTGAGCCTGGTGTGCGCGGCCTCGTCGACGTCGACGGATTGCCAGTGAATGTTGTCCGATCGACGCAGCGAGTGCGTGATCATGCCCGCACCGACAGTGCCGTTGGTAAGACGGTCGATGAGGATGAAGCTACCGGTGTCGCGGTTGCCCACGTACGGATCGAACGGGACGGGCCGATCGAAACTGATGTTGCACACACCGATTTCGTTGAGCTCGAGAGTAGTCGTTGCGGTCTTTTCGAGTGTGTTGACGTTGATCTTGTGTTTCGGTTTGGTGATGCGTGCGGTGAGAGTGACGGTACCGATCTGGCACAGGAACGGCCGTTCAGGCAGCATGGGAGCCTCACCCATCCAGACGATGCAGGCCTCGAACTGATCGGCGACGGCCGGCGGATTGTCACCGATGGAGAGCACGTCGCCGCGGCTGATGTCGATCTCGTCGGTGAGCGTGATGGTGACGGAGCGGCCGGCACCGGCAACGTCGAGGTCACCACCCATGGTCACGATGCGCTCGACGGTGGACGTCTTCCCACTGGGGAGCACGCGGATGGGATCTCCGGGAGATACGGTGCCGGAAACGATCTGGCCGGAGAATCCCCGGAAGTCGAGGTCCGGCCGGTTCACCCACTGCACCGGCATCCGGAACGGAGCCGCGGCGGCAGCATCGTCGATGTCCACGCTTTCGAGATGCTCGATCAGGCTGGGCCCGGAGTACCACGGGGTATTCGCACTGCGCTCGGTGAGATTGTCACCCATGTATGCCGACATAGGAATGGCGACGAATCCGTCCAGCCCGATCTCGTGAGCGAAGGCCGTGTAGTCCGCGGTAATGGCATCGAAGACCTCTTGCGAGTAGTCGACGAGGTCGAGCTTGTTCACGGCAAGAACCACGTGCTTGATCCCGAGCAACGACACGAGATACGAGTGCCGACGGGTCTGAGTCAGAATGCCTTTGCGGGAGTCGACAAGGATCACCGCGAGATCGGCGGTCGACGCGCCGGTCACCATGTTTCGGGTGTACTGCTCGTGCCCCGGAGTATCGGCGACGACGAACTTGCGACGCTCGGTCGTGAAGTAGCGGTAGGCGACGTCGATCGTGATGCCCTGCTCACGTTCGGCAGCGAGACCGTCGACCAGGAGCGCGAAATCGAGCCCCTCCCCCTGGGTGCCGCTCTTGCGTGAATCCGCTTCGAGCGCCGTCAACTGGTCGTCGAAGACGAGCTTCGATTCGTAGAGCAGACGGCCGATCAGGGTGCTCTTGCCGTCGTCGACGCTGCCACAGGTGATGAATCGCAGCATGCTCTTGTTCGCGTGACGCTCGAGGTATGTCTCGATGTCGTCAGCGATCAGATCCGAGGAAACAGTCATCAGAAGTACCCCTCTTGCTTCTTCTTTTCCATCGACGCACTGGAGTCGTGGTCGATGACCCGTCCCTGGCGTTCGGAAGTGGTGGTGAGCAACATTTCCGAGATGATCTCGGTCAAGCTGGTGGCGGTCGACTCGACAGCGCCGGTCAGCGGATAGCAGCCGAGGGTGCGGAAACGAACACTCTTGAGTTCCGGAGTTTCTCCCGGCAGCAACGGCATCCGGTCGTCGTCGACCATGATCAGTGCGCCATCGCGTTCGACGACGGGACGCTTGTCGGCAAAGTACAGCGGAACGATCGGAATCTCTTCCTGGCGTATGTATTCCCACACATCCAGCTCGGTCCAGTTCGAGAGCGGGAAAACGCGCAGGCTTTCACCCGGCGCTTTGCGGACGTTGTACATCCGCCACAACTCCGGTCGCTGCTGCTTGGGATCCCAGCGGTGCGCAGCCGATCGGATCGAGAAGATCCGTTCCTTGGCGCGGGATTTTTCCTCGTCACGGCGGGCGCCGCCGAATGCCGCGTCGAACTTGTAGTGATCGAGGGCTTGTTTGAGGCCCTCGGTCTTCCACATGTCGGTGTGCACCGCGGATCCGTGAGTGAACGGGTTGATCCCCTGCTTCACGCAGTCCGGATTGGTGTGGACGATCAGATCGAGATCGCCTGCAGCAGCGGTACTGTCACGAAGTTTGTACATTTCTCGGAACTTCCACGTCGTGTCGACGTGCAGAAGCGGAAACGGCAGCTTCGACGGGTAGAAGGCCTTACGCGCGAGATGCAGCATCACGGCGGAGTCCTTGCCCACCGAGTACAACATCACCGGGTTCTCGCTCTGCGCAACAGCTTCACGCATGATGTGGATGCTCTCGGCTTCGAGCCGTTCGAGATGAGTCAGTGTCGTGGTCATCGGCCCAGTTCCTCCAGTGCTTTCGGGGCGAGTTCTGGTCGGCAGATCAGCAGATCCGGCAACCACGGGTTTTCCTGGTTGTAGCGAAGTTCGCTGCCATCGATACGTGAAACATGCAGTCCCGCAGCGCGTGCGACAGCGACCGGCGCCGCCGAATCCCACTCGTACTGCCCGCCCGCATGGGCATAGATGTCCGCGTCACCCGAGACGACCGCCATTGCTTTGGCTCCGGCGGATCCCATTTCGATCAACTCCGCGCCCATCGAGTCGGCCATGCGCATGACCGGTTCCGGACGACGCGTCCGCGATACGACGACTCGAACCGGCGTCGCGGCATCCCGCTCGGTTCGATCATCGCTGCTCGAATAGGTGACGCCAAGGGCAGGCATTGCGACCGCACCTGTTGTGAGGACACCGTTTTCGGTCAGTGCAACATGAACGGCCCAGTCCGATCGTCCAGCCTCGCCGTATTCACGGGTGCCGTCAAGCGGGTCGACGATCCACACTCGATCCGCAGCCAGCCTCGCGAGGTCGTCGGCGCCTTCCTCCGACAGCACTGCATCCGCAGGAAACCGTCGGGCAAGTTCGGCGACGATGAATTCATGACTGAGCCGATCGGCGGCGTTCTTGAAAGTCGCAGCATCACCGTCGTTTTCGCCGAGAGATTTCCGGTGTTCGAGCAGAAGTTCTCCCGCCGCAGTGGCGATGTCGATCGCCGCGCGTTCATCGTTGGTGCGTGTCATAGGTACTCCACAACTGTGTAGACCTCCCGATCGATACGGGAAGAAAGGTCAGGCCGACCGCAGAGTGTCCAGCGCGATGCACTGGTCTCGATGTGGTCTGCGCCATACCGTAACACCAGAATGAACGATGTTCATTCTATTTAGAACAATGTTCATTCTATGATCTACATCACATTCAATTGAGTGCGGCGTTCGACAACGAACAGTGTTCGATGTGAATTGAGGATGCCGACCACCGCGACTACGGTGATCAAATGAGCAGTACCAGCAGCAAGTCGATCTACGGCGACGCCGAAGTGCGTCGGCGCCGAACACTCGACGCGGCGATCTCGCTACTGGACGAGGGTGGCTACTCCGCGCTCACGATCCGCGCGGTCGCCAAACGAGCCGGCACCAGCACTGGGCTGATCTACCAGTACTTCGTCGACAAGCAGGACATCTTCGCAGCCCTCTTGAGCGAAAGTCAGCTGGAAATGGCTGATTTCGTGAACTCGCTCCCCCGCGAGCAGGGACTGAGCGCATTGCTCGCGTCCATGATTTCCGAGTTTGCTCGGCACTGGGCACGGGTGGGTCGACTCACCACCACCTGGCGCGACATCGAAGGCATGGCCGGATCCGACCGAGAGAGCATGCGGGAACTTCACGCATCCGTCGCGGTCTTCAACTCGGCGTTGATTCGAGCGCTCACCGAAGCTGCTGCAGCCGAAGGAAGTCGGCTGATCGACGACCCTGCGCTGATCCACGTCGTGCTCTCCGGACTCAAAGGTCTGTCGGACACCATCGTCGTCAACATCGCCAAGGAAATCACGCCCGAGCATTTCGTGAACTTCTCGGCCCGGGCGCTCGCGCGGTCCATCACACAGTGACGGACCGGCACCTTACGAACGAACGAGACGAGCGATAGCCGCCTGTGCTTCCTTGATCTTGACGTCCGCTTCCGGACCACCCTGCTTGGCAGCTTCGACGACGCAACCTGCGAGGTGGGCGTCGAGAAGCTTCAGGGATACCGACTGCAGCGCGCTCGTCGCAGCGGACACCTGGGTGAGCACGTCGATGCAGTACCGGTCGTCTGCGACCATACGCGAGATTCCGGCTACCTGACCTTCGATACGACGAAGGCGCTTGAGCAGATCGTCCTGCTCGGGGCTGTAACTACTCATACCGCAACTATACCCCCTACCCGTATGAGGGCTAGCGGGATGCGACGAAGCCCACCCGGACCCGGCGCACGACATCGATGGCCATCAGCCCCGCAACCAGAATCGACAGTCCGGCACCCGAGATCCAGAGGCCGTCGTAGTGCGTGCTCTCGAACGGCGGAGCGCCCTCCAAGATCGGGCCGAAGTCGGCAGTCGTCGTACCCGACCGCCAGCACACGATCGCCAGAATCGTGGCGGCGACGATGCCGAGGACACCGATCCACGTCTTCACGTCGACAAGCGGAGATGGCTGCGACTCAGTCATCGGCAGACCCGTCCGGTTCGACACCAACCGTGACAACCTGGCTCAACGCCTCGCGAAGTGCCCGATCGTCTTTCGCCCACGCCCGCACCAATCCCCCGGTGGTCAGACGCAAGCCGATACCGTGCCGACGCCTCGGCACTCCGGACAGCTCACCGAGTGCACGTGCCGTTTCCCACGGTTCCATTTCGTCCTCGTAGGCCGCGTCGTCGGACTCTGGGAACACCTCGGCGATCTCGGTGATCGGCACCTCTTCGGTTCCCTGACGCAAAGTAGTCGCGGTCAGAAGTACGCTCGCATGCCGGCGCGCGGCAATCACCTGCACGTACACCAATCCGGTGAGAATCACAGCGAACATCGCCAGACCGAACCAATGCACGACAGGGCCGGTGAACAGTTCGATGACCAAGGCGATCAGGCAGAAGACCGGACCGAACGCGAGGGCCCACCACCGCGAACCCGGCTCGTAGTAGAGAACGTCCGGGCCGCTTTCAGGAGCACGGTCAGCCACGGGCAAACCAACTTCTTGTGGTGTCTCGGTAGATCGCAATGCAGGCACAGATCAACATGACGGGAACGACAAGCGCGAGCACGGTACTGATCCCGGCCACCACCAGCGCGATCTGCAGCACCGCGAACACTCCCGAGACGATCACCAGGATTCGTCGACAGAGAGGTTTTCCGGCGCGCGTGGGACCGGCGAGGCCGCCGATCGCGAGACCGGTCAACAGCAGAACCAGCCCGGACACCCGCACGAAGGTGACGTAGATGTCGATGTTTCCGGCCGATATGCCTTGATCGGTGAACTGCTCACGCAGCGAATACGACGCGCTGGTGACGTTGATCAGGCCGAAGAGTATGAGTAGGAACGCGCTGGCGATCCACAGCCAAAATGCTGCCTCGACGGCTGTCGGGCGCCTGACCTTCGTAGAGATACTCACGGGTTCAAGTGTGCGCTATCCGCTGACGATGCCCGGAATCATGAGCACCAGGAGTGTCACCAGAACAGAGGCTCCGAGAATCGCGAACAAGATCACTTCGGTGCGTGAACCACGTTGGCGCAGTGGCGCGTCGTGGGTGCTTTCTGTGCGCAGGGCTTCCTGAGAACTCATCGCGTGCGACCTCTCCCCTACTACTGCAGTGACCCGTTTCACAGTACCCCGAGCTACCTACCGGTTCCCCGTCGGGGGGAAACGAAGGAAGTACGGATTGGACTCTTTTCGGTGCATCATCACGATCGCGCCGACAGCAGCAACTGCCTGCAGGATTTCCGCGCCACCGAACAGCAGCGTGGCCGCGCCGCCGTCGCCGCCGAGCCCGAAGATCACCGGGATCGCGGAGACCAGCATGAAGACGCCACAGAATGTCAGCAACATTCGAGCCCAGTTCTTGCCGCGACTCATCGAGCGCACGAACAGCAGGAACACCGCGGTGACGATCACGACCAAAACCGCGGAGAACACGATGACCAGTGGGAACATACCGTCCACGTCGGAACGCGTCAGGCCCGCGTCGACAGCCGCTTGGTTTTTGAGCATCTCGTCGACGAACATCGACTTCTGCCCGAGCAGCATCCAGATCATCGCGCCGCCCTGGACCAACCCCAGCGCCGTCACAGCCCACCACAACTGAATCGCAGTCACGACGTCCGTCGGCGGCTCGGGTTTCGGCGTAGGTCCCGGGTATCCGTTGTAACCGGGGCCGTATCCCGGGATCTGACCGGTTGGCATCGGTCCGAGTTCGCGGTACGGCTGGTTCTCGAACGGCTGGTTCTCGTAGGGAGGTTCCCGGCGGGGCGGTTCCTGGCGCGACGGCGGCCACTGCTCGGTCATGACACCAGCGTATCGGTCGATACGGGCGCAGCCACCATGTGCGGCACCGTCACAGACAACATGCGTGACACCGTCACAGCCATCCGGCAACTTCCGACGCCCAATACGTGAGGACCACGTCGGCACCGGCGCGGCGAATGCTGGTGAGCGATTCGAGAATCGCAGCATCCCGATCGATCCACCCGTTCTGCGCAGCGGCCGTGATCATCGAGTACTCCCCCGAGATCTGGTACGCCGCGACCGGAACCGGAGACCGGTCGGCGGTCTCACGCAGAATGTCGAGGTAGGACATCGCAGGCTTGACCATCACCATGTCGGCGCCCTCGGCGATGTCGAGGTCTACTTCGCGCATCGACTCGCGGCGATTGGCACCGTCCTGCTGATACGTACGACGGTCACCTTGCAGAGAGGATCCAACGGCTTCACGGAACGGCCCGTAGAACGCTGACGCATATTTCGCGGCATAGGCGAGCTGGCCGACCTCGACATACCCGGATGCGTCGAGCGCACCTCGAATTGCAGCCACCTGGCCGTCCATCATGCCACTGGGTCCGAGCAGGTGAGCACCCGATTCAGCTTGTGCGAGAGCCATTTCGACGTATCGGATCAAGGTCGCGTCGTTGTCGACGGCACCGTCGGCAGAGAGCACACCGCAGTGGCCGTGATCAGTGAACTCGTCGAGGCAGGTATCGGCCATGATGACCGTCGAATCACCGAGTTCGTCTGCCAGAGCGCGCAATCCGACGTTGAGGATGCCGTCGGGATCGGAGGCACCGGAACCCTGCGGGTCCTTGTCCTCCGCTTTGGGGACACCGAAGAGCATCAGGCCACCGACGCCGGCTTCCACCGCTTCCACCGCGGCGGACCGCAACGAATCGAGGGTGTGCTGGAAAACGCCTGGCATGGAACTGATCTCACGCGGAGCGTCGATGCCGTCGGCGACGAACATCGGCAACACGAGGTGCCGGGGTTCGAGCGAGGTCTCTGCCACGAGCCGCCGGAGCGCAGGCGTGCGCCGGAGCCGGCGAGGGCGATGAGTGGGAAACACGGAAGGGGCCCTCCTTCGTCGGGACCTGTGAGTGGTTGAGGAGCCCACAGACTCCTCAACCACTCACGGGTGCGCTAGCGCCTTCGAGACTTCTTACGCGGGGGTGGCAAAGCACCTTCGGCGCGCAGACGAGCTGCGTGCTCGGCGAGAGCCTCCACCAGCGGTCCCACCTGCGAGGTCTCGGGCTGCACGTCGACGCGCAGACCGAACTCGATAGCGGTTTCGGCCGTCTTCGGGCCGATGCACGCGACCAACGTGCGGGCGTGCGGCTTGCCGGCGATGCCGACGAGGTTGCGCACGGTCGAGGACGAGGTGAAGCAGACGGCGTCGAATCCACCGGTCTTGATCATCTCGCGGGTCTCGGCCGGCGGCGGCGCTGCCCGGACGGTGCGGTAGGCGGTGACGTCGTCGATCTCCCAACCGCGTTCACGCAGGCCCTCGGCAAGGGTTTCGGTCGCAATGTCCGCGCGCGGCAACAGAACCCGGTTGACCGGATCGAAAACGTCGTCGTAGGGCGCGAATTCGGCCAGCAGGCCCTCGCTGGACTGCTCACCGGTCGGGATCAGCTCGGGGTTGATGCCGAACGAGCGAACCTTGGCTGCGGTTGCTTCGCCGATGCAGGCGATCTTCACACCGGAGAAGGCGCGAGCGTCGAGACCGAACTCTTCGAATTTCTCCCACACTGCGCGAACAGCATTGGTGGAAGTGAAGACGACCCACTGGTAACGACCGTCGACGAGACCCTTGACCGAACGCTCCATCTGAGCCGGGCTGCGAGGTGGCTCGACGGCGATGGTCGGAACCTCGATCGGGATGGCTCCGTGAGTGACCAGACGGTCGCTCATCTCGCCGGCCTGATCCTTGGTGCGCGGCACGAGAACGGTCCAGCCGTACAGAGCGCGCGATTCCCACCACGACATCTTGTTGCGCTGCGCGACAACCTTGCCGACGGTGACGATGAGCGAGCCCACCAGTTCGGATCCGGCTTCGTTGAGCGTCGCGAGAGTTGCCTCGACGGTTCGCTGCTGACGAGTGGTGCCGCGGACGGTGATGGCAGCGGGTGTCTGCGGAGCCAAACCGTTCTCGACCAGCGCGCTGGCGGTCTCGGCAAGGTGTCCGGACGTCGCGTGCAGAACCAACGGTCCCGGTGCAGCGGCCAGAGCAGCCCAGTCGACTTCACCGCGAACGTCGGCCTCGGTGTGACCCGAGCCGAGCGCCATACCGGCGTAGCTCGGCACAGCCGAACCCGAAGGCAGACCCGGGAGAACCTCGAACTGAACCTGCGTGCGGGCGACCGCGGTGACCTCTGCGATCACGGAATCCGTGGTCAGCGGGTCGCCGGAGACCAGACGCACGACGTCGTGACCGTTCTTGGCCTCGTGCACCAATGTCTTTGCAACCTCGGCCGGCTCGCCGAGTGCCGGACGCACGTCCGCGATCAGCTCGCCGGTCTCCTCGTCGCGACCCATGTCGATGCCGACGAGCGCGACGACGCCCTTGTCGACGTCCGGATCGGTGAATGCCATTGCGGCGCCGGTGAGGACGTCACGTGCGCGAACGGTGAGCAGGGCGGGGTCGCCCGGTCCCGATCCCACGAACAGGATCCGTCCGGGAGTGTTCTTTCGGACTCGGGTCATCGGTGATTCTCCAGTGCGCTGTATCGAAATGGGAACTTGGTGCAAGTGCAAAGTGGGGCGTCAAACATCGGCTGCCTCGCCTGTAGTCACGTTCATCAACTCTCGGGCGCCGAGTTCGAGTAACTCGCGCGCCACCGCTCGGCCGAGTTCCTCGGCCTTGTCCGGCGCACCGACGGCGCCGGTACGGATGACGTCCGAGCCGTCGATGGCGGCTGCGCAGCCGCGTACCGACAGTTCGTCGAAGATTCTGCCGTCGTCGTCGAGGGATTCGACGATTTCCGCAATCGCACCGACCGGCGCGGTGCAGCCGGCTTCCAACTCGGCGAGAAGTGCACGCTCGGCAGTGACGGCCGCTCGGGTACCCGCGTCGTCCTGCTCGGCCAGAATTGCTGCCAATTCCGTATTGGCAGAAAGACATTCGACGGCCAGAGCGCCCTGCGCCGGAGCGGGGAGCATCTGTACCGGCTCGATGTTCTCGGTGATGAGATCGAGCAGGCCGATCCGGGACAGGCCGGCGCGGGCGAGGATCACGGCGTCGAGTTCACCGGATTCGACCTTGCCGAGGCGACGCTGCAGGTTGCCCCGCAGCGGCACGATGTCGAGGCCGAGCCCGAGTGCCTTCAGCTGTGAAACCCGTCGCGGCGCCGAGGTTCCCACCTTGGAACCGGCCGGAAGCTCGCCGAGGACCAGACCGTCGCGGGCGACGAGCGCGTCGCGCGGATCTT
This sequence comes from Rhodococcus sp. NPDC059969, assembly GCF_042738325.1. Taxonomy (NCBI): domain Bacteria; kingdom Bacillati; phylum Actinomycetota; class Actinomycetes; order Mycobacteriales; family Nocardiaceae; genus Rhodococcus; species Rhodococcus sp. NPDC059969. The sequence goes on along the minus strand of NZ_JBHWUF010000011.1, from coordinate 4,261 downwards.
CACGAGGCGGAATCGCAGCGATGACAAAACGTGGATCCTGCGCGGTCGGCAGGTCCTTGTAGGAATGCACTGCGACGTCGACGCGGTTGTCCAGCAAGGCTTCTCGAAGCTCAGCGGTGAACACTCCGACGCCGATCTTCTGGACGGGATCGGTGGACTGATCGCCCTTGGTCTTGATGATGACCAACTCGGCGGGGTGGCCGGCTGCAATGAGGGCATCGCGCACGGTTCCGGCCTGGGTGGTCGCGAGAAGACTTCCGCGAGTGCCGATCCGCAGCGGGCTCCCCGATTGCGGGGTGGTGACGCTCATGCCTGCAGGTCCCTTCCAGTGCGGTCGCCGTCCACCAGATCGGTGGGTGTGGCCACGGCCGCGGGAGATCCGGGGCTGAGTTCGAAGAGTTCGCGCAGCGCTGCTGCGTAGGAGTCGCCGCCGGGGGCCGACGCCAGTTGCTTGACGCGCACGGTCGGGGCGTGGAGAAGCTTGTCCACGACGCGGCGCACGGTGCGCGCAACCTCGTCGCGCTGCGGATCGTCCAGGCCCGGCAGCCGCGAATCGAGCCGCATCAGTTCGGCTTCGACGACGTCGGCGGCGCGCTGACGCAAAGCCGTGACGGTCGGAGTGACCTCGGCGAGACGCTGTCCCGCGAGGTACGTCGCAAGCTCACCGGCAACGATGGTGCGTGCGGCATCTGCGTCGGAAGCGGCGGCGCCTGCCGCCGGATCACGCTGCAACGTCTCCATGTCGAGGACGGTGACACCCGGCAGGCCGGCGACGGCGGGATCGATGTCGCGCGGCAGCCCGAGGTCGCAGATGACCAGGTGCTTGGTGTTGTCGCGATCGGGCTCGGCGAGTGCGAGGTGCACATCCGCCAGGGTGACCACTGCCCCGACCGCGCCGGTACAGGTGACCATGACATCGGCCTGCGCCATCGCGGCCGAAAGCTGGTCGAAGGCAACACCGTCGGCGTCGACGCCGTTGGAGCGTGCCGTCTCGGCGAGGTGCTCGGCACGTTCCTGTGTCCGGTTGACGACGACGATGCGTTCGATTCCGGCGCGGGTGAGGTGCGCGACGGACAGGCCGCCCATCGAGCCGGCCCCGACGACCACGGCAGTGCGGCCGACCAGGCCGCCCTCGCCGATGATGCCGGCTGCACGATCGAGAGCCACGGACACGACTGACGCTCCGGCGGAGTCGATTCCGGTTTCGGAATGCACTCGCTTACCGACGCGCAGTGCCTGCTGAGCCAGTTCGTGGACGACGCGTCCAGCGGCCTGCTGCGCATCCGAAGATGCGTAGGCCGAACGGATCTGGCCGAGAATCTGCTGTTCGCCGATCACCATCGAGTCGAGGCCACTGGCCACCGCGAAGAGGTGTTCGACCGCTGCTTCGCTGTAGCGGACGTAAGCGTGAGCGTGCAGCGCTGTCAGGTCGAGACCCGAATGGTCGGCCAGGATTTCACCGACTTCGGTGAGAGCACCGTGGAATGCGTCCACCACCGCGTAGACCTCCACCCGGTTGCAGGTGGAGACGATCATCGCTTCGGAGATGTGCGAGGACGCCAGAAGCTTGTCGATCAGCTTCGGACGATCGGTGTCGGTCACAGCTACTCGCTCGAGCACCGGGACGGGCGCGGTTCGATGCGAGACCCCGACAAGCAGAACACTCACGGCGCGATCACTGATCCGTTTCTTGTCGAACCTGCTCCGACCGGAGCGGGTGAACTGGTGGATGGAACTGACGAAGCGGATGCGGCGTGAGCCACGCGTACTCGCGGCGCGCTGGATGCCTGATCGGCATTGCGCGCACTGTTGAAGGAGAGAACCTGCATCTCGACGGCCAGATCGACGCGCCGCAGTTCCACGTGATCAGGAACGTCGAGGGCGATCGGCGAGAAACTCATGATGCAGCGCAGCCCGGCGCTGACGAACTGGTCGCACACGCCCTGCGCTGCCTCGTCCGGTGTGGAGATGACGCCGATGGTCGCGTTCAGTTCGCGGCAGGCGACAGTCAGTTCCTCGGTGCTGCGCACGACGAGATCGCCGACTCTGCTTCCGATTCGATCTGCGTCACTGTCGAAGAGTCCGACCATCTCGAAACCGCGGCGGCTGAATCCGCCGTAGCCGACCAGCGCCTTGCCGAGGTTTCCGACGCCGACGAGAACGACCTTGTGCCCACGATCGAGTCCGAGTGCACGCTCGATGCGGATGCGGAGCCTGTTGACGTCGTACCCGACGCCGCGGACGCCGTTGGGCCCGAGGAACGACAGATCCTTACGTAATTTCGCTGATCCGACACCTGACGCCTGGGCTAGTTCCTCGCTCGAGACGATGGAGGTACCCCGGTCGGACATCACTCCGAGGACCCGCAGGTATGCGGCCAAGCGCGTCACCGTAGCCTGGGGGATGACGCGATCCTGAGCGATCGGGTCGGTGACCGAGGCGCTGGCAGCGTCGGTGACAGAAGAGCCCGCAGCGCCGGTGACGCGCTGAGCCACAGGCTCATGCGTCTGGTGCGGTTCGGTCACGTCGCTGGCTCCTCGTCCGGTCGACACGACTGTCGACCTCCACGATGCTCCGGGGGAATGTTCACACCACGGTAACCGCTTGTGAACCCATGCACAAAGTTGCTCGAGACGGGTGCGATGTGCCGTTCACCTGCAAAGCGGCTCCGCGCACAACTTTGAGGGTTGCCTTACTTGCGTAAATCGTCGCGAAGGCGTTCTTCGTCAACTTCCCAGTAACCGTGCTCGCGTCCGTCGAGAAGAATGACCGGCAATCTGTCTCCGTACTCCGCTCTCAACTCTGGATCGGTCGCGGCAGCTTCGTCTACGTCGATGCACGTCAATTCCAGCTCGAACTCGGAACAGACCCGTCGTAGTACCTCCGCCGCGCCGACGCAGGACGCGCATCCTGCGCGTGTCAACAGGGTTACTTCATGCGTAGCTGCAGTCATCGACGCATACCTTTCTTCTGCTGGGATGCCATCTACTTGATCGGTCGAGTGTGCCTCCAGAGCCCCACTCGATACCAAATCGGCGGAGAGGAACGTCACACACCACAGGGAAGGTCGCCATCCAACCCATCGGGCCTCATCGCGGAGGATAGGCTGACTCGAAGAGTTCTCTGCTCGAGAGTGCAACACGGGAGGTGCGGGTGCCTGCGCGATCACTACCGAACGGCTCCGGATTCGGATCAGGGCTGGCCGGGGTCATACTCCCCGGGCGTCGCCATGTGAAGAATCCGCTGGGCCCGAGTGAGTCGGAAGTTCGAGCCAATCTCGCCGGCGAGGCGAGTGCCGATGCAGCCCTGGCGTTGCACGAAGCTGCCAACCCCACAGAACCCGAAACCGGCGAAGAGCCGCCGACTGTTCCGCGCGACCTCACGGCCGCTGCATTCTTCGACGTCGACAACACCATGGTGCAGGGTGCATCGATCATCCACTTCGCCCGGGGTCTCGCTGCTCGCAAGTATCTCAAGACGTCGGATCTGGTCGATTTCGCGTGGAAGCAGATCAAGTTCCGAGTCACCGGCAGAGAAAGCAGTGACGACGTCGCGGAAGGCCGCGAGAAAGCACTGTCCTTCGTGGCCGGCCGATCCACCGCCGAACTCGCCCGCCTCGGCGAGGAGATCTACGACGAGGTCATCGCCGACAAGATCTGGCCAGGCACGAGGGCGTTGGCTCAGATGCACCTCGACGCCGGACAGCAGGTGTGGTTGGTGACGGCGACTCCGGTCGAACTGGCTCAGGTCATCGCCGAGAAACTGGGACTGACCGGCGCCTTGGGCACCGTCGCCGAGAGTGAGGACGGCGTCTTCACCGGCCGACTCGTCGGCGACATCCTGCACGGCATGGGCAAGGCTCACGCAGTGCGGACATTGGCCGTACGTGAAGGACTCAATCTCAAGCGCTGTTCCGCCTACTCCGACAGCCACAACGACGTTCCGATGCTCTCGTTGGTGGGGACGCCAGTGGCGATCAATCCCGACGCAGATCTTCGTGAACTCGCGAAGAACCGCGGTTGGGAAGTTCGCGATTTCCGCACCGGACGAAAGGCCGCCAAGATCGGCGTACCGACGGCGCTGGTGCTCGGAGCGATCGGTGGGGCGCTCGCGGCAATTCTTGCCAGGCGCAAAGAACAGAACGCCTGAGCGGGTTGGGGGGGGGGGGGCGGGGGGGGCGGGGCCGGAAAAACCAGGGGGGGTTTAAAAAAAAAGAAACCCCCACACCACGCCAAAATAAGGGTTTGGGGGGGTGGTTGTT
>NZ_JBHWUF010000010.1:0-225610 GCF_042738325.1 Rhodococcus sp. NPDC059969 | reverse complement strand
CAGCATTTTGTTCTGTGAAGCTCAGTTGTGAAACCGATCAGCCTGCGGACACCGAGCGTCCGGCCGACTTCAGGTCGTTGCACGCCTCGACGACGCGAGCCGTCATGCCTGCTTCGGCCTTCTTGAGGTAGCTGCGCGGGTCGTACGCCTTCTTGTTTCCGACCTCGCCGTCGATCTTGAGGACGCCGTCGTAGTTGGAGAAGAAGTGTCCGGCGATCGGACGGGAAAACGCGTACTGCGTGTCGGTGTCGACGTTCATCTTGACGACGCCGAAGTTCAGCGAATCCTCGATCTCCGACTTCAGCGATCCCGATCCGCCGTGGAAGACGAAGTCGAAGGGCTGAGAGCCGGCAGCCAGGCCGAGCTTGGCAGCGGCAACCTTCTGGCCCTCTTCGAGAACCTCGGGCTTGAGCTTGACGTTGCCCGGCTTGTAGACGCCGTGGACGTTGCCGAAGGTGGCAGCGAGCAGGTACTTGCCCTGTTCGCCGATGCCCAGGGCGTCGACCGTCTTCTCGAAGTCTTCGCTCGAGGTGTAGAGCTTGTCGTTGATCTCGGCCTCGACGCCGTCTTCTTCGCCGCCGACAACACCGATCTCGACCTCGAGGATGATGCGTGCAGCCTTCGAGAGGGCGAGCAGTTCCTTGGCGATGGCCAGGTTCTCGTCGATCGGGATGGCCGAGCCGTCCCACATGTGCGACTGGAACAGCGGGTTACGGCCCGCGTCGACTCGCTCCTGCGAGATCGCGAGCAGCGGACGCACGTAGGTGTCCAGCTTGTCCTTCGGGCAGTGGTCGGTGTGCAGCGCGATGGTGACGTCGTACTTTGCCGCGATCACGTGTGCGAACTCGGCGAGCGCAACAGCGCCGGTGACCATGTCCTTGACGCCCAAACCGGAACCGAACTCGGCGCCGCCCGTCGAGAACTGGATGATGCCGTCACTGCCGGCGTCCGCGAAACCCTTGATGGCTGCGTTGATGGATTCGGAGCCGACACAGTTGATGGCGGGGAAGGCAAAGGAATGCTCCTTGGCCCGACCAAGCATCTCGGCATAGACCTCGGGAGTTGCGATAGGCACGGCGGGAGTCCTCCATATACGTGTCGTTCGGAGCGCTCGTCGATGTGAAAGCGCTTCGTGTGGTCCAAGCAGTATGGCAAGTCCTACTCGCCACGTCTCTTTGCGGTCTCGGCCGTCGTACAACCCCGGCATCAGCCACCGAGACCGACGCGATTACCTGCGGGGGTGGGAAACACTCAGATTCGGCCGGTACTCTGGCCTCCGTGAATGTGCTGGCAGCAACTGAATCCGTGACCAATCTGGCCTTGCTGCCGGACTTCCTCGATCCCGTCCATCTCCTGAACTCGTTCGGGACCTGGTTCTTGCTGGGTCTCCTCCTGGTCGTCTTCATCGAATCAGGGCTGTTGTTCCCGCTGCTCCCGGGTGATTCGCTCCTGTTCACGGCCGGTCTGGTCGCAGCGGCAGGTTCCGGAGCCAGTGAGGTCGAAGGATTCGCACCACTGTGGCTGCTGCTCCTCACCATTCCGATCGCCGCGATTCTTGGCGATCAGGTGGGTTACTACATCGGCATCAAGGGCGGTACGGCTCTCTTCAAGAACAACGACGCGCGCATCTTCAAGAAGAAGTACATCGACGAGTCGCATGCGTTCTTCGAGAAGCACGGCCCGATCACGATCTTCCTCGCACGCTTCGTTCCGATCGTGCGCACGTACGCTCCGCTGGTCGCCGGTGCCTCGCGCATGAAGTATTCGGTCTTCCTGACGTACAACATCGTCGGCGGCATCGTGTGGGGTGCAGGCGTCACGCTTCTCGGCTACTGGCTGGGGCAGATCGGCTTCATCCGTGACAACATCGACATCATCTTCATCGGCATCGTTCTGGTGTCGGTTCTGCCGATCATTTTCGAAATCGGAAAGCGACTTTTGTCGTCGAGACGCAGTGAACCGGCGAATACTTCCACTACGGATAATTCGACGGTGACAGTCCCCGAAGACCCCACCCCCTGATTGCAGAACGAGGCGAAGAACTGACGACGATGACGCTCGCATCCGGCAGTTTCTCCCCGCTCGAGACTGCCGGGCCTCTGTTGGTCTGGATCATCGTCGTCACGTTCGTCTTCATCGAGTGCGCGATCATCCTCGGATTGTTTCTCCCCGGTGATTCGCTACTCATCACAGCCGGAATCGTTCTTGCCGGCCACGAGTCCGGTGCAGGTCACGTGTGGGCGTTGTCTGTCGGCGCGATGATCGCTGCCATTGCCGGCAACCAGGTCGGGTACGTCATCGGCCACCGGACGGGCAACCACATCAAAGCCCGTAAGGGCGGCAAGTACTTCACCGAGAAAAACCTGCATCGCGTCAACATCCTGTTGGAAAAGCACGGGTTCTGGGCGGTCCTGATTGCCCGCTGGGTTCCGTGGGTGCGCACCCTGTGCCCGATGGTCGCGGGCGCAGCCAAGATGAACCACACGCGCTACACCATCGCGAGCACCATCGGCGCGATCATCTGGGCACCGGTGCTTTTGCTGCTCGGTTTCTACGGAGGCTCGTTCCTCGATCGTGTCCCGTGGTTGCTGCCCGCCGTACTGATCGTGATGATGGTCAGCTTGGTCATCGGTACCGCGTTGGGCATCTGGCAGTACCGCAAGGAGATGGCCCGTCCGGCCGAAGACGTCGAGGTCGAAGAGGTCCTCGACTAGAAGCTGTCTGCTCAGTGCAGGTGGCTCTGGTCCCACGCCGGCAGCGGGTCCTCGTAGCGAGTCCAGGCCCGCGGTCCTTCGCGTAGTTCGTCATCGGTCAGCAGTGCCGGATCGAGGATTCGTGACGGCGCCGCCGGGTCGAGTTTCACTCCGATGAACACGATCTCCTGCCCTGGCACCTCCGCCGCCGACGCCCACAGTTGAGCCGGTTCGATGACGAGGTTGGGGCCTGCCTGTGACCAGATCGCGGCGAATTCGGGCCGACTGGCGATCCAGCAGAATCCTTTGCTTCGCAAGAGGCCGGCGAATTGACCGAGCGCAGCCTCGAGCCTGGCCGGATGAAAGGGGCGCGAGGCGCGATACGTGACGCTGCGTATTCCGTATTCCTCGGTTTCCGGGGTGTGCCCACCGGCCAGTTCCTCGTCCCAACCGGGTACCTGCGCAGCGAGCTCCGGGTTGTAGAGACCGGTTTCGAGGACGCGATCGAGGGTGACTTTTCCGTGGTCCGTCCGAATCAGTTGAGCGGTGGGGTTGAGCCTGCGGAGCGTTGCCTCGACTGTTCCTGCCGCCCGCGGGCTCACCAGGTCGGATTTGTTCAGCAAGACGACGTCGGCGAACTCCACCTGATCGACCAGGAGATCGGAGATGCTTCGTCCGTCCCCCTCCCCGGCTTCGAGGTTGCGCTCGTCGAGTCGTTCGCCCTTTGCCAGTTCGCCGAGGAAGGTCGACGCATCCACCACGGTCACCATCGTGTCGAGCTTCGCGAGCGAGCCGAGGCTGAAGCCGTCCTCGAATTCCCAGTCGAAGGTGGCTGCCACCGGCATCGGTTCGGAGATGCCGGTGGACTCGATCACCAACTGATCGAACCGTCCTTCTCGCGCCAGAGCGCCGACGGCGTCGATCAGATCCTCACGCAGCGTGCAGCAGATGCATCCGTTGGTCAGCTCGACCAACTTCTCCTCCGTGCGATCGAGGTGGCCCTGGCCCGCGACGAGGGCCGCGTCGATGTTGATCTCGCTCATGTCGTTGACGATGACGGCGACGCGTCGACCGTCACGGTTGGCGAGGATGTGGTTGAGGAGTGTGGTCTTGCCTGCGCCCAGAAATCCGGACAGCACAGTTACTGGTAGCTGCTTCATCCCTTAATGATAACCGTTGTCGTTATCGACAACGGTTATCGGGCCTACTGCACTGCGGACGCACTACCCGAGAACTGACTCTCGGGCCTCGGCAAACCGAAATGATCGCGAAGCGTCGTACCCGAGTATTCGGTCCGGAACAGCCCGCGGTCCTGCAGGATCGGGACCACTCGCTCGGCGAAGATCTCGAGTCCACCCGGGTAGTACGGCGGCATGACGTTGAATCCGTCGGCAGCACCGCTGGTGAACCACTCCTCGATAGTGTCGGCCACCTGCTCGGCGGTTCCGGCGAACACCCGATGTCCGCGAGCACCCGCCAATCGATGAAGCAGGCCCCGAACCGTCGGACGCTCGCGCTCGACGATGCCGGCGATCACCTGCAATCTGCTTTGCTTGTTGTCGGTGACATCGCCTGCAGCCGCGAACAATTCGACGGGAACCGGTGCATCCAGTTCCAGATTCCGAACATCGGTCCCGGTGAGTGCACCGAGTTGCGCGAGCCCGTACTCCGGCGAAGTCAACTCGTTGAACTCCCGTTCGAGCGCCTTGGCCTGCTCCTCGGTGTCACCGATGAAGGGGCTGATTCCGGGCAGGATCTTGACGTGGTCGGGGTTGCGGCCGAACTGAGCAGCCCGCGACTTGATGTCGGTGTAGAACGCCTGAGCGTCGGAAAGCCTTTGGTGCGCTGTGAAAATCGCCTCTGCGTACTGTCCGGCAAACGCACGACCGTCGTTGGACGCACCGGCCTGCACCAGCACCGGGTATCCCTGCGGCGTTCGTGGTGCATTGAACGGTCCCCGCACCCGCAGATGCCGCCCGACGTAGTTGATCTCGTGAATCTTGTTTCTGTCCGCGTAGATTCCGCTCTCGCGGTCCAGACTGATCGCGTCGTCCTCCCAGCTGTCCCACAGCCGCACCACCGCGTCGACGAATTCCCGTGCACGCGAATACCGGTCACCGTGATCCGGGTGCTTGGCCAGCCCGAAGTTGGCTGCTGCCAGATCGGTGCCGGTGGTGACGATGTTCCACCCCGCGCGTCCGTTGGAGATGTGGTCGAGCGAGGCGAACAGCCGAGCCAGGTTGTACGGCTCGTAGTACGTGGTCGACGCCGTCGCGATCAAACCGATCCGCTCGGTCGCCACTGCAATGGCAGTCAGCAACGTGATCGGCTCCAAAGTCCCTGCGGGGCCGTGCTCGACGTCGCTGCGCAATGCCGGACCGTCGGCGAAGAAGATTCCGTCGAACTTCGCAGCCTCGGCGGTACGAGCGATCTCCTGGAAGTACGTGACGTCGAACAGACGTTCCGGTGTCGTCCACGGATGACGCCACGCCGCTTCGTGATGGCCGGCAGGGTGAATGAACGCGTTGAGGCTCAGTTGGCGCGAGGAATCAGACATGCCTGAATGCTGGCAACAACCACCTTCCTCCGACAGGGTTACGGTTCGTGTGATTCCAACTCCGAGTGGGTGCTCGGTATCGTCACATGGGTGACCTCTGTAGTTGTAGCCGAGTTCGTACCGTCTCTGAGGACATCACCCGTTCTTCGGCAATGGTGCGAACTGTTCTCCGAAGGCCAGCGCCGCCTCTCCGGAGCGTCGCCGACAGCGACTGCGCTGGCGGAAATGATCGAGACCGAAGACGATTCGGTCGACGTGTGGCGTTGGATCGCACGCGACGCCGGCACCGACGAGGTTCTCGGTATCGCCCAGGCGCGAAGAAATTCAGCGGACGCCGATCTCGCGGAGTTTCGGATGTACGTGAGTCCCCATGCGCAACGACGAGGAGCGGGACGGGCACTTGCCCAACTCGTCGAGGCCGACATTGCCGGGTACCGCGTGCGCAGAATCAGGGTGACTGCGCGCACGGGAAGTGCAGCCGAACACTTCCTGCAGCAGTTCGACAGCCATCGCGTGCTGCTTCGACTGGCCAACCAGGTTCAGCACCTCAGCCCTCCCACCGCACACAGCACCCGCCCCGGCTATCGAATCGTCAGTTGGCGCAACCGAACCCCGGACGAATTTGTCCACTCTTTCTCGGAGGCATTGAACCGACTCCTCGACGCACCGGGCGCCGGACTGCAGATGCCCGAACGTAATTGGGGAGTCGAGGAGCTCAGATCGTGGGAACAGAAGATGACCGGTGGCTCTCAGGTGCTCCTGGTGTGCTGCGCGGTCGACGACGCCGTCGGCGAAGTAGCCGCAGCGACAGTGGTGACGGTGGACGAAAATGACAGCGCCCACGCTTCGCAGCACGACACCGTGGTACTCCCCCGACACCGCGGGCATGGTCTCGCTCAGTGGGTCAAGGAGCAACAAGCGTCTGTGTTGGCAGCTGAATTTCCTTTGCTGAGAGAGATTTACACAACGGTGAACGCGGAAAACCACCCGATGCTGACCGTCAATCGGAGACTGGGATACCAGACTGTTGCGGAGCGAATCCTGGTGGAGATTGCATCGCACACGCCTCGGTGACGATCTTCCTCCACAGGTCCGGGTGAGACTGCCAGAAGTTGTGTGCAACACCGTCGATGACCGCGAAACTACCGTTCGGCACCAGCGCGGCCAATTGCTGCAACGGCCACGACGGGCGAATGTCGTCGGCCGCCGCGAGAAATGTCATGGGCACGGGTGAGTCGGCCAACTGCCGAAACAGCTGTGGCTCATGAATCCATTCGATGAACGACGCTTGAAGCGATTGCCAGACAACAGGTTCCCAAGGTATCTGCGGGTCCGGCTCGATCCCCGCTTCGTACTGCTTCGACCAGTGCCGGTCCTTGTGGAGGCCGTGCCCCGCGATTCCGACGACGCTGGACACCGATTCCGGGCAGTCGAGTGCGTACCTCACTGCCAAGTCGGATCCCCACGAGTGACCCAGTACGACCCAGCTGTCGATCTCGAACATGTGCCGGACCAGTTCGAGGTCCGCAACAGCCTGCGCCATCGTATGAGCGCCGCCACCGGACCGTCCGACTCCACGCGGCTCAGGGCACCACGCACGCATTCCTTCAGGAAGCAGCGCGTCGTGAGCAAGATAGTGAACGCATCCCGGGCCGCCGGAGAGAACCAGAACGTCCGACCCTGACCCACCGACGTCGATGTGAAGACGAACGCCGTCAGTGTCGATCACGTGCCGGGATTCCATGACGGAGAAGCCTAACGCTTACGGGGGTATCCCGCCGCCGAGACGACAAATGCGGCTTCCATGAGCATCCACCCGCCCACCTGCACCGAGAGGTCTCGCTCGGGCACACTCGACGAGCGCACCGTCCCGGCGGCGAAGGTGGCGATGTCGCCGGACAGACTCGGCAACTGAGCGTCCTTGGTCCAGTCGTGTCCGAACAGCGGCAGGCCTTCGATCTGCAGTCTGTTGTTCCAGGCAGCTTCCGCGGAGGACAGAACAATCTGCGCTGCAAGTTCTCGCGCTCGCAGGTCCTCGTGGGTCTCCCACGACAGGTTCACCACCACGAACGCGAGATAACGAGCCAGGATGGCGTTGAACAATCCGCCGTCGCCCCCGCCACCGCCCGTGATGACTCCGTACTCGGTCATGCCGTCGTACACGGCGTCGACCAGCTTGTGGACTCGCTCGCGGTGACGCGGTTCGCCCAATCGCGTCGACAATTCGGTTTCCAACCCCAGCGTGACGCCCTGACAGTACGAGTAGATCGCGCGCTCGAGGGTGCCGTCGCGTCGAATACCGTCGAAGATCAGTCCGGAGTCCGGATCCCGCAGCGTCTCGTCGATCCAGTCGGCTGTTGCCTGCGCACGCCAGAGTTTTCCGGTGCGCGCCAGCATGATTCCGGCGGGCCCGTTTGCCGGGGTGTTGTAGAAATCGGAGCCCTTGCACCACGGAATACCGCCGCCGTCGGCCGGGGACCACGAATCGAAGAGCTGCGATTCGAGCGCCTGGACCGCAGTCCGGTGATCGACCGAGAACATGCGCTGAGCACGTTCGAGGGATAGACCCAGCCATGCCATATCGTCGTAGTAATTGTTGGTCCACGCCGAGACGTTGCGGACCCGAACACTGCGGGCAACCTTCGCCACCCGGCGACGACGCTTGGGTGTCGGGTCACGTTCGAGTGCGTCGATTGCAGTGTCGAGCAGGTGTGCTTGCCACCAGTAGTGCCACGGCTTGAACATCCGCTCGCGCCGAACTGCAGGCCAGGCAACCACGCCGAGTGCTGTCCGGGGCATCCCCCACAGGCGCCGAAGGTGACGACTGACTATCGCGCCCTCAGCCGCATCGGCCCGCTCTGCCCACACTTCCTGCATAACTATCTATCCTGTCTGGTCGAGGCGCTACGCGCTAGCCGGAATACGTGAGCGGGATCAGCGGGAATCGGCGAGATCGGCGTGCTCACGGACCCACGCGTGCATCGCGATGCCGGCCGCGACTCCGGCGTTGATGCTGCGAGTCGAACCGAATTGTGCGATCGAGACCGTCATGGACGCAACCTCTTTCGCGTGTTCGGTCACCCCAGGCCCTTCTTGGCCGAACAGCAGGATGCACTCTCGCGGCAGGCTGGCAGTCTCCAGCGGCACCGACCCGGGAGTGTTGTCCACAGCCACGATCGTGAGTGAATTCTCACGGGCGTACTCGACGAGCTCGCCGATGTCGGCGTGGTGAACGATGTGCTGGTATCGATCGGTCACCATGGCGCCCCGCCGATTCCAGCGCCGACGCCCCACGATGTGAACAGCGGCTGCGGCGAACGCGTTGGCTGTGCGGACCACCGTGCCGATGTTGGCGTCGTGCGCGAAGTTCTCGATGGCGACATGCATGGTGTGACGACGCGAGTCGATGTCCTCGACTATCGCTTCCCGCGTCCAGTACCGGTACTCGTCCAAGACGTTTCGACGATCCCCCTCGGCCAGAAGTACCGGGTCGTAGCGCTCGTCGGTAGGAGGTTCCGTGTCGTACTCCTCGGTCCACGGCCCCACGCCGTTGGGGTTCTCGCCCCACTCGGTGGGTCCCGGTTCGCCGGCCCCGCCGGAAACATCTTCGGCAGCGACTTCGGTCATCAGAACACCTCGTTGGAATTTGCAGCCACCGTGAAGCCGTGCGTGGTCTGATCGTTGACACACGAGACGTCTGTCGCGGTGGTCGTGCAGATGAAACCCAGTTTGCTCAGCGGTTGGCCGGCCGCCAACACCGGATCGGCATCGGGGCCGCCGGACGTGTACACCTCACCGCCCGAACACATGAAAGCACCCTCACCCTCGTCGGTGACGCGAATGCCGTTGCCCCAATTGACCATGCAACTCTCCGGTCGCGGCGGAACCGGGGTGGTCGTACCCTCGCACCCGGCTTCGATTCTGGTGGGCAACTTGATGATGCCGCACTGGAAGTTCCCGTCGGGCGTGGTGAAGTAGTACGACTCGTTGCGCTCGAACTGCACGTCCGTCAGCGTCGTCGTCGGAGGCAGTGTCGTGGTCGGAGGTTCGGTGGTCGTGGTGACGACGGGCGCGACGGTGGTTGTCGTCGTCGGCACCGCGGTCGTGGTGGCCGAACTGGGCTGCGCCGCTACCGTCGGCGCTGAATCCGCCTCGCCGCCGCACCCGGCAAGCAAGAGCACCGACCCGACACTCAACAACACGAACCCCACCCGAACACGAACCACCCGACTACCTCCACACACGTGACCTTTGGCCCAGCAACAGCCGACAGTGCACTCTATCGTGTGGCCGACTAAGTGCTGGTGACGCGCTTGTTCATCAACCGTGAGAGCCACGCGGGCGAGAACCGCGACGCACTGAGGAAGAGCTTCGCCTGAGTTCCGACCGGGTAGTGAACCTTGTGGATGCGTCCAGCGCCGCGCGTGGCCGCCCACAACTCCTGGGCGACGTCGGTGGCGGTGAGTTTGATGCCCAACGATCTGGTGGCACCGGTGTCCATTCCCGTGACCATCGCCGTCTGGACGAACAGGGGCCAGAGGGCGAATACGCGGATGTCGTGCTGCGCCCATTCAAGATCGAGCGCCTCGGTCAAGCCGCGGATCGCGAACTTGGTGGCGCCGTAGGTCGCGAGTTCGGGTTGGCCGTAGATCGCCGAGGCGGAGCACAGATTGACCACCTGCGCCCCGGCGGTATCGCGGAGGTACGGAAAAGCCGTGTGCGTGCCGTTGAGGGTGCCGGTGACATTGATGTCGATCATTCGGCGATGTGCCGCAAGAGAAATATCCTCGAATCTTCCCGAGGAGAGCACGCCCGCGTTGTTGACCAGGATGTCCAGACGCCCTGACTCCCCGGCAAATTCGGCCAAGCACTGCGCCCAGCCGAGTGGATCCGTGACGTCCAGGACTCCCGTCACGACACTGCCACCGAAACCGTCGATCTCGGCCTTCAAGGAGGCAAGGCCGGCGTCGTCGATGTCGAACGCACCGACGCGGTATCCGTTGCGCGCGAACAACAGCGACGTCTCCCGCCCGATTCCCGCCGCAGCACCGGTGATGAAGACGTTCGGTTCGCTCATGCGGTCAGGCTATCCTGGATGTGGAGGAAATCTGATGAATCACCGTCGCGTCGTACACACCGTGTGTTTCATCGCGGTGGGGTATCTGATCGTGCTCGCGGTGTGGCTCGGATGGCTGGTCGAGCACACTCCCCCTGGCACGCTGCCCTATCAGATCGGCGGACTGCTCGCCGCTTTCGGCTCGGTTCTCGGCTTCGGAATGGCCTGGGCCAACCGCCCGACCCGCGCCGAACGCAAACTCGAAAAGCACGGCCTCGAAGGATGGGCACGAATAGACACGGTCACTCCCCTGCGCCGAACCGTCGACGGTGAATTGGCCAAACTCGCACTTCATCTCACGGTTCCGGGCTCCGACTCGTACTCGGGCCGGATCGAATACGAGATCCGACCCGAGTACAAAGACAAGATCACTCCCGGATCCACGGTTACCGTCCTGGTGGACCCGAAGAACCGAGACCGAATCATGCTGTGCCCGTGAAAAACTAGACGCTCTTCTTGCGTCCCAGCGCCAACATGCCCTCCACCAGCATCAACTGTGCGCCCGCGTACGACGCCAAGATCACGCCCTCGGCAGCGGCGCGGCCCGCAGTCCCGCGAATGAACAGTCGACGAACCACGATCAGTCCGTCGGACGCGGTGAAGAGCACTCCGCCCAAACCGAGCCAGGAGCGTCGATCCTTGTTGGGAACGACCAGGTCGAGCACGGCCTTCGCCTGCGGCGCCAGAGCGGGGTCCGCCGACAACGTCGAGGTGGTTCCCAACATCAATCCGTATCCGGTCAGCGGCGTCGACACGCTCGGCGCCTTGGCACGGAGCAGACCGGACGCCGTCGACCAACCGCTGATGCGGGGCCGCAGGGCAGCTCGGGTCGGGCGAGCGCCGCGGCGCAGCAGGAGCGCTGAGTAACTTGCCTGCATCACCGCGAACGACGACGCTCCCTTGATCAGGCGGGCGTCGTTGTCCGGGTCGATCATGAACACGTCGCCGACGGTTGCAGCGGCGAGGCCGGCCAGAAGCAGTGCGGTATCGGCGGTTTCCGTCTCCGAACGCTTGCGCAGCACTCGGGCAGCCAGGGCGGGTGCGATCAACGGCTTCGCGATCTGCTGAACCCGCTCGTTACCGACTACTGCCCCGGCCACGGTCGCTGCCGTCGCCGCCGCAAAAACTGCGTGCTCGATGCCCCACTTGCCCGCCATCACAATCCTCCTGTTGGTTACACGTCCAACAGCGACCGTACTGGGTCACTCAAGCGGCATCGCCGGATTTGACGTCCGCGCCGTAGACGTCGACGTATTCCTGCCCCGATTGCTCACAGAGCACCGTCATCAATTCGTCCGTCGCCGCGCGCACGACGGCTTGGTAGCCACGAAGTTCGCGATATCGCGAGAAGTCGATCGGCTCCCCTACCGTGATCCGGACCTTGCTGAAGCGCCACATCCGCGTACCCGGCGGGTTGACGGCGTCGCCGCCGTGCACGACGACGGGAATGACCGGCGCCCCGGTTTCCAGGGCGACACGAATCGCTCCGGTCTTTCCCTTGTACAGGCATCCGTCGGGTGATCGTGTTCCCTCGGGGTAGATCCCCCAGACGCCGCCCTTGTCGAGAATCCCGATGGCCGTGTCCAACGCCGCACGGGAGGCGTCGGCGCCGCTACGGTCGATCGGCACCTGACCTGCACCGCCGAAGAACCAGCGCTGCATCGCGCCCTTCACACCGGTCCCGGTGAAATATTCGCTCTTCGCGACGAAGGTGATGCGTCGGCGAACCATGAGAACCAGGAAGAACGAGTCGACGACTGCCCGATGGTTTCCCGCGAGAATCACCGGCCCTTTCTTGGGGATGTTGTGCTGGCCCTCGATCGTCGGTCGCCCGAACACCCACAGGACGGGGCCGATCAGGACGAATTTGAACAACCAATAGAGCACTGGGCATCACCTCTCTGCACATCACCGAGAACCGTCTCCACACGCGGGTAGACACTGTCTACGTCCGCAATAGTAGACACTGTCTTCTATGACCGTCATCAGCCTTCGCGAAACGCTCGTCGCCACCGGCGTCGAGATTCTCGATGCCGACGGCCCCACGGAACTGACGCTACGGGAGATAGCGCGTCGGGCGGGCGTGTCGCACGGAGCCCCGCGGAGATACTTTCCGACGCACAACAGCCTGCTCGCCGCGATCGCCTTCCACGGGCTTGTCGACCTCACCGACAGGCTCGATCCCATCCTCACCGGCAAACAATCGGCACGCGACCGATTGATCTCGGCCGCAATCGAATACGTGTCATTCGCCCAGGAGCGACCGGCGATGTTCGAGTTGATGTTTCGCCACGACCTCCTCGAGGGTGCGGGCAGCAACCTTCGAGAGTCCTCACTCCCCCTCTTGACAGCTCTCCGGACACTGACCGAATCGGCAAGAGCGTCCGATCCCACTACTTCCGCACTGAGCATCTGGACGGGAACCCACGGGGTCGCCGTGCTGGCGGCAAATCGAAGCCTCGCGCTCGTCGCCCCAGACTTCGATATCGCCGCGCTGGTCACCACGACTGTGACGGATCATCTGCCACACACTCGTTGATTTACATAGTTAACCTATGCAATAATATTTCACGTGGCAGATGACCAGCAGCAACTGCATGACCTACTCGTCGACCTCGTGAGCAACACGCACCGCTTCGCGAAGCTGGCAGGCTCGTTCGCGTCCGATCAGTACCCACGCGCCTGGCTGCGCGCACTCTCACTCCTCGAGGAGTACGGCGAAATGCGGATCAGCGATTTCGCCCGCCTCGACAGATGCTCGCAACCCTCCGCCACCGCGCTACTGCGCAAACTCGGTGAACACGGTTACGTCGAACGCCGCGCCGACCCGGAGGACGCCCGGGCAGTGCGAGTCGCCATGACCGACAAGGGGCGAAAGATCCTGAACGAAGGGCGAAACGAGATCGCCGACGCCCTGGTCCCCCACTTCGTCGAACTCGAGCCCGAACAGATCAAGAAGCTGGCCGAAGGATTGGCCGAATTGCGTTCCATCATCAAAACTTCCGATCCCAGCTGAAATACCCACCACTGAAAAAGGAGGTGGCCGTGAGCAACACGACCGCGACATCAACGCACCAGAACGAGGCTCCGCCGAGCCTCCTCAAGCAACCGAAAGCTGTGTGGGCGGTAGCCTTTGCCAGCGTCATCGCCTTCATGGGCATCGGTCTGGTCGACCCGATCCTCAAGCCGATCGGTGAACAACTCGACGCCACACCGTCCCAGGTTTCACTCCTGTTCACCAGCTACATGCTCGTCACCGGCGTCGCGATGCTCATCACCGGTGTGGTCTCGAGCCGCATCGGCGCCAAGAAGACGCTCCTCGTAGGCCTCGCAATCATCATCGTGTTCGCCTCTCTTGCAGGCGCTTCCAGCACCATCGGGCAGATCGTCGGATTCCGTGCAGGATGGGGACTCGGCAATGCGCTCTTCATCGCAACGGCACTCGCGGCCATCGTCGGCGCGGCCAGTGGCGGTGTCGCACGTGCGATCATCCTCTACGAGGCTGCATTGGGAATCGGTATCGCGGTCGGACCGTTGGTCGGCGGGGTTCTCGGCGACATCAGCTGGCGCGCACCGTTCTTCGGCGTCGCGGCCCTGATGGCGGTTGCCTTCATTCTCATCGTCGTGATGCTTCCCAGCGCACCCAAGCCAGAACACCACACGTCGATCGCCGCGCCCTTCCAGGCGCTGCGACACCGCGGACTACTCACCGTCGCCATCACCGCGCTGCTCTACAACTACGGATTCTTCACCCTGCTCGCGTACACACCGTTCCCCCTCGACATGGGGGCGTACGCGATCGGATTCATCTTCTTCGGCTGGGGTCTGATGCTGGCGATCTCGTCGGTCTTCCTCGCCCCACGCCTGCAACGTCGCTTCGGCACACTGCCGATGATGATGCTGGCACTGACACTGTTCGCACTCGACCTGGGCATGATGGCTCTCTTCACCGAGAACAAGATCGTTCTGATCGTGGGCGTCGTCCTCGCCGGATTGTTCCTCGGCGTGAACAACACACTCATCACCGAGACCGTCATGATCTCGGCTCCCGTGGAACGGTCGACTGCCTCGGCCGCTTACAGTTTCGTTCGATTCGTCGGCGGAGCCGCAGCCCCGTGGGTAGCCGGCAAGCTCGGCGAATCCAATGTCCACATGCCGTTCTGGGTCGGCGCGGTTCTCACCCTCGCCGCCGTGTTCGTCCTGTCGAGCGGACGCAAAGTCCTCGCTCACGTCGACGACCACGATCCCGCGCCGCACAGCGTCGACGAAGCACTCGCCGTAACCGTCGGCGACTGACCCCCTGTGAGTGGTTGGGGAGTGCAGGGACTCCTTAACCACTCACGGGCGTCAGCTCAGGTTCAGATCTTCCAGGCCCAACAGCGAGCGGTACTCGACGCCCTCGGCACCGATCACCGCGTCCGCACCCGTCGCACGATCGACGACCGTCGCAACTCCGACCACGGTGGCCCCTGCCTCGCGCAGCGCCTTCACTGCCGTCAACGGCGAGTTGCCCGTCGTAGTCGTGTCCTCGACCACCAGGACGCGCTTGCCGACGATGTCCGGGCCCTCGATCTGACGCTGCATCCCGTGCGCCTTGGCAGCTTTCCGGACGACAAACGCGTCGATCGGGCGTCCGGGAGCATGCATCACCGCCATCGCAACCGGATCGGCGCCCATCGTCAAACCGCCGACGGCGTCGAAATCCCAGTCCGCGACCAGTTCACGCAGCAGCGAGCCGATCAGCGGCGCTGCCTTGTGGTGGAGTGTCGCGCGGCGAAGGTCGACGTAGTAATCGGCTTCCTTACCCGAGGACAACGTCACCTTCCCGTGTACAACAGCCAATTCGCGCACCAGCGCAGCCAAATCCTCACGATCGCTCATGAGTGCTCAGCCTACCGACCACTGCCTTATGTTCAGCTTCTGCCTCTGGGCTACGTTCGGCTTCATCCTCTGGGCTACGTTCGGCTTCATCCTCTGGGCTACGTTCGGCTTCATCCTCTGGGCTACGTTCGGCTTCATCCTCTGGGCTACGTTCGCCCTCGGCCTCTGCCGACGATGTTGGTCATCCGGCGAACCAGTCCCTTGGGAACCAGACGCCCGGCCGTCGTGAGGACCTTGTACTGGATTCCCGGAATGCTGATGACCTTGTCATCACCGAGATCCTTCATCGACGCCGCAACCACCTGGTCGACGCTCAGCCACATCGGCTTGGGGATCGTGGACATCTCGATACCCGCACGCTCGTGGAACTCGGTGCGGATGAAGCCGGGGCACAGCGCCTGCACACGCACTCCCGTTCCGGCCAACCCGCCGGACAGTCCCTCGGTGAACGAAATGACATATGCCTTGCTTGCCGAATACGTCGAACCGCGCCCGGACAGCAGGCCCGCGACGCTCGCCACATTGACAATCGTTCCGTGCGCCGACGCAATCATGCTGGGCAGCGCCGCGCGAGTCAGCCGCATCACGGCGGTGACGTTGACATCGAGTTGCGACTGAAGAAGCGCCGGATCTGCGGTCCAGAACTCGCCGGAGGTACCGAATCCGGCGTTGTTCACCAACACCTCGACGCCCTTCTCCAGACGCAGCGCGACCGTGTCGCGTCCGGCCTCCGATGCGAGATCGGCAACCAGAATCTCCGACTCGGTGCCGAACATCGTCTTCAACTCGGACGCGAGGTCGTGCAATCTGACCTCGTCACGTGCGACGAGAACCAGGTCGTATCCGAGGGAGGCGTATTTCTTGGCGAAACCGGCGCCGAGACCAGAAGTAGGTCCGGTCACCAGAGCAACGGGACGCACAGGGCGATCCGAGTGGGAAGTCGACATACCGGCCACGCTAGTGGTTATTGCTACTGGACGGGAACCCTAAAAGGTCAGTCGACCGGACGGATTGTGCCCGAGCGCTGCGACGCCGGACGCTGAGCCGGCTTGTCAGCCGCCTCGGGCTTGCGCAGCGATTGGTCCTGACGTGGCGCAGATTCACGCGGTCCGGACTCACGCGATGCAGACTCACGCGGCGAAAATTCACGCGGCGCAGCTTCACGAGGCGGCTGCTCCTGACGCGTACGGGGCTGCTCTACCGGATCCGGAGTGGGGCGAGACTTCTCGACGCCCGGCCGCGGGCGGCTCGGATCGTGATCGACCTCGAGTTCGTTGGGATCCGTGACCGGGGGCAGTACGTGCAAAATGCCGGACAGGCGCGCAACCGACTCGATTGCAGCGTCCCAATCCCGGCCGTTGCTGGTCACCGGGAGCGAACCGAGCGTCCACTGCCCTTCGCTCCACAGCATGCTGATCGACGGCGGAACCGATTCGGTGAACGCCACCATGCGCTGATCACAGACGCGACGAGCAATCTCGAGGTCCGTTGCAAAAACCACCCGGGAACCGATCGCACCCAGCAGGTTCAGGTCGCCGTCCTTGGGCGGAGCCGTCGACTTCAACCGAAGATCGATGTCGACGTCCGACCCGATCTCGCGGCGAACGGCCACGATGGTTGCGGTCTCTTCCAGGTCGAACAGCACGAACTGCTCTCCGCGACGGCGGCCTCGGACGACGTCGGTGGCAGTCAGGTAGTCCTGCTTGGCCATGACCGCGCGGTGCCATTCGCCTGCCAGCTGATCATCAGTGGCCGTGTACGTGTAGCCCTGCGCCTTTGCCCAGATCTGGCGCACTCGCCCCGATTGATCTCGCCTCGTCCTGTCGACGTACAGAAGCGCACCCGCGCCTGCGAGTGCAATTACTGCCAGTCCGAACCACATTCCAGTCATCACCCTCCAGGGTAGCGACTCACGGCCTCAACCTCCCGCGACACCCTGGTGGACTCGCCCGATGTGTCGTGAACGACTCAGTTGCCGAACTTCGGCAACGACGTACTCAGAATCGTGTTCGCGGTCATCGTGCCGTTCTCCACCGGAGTTCCGTCGACGACGATGTTGTCTCCCGGTTGCAGATCGGCGATGGTCGCGCGGTTGAGCGCGATGAGCGTGGTGTCCGAGGTTGTCAGGACCGTCACCTGCGAGCCGCCGATCGAATCGATGATCAACGTGCCGCCGTCGTTCGACTTCACGGTGCCGACGGCTCCCCCGGCGTCACCGATCACTTCGCCGAGCCCGCCCGGAAGCTGGCTGAGCGGGGAATCCGTCGTCGGAGTCGGCGCAGTTGTGCTCGCCTTCGGCGGTGTGGTGGTCGGTGCCTGCGTCGTGGTGGTCGGGGGGACGAAAGCGGTCTGGGTGCCCTTGTCGTTCGAACCGAACGCCGAGAACGCGATGATCGCGATCACGGCGACGAGGATCCCGACCACGCCGGCGGCCACCCACGTCCCGAGCTTGCGCTTCTTGCCGCCTCCAGGCGACCCGTCTTCGATGAACGGCTGTTCCGGCGGAACCCCGCCGCCACCACCGGCAACCGGGTACTGCTGTGTATTTCCGTACTGCTGCGTGTTCCCGTACTGCTGGGCCGTGTAAGGCGGATAAGCCTGCGTCGCACCGGGTGGCGGGGCCTGCGGATCGAACTGCGGGTTGTAAGCGGGAAAGGCTTGAGTGGGATTCGGCTGCTGACCCTGCTGACCCAAGTACTCCGTGTTCTGATCCGGACCACCGTAGGGGTACTGCTGTGCCCCTGGCGGTTGACCGAAATACTCCGTCGGCTGGTTCGGATTCGACGGGCCGGACACCGTCCCGTATTGCTCCGTGGGCTGGTCGGGCGTACGCCCCCACACCTCGGTCGCCTCGGAATCCTCACGGCGCGGCCCACCCGAATTACGCGGATCGTTCTGATCGGTCATGCCTGGCCACCTTCGGTTAGGACGAAAGAGCGTCGAAGTCGTTCGGAGAGGCGCGGGTGCAGACTTCCCCAGTTCGAGCATCCAGCCATCCAGGGTAGAACAAAAAGCGAATGCCCCGCCGATCCACTTGGATCGACGGGGCATTCCGCTTACCGAATCGAGGCAGAACCGATCAGGAGAGAACCAACTGATCCGCGTCCTCGCTGACACCGACATGCACGGTGTCGCCGTCCTGGACCTTGCCGGCCAGGAGCAGCTTGGCGAGCTGGTCGCCGATCGACTGCTGAACGAGTCGACGCAGAGGCCGAGCGCCGTACAGCGGGTCGTAGCCGCGCACGGCTAGCCACATCCGGGCCGCACCGTTCACCTCGAGGGTGAGACGACGCGCAGCCAGACGCTTCTGCAACTGCTCGAGCTGGATGTCGACGATGTGCTCCAACTGCTCTTCGGAGAGCGAGTCGAAGACAACGACGTCGTCGAGACGGTTGATGAACTCGGGCTTGAACGCGTGGCGTACCGCGTCCATGACCTGCTCACGTGTTCCACCGGATCCCAGGTTGGAGGTCAGGATCAGGATGGTGTTGCGGAAGTCCACCGTGCGGCCTTGACCGTCGGTGAGTCGGCCTTCGTCGAGCACTGCGAGCAGGACGTCGAACACGTCGGGGTGTGCCTTCTCGACCTCGTCGAAGAGGACCACCGAGTACGGGCGTCGCCGAACTGCTTCGGTGAGCTGGCCACCGGCTTCGTAGCCGACGTATCCCGGAGGGGCACCGACGAGTCGGGCCACCGAGTGCTTCTCACCGTATTCGCTCATGTCGATGCGGATCATCGCGCGCTCGTCGTCGAAGAGGAAGTCCGCCAAGGCTTTGGCGAGCTCCGTCTTACCGACGCCGGTCGGGCCGAGGAACAGGAAGGAACCGGTCGGCCGATTGGGGTCGGCGACACCTGCTCGGGCGCGGCGGACCGCATCCGAGACGGCGACGACGGCGTCGGTCTGCCCGACTACCCGCTTGCCGAGTTCGGACTCCATGCGGAGCAGCTTCTCGGTCTCGCCTTCCATCATCCGGCCGGCGGGGATTCCGGTCCAGGCTGCGACCACGTCTGCGACGTCGTCGGGCCCGACCTCTTCCTTGAGCATCACGTCACCGTCTGAGGCAGCTCCGGAAGCGGCTGCTGCCTCTTCCAGTTCCTTCTCGAGCGCCGGGATGCGGCCGTAGCGCAACTCGGCTGCCTTGCCCAGATCGCCGTCACGCTCAGCGCGTTCGGACTCCCCTCGCAGGGTTTCGAGCTGTTCCTTCAGCACGCGCACCGAGTCGATGGCTTGCTTTTCGTTCTGCCAGCGGGTGCTGAGCTGATTGAGCTTTTCGCGGTCGTCGGCGAGTTCCTGACGCAGCTTCTCGAGCCGTGCCTTGGACGCGTCGTCGGTTTCCTTCTCGAGTGCCACTTCTTCGATTTCGAGTCGGCGAACAGTGCGTTCCACCTCGTCGATCTCGACGGGTCGCGAGTCGATCTCCATGCGAAGTCGCGATGCGGCTTCGTCCACGAGGTCGATGGCCTTGTCCGGCAGGAACCGCGACGTGATGTAGCGGTCCGACAGCGCGGCAGCAGCCACCAACGCGGAGTCGGTGATGCGCACGCCGTGGTGCACCTCGTAGCGCTCCTTGAGGCCGCGCAGGATGCCGATGGTGTCCTCGACCGAGGGCTCACCGACGAGCACCTGCTGGAAGCGACGCTCGAGTGCGGCGTCCTTCTCGATGTACTTGCGGTATTCCTCGAGCGTGGTGGCACCGACCAGCCGCAGCTCACCGCGGGCGAGCATCGGCTTGATCATGTTGCCTGCGTCCATCGCGGATTCACCGGTGGCACCGGCGCCGACGATGGTGTGCAGCTCGTCGATGAAGGTGATGACCTGTCCGGCGCTGTTCTTGATGTCGTCGAGGACAGCCTTGAGGCGCTCCTCGAATTCACCGCGGAACTTGGCGCCCGCGACCATGGACCCGAGGTCCAGGGACACGACGGTCTTGCCTCGCAGCGATTCCGGGACGTCACCCGCGACGATGCGTTGGGCCAGGCCCTCGACGATCGCGGTCTTGCCGACGCCGGGCTCACCGATGAGTACCGGGTTGTTCTTGGTACGACGCGAGAGCACCTGCACGACACGACGAATCTCGGTGTCGCGACCGATCACCGGGTCGAGCTTGCCGCTTCGTGCGGCTTCGGTGAGGTCGGTCGAGTACTTTTCCAGCGCTTGGTAGGTGCCTTCGGGCTCCGGGCTGGTGACGCGGGCGCTGCCACGGACGGTGGTGAAGGCTTCACGCAGTGCGTCCTGGGTGGCGCCGTGGCGTACGAGCAACTGTGCGACGTCGGAGTCGCCGCCGGCCAGCCCGTAGAGGACGTGCTCGGTGGAGACGTACTCGTCGTCCATCTCGGTGGCGAGGTGCTGAGCAGCGGTCAGTGCCGCGAGTGCCTCACGCCCGAGTTGCGGAGTGGAGCTTGCGCCGGTTGTCTTGGGCAGGCGATCGACGATTGCCTGCGCTTCTCGGTGTACGACGGTGGGGTCGACGCCTACAGCTTTGAGTAGTGGGGCAGCGATGCCGTCGGTCTGGTCGAGCAATGCGACCAGCAGATGGGCAGGCCGGATATCGGGGTTACCCGCCGACGACGCCGACTGCAGTGCAGCCGTCATCGCAGCCTGGGTCTTGGTTGTTGGTGTGAACGAGTCCACTTGTCACCTTTCTGGCGAAGTCGAACGGGAAGAGCCGCGACCGGTTGGTATTGCGACTGTGTCAATATGCTCAACGCGGACAAACTTGAGTCTATTCCGCTCAAGTTTGTTTTCGCCAGGCCGAGTTGGTTTCGTAGGTCACATTTTCAGCCGTACTAGAATTGTGGCGAGAGTTGCAGCTGGTGTGAAAGGGGGATGGATTGGATCCGACAGTGATTGCCCGTCTGCAATCCAGCCTCGATTCTCTGACCGACGACGAAGAGAGCCGTGCGCACTTCTCGGCCGTGTTCTACACCGGCCTCTTTGCGGAACATCCTCTGTACCGCTCATTGTTCCCGGCCGGGATGGAATCGCAGGGGCACCGTTTCTTCAGAGCGATCGAGTTCGTCGTCAAGAACCTCCCCCAGCATCGTCGGATCCGGAAGTTCCTCACCCAACTCGGCCGCGATCATCGCCGCTACGGCGTCGAGCGTGAGCACTACGAGGCTGCCGGTGTTGCACTCGAGCGCGCGGTTCGGTCGATGTACGGAACCAGCGCGCACAGTCGCTACAAGTGGACACCGGAACTGGAGGACGCCTGGTCTCAGTTCACCGACCTCATCGTCAGCACGATGGCCGACGGCGCCGAATCCGATACGTCCCCGGCACTCTGGGGTGGAACCGTGGTCAGCCACGAACGAGTGCTCGACGATCTGGCGATAGTGCGTCTCGAAGCCGACCCACCCATTCCGTACGGGGCGGGGCAATACCTCGGCGTTCAGATTCCCCAACGCCCGAAGATGTGGCGGTACTACTCGCCGGCGATTCCGACCAACCCTTTCGGTCAGCTCGAGTTCCACATCCGCAAGGTGTCGGGAGGATGGGTCAGCCCGGCGATCGTCGGTGAAACCAATGTCGGTGACCGCTGGGTCATGTCCACTCCCCTCGGCGGCTTGGAGGTCGACTTCACCAGCGACCGCGACGTTCTCATGATCGGCTCCGGCACCGGCATCGCCCCACTGCGAGCCCAGGTGATGGAAATGTCTCAGCGCGCGAACAATCCGCGCGTGCACCTGTTCGTCGGCGGACGGTATCCGTGCGACCTCTACGACCTCGAAACGCTCTGGCACATCTCGCTCAGCAACCCGTGGTTGACCGTCGTACCGGTATCCGAAGAACCCGAAAACCCTTGGTGGCACAACGGACCGGTACTCGAACCCCCCTTCGGAATGCACAGCCGACTGATCGGACCAATCGGAAAAGTGGTTTCGCAGTTCGGCTCGTGGGCCGACCGCCAGGTCCAGATCTCGGGGTCACCGTCGATGATCAAGACGACCGTCTACGCCTTGCGCGCCGGCGGAACTCCGCTCGACCAGATCCGGCACGACCCGCTCTACTGACTACAGGAGAACTTTCATGGCCCAGCGAACCTGGTCGAGCACAGTCGTCGAACATCACCGTCTCCGTGAGGATCTGGCGGTTGTCCGCCTGGTCGGCGACGTCGTCCCGTTCCGCCCCGGCCAGTACGTCGACGTCAGCGTTCCGCAGAATTCGCGGTTGCTCCGCCGGCTCTCCCCCGCCCTGCCTCCCTCACACGACGGGAAGTTGGAGTTTCACGTCAAGACGGTTCCCGGCGGTTGGGTCAGCGGTTCGATAGTCAAGGACACCCAACCCGGTGACGTCTGGCAGATACTCGACCCGCGCGGCAATCTGTCGGTCGACGAGAACGGCCCCACCGTCATCATGGTCGCGGGCGGAACCGGTTTGGCCCCACTGCGCTCGATCATTCTCGATCTGGCTCAGACCCCGAACCCGCCGCAGGTGTACCTCTTCTTCGGCGGCCGAACGCTTCGTGATCTCTACGCAGCGGACATGCTGTGGCTGCTGGCCGACCAGTTTCCGTGGTTGCAGCCGATTCCCGTCGTCGAAGATCTCTCAGACGGCGGCCCGCCCGACGGATGGTTCGACCGGTTGAACGTCGACATCGGATTCGGCGACGATCATCTCATCGAGGGAACGCTCGCCGACGTTGTCGCGTCGTACGGCGCGTTCACCGAACATCAGGTCTTGGTGTGCGGATCCGCGGCCATGGTTCGATCGACGCGTGATCGGTTGATCGAGGCCGGCACCCCGGCCGACGTCATTCAGTTCGACCCGTACTGACGATCAGTACGTCGGATCATTGCGAACGGTGTCGACGTCGATGCCCACTGCGCGAAGCCTGAATTTGGTGCTGTTGACCATGGATTCGCTGCCGACGACCTGGATGTCGTAGCCCGCCCAGTCCCCGAACGAGGTCACGACCTTGCCGACCTTGCCGACGATGCGCCGCTTCATGCCGATCGGCGGGAGTGGCTCCGCTTCGGTGTGCCACCACGGATTCTCGTCCTCTTCGGAGACGGGGACGATCGTGAGCCACGGGTGCTTCTCGGCCAACTTCCACAGGTGTGGAAGGTCGTAGAGATCGCACGGATTCTGACCGGAATAGAACAGATGAACCTTGCGCGTGTTTCCGCGTCGGATCAGCTCGAGTATCTGCGCGCGAAGAGGTGCGACACCGGTTCCCGACGCGATCATCAGCAGATCTTTGGAGTTCTCCGGAATCCCGAGAGCACCGATCGGCGAGCCGACCACCCAGGTATCGCCGACAGCGGTCTGGTTGACCATCGCCGGGCTGACCCAACCGCCGGTGACCTGACGGATGTGGAACTCGAGGATTCCGGTTCCGTCGTACGGCGTGGCCGGTGAGAGGTAGCGCCACATCCGCGGCCTCGCGGCGACCTGCACGCTGACGTACTGACCGGCGCGGTACTCCATAGTCTGGTCGAGTTGCAGCCGCACGACGGCGACGCCCTTGATGACCGGGCGGCATTCGATGACGGTGGCACTCCAGGCGGGCGGACCGTCCTCGGCGTTGGCGGCGTCCATCATCGCTGCCGAGATGATCGCGAGCGCGTTGCGCCACGCGCTGTCGACCTCGTCTGTCCACAGTTCGGCACCGCCGAACGTCTCGAGCGCTTCGATCAAGGCATTACCGACAGCCGTGTAGTGCTCGTCGGTGACTCCGTACTTACGGTGATCGCGGCCGAGCTGCGCGAGGTACTCGAGTATCGCGTCGGACTCGTCGAGACGTTCGACGACGTGAGCGATAGCGCTGACGAGCCGATCCCGCTGCACATCCATCGCTGCCGGAAAAAACTCACGGGTTTCGGGCGATCGAGCGAACAGAATCGAATAAAAGGTACGGGCGAGCCGTTCCGGACCATCTTCTACCGCAGCGACGGATTTGAAGCTCGACCGGACCAGAGAAATTGCTTGCGAATCCACGCTCATCCTCGTCCCGACTAGACGCGGCAAGACCCGCCGCGGAATTTCGTCTGCAGCTTATGTCACAAATGTCTGACTCGTAAATCATTCTGGACAAGTGTCACAATGCGACCCCATTTCGCGGTGTGACCGTCCCTTTCTTATTCTTGCGTGCAAGATAAACAAGAGCTTCGACACTCTCGATCGCCGAGCTAACGTTCAGCGAAATCTCAACCAGCCAAACAGGAGTCGTGCCGTGGATTTTGTTCGACAGGACGAATTGCCCACCGATAGCGGGCTTACGTCCCAGATCGCCTCCACTACCCCGACGCTGACCGAGCTTCAACGTCGGGAACTCGAGTGCGTCGAATTTTTCGACTCTCCGGAACTGGGCCACCTCCCGACGTCTCGGCGGCGCGAAGCCCTGCGTGAGCTCCATCGGACCGGTACCTACACGCACACAGCGGAGGAATTGCTCGTCGGCGCCAAACTCGCCTGGCGAAACCACGCCAGGTGTGTCGGTCGCGCGCATTGGCGGACCCTCAAACTCATCGACGCGCGCGATGCCGTCACGGCTTCCGCTCTCGCAGAAGCATGCTGGGAGCACCTGCGTATGTCGACCAACGGCGGCGCTCTGCAGTCGGTCGTGACGGTCGGGCCGCTCCCCCGCGAGGACGGTCAGGAGTACCGCATTCTCAGCCCGCAACTGATCCGCTACGCCGGCTACCGGCAGCCTGACGGCACCATCCTCGGCGACCCGTGGCACGTCGATCTGACCGCTCAGGTCACCGCGATGGGATGGAAAGGCGCCGGTACGCCGTTCGACGTTCTCCCCGTACTGATTTCGGTTCCCGACGAACCCCTGCAGTACTTCGACGTCCCGGCCGACCTCGTTCTCGAGGTCGAGATCGAGCATCCCGAATACAGCTGGTTCGCTGATCTGGGGCTTAAATGGCATGCCGTCCCTGCGGTCGCGGACATGAACCTCGACATCGGCGGAATCGTGTATCCCTGCACGCCGTTCAGCGGTTGGTACGTCAGCACCGAGGTCGGAGCCCGTAACTTCAGCGACGGCGATCGCTACAACATGTTGCCCACCATCGGAGCGATGATGGAGCTCGACATGAGCCACGACCGCACGCTCTGGAAGGACCGCGCACTGGTCGAACTGAACCGCGCAGTTATTCACAGCTACCGCAAGGCCGGCGTCATCATGGTCGATCACCACACTGTCGCAAAGCAATTCATCGATCACATCGCGCGTGAGGACAAGGCCGGGCGCAAGTGCCCCACCGACTGGTCATGGGTGAACCCGCCCATGTCCAGTTCGCTCACGCCGACGTTCCACCGCCTATACGACGAGCCCGATCTCGACATCCGGCCCAACTTCGTGACAAAAAAGAAGAAGGGCACCGACCAAGGCCGGTGCCCCTTCCACAACTGATCGCGCTCAGAAGGGGATCTGCCCCAATCCGACGCCGACCACGAGCATCGTGATCGAGATCAGACCGGCTCGCCACAGGACCTTCTTGTGGTGATCCGCCAGTGAAACACCGGCGAGTGTGACCAGGAGCAGGATCGCCGGGACCAGCGGGCTCTGCATGTGCACTGCCTGCCCGGTGATCGACGCACGTGCCATTTCCACCGGCTCGATGCCGTACTGCGCTGCCGTCTCGGACAGCACCGGGAGCACACCGAAGTAGAACGCGTCGTTGGTCATGAAGAACGTGAGCGGAATGCTCAGGACGCCCGTGATGACGGCGAGGTGCGGGCCCATCGCGTCGGGAATGACCTGCAGAAGCCACTCGGCCATGGCTTCGACCATGCCGGTTCCCTGGAAAACGCCGGTCAGCACGGCTGCTGCCAGCACCATCGCGACCACCGAGACGATGCTCGACGAATGGCGTGCGATTGCTTCACCCTGATCCTTGACCGCCGGGAAGTTGACCGCGAGGGCGATCGACGACGCGATCATGAAGAGGACCGGAATGGGCAGGATGTCCATCACGAGCACAACGAGAAGGATCGTCGTCAGCGCTGCGTTGAACCAGAGCAGCTTCGGCCGCAGGGTGTCACGCCCGGGGGCAAGTCCGTCGATGAAGCGTCCGGTGTCGCCGCCGTCGTCTTCGGGCTCGTTCGAGCCGCCGGTGCCGGCGCTTCCGGTGCTGGAACTTCCACCGTTTCCGACCTTTTCGAGGATGCGCTCAGAAGTCAGGACCAAAGTCCCGATCCTTCGGCGCTCCATGATCCCGAGGTGAATGGCGAACCCGAGCACCATGATCAGTCCGACGATCAACGACGGCACCATCGGGACGAAGACGTCGGAAGGTGAGAGTCCCAGCGCGCTCGCGGCCCGGACGGTCGGGCCACCCCACGGAATGATGTTCATCGTCGCGTTCGACAGGCCGGCGATCACCGTCAGGACGACGGGACTGACGCCGAGTTTGAGGTAGAGCGGGAGCATCGCGGAGGTCACGATGATGAAGGTCGTCGAACCGTCGCCGTCCAGGGAGACAACCATCGCGAGCACTGCGGTTCCGACCACGAGCCGCATCGGATCGTCACGCACCATCCGCAGGATGAGCTTGACCAGCGGATCGAAGAGTCCGACGTCGATCATGATTCCGAAGAAGATGATCGCGAAGAACAACAGCGCCGCGGTGGGTGCGAGCGACTTGATGCCGTCGGTGATCATGTCGCCGATTCCGAGGCCGGCCCCGGCAAGTAGTCCGAAGGCCACCGGAACCAGAGTCAGTCCCACCACCGGGGTCGCGCGTTTGGTGAGGATCAGGAACATGAACACCGCAACCATGAGGAAGCCGAGTGTGACGAGCATGATGAACTCCTTTTGTGCTGAATTGCCGAGAAAAACGGCACGGCAAATCGAGCCGGTGACCTTCGTTGAGGTGAAACGAAACTTCGGTTGTGCTTAGTTGATGCCGGGCGGATCGAGTGTTGCGTCGACAAACCGGGATTGATCGGTGAGGAATGCGGAGAACTCGGGTTCGGTGAGAACTGCACTGTTCCAACCGTTTCGGCGAGACAGCTCGTTCCACCGCGGGCTTGCCGCCAGATCCCCTACCAAATTCTGCAAGTGCTGACGCTGATCGTCCGTCAGCCCCGGCGGCGCCATGAGCCCGCGCCAATTGGTGAACGTGACGTCGACGCCAGACTCCGCCATCGTGGGCGCATCCACCGCCGGGGTGCGGGCGGGCGAGCTGACCGCAAGGACCCGAACCGTGCCTGCCGCAATCTGATCGAGGTACTCACCGATACCCGTAGCAGCGACGTCGACCTGCCTCGTGAGCAGTGCGGGAAGCAGTTCTCCGCCGCCGTCGTAGATGCGGTACGGGGAGCGCGACGGATCGACACCAACCGCGCGGGCGAACAGAAGGCGGAACAACCCGTCCGGTCCACCTTCACTCGAACCACCGCCGATCGAGATCGACGACGGATCCGCCACCCACGCCTGCGTCAGATCGGCGAGAGTTTTGTACGGTGAATCTGCTGGAACCAGTAGCGCTTCCGGTTCTTCGACCAGTCTCGCGATCGGCGTCACGTCGGCAAGTGTGTGCTCGGATGGCAGTATCTCGAGCGAACCGAGAACTCCGAGTCCCATGACCATGAGAAGGTCGGGGTTTCCGCGTTCGAGAGCCAACCGGTTGAGTCCGACGATGCCGCCCGATCCGGGCAACACAACGACGTCGGCGTCGACGGTTCCTTCGTCGGCAAGTGCCTGCACCATGGTCCGGGCAGTCAGGTCGTAACCACCACCGGCCACCGAGGGCACCAGTACGCGCAGTTCTTCGGAACTCTCACCCGCTCGGCCACCGGCAAGAAAGGACTCGAGCGGAGTACATCCGGTCGAGAGCACGAGAGTCATCGCGCAGGCACCGAGCAGGGCGATACGCCTGCTCAGCCGCTTCGATGCGCTCATGGCCTTGTCCTTGTCTGCCGGTACCGATGTGTGAACAGGTTTCATACTGACGCACTTTGTGACTGGGGTCACCATTGGGAAAGCAAATTGATTTGTGCTCATTGTGCTCACGAACGGCCGCTTTCCCGGCATCGAACTGAGGGCTAGGGTCTGGCTGGTGTCCTCAGGAAACGAGCAGGCGGAGCGAGAGCGCAAGTTGCCTCTGCGTGCGCGACTGCGTCGGCGCCGGCACACTCTGGCGACACAACTTCTCGAACTGCAACTTCTGATCGTCGTCGCGGTTCTCGTGTGCGTCACTGCCCTCTCCCTCGCGCAGTCGTCCGCGAGTTTCCAACGCGAGGAAGGACGCCGCGCACTCTCGGCAGCGGAATCGCTCGCCGCCAATCCGGCGGTACGCGAACTGCTCCCCCAGGCTCAGACCCGCCTCCGCTCCGGACTACAAGGTTCGGTCGACTCGGTGCGCGCCATCTCGGGCGTCACCTACGTCTCGCTTGCCGACGCCGACGGTGGTGTCGTGATTTCGACGCGTCCCGGCGATGTCGGCATCGACGCACGTCAGACCCAGGATCGGTCATGGACGGGTTTGGTCGACACCCCCTCCGGCAAGGCCGTGGAGGCGCACGTTCCGATTCTCGGCAGCGAAGGAGCGATTACCGGAACCGCGATCGTCGGCATCGAGTACCCCTCGATTTGGACGCGGCTAGGGCAGTCTGCGCCGAATCTCCTGGTGTACCTCGCGGTGGCCTCCCTTCTCGGCGGCGTCGGGTCGATCCTGTTGGCCCGCAGGGTAAAACGGCAGACCCTCGGCATGGAAGCCGGCGAGATCCTGGACCTGGTTCGCCAACGTGAAGCAATGCTGCGCGGCCTCAAGGAAGGCGTCATCGCATTCGACGCACAGGGAAAAGTGGTGCTGATGAGCGACAGTGCCCACCAACTCCTCGACATCCCACGCGGCAGCGCCGGTAGATCGGTGCGGGACCTCGGTCTCGACGACCGCCTCCAGAGTGTACTGACTTCCGGCACAACCGAATCCGATCAGTTGGTTCTTGTCGGTGATCGACTACTTGTCCTCAACACCGTCTTGATCGAATCGAAGGGCCGCACCATCGGTTCGGTCACCACTTTCCGCGACCGCACCGAATTGCGTTCCGTGGAAGAAGAACTCGACGTGACCAAAACCAGCACCGACGCACTACGCGCTCACATCCACGAGTTCGACAATCAACTGCACACCATCTCCGGCCTCATCCAACTCGGCGAATACGACGAGGTGGTCGGCTACGTCGAGGGTCTGACCATGGAGCGCGCGCAGGTCAGTGCGACCGTGACCGAGAAGATCGCCGACGTCGGCACCGCCGCACTCGTGATCGCCAAGATAGGCGCCGCTGCACAGGGGTTGGTCACGGTCGAGCTGGCGCCGGACACGCATCTGGAGACGGTGGACCGCAGACTCGGACGAGATCTCGTGACGGTGGTCGGAAACCTCGTCGACAATGCCGTCGACGCCGTCGGTGAGATGCCGGAAGCCTCGCGTCGCAAGGTTCGGCTGTCGATTCGCGACCGTGGCACCGCCGTCGAAGTGCGGGTGGAAGACGCCGGCCCCGGTATCGCGTCGGAGAATCGCGACAGGGTGTTCGGCCAGGGTTGGAGCACCAAGGGACAATCGAGTGACGGACACGGTTTCGGCTTGGCGCTGGTACGCCTGACGTGTCGTCGGCGAGGCGGCGATGTCACCGTGAGCACTCGTTCGGCAGAAAGCATCGAGTGGACTGTCTTCACGGCAGTCCTGCACGACGGAGAGGGCGCATGATCCGGGTACTGGTGGTCGACGACGACTTCATGGTGGCGAAGGTGCACAGCGGATTCGTCTCGCGGATAGACGGTTTCGAAGTGTGCGGCGTTGCCCATTCGGCCGAGGCCGCCCTGACCGCAGTCGGTGAGTTGCAACCCGACCTGGTTCTTCTCGACGTCCACCTGCCCGGCACCACCGGACTCGATCTGATCGCCCCGTTTCGCGAGCTGGCACCGGAGTTGGATGTTCTTGTCATCACAAGTGAACGCGAGGCGGGCTCGGTCAAGAAGGCACTGCGCAGCGGCGTCGTGCATTACCTGATGAAGCCATTCACGTTCGAGGTTCTACGTGAGCGTCTCGAGCGGTACCGATCGACGTACGCGAACCTCGACAGCATCGGAGAAGCTGAACAGCGAGCGGTGGACGAGGCTTTCGGCGTGGCCGGTGGCGCGACCGCGGCATCGTCCCTCAAGGGTCTACCGAAAGGACTCAGTCCCGAGACCCTTCAGCTGGTCGAGACAGCACTGCGTGACGAAACCGAACCCGCCTCGGCTACAGACATTTCCGAGAGAGTCGGCATCTCGCGGGCGAGCGCGAGGCGCTACCTCGAGTACCTGTACGAAACCGGGCGATCCACCACCTCGCTGAAATACGGAGTGGTGGGCCGCCCGGAGCGTCGATACGTCTGGAAACGCTGAACCTGCGCTACACGACGCTGGTTGCTAGACCGCGCGGGCGCTGGTCTCCCAGTACCTCGCGCGCAGTGCCTTCTTGTCCAACTTGCCCAGCGGCGTCAGCGGAAGGGAATCCACGAAGTCGATGCTCTTGGGCGCGTGAACCGAACCCTTGGCTGCCTTCACCTTCTCGACCAGTTCCTCGGTGTCGACGCTCAGTCCGGCACGGAGCACCACGCACGCCTTGACGGCTTCGCCCCACTTGTCGTCGGGCACACCGACTACCGCAACCGATGCGACGGACGGGTGCGCCGAGATCACGTCCTCGATTTCGCGCGGGAACACGTTGAAACCACCGGTCACGATCATGTCTTTCTTGCGATCGACGATCGACATAAACCCGTCCTTGTCCTTACGCGCGATGTCGCCGGTGTGCAGCCAACCACCACGGAACGCCTCGGCAGTCTCGGCCGGCTTCTTCCAGTACCCCTTCATGATCAGCGGACCGCGCACGCAGATCTCACCGAGTTCTCCCTGCGGCACCTCGTTGAGGTCGTCGTCGAGCAACCGGACGTCGAGCCACGGCACCGGACGCCCACACGTGGCGAGGCGGGCCGGATCGTCGGCGAGGTGTTCTTCCTTGCGCAGCACCGAAATAGTCATGCCGCACTCGGTCTGACCGTAGAACTGGAAGAAGATCTGACCGAACTTCTTGATGCCCTCCTGCAACCTCGCCGGAGACATCGCGGACGCTCCGTAGAACAGCGTCTGCAAACTCGAGACGTCACGCTTGGGCAGATCCGGGTGATCCATGAGCATGTAGATCATGGTGGGCACCAGCATGGTTGCCGTGATCTTGTGCTTCTCGATCGCCTCGAGCACCGCGCCTGGTTCGAAGGCGGGCAGGACGATCAACGCGCCGCCGCGCAGCAAAGTCGGGATGAAGAACGCTGCACCCGCGTGAGAGAGGGGCGTGCAGATGAGGAAGCGGTTGTCCTCGGGCCACTGCCACTCCGACATCTGGATCTGATTGAGCGCCGCACCCGAACGGAAGGACCCCACAACACCTTTGGGCTTGCCGGTCGTTCCACCGGTGTAGACCATGCTGCTGGCGTCTTCGGCGTCGACGTGCGCAGCCTTCAGCGGCGCGGGCTCGAACGTGGCAGCCAGCGCGAGGATGTCGATTCCCACCTCGGACGGCCCCATCGAGAGCACGTTGGTCAACGAAGGCGACGACGCCTTCAACTCGGCGGCACGCTCCTCGAAGGCGTTGGGATCGAAGATGAGGGTCTCGATCTCGGCGTCGTCGACGATGTACTTGTGATCGTCGAGCGATCCCATCGGGTTCAGGGCACTTGCCCGGCACCCGGTGATCATGGTCGCGCCCATGCTGATCAGGACCTCGGGGCGGTTCTTCGACAGCATTGCGGTGCTGGTGCCCTGAGTGATTCCCAGTGACGCGAGCGCCTGGGCGAAGCAGCTGATCTGATCGCGCATCTGACCGCCGGTGAGGATCACGTCGCCGAGGTACAGCGCGGGCTTGTCGTGATTGCGTTCCAGAGCGGTGATGAGCAGGTCCGGACCGTAAACCGGTCGGTGCAGGTCAGCGAACTCGTCTGTCATCTGGTCTTCCTTCTGCTCGGCGCGTGCAGTCATCGAGATGTGCTCCCGGTCACGGATACGATATCCAGAATTGCACAAAACTGGAACAGGTTCCACCTCTTCGATCGAATCCGAGAATGCTCCCGATCAGCGGGAAGCCCGTCGTCACCCGCCAGAGCGGTGGTTAGCGTCGATGTACCCACCGAGACGACCGTGTCTCGGTCGCGTCCAACGGAGAGTGTCATGACTACCAACCTCGGTACCGCCCACTTCACGGCAACTGCTCCCCGTGCTGCCACCACGCTCCTGTCCGATTTCGACTCGTTGTACGGAACCGTGCGCTCCGCACCCGACGGGTCCGTCGTCGAGCAGGACGTCGTGTTCTTCGGACGCCCCGACCCCGGCGCGCTGCTCACCGGATCCGTGAGGTCGCTGGGTTCGACGCTCGAGCGGATCACCGAATACCACGATCAGACCGGGCATCTGGTGGCCGAGGTCTTCGTCCGTGAAGCCCCGGCGGTTTTCGTCCGGGAAGCCCCGACAGCGGGCGCCGGAACCGATTCCGTTGCTGCGCTTGCCGATTTTGCCGCTCGGCGTTACGGCTCCGCGTCGCTTCGCCGGTTCCGCGGACGCTGCACCTCGACCTCCGTAGGAACAGATCTGAACTGCTCCGTGACGGTGCTCGCCACGTACGAGAAGGACCACGAGAGCGTCACCGACGTAGCTCTGGTCGCCACCGATTCCGCCGGGGTCGTCACCGCCCGCGCCTGGGCGACTTACGCGATCGACAATGCGGCGACTCTCGCGAGCTGAATCTCTGCAGGTCACCGGGTAGGCGTTCCATCCAGCGGGAACTGCCGTATCTCCAGCGGACGCTTCGTCGTTGTATGAGGCGGATCACATCACTGGAGCGTCGCAAGACGCGGCTCGGAGGAAGACATGGCACTCGGAACCGGCCCACTCACCACTACGGACGCCCCGACGCAGTCGGGCGCCGGCGAGGAAATTCGAGAAATCGAAGCGGCAGCGCCTCCCGCGCGGTTCGCGCGTGGATGGCACTGCCTCGGACTCAGCAAGACCTACCGCGACGGTCAACCCCACCAGATCGACGCATTCGGCACCAGCCTTGTCGTCTTCGCAGACAGTAAGGGCGACATCAAGATCCTCGACGCCTACTGCCGCCACATGGGCGGCAACCTGGCGCAGGGCACGGTCAAGGGCGATTCGATCGCCTGCCCGTTCCACGACTGGCGTTGGGGCGGTAACGGAAAATGTACGGCAATCCCCTACGCACGACGCGTTCCGCCGCTGGCCAAGACGCGGGCGTGGACCACACTCGAGAAGAACGGTCAGCTGTTCGTCTGGCACGATCCCCAGGGAAATCCCCCGCCCGCCGAGGTCACAATTCCCGACATCGAGGGCTTCGGAAGCGATGAGTGGAGCGACTGGAGCTGGAACACGCTCACCATCGAAGGCTCGCATTGCCGCGAGATCGTGGACAACGTCGTGGACATGGCCCACTTCTTCTACGTTCACTACTCGTTCCCCAAGTACTTCAAGAACATCTTCGAAGGTCACGTCGCGAGCCAGTACATGGAATCGGTGGGACGTGAGGACATCATCAGCGGTACCAACTACGGCGATCCCAACGCTGTGCTTCGTTCGGATGCATCGTATTTCGGTCCGTCGTACATGATCGACTGGATCAAGAGTGAAGCCAACGGGCAGATCATCGAGACCGTATTGATCAACTGCCACTACCCCATCTCGAACAATGCCTTCGTGTTGCAGTACGGCGCGATGGTCAAGAAGCTTCCCGGTATGGACGACGAGTCCACTGCAGCGATGGCCGCGCAGTTCACCGAGGGGGTCGAGATGGGATTCCTTCAGGACGTGGAGATCTGGAAGAACAAGGCCCCCATCGACAACCCGCTGCTCTCCGAGGAGGACGGCCCGGTTTACCAGTTGCGGCGCTGGTACAACCAGTTCTACACCGACGTCGAAAACGTCACGGAAGACATGACGAAGCGCTTCGAATTCGAGATCGACACCACCCGTGCAGTGGAGAGTTGGAAGCGGGAAGTCGCCGAAAACGTTGCCGCACGTGACGCCCAGGCGCTTGAGACAACCTCCTGATCCGCAGTCGAAAACACAGCTGAAACAACCGGACTGGACGCAAGGAATAACATGACGTACGAAGTGCTCGAACAGATCAACGCGATGGCCGACGACATCTTCGCCGAAGGCATCGAGGCCGAGCGGATCGGCCGGGTGGCCGACGACACCGCCAAGAAGATGAAGGCAATCGGTTCCATCCGCATGCTGCAACCCAAGGAACACGGCGGCATGGAGGCGCATCCTCGCGAATTCGCCGAGACCGTCATGCGCATGGCTTCGCTCAATCCCTCGGCCGGCTGGGTGCACGGGATCGTCGGAGTTCACCCGTGGCAGCTCGCGTTCGCGGATCCGAAGGTGCAGCAGGAGATCTGGGGATCGGATCCCGATACCTGGATGGCCTCGCCGTACATGCCCGGCGGAATGTGCATCCCGACCGACGGCGGCTACAAGTTCTCCGGTCGCTGGCAGTTCTCCTCCGGCACAGACCATTGCGACTGGGCATTCCTCGGCGCGATGGCCTGTGACAAGGACGGCAACATGGAAATGCCGCCGCGCATGCTCCATGTCATCATTCCGCGTACCGACTACGAGATCATCGAAGATTCGTGGGATGTCATGGGACTTCGCGGCACCGGCTCCAAAGACCTCGTGGTCAAGGATGCCTACGTCCCCGATTACCGCGTCATGGACTGCGACGAGGTCATCGACGGCACGGCAGTGCGCAAGTACGGACGCACCGAGACGCTGTACCTGATGCCGTGGTCGAACATGTTCCCCCTCGGTATCACCGCCGCCACGATCGGCATCTGCGAGGGAATGCTCTTCCACGCCAACGAGTACCAGGCCGATCGCATCAACGCACAGGGCACGGCCGTCAAGGACGACCCGTACACCTTGTTCGCGATCGGTCAGGCAACGGCCGATATCCGGGCCGCGCGCGACACCCTGCTTGCCAACGTCGACCGCATGTGGGATCGAGTGGACGCCGGCAAGGAAGTGACCTTCGAGCAGCGCGCCGAGGGACGTCAGACTCAGGTGCAGGCCGCCTGGCGCGCGATCAACGCGATCGATCAGGTCTACCCACGCTGCGGCGGCAACGCACTGCGGATGGACAAGCCGCTCCAGCGATTCTGGCGCGACGCTCACGCTGGGCAGCATCACGCAATTCACGTACCGGGCACCGTATTCCACGCCGCCTCACTGAGCCGCCTCGGCGCCGACCCGCAGGGTCCGCTGCGGGCGATGATCTGATCAGACTTCGACACAAGAAATCGACAGGAACCAGACACGATGACACACACTGACATCAAGGGACTTGGCTACGTCAAGATCTCGACCAACGACATGGCACGTTGGCGCACTTTCGCTTTCGACGTTCTCGGCTTCGCCAAGGGCAGTGGGCCGGATGAGAACGCTCTGTACCTGCGGCTCGACGAGCGCGCTGCTCGCATCGTCGTCGTCGAGGGTGAGCGCGACGAAATCGTCAACATCGGTTGGGAGGTCGCCGATCACGCCGCACTGCGCCGCGTTCAGGAAGCGCTCGAGAAGAACGGCACCGAGGTGGAGCAGCTTTCGCTCGCCGAGGCGGACGCTCGACGGGTCGAAGAAGTCATCGCCTTCACCGATCCCGGCGGAGCAGCTGTCGAGGTCTTCCACGGAGCGATCCTCGACCACAGCCCGGTGGTGACGCCCTTCGGCGCTCGATTCGTCACCGGCTCACAGGGTCTCGGCCACGTCGTGCTTCCGGTAATGGACAGCGCGGCGAGCTTCGACTTCTACACCGAGGTGCTCGGCTTCTACCCGCGCGGCGCGTTCCGTCTGCCGGCTCCGCCCGAATTCGGGCCGCTGCGAATCCGTTT
This sequence comes from Rhodococcus sp. NPDC059969, assembly GCF_042738325.1. NCBI lineage: Bacteria > Bacillati > Actinomycetota > Actinomycetes > Mycobacteriales > Nocardiaceae > Rhodococcus > Rhodococcus sp. NPDC059969. Next base: position 189,464 of record NZ_JBHWUF010000010.1, on the reverse strand, counting down.
CATGGGCGTCAACGAGCGTCACCACAGCTTGGCCCTGTGCCCGGCACCGCACGGCGGCGCACCCGGCCTGATTCACATCATGGTCGAGGTGGACACCCTCGACGCCGTCGGCCAGGCACTCGACCGAGTGATGAAGGACGGGTTCTCCGTGTCGTCGACCCTGGGTCGTCACACCAACGACAAGATGATCTCCTTCTACGTCCGCGCACCCGGCGGCTGGGACATCGAGTTCGGCACCGAGGGCTCGAAGGTGGATCAGGACTCGTACTCCTCCGAGGAGATCACAGCAGACAGCTACTGGGGCCACGACTGGTCGGGTAGCGAGCCGCTGGCAGCGATGTAGTACCTGCCGGCAGCGATGTAGTACCTGCCAGTAGTTGAACGAAGGGGGCCTGCGCGAGTATTCGCGCAAGCCCCCTTCGTCGTTTCTCCGGTGGCGCGCCCGAAAACAGACCGGTGATCCACTTCACAAATTTGGAAGTCTATGACACTATTTCTAATTGAAATAGCCAGTTCACTGGTTGTGGAGCTCTAGGAGAAGTGAGGTACACGATGACACTGCAGGCTGTAGATGCTTTAGGCGCCGATTCGGCCCCGACGGCAATTCTCGATCGCGTCTCGCTGGTTCTCGACGCCTTCGACGGTCCCGGCAGGTTGACGCTCGCTCAAGTCGTTCGGAGCACGGGCCTTCCCCGCTCGTCTGCCCATCGCATGCTCGAACGTCTCGTCTCGATGCGTTGGCTGCGTCGCGACGGCCGCGACTACGAACTCGGTATGCGCCTCGTCGAGCTGGGATCGCTCGCGGTTCATCAGGACCGCCTCCACGCCGCAGCCATGCCGCTTCTCCACGAGCTCTACCGCGTCACCGGCTTTGTGGTTCACCTCGGCATCCTCGACGGCCCCGATGTGGTCTACATGGAGAAGATCGGCGGACGCCTCGCAGCCGCGGTGCCGACGCGTGTGGGTGGTCGACGCCGGGCCGAGACCACTGCGATCGGTCAGGCGCTGCTCGCGTTCGGTTCGCCGAAGTCATCGGGTTACGCGCTGCCCCACCTCGCCAGGATTCGCGAATCCGGGGTTGCATTCGAAACCGGAAACGGCCTACCGGGATTCAGCTGTCTTGCGGCACCGATCGGCCCCATCGGGCGCGCCGTTGCCGCGGTATCCATCTGCGCGCCGTCGAAGGCTCTCCGCCTCGACCACGTCAGCGCAGCACCGGTTCGGATGGCAGCCGCTGCCATTTGGCGAGGCATCGACGGCGGATCGCTGAGCGTCACTCCGACATTGCAGCGTCGTCACCTGCTGCGCAACATGCCGACCGCAGCCGGGGCCTGACTTAGATAGTCGAGCCGTTACCGGTGAGCCCGGCCTGCTCGAGCGCCAACACGTACTCCTCGACGTTCTTCCATCTGCCAGGCGTCGAGGGCAACGGCGACCCCAGTCGATCGTGCTCGGCGACGTTCGCGTACTCGGCGGACGCACGATCGATGTCTTCGAGAAGTTCGCGAGCAAGTTCGATCTCTGCTCGGAAGTAACGCTCCGACCAGCGCAACGTCATGACCGGGAACGACCAGGCCGGCTCGTTCTCGGCATGATCTGCGTGGAGTTTCGCGCGTCGAATCTGCTCTTCGACGTTGGCGATGTGAGCTTCCACCAGGGCCTTCAGTCGCTCGGGCTCGTTGAGATGCCCCATCCACAGACGCAGCATCACGCCGTGCTTGAGCACCGGAACCTCCACTGGAGCTTCGCGTGACCACGTCCGGACTGCGTCGGTTCCTGATTGAGTGATCGAGTAGAGGCGCTTGCCGCGTACACCCGGCTCGGAGACGACCCGGGACTCCACGAACCCGATGCTTTCGAGCTTCTTCAGCTCTGCGTAGACCTGGCTGATGGACGGGCTCCAGTAGAAGAAGCCGACGCTCCAGTCAGCCCACTTCTTCAGATCGTTTCCGGTCAGTTCCTCCCCGAACGTGAGCATTCCGAGCACTGCCCAGCTGGTAGCGGGAAGTCCTCGGGACACGTCATCAGGTTCGGACATGCCCGAAGTCTAACAATCACTGGTGATTTGCTGGTTTCGTAGAATCCGAACCGACCGCTGAGCGGGATCAAATTTGTGTGAGACCCCTTCACCTGGCACTCGGCGGTCCGGATCCGGGCAGAGACGGCATTACTGCCATTGAGTGGGACTGCCGCTGGATTACGGCCGCGACGCCACACATCGTTGCTTCTGAAGTTGTTTGCAGAGTTCGAACAAGGAGACGACATGTCCGTGGAAAACGCCGAGCCGCCAGTTCTGGACGGGCGCACACTTCGTAACGTGATGAGCAATTTCTGCACCGGCGTCACCGTCATCACCGCTCACGACGGAGATTCGCCACTGGGCTTCACCTGCCAGTCCCTGGTCTCGGTATCGCTCGATCCCCCGCTGCTCTCGTTCTGCCCGGCGAAGACGTCGACGAGTTGGCCGAAGCTTCGTGAATCCGGAACTCTCTGCATCAATGTTCTCGCCCACGATCAGCAGGACATGTGTTCCGCCTTCGCGCGCGGCGGAACCGACAAGTTCCTCGGCATCGAGTGGGGTGCCGCCGGCAACGGTGCTCCAGCGCTCAGCGGCGCGCTGGCCCGCATCGAGGCAACCGTCGAGCAAGAACACGACGCCGGTGATCACACCATCGTCGTCGCACGCATCACCGACCTGAACGTGCTGCGCCACGACGGTCCGCTTCTGTTCTATCGCGGTGGATTCGGACGCTTCGACGCCTGAGTTTGTTGTGTCCGTCCCGCTGCGTGGGAGATTGCGGCGCCGAATCGAGACAGCACCGATAGCGTCCGAAGTAGTTGTCAGACCCTGAACTTCTCGACTGATCGGACTAACTCGATGACCACTCTCGAACCAGACACCACGGCCGCGATCACGGCGACGGTAACCACCTACCTCGACGCCGTGGCTCGCGGATCGTCAGCGGACATCGCCGCCCTCTACGCCGAGAACGCAACGCTCGAAGACCCGGTCGGCAGCGAACCCCGCGTCGGCAAAGCTGCGATCACCGAGTTCTACGGCGCTCTCGAGGGCGGTTCGCAAGAGACGGAGCTGCTTACCCTGCGGGTGAGCGGATCCAGCGCGGCCTTCCACTTCCGCGTCATCACGCCGGTGGGCGATCAGGTCTACGAGGTCGAACCCATCGACGTCATGACTTTCGATGCGGACGCGAAGATCACGAGCATGCGCGCCTTCTGGTCACCGGCCGATCTGATTGCACGCTGATGCGGCAGGTCAGTTGCCGCAACTGCGGAAATCGTGTCCTGGTCGAGAAGTACAGCGACGCGCACACCAGCGTTCAATGGCTCGAAGAGTCGCAGGAAGTGTGCCCGGAGCTGGGGCGCGCGAACAGCCGTGCCAACGCTCAGCGGACGTGTGGCGCTCTGCGTCAGACGATCAACGACCTTGCCGACGCCGGAGAGCTCGAGATGAGCCTTCGCAGTTACCCGGTGCCAGGCAAGCTGTCCTGAACGCTTCCGCGTAGCACTTCGGCGAACATGCGCGCCGATTCCAAATCGGCGGCATTCGGCCGCCCCTTCCGGATGCCGCCGACGAGTTTGAACGGCAGATACGTATCCCACGCACGCGACGAGAAGGCTGCGACCACATCGAAGCCCTTCTGTTCGAGGAGCTGAACCAGTGGGCGTGAGAAGCGGTGAATCCCCTTGTCGGGAAAACCACTGGTGGCGAAGACAAATGCCTTGGATCGGCGTTCTTCGGGGAGCGACTCGATGAACGCACGTAGGTTTTCGTGGTACGAGCGCAGGTAGATCCCGGATCCGAAGCCCACGAGGTCGTAGTCGGCGAGCTCCGCGGCGTCGATGTCGCCGGGTTCGACCACGCGAGCATCGAGAACTTCGCCGATGACGTCGGCGATCCGCCGCGTATTGCCGTGGGAGACAGAGGTACACACGATGATCGTCTTCATCGACTGCCTTCATTGGTCGTGGACATGTGCATCTTCTCCCATAGGTTTGTCACGTAACTCCACCAAGGATATGGGCAGGACTGCGCTCGACTTCCCTTTGGTGAGGAAAGATACCCGTCATGTCAGCACGATTGAAGGGGCGAAAACGCGCAGTCAACTCGTTGCTCGTCGACGTTGAACGATGGGCCGGTGAGCACGACAGCGTCAAAGCTGTAGCGCTGGTCGGGTCGTACGCGCGCGGTGCGGAGCGTATGGCAAGTGATCTCGATCTGATGATCCTGGCCGAAAACCCGGAGGCACTGGCCGATGAAGGCTGGTTCGTGCAGATCCGTCCCGACGCGCGTTTCGTCCGAGCAGCCAACTGGGGACCGATCCGAGAGCGACGCTTCCGCCTGGGCTCCGGTCTTCTCGTCGAACTGAATTTCGCGACTGAAAGCTGGGCGGACGTTCCGCTCGACGGGGGCACGAGGCGCGTGCTCGAAGACGGCCACCGAATTTTGTACGACACGGGGTCTCTTCGTGCTGCTGCGAGTGCTGTAGGAACTGATCGATGAGCACTGCGTCGGTCTTCGAAATCTTGGCCGCCGAAGTATCCGCGTTGCGCGGCTCGCCTCTCGTCGCGATCGACGGCGTCGACGGGAGCGGGAAGACGACCTTCGCAAAAAGCCTGGCGGCACAGCTGAATGCACGCCCCGTCATCGTGATTCACGTCGACGACTTCCTCAATCCGTCGGAGATTCGCCATCGTAGAGGGCGACAATCACCGGAAGGGTTCTGGCTCGACAGCTACGACTACGACGCCCTCGAACGACATGTTCTCGACCCACTGACGCCGCGAGGGAGCCGCGAGTACCGACAACGACGGGACAGCGACGCATACCTCGTTGCAGCCGATGGAGCGATCGTCCTCGTCGAAGGCCTTTTCCTGCATCGTGACGAACTCGCCGGACGATGGGACTACTCGATCTTCCTCGACGTGCCCTTCGGGATCACCGCCCAGCGTATGAACCTTCGCGACGGAACAAACGCAGATCCGGAACATCCGTCGATGAACAGATATGTCGGCGGCCAACGGCTGTACTTCGCCGCTGCGAAGCCCTGGACTCGGGCCGACTGCGTCATCGACAACGCCGACCCGCGCCTGCCGCACATCACGACACATGCCGCCCACGAAAAGTAATCCGTTGATCGCACCCTGATGGGGAGGCCAAGCTCGGTCGCCGTACAGAGTGCAGCCGCGTCGACGATTCCGTCGAAAACTGCTGGAGGAGTGGGTCTCTACTGGTGAAACTCTCGTAGAAATATCGCTCTGTCAGCTTGGCATGCAAACCGCTGGCGGTCACGGTCGCCCCCTGTCTGCCGCGGCAGCACAGACTTCCAGTCCTGCGGCGAGGAAGCTTCACGCTGAAGCGATGCCCGCTGCCCACCACTCAGACCGGCATACCGGCGGAGTGTCGGAGAAGCAGCGTGTCGATGTTGACAGACGACGCGAATGTGACGCAGACTGCCCAATCTGACAGGAATCACTGTCAGATGTAAACGGAAGGCAGGTACGTGATGTCGAAGATCCTGGCTGCTCCACCCATCCTGTCGCGCTTGCGTCCCATCTCAGGCAATTCGGGACTACCCGGAATAGATCAAACTTTTCGAATACATCCGCGAACCTCTTGCTTTGATACAAAAACGGCTGGGATCGTTGCGGCGAAGCCCCGTGGTTCTCGATGGCCGGTAGACGATGGGTCGCAGTCCTCGGATCCGATGCATGCCAAGAAGTTCTCCAGAACCGACTCGAAGACAAGGTGCACTGGTGTGCCTGGGAACCGTTCGGTGGAGGCGGCACAAATGCCGTTCCCCCGACGGACAGCCGATCGATCTGAAGCTACTCACCACTTCTCATGACCGGTGATGAAACGAAGATCTCCTTGCACATGGCCACCGGCACAGAAGCTTTCGAAATCAAGAGGCAAACATGAGCACTCAGCCTGCCCGAAACCGGCACACACACGCTGCTCCGAAACCAGAGGTCGTCGCAGCGGCGGAGTTCTTACTTGCAGAATCAGACGCCCATATCTTCCGTCGCCGCTATCTCGAACTGCTCACCCACACCACAACGCCGGATGGCGCAACCGTCACGGACTACACGGTCGCCGAAAGGTATCTACTCAACACTGCAGCAAAGAGACGTCTTGCGCGGCGCCCGTCCAATCCTTAGCCACGATCGCCGGTCAAGCAGCGCTCGCGGCGAACTTCGAGGACATCGGTACTGGGTTCACGAATTCGTCTTGGGGTAGCGACGGAGAATAGAGTGCGCTGCCTGGGTGACACTGGTGCGATCGTAGGTTTGCACGAAGTCGAAGGTCCGTTCGAGATCTGGACCGTTGTCATGAAGATCTCGCGCCGACAGCATCGCGGCATGGTGTGGCCCCAGAGTGACGACCGTCCACTCGTTGACGAGATCATCACCCGGTTCGAGCGGTGCGTGTTGAACTTTACCGTCGAGCATCACGGACAGACCGACACCGTAGACACCGGCAAACCCCACGGTATCGGCGAGATGACGCCACCGTGCAGTTGTGGATGCAGTGAAATGCTCGGCTTGTTGAAAAGTGCCCAGAACAAGCATCGAGGAACCCGATGTGGCGGCTTGTGCTTCGAGGGACTTACTCAGTTGGATCAACAGACGCTTGGTACCGCGCCGGATCTGGCTGTGAGCAGACACGATCGAGTAGGGAGTGCCCACTTCGGGGATGGGATCACTCCACACCGGAGTATCGGGCATCGCGACGACCGGTTCGGACAACAATGAACTCGGATCGGCGACTGCGGGATACAACTCACCCGTTCCGTATGTGGCTCCGATGGTGATTGCGGCAAGACGGGACGATTCCGAGTCGACACCCTCGGCAAGGATAATCGCGTTCGATCGCTCGACGTAGGCGCCGAGCGCGTGCACTGTCGTTCCGACTTCGAAATATGCTGCCTTGGAAAGCAATTCAGCGGAAGTGATAATGATGTCGGGTTCAACCAAAGACAGAAGTGTCGCCGAGTGCCTGTCGATGCCGACGCCGTCGAGTGCAATCAGACGCCCGCCCGCGCGGGCTTCTCTGATCACTGCCAGAGAGTTGTGGGGATCGGTAAGCACCGATGCGCTGTCAACCGTGATGACGATCCGTTGCAGATTTCTCGTCGCTCCTTCGATACCAGGAGCGTTCAGAGCTGCGCGGGAAGCCGAGTCGACGGCCACCAGTAACGGCAGGCGATCCGCGACGGTGCATGCGAGTGCAGTACGGGACATGGTCAGTTTGTGACTGTCGAATTCCGAGCGTTGCTGCATCAATTGCGAGGCGCGGCGAAGGGCATGCGCCGAACACAGAGAGGAATTGTCAGGCCCACGCAATTGCAGCTCGACACCTGCAAGTGCGTTGTCGTCGAGGCGGCGTATCGGTGCGAACTGCATGCTTACTTCCAGGCCAATCACATCGGAGAACAGGGTGATCGGAGGATTCGACGCTGTCGAACCGTGGTTGGTGTCATTCGCCATGGTGTGGCTCTTCACTACGAGTCGGGACCACCAAGCGTTCATGCGGCCGGACGCGTCGATGGCGGCGCCGGCTGCTCGACACTGAACGAGACTATCGCAAATCTCGGCGCAACCCGGTGACGACAACCTGATCCCGCGCCGCAAAATGCACATCGAGACGCAGATCAGACCAGGAACCAAGTCAACGCGTATCGAGCGCTGCTCACTTCACATCGTTCGTGGGATTTGTTTCCGGCTCAAGCACCGAGTGCATCAGCGGTCGACGTGGCATCGCCCGCAATGAGTTCGGAGGCGCCGAGAGCCTGAAAAATCATGGAGACCGCTCGCGTCGGGGCAAACAAGCGAATGCGGTTGTTGCCACGCCCCGCAGCATCGACAACGGCATTCGCCACTCCGGACGACATGAAGGTCACGCCGGAGAGATCGACGTGAATATCGGTGCCGACCAGAAGAAGTCGGTCGAGAGCATGCACCAATTCCACACGCTGACCCATGTCCAATTCCCCGGAAAGCCTCAATACCGCATACGAAGGGGTGTAGCTTTCCACGTCGATACTGTACCGATGCCCTTCTCGGAGGGCGCTGTCAAATAGATCGAGAACATTTGCAGCTGAAGAACGTTCGTTGATCGTAGTCATGAAACCCTCTTGTCTGGACTCGTCGTGCCCCACCGCCGGAATCAGCGATGAAACACTGTGCTTCGGATAACCAACCGTGTCGGTCACTGCGTTCCAGACGAACTCTGCCAACGGCAGGTTTCACCAACACATCCAGATCTGTAACGCTAGAGTCTCGAAAATGTCACAGCGCGATATCGCACTTTTGGCGCTACCCCTGACGCACTGAACGCATACACCTCGCCTGGCCCCCGACGTGCCTGCGGGGCGGCGTCTCTGCGGCGTCGACCACTGGCTTTCTCGCTCATCGGGAAGGTGAGTTCGCCGCACCACCATTCCGCAATACCTTCTGTGACATGGATAACATTGTCGACGTACTCGTCATCGGATCGGGCGCTGCCGGATCGGCCGCAGCGCTCCAAGCGCACGCCGACGACGCATCGATCGTGATTCTGGAAAAGAGCGGACCCGATTCCGCGGGCGGCAACACTCGATTGTCCGGCAGTGGATGGTTCGTCAACCAGGACCCCGCTGCCGCCCGAACCTTCCTGCGTTCGTTGAACGGGGAGTTCCCCGTTGCCGACGACGTCATCGATGCCTGGGCCGAGAACACTCACGGGCTGTCCGACTGGCTCCGCAGTCTGGGTGCAACTGTAGCGATGACCGGCGATTTCCATTCCACAGCAGAGTTCGCCGAACTCGACGGAAGTTCTTGTTACGCAGGGATGGACACCGTCGAAGGGAAGATGGGCAATGAACTTCTCTACCGGTTCCTCGTCTCCGCTCTCGCGGAACGCGGCATCACAACTCTTTTCGACACCGAGGCCACCAGACTCCTGACGGATGAATCCGGAGCGGTGACCGGAGTCGAGATCCGTTCGGGTGAACAAACTTCGCAGATCCAGGCGCGCCGGGGTGTCGTCCTTGCCACCGGAGGATTCGAAGCAAATCCGACGATGGTGCGCGACTACCTGCGCCTGGAGAATCCGAAGATCTGGGGCTCACCATCGGCTACCGGCGACGGTCACCGCATGGCGCAAGCGGTAGGCGCAGATCTGTGGCACATGAACAACATGATGACCATTACGGGAATCCCTGGTGATCCCGAGAATCCGACGGGTTTCTTCCTGGCGCTGTGGAATGCCCACAACTATGTGTTCCTCAGCCGGGAAGGTCGACGCTTCACCGACGAGTCGGCCGAAATGCGGCACGGTCATGTGTTCAGAGAAGGTTCCTACCAACACTTTCCAGTGCAACCGATGAACATCGTCTTCGACGAGACGATGAGGTTGGCTGGACAACTGAGCCCCGGTCGCGACGCACTGCCCGTCGGCCACAGAGTTCTCGACGAAGGGTACGAGTGGAGTGCGGACAATCAAGCTGAGATCGACAAGGGATGGATCGTCAAGGCAGACACGCTCACCGAACTCGCCGGGAAGCTCGGACTGGACCCAACCGTCGTGGAAACGAGCGTGCGACGCTACAACGAGGCGTGCGCGGACGGCGTAGATCATTCGTTCGGTCGCAATCCCGAGACGTTGGCCCCGGTGGCCACGGCTCCGTTCTACGCCGTCGCCGCACCGCCACTGCTGGGTTGGAGTAACGGCGGACCGCGCCGCGACGGTCATTCCCGCGTTCTCGATACTGCCGGCAATCCGATTCCAGGACTGTATGCGGCGGGCGCCGTCAGTTCCACGTACAGCGCGGCGAAGGACGGTGGATTCCATATCGCCGATGCCTTGGCGTTCGGCCGGGTTGCCGGCGCCCATGCTGCCGCGCGCCAAGCTTGATATCGCCGACCTTTCGGCTGACTAGCTACACACAATCACGTGGCTGGTCAGTTGTGGTCGGTCGTCGCGCAAATGAATTCTGCCGCCATATCTCGATGATGATACAAAAATCGGACATCATGAGATTTCGAGACAAACACCTGCATTTTTGCCAATTTGAGACAAATGCAGGCTGAGCCCACTCTCAGCCTTCTGTGGGTCGGAGCTGCGTGCCAGAACACTGTTTCCTACCCATACTGACGCCTCGGGACCCGTGATCGTTACTCGTCTGAAAACATCCGATCCGAGTGCCTTTGCGAGGTAGGTGCATTCCCGGTGTCTTCGTCTGGGTCGGACTCCGAACATCGCTGCAGCGTCGCCATCGAGCATGGTTTGAATGCGACCGACTATTCGTCGACGCTGCGGTCGCTCCACATTTCCTGATTTGCCGTGGAGATCGCGTGCACCTGTTTCAGGGCGACGTCTTACTATTTTGCGTCGGGCGCGGCTAATGCTCGTCACTACTCGATGATAATCGAATATGAAATTTTATCGGATTTCACCGATCGGTGTACCCAAATTTCCCAATAACAAACTCAATATTGCATTTTCTTTGCGTCGACTTATCTAATTCTTTGGGTTTGAAATATTTCGATGGAACCAAATATTTCTGCTTGGCCAATCCGCAACCGTATCGGCGCCGAATGCCTTCCGACACTCATTGTAGATATGGAAGGTTGAATATTATGATCAACTACCGCAAATCACTCGTCGCGGTGGCTGCCGCAGCTTTGGTGCTCACTCCCTTGGCGGCGTGTTCATCGAACGGCGACTCCGGGACATCGACGTCGTCGAGTTCTGCCGCCGCAACGACGACGCAACCGCCGCCGGCCGCCGAGGTCGACAACCTGACCGGTGTGAGCACGGCCGTCAAGCTCGATGCAGGTTTCACGGGAGCTCTCACGACCCTCGGTTTGACTCCCGGTGTCGTGGGATCGGCCACGCTGGCAGATGGCTCGATCAGCTTCCCCATCACCGGCGGAAACGTGAAGTACTGGACGCCTGGCACCGTGGATCCCTACGTGCAGGGAAAGATTTTGCACGACGGTAGCGGTCTCTCATTGGCCGCCGGCGCCACCACAGTCGAATTGACCAACTTCGACATCGATCCGGGTACATCGATCCTCAAGGGAGATGTGCTGGTCAACGGCGCTCCGGCGGCGAGCGACGCCGTCCTGTTCGACCTCAACGGTCGGACATTGAAGCCGCTGCAAACAGGTCCGAACGACACCGCGATCCTGCAGGGTACCGAGGTGAAGATTTCCTCTGACGCTGCGGCCTTGTTGAACAAGACCTTCAATACCGATGCAGTGACTCCGGGCTTGCTGGTCGGTATCGCCACCATCACGATCGCAACGAAGTAATCCGATGAGTTTCGTAACTGCGAAGGTCAAGGAATTCTTCAATTCCTTCGCGCCTTCGCGGTTGCGGCCTCGGAGTTCCGTCCGAGGTCCGTGGCTGACCTCGGTATTTGGTGCCGTCTTGCTGATCGGTCTGCCGATCGTGATCATCACCGGATTGTTGTCTTTCATCGCGTACGGTCCCCAATTCGGGCAGGCAATGCCCAGTGATGTCGGTTGGCTGCGCCTGCCGTATTTTCAGTGGCCGACGCGGCCGCCCTGGCTTTACCGACTCACTCAGGGCCTGCATGTGGGCCTCGGGTTGATTCTGGTACCTATTGTTTTGGCAAAGCTGTGGTCGGTGATACCGAAGCTGTTCGTATTCCCGCCAGTTCGTACGCCGGCTCAGGCGCTCGAACGGTTGTCGCTGATCGCGTTGGTCGGTGGAATTCTCTTCGAAATCATCACCGGCGTGTTGAACATCCAGTACGACTACATTTTCGGGTTCAGCTTCTACACCGCACATTATTGGGGTGCGTGGGTGTTCATCGCCGGCTTCCTCACCCACGTCGTCATCAAGATCCCGACGATGATTCGGTCCCTGCGTCGGCGCTCGTTCCGCGCGGAAATGCGTACCTCTCTCGCCGACACTCGGCCGGAAGACGACGACGAAACTGGTTTGCTGACAGAGGAACCCGCTCCGGCGACCATCAGCCGCCGTGGAGTGCTCGCCTTGGTCGGCGGTGGCGCTCTGTTGGTGGGGGTGCTGTCGGTGGGACAAACGGTGGGCGGATTTCTGCGACCGGCAGCTCTGCTGCTGCCACGTGGACGCTCGTACGGGACGGGGCCGAACGATTTCCAGATCAACAGGACGGCATCCGCCGCGCAGATCACTGACGATCAGACCGGTGATGGTTGGAGACTGACGGTGAGCGGGAGCGGACCGCCCGTGGAGTTCAGCCGCACCGCATTGTTGGCGATGTCCCAGCACAGTGCTCAGCTTCCCATCGCGTGTGTGGAGGGATGGTCGACGACCGAGGACTGGAGTGGGGTGCGCCTGCGCGATCTAGCCGTGATAGCCGGTGTGCCGCAGCCCGACTCGGCTCTCGTGTCCTCGCTCGAACGCAATGGCCCGTTCAGCACGGCAACGCTGCAAGGGAACCAGGCCACTGATCCGGACGCGCTGCTCGCTCTTCGAGTCAACGGCGCCGATCTCTCGCTCGATCACGGCTACCCCGCCAGGATCATCGTGCCTGCTCTGCCCGGGGTACACAACACCAAATGGGTGCAGTCCATCGCGTTCAGGGGGGCGTGAGATGAAAAGGTTCATCCGATTCTACGGCGCGAACCCGCTTCATCTGCTGGCAGTGCTGTTGTGCTTCGCGCTCGTCGGGTACGCGGTCATGGTCACCGGTCCGGACGCGTTCTGGAACACCGGAGTGTGGTGGCAGTCGATCGCAGTGTGGTTCGTCGGCGCACTCATCGCTCATGACTTCATCTTGTTTCCACTCTATGCACTCGCAGACAGATCACTCTCGGCTGGTATCGACGCACTGCGAGGCCGCCGCGTTACGCGGCCGACGTCGGTGCCTGCAATCAACTACATCCGGGTCCCTTGCCTAGGAACGGCTTTGACATTCGTCCTGTTCTTCCCCGGAATCATCAAGCAAGGCAGCGCAACTTACGTAGCCGCCACAGGATTGACGCAGGAGCCGTTTCTTGCGCGTTGGTTGCTTCTCTCAGCAGCGATGTTCGCAGCAAGTGCACTTGCGTATTCCGCCCGACTTGCCATTGAAAGCCTTCGAAGCACGAAAGCAGGTGCACCATGACACGGACAATCACATCAGCCGTAGACCCGGTGTCGACAGATGTCGTGTTTCAACGCGCCGGCAAAGGACTCCCGTGCTGGATGACAAGCGACTCCGGCATCCGCCGAGAGGCACCGCTCGAACGCTGGATGGGCGACACACGCACAACACCGGCTGACCGACACGCAGATGACATCATGCTGGCACACTGCACCGGCCCCACTCTCGATCTCGGCTGCGGCCCAGGAAGACTCACCGCAACTTTGACAGCGAGAGGGGTCAACGCTCTGGGCGTGGACACTTCCGAAATCGCAGTGGCGATGACGATCAGCCGCGGAGCACATGCGGTCAACCGAAACATCTTCGATCCGTTACCGCTCGTGGGGCATTGGGCGCACGTGCTGTTGGCCGACGGAAACATCGGCATCGACGGAGACCCACTACGGGTACTGCGCCGGGCGGCGACACTCCTCGCAACGGGCGGCGTCGTCATTGCCGAAGTGGAACCGCCGGCCGCCGCACATGGCATCCGGGTCGGAAAGATGAGGTGGGAAACCGACGTTCTACAAGGACATTGGTTCAGTTGGGCCACCGTCGGATTGGAAGCCGTCCCCGCGATCGCTACCGACGCGGGACTGCGAGTTGCTCGCACGGTGGAGGTAGGCCATCGATGTTTCGTCTGGCTCACAGCATCGAGTCCGCAGTGATACCGACTCACGGCACACGCAACTTTCTCCTGCGCGATTTCGTCGGTGCAGCACTGGCCCTGATGCTTGTAGTGGCCGCGTTTGTCGTGCCCCATCTCGGGTTGGGCTCGGTGACCCCAATCCTCGACAACACGACCGAGTCCTACAAGGATTTTTCCGACGCGAATCCGCTCTTCGGGTTCGTCGATGCCCACCTCGGTTGGGGCACCCCGATCGCCCTCGTAGTGGCGGTAGCGGTCGTGATGTGGGGGCCGCGCGTCGCCGCAGCGCTCCCGTGGTGCCGTCTCGTCCTGAGCACCTGGGCAACCTCCGCGATCTGGGCGATGTCATTGGCGATGATCGACGGGTGGCAGCGCGGATTCGCCGGCCGGCTGACCTCACGCGATGAGTATCTGCACGAGGTACCCGGGATCACGGATATCCCTTCCGCCCTTGCCGGATTCAGCGATCGGATACTCGATTTCCAGCCCGACTCGTGGACGACACACGTCTCCGGCCACCCCCCGGCCGCGGTGCTGACTTTCGTGTGGCTCGACCGGATCGGGCTTGGAGGAGGTGCGTGGGCATCCGCGCTGTGTGTGGCGGTGGGCTCGAGTGCGGCGGCGGCGGTGATCGTCGCCGTGCGCGCGCTCGGGGACGAGACCATGGCACGCCGCGCGGCGCCTTTTCTGGCTTTGTCGCCCGCGGCGATCTGGTTGGCGGTCTCGGCAGATGCACTGTTCGCCGGAGTGGCCGCGTGGGGTATCGCTTTGTTGGCCGTCGCCGCACGCGGAAGCGGCCGGCGCTGGTTCCTGTCGTCGGTTGCGGCAGGCGTCCTGCTCGGGTGGGGTGTCTACCTGAACTACGGGCTCGCCCTGATGGCGGTTCCTGCCGTCGCCGTACTTGTGGTCAGTCGCACGGCCAGGCCTCTGATCGGCGCCTCGATGGGAGCCCTCGCGGTGGCGGGTGTGTTCACCGCATACGGGTTCTGGTGGTTCGACGGCTACTTCCTCGTCCAAGAGCGCTACTACCAAGGCATCGCATCCTCGCGGCCGTTCGCCTACTGGGGATGGGCGAATTTCGCCTCACTCATCTGCGCGGTGGGCCTTGCCTCCGCCGCGGCGCTGCCACGGGTTCTGACGTGGTCGAAACTTCGCGCCCTCTCCCCGGTCAACGTGATGGCACTCGCCGGCCTACTTGCGGTGATCGTCGCCGACCTCAGCGCACTGAGCAAAGCCGAAACAGAACGCATTTGGCTGCCCTTCCAAATGTGGATCCTGACAGCGCCCGCGCTGTTGCCACGCCAGACACACCGATTCTGGTTGGCCGTACAAGCAAGCACCGCGTTGGCGATCAACCACCTCGTCCTCACCAACTGGTGACGCGAATAACCCCGCGAGACCCCGGACAACAACACACCTAAGGACACACGATGACGAAGACCAGCGATCACGACCTCCCCTTTGCTGACATCGCAGTGATCGGAGGCAGCGGCTTCTATTCCTTCTTCGACACAGACTCGATCGACGTCACACCAGTCACGCCGTACGGAACCCCTAGCGCCCCAATCACGGTCGGAGACGTCGAAGGACGCAGAGTCGCCTTCCTACCGCGACACGGACGCAACCACGAATTTTCTCCGCACACCGTTCCGTACCGCGCGAACATGTGGGCGCTGCGAATGCTCGGAGTCAGAAAGATTTTCGCGCCGTGCGCCGTCGGCAGCTTGACCGCAGACCTCGGGCCGGGCGCAGTGGTGGTGCCCGACCAACTCGTGGATCGGACCAGCGGCCGCGCACAGACGTTCTTCGACAACGGTGGCGTGCACGTCCAATTCGCCGACCCGTACTGCCCTCAACTGCGTAGCGCAGCAATGCAACCCGACACAATCGACGGTGGCGTGATGGTGGTCGTCGAAGGCCCGCGCTTTTCCACCCGCGCAGAAAGCCAATGGTATGCCCGCCAGGGATGGACGTTGGTGAACATGACCGGACACCCCGAAGCGGTACTGGCGCGTGAGCTCGAGCAGTGCTACGTCGCCATCGGACTCGTCACCGATCTCGACGCCGGCATCGACGCCGGTGACGGGGTGCGTGCCATCGATGTATTCGCCGAGTTCGAGCGCAACCTCGGACCGTTCAAAAAGCTGGTCAGAGCCTCGATCAGCGCTGCACCAGACGGTTCGTGCGAGAGCTGCCGAGTTCACGACGGAGTCACGCTCCCCATCGAACTGCCGACGCGATGAGGGTGCTGTTGACCGGCGCAGCCGGCTTCATCGGAGGACATATCCGCACCGCCCTCGCAGCGCGGGGGCACGAGGTGGTTGCCGTCGACGCGCTGCTGCCCTCCGCTCACGGCAGCGCACCCCGAACACCTCGGGGGATCAACGTCGTCGACGTACGATCCGCCGATGCCTTGACTGACGTGCTCCGGGAGATTGATGTGGTCTGTCATCAGGCTGCGGTCGTGGGAGCCGGCGTCGATGCCGAAGACGCCCCGGCCTACGCCAGTCACAACGATTTCGGAACCGCCGTCCTCCTGGCCGCGATGCACCGAACAGGCTGCACGCGATTGGTTCTCGGTTCCTCGATGGTTGTCTACGGTGACGGCCGCTACCGCAACGCCGCCGGTGTGACGGTGATTCCGCCTGCACGCACACGGCAGGATCTGGACGCGGGCATGTTCGACAATCGCGACCCGGTCACCGGACAACCATTGACCTGGGAAGCGGTCGATGAAGAGGCTCCGCTCCGGCCCCGAAGCACCTATGCAGCAAGCAAACTCGCCCAAGAGAACTACGCTCTCGCCTGGGCATTGTCGACAGGCGGCTCGGTCACGGCGCTGCGCTATCACAATGTCTACGGAGAATTCATGCCGCGCAACACTCCGTACTCCGGAGTCGCCGCCATGTTTCGCTCGTCCCTGGAATCCGGTCAGGCACCGCAAGTATTCGAGGACGGCAAGCAAACGAGGGACTTCGTCGAGGTTCGTGACGTGGCGGGCGCCAATGTCGCTGCCATCGAGGCACAGCTGCCCGGCTTCGGTGCCTTCAACATCTGCTCCGGACAGCCGATCACCATCGGTGACGTCGCTAACGTGCTCTCCGAAGCCTGCGGAGGGCCGCCCCCTGCGATCACAGGCGACTACAGGGCCGGAGATGTCCGGCATGTGGTGGCCAGCCCTGTGCGCGCCGAGAGTGAGCTGGGTTTTCGGGCGAGCATCATGCCGGCCAACGGACTTCGCGATTTCGCGACGATGGCGTTACGAGACTGCGAGATTGCGGGGCCTCCACATGTCTGAGGCTGCCGCAATCGAACCGGCCGACGTCACCGTCGTCATTCCGTGCCTGGACGAGGCCGGGTCGCTTCCCGGCGTGCTCGCCCTTATACCTCACGGATACACGGTGATAGTGGTGGACAACAACTCCACCGACGGAAGCGCCGAGGTCGCACGTGCCCACGGTGCCAGTGTGATGCGCCAGCCGGTGCCCGGTTACGGCTCAGCTGTCCACACCGGAATCTTGGCCACGACCACTCCTGTGGTGTGTGTACTCGACGGCGACGGTTCGATGGATCCACGGGAACTGCCTGCAATGATCGCAGACCTGGCCGGATCCGACCTCGTCGTAGGACGACGCATCCCGCAACGCGGTTGCCGGTGGCCGCTCCACGCGCGTTGGGGAAACGCGCTCGTCGCCGCGCGACTGCGCACGAAATATCGGCTACCCGTGCACGACATCGGGGCTGTCCGGGTGGCCCGAACGCGATCACTGATCGATCTCGGAGTGACCGATCGTCGATCCGGATATCCTCTCGAGCTTCTCGTCCGGGCCGCTGTTGCCGGCTGGACAGTCACCGAGCGGGACATCGCCTACCGGAACCGCACCGCCGGCCACTCGAAAGTGTCCGGATCACCGTTGGGCACGATCCGAGCGATTCGCGACTTCTGGAAGGTGATCGGATGATTACAACACCGAACCACGACGACTTCGCCGTTCTGGTGGTGGCGAAGGCACCGGTACCAGGGCTGGCGAAGACGCGACTGGCGGCAGACGTCGGTGATCTTGCTGCTGCGGAAATCGCTGCCGCCGCTCTGCTCGACACATTGCGTGTCGTCGCGGCAGTCCCAGCAGGAAACCGGATCGTCGCGATCACCGGAGACCTCGCCGACGCGGTGCGAGGCGACGACGTTCGAGATGCACTCAAGGACTTCATCGTCATCGAGCAACGTGGACACGATCTCGGTCACCGTCTCGCTCACGCGCACTCTGACACCGCTGCGATCGTCAGCGGACCGATAGTCCAGATCGGCATGGACACACCGCAACTGACACCGCAGCTGCTGTTGCACGCGGGAAGAACGCTGCAATGCAGCTCTCCTACAGCGGTACTCGGAATGGCCGAAGATGGCGGCTGGTGGGTGCTCGGCGTACAAAACGCAGTCGTTGCCGCTGCCATTGCAACCGTCCCCACTTCGCGGCCGGACACCGGTGAGCGAACCAGAGCAGCGCTGAGAGACATCGGAGTACGGGTATTGCCTGTGGCGACGCTGCGCGATGTCGATTACCTGGCCGATCTTCGCGCTGTTGCGGCCCGCTGCTCACCGACAAGCCAATTCCGCAGGACCGTACACTCGCTCAACCACGGAAGCTCTGCCTAACCCTCGACGACAAAGGTGAACGACATGGCACGTGAATACACGATATCCGACAACATCGTGATCGAAGAAGCGCCTTCGACCCTGTACGACCTCATCAGTGATCCGACGCGCATGGGCACGTGGAGTCCGGAAAATCTGGGAGCATCCATGCATATACGCCGGGCAAAAGCGTACCCAGGAATGGGATTCGACGGCCACAACAAACGTGGGCGCGCGCGGTGGACCACGCAGTGCACAGTGACCGCGGCGGAAAGCGGACGACTGTTCGAATTTCGAGTACACAAGATCGGCATCTCCAGGCCCCGAATTCCCGCAGCCATCGCAACGTGGCGATACCGGTTCGAGCCGGTCGCCGGCGGGACGCGGGTCACGGAGACATGGATTGACGACCGGCGGGCATGGCCCGATTTCGCGGCAAACATGTTCGACAAGATCGCCACAGGAGGCAAGACTTTCGCCGATTTTCAACGTGGGAACATCAAGAAAACCCTCGAAAACATCAAACGAGACATCGAACAAGGACCACACACCCGCTGACCACTACTCGCGAGGGACATGCGCACCCGAAAATACTCGTCGTAGCCCGAGGAACCGCACGATCGTGGCAATCACGTTCGCGGCAATCAAAACTGACACCTCCAGCGTCCGAGAAGATTCCGCTGTTCGGGAATGCAGCACCAACAGTGCGCCGCTGGTCACCACCAATCCCAGAGCGAAGACGACCAGTCCTTGCAGATACTGCCTGATGATTCCTGCGGTACCACGAATCCCGAATGTGAATCGCCGATTCACCGCTGTATTCGCTATCGCAGAGATCAACAGCGCCAACACATTCGCGAGTTGCGATGCGCAGTAAACACGGAGGATCAGGAAGAGCAGCAGATACACACCAGCACTTGCGCCACCCACCAGATAGAAACGAAACAGCCGGCTACGGAAGATGTCCCGTGCTCGCGTACGCCAGGTCTCGTGCATCCCGACAGAACTTGTCCCACGCTTTCGGATATCGACCATCACGCCAACCATATGACGGCAACCGGCCGCTGTGTCGGCTGTTTCGACCCTCCGGCAGGTTCTACGGTCACCATGAGAGCATCGACGCCCTCGATCCCCGTGATCACTCGTCGGTCGTCCAATCGGCCTGCATCAACGGTCGAGGGTTCCGCTGTCGAGACCAGCCACAACTGAAATTCCGACCCTCCACGCACCACATCTTCGAGTCCGTGTACCTCCACCGTCACTGATCGAAGTAGATCCGACACAGTCGCTGCGATGGTTCCGCCATCGACGACGTCAGTGGTTATCTTCCGCGCATCCGGAGCTGCCACAATCTGTGCCGAACTCGGAATCTCACCCTCACGATCGAATGCGACCGCCCCGCCAACTCCGCCGAGGATGACGATCGCCACCGCCACCATCGCAGCCGCTTTTGTCGGGAAGTCCCTGTGTATCGGTTGGGCACTTTCACCGCTGTACAGACTTGAGTGCCGAAGCCGCAACACCCGCTCAAGCAACCGTCGACGCAAACGCGGTGGGGGATCGACCGAAGTCATCGCTGCGAGGACGTCCATCGTCGACCTCACCGTAGCGACCTCGCGTAAGAAATCGTCTCTCCGCACTGAATCAGCCAGATCGAGCCACCGCTCGATCTGCAGTCTCTCGTCGCGCGAGACTGCGTCGAGCGCATAAAGACTGGCTAGAACGTCTGTGGCGAGGAGGAATTCGGCGTCCTCATCCATTGCAAGAATCCGGGTGCGGCGCAGTACACGACAGCGCGGGGAGTGACCAACTCGCCCCGTGTCGCCGATCAGGACGATTTTTGAGCGAATCGCTGTATTGCTCGCATTGTCCTCGATCAAGTACCACCAGAGCACCTCCTAGCAACTCGAGATGGATGCAGGTAAAGCTGCTGAATGGCATTCGTTGCCGACGACGCTGTGGATGGCCAAGCACACAAGGCTTTTCGCAAAGAAACCGTCTCGAAGCGATCAATTCGTGGGCCCTCCCGACCAGGTTCACGCGGACCGACGCACCGTACGCCGACGCCGAGGACCCGGATGTGGTTCTACTTCCAGTATCGAAGTCGGCAGCTGTGAAGGCTCTGAGCATGGATCGCACGACCAAGGGCTCGGCTCCTCTCAGGGCGTTTTCAGCATCGTGTCTCTACGGTCGGATCTGTGAGTGAGACGACGAGATCTGAAGCCGCCCCGACCAGGCGAGCGATGCTGAGTAAGGTCCCCGAGATCACGGTCTGGTTCTGGATCATCAAGATCCTGTGCACGACTGTCGGCGAGAGTTTCGCCGACTGGATCAACATGACCTTGGGTCTAGGTCTGAACGCGACCGCCCTCATTTTCACGGTAGTACTTGCCGTTGTCCTGGTGTGGCAGTTGCGTCTGAACCGCTACGTACCGTTCGTCTACTGGCTGGCGGTTGTGGTGCTCAGCGTCGCCGGCACCCTCTACACCGACATCCTGACCGACGATCTGGGTGTGCCGCTCGCGGTGAGTACGAGCGTCTTCGCCGCGGCCCTGGCTGTGGTCTTCGGTGTCTGGTTCGCCCGTGAAGGAACCTTGTCGATTCACAGCATCGTCTCGCCGGCGCGCGAGTTGTTCTACTGGCTCGCCGTTCTGGTCACATTCGCCCTCGGCACCGCCGCGGGCGATTGGACACTCGAGATCACCGGATGGGGGCCAGGCATCTCGGTCCTGCTACCTGCCGGGTTGATCGTCTTGATCGTGATCGGCTGGCGGCTGGGCGCGAACGCGGTGCTCTCCTTCTGGCTCGCGTACGTGCTGACTCGCCCGCTCGGCGCCAACCTCGGCGACTGGGTTGCGTCCTCGTCCACCGATCGTGGTCTCGGTGCAGGTACGGCTCTCACCAGCGCAATCTTCCTCCTCGCGATTGTGGCGACGGTCGTCTACCTCACGATGACCCGCCGCGACGTCGTCACCGAGCCCGAACTCCCACGCCCTCCGGCCGGCACACCGCATCAAGGTCGCGAGCGGATCATGCTCGGCTATTACGCCGCAGTCGCCGTCGCTGCCGCCGCACTGCTCGTCTGGGCCTCCGCACAGCCGCACGAGGCCCTGGCGGGCGAAGAGGAAACCGGCACGGCGGCGGCGGGCGCGACCCTCACGCCAGGGCAGGCCAGCGCCGTGTTCCCGTCCACAGACATCGCCAACTTTCGCACCATCACGCAGGACACGCTGACAAAGGTACAAGCCGGTGACCACACCGGCGCGGTTGCACGGATCAAAGATCTCGAAACCGCTTGGGACGACGACGAAACATCCCTGCGCCCCCTCGACGCAACCGTTTGGGGCGCACTCGACGACCGGATCGACAGCGTCCTCAAAGCGGTCCGGGCCAGCACACCCGATCCGGCTAACGAAACCCGAACTCTCACTGCACTATCGACCGAACTCCAGTAGACAACCACGCGCGTAACCCACCGTGTCAGGATTGTTGTTTCGTATGGCTTTCGCAGTCGAGAACTCGTCGCCACGGATCGTGATGACGTCATGGCCCGAAGTCGAGATACCGTCAGCCAACTCATCGGTAATCGTCGATTTTCCGGACGCCTCGATTCCCGAGATCCCGACAATCGTGCGTCCGACGCGGTCTTCGTGGCACCGTAAGACGTGCTCGACGAGTGAAACCGAATCATCTGCCCCGAAGGTTGTCTGTCGATTCAAACCCGAGCGGCCTTGACCTCGTCGAAGAACGCGACAACGGCGGCTTCGTCCTCCGGCGGAACGGTGAGCGATGCTCGTGGCCCCGCTACCGCGATGGAGTCGTCGGCGAGCCTGTTCCCGATAGTGAGCTTCAGTCCCGACTTCGACGGTTTTGCCTTCACTGCAATGTGTTCGACGTGCCAGCGGGCCACTTCACTCGTGCTCGCGGCGGTGCGGTCGAAGACCTCCACAGTGCGGTGGTCGAGGACCATCACGATGTTGGGCCCGACGGTGACTTCCAGATAGCGTCGTTCCGCCACGGTGTGTGCCTTTCGGTTGGGTGAAACCGACGCTACACACCGTGGCGGAACTCAGCGTGTCCAAACGTCAGCGGGACGAACTGCCCGCATCCACTGGCAGGGCGACAGACGTGATGTAGCGGGCCTCGTCGGAGGACAGGAACAGTGCAGCGTTCGCCACGTCCACCGGTTCGATCCACGGAATGGCGAGCATGTTCATCGTCATCGCCGCGGCAGCAAATTCCTCGCGGGTGGGGTTCTCGAGGTCCGGGCGGAACTTGCCGCGAACCAACGGGTTCTGAATCATCGGGGTGTCGACGTTGGTGGGATGAACAGTGTTGACGCGCACGTTGTACGGCGCCAATTCCTTTGCCAGCGAGCGCATCAAACCGACCACACCGTGCTTGGCCGCTGTGTAGTGCGCAACCCCGACCAACCCCCGCAGTCCGGCGATGGAACTGGTGAGTGTCATCGATCCCCCACCTCGCTCGATCAAATGCGGAGCCGCAACGGTGGTGGTGTGCCACACGCCGGTCAGGTTCACGTCCAGCATGGTCTGCCACATCGTTTCCGACATGGTCAGCGCCCCGTCAGAGGACGTGATACCGGCTGTAGCGCAGACGATGTCGAGACCACCGAGCGCTTCGACGGCCGAGTCGACGGCACTTCGCAGCGCCTCGAGATCCCGAACGTCCACTACAGCGGATTCGACCTTTCGCCCCAGCGCCTGGATCTGCGCGACGGTCTCGGCCAGATCGGCCTCCGTCGCGGGCGGCGTGACTGTGGTTTCCACCGAGGCGCACACGTCGACCGCGATGATGTCCGCGCCCTCTTCGGCAAAACGCACGGCCTGAGCCCGCCCGATTCCTCGTGCCGCACCCGTGATCAGCGCGATCTTGCCTTCCAATCGAGAAGTCATCAATTCACACTTTCTGGGTCAGGCCGGCGTCGACAACCAACTGACAGCCGGTCATGTAGCGGGACTCCGCGGATGCGAGAAACAGGACCGCATTACTGACGTCCACCGGATCGACCCAGGGAACGGGCAGCAAGTTGCGAGCGCTGAGCACTGCAGCAGCGTCTGCTTCGGTGGGATTCTCGATGTCCGGGCACAGGTTCGCGAACACTCGCTCGTTGATGATCATCGGAGTACGTACCGAACCCGGATGCACGGAGTTGACCCGAATGCCTTCCGTCCCCAACTCGTTGGCCAACGTTCTGGCCAGACCCACCACGGCGTGCTTGGCAGCACTGTAATGACCCGCTCCGGCAATACCTTTGATTCCCGCGGTCGAGCTGACCAGAACGACAGACCCACCGTCGGCGAAATGCGGAACACAGGCCTTGACCGTGTGCCACGCCCCGGTGAGATTGACGTCGAGCGAACGGTTCCAGACCGCCGGTTCGATGGTCCACGTCGGTCCAGGCGTGTCGTAGACGCCGGCGTTGGCGACCACGACGTCCAGACCCCCGAGTTCGGCAACGCACTCTGCCACTACGGCGGCCAAGCCGTCGAAGTCCCGAATGTCCGCGACGCCGGTGACCGCAACGCCACCTCGATCACGCACTGCCTGAGCGGTTTCCGCCAAACCCGACTGCGCCTGTTCGACATCCAGCGCGATCACGGACGCGCCTTCTTCGGCGAGCCGCTCGCAGTGTGAGCGCCCCATTCCGCCGGCCGCACCGGTCACCAGTACGCGCTTGCCCTCCAGCCGACTCATGCGTGCACCGCACTGTTCAGCTCGAAGCCTCGGTATCCCGCTGCTGCCACGTCAGCACAAATGTCGGAGTAGACACCGAAGCCCCCGATGAATGGCATGAATATCCTCGGCTTTCCCGGGATGTTGGCTCCCATGTACCAGGAGTTCGCGGATGGAAACAGCGTTGCCGACGCCCGGCGCGAGCACTCCTCGAGCCAGCTGTTCACAGCTTCTGCGCTGGGTTCGATCGTGTCGATGCCGTTGGAATCGAGATGGCCGATCGCGTCGGCGATCCAGTCGACGTGCTGCTCGGCAGCGAGAATCATGTTGGACAGCACACTCGGGCTACCCGGCCCGGTGACGATGAACAGGTTCGGGAAGCCGTGCATGCCCAACCCGAGGTACGTTCTCGGGCCTGCGTGCCAATTCTCCCGCAAGGTCTCGCCGCCGCGTCCTCGGATCTCGATGCGATCGAGTGCCCCGGTCATCGCGTCGAAACCGGTGGCGAACACCAATGCGTCGAGTTCGTAGTGCGAGTCGGCCGTCTTGATCCCGGCCTCGTCGATTGCCTCGATCGGTGCGCTCTTGAGATCGACCAGGCTCACGTTGTCACGGTTGTAGCTCTGGTAATAGTCAGTGTCCGTCACGATCCGCTTGGTCCCGATGGGGTGGTCGTTCGGGATCAGCAGGTCTGCGATGGCCTGATCTTCGACCACTGATCTGATCTTGGCCTCGGCAAACGCTGCCGCCGTCGCGTTGGCGTCGATGTTGCTGGTCTGGTCTGCGAAGGTCTTGGCGAACAGAACACCGCCGAGCTTCCACCGCTCCTCGTAGGCCGCGTTCCTCTCGGCCTCGGACACCTCGAGTGCACTGCGCGGGTCCGAGACGAACGGTGATCCGCCGCCACTGCGCTTGGACTGCGCTCGACGCTCTGCGTAGTCGGCCTTGATCTCGGCGCGTCGCTGGTCATCGAGGGGTGTGTTTCCCGCCGGCACACTGTAATTCGCGGACCGCTGGAACACGAAGAGGTGATCGGCCTGCTCGGCGATCAGAGGAACGGACTGGATGCCCGACGATCCGGTGCCGATTACCCCGACTCGCTTGCCGGTGAAATCGACGCCCTCGTGCGGCCAGAAGCCGGTGTGGAACACCTCGCCGCCGAAAGTCTCCCGCCCTGTGATGTTCGGGACGTTCGCGGTCGAGAGGCTGCCGGTGGCGCAGACAACGAAGCGTGCGGTCACATCATGACCACCGTCGGTGTGCACTCGCCACGTCGACGAGCCCTCGTCGAACTGTGCGCTCTGGACACGGGTATCGAAAGTGAACCCACTGCGCAGGTCGAAGCGATCGGCAACATGATCGAGGTACGACAGGATTTCCGGCTGCGCCGCGTACTTCTCGCTCCAGTCCCAATCCTGTTGCAGCTCTTCGGAGAACGAGTAGGAGTAGTCGAAACTCTCGACATCGCAGCGTGCGCCCGGGTAACGGTTGAAATACCATGTTCCGCCCACTCCGGAGCCCGCCTCGAAGCCGTGGACACGCAGCCCCTGCTCGCGAAGTCGGTGCATGGCGTACATGCCGGCGACGCCTGCGCCGATGACTACGACGTCGAGTGGTGCGGTGGAGAAGTCAGGATCGGTCATGGTGGTCACGCTATGAGTGGACTGGTTCATAGAGGAACGGGGTCTCCCGCTGGGTGGGCGGAGCCTCCACCCCCTGACACTGGGTGGGCGGAGCCTCCACCCCCTGACACTGGGTGGGCGGAGCCTCCACCCCATGACACTGGGTGGGCTACGGCAGTGGAGAGCGTTGGTGTCCACCGATCGGGGGACACCGATGTCATCCAGCACTCGGACCCGTAGGTGGACAGACCCGAAAGGATTTCGGGGCCATAGTTATCTCATCACCGAAACACACGGTCACCGAGACCGACAAACACGAGGAGAAACATCATGAGCACCAACACAATTCGACCCGAAGCGGTTACCTTTTCCGGCCTCAGCATGGCAGCTCTGGTCGCCCGCGCCGCCGGTGCGAACGCCGTGAAGTCGATGACCGACACCTCCGTCACGACGGCGATGATCAGCAATTCGGGCTTCGGTGCCCTGTATCTGGTCGACGCATCCAACCCGAACGGCGACTGGATCGTCCCGCCGGCCGACTACATCCTCCCGAACATGAACGTGAACGTTGTCGCCACGAGCAAGAACCAGAACGACTTCCCCATCGTGCTCACGTACCGCTCCGACGACGGTGGAGTATTTGTCTTCAGTGCCACCAACTCGAAGACCAGGGCGGATGCCGGCGGAACGTACGCCACCGATGGCCACGACGTCACGGTGACGATGACCTCGGGTTACCCGGCCATGAACGTCACGTACGTCCTCCGGTGACGCCTGCTCACTCCAACAGACCCTGCCGCATCGCGGCGGCGACGGCAGCGCCTCGATCGTTGACTCCGAGTTTCTCGTAGAGGCGCTGAACGTGGGTTTTGACGGTGGACGGCGCGAGAAAGAGCTGAGAGGCGATGGCGGGGATGCTGGCGCCCTGCGCGATCAATCCGAGAACCTCACGCTCACGGGCGCTGAGCGTCGGGCCGGACGGTTCACTGCGACGCCGAACCTCTCCCACCAATCCGGCGGCGATACTGGGCGGCAACACATCTCGGCCCGCAGCACAGTCGAGCACGGCGCTCACGATCTCGGCGCGAGTGGATTCCTTCGGCAAGAATCCGGCAGCACCGGCTTGCAGAGCCTGATAGACGACGGACGACTCGTCGTGAGCACTGAGCAGCAGCACCCGCGTCGGAAGCTCGTCTCGAACCACTGCGGCGGCGACCTGAGTTCCGTCCAGATGCGGCATCCGGAAGTCGAGCAGCGCGACCTGCGGGCGTAGTTCGCGAATCATTGTGAGCGCTGCTGCGCCGTCGTCGGCCTCGCCCAGGACGTTGATGCTGTCACTGCCGGTCAGAGCCCGAACCACGCCCTCACGGAACAACGGGTGATCGTCGCCGACCACCACGGAAACCTTGCCGGCCAGCGGCTTCGTGCCTTCGCGCATTGCTCACTTTCTCACGCCCGTACCAGCAATGCGAGCACTTACGCCTCCCCCGATCGGGGGACAGACGATTCAACCCCGCCAAGGCCCCGTCGGCGGACATACAGCAGCACTCATTCGCGACAAGATTGATTCATCGCCGAGAACGGCAACCACACACCATCCCAGGAGCAGACATCATGCGTACCAACACCACTCGCTTCGTAGCAGTCACCGCAATCGCCCTAGCTGTCGGCGGAACCGCACTGGGAACGGCAGCGGTCGCCAACGCCGGCACCATGCCGACCGACGGCCCGACGGTTGCCATGACCATCACCAACAACACCGACAACCCGATGCTGCTGGACAGCGCGTCCAACCCCTACGGACAGTGGATCAACGGCCCCCGCTCCTACCTGGCCCCGCACACAACCGAAATCGTCACCGCCTACAGCAGCGATCCCCGCGGTATCGGCGTCGATGTCACCTACAACGTGGCCGACGGTGTACAGACCGTCATGGCGGCCAACAACTACGCCGGCAACCCCACTCTCGACGGGACTCGCATCATCGGCGACCCGACGCACGTCATCCTCACCGATTACATGGCCACCGGCTACCCCACGATGAACGCGTCGTACGACGTCTTCACCCAGAACTGAACCAGACAGGCTGAATCAAACAAACTTGTTTCGCTACGGCCCACGACCCGGTATCCACATGGATGTCGGGACGTGGTGTGTGCCGGCCCTAGACCCGCTCGACCAACACGCAGCGGGCGCCACTGAAGATCGTAGGCATGCACTTGTTGCAGTGGATGCACAGTGAATGAGTATCAGATTCGGCTGCGATCCGATTGATCAGATCAGGTTCTCTGAGCAGCGCCCGCGCCATGGCGACAAACTCGAATCCCTCCGCCATCGCCGTATCCATACCCGCTTTGTCCGTGACGCCGCCGAGGAGCACGAGCGGTAACTTCACCGCAGCACGGATCTGCCGAGCCTCTTCCAGCATGAACAGCGGCTTGTACGGATAGGTATGCAACATGCTCTTGCCCACCAACTGCACACCGAGTCGAACTGGTTGCGGCATCGCGGCGGCGAACTCGCGGATCGGCGCATCGCCCTTGAACAGGTACATCGGGTTGAGCAGTGAGCTGCCCATCGTCAATTCGAGCGCGTCGACGCTTCCGGATGCTTCGAGCCACTGCGCAACCTGGATTGCTTCGTCCACCCAGAATCCGCCTGGCACACCGTCATCCATGTTCAGCTTGGCCAAGATCGCGATCTTGTCGCCGACGGCATCGCGCACACTGCGCGCAGTTTCGAGTACGACGCGGGCGCGGTTCTCCAGTGATCCGCCGTAGGAATCCTTACGACGGTTGAGTTTCGGGCTCAGGAACGAGCTCGCGAAATAGTTGTGACCGAAGTGAATCTCGACGGCGTCGAATCCTGCCTCGACGGCAAGTCGTGCAGCGCTCCCGTGTGCCGCCGCAATTCTGGTGATGTCCGCTGTGGTGGCAGTGCGAATCATCCTCATGCTCAATGGATTGAACGAACTCGACGGTGCCAGCGCGGGCAGACCGGTCGACTTCTGATTTGCCACCGGACCGGCATGCCCGAGCTGCGCCGACGCAGCAGCCCCTTCGGCGTGAATGGCATCGGTGAGTCGTCGCAGCCCGGGGAGCGCTTCGGGCCGCATCCACAGCTGGCCGTATTCGGTGCGCCCTTCCGGTGCGACGGCGCAGTACGCGACGGTGGACATCCCGACTCCCCCGGCTGCCGGGCGGCGATGGAACTCGATCAGTTCGTCGGTGACCAGGGCGTCGGGAGTTTTGCCTTCGAACGTCGCGGACTTGATGATTCGATTTCGAAGGGTCACCGGGCCTAGCTTTGCCGGGGCAAGTACGTCGGGAGCAGCGGTCATCAAGTTTGCCTCTCGCAGGAGTTGTGTGCAGGACGGTAGATCGATGGCCCCGAGCCGGCTAGGGCCCGTGCCACGGAGCGGGAAACGACTTCAGCCCGGCCGAGGTGGCCGGGCTGAAGTACGTCACTGCTGTTCAGACGCGTCCGAAGTACGCGTCCTTGAGAACTGCCAGGTCGTCGATGTCCTTCGCGTCGGCGTCGAGAACCACCTTGCCGATGTCGAGGACTGTCACGTGATCGGCGACGCTCATCGCGGCCTCCACCGCCTGCTCCACCAGCAGGACCGCGAGCCCGGTTTCCTTGAGTAGCTGCACGCGGTCCATCACCTCGCCGACAATCACGGGAGCCAGCCCTCCCGAAGGTTCGTCGAGCAGGAGCAATCGGGGCTGCGCCATCAGCGCCGCACCGATCGCGAGCATCTGTTGCTGACCGCCCGACATGGAACCGGCGGGAAGCGAACGCTTTTCCCCCAAGATCGGGAACATCTCGTACATGGACTCGACAGACTCCATGAGTTCGCTGCGCTTCACCTTGCGGGTGTACCCGCCGAGCAGGAGGTTCTGCTCGACGGTCTGCTTGTGAAAGACCCGCTTGCCTTCCTGCACGTACGCCATCCCCTGCCGCACCCGCTTGTGCGCGGGAACTCCGGTGATGTCGGCGCCGTCCATCTCAACGGTGCCCGAAGCCACTTTGTTGAGGCCGGACAGGGCGCGGAGCGTGCTCGTCTTGCCTGCCCCGTTGCGTCCGAGCAGAGCGGTCACCTGACCGGGATAGACGTCGAACGACACATCCCAGACGACGCGCAGATCGCCGTACCCTGTCTGCAGGTTCCGGACCTTGAGAATCGGTTCCATCACTTCACCTCGCTGGTCTGATGGTCTACTGCGCCGATTTCTTCGAGAAGCGCTTCTTCGTCACCGGACTTGACTCCGAGATACTCGCTCAACACGCGCGGGTGATGTTCGATCGTCGCGGCATCACCGGTAGCGATCACCTGCCCTTGTGCCAGCACGACTATCTCGTCGGCCAACGAGAGCACGAGGCGGAAGTTGTGCTCCACCAACACCACTGTGGCCCCGGCATCTCGCAGTACCCGGATCAGATCTGCCAGGCGTTCGAGTTCGTCCTCGTCGAGTCCCGATGCCACCTCGTCGAAGAGGACCACCCTCGGCTCGGCTATCACGGCCCGAGCAACCTCGAGCATGCGACGCATCCCCAGTGGCAGTGAGGTCGCGATCTCGTTGCGCAAGTGCGACATCCCCACGAGTTCGAGGACACGCTCGGCCTCGACGATGTCGGCCTTCGCGATCTTGCGGAAGCTGGGAAGGCGAAGCACGGCCGACGCCATCGACGCACGGTGCACCGAATAACGTCCGGATGCAACCGCTTCCAGAACCGTGATGTTCTCCGGAATCGTCGGAGTTTGGAACGTCCGCGCCACACCCACGCGCGCCACCTTGTGCGGCGACGACTGCGAGACCACCGTGTCACCGATCGTGATCACGCCCGCATCTGCGGTGTAGAAGCCGCAGATCATGTTGAGCATGGTCGTCTTACCCGAACCGTTGGGCCCGATCAACGCGGTGACCTTACCGGCCTCTGCGGTCAGGGTTGCCGCATTGAGCGCCTGGTTGCCACCGAACGCTTTGGACACTCCGTCGACCACCAACCGTGCTCCGTTGATCGGCGCCAGTTCCGGTGTCCCACCGCTGTTTTCCTTTGCGGTGACTACGCCCAGGCCGGCCTTGCGATCGAGTTTCGAGACGATCGCTCGCCCGACCTTGGTCAAACCCCCGGAGAGAAGCACACCGCCGATGATCAGGAAGCCGCCGTAGAAGATCAGCGAATACTCCTGGAACGCCGTCGACTGGTTGGGACCGAGCTGCATGATCGCGGCACCGACCACGGCGCCGTACACACTTGCCGCACCGCCGAGGATCGACGCCGCCAGAACTGCTGTGGCAAAGGTGAACCCGAAGGCCTCCGGCGAGATGAACAGGTCGGTGTTGGCAAACAGCGCACCCGCCAGACCGGCCGGGAACGCACCGATGGCATACCCGAGCAGCTTCATCCGGAAGACCGACACACCCTGCGACGACGCCAGAACCGGCGACTGCTTGAGTGTGCGGAACGCGATGCCGTGGCGCGAGACCACCAGGTTGCGCATCACAGCGAACCAGAGGACGGTCACGACGACTACCACCATGTAGTACTGCTGGGTGTCGAGTTCGGAACCGAAGAGCGTCGGCGGCTCCATACCGGTGAGGCCGTTTCGGCCACCGGTCTTGCCGCCGAAGATCGCCAGTACGTCCGGTACCAGCAGCACCAGGAAGAACGACGTCATCGCCAGAGACCAGTTGCCCAGGCGCAGACCGGGAACACCGGTCAGGATGCCGACAGCCAGTGCCACCGCACCGGAAGCAGCAAGCTGGAGCAGGATGTCGGTGTGACCTGCCTGGGACATCAGACCTGCGGTGTAGGCACCGGCCGCGTACATCGCGGCCTGGCCGAGGGCCAGTTCACCGGCAAAGCCGAGGCTCAGGTTCAGGCCACTGACGACAAGCGCCAGGATGCAGGCCAATTGAATCTGCCGTGATGTCGACAGATCGAGCCCGAGGACCGGGAGCAGCAAGATCACCACGGCCAGGACCAGCGGGATGATCCAGCTCGGAAGGGAACGGAAAGTCCGCCACGCACTTACCATCTCACACCACCCGTTCTCGGACATTGCCGAACAAGCCGGCAGGTTTGACCATCAAGATGACGATCAGCACCGTGAAGACGGCGATATTGCTGTACTGACTTCCCGCCCACAGGGCGGTGAACGACTCCACCAGGCCGACGGTCAACCCGCCGATCAAAGCGCCTGGCAGAGAGCCGAACCCGCCGATCGCCAGCGCCACGAACCCCTTGAGTGCCAGTGCGGCACCCAACGTCGCAACCGCAAACGTCTTGGGACCGACAAGGAGTCCGAGGACTCCGGCCAAGGCACCCGAGAAGGCAAACGCACCCAACGCCAACCGTCGTACGTTGACTCCGCGCAGCATCGCCGCTTCACGATCCTCGGAGATACCGATCAGAGCCAGACCCGTCATTGTCTTCTTCGAGACGTAACTCAACCCGATGACCAGTGCGATCGCCGCCACCAGCAGAGCGATCTCGACCGGGTAGGTACGGCCGCCGAGCAGGGTGATCGGTTCGTTCGATCCGAAGAATGGAACCGTGAGAGGTTCACCGCCCCAGATCAATTGGGTGGCGCCGTTGAGCAGAGTGGCAACACCCAACGTCGTGACCAATTGGTTCTGGTGGTCGGCCACCGGTCTGATCGCGACGATCTCCTCGACCGATGCGAGGAGCATCACGGTCACGGTCGCCATGACGGCCACCACGAGAACAGGGAGTTTCAGGGTCACCAGACCCGTGTAGGCGACAAAGGTGCCCACCATCATCAGCTGAGCTTGAGCGAAGTTGAAAGTGTTGGAGGAAACGAAAACGATGTTGTACCCGATGGCAACCAGCACGTAGACCGCGCCGAGTGCCAAACCGGACCACAGAATGGTCATGATGCGGCCGGGTTTCCGAACTGACCGTTGAGGATCTTCGTCGGACTGATGAACTTCAGCTCACTGGTGTCCGGGTTCGGGCCGTGGTTGTCGGAGCTGAAGTTGTAGCGCGAGAGGAAGGCAGTCTTGGCATTCTCCTGGACCTCCGAGGTTTCCAGCGCCTCGGCGAGTTTCTTCGGATCGGTCGAACTGCCGACCTTCTCCGCTGCCGCCGCGACGAGGGGGAAAGCGTCGTAGTTGTCGGCAAGGATGAGTGTCGACGGGATGGAGCCCAGCGACGCCATCGTGTCCACCATGGTGCTGACGAGCGCATTGTTCGGATCGAACACCGTGCTGGTGAACACCTGTGTCACAAGGTTCTTCACCTGGGGCGTGCCGAGCACACCGGCCGGCGGATCGTTCGCGATCAGGTTGGTGGCAGAGACCGAGGTGTTTCCGACCAGCGGTACGTCCCAGCCGAGACGCTCGAGGCTCTGCAGAACATATCCGAGGGGAGCGCCGTACGCGTCCAAGGCGATTGCCGCGGCACCGGCATTCTTGAGCGATTGCAACTGCGCCGTCATGTCCAGCGCGGCGGCGTCGTACTCCTCGTTTCCGGCAGCTTTCAGACCGGCAGACTGCAGAGCGCTGGTCATCTCTTCGCCGAACAGCTCACCGTAGGCGGTACTGCCGTGCAGCACTCCGACGCTGCTGTAGCCCTTGGTCTTTGCATACTCGGAGATTCCGCGAGCAGTGTCCGTCGCACCTGGAGCCAGGTCGAAGTTCAGCGGGAACTTCGACGGGTCCGTCGAATCAGGAGAAGGCGCCATGCTCAGTGAGAGGATGTTGTTCTGCTTGAGGATCGGGAGAACCGCAGCCGCGATCGACGAAGGACCCGAGTTGAGGTAGAGGTCAGGCTTGTTACCCGAGTTGATGGCTTCGCGCAGCTTGGTGACGGCGATCGTTGCATCACCTGCGTCGTCCACCGTGGTGAGTTCGATCTGACGGCCACCGATTCCCCCGGCCTCGTTCTGGACCTGAACTCCCGCCTTGGTTGCGAGCAGCGAGGTCTGCGAGTTCGCCGCGAGGACTCCCTGTGCACTGATTCCGCCGGTCAGCAGAACTCGGTAAGGCGAGTCCGCGCCACCATCGGACTCCGAAGAACCACTACACCCTGCAAGAGCCAGAGCCGTCACGGCTACTGCCGCAACAAGAATGGGCCGACGATTCATGTCTGCACTCCTAGAACACATGTATGCACC
The DNA here is from genome assembly GCF_042738325.1 of Rhodococcus sp. NPDC059969. NCBI lineage: Bacteria > Bacillati > Actinomycetota > Actinomycetes > Mycobacteriales > Nocardiaceae > Rhodococcus > Rhodococcus sp. NPDC059969. The sequence goes on along the minus strand of NZ_JBHWUF010000010.1, from coordinate 155,575 downwards.
GAACGTCAGGCGAATACCTGACGAAAGAAGGGTCGGCCGGTGGACACGCCTGATTTCGAGCACCAGCCAACCAAGCACCCGCTTGATGATCTAGCAAGCAGTTGCTTGGGTTGGAGCATAGAATGTGATCTGGATAACGTCAAACGCGCAAAAGAGGAGTCATGAAAGCGGACGCTATGCACATCGGAGTCGCGTCAACAGATCGATTCCCGCTGGGTGGAAACACAAAACGGCCCCACGCTCAGGGGATTCGACGAAGTGAATCCCACTAGGCGCGGGGCCGTGTTTCCAGAGTTCCGACTAGCGTTGGTTGCGAGGCTTCCAAACCACCAACGCGTTGTTGCGCGGGATCGGCACGAGGTCCCGGCGATAGCCCGCATGGACTTTCGCGATTTCCTCGGCCAATTCACGGACGCGGTGCTGCAGAGCCTCGACCTGGTTGGTCAGTTCGATGATCCGTTTGATTCCGGCAAGGTTGACGCCCTCGTCCTGCGAAAGCCGTTGCACTTCACGAAGAAGGGCAACATCACGCGGGGAGTACCGTCGTCCACCACCGGTGGTTCGGTGCGGGGTGACCAACCCGAGCCGGTCGTAGTTACGCAAGGTCTGCGCATGCATTCCGGCCAACTCGGCTGCCACCGAGATCACGAAGATCTGAGCGTCAGGATCGACCGTCGCATCCCATTGATTCTGCGGTCGCTCGGTCATCATGCACCGGCCCACCCGGCCCGTGGATCGAACCCGCTCGCCTTCTCGGCCTCGAGATAGGTTTTCAGCGCTTCGATCGCCGGGTCGTCCAACTTCTGCGGGACGGATACCTTGACGGTGACCAGAAGGTCACCAGCGCCCTCGGGACGCTTGGGGATGCCACGTCCGCGAACTCGCAGAATACGTCCGTCCACCGTTCCGGCCGGAACCTTCACTCCGACACGGCCGTCCAACGTCGGCACCGACAGGGTCGTACCCAGTACCAGCTCGCCGTAGCTCACCGGAACCGTCAATGTCAGGTCGTCACCGTTGCGGCCGAAGACGCTGTCCGGCTTGACGCGGATGTTGACGAACAGGTCGCCGGCCGGAGCTCCGCGGAGCCCCGCTTCACCCTTGCCCTTGAGTCTGATCTTCTGGCCATCGCTCACACCGGCAGGCACCCGTACCGTGATGGTCCGTGTGCGATTGGTGACGCCGCTACCGTGGCAGTCCTCGCAAGGCGAGTCGATGATCGAGCCGGTTCCCCGGCAGTCGTCACACGGCTCACTGAATCCGAAAGCGCCCTGGTTCCGGCTCACTACGCCGGTTCCGTTGCAATGCGGGCACACTCGCGGGCTGGTGCCTGGCTTTGCGCCGCTGCCGTGACACGTGGTGCACGACGTCGGGCTGGTCAGACGAAGTGGGACGGTGACACCGAGCGCTGCTTCGCGGAAGGCGAGCGTCGTCTCGGTCTCGAGATCCTTGCCTCGACGCGGGCGGTTGGGTGCAGCTGTGCGCTGGCCCGCTCCCCCACGGTTGAACAATCCGCCGAAGATGTCTCCGAGTCCCGAGTCCTGTCCACCGGCGCCGCCGCCGAACAGGTCGTTGATGTCGAAACCACCAGCGCCGGGGTTGAATCCGCCGCCGCCTTGCGCGCGGGGACCGAAGCCGCCGCTGGCAAACAGCCGCCTGGCTTCGTCGTACTCCTTGCGCTTTTCCGGATCGGAGAGCACTGCATGAGCTTCGCTGACTGTCTTGAAACGCTCTTCGGCCTTCGCGTCGTCAGGGTTGGCATCGGGATGCAGATCCCGGGCCAGCTTGCGATACGCCTTCTTGATCTCGTCGGCCGTGGCGGTGGACGAGACGCCCAGCTCCTTGTAGAAGTCCTTCTCGATCCACTCCCGTTGACTCACTGGGCGTCTCCTCCTCTCACTCTTACTTCGCTTCTTCCTCTGAACCGTCTGCAGGCTTGTCGCCCACCCGGTCCGTCACGGCCACCATCGCGGTCCGAAGGACCCGGTCGCCGAGCTTGTAACCCTTGCGCATGACCGTCCCGAGTACGGGGTCGTGGCCTTCGCCTTCATGCTGCACCGCTTCGTGGAGCGCGGGATCGAAATCGTCACCCTCGTTACCGAAGTCGGTCAAACCCAGACCCGTCAGGGTCGTGTTGAGCTTGTCCGCGAGCGCACGCAACGGACCTGTTTCCAGATCACCGTGCGCCCGAGCGCGATCCAGATCGTCGAGGATTCCGATGAGCTCGGTGATGACCGAAGCCCGCGCGGTTTCCTTGATGACCTGCTTGTCACGCTCGACGCGACGACGGTAGTTGGTGAACTCCGCCTGCAAGCGCTGCAGATCCGCAGTTCGTTCGGCGAGCTGATCGGTGGCGGATGCTTCCTCCACGATCGACTCTGCTTCCTGAACTACCCCTGTGTCTTCCGAGTCGAGCGGCGGCAGGGATTCCCCCGCCGCCTCTCCCTGTGCACCGGTCTCGGGGTCGACCGGGTTGTTCTCGGAGTTGTCCGAGGTCACTTCTTGTCCGAGTCGGTGGGCTCGTCGACAACCTCGGCGTCGACGACGTCGTCGTCATTGCCTGCGCCGTCGGTGTTTCCGGCCTCGTTTGCAGCGGAAGCCTCGTAGATGGCCTGGCCCAGAGCCTGCGACTCGGTGCCCAGCTTCTCCACTGCGGTCTTCACTGCAGCGATGTCGGTGCCTGCCAGGGCGTCGTTGACGTCCTTGACCGCTGCCTCGACCTTGGTCAGGATCTCCTCGGAGACCTTGCCCGCGTTCTCACCTTCACGCTGCTCCTTGACGAACTTCTCCGTCTGGTGGACCAGCGACTCGGCCTGGTTGCGGACCTCTGCCTCTTCGCGACGGGCCTTGTCTTCCTCGGCGTGAGCCTCGGCGTCCTTGACCATGCGCTCGATCTCTTCCTTGGACAGACCGGAGCCGTCCTGGATCTTGATCGTGTTTTCCTTGCCGGTGCCCTTGTCCTTCGCCGTCACGTGCACGATGCCGTTGGCGTCGATGTCGAACGTGACCTCGATCTGCGGAACGCCACGCGGGGCGGGCGGCAGATCGGTGAGCTCGAAGGAGCCGAGCAGCTTGTTGTGCGAAGCGATTTCGCGCTCACCCTGGAAGACCTGGATCTGCACCGAAGGCTGATTGTCGTCAGCCGTGGTGAAGGTCTCGGAACGCTTCGTGGGGATGGTGGTGTTGCGCTCGATGAGCTTGGTCATCACGCCACCCTTGGTTTCGATACCGAGGGAAAGCGGCGTGACGTCGAGGAGCAGAACGTCCTTGACCTCGCCCTTGAGCACGCCGGCCTGGAGTGCGGCGCCGACGGCGACGACCTCGTCCGGGTTGACACCCTTGTTGGGCTCACGGCCACCGGTCAGTTCACGAACCAGATCGGAGACGGCCGGCATACGGGTGGAGCCACCGACGAGCACGACATGGTCGATGTCCTTGACGGCGATTCCGCTGTCCTTGATCACTGCCTGGAACGGCGCACGGGTGCGATCGAGCAGGTCGGAGGTGATCTTCTGGAACTCGCTGCGGGAGAGTTGCTCGTCCAGGAAGAGCGGGTTCTTGTCCGCGTCGACCGTGATGTACGGGAGGTTGATGGAGGTGCTCTGCGAGCTGGAGAGCTCGATCTTCGCCTTCTCCGCAGCCTCACGCAGACGCTGCAGGGCCATCTTGTCCTTGGTCAGATCGATGCCGTTCTGAGCCTTGAACTTGTCGACCAGCCAAGCGACGACGCGCTCGTCCCAGTCGTCGCCACCGAGGTGGTTGTCACCGGAGGTTGCACGAACCTCGACGACGCCGTCGCCGATTTCGAGCAGGGAGACGTCGAAGGTGCCGCCACCGAGGTCGAAGACCAGGATGGTCTGCTCGGTGTCGCCCTTGTCCAGTCCGTATGCCAGTGCAGCCGCGGTGGGCTCGTTGACGATACGAAGGACGTTGAGGCCGGCGATCTGGCCGGCTTCCTTGGTTGCCTGACGCTGTGCGTCCTCGAAGTACGCGGGGACGGTGATGACGGCGTCGGTGATGTCTTCGCCGAGGTAAGCCTCCGCGTCACGCTTGAGCTTCATGAGCGTGCGGGCGCTGATTTCCTGCGGCGTGTACTTCTTGCCGTCGATTTCAACGTTCCAGTCAGTGCCGATGTGGCGCTTGACGGAACGGAGGGTGCGGTCGACGTTCGTGACTGCCTGGTTCTTCGCGGGCTGACCGACGAGAACCTCGCCGTTCTTGGCAAATGCGACCACCGAGGGGGTGGTACGTGAGCCTTCGGCGTTGGCGACCACTACGGGCTCGCCGCCCTCCAGCACTGCAACTACCGAGTTGGTCGTACCGAGATCGATACCGACTGCACGAGCCATAGTGTTCCTACCTTTCGTTCTGCGGTTCTCTGCCCGAGTGGTTGATCTCGAACATGACCGCGAGTTTTTCGCTTGGTGAGCGTCCTCCGCTCAAGTTTGCCTCCGACCGTGGCCGGGAGTCAACTTGAAGTTGAGCCGGGGGCGCTCAAGCTTGTCGAAATGGTCAACTACAGCCCACGTAGATTTGTTCCCGCCTTCCCCGAAAAGGCGAAAAAGTGCGCCACATCACTTCCGCATCTCTCCAAATGGCTACGATCGGCCAGTGACCGATCCCGACAATTCCCCCGCTCGACCTGCTCGCCCGTCACCTCCACGCCCGGCACCCGAGCGACCCGACGTCTCGGTTCGGCCACTCCGAGCGCCGGCGAGCGACGAGACGCCCAAAGCCGTGACCTTGTCTGCTTCTGCCTGGATCGGCTCGTTCGTCGTGCTGGCCGGAATCGCCGGAGTGGTAGTCACCAGCCTCGACGACGTCCGATCCGCTCTCGAAGAATCGACTGCGCGCGACAACCCCGGATACTCGTCCACCGACATCTCCGACGCCGTGACCGTCGTACTCGCGGGCAGCGGCGGCGGCGCTCTCGTCCTGGCCCTGCTCGCACTTTTGAGCCTTCAACTCCTCCGCGCACGCAAGAACGCCGGGCGGGTGATGACGGCGATCGTCGGAGCCTCGAGCATCGCGGCCGGGCTCGGCTTCATGTCCCTGGTCGACGGCGCAGCGGATATCGGCGCTGGAGTCCTGACGTGGGGTCCGATTCTCTACTGCGTCCTTGTCGCGGTGGCGGCGATCGCGCCATTTGCTCCCGGTGTCAGTGACTGGCTGCGAGCACGCCGATGAAGATTCACGTACAACTCGACTCCGCACCGGGCGCAGGCGCTGCTCGCAGCCGTGAACTCGCGGAGACCGGCGCCGGCGGCCTGTTCACGTTCGAGGGGCCGCACGACGTGTTCTTCCCACTCGTCGAAGCCGCTTCGGCCGTCGACCTCGACCTGATGACCAACGTCGCCATCGCGTTCCCCCGCAGTCCCATGCATCTGGCGCATTCGGCCAACGACCTGCAGTTGCTCAGTCGCGGCCACTTTCGGCTCGGTCTCGGGTCGCAGATCAAACCGCACATCGAAAAACGCTACAGCGCAACGTGGTCGCGTCCAGCGGCCCGCATGAAGGAGACCGTCGCCGCGGTCAAGGCGATCTTCACGGCGTGGGAGAACACCTCGACGCTGAACTTCCGCGGCGAGTTCTTCACCCACACTCTGATGCCGCCGACATTCGACCCCGGCCCCAATCCCTATGGACCGCCGCCCATCCTGATGGGGGCACTCGGGCCGGTGATGACCCGTACCGCCGCGGAGGTTGCCGACGGACTACTGGTCATGCCGTTCCACTCGGAGCGACATTTCCTCGAGCGCACACTTCCGGCCGTCGATACAGGCCTTCGCGAATCCGGACGCACCCGAGACGAATTCACGATCATCCCGCAGGTCATCGTCGGCGTCGGCCGCAGCGACGATCAACTCGCCGCGGCCGCCCGAGGCGTCCGGGCGCTGCTCTCGTTCTACGGATCGACGCCCGCATACCGTCCGGTGCTCGACGTCGAAGGGTGGGGGGAGGTCCAGCCGGAACTCAATACCCTGTCGAAGCGAGGCGGCTACGCCGACATGGCCTCGTTGATCACCGATCCGATGCTGACCACACTCGCCGTCGTCGGCACCCCGGAAGAATGTGCGACCGAGATTCGGCGGCGGTTCGGCGAGCATGCCGACGAAGTGTGCTGCTACTTCCCCGGTTACGACGCAGAGCCGAAAGACGTGGCGTCGATGATCTCGGCTCTCGCCTGAACCTGGTCAGGCGCCCTGATCAAGCCCCTGATCAGGCTCCTAAGGTACGGGCCAGCTCGGTCAACGACTCCCGGGCAGCCCGCAGGCTCGCCTCACCCTGCTCGATCAGCGGCGCCATCGCCGGAATACGCTGCGCCAAGGTCAGTTCCGCGGTGATGACGGAGACATCCATGCCCATCGACACCCCCAATACCTGAACGAGCGGCGGGACGGTGTGATCGTCGGCCTCGTTCCCCGAACCCGGCGCATAGGTGTTTCCGCGACTGGACACGATCACCACGGGCTTGCCTGCCATGGGCTGAGTGCGAGTGTCGAAAGGCACCGTTGTACCCAGGACGTGTACGTAATCGATCCACGCTTTCAACGTGGACGGGATCGACCAGTTGTACATCGGTGCACCGATCACGACTACGTCCGCCGCGGCGAGTTGCTCGATGACCCGAGCCTGCAGTGTTTCTGCGTCGGCGTCCGGACTCTCTCCGTCGACGCGCAAGCGTGGTGCGTAGTGCAGGGCCGCGTCCGCGAGGTGCGGCAAGGGATCTCGGTGCAGGTCCAACGTCACCGTCGTGTGATTAGGGCTGATCTCCGACCACTGCGCAGCGAACAGTGCGGTCAGGTCACGCGAGGTCGAGTTGCGGAGTTCGGCAGACGAATCGATGTGAAGTAGTTGTGGCATCCCTCATCAGTACCAGAGCGTGCTCAACTCTTCTCCGCACTCTTCTCCGCGGCGAGATCGGATTCGGCCGCGTACTCCGCCAGAAGGACACGCTCACGCTCGCAATGCGGATAGAAGAACGTCACCACTGCGGCACCGGCGCACACGATGATGATCGCCGCGATGTAGGCATGTGTATCCCCGTCCAGGAAGGCGTTTTTGGCGGCGGTCATGATTTGGTCCGCGTATTGCGGGTAGCGTTCCGCCAGAACTTCAGCGCTGGAGAAGGATTTGGTGAGCGCGGCTTGAGTTTCGGGAGTCACCTCGGATGCGTTCGGCGAGGACGAGATCGCATTCCCCAACGATTTTGCGTACCCGGCGGTGAGTATGCCGCCGAGAATCGACTGCATGATGGCGCCACCCAGGTCGCGTTGCAGGTCCGACGTTCCCGACGCCATACCCGCGCGATGCACGGGAACGGATCCGGTGAGGGAGCGCGATGCCGGTGTGCCGGCGAGTCCGACGCCGATGCCGACAAGTGCGTAGGCCAACGCAACCTGCCAATACTGCGTGCTTTCGTTCCACATGAACAGCGCGACAAACAATCCGAGAACCACAAACAGGTACCCGGAGAGCAGAGTGACTCGGGCGCCGTACCTTTCGATCATGGTCGCCGAACGCGGCGCAACGATCACCATCGCCAGGGCCGCCGGAATGATGGCCGCACCGGCTGCCAGCGTCGAGTAACTCAGTACGTTCTGCAGGAACTGCTGGCCGATGAACATCGCGCCCATGAGCGAACCGAACACCACCAATCCGCCCACGGCTGCGACCCAGAAAGTTGGGCGCGCAGCTACGTGAAGGTCGAACAGTGGATTGACCGCGCGTCGTTGCTGCAGGAAAAACCCGATGCCCGCGACGAGCGCGATCGCACCGAGCACGAGTGCCATCGTGCCCGAACCCTTGACCGGCGCGAAGTTGATGGACAGCACCAGCGCCCCGATGAAGACGATCGAAACGATGCCGCCGAGATGATCGACTCGCTCGGTCGTCTCGTTGACGTGAGCGGGCACCAACATCAGTGAGCAGATGAGTGCCACGAGAGCCAACGGAAGGGTGACGAAGAAGACCGATCCCCAGTGAAACTGCTCGAGCAACGCGCCCGCGACGATCGGCCCCAGTGCCGAGATCGCGCCGCCGATGGCCGACCACATGGCTATCGCTTTGGTTCGTGCCGGTCCTGCCCACAGCGCTGTGATGATGGCCAGCGTCGTCGGGAATGCCAGACCTGCCGAGACGCCTCCGACTATTCGGGCGAGGAAGAGAACTTCGAAGTTTCCGGCGAATCCCGCCACGATCGACGCCGGAATGGACAACGCCATGCCGGTGACCAGCAGCATCTTGCGACCGTATCGGTCTCCCAAGGCCCCCAGGTAGAGCACCGTTCCGGCCAGGCCAAGCGAGTAGCCGACCGCTATCAGATTCAGTTGCGTCTGACTGGCGTCGAAAGCCCGCCCGATGTCGGGTAGCGCGACGTTCGCGACCGAGAGATTGAGGTTCGCGACCGCAGCCACCAGGATGAGCGTCCCCAGGACGAAGGTGGCTCGATCCGGTGATGCGGACTTGATGTCACTCGCCATGCGCGTGCTCCCATCGAGGTGGGACCCGAACCTGGGAGTTATGTCCGGATCATCCCGAACTCAAGATAGAACCCTCTTCCGGCGCTCGCATAGTGAACGGGTCCCTATTCGGGCACAATTTCAGCCAGGACGCCCTCGGCGCTGCGGGCAGCAACCAGGCAGGCGCGCGAGGTGAATCTGTCGAAGAGCGGATGTCTGGACAGTTCGCGCCATCGCCGGACCGCCGCAGTAGCCCGCGCACGCTGCACCTCCGGCGATTCTTCCGGTTCGCAGCCCAGCCGGTCACTGGCCCGGATTCCGTAGCCACCGATCAGTCTTTGCAGTTGTGCCAGGTCGTCGGGGGGCAGATCTGTGTGTACCGAACGAAGACGCCCGAGCAGGCGAAGTTCGTGGAAACCGTGAACATCGGCGAGCAACCGTTGCGCCTCCGCCGCGATCTGATCGCCTTCCTCGCTCGGATCGGCTTCGAGGATTCTTCCCAGCGTCACCAGCGCTGTATGCGATTTGAGCTGATCTGCCCGTTGACCGAATTGAACGTCGATCACCTGACGCAGTTCGTCCAGGCCGCTGCGCTCCAACAATTCGGCCGCCAGGGACGGCGAATCAGTGGCCCCCAACTTGATCGACGTCACGGCGAGGCGAATTCCGAAGAGCCCGAACCGATCGGCCAATTGCGCCCGCATGGCCGCATCGACCGGCAGCGGACTGTCCTGCCTGGCAAAGCGATCCGCGGAGAGGAGCGCCAGGCTCAGATCCTCGGCCGGAACCTGCGCGAGCGCCGAGAAGGCCGCGAACTCACTCTGTCTCATCGTCCGAGCAGCGAGCGCGAGCAGACCTGCCACCGGAACCACCGACTGGCACAGGCCGGTTCGCTCCAACTCCTCGGCAAATCGTGCCGCGACGTCCTTCGCCGAAGACAACGCGTCGAGCCTGCCTGCGCCGACCTCGTCGGCACGCGAGAGAACACCGATCACTCCGAGCGGCCCGGATTCTCCGCCCACGTGATCCGCGATCTTCCCGAGAAACTGCATGTCACTGGCGTTCAGGGCCCGCAGGAGATAGACCACTGCATCCGCGCCCGGCGCCCCGCCGTCGGGAACAAGCATGTCCCACGTGCGGGCCGAAACCTCGGTCGAGAGCGACGAGGTACCCGGTGTGTCGATGATCGTCGTACGCGCCAAAGCCGAAGACGGCCAGTCGACGTCGATGCGGTCCACCGAGTCTGCGGTGTAATCACCCAGATCGAAGGTGAGCCTGCCGTCGCGGCGTGTCACCGGCACGTTGAACTCGGCGCCGTTCTCGGCCGTCGCGGTCACCTGCGGCGTTGTCCCGTTCCGATACCAGGTGACGACGCGCGTGCACTCGGTCGCGTCGGTCGGCGCTATATCCTGTCCGACAAGCGAATTGAGCAGCGTCGATTTACCCGCCTTGAGGGAGCCGGCGAGCGCCACCCTCAGCGGCTCGTCGAGCCTGGCCGCGCATTCTTCCAACTGGGCGCGCGTCTGTGGTTGATCGGAGTAGACCCGTCTGGCGTGGTCGATCAGTGCGTGTGCCGACTCCACAGCAGTCACGGCGGTCGTTGCATTCATGCGTTGGTCACCTTTGCCGAAGCAGGAGCGGGAGTTTCACCGATCAGCGTTCCGGCAACGGCGTCGAGCTCCGCGACGACGCGCATATCGGTCTCCAGACGCTTGATACGAGCGGCATGTTCGCTCGACTCCAGCTGCGCGGCTTCCTGCGTGGCGCGAAGGGATTCGTTGATCGAGCGCAACGCCTGCTCGGCGATGTCGGTGAAGTGATCACGCAACAGCCGCTGCACCAGGCGGAGTCGATCCTTCGATTCCTTGCCCACCTGGAAGCTGACGTCGTCGGCAAACCGTCGGATGGCCGCTTTCGCCTCGGCCCGACGCTTGAGTACCTGAGCCTGCTTGTCTTCACGATAAGCCTTGGTGCCCAGCAGAACCCCGGCGCCGATGGAGATCGGGTTGACCAGAGCCATGCCCATCATCGTGGTGATCAAGCCGAACATGAGCACGCCGCCGTACGAGCCGCGCATACCGACCAGAACCTTTTGAGTGATGCCGATTCGGCCGGATTCGAGATCCGACAATGCGCCGACCGGTTCCAGGAAACCGTCGGTGTCGGCAACGTCGAGATGCGGTAGTGCGACATCACCGGTCTCCGCAAAGTGCTGTGCCACAACTTCTGCCAACCACTGTGCACGGTCGTGAGCCCACACGAAGTTGTCACCGATCGCGGTGGCGATCTCCTGCTCGAGCCACTCCCCCACGACGTCCCAGTCCTTACCGGGATCGCCTTCGTCGACCGTCTCCTCGGCCTGGCGGGTGACCCGGCGCAACCGGTCGCGGAGGTCGTGATCGATGTCGGCGGCGAGGTCTGCGATGCCGTCGCCGAGGCTCTGTTGCCAGAGTGAGGTCTTCTTGTGCAGTTCCTCGGCCGCTGCCCGGGCGCGCTGCAGCCCCGCGACCGCTGCCTGAGCAGTCGACGGGTCCTTCAGCGCCGCAAGCTCACTACCCATCTCCAACGTCAGATGCGCTGCCGCAGAACGCACGTCCATCGCTACCGCGCGTCGGGTGTTCGACTCGGCACGCGCAACGACGTTGTCCCGCAGGAACTGATAGAGGTCCAGGAAGCCGGATTCCGCTTCGAGTTCTTTGTCCCCCAGCCTCAACGCGTGCGAGCGCAGTACCGAGGAGATCGGGATGAGTGGCAGGTCCAACCCGGCGCGCTGGAGGTGTCCGCGGTCGGCGTCGAGGATCTGCCGCCAGTGCGGGTACAGATCGGTCTTGCTTATCAGCCCGGCCACCGCAGGACACAGATTGACGACCTGGCGGATGAATCCAAGCTCCGGTTCGGTGAACTCCTGGCTGGAGTCCGACAGAACCAACACGGCATCGGCCGCGGTGATCAAACCCAATGTTCCTGCAGCATGCGGATTTCCATGACCGCCGACGCCAGGGGTGTCGATCAGTACCAAACCGTCGGCCAACAGCGGACTGGGCACACCGACCTCGACGCGCAACACCTCGCGCCCTTCGGCGCGAGGTGTGGCCGGGGTGATCCCCATGAGTTCTTCGAGCGGAAGTGGTACCCGGATGGGCGCCGCGCCCGGATCGGCGAGAATAAGTTCGGCTACCGCGGTCTCCGCGTACTGCACGACTGTCGCCACGGCAGTGGTCTCGTCGTCACCGACCGAGCAGACGTCGATGCCGAGCAGCGAATTGACGAACTGGCTCTTGCCCTGCTTGAGGGGGCCGACCACCACGATGCGAATACGCGGGTCGTTGACTCTGACCTGAGCGTTCTCGAGTCGACGCACCAGATCCGTGCGCCCGAAATCCTTCGCCACTGCGGCTGTCCGTTCGAGCAATGACGCCGTCGACGACGCGACGCGCGCCTTCCGGTTGCTTACCTGACTCGCTGAATCACTCATGAGCTACGTTGACCCGCAATTCTTCCCGACTCGAATATCCGGCCCTGCGAACGCATAGCGCGCGCAGGGCCGGATTTGTTACATCAGGTCATTTTGACCGATTTCAGTTCCTGCGTCAGCAGATCAGGGATGCAGGTGATCGACAACCGCAACCGGGTCGATGTGATCGACCGGTGCTGCAACAGAATCCTCGGCGAAGAGCGAGTGTCCGGTATCGGCGCTCAGTCCCGAAGCGGAACCCGAACCGAAAGCGTCGGTCGCATCGATCGACGACCACGGGTTCAGCGCACCGGTCAACGAACTCGTCAGGTCGGACACTCCGCTGACCGCTCCACCGAGGGATCCACCCAGGTCAGCGACTCCACCGCCGCCAACGGTACCGCCGCCGTCGACGGTGCCACCGGCAGCCGCGGTTGCGTCTGCACCGATCGAACCGGTCGCGTCGGTGACTGCTCCGACAGCCCCGCCGAGCGATCCACCGAGGTCAGTGACACCGTTCAGTGCTCCGCCGAGCGACCCGCCCACTGCACCGCCGAGCGACCCACCCAAGCCGGCCGCCGCGTTCGTGGCTGCATCGAGACCTGCGGTTGCGTCGAGACCTGCTGTTGCGTCCAGAGCGCCGCCCACCGTTGCTCCGAGATCGCCGGTCACAGCGCCGAGGTTCAGGCCGTCCGCCGCGATGCTTCCGAGGTCGACTGAAGGCAGTTCAGCGGAGATCGGGCCGAGGTTCACTGCGCCGAGGTCGACGGAAGGCAGGTCGGCGCCGATCGCACCGGTGCCGATTCCGCCGATGTTCAGTGCGGTGTCCAGCGCTCCACCGAGGGCACCTTCGGCACCGAGAATGCTGTCGAGAGAGCCGCCCAATCCAGCCCCGAGGCCTGCGCCCAGTGCACCGTCGAGTGCACCGGTGAGGTCCGTGCCCACGGAACCGACAGCACCCAGGCCGCCTGCACCTGTGAGAGCGGAGTCGAGAGCCGCCGCCACACCGGCAGCCAAGCCTGCTTCGCCGCCCAGGCCGAGTGCACCACCGACGTCGATTCCGGTAAGTCCGCCTGCGCCCAGTGCTGCGTCGAGTGCGCCGCCGAGGCCGCCCGCGAGCCCGGCATCGACGCCGAGCGCCGAACCGAGGACGCCTTCGAGGGCCGTCGACAGATTCACGCCTCCGCCCAGAGCCGCCGCGAGGTCGGCGCCGAGTCCGCCTTCGAGGTCGAGTGCTCCCCCGAGCAGTCCGCCGAGTGCGCCGCCCAGGTCGGCTCCGACCGTTCCGCCGGCACCGAGAGCGCCGGAAAGTGCCGCGCTGAGCTGAGCGCCGAGGTCTGCGCCGCCGCCGAGCACTGCGTCGAGGTCGAGTCCGCCGCCGAGGCCCAGTGCTGCGTCGAGTGCGCCTCCGAGTGCAGTTTCCAAGCCGCCGCTGACGCCGAGTGCTCCGCCGAGGGCGCCGCTGAGGGCAGCACCGAGATCGAGCCCTCCCGCGATATCCGTGAGAACACTGACGTCGGTGATCGCGCCGAGAACGCCGCCGAGCGATGCACCCAGATCAGCGCCGATCGTGCCGCCGGCTCCCAGGACACCGGAGAGCGCGCCGGACAACGCCGTGCTGAGGTCACCCGTCAGAGCGCCGGCCAGGTCCAGGCCGCCGCCGAGGGCAAGGGCGGATTCCAGTGCGCCGGTCAGGCTTGCACCCAGTTCGCCGCCGATGTCGAGGAGACCACTGAGGTCTGCTGCGCCGCCGAGGAGTCCACCGAGAGCCAGTCCGAGGTCCGCTCCGAGGTCGCCGCCGATGGCGAAGACGGGTGCGAGGGCTCCGCTGAGCCCTGCCGTCAGGTCGAGTCCGCCGACTGCGCCGATTGCGGCGTCGAGCGCTGCTCCCAGTTCCGCGGTCAGGCCGCCGGTCACTCCGAGCGCACCACCCAGAGCCGCGCTGAGCTGTGCACCGAGATCGAGTGCGCCGCCGAGGTCGAGTGCGCCACCGAGGCCGAGGCCGGCTTCGATGACGGCGCCGAAGGCTGCGCCGAGGTCGGCACTGATCTCGCCGCCGATGGCAAGCGCAGCACTGAGGGCTGCTGCGAAGTCGCCGACCAGATCGAACTGGCCGCCGAGGGCGCCTCCGACTCCCAGGCCCGCACCGGCGCCGAGACCCAGGCTGCCCCCCAGACCGCCACCGAGGCCACCGGTGAGTCCACCACCGATTCCGAGCCCGCCGCCAATCGCACCGGCAGCGGACGCGCCGGCGTTGACGATCGCGGACAGGTCGGCGCCGCCACCGGCAAAGAGTCCGGACTCGGCGACCAGCGGAGCAACAGCGACGATGTCGGCGGGGCTGACGTCGCACAGACCTGCAGCGTTGAGAGCCGCGGTCGGGTTGGCGCAGTAGTTGGCAGCTGCCTCGTCGTCGCGAAGTAGCCCGAGGATGAATTCGAGTACGGCGTTCGTTGCCATGGCGGGTTCTCCTGAAGTTCGTTGACCGTGATGTTGACCGTGATGTTGCCGGTGGGTTGTTGCCGGTGCTCCGGAAACTGGTGCGCTGCCAGAGGTAGCGAGTGGAATCAACGCTAAGAACTTTTGCGACCGGGGCCAACGGGGAGCACCCCCCTCTTCTGCCGGGGCGGACGGGGAAGTCCCCTACGGGCCACGACTGGCCTTATTAGGGGATTTGCCCCGATTAGGGGATCGGCCCCCTACTTCGTCGGAGCGCCTCCAATCCGGTAACGATCTTGGTCCTGAAACCGACATCGCAGACAACCGCGACAGTCCTTCTGTCGCCCACGACCAGGGGAGTTCGTTCATGGCGGCAGGGCTCGGCATCAGCATCGGTTCGGCCACTCTCGTAGCTGTCAGCGACGGCTCAACCGGTGAAACGCAACAGGTCCGCTTACCCAGTGCACTGCAATTGGACGACGGATCCGTCATCACCGGATTTGTCGAGCGCGTCGGCGATCCGATTCCGATACTTGCCGCCGACGGCACCGAGTACCGCGGCGAGGATCTCGCGGCAACAGCGGTAGACGCGCTCGTCGGCCAGGCGGGCAGCGGCGAAGGGCCGACGGTCGTCCTGGCTCACCCTGTGGGGTGGAACCGCCACACAGCACGCACCATGGAGTCCGCGCTGGACGGCGCCGGGGTTCACGGCGCAACTCTCGTCGCCGAACCCGCGGCCGTCATGGCGTGGCTCGCCGCCTCCGGAACTGTTGTCAACGACGGTCTGACCGTCGTCTACGACCTCGGCGCCCGCTCGCTCGACGTCACGATGATGTCCACGACCGGCGGACGGAGCGAGATCTTCGGCAAGCCGCTGCGCAGCGAGGACATCGGCGGTGACGAATTCGATCACCTCGTCACCGTGCACCTGCTCGATGCGGTGTCGGATCACTTCGCAGCCCTCGATCCCTTTGCTCCCCAGACGATTGAAGCGCTGGAAACGCTGCGTGAGCATGCTCGCGCAGCCAAGGAGGAGCTTTCCACCGAGACGGAAACCGTTGCCCGCGTCGCACTTCCCGGTGCAATCAGCGACGTTCGACTCGTTCGTTCCGAGCTCGAGGATCTGATCCGCCCCGCCCTCACTGAATCGGTGGCCTTGGTTCGCGAAAGCCTGCGATCTGCCGGCGTCGAATCCAGCGATGTCAATCAGGTTGTTCTGGCCGGCGGAAGTTCGTCCATTCCCCTTGTCGCCGAACTATTGTCTGCGGAGCTTCGTGTTCCCGTGATCGCCGACGCCGATCCGGCGTCGTGCGCGGCGTCCGGCGCTGCGACGCTGGCGACAGAAATGACAGCCACCACGGCACTCGCTGTCCCTGTTGTCCCCGCCGAGCCCACCCGCAAGCCCGCACCGGTTCCTGCCTTCTCCACTCCGCTGCTTGCCGAGCCGACCGAGGAAGAGAACACGGCGACTCGACGCTCGTCGAGGGTGGGCGTAGTTGCTGCGGTGGTTGGAGCATTCATAGTGCTCGCCGCAGGCGGGCTCGGAATCGGAACAGCCATGGACAAGATCAACGTCCCGTCCAGTTCAGCGAACACCACGAGCGAGTCCACCTCCTCGACCGCATCGACCACCGCAGGCTCTACTCCCGGCAGCACGACGGCAGCCGAAGCGGCAGGTACCGGATCCACGACTGCGAACAACGGAACTCAGAACAATCAGCCCGGTTCTCCTGCTGCCGCAGGCGGTTCGACGACGGCGCCAGGGGCAGTTCCGGTTGCCGGCGCACCAGCTGGATCTGCGCCCGCACCGGGCGAGACCGCCCAGTCGGCGCCTGCACCTGCCGCACCCGGCGCCCCGGCTCCCGCACCGGCTCCCGCCCCAGCACCAGCGCCCGCGCCCGCACCTGGGGCGGGCGTCGGAACCGGTATTGGTGATGCTGCGACCGGCATCGGCAACGGAGTCGGCGGTTTGGTAAACGGCGTCGGGGACGGTGTCGGCGGAGTGGTCGGAGGTCTCGGTAACGTCGTCGGTGGTGTCGGAAACGTGGTCGGTGGTGTCGTCGGCGGCGTCACCGCGCCGATCCGCTGACCGGCAGGCTTTCGATGAACCGTGACAGCGGCACCGAATCGTCGTACATCGCAGGACTTTTGCGCGGCATCGATCTGACTGCATCGCCACTGCGCCTGTTCGTCACCGGGACCGACGCCAGCGCTCGGCCCCAGGTGTCGAGGGCAGTGCGGAAAAGAATCGAATCGGGTGACAAGCCCGTGGTCACCACGCTCGCACATGACGCCCCGGCCGATGCGATTGTGGTGATCGCGGACGCGCAGGCTCTGACCTCCGATGAAATCCGCGCCCTGAACGAGCTTGTTCAACGCGACGACCTCGGAGTTGTCATCGCCTCCGATCGGATCGATCCTCCACTCGCACCGATCTACGCGAGCATCTCGAGTTTCGGTACCGTCCTTCACCTGAACCCGTTGAACCGATCCGATATTCGGAAGATCGCCGCAGAGCGAAGAATCCCACTTGACGACCGTGCTGTGCTGACACTCGAGCACCTTGGCGGTGGTTCCTTCGGGGCAATCGAAGCGTACTTCGCCGCCGCCGCGGCGGGCCGCCCGGAAATGGCGCCGGCTGTACGCACACACTTTCTCCATCAGGTCACTGCTCTGCATCCGATCGAGCGGGAGATCCTCGAGGTTTCACTGGCCGTCCCGGACGTCGACGCTTTCGAACTCGATCTGGGACAGGAGAAGTTCAGCCTCACAGCCGCATTCGACCGCGCTCTGGCGTCCGGACTGTTCGGTTCACGATCTCCTCTCGTCGCAAGCGTTTTGGCAGAGTCGACCAGTACAGGGCGTATCCGCAGCGAGCTGATCAGAATCGTCGAATCACGCGCGCACGCGCGAACTCTCGACATCGACACAGCACGAAGGCTTTTCGACTCCGGCATCCGCCACCGAGATCTCACGGCCGTGCTACGAGACGCAGTCGACGGCAGCATGCCGGCGATCGCGGCAGATCTCTTTCGTCGTGTGCATTCGATCGAGCCTCTCGACCTGGCCGACACGCTGCTGTACGCCCAGGTCTCGGCTCGAAGTGGTGACCTCGACACCGCGTGCCGCCTGGCAGATTCCGTCATCGCCGAACCCGATCTCGACAACGCGAAACTGGCGACGGCAGTGCGGGTCCGCGCAGCTTCATCCGCTAGCTGTGGTCAACTCGGCGCTGCTGCTGATCTCTACGCCTGGCTCGGGCCAGAGCGCACCGGAACCGAATCCCCCTTCGCCGCAATCACCTTCCTCGGCATCGGCAAGGTCGACGACGCGAACACGTCGCTCACCGGACACACCGGATCACCGTCGAGCACCACGGTCGGCGCTGCCACACTCGCCAACGGACTGATGCAATCGGTAACGGGGGGTGCACCGAGTGCGCTCAACACGATGTCACGCGCGCTCTCCCTCCCCGGCGGCGCCGACACCTCGCAATTCCAGCCAGATTCCGCCCCGGCACTGGTCGCTCTGGCGCTCCTGCACAACGGTGGCCATGAACGCGCCGCCGCTGTTGTCACCGCCGCGATCGCCGGCGACGACGCAAGCAGCCACACGTGGGCGCGGCTTCACATTCTCGGCGCCTGGATCGCGATGATCCGTGGGAACGACACTGCTGTCGACGACCTACCGGACGATGTGGTCCGCGGCCCCCTCCGCGAACGTGACGCACTGTTTCTGCATGCTCTGATCGTGGGTCTCGCTCGGCGCTCCGGCGATCTCGCTCAGTTGCGTCGGGCTTGGTCCGGCGCGGCAGGCGCCCTCTCGTCCTGCAGCGTGGATCTCTTCAATTTGCTTCCCATCGGCGAACTGTGGCTTGCAGCAGTACGACTCGACGAGGCCGAGCAGGTCGAGCATCTTGTCGACGACGCGCGCTCACTCCTCCGCGCACTCGGCGAGCCGCCGCTGTGGTCTTCGCCGCTTCATTGGTACGGCGTCCAGGCATCGATCCTCGCGCAGTCGCCGGCCGACCTCCTTCCACACGCGCATGCACTCGCGGAATCAGCCAAAACCCACACTTACGCAGCCGGTTTGGCGACTGCCGGCCGCCAGTGGCTCCTACTCATGCAGGGAAGCGTCGACGCAGACGAAGTCGAAGCCGCTGCGCGAACGCTCAGCCGAATCGGTCTCCCCTGGGACGCGGCCCGCCTCGCCGGCGAAGCAGCGCTGCGCACCCCGGACACCAAATCGGCGACGGCATTGCTCCACGTTGCGCGCTCGCTACGCACAACGTCGACGGCCGAGACGATCGCAACCGATTCGGCCGACAGCGCGACACCACCGTCGGTACTGACCGAGCGCGAACAAGAAGTTGCCGAACTCGTCGTCGTCGGCCTGACGTATCGGGAAATCGGCGAACGTCTCTACATATCCGCCAAAACCGTCGAGCACCATGTCGCACGCATCAAGCGGCGCGTCGGGGCGCAGTCTCGTTCGGAATTGCTCACCATCCTTCGAAGTATGACACCGGCGAACAAATAGTTAGCTGAATATTGTCCGGAGGGTTGCGTATATCCGTTTAAGTGATAGTTTTCACAGGAATCAGGACATGCATGCCGAGCAAAGTTCGGTAACTGTGAAACGGGGATCGCTATGAATTGGGGAGTCGGACTCGCCGTCGGCAATAAACGAAGCATTGCCGCGATCGCGAAACCTGACTCGGCGCTGGTGACCCTCAAACGCGAATCGGTGCTGCACCACGCCCCTGACGGCACCGTGCAGCTAGGTGAGACCGCGACGGGTTCCGCCGGGTTGCGGGGGTTCCTCGACAGGGTCGGAACTGACGATACCGACAACTTCTCCGAGCACATGACGCGCGGGGAAGAACTCGTAGCGACGGCTATGTATTGCCTGGTCAAGGAGGTCCGCGCACTCACCGAACACAACCTGGACATCTCGGCAGTGATTCCCGCGGGTTGGTCGAGCGATTCCGTCGACGCACTGCGCGTCGCACTCGACAGCATGGATCTCGACGGCGTCGAACTGATTCCGGAAGAGGACGCCTCGGCGGCTTGGCTCGCAGATCCGGATGCCGACGACAGTGCGGCTCGCGGAGCTGCGGCGTTGGCCGTGTCTTTCTCGATCACCACTGGCCGTTCCGAATCCGATGCCTGTTCCGAACCCGATGCCTGTTCCGAACCCGATGCCTGTTCCGAACCCGAGCCAACCGCTCTTTCCGAGCCGGAGAAGACCCCCGAGGAGTTTCCGCCGTTCGTCCTGATCGAACCGGAGCCGGAATCCGACGTGGAGGCAACGGTCACGAAAGCAGCGAGTGTCGGCAGTTGGCGCAGTCGTCAGTGGCAGTCGGAGCGCCGACCGATCATCGCCGCAGCAGCCGCCGCAGTTTTTCTGACGGTGTCTGGCTGTGCGGCAGCGGTCATCATCGGGCACACCCCGACGGTTCCGGCACCCGGGATTCTCGACGCACAATCTCACTTGTCCCCCGGCACCACGCCCGCCACCGCGGCGAGTCCGTCCGGTGCGGTTTCGCAATCAGCGACCTCGCTCCCGCCGGAAGTACCCGCACTCGGCGCGCAGCCGACGACGCAGTGGTGGTCACCCGAAGCGGATCCGACCTCATCCGCATCCCAGCCCACGCCGGAGAGTCCGCGCGCCAGTGCAGAGAAATCGACAACGGCGAACGCCCCCGTGCAGCAGGGATCGCCGATCACCGTGCAGATCGACCCACTTCAGATCGAGAACCTGCCGCCGATCGTCAGACCGCTGGATCCGGTCGATCCGCTTACCCCGGACACTCCCACCGTGACCGACCCCACTGATACACAGACGACGCCGACACAGCCCTCCAACCCGACCGACACAACCGATCCGGCGGTTCCGAATCCCGACATGCCCGCAATGCTGGTGGCCCCGAGACCCGGAATGCCCGGTTAGACAAAAGGATTCAACTGTTCGACAGGAGGCGCACATTCCTCCTCGAAACTTTTCCCCTATGGTGGGTGCGGTACCTACCGGCTCGGTGCCGGGGACTTGAAGGGATTTCATGCGTAACTCGTTGGCGATCCGCACCGCTGTGGTCGGCGCCTCGGCACTACTGCTCGCAGCTCCATTCATCACGACGGCATCGGCAGAGCCCGCCTCCGACACGCATGTCGAACAGCTCGAAGCCGACCAGCTTCCGGCTGAGCTTGTCGAGGCGATCACCCGCGATCTGAAGATCTCCCCGCAGGAGTACCTGGACCGCGCTGCCAAAGCTCAGGAGCTCGGTGCGTACGCCCAGGATTTCAAGTCCGAGCGTCCCGGCGACTACGCCGGCTCGTGGATGGGACTCGACGGTCAACCCGTCGTAGCCGTCACCACTACCGAAGCTGCACGCATCGCCGCCGACGACGGTTACCGCACGCACGT
Organism: Rhodococcus sp. NPDC059969; assembly: GCF_042738325.1. Lineage (NCBI taxonomy): Bacteria > Bacillati > Actinomycetota > Actinomycetes > Mycobacteriales > Nocardiaceae > Rhodococcus > Rhodococcus sp. NPDC059969. The sequence goes on along the minus strand of NZ_JBHWUF010000010.1, from coordinate 134,794 downwards.
CGCCCCCGTCTCCGCCGACACTCTCGAGAAGACACTGGCCGACGTCAACGGATGGATTGCCGGGCTGCCCAAGGAAATCTCACGCGCAGTCAATTCGGCGACCATCGACGTCCTGAACAACCAGGTTGTCATCGACGTCGCGAACAGCCCCGTCGGGCAGGCACTCAATCTTCCGACCCTGCTCGAGAACACCAAGATCGTTCTCAGCCCGGACGGTGGCGGATCGGTTGATCCCCGGGCACTCGGCGGCGACACCTACATCACGTCGACGGGCCCCATTCGCGAGACGCCGACCGAGAACATCTCGGTCTGCTCGTTCGGGTTCAACGCCGTCGACAATCAGAACAACGCACTCAATATCAGTGCTGGACACTGCAATCCGGCCGAGGGTTCGAAGTCGCCGGTCTACTTGCCGAATCACGCGAACGTCGACGACAGTCAGTTGATCGGCGCCTTCTCACAGTCTTCGGTCGGCAACAACGCCGGCGATCTCGATTACTCGGTCATCAAGTTCGACCAGTCGGGCATCGATGCGGGCCTCGACCGCGCTGCCGTCCGCGGCGCCAACGGAACCACCCTCGCGATCACCGGAACAGCACGTCCCGTGATCGGCGCCCCCATCTGCAAGTCGGGCCAGACGTCGTCCTTCACCTGTGGCGTCGTGGCGGCGGATCGCGTCGAAACACAGCTGGTCATGGCAGACGGTGATTCGCGAACAGTCCGCGGATTCGCCGGTACCGCGTGCACCCTCGCCGGCGACAGTGGCGGCGCCATCGTTTCCGGAACCTTGGCGCTGGGCATCACCAGCGGCTCCAACAGCAGCGGCGCCCCGAGCTGCAACGAAGCGAACCTGGTATTGGCGACCTCGGGCGGAACCTCGAATCTCGGCATTCCGGTCGGCGACATTCTCGACGCGGCAGATCGCGCATCCGGCGGCGGTGTCGGTTCCGGAATCCGCGTTCGCACTGCGGGTTGACCCAGCCCTGAGCTACTCACTGTGCCCGCCGATCCGTTTCTCGATCGGCGGGCACAGTGCTGTTGTCGGTCGGAGTCCCCGCTGCGCGCTTGTGTAACGGGTGGGATTAGTGCGTTCGAACCCATATAGTCATGGTCGACTGTGATCGGCTCACCACAAGTCCGTGAGCCGTATCCGTGTGCTCCCAGGGGGGTGGTACGCGGTCAACGAAGTGGAAAGGCCCTCATGCGAAGCTCCATCGCACGTCGTGCCGCAGTGTTCGGTTCGGCCGCGCTGCTGCTCCTCGGACCGATTACCGCGGTCGCGAACGCAGAACCGAACGAATCCGGGGTATCCGATCAGGCAGCCCATCTGCCCGTCGAACTCGCCGAAGCTCTACAGCATGACTTGGCGCTGACGCCCGACCAGTTCGTCTCGCGTTCCGAGCTCGCGCAGAAGCTCGCCGAGTTCGCCGCCATCGCGCGCGTCCAGTTCCCCGACACCTTTGCCGGTGTCTGGCTCGACGACCTCGGCAAGGGCGTCGTCGCTCTCGCTGACGGTCGAGACAAGGACGCCGCCCGCGAGGCCGCCGAGAAGGCCGGCTTCGAGGTCAAGGACGTCGCTCAGAGCGAGCAGGCTTTGCAGGGTCAGCTCTCGGCGCTCAACACGTGGCTCGATTCGCAGCCTGCCGAGGTCGCTGACCTCGTGCGTGGCATTGCCGTCGACGTAGTCGGCAACGGAGTCGCCCTCACGGCCGATCCTGCCGCCGGCATCGAATTGCCTGAATTCCTGAAGCGGACTGTTGTACACACCGCTGCTCCGCTGCTGGTTCCCCCGATCGTCGCGGACCTCATCCCCGCAACCGGGTCCGCCACCGGCGACGCCGCACTGGGCGGAGACGCCTTCGGCGCAACCTCCGGTAACACCGGGCTGCGTTGTTCGTTCGGCTTCAACGGCACCGACGGTTCAGGACGCACGGTCAACATCAGCGCCGGCCACTGTGATCCCAACCGCGCCGCCGCCGGCACCTCGAACTCCAGCCAGGTCTTCCCGATGGTGAACAACCAGACCGGACCCCGCGTCGGATACTTCGCCAAGAGCAGCTTCGACGGACGCGACTACTCGATCATCAACATCGACGACAACGCGAAGTACCGCTTCGAGAACAACAGCGTGCGGGTCCCGTTCAACCGCTCGGTCAACATCACCGGTACCGCCGATCCTGTTGTGGGCGCCCCGGTCTGCAAGGCAGGGTCGACCACCGGCTTCAGCTGCGGCGTCGTCACCGGCGTCAACCGCGTCGCCAAGGTTTTGGATCACACCCTCGACAACGGCTTCACCACCAACATCTGCGTCCTGCAGGGTGACAGCGGTGGCCCCATCGTCTCCGGAACGCTGGCAGTGGGCATCACGAGTGCCTCCAACGTCGCCACCTCGCCCCTGTGCGAGATCGCTCAGGCCGAGACATTGTTCGGACAGGAAGCACCGACGCAGTACGCGACGCCGATCAACGACATCCTCGCGGCCAATCCGGGCCTGAAGGTTCGCGACTACTGATCGCACACATTCCCTGAGGTAGCAAAACGGGCGCCACACCTTCTGAAGGTGTGGCGCCCGTTTCGGAGTTCGTGACGTTCTACTGGAAGAGAGTTGTTCCAGCCGGAGCGTTCAGGACCTTGATCAGGTCCATACCCGCGACGATGGCGGTTCCACCGCCGGCGAGGATGGTACCGGCGACTCCACCGATACCGGCGCCGGTGACCATGCCGGGCAGGCAGCCGATAACCAGGCCGGGCAGACCCACGATGCACCCGATGACTGCACCGACGATCGTGCCGGTGAGGCTACCGATCTGCGTGGCAAGCCCGAGCTGTGACTGGAACTTCTCGATGGCCTTCTGATCCTCGTCAGGCGAAGCGACCGGGGTGAACTCGGCAGCGACCGGCTTCGGCTTGGAGCTGGCCGGATCCAGGTTCGGCTTGAGGGTGAGGGTCTTGCCGTCCTCACTGACGGTCTCGTCGAACGGGAACTGAACGTCGCCGAGGTTGAACGCGAGCGGCAGGCTCACGAGAGTTGCGCCCTGGCTGTTCTGCAGGTCGACGTGTGTTCCGTCACCCGAGACTCGGAATGCTCCGGCGTCGATGGTGGTGACGACAGCCTGGTCGACGACCTCGGCGGTGTACGAAACGTCAGGTGACGTCTCCGGAGCTGCGTAAGACGTACCTGCAGCGATGCCCGTAGCGGCAATGGTCATCGCTGCGACGGCCGCAGCTTTACGAATGAACATTTTCAATCCTCCCCGGGATCGGGCAGGCGCAAGTCGATGACTCACACCACCCGTTTCCCCTGTGCGTGACGGGCGTAACGATAACAGTCGGTCGGTTGGCCTCACCTGCTCGGAACCCGAGTTAGGGCTGCCTGACAGATGGACACCTGATGGGCACCGCCTAACGTGACGACCAGACATGTCTGCGCCTGGCCAAGCCCGTCGGACGCAGAAGATTGATCTCTCCAGGCCACGAGCGGTTACCAGCCGGTACCTACAGGCTGGTAATGCTAGTTACTGGCGGGTAACATAACGCAGGTTAATATCAGTGGGCTGTCCCGAGGTGGCCGACGCGTCGCCCTGAAACGAAAGGCCGCGACATGAATGCCCTGACGATTACGTTGGGCACGATTGGTGCACTGCTGAGCTTGGTGTGTTGGTACATCTTCCTCTCAGGTGCATTGAGGATGTTCAACACCGTGCGCATCGGCCAGTCGGCACCCGATCGATGGCGCCCGTTCTTCCCTCGCTTCAAGCAGATGATCATCGAGTTCATCGCGCACACGCGCATGAATAAGTTCCGCAGCGTCGGCTGGGCCCACTGGCTCGTCATGGTCGGCTTCCTCGGCGGATTCCTGCTGTGGTTCGAGGCTTACGGCCAGACGTTCAACCCCGAGTTCCACTGGCCCATCTTCGGTAACACGTGGGCGTGGCACCTGTGGGACGAGATCCTCGGCCTTGGCACCGTCATCGGTATCACCACGCTGATCGTGATCCGTCAACTCAACCACCCGCGTCTGCCCGCGCGCCTGTCCCGTTTCGGCGGCTCCAACTTCAAGGCTGCCTACGTCATCGAAGGCATCGTCCTGCTCGAGGGCCTGGGCATGATCATGGTCAAGGCCGGCAAGATCGCGACCTACGGCCACGCCAACCCGTGGACCGACTTCTTCACCATGCAGGTCGCCAAACTGCTTCCCGCCAGCCCCGTCATGATCTCGGTGTTCGCGTTCGTCAAGCTGATGACCGGCATGATCTGGCTCGCGATCGTGGGCCGCAACATCACCTGGGGTGTCGCGTGGCACCGCTTCTCGGCGTTCTTCAACATCTACTTCAAGCGTGAGGACGACGGCACCGTCGCCCTCGGCGCCGCAAAGCCCATGATGTCCAAGGGCAAAGCCCTCACCATGGACAACGTCGATCCCGACACCGACACCCTCGGCGCCGGAAATATCGAAGACTTCTCATGGAAGGGCTGGCTCGACTTCACCACCTGCACCGAGTGCGGGCGTTGCCAGTCCCAGTGCCCCGCGTGGAACACCGGAAAGCCGCTCTCCCCCAAGCTGCTCATCATGTCGCTGCGTGACCACGGCTATGCCAAGGCCCCGTATCTGTTGGCCGGTGGACGCAAGGACATGGGCGGCGACGAGATCGGTCTCGTCGACGCCGAAGGCAACGTCAAGGAAGGCGCCCTCGCCGCGATCCCGGAGGCCGCACGACTCGAGGCCGACCGCAAGCTCGTCGGTGAGACCGTCGAAGGTGAGATGGCCCCGGTCATCGACGCCGAAACCCTGTGGAGCTGCACCAACTGCGGCGCCTGCGTCGAGCAGTGCCCCGTCGACATCGAACACGTCGACCACATCATCGACATGCGCCGCTACCAGGTCCTCATCGAGTCGGAGTTCCCCTCCGAGCTCGCCGGCCTGTTCAAGAACCTCGAGAACAAGGGCAACCCCTGGGGTCAGAACTCCAAGGACCGTCTCAACTGGATAGGCGAGATGGACTTCGAGATCCCCGTCTTCGGCAAGGATGCCGACAGCTTCGAGGACTACGAGTACCTCTTCTGGGTCGGCTGCGCCGGTGCCTACGAAGACCGTGCCAAGAAGACCACCAAGGCCGTTGCCGAGCTCCTCGCCACCGCGGGAGTGAAGTTCATGGTTCTCGGCGCCGACGAAACCTGCACCGGCGACTCCGCTCGTCGTGCCGGCAACGAGTTCTTGTTCCAGCAGCTCGCGATGCAGAACATCGAGATGCTCAACTCCGTCTTCGACGGTATCGAGAAAAAGAAGCGCAAGATCGTCGTCACCTGTGCGCACTGCTTCAACGCCCTCGGCAACGAGTACCCGGAGGTGGGCGGCGACTACGAGGTCGTGCACCACACCCAGCTGCTCAACCGCCTGGTGCGCCAGAAGAAGCTGATCCCCGTTGCATCCGTGAGCGAAGACGTCACCTACCACGACCCGTGCTTCCTCGGACGCCACAACAAGGTCTACGACGCTCCCCGTGAACTCATGGAAGCCTCGGGCGCCAAGCTCGTCGAAATGCCGCGTCACGGTGAACGTTCCATGTGCTGTGGTGCCGGTGGCGCCCGCATGTGGATGGAAGAGAACATCGGCAAGCGCATCAACGTCGACCGCGTCGACGAAGCGCTCTCCACCAACCCCAAGAAGATCGCCACGGGTTGCCCGTTCTGCCGCGTCATGCTCACCGACGGCGTCACTGCCCGCCAGGAGCAAGGCCAGGGCGAAGGCGTCGAGGTTGTCGATGTCGCACAGCTGATGCTCAACTCCGTCACCCGCCTCGAACCCGCCAAGCTCACCGAGAACATCAAGGTGATCCCGCGGGAGAAGGCACCGGTCGCTGCTGAGGCAAAGGCCGAAACCGTCGAGCAGGATCGGGTCGCCGAAGTCGAGGAAGCAGCCGCGACGCCGGAAGCCAAGGCTGCGCCCGCCGGTAAGGGCCTGGCCATGAAGGGCCTTGCCAAGGCACCCGGAGCGAAAGCTCCCGGAGCCAAGGCACCCGGCAAGGGACTCGGAATGGCCGGCGGGGCAAAGGCTCCCGGCGCCAAGAAGGCCGCTCCTGCCGAAGCCGACGCAGCTCCCTCTGCCGAAGCCGCAGCACCCGCCGCACCGGCGGCAAAGCCCAAGGGCCTCGGTCTTGCGGGCGGAGCCAAGGCTCCCGGCGGCAAGGGACTGCAGATGAAGGGCGGGGCCAAGGCTCCTGGAGCGAAGGCAGCCCCTGCTTCTGAAGCACCTGCCGCTGCGCCCGAAGCACCCGCCGCTGCACCGACTGCACCGGCAGAGGCTCCGGCCGCCGAGGCGGAAGCTCCGAAGGCTCCACCGGTCGCCAAGGCCGGCGGACTCGGATTCAAGTCGGGCGCAAAGGCTCCCGGTGCTCGGAAGGCGGCCCCCGCTGCAGCCCCGGCGCCGGCAGCGCAGGCACCGGCTGCGGAGGCACCGGCTGCGGAGGCCGAACCCGTGAAGGCAGAACCCGTGAAGGCAGAAGCACCTGCTGAGGCGTCCGCACCCGCGGAAGCTCCGGCACCTGCTGCTGCGCCGCCCGCCCCCAAGGCAGGCGGACTCGGATTCAAGGCCGGCGCAAAGGCTCCCGGCCGCAAGAAGTAGACGCACCACCTGCGAATGCCCTCACCGTCATGGTGGGGGCATTCGCGTTTGTATGGGAACCCCTAGCCGACCGAGCACCCTTTCCCTCGACCCAACACACCGTGCAGCACGCGGAAACCGGTGCTCGCCCTACGCAAGTGGTGCTCACTCCCCCGCCAACTCGAGACCGGCGTGTCAATCAGCGACAAGCATCACCGCACCGCGCGCACGCCCGACACCCCTTTCCTGCTGCCGTCCGATGACGTACCGCCCCGGAGCGATGCCGGTCGCGCCGTGCTCCGGATGGATGAGGTACGCAGTCACTCGGGTGTCGACCACGCCGAGTGCAAGGCCCCGCGCATCTTTCACCGGCGTCGACCACCTGCACTCCCCTGCATCTGCAACCAAGCTGTGCGGGTTCCCGCCCGCCGCACTTCGCAGCAGTTCCACTCCGGAGAGCGGAACGTTCACGGATCGAGTCCACGGCAGAGGCGCGACGATGTTTGCAAGCAGCGAGAACGGGATCACGATGAGATCGCCCTGTGCCTGAAGACCGTCGACCACAGGAATGGACACTTCCTTGTCGAGATAGTCGAAGACATCGAGGCCGGTGAGGGTGGTAAGAGCGGACAAGGTCATGTTCGAGTTCATAAGTATCACCAGGGGTTCGAGGTTGGGGTGCGTTTGACGTTCAGGTTCGGCGAACGAGGCGTGCATAGTCGGCACCGGTGATGCCGTAGGTCCATCCGGCGGCATCCATCGCGGACGTGAACCATCCCGGTACGTGAAGTCCGTATCGCCGTCGATGCCCATCGCGTTCGAGAGAGCCGTTGACCGCGAGCAGGATTCGCCCACTTCGGCCCCAGCCTTCCGGTGACGCGTAGAGCTGAAGGAGACAACCTGCATTGCCGGGATCGTCAGTTTCGTCGACCAGTGTCAGTCCGGCAATCTCGATGTAGGTATCCCAGCCGATGCGCTCGATCGCACATCGGCGGATCTCGACATTGCGCTCCTGCGCGATCCGGTCGGGGTTCGGGTCGAGCACCACCCAGTCGGGAACGATCGCCCCGTGCAGAACGAACGCGTTTGTGCCGTCGTCGAATTCGATTGCGGGGGAATCAGAATGGTGCAACCGCCGCGCTCCCTGCGCGCTGCCCGGAATCGGTTCGGCATGTAAGGCGGTGGGTCGTTCAGCCATGATGCACACATTGTCGAACGCCCACCACCACCCGGTCGAGTCAGCCAGCGCCGTTTGCACGTCCAGAAGCTCACGGTCTTCCGAATCGAATGTCGCAAGACCATATCGGCGGAACGTGTCGTAGTACGCGATTCGATGGGCTTCTTGCTGTCCGTACCAGGTCACCCTGCCGGCCACCGGGGTCAACATCGTTCGTATCGCAGCTGCGACGCCGTCGAACAGCGTGGTGTGCAACGATTCCCAAACGGATGCCCTGATCAGGCGCTCCCTCTGCCGGCGTTCTATCTGCCAGCAGGTTCTCCGACATTCGATTCGCGCGTCCATGCGTCGGCGCGATGCCGCAAACATGCTCGCGATATACCCAGATGCGCAGTCGAGTCCGGCGCCGTCCAAGGACATCTTGGTCGACAGTCCTTCGGTGACGATCAGGTCCGAACCGGCACGGGGAGACGGAACCCAGACGAACTCCGGTTTCGGGAATCCGGACCGCCGATATAGTTGCGAGACAGAGGATTCTGCGGTGTTTCGATCAGCAGGACGAGTACACAATCCGCGTTCGAGCCAAACGTCGCGGATCTTTTCCAGGGCCGGACTGTCTTCGTCGAAGAATTTGAAGTTCTCGGGCAATGTCGCTCGACGTGATGACGACGAGCGAATCGGTGCGGCGCTCACGCGACGGTGGCGGTGTCCGCCTTTCCTGTAGTCATAGTTCTACAGCGTGGCACGCAAACGCTCCGAACGCAAGGAACACCCGGGCGCAACGTCAAGAACCTGGCACCGTTTTCGTTTACTCAACACCCCCTCCAACGGGGTGAAACCAGTTCGCACTGTGGACAAGTGGTGCTCACTCGAACTTATCCACAACCTCCGGATCACCACTTCCCTCTCGTCGCCACGTGCACCAAGATCGATCGACATGGGGGAACAGACACATATCATCCGCAGGCCGGACCAACTTTCGATCGGTCGCACCGATGCCGAGATCCGGCAGGCCTGCGCCAGTGGAACCTGGGCCAGAATCCATCGTGGTGCGTACGTGGACAGCGGCCACCTGTCCCGCCTCGACGCATACGGACGACATCGATTGCGGACCGAGGCCGTGGCCTGCGCCGCTTCATCCGGTGCCGCTGTCAGCCACATCTCGGCTGCGGTGCTGCACGGTTTCGAACTCTGGAACACTCCGCTCGAGGTCGTCCACCTGTCCCGGAACCGGCGAGGTGGTGGCCGAAAGTCCGCTCGACGTCACGTGCACTCGACATCGCTGACGGACAACGAGATCACCGAAGTCGATGGTCTACGCGTCACGACTCCGGCTCGCACCGTTGCCGATCTCGCCAGAGTGCTGCCTTTCGAACAGGCTCTCGTGGTTGGTAATTCAGCACTGCGCCGGTCGTCATTGACGACGGAAGCGCTTACGGACTCGATTGCGCTCAGCCCGAACCACCCGCGACATCGACACGCGCTTCACGCCCTCGCTGCGATGGACTCCCGTCTCGAAAGCGTCGGCGAATCACGCAGCCTCGCGCTGTTCATCCGCGAGCACTTGCCGCTCCCCGAGCCCCAGGTCGAAATCCGCGACGCTCGCGGGCTGATCGGTCGCGTCGACTTCCTGTGGCGTGAACAGTGCACTGTCGGAGAGTTCGACGGTCGCATCAAGTACGGCCGACTGGTGCCCGCCGGTCGCAGCGCCGAGGACGTGCTCTGGAACGAGAAACTCCGCGAAGACCGGCTCCGTGACGCAGGTTGGCAGGTCGCGAGGTGGACCTGGTCCGACCTGTCGACTCCGTCGGTCGTGGCAGGTCGGATCACGGCGGCCTTCTCGCGCGGGCCGGTCAGGTACTAGCCGGCTCCCACAGCTCCAGTGCCGGAATGCCGGGTGGGGTGAATCCTAGTACCTGCCCGTAGAAGGACAACTCGGCGTTACGTGAGCTGATGATGGTCGACTGCTTGCGGAATCCGTGGGATTCACCCTCATATGCCAGGTACGCGTGCGGAATTCCCTTGGCCACCAAAGCATCTCGGAATCGCTCCGCCTGCGAGGGTGGCACGATCGGATCGTCGAGACCCTGGAGCAGCAACACCGGGCAGTTCAACCCGTCGACGTTGTTGAGCGGAGCACGTTCCGCGTACAGGTCGGCAGATTCCGGCAACGGGCCGATCAAACCGTCGACGTAGCGCGATTCGAAATCGTGAGTTTCCTGCACGAACAGGTCCAGTTCGGCCACGCCGAAATAGGAAGCACCACAAGCGAACACGTCGGAGGTTGTCAGCGCGGCCAGAACGGTCCATCCACCGGCAGATCCGCCCTCGATGGCAAGGCGGGCCGGATCGGCAAGTCCCTGCTCGGCCAACCCGGTGACGGCGGTGACGACATCCTGCACGTCGACGACGCCCCACTGTCCGCGCAGTCGGTTGCGATACTCCCGTCCGTAACCGGTCGACCCTCCGTAATTCACGTCGACGACGCCGATTCCGCGGCTGGTGAAGAAGGCGTAGACGAGGTTCAGTGCCGGTGCTACGTGCGCCGTCGGGCCACCGTGAACAAACGCGACGTACGGCGGCAGTTCACCGTCGAGACCTTTGTATCGCGGACTGCGCGGCGGATACGCGACGGCATGCACTTCTCGCCCCTGTCCGTGGGCGACGACGGCCCGCGCTTCCGGGAGATAGGCGGACTCGGGCAATTCTTCGACCGAAGAACGGATTTCTTCGAGTTCGCCGGTACCGAGGTTCAATTCACGTAGCGCACCCGCCAGCTTTGCTCCGCCCGAGGTGAGCAGCAGCCGGTCTCCACGGACCTGCATGAGGCCGATGCTGGTGACGCCAGGGATCGCGATGTCGCGCAGTTCTCCCGACGCCGGGTCGAGTACCGCCAGTGTGTCGGTTCCCACGGTGCGTGCGGTGAGAAGGTGTCCGTTGTCGAGTTCGACGAACCAGCGCGCGCCGAATCGCCATTGCGGCCCACCGAAATCCGCATCCGTCGGGCAGATCGGGGTGATCTCGGCGCCGACGCGATAGATGTTCCACCAGCCGCTGCGATCACTGATTGCGTAGAGCTCGTCGTCGGTGATCCACTCCGGTTGCAGGACAGACTCTTCGGATCCACCGACCAGCACGGAATACGCTTGCGCGACGCCGTCGACGAGTGGAGCGACCCGAAGTTCGGTACCGTCCCAGGGCATTTGGGGATGATCCCACGCGATCCAGGCGATCTTGGTTCCGCTCGGCGAAAGCCTCGGCGAGGAGAGGAAATCGGAGCCGCCGACGATCGAGCGAATCTCACCGGAGCCGTCCAGCGGTATCGCACAGATGTCGCGAGTGATCGTCCCGTCGACAGCGTGCGCCTCCCTAACCGCCCACACCTCGCCGTTCACGATCTGCAGGTCCGCGTACCGCAGCGCGGCCGGCGACTCCGGTGCGGGCGTCAGAGCCCGCGGAGTGACGCCGTCGAGAACGTACACACGCTGATCGGAGAATTCACTGAAGACCAGTTTCCCGGACTCCGTAACGGTCCAGGCGCCACCGCCGTACTCGTGAACCCTGGTCCGCGCGTTCCACGGCGCGGGGAGAATGTCGACGGGTTGGTTGTCGAGACCAGACCGACGGATCGACGTCCGACCGCTCTCGGTCGGCCGGAGTTCGGCCCACCAGATCTCGTCGCCGACGTATCGTCCGCCCTCGACTGGGTGCCCGCCTGCAGCGAGATCAGCTGCTGTGATCGGCGAAGTCCACGATCCGTACGGGGCTGCAATCTGCTCGCTCGGGGTCATCGCTCGACAATAGCCAACGGGTCGTGCGAGACGGTCCCCGACAATGCACTTGCACAGTGGTGGGATCATGTAAGTCGTGAGCACACCAGAACCCGCCCGCCATCGTCAGCCGCAGCGCGAGCTGGAGCAGTCGTCGAAGCTCCAGAACGTCCTGTACGAAATCCGTGGACCGGTGCACGCGCACGCCGCCCGGTTGGAGGCGGAAGGGCACCGGATCCTCAAGCTCAACATCGGCAACCCGGCACCGTTCGGATTCGATGCTCCCGATGTGATCATGCGGGACATGATTGCTGCTCTGCCCTATGCGCAGGGCTATTCGGAATCCAAGGGCATTCTGTCGGCGCGGCGCGCGATCGTGACGCGATACGAGCTGGTTCCCGGCTTCCCCGAGCTCGACGTCGACGACATCTACCTCGGCAACGGTGTTTCCGAGCTGATCACGATGACCATGCAAGCTCTCCTCAACAACGGCGACGAGGTGCTGATCCCAGCGCCCGACTACCCGTTGTGGACGGCGATGACGAGCTTGTCCGGCGGCACACCCGTCCATTACCTCTGCGACGAGGCCAACGACTGGAATCCCGATATCGCCGATATCGAATCCAAGATCACCGACAAGACCAAGGCTCTCCTCGTCATCAACCCGAACAATCCCACGGGTGCGGTCTACTCGATGGAAGTTCTGCAGCAGTTGGTCGATCTGGCGCGCAAGCATCAGCTTCTGCTGCTCGCCGACGAGATCTACGACAAGATCCTCTATGACGACGCAAAGCACATCTCACTGGCGACGCTTGCCCCTGATCTGCTGTGCCTGACGTTCAACGGCCTCTCGAAGGCCTACCGTGTCGCGGGCTACCGCTCCGGCTGGGTGGCGATCACCGGACCGAAGGATCATGCGGCCGGCTTCCTCGAGGGGCTCGATCTCCTGGCGTCGACGCGGCTGTGCCCTAATGTCCCCGGACAGCACGCCATTCAGGTCGCCCTCGGCGGACACCAGAGCATCGAGGACCTGATCCTGCCCGGCGGCCGCCTCCTCGAGCAGCGCGACGTCGCATGGGAGCGGCTGAACATGATTCCTGGTGTCTCGTGCGTCAAGCCTCGCGGCGCGCTCTACGCGTTCCCTCGTCTGGATCCGAACGTCTACGAGATCCACGACGACGAGAAGTTGGTTCAGGACCTGCTTCTCCAGGAGAAGATCCTGATGGTTCAGGGCACCGGATTCAATTGGCCGAACCACGATCACCTTCGAATCGTGACGCTCCCGTGGGCCCGAGATCTTGCCGTGGCCATCGAACGATTCGGCAACTTCCTCACCAGTTACAAGCAGTAGATTCTCCGGCCGAATCCGGGCGAAATCGAGTAAACAATTCGTTGTACAAATGCCCCGTAAACGTAAAACGGCGGGGCATTTGTGCGACCTTGGTCACATATTTCGCAAACCACGCGGTTTGATTGACACTTTAACTAATTAGTGACCTGCCCTGATGTGAAAACGGTCCAACCGGTACGTGATTCGTTGTGAAATTGGTAGTTGGACAACGCGCCAAATCGGTTTGAAATTGGGTACATTAGTTATCAGCACTTCGGTGCCGCGAGCACCTGGTATCCCTCCCCCCCCTGTGGATACCAGGTTGGTGGCGGGGACAACCCCCCCTGTTCCCCGCCACCCAGCTCGACCAATCCCAGTTTTCACATTCCGGTACTTCTCTCCCGGTTATTGCCTGTGCCGACACTGCCGTTGATCAACAATGCCGTCGATCGACACTATCCACAGAAGCTGATCATCCGCTTCGGAGCCGATAACATTGCACCGGTGCAAATCCCCAGTCCGACACTCCGTTTCCGATGAGTCACGGCCACGGCCACGGCGGACCCATTCAGATCGGGCCCACCGCATCCCGCGTCGTCATCGGCTTGCTCGTCGTCATCGGTATGGTCGTCGTCGCAGCAGCAATCGCGCTGTGGCCGGACAAGAACACCATTCCCGTCCCGCTCCCGTTTCAGAACGCCGACGGCAGCTCGGTGGAAACCGAAGCGGGCACTGTCACGATGCAGGACCTCGGCGACTGCGGAAGCTCCTCCGCTGGAAGGGTATTCGTCGGCGCACCGCAACCGCCACCCACCTCTGCCTATCAATGTCAGCGAAGTATCGTCGATATCGAATCCGGGCCTAATGCCGGAACAAAGACATTGCTCGAGGTCATTCCAGGTGCCGGTCAGCCGGACCTTCGCGTGGGTGACCACATTCGACTCGTGCGTCAGACGGACCCGAACGGCAATACGCAGTACTCCTTCGAGGACTATTCGCGTGGACTCCCGCTGGCGCTGATCGTCATCGCGTTTGCCGTCGTCATCATCGCCGTTGCGCGGTGGCGCGGATTGCGCGCACTTGTCGGCCTGGTGATCGCCTTCGGCGTTGTCGTCGGATTTCTCCTCCCCGCCTTACTGGACGGCAAGCCTGCAATACCCGTTGCACTGGTCGCCGGGGCGGTGATCTTGTACGCGGTTCTCTATCTGGCGCATGGCGTCTCGTTGAAAACCAGTTCGGCATTGCTGGGCACCCTCGCCGCGATGGTGCTCGCTGCCGTTCTCTCCTACCTCTGTATCGAACTGACTCATCTCACCGGCCTGTCCGAAGAGCAGAACACCAATGTTCAGACGTACATCGAGCACATAGACATCACCGGCCTGCTGTTGGCGGGATTCATCATCGGCTCACTGGGCGTCCTCAACGACGTCACCATCACCCAGGCATCCTCGGCGTTCGAGTTGGCCGAACTCGACAAGCATGCGTCCCGCCGAAAAGTCTTCAGCGGTGCGATGCGGGTCGGACGCGATCACATCGCCAGCACGGTCTACACCTTGGTTCTCGCGTACGCGGGCGGGGCTCTGCCGTTGCTGCTGCTCTTCAGTGTCAGCGGGCGCCCGCTTCAGGACGTTTTGGTCGGTGACGCCGTCGCGATCGAAATCGTAAGGTCCGCGGTCGGCGGAATAGCTCTGGCTCTTTCGGTTCCGCTCACCACTGCCATCGCCGTGATTCTTGCGCGGCCACCCGGTAGTGCGGTCCAGGCCGGTTCGACTTCAGGTGGACGCCACTCCAAACGCTGAGGGCCGGGCCTCAGAGTCCAGGAATCGGAGGAAGGACCGGCAACAGAATCGGCGGCAGTCCGGGAATGTAGATCGCGGGCGGCGGAGGCGCAGGTGCTGGCGCCGGCGGCACGTAGGTGTCCTGCACAACCGGCGGTGCCTCGACGACGGGTGGGGCTTCCTCGGTCGTAGTCGGAGGCGGCGTCGTTGTGGTCGGCGCCGGCGGAGTGGTCGTGGTCGTCGGGGCTGTCGTAGTCACGTCGGTTGCCACAGGTCCGGCTTGTTCGGAGTCTCCGAAGACCTTTCCGCCGTAGCCCAACCCCAGTCCGACGATGACGACTGCCGCGATCACACCGGCGCCGAGGCCGGCAAAACGCAGTGGATTCCTGGGCTCGGTGGATGTGGTTTCCACAGTCTGTGTTCCGGCGAGCCACGACGGGTGTGCGGTCCCTGCTCCGACTCCCTTGTCTTCGCGCACTGCCGAGTACGCCTGGGCGTCAACCATCACGGCCACGGTATCGGCGTCCTGCTCGGCCCCGAACCCGTCCGTGACCGGTTCACTGTCAGTGACGACAAAATCTGCACTTTGGTCGAATCGTTGCTCGTGTCGGTTCGGTCGTGGCTGCGGCAGTTCCGCAGCGTACGGACTCGACCCCTGTTCCTGCGGAACAGACTTCACCTCGGCAGCAACCTCCGGCGCAGCTTTCGGTCGCTCCGATTCGGGGAGCGTCGCGACTCCTCCATGGCTGAACGCCTGTACCGGGACGGGCACCTCCGCCGGTGTGTGAATCGGATAAGGCGCGAAGATCGGCGCCACCGCCGGGACCTGAACCGGCGCAGCGACCGGGCGTGACGACGGCGTCACGGACAACTCCGCGATCAGCGCAGCACCTTGTGCGGTCACCAGTTCAGGCTGCTCGGGCGCGATGACGGGGCAATCGAGCCACGCCGCGAGAGTCGCCCGCACGATCGGGACGCGCGCGCCGCCGCCGATGAGGACAATCGCGTCCGGGTTGCGGCCGGACGTAGCGATGACCTCGCGTATTTCTCGCGCAAATGCCTCCACCGACGTGATGACCAGGGAATCGAAGACTTCCCGCGACAGCAAGAGAAGCCCACCAGGGCCGGGCAGGCACACGGCGCTCCGTGTGGACAGCTGTTCCTTGGCAAGTCGGCATCGCGCCTGCAGTTCGGAGTCGCCGCCCGGGTCGGCCGGCGTCGCAATTCGGCGACGCACCGTTTGGTCGGAGTAGACGAGGTCGTCGAAGTGGTCTCCGCTGACCCGAGTCGACCGAGCGGTCACGACGGTAGACCTCGTATGCCTGTCCACAACGCTGATCGTCGATCCCGAACTACCCATGTCGACGACGACAAGCGTGTTCTGGTCGGTCAGCGCACCGGGTTCCTCGAGCATCCGGAGCGTCGCCGAAACTTCGGGAACCAACTCGAAGTTGTCGACACCTTTCTGTTCGAACGCGGTCTGGAGTGCACCGGCTTGCGCTTGATCCCGGTAGACGACGACCGTATGACTGCTGAGTTCGGCATTCTCGGACAACGCCACTCGGGTCGCTTCTGCAGCGATGTCCTCCGGGACGTCCCGCCCCCACTCAACCGATCTCGATCGAAACACCGGACCGCTGTGGTCAGGCGTCCCCGGTCGCGCCAAACGCACAGCGCTGGCTCCCACCGTCACGCCCAAAACCAAGTTCATGATCCACCTTCGTCGACCGTGGACGGGTCTTGTCAGCAGACCCCGTCATTCCCCGGCCGGAAGTCTACCCACTAGGGGTGGTCCGCGAGGTTCGCGCGTCGCATCTAACAGCCAGATGCAGCTACTTTTTCGCAACCTGGACGTTTGACCTAGCGACCTAATCCGCGATAGTTCCATCCGGCAGCACGCCAGACCTTCGGATCGAGGCAATTTCTGGCGTCGACGATCACGCGTCGACGAACAAGGGGTTCCAGATCGGCAGGCACGAGTGAGGCGAACTCGTCCCATTCGGTCGCGATCAAAACGACATCAGCATTCTTACAGGCGTCTGACGTGGAGGTTGCGTAGTGCAGGGTGGGAAACAGTCGGCGAGAATTGTCCATCGCCTTCGGATCGAAGACGGTAACTGCCGCCCCGTGAAGCTGCATCATTCCCGCCACGTTCAGCGCAGGCGAATCGCGAACATCGTCGGATTCGGGTTTGAATGCCGCCCCGAGCACCGACACGTTAGCTCCCAGCAAACCGCCTTCGCAGGCTGCCGTCACCAGTTCCACTGCTTTTGTTCGTCGCCGCATGTTGATGCTGTCGACCTCACGAAGAAAGTACAGCGCTTGGTCTACACCCAACTCGCCGGCGCGTGCCATGAATGCCCGAATGTCCTTCGGCAGGCAACCACCGCCGAACCCCAACCCCGCATTCAGAAACCGCCTGCCGATCCGGTCGTCGTATCCCAGAGCGTCCGCCAACATCGAGACGTCGGCGCCGGTGGCCTCACACACCTCCGCAATCGCGTTGATGAAGGACACCTTGGTCGCGAGAAACGCATTCGCAGATCCTTTGACCAACTCGGATGTAGCCAGATCGGTCACGAGGAACGGCACCCCCGCACCTAACATCTCGGCGTACACCTCACGAAGAACACCTTCGGCATTTCCCGGTCGATCACGATCAACCCCCAGAACCAACCGATCAGGGCTCAGGGTGTCCGCGATGGCGTGCCCCTCACGCAGAAACTCCGGATTCCAGGCCACCTCGACGGCGCCACCCGCGGGCGCAGTGGCCCGCAGTCGCTCGCCGAGAGCCGCAGCCGTGCCCACCGGGACGGTCGACTTGCCGACGATAAGCGAAGGCCGTAGAAGGAACGGCGCCAACATGTCGATCACCGAATGAACGTGACTCAGATCCGCGGCGTACTCCCCCTTCTTCTGCGGAGTCCCCACCCCGACAAAATGAATGTCGGCGAATTCCGCGGCGTCGGCGTAGGACGTCGTGAACCGGAGCCGACCAGCCCCCAGATTCTTCTCGAGCATTTCGGTCAGGCCCGGCTCGAAGAACGGGACCTCCCCCCGAGACAACTTGTCGACCTTGGACTGGTCGATGTCGACTCCCAGCACGTCGTGGCCCAGTTCAGCCATACACACTGCGTGGGTCGCCCCCAGGTATCCCGTTCCGAACACGGTCATTTTCATGTGTTGTTGGTATGCGCCCGAACTTTCCGATACGCGTACGCGAGGTGGGCGCGAAACCAACATCGGGCGTACGACGAGTGCGTCGCGCCTGCGACCTATGCTTCTGCCATGCACGTTCTCTTTGTCTGTACGGGAAATATCTGCCGATCACCTACCGGTGAACGCCTCGCGCGTGCCTATGCCGCCGAAGCCGGGGCCACCGGATTCACCGCTTCGAGTGCCGGCACCCGGGCGATGGTCGGACACCCGATCGAGCCGACAGCGGCACGGGTTCTCGCGGATCTCGGCGGCGACCCCGGAGATTTTCAAGCCCGGCGTCTGACGACGGCGCTGGCTGCGGAAGCCGATCTCATTCTCACGATGACCGAAAGTCACCGGGACAAAGTCCTGGCGATGGCTCCGACCCGACTGAAGCGCACCTTCACCCTTCGAGAGGCCGCACGGTTGGCCACGCTCGCCGACGCCGGCAGTGTCGACGATCTCGCCGCCGCCCGACCCCGTTTTCGTGCCCCCGAGCCCGAGGACGTCACGGACCCGATGGGTAAGGAGGAGAGCATCTTTCACGAGATCGGACTTCAGATCGCCGATCTCGTGGGCCCGCTGCTCAGCCGACTTCGCTTCGGTGAGGGCTGAGCGAAGTCACCGCGGTCAACTGCGGTAGCGACTTGTCCGATTCGTAGGAATAGCTGTACTCGTACGCATTACGTCCTCGAGACGGCGTCATCGTGATGACAGTGCCCAGGACGTGCGCTCCCACGCTCTGCAGGTTTCCGACGGCGCGCGCCAGTTGATCACGCTTCGTGGAGCCGTGTCGGGCGATCACCAGAGCGCCGTCCGACATGGCAGCCAGAACTGCAGCGTCCGTGACGGGTAGCAACGGAGAGGCGTCGATGACGACGTAGTCGTATCGCGCCCGCAGCTCCTCCAGAACGTGTTTGGCCGTGTCCGTGCCGAGCAGTTCGCTCGGGTTCGGCGGGATCGGTCCCGAGGCCAGCACGGTCAGCCCGGCGAATTCGGTCGGCTGCAGCACGTCATCCAGGGTCGCTTGACCTGAGAGTACCGAACTGACACCGACGCTCCCGATCAATCCCAGGTACTTCGATACCCGCGGCTTCCGGAGATCACCTTCCATCAGACAGACCGATTTACCTGCCTCTGCCAAGACCAATGCGATGTTCACTGCCGTGGTTGTCTTACCTTCGGAGGGAAGCGAACTCGTGACGACAATCGCGCGAGGTGGGTGATCGACTTCGAGGAACTGAAGGTTGGTGCGCAATTCGCGGAACGCTTCGGCACTCACGGAATTACCTTCACTGAAAGCAATCGCGTGGTTGACTTCGACATCCTTGTCGAACGGGATCGTGCCCACCATCGCCGAACCCGCGATCTCTTCCACTGTTCGACGATCCTTCACCGTGTTGTCGAGTCGATCGCGAATCAGCGCAAGAGCGATCCCCAACAGCAGTCCCGCCACTGCTCCGAGCGCGAGGTTGCGCGAAGTCTTGGGTGACACGGGAACAGTCGGCTCTTGAGCTTGCTGCTCGACCACCACACGTGCAGGCGGTGTTCCGCCGTTCTCGGGTGTCTCCAGTTCCTTTGCCAATGCGACGAATTCGGATGAGAGAGTGTTCGCGATCTCGCGTGCGAGTTCCGGTGACGCGTCCTTGACCGCGAGGTCGATCAACACAGTGTCGGGCGCCGACGTTGCAGTGACCTTGGAGGCCAACTCGTCAGCCGACATCCCGCCGACCACTCTCGGCCCCAGTTCGTCGATCGTCCGCTGTGCGAGCGTTCGACCCGTCAGAAGTTTTGTATACGACAGAACTCGCTGCTGCGACAGCTGGCTACCTTGAAGTGCCTCGTTGACCGAGGTTCCCGCCGACGTCGACACGAACAACCGGGTCGAGGCCTGGTAGATCGGTGTCGAAAGAAGGGACGCACCAAGTGCTCCCAGGATTCCGAGCACGGTTACGACCGCGACTGTCCGCCACCTGGCTTGTAATATCTTGAGGTAGTCGATTATTTCCATCTTGATGTCTCCTTCGGCTCACGCATGCCCACTGCGGGTCTGAGCGGTTGTTGCCGGTCAGGCCGCTAGGGCGAACCGGGCTTTCTCAACTTCGATATCGATCAACTGCAGCAGGCACCATGCCCTGTGCTCACGGACGTCCCAATCCGCGGTATGTCCAACCCGCGCCTCGCCAGCCGGCTGGCGACAGGCAATTACGCCCGTCGACGATCACTTTCTTGCGAACCACCGAGTCGAGATCAGACGGTTGCAACTTCAAGAATTCGGGCCACTCGGTCAATACCAGGACGACATCGGCACCTTCACAGGCCTCCAACGCATTTGCCGAGTAGGTCAGTGTCGGGAAGAGCGCGCGCGAATTGTCCATGGCCTTCGGGTCGTACACATTCACTGCGGCACCTTGGAGCTGAATCTGACCCGCGACATTGAGTGCCGGCGAGTCACGAACGTCGTCCGAGTCAGGCTTGAATGCGGCACCCAGAACTGCAACTCGCGCGCCGAGCAGCGACCCGCATGCCTCCCGAGCCAATTCGACCATTCGGGTACGTCTGCGCATATTGATGTTGTCGACTTCGCGCAGGAACGTCAGTGCTTGGTCGGCACCGAGTTCCCCGGCGCGGGCCATGAAGGCACGGATGTCCTTCGGCAAACATCCTCCGCCGAAACCAATTCCCGCGTTGAGGAATCGACGTCCGATCCGAACGTCGTGCCCGATCGCGTCGGCGAGCACCGTGACGTCGGCGCCCGCGGCCTCGCACACTTCGGAGATCGCGTTGATGAACGAGATCTTCGTGGCCAGGAAAGCATTCGCCGACGCTTTGACCAACTCCGCCGTCGCAAGGTCCGTGACAAGAAACGGAATCCCCTCATCGATGAGCTCTGCATAAACTTCGCGCGCAACAGATTCTGCCCGACCGCGGACATTTCGATCGACCCCGAGCACCAGCCGGTCCGGGTGCAACGTGTCCTGGACGGCAAATCCTTCACGGAGAAACTCGGGATTCCACGCGACTTCGACGCCGTCACCGATCGGTGCCAGTTCCCGCGCGCGCTTACCGAGCCGTTCCGCGGTTCCCACCGGCACCGTGGACTTGCCGAAGATGACCGAGGGTTTGGTGAGCAGCGGTGCCAAAGTCTCGATCACCGCGTCCACGTAGGTCATGTCCGCGGCGAACTCGCCCTTCTTCTGCGGCGTCCCGACGCCGAGGAAGAACACGTCCGCAAATTCTGCGGCTTCCTCGTACGACGACGTGAACTTCAGTCGCCCTCGATCGATGTTTCTTCGTAGGACCTCGCCCAACCCTGGCTCGTAGAACGGAACTTCACCTGCTGCCAGTTTCTCCAGCTTTGCCGCATCGACATCCACTCCGAGGACCTCGTGACCGAGTTCGGCCATACAGGCCGCGTGTGTCGCGCCCAGGTATCCCGTGCCGAATACTGCTATGCGAGTGCTCATGTTGCTCGATCTGCTTTCTCGAGAGTGTGCGAAGTGTGTTGATGGGAAAAGCGATTCAGGTGCGTACGGCACCGATGTTGTCGCGGTACCACGAGACTGTCGACGCGATACCCTCGCGTAATCCGATCGTCGGCCGCCACCCGAGTTCACGAATCATGCTCACGTCCAGAAGTTTCTGCATCGTTCCGTCCGGCTTCGAGGTGTCCCACCGCGTCTCTCCGGTGTATCCGACCTCCGCGGCGACTATCGAAGCGATCTCACGAACTGTGTGATCCTCGCCGGTTCCGACGTTGACATGCGATGCACCGTCGTAGTTTTCGAGCAGATGTAGACACGCCGACGCCAGATCGTCGACATGCAGGAATTCACGGCGCGGGTTGCCACTCCCCCAGTTGACAACCGACTGGACTGCGGACGACTGCGCCTCGTCGTAACGCCGAACGAGTGCGGGAAGTACGTGCGATCCGCGTGGCGAGAAATTGTCTCCCGGGCCGTACAGGTTGGTGGGCATAGCCGAGATCCAGGGGCGACCATGCTGCCGCCTGGCAGCTTGGACGTGGAGTATTCCCGCGATCTTTGCAATTGCGTAGGCGTCGTTGGTCGGCTCGAGATGACCGGTGAGGAGGTATTCCTCCTTGATCGGTTGCGGCGCCAATTTCGGGTAAATGCACGATGATCCGAGGAACAGGAGACGCTCGACGCCGTGCGCGAGGGCGGCGTCGAGCACGTTCACCTGGATGCGCAGATTCTCCGACAGGAAGTCGACGAGGAACGTGCTGTTCGCCGCAATCCCACCAACTTTTGCCGCTGCGAGGATCACATTGGTCGGCTTTTCGCGGGCGAAGAAATCGAAAACAGCTTCCCGGTCACGTAGATCGAGTTCGGCCGACGTCTTTCCGAGCAACCTGGAGAAGCCGACAGATTCCAGGTGTCGCCACACCGAAGAGCCGACCAAACCTCGGTGTCCAGCCACGTAGAACGGTGCGTCTCGATCGAGGGGTCGCGGCGCGAACGAATCACTCATCGCGTCGCCAACCAGTCGGGAAGTGCCGGAGTGTCGATCCACGGTCGCCCTTCGTGCTCGAGCGCTTCGACGTCTGCGTCGACCATGATCCGGGCCAGTTCGGGTGTGTGGACGCCGGCCTTCCAACCGAGCTTGCGCTCGGCATGACTCGGATCCCCGATCAGTGCGTCCACCTCGGTCGGCCGAAGATACCGTTCGTCGAATCGAACGTGGTTTTCCCAGTTCAGACCTGCATGTTCGAAAGCGACGGCGAGGAAGTCGCGCACCGAGTAGTTGCCACCGGTGGCGAGCACAAAATCCTCAGGCTCGTCGACCTGCAGCATGCGCCACATTCCCTCCACGTACTCCGGCGCGTATCCCCAGTCGCGAATCGCATCGAGATTGCCCATGTACAGGTGATCCTCGATACCCGCCTTGATACGTGCGACTGCGCGCGTGATCTTCCGCGTCACGAATGTCTCACCACGCCTGGGGGACTCGTGATTGAACAGAATTCCGTTCACGGCGAAGATCCCGTACGCCTCACGATAGTTCTTGGTGATCCAGTACGAGTACACCTTCGCCGCACCGTAGGGCGAGCGAGGGTAGAACGGTGTCTCCTCGTTCTGCGGTGGTGGTGTCGCACCGAACATCTCGGAGCTCGACGCCTGGTAGAACCGGCAGTCGAGTCCGGCCATCCGAACCGCTTCGAGTAGTCGGATCGACCCGACGCCGGTGGTGTTCCCGGTGTGTTCGGGTTCGTCGAAGCTCACTCTGACGTGAGACTGCGCAGCGAGGTTGTACACCTCGTCCGGCTTGATCTGCGCGAGCAGCGTCACCAGACGCGCTCCGTCACTGAGGTCACCGTAGTGAAGAAAGAGTCGAGCACCTGCATCGTGCGGGTCCACGTAGATGTGGTTGATCCTCGAAGTGTTGAACGTCGAAGATCTACGGATCAGTCCGTGAACCTCATAGCCTTTGGAGAGCAGCAACTCGGCGAGGTAAGAGCCGTCCTGCCCCGTGATTCCGGTAATCAGTGCGCGTTTCATCCTGCGTTCCTTCCGTTGCGGGACAGCCCGCCTGATGGTTGCGAATCCACGGTTGTGGTCCGTATTCCTCCGAATCGCTCGGCGGTCTTGATCTCGCTCATGTGCGTCCCCCCGAACGGCCGAAGACATTTCGTATGTCACGTGATGCCAGCCGGAGGAAAGTCGAGTTACCGAACAGGTAGCGTCGCCACAGACGTTTGGGTTCCGCCACAAGTCGATACAGCCACTCGAAACCCGAGTTCTGGACGAAAGTTGGTGCTTCGGAAACAGTTCCCGCCAGGAAATCGAAGGCGGCACCCACTCCGACGGCCACGTAGTCGGTTCGGTCTGCTATCGCCTTCGTGACAAAATCCTGCTTGGGTGCACCCAAACCGACCCACACGATGTCCGGCGACGACGGACCGACCTTCGTGATGATGTCGTCGACGAACTCCTTGCTGAACTCGGCAAACGGTGGCGCATAAGTGCCGGCCACCTTGATGCCCGGGTACAACTCCTCTACTCGATCTGTCAAGAGACTCAACGTCTCTTCTGTCGTGCCGACAAAATGGTGACGAAGGCCGTAGCGGCGTCCCTTGTCCAGCGTGGCCTCGAAGAACGACGGACCGCGAACTGGTCGCACACCAATCTGATCGGAAATGGCACCGCCACCTGTCAACCGCATGACCCAGCTGACCGGAGTTCCGTCTGCGAAGTTCACCCCTGGGCCTTTCAGCACTGCGGAGTAGTCGCGATCATTGTGTGCCGCCGACACGCAGTAGGAATTCGACAACCTCACGGAGACTCCGGTTCCCACCCCCTCCCGCCTCTCGTTGACTACCCAATCGGTAGCTCCCTCGAGATTGGTCGCGGCAAACGGAATACCACCCACCTCGATGACCTCGAACGGACTGCTCATCTGTCTCACCACTTTTCCGAGTTCGTTTGTTGACGTTCATTGCACTGGCCGTAACTGCGCGACAAGATCGATTCCAACCGGGATCGAGTCCAATCACGTTGCGGTTCAAAGAGAGAAAGCTCGGTCTCGACAATCGATCGAGCAATACGCGCGGGAAGCGTGGATGTCGGCGCAACCGGAATCGCCACGGCGTTCCGACCGGCCAGAGTCGGTACACCGCCGAGATCCAAACAGACCACCGGGAGGCCCACCGCGGCAGCTTCGGCGGCCACCCAACCGCCGGAATCGTGCATGCTCGGGAAGAGCAAGGCCGAGGAGGCCCCCATCTCCCTCATCACTTCCGATCTGTCGCGCCACCCGTGAAGCGTGATCTGACCGCGCCGGTAGGGCAGCGACTTCTCGATTCGCGCTCGCGCGGGCCCTTCCCCGACAAAGGTCATGGACCAATCGGTACCGAGATGCTCGAGCGCGTCGAGTATCAGGTCGATCCCCTTGTACTGCAACAGCCTTCCCACAAAGAGCAGTTTTCGTTTCGGTCTGGGTACCGGTTGAACTTCGATTCCGTCGTAGTCCAGAACGCAATTGGGCTGGACGACGACGTCGCAGGCTCGCGGGGCCCCGCGGCCGCTGTCGGAGTTCATCGCGATGAAGGTGTCGACGCGCCCGGACACGAAGATGTGGGTCAGTGCCCGTACGACTTTCGTCGAACAGGTGCGAACAGCCGTGGTGGTCAGGTATCGCATACCGACACTCCTGGCGAGTGACATCGGCGGGTAGGTGTTTCCGCCGGCAGGCCCCCACACGAGTCGTTTGCCACCGACTCCACCGAACAGCACCGGTGGGGGCAGCCAGTCGGAGGCGAACGTTGCGTGGTGCAGGACGTCGAAGTGTGCCGCTTCACGCCGAACGAACAGTGAAGTGTGCCAGAGCCATCGGAGGTATCGACCGTACGATCCGGCTTCTTCTGCGGTCATCGTCGCTATTCGCACGACTCGAACTTCGCAACCGAGTTGTTCACACGCGGATTCCAACGTGGGAGCCTCACCGGAGCGAGTCACCACCGTGATCGACTCACACAGTTCGGAAGCCGCCGAGAGAAGCGCCCAACCCGCCCCGGACTCACTCCCCTGATTCGGATCGCAGGCGTATGCCGTCATCAACAACCGTGTCATCGCGCTACCTCCAGCCTCTGTGCGCGCGGCAGCCGAGAACCGCGGTGGTCGAATTGCTGTGAGAACCACCCGATGTTGCGTGCACCGTGATCGAGAATGACGCGTTTGACACGCGGGCTGAACACGGCGACAGGTATCGCCACGGCCGCTGCGAGTACGAGAGCAGCTCGCTTGACGATCTGAACCGCCAAGTGCGGCGCGGTGAGTTGTCCCTGACAGAGCGCCAGGATCCGGCCGTTGTTGACGTATCGTGCGAAGAGCCAGGAATCCCGACGCCGATCCGCGTCGACGGGTTCGTACGCAATTGCCTCGTCGCACCACAGCAACCGGACACCGCCGGCGCACATCCGGAGTGTGAACTCGGTGTCCTCGCCGCCAGGTAGATCCCAATCGTCACTGAAGTTCAAGCCGTTCAAAGCCTTCAGGTCCAACAACAGGTTTCCAGCACCTGCCGACGCAACCGGAGTGCCGGTGGTGTGGCGAACACGGGCGTGCAATGGAAGTTCTGAAGTAGGCAGACCCACCGGAATCACAGGACCGGCCACGGCACCCGCGTCGAAAACTGCGGCGCAGGTGAGGAGATTCGACAGCCAGTCGACTTCGACATATTCGTCGTCGTCGACGAACACGATGTATCGACGTTCTCGCGCGTTGGCGAGATCGACGAGTGCACGTCGCGCTGCCGATACCCCGCCGAAGCCGAGATGCAGTCGCTCGATCCCGTCGACGACGTATGTCGGTGTGGTGGAATCAGGATCGTTGTCGCCTACCACGATCTCGGCCGCAACGCCGGCAGCCACGATCGACGCCCTGACGCTGTCAATGCAGTGCGCAAGTGCCGATTCGCGACGGTACGTCAAAATCGCGACCATGACGCCGCTCAGGTCCTTCATGAGAGACCAACCTTCGGCCGAGAAACGTCGTTCATCGAGACCAGGAGCACGACGCTCGCACTGACACCAGCCGATACCGCCAATGCTCCTGCGACATAGACGGCATCGTCGGACAATCCCGCTCCGAGAACGATCAGAAACTGCAGCGGCAGCAGCAATGCGCGAAATGTGTTGAGCGTTCCGGTCTTGTCCACGACTCGAATCGACGTTCCTACACCCAGAAGAATCCCGTTGAACGCCACTGCCAGTCCGCACAGCAGAATGACCGGCATCAAGTTCGGGAAATGCGGCCCGACCAGGTGATCCGTCAATCGAACTCCCGAGAGCCGAATCTCGAGCACGAGACAGATCAGCGAAACGCAGACGATCGAGACGAGGAAGATCCGCAATCCCACTCGGCGACCGAGTGCCATGCACTCGCTCGGGCTCATCGATTCGACACCACTTCCGAACTTGCGCATCAGGATCGGCGAGATACCTGCGAACATCAAGGACAGTGGACCGAGCAGTGTCTGGGCAGTTCTGATCTCACCGATCATCGAGATCGATGCCACCACGGTCAGTATCAAGAACATTGCCTGCTGCGCAGCTGATCCCATCAATATCTCGATCGCGAACGGCACGGATCTGTATCGGTGCGTGCGCGAGTACCTGATCGACGGCACCGGCGGCACCAGACGCATGGATGCGTGACCGAGAGCGAGCGCAACGAAGACACCGACCGTGTAGGTCACGAGAGCAAGTGTCAGATTCTCGACCAGGAAAGCTGCAATAAGTACGAACGAGAGTGTCACGATCTGTATCGACGCGGAGATCCAACTCGCACCATCGTGCATCAACATCGTGCGTATCACGTCGAAGATCACGAAACCAACTGCGGCCAAGGCATATACCGTGAGATTCATCGAGTCCGACCCGGCGATCAGGAACAGTGCCCACACCGATGTCACCGATACTGCCGCCAGCACGATCGTGGGGGCCAAAGCCGGCCGACGCTCGTCGGACCTCGCTCCTCGTGAGAGCCAGACGTCGACGCCGATCGCTCGCCCCAGCGCCAGTGCCAACAAACCCGCTGATTGAATGACGGCAACCTGGCCGACTTCGATCGGACCACCGAGTCGTGCCACCGAGGTGAGAACGACAAAAGTGAGGATGCTCGAAAGTCCCTGATCCGCCATGAATGTCACATGCCGCGTGCGATCGTTCACGAGCTCACCTCGTTGATGAGCTCACGCATCGACGTCGCCGCCTTGCGCGAGGTGAAGCGACTCGCGTAGTGACGATATGCGGATTTGCGTATCGCGGATCGGTCGTCCGCTTCGAGGATCCGTGCGAGTGCCTCGCGGATCGACGATTCTTCCAGGGAATGAAGGGGCGTTCCCCCCGGTCCGACGATGTCCGCGAGTGCACCGCTGGTTGCGTAGATGACGGGGGTACCCACCGACATCGATTCGATCGCGACGCGTCCGAAGGGCTCTGCCCATTGAGATGGCACCACGGACGCCGCACTGTGGCGGAGTATCTCGATCACATCTTCGTGTGACGTGAATCCGGCGATCGTGACGTTGTCGAGCGCTGCACTCAAGCTGGAGATCTCGCCATACTGCGGTCCGTCCCCGAGAACTGTGAGCGAGGGACTTCCGACGCCCTGCGGCCAGTTACGCACCAAGTCGAGGACGCCCTTCTCGGGTGTCAGTCGGCTGACACACACAACCGAATCGTTGCTCCGGAATTCGGGTTCATTTTCTTCGAATCCGAAGTTCGGACGAATCACGACGCGGTCGGATTCGATCAGTCGTCCCTCGACCAGACGTGCTGTCATCGCGCTCGTTGCGACGAACCTGTGTTGCTTCCACCCCAAGACGCTGAGCTTGACTGCCGCAGCGCTCAGGTAGCAGACAAGGCTTTGCAGTCGGCTGTTTCCGTAGCATCCGTTGCGGACACAACTCGTGAAGTAGTTGGTGGAACCGCATTCGGTGCACGTGCCATCGGCGCGCAACTTGGCCGAGGGTGTTACCAGGCGATAGTTCCGAACCGCCTGCAGCGTAGGAATTCCGGCGACTCTTGCGGCCACGAGCAACGAAGCCGAAAACGCCGGCCAGAGGTTGTTGACGTAAACGATGTCCGGACGCTCCGTGCGGATGATTCGCAACGCATCGACGAGTACCCGGGGGCTGAACACTGCCGCCGCGCCCGCCCACGGTCTCCGCGAGATCTTGGAGTTTTCGGTGGTGCACCGAACCGTCTCGTATCCGATCGATTCGAGGAGCCTGGACTCGTTTGCGAAGCTCTGTTCCTCACCACCCGGATTTCGATAGATCGCATGGAACATCAACGCTTTCGGTGCCGCCGATCGAACGTCGGGCATCGGGCTCACATCGGTCTCCGTGCGGGTTACATCGAATGACTTGTACATCTCACTCGCCTCCTCTTCGCGCCGAAACGGATTTGTTGGCGATGTTCTTGTCGGTACGGCCCCCACCGATAGACAGCTCGCCGCTGCGGGGACCGTGTGAACGGGGTGTGGAGGGTCCGTGCGGAGCCAGGAAGACCCACACGATCAACCACATAGCGCCGAAGAAGAGCGTCGACTCCGTCAAGTCCATCGAGAAGACGAGAACCATCAGCGCGGCGATGGCGATGTACTCGGTCCTGCTGTGAGCACGCGAGAGAGAAGTACTCAAAAGCAGGTAGTAGCCGGCCAACAGCAGCAGGAATCCGATCCAACCGATCTGCAGCCGTATGTCGAGCATTCCGTTGTGTGCACTGGTCGCCGAAAAAGACAGCTTGGACCGGATCAGCTGCCCCACTGCACTGTCCGGCGCCCACACCGAGCCGAAGCCCCATCCGAGCAGAGGCCGCTGTTCGGCGTAGTAGTTCGAAACGGTCCAGAGGTGAAGCCGTCCGGTCAACGTGACGTCTCGCGAGAGTAATTCTGCGACTTCGGGTCCGAGGACCTTCATCGCGCCGGACACCCCGAGATACAGGCCGATGATCACAGTCGAGGCGAGGTGGGCGTTCGGTGTCCGTCGAAAGCATTTCAGAGCAAGCACGGTCGCCAGCGCAATCCCTGCAGCGACGAGACTGGTCTGGCTCCGGGCTTCGAACAACACGATGCCGGCGACAGCCAGCGCCACCAACCACGGTATCCGCTTGACGCCGGGAAGCATGAGCATCACGGCAACGAGTACAACTTCGATCGCAGCCATTCGGCCCAAAGTGTTCTTGTGTGTGAAGATTCCGCGATACGTGACAGCGCGTGTGTCCACGTCGATGCCAGTCGAAGGATCGAGGAACACGAC
The DNA here is from genome assembly GCF_042738325.1 of Rhodococcus sp. NPDC059969. NCBI lineage: Bacteria > Bacillati > Actinomycetota > Actinomycetes > Mycobacteriales > Nocardiaceae > Rhodococcus > Rhodococcus sp. NPDC059969. The sequence continues at coordinate 105,156 of NZ_JBHWUF010000010.1, read as the reverse complement.
CAGCAGTGACAGCACGAGCAGTACCATCAAGGTGAGGGCAACGGTCCGTACTCGCACCGCGAACGTCAACTCACGGGCGACGATGATTCCCGTGATCGCCAGGCACACGATGACGATGCCGGCGACGGCGGAGTTCCGAGGCAACGTCGACCAGTACCAGCTGGTTGCCGGGACGACGGCCGCGACCAGAAGCGCGAAGACCGGCCAGGTCGTGTTGCGTGAGTATCGCCGATCGAGGAAGTAGACCAACGCCAGTGTCGCCGCGAGAGCGGCCGAACCGTGTACGAGCAACGATCCGAGCGCTGTCTTCTGCGTGTACGCCTGAAAGGCTCCGCTCGCGCCGATGACCGCGATCACCAGTGCCGTTCGCAAGATCAGCGGATTGTTCGGTTCCTTGTTCTCGCAAGGCGCCGGCGCCGCCTTCTTGTCAGTAGGCGCCATCACTTCCCACCACCGCCTTGAGCGTCTTCGCGACGATCATGACGTCACCCATCATCGACCAGTTGTCGACGTAGGAAAGATCAAGGCGGACAGTGTCTTCCCACGAAAGATCAGAACGCCCGCTGACCTGCCACAGGCCGGTGACACCGGGCTTGACCAGTAGCCGGCGACTGACCGCACCGTCGTACAACTCGACCTCACGCCGAAGGGGTGGCCGCGGTCCGACGACGCTCATCTCTCGCCGAAGAACATTGACGAACTGGGGCAACTCGTCGATCGAGTATCGACGCATGAATCGACCGACAGTCGTCACGCGCGGATCGTCTCGCATCTTGAAAAGCACTCCGGCGCCTTCGTTCTCCTTCATCAGTGCCGTGACCTGAGAATCCGCATTCTGGACCATCGAGCGGAACTTGAGCATGGGGAACGGCTGACCGTCCAACCCCATCCGCTCGGACTTGTACAGAACCGGACCCTTACTCGTGAGCTTGACGGCGATCGCTGCCGCCAAAAGCACCGGACTGATCACGGTGAGTACCAGCGTCGCGAAGACGATGTCGAAGGTCGTCTTCGTGAACTTCTGTGCGCCGTGATAGCGCGGACGCTCGACATGTATCAGCGGAAATCCAGAGACCGGGCGCATCGACAGCCTCGGCCCGGACACATCCAGAATCCCCGGCGCAACAACAAGGTCCACATGATCGCGCTCGAGATCCCAGGCCAGCTTTCGCAACCCTTCCGGCCCGAGTCGCTCCGACGCCGTCACTGCCACCGTGTCGGCGCCGACCTGTTCGAGCGCGTCGGTGACACTGTGCTCGTCTCCGAGCACCGGAATGTCGCGGCCGTTCACTGCGACAACTTCGCCGACGTCTCCTCCGTAGCCGGGTACACAGACTCCGACGACTCGGTATCCATGGGCATCGTCTCGCTCGAAGTTACGGGCAAGGTCGACAACCGCCCCTCGCACACCGACCACGAGTACCGCAGTTCGAAATTCACCTCGGGCTCGCTCGCGGGCAATCACTCGTCGCCAGATCCAACGACTTGCGATCAAGGCCGTCAATCCCACCGGAAACGCCACGGCAAGGTACAGGCGCGCGATCTCGAGGTGAAGGAGAAGGCTGGCGATCGCAATCAGTCCGAACAGCCGGAGCGTTCCGACAGCGATCAGTCGGTACTCTTCAGAGCCGCTTCCGATCACACGGGGAGATCTGGTGCGAAATACTCTCAGTACAGCCACCCACCCGATAATCAGGGCGAAAGACAGTGCGGTGTAGCTGAAATGGCCGAGCGCTTCGCCGTCGACGACATCAACGTCGCTACCGAAGCGCCACCATTGCGCCAGAAACACAACTGCCGCAACGATAATCGTGTCGGTAATCGCCAGACGACGAAGATACGCAGATTGCCATTTCCTGCGTGCGGATACTCCGCCAGCCCTCTTCGGAGCCTCTCGTCGATGTTGTTGTGGCCGTTCTTCCGTGGGCGCGGCAATCTCGAGAACCGTCATGTTTTCAGAAACCTTTCCCCATGCACAGAACTCGGCGCGAAGCTGTTCCCCGGTCGAGGTCCATCGGACCGCCTTGCCGAATCCCGATACTTCGACGGCGAAGCAACTGCTCCGCATTACTGCGTTCAGTGCGAATGGTCGCATTACGTGCGCCTTGTAGTTCAACCGGCGACCAAGGCCGGGCCTAGGCCCAACTGTCGAGTAAATGCGGCATTGCCGCAGCTCACACCCCATGATTGAAGCAGAGTCCATTAACGACCCAAACACGAGGCGATCGGCGATTTCTCGTCGCCCGCTGACGTCGCCAGCCCCGACATTGCCGCAACTTACATCTTGGCAATTACTTGGCTAGCTGGTCAGTACCAGTGAGGAGTTTGCCACATTCCGGACAGTGTGGCAATAGCACTTTCCTAACTTCTTCCAGTCGCCAGCATTGAGATCAGTTATCCAACCTCCAGGCAGGCAAGTGCGCGCATGCTTCACCATTGGCACTGCGTACCTGTAGTTTTCATTGCCGCGATCAATTGGACTCCACGTTTGGACGGAAACCCGCACGCGGTCGGTAAACGCTCTGCAAATCGAACCATCGCCAGTCCGGCCGCACGGCAATTCTGAACAATCGTCCGACACTTCGCCGCTGGGTCCCCGCCGCGATATGCGAAGACGAAATTCTCGACGAATTGGGTAGCCCCTCCCCCCGCTGGAGGTGTGGATGCCGCAAATATTTGCAGTACAACACTATTCGCATGAACAGATAGACCGACAGCCCGAAGCTACAAAGCGCGGAGGCTGCACCGGTGTAACACCGGTGCAGATAACTGAGCAACCACTGGCGTTGCGCCAGTAGTTTTCCGTCGATGGAATACGGCGACTTCGGCGATCAACTGGATTGCTGAGCACTATGGTTGTGCCTTGCCTGATCGGGGTCAAGGGCCGATCAGGCGACACTCCTTTGACTGGAAGGGCGCTCACCCCTTGGCGCCATTCTGCAGCGGGTGTGCCGTTCTGGTCCGAGTCGATTCGCAGGCTGTATCCGTTCCGGCGTAGTCGTAGTGCGACCGTCCACGTCCGCACTGCTACATCCGTTGTGATCGGTTCGTCGGCGCTCGTTGAGGTGGATATAGATCCAAGCCAACCCTTGGGCCGCGCGTGGCGGCTCTCGAATCAAACCTGAATGCGATCCGGCGAGAGATGTTCAAGCTCAACTCGGAGCTGAGTCAACAGGCTTCCAGATTCGAGGCGGACGACAGGCGGATCGAGAAGGCGTTCGAGGACACGTTTTGAGAAGGCGGCCTTTGAGGAGAGCAAACGTGCCGTCGTTGAGTTGAGGATTGCGGGAGTAGGTCTCGGTATCACTGCTTTTGGTGCGCTTTGTCAGGTGCCGCAAATATTCGTGGCTTAGCGCCAACCGAGGAGATCAGGTCCTCTGTATAGGTTCGTCGGTAGAGTCAACCTCACAAACCGACCGAGAATTTGACCTGTTCAGTCCAGTGGCGAATGCGATCTACGTCGCCAGCGCCGATCTCGGTCAGCAGGACGACGAACGCGTCGATGTTGCTTCGGATGTCAACAGGGATGACAAGGTCGAACTCGAGAGCACCTTGCAAAGCGAGATCGACAGCAAAGGCAGGGTCACCAATCTCGAGGACACTCTCGATATAGGTACGAGCCTCGACAGGCAAGCTGGGCACGATCGCAGCAGCGATGATGCCCGATTCGCGATCATATCTATCGGCCTGCTCCTGGTTCATCCCGTCACCGTATCGCTCGATCCGGTGACTGCTAACACCGCCGTCAGCACGCCTTTCGAAAGCAGAAGTGTGTGAATCTGCGAATTTTCGCAGTGCTGCCGGCCCCTGCGATCTGCTCCAACGCGGTCGCACTCACATGGTGGCCAGACGCAGACGAGTCCGCCCGCTCGGCGATCAGTGCAGTGATCGCGTCACGGGCGGACTCGCCAGAAAATGCTGCGTAGCTTCAGCGCACCGAGATCGCCGACTGCGGCTCTTTCACCTGGTCAACACTCGCCACAGGATCGGAGTCGTAGTAGTACTTGTACTCGTAAACCCCACGACCGTTCAGCGGGGTCATCGTTATGACAGTGCCGAGAATCGTCGCACCCACGCTGTGGAGGTTGCCCACCGCCCTGTTCAACTGTTCCCTCTTCGTCGAACCGTGACGAGCAATGACGAGTGCGCCGTCAGCCAGAGCAGACAGAACTGCAGCATCCGTAACCGGAAGCAACGGCGAGGCGTCGATGATGACGTAGTCGAACCTTCTGCGGAGATCGGCAAAAACTGCATGCGCAGTGTCAGTCCCCAGCAATTCGCTCGGGTTCGGAGGAATCGGACCCGAGGCAAGAACCGTCAGGTCTGCATTGCTCGTAACCTGAAGCACGTCGTCCAGATCTGCTTGCCCGGCCAGGACCGAACTGAGCCCGACGCTTCCGATCAGCCCGAGGTACTTCGACACACGCGGCTTACGAAGGTCACCTTCAACGAGACATACCTTCTTGCCCGCCTCGGCCAGCACGAGTGCGATGTTGACGGCGGTCGTGGTCTTACCCTCCGACGGAAGCGAACTCGTCACGACGATGACACTCGGGGGGCGATCCACTGCCAGGAACTGCAGATTGGTTCGTAGTTCACGGTATGCCTCGGCACTGGCGGAGTTGCCTTCGTGGAAGTTGATCGCTTGATGAACTTCACGTTCCTTGTCGAACGGAATTGTTCCCACCATCGCCGCACCAACGATGTCCTCGACGGTCTTTCGTTCCTTTACAGTGTTGTCCAAGCGGTCACGCACCACCGCTAACCCGATCCCCAGCAGAAGCCCGATCGCGGCACCCAGTGCCACGTTCCGCGACGTCTTCGGCGAGACCGGTTCCGCAGGAGTTTGTGCTCGCTGCTCCACAACGACGCGCGCCGGCGCCGTGCCACCGTTGGCGGGTGTACCTAAATCTTTGACCATGACGACAAATTCGTCCGACAGCGCATTTGCGATCTCGCGAGCCAGTTCAGGCGACGCATCTTGCACGCTCAAATCGAGAAGAACTGTCTCCGGTGCCGATGTGGCGGTCACCTTCGATGAAATCTCCGCAGCGGAAAGCCCGCCGAGCCGATCCGGCCCGACTGAATCGATCGTCCTCTGCGCGAGTGTCTCGCCGGTGAGGAGCTTGGCATAGGAAGTGACCAACTGCTGCGAGAGCTGGTTGCCCTGGTAAGCCTCGTTCACGGTTGTTCCGGTAGAGGTCGACACGAACAGGCGCGTGGAAGCCTGGTAGATCGGCGTGGCAATCAACGAGGCGCCCAATGCACCCAAGATCACGACTACAGTGACGACAGCGACTATCTTCCACCGTGCCTGCAGAATCTTCAGGTAGTCCCGTACATCCATCGTCGAATCTCCTTCGGCTCGAACACGAATCACGTCTTCGAGTAGTAATCGACAGCCGCTTGTCGAGCCGCTGCACTCAATCCAGGCTGAACGAGGCAGCCAATCTTCTATCGCACACACATAGTGTGATTTTGTGTCCGGAACGAGCAGGTTCGCGTTCCTATATGGCACGTCACGATGCAGCCGATACGTGAAGGCGTAGCGACGGGCTCGAGGTAGTGGACATCAGGGCCCTCTCCCACGTCTCCTGTACCAGCCTTGCTTGCCGAGACCGCATTGCGGCGACCCCAGCGCATGCATTCAGTCCGAGTTGGGAGCAAACACTACGAACAGCTGGGCTGAACTCTACTGTGTCATTAACCTTTTCACCACCGCAACAGCAATTCGGCGCAGCTGTGCAGCTACATTCGTTCTCGCCGTCCGAGCGAGGATCGCCCACGGCCACCGGACGGCGAGGACCAAAGTCCACGCAAGTGCATCCACGGACCACTAGGCCGAAAGCTACTGCACACCAGTAGAACAAGGCACTATTCCACACTGCGACACCATTGGCCGGACGCAACCGCCGTGCCGCGCCGCCACAGCGAATCCATCGACGGACCTTGGTCCCGAGCTTCGGCGAATCCACCCGAAGGCGGATTCGTTCCAGGCGCAGACCACTGACGGTTGCGACGATTTACGGCTGGTTTCAAAGATTTACGGCCTTCCGAGCCCTCGATAGGTCCACCCGGCGTCGCGCCAGGTGCTTGGTTCCAGGCAATTTCGCCCGTCAATGATCACCTTCTTGCGCACGATTGCTTCGAGGTCCGACGGCAGCAATTTTCGAAATTCGGTCCACTCGGTCAGGACCAGGACGACATCAGCGCCCGCGCACGCTTCGAGTGCGCTCGACGTATAGGTGAGAGTGGGGAACAAAGCCTTCGAGTTTCCCATTGCCTTCGGGTCGTAGACATTGACGGCAGCGCCTTGCAATTGAATCTGACCCGCGACGTTCAATGCCGGCGAGTCACGGACGTCGTCGGAATCAGGTTTGAACGCGGCACCGAGAACCGCCACACGGGCTCCGAGCAGCGAGCCACACGCTTCACGAGCCAGCTCGACCATCCGTGTACGACGGCGCATGTTGATATTGTCGACTTCACGCAAGAAGGTGAGTGCTTGATCTGCTCCCAGTTCACCCGCGCGTGCCATGAAAGCACGGATGTCCTTCGGTAAGCAGCCCCCACCGAAACCGATTCCCGCATTGAGGAATCGTCTGCCTATTCTCTCGTCGTGGCCGATAGCATCGGCAAGAACGGTGACATCCGCACCCGAGGCCTCACAGACCTCCGAGATCGCATTGATGAACGAGATCTTCGTCGCCAGAAAGGCATTGGCTGATGCTTTGACCAACTCCGAAGTGGCAAGGTCGGTGACAACGAAGGGAATACCTTCGTTCAAGAGCTGCTCGTACACTTCGCGCGCAACCGATTCTGCGCGTCCGGGTCGATTGCGGTCTACCCCTAGTACAAGCCGGTCCGGGTGAAGCGTGTCCTTCACCGCGTAGCCTTCCCGGAGGAATTCCGGGTTCCACGCCACCTCGACGTCTTGTCCTGCAGGCGCAAGCTCACGCGCCCGTGCACCTAATCGCTCGGCGGTACCCACTGGCACAGTCGATTTCCCGAAAATTACAGCCGGCCTGGTCAACAGAGGCGCGAGGGTCTCGATCACCGAATCGACAAAACGCATGTCGGCCGCGAACTCCCCCTTCTTCTGAGGCGTACCGACGCCGAGGAAATGGATGTCCGCGAACTCTGCGGCCTCCTCGTAGGAAGCCGTGAACCGAAGACGTCCCGCGGCTATGTTGCGGCGCAACACTTCCTCGAGCCCGGGCTCGTAGAAAGGAACCTCCCCAGCTTCGAGCATAGCGAGCTTGTTCGGATCGACATCGACCCCGAGAACCTCGTGACCCAACTCGGCCATGCATGCTGCGTGTGTCGCCCCGAGGTAGCCGGTGCCGAATACCGCAATACGAGAAGTCATAACGATGTCTGCCTGTCGAAGTCGGGTTTACGTCGAATAATGCTGTAGTACTTCATGTCCTGATCGAATCGACGTTCTGTCGATACCACTCCACGGTCGATGCGATCCCCTCACGCAAGTCGATCCTGGGCTGCCAACCCAAATCTCGAAGCTTCCCGATGTCGAGCAGCTTCCGCGGCGTTCCGTCAGGTTTCGTGCGGTCCCATTCGATCTCGCCGCCGAACCCGACCTCGTCCGCCACGATCGCGGAGATCTCCGCGATGCTCTGGTCCTCACCTGTACCCACGTTGACGTGCTCAACTCCGTCATAGTGGTCGAGCAGATGAAGACAGGCATCCGCCATGTCGTCGACATGGAGAAACTCACGCCGTGGGGTCCCGCTACCCCAGTTCACAACTGACGCCGCTCCCTCACGGCGCGCGTCGTCGAAGCGCCTGATGAGCGCCGGCAGCACATGAGAGCCCTTGGTAGAGAAGTTGTCACCAGGGCCGTAGAGATTGGTCGGCATCGCGGAAATCCACGGACGCCCGAACTGCTTGCGAACAGCCTGCACCTGCAGGATTCCGGCGATCTTTGCGATCGCATACGCATCGTTGGTCGGCTCCAAGTGACCGGTCAGCAGATACTCTTCGCGAATCGGTTGAGGAGCGAACTTCGGGTAGATGCAGGATGACCCGAGGAATAGCAGGCGCTCGACATCGAACTCGGCCGCCGCATCCATCACGTTCACCTGGATGCGAAGGTTGTCGGAGATGAAGTCCACCGGCAGTGTGCTGTTCGCCAAGATCCCGCCTACTCTGGCTGCCGCGAGAACCACGTTCTTCGGCCTCTCCTCGGCGAAGAATTCGAACACTGCACCGCGGTCGCGAAGATCGAGCTCGGCGGACGTGCGTCCGACAAGGCAGTTGAAACCATCGGCTTCCAACCGACGCCAAATCGCTGAACCTACGAGCCCACGATGGCCCGCGACGAACACACGCTCGCTCCGATCGAGCCGCTGCACGTTCTCCCCTGTCATCGAGCGTGCTCCCAATCCACCAGGTTCGGACGATCGATCCAAGGCTTGCCCTCACATGTCAACGCCTCGATGTCCGCGTCGACCATGATTCGAGCCAGTTCGGGGGTATGCACTGTCGCCTTCCAACCGAGCTTCTGCTCGGCCTTTCCAGCGTCCCCGATCAACGCATCGACTTCCGTCGGACGGAGATAGCGCTCATCGAAGCGCACGTGATCTTCCCAGTTCAGTCCTGCATGCTCGAAGGCCACCGTCAGGAAGTCCTTGACCGAATAGTTACCGCCAGTCGCGAGAACATAATCGTCCGGTTCGTCAGCCTGAAGCATCCTCCACATTCCCTCTACGTACTCCGGCGCATAACCCCAGTCACGAATTGCATCGAGATTGCCCATGTACAAGTTACTTTCAAGGCCCGCTTTGATTCGAGCGACTGCTCGCGTGATCTTGCGGGTCACGAACGTCTCACCACGGCGGGGGGATTCGTGGTTGAACAGAATCCCATTCACCGCGAAGATCCCGTATGCCTCACGATAGTTCTTCGTGATCCAATACGAATAGACCTTCGCAGCGCCGTAAGGCGACCGCGGATAGAAGGGGGTCTGCTCGTCTTGCGGAGGTGGTGTCGCACCGAACATCTCGGAACTGGACGCCTGGTAGAACCTGCATTCGAGTCCTGCCATTCGAACCGCTTCGAGCAACCTGATCGACCCGATTCCCGTCGTGTCGCCGGTATGTTCAGGCTCGTCGAAGCTCACCCGCACGTGGGACTGCGCCGCGAGGTTGTAGACCTCGTCCGGACGTATCTGTGCGAGAAGGGTGACCAAACGCGCCCCGTCGCTGAGATCTCCGTAATGAAGGAACAGCTTTGCATCGGGGGTGTGGGGATCTACATACATATGATCGATCCGAGCTGTATTGAACGTGGACGACCTACGAATAAGTCCGTGGACCTCGTATCCCTTGCTCAACAACAGCTCGGCCAGGTATGAACCGTCTTGGCCTGTAATTCCGGTAATCAGTGCGCGTTTCACTTGAAACCCCGTCCTCGAAGCAGATACTTGTCTGCGGATAGTCATCGGCCGAATTGTGTTGTGTGGGAGTACCGACCCCACAACCAGAACTGAGAAACCCTCACGGCATTACTGCCCCCTTGATCCGCGATCTCAAATCCTCCAGTTCCGCGGCAGCGGAATCCATTCCGTGGAAGATTCGGGCAGATTCGTCGTGCCCGAGATTCAAGCTGCCACCCGCCGAGTCGTCCATCCACGATGCCTGCGGCGCGAGTACCGGTTCCAGCGAATCCCTCAGCTTCGGTACCGAACTGCTGCCCGACATCACCGGTATCGATCCACCTCGCGCGCTCAGGATCAAAACATGGAGTCGGTCGCTGATGGTCACGGCCGCGCGCTCGTACAGGGCACGGAGAGCGAACTCCTGTTGCCGATGGGTCACGTCATCGTCCCATCCCACGTAGGGAATTCCGAGCGTCGCAGCAACTTCACGGTTGTGGTTGTCGTCCTCGACAACCTGGCAACAGGCCATCAGATCCAAACCATTTGCCGAGACCTGATTGTGGATCGACCGAAGGGTCGCGTAGTTCACCGGTCGGTCATGTCGAAGCGAAAGCAACGCTATTTCTCGGGCCGCAGATCCTTGGCCCGCAGACTTGGCCACGTCAGAAGTACTGCCCCGAAAAGCGAGATCGGGATAGAACCGGCTCTTACCTCGCAGATACTCGCACGTCCGCTTGTCACGTGCCGCATAGACGTCGGCTATGCCGACGAGGATCTTCTCGGGTACCGCCGCGAAGGAGCTTCGCACCTCGATCGATCGCCCCAAAACGAGGATTCGTGTACCGAACATGCGAAGCACCGCAAAGACGGCCACAAGTAACGAGTGTTTGACGACGCTCGCGACCGAAGCTCCCAGGACTGCAGGCCCAGGAGCCATGACGATCACTGCCCGCTTGCGGCGCACCGTATCGGCCAAAACTGCTCGCCAGAATCGAAAGCCCGAATTCATGACCTCGTCGGTTGGTTCCCAATCGAAGGCATCGACGTACTCCGCGCTCATACGGCCCGAAAAGACTACGGGACTCAATCCCAGGTCGCGCATGTAATCGACTGCTGTTCGGCGTATCTCGATGTCTCCCAGATTTCCCTGGGCTGCCGCAATACTCATGAAGAACCTACGCATGGGGATCCCTCCTCATTGCAACGACAACGACACAGGTCAGGAAAGCGGTTTGAAGTACGTAGCTGAGCGAGAGTGACCATCCCGCTCCGAGCGCCCCGTAGCGGGGAGCCGCCACCAGGATTCCGACCAGGCAAATCAACGTGCTCAAAACAGTTATGTAGGAGACAACTTCAACTCTGCCCGTACCTTGCAGAATGGCGTTCAACTGCGACGAGATCGCTGCGAAGATCAAACTGAAGCAGACGACCTGCATTACCGGTACCGCGTCTACATATGCAGCGCCCAAAACCGGTGGAACCACTACAGGTATGACTGCCGCGATCACGCCGAAGATCACCGCGCTGGCAAGACACACATACATCGCGGGTCGCAGAATGCTCTGGGTGATTCGCCCAGTCGTCGAGCGCGCCGCTGCCGGCATGAGAACTGCCGCAAATGAAGTGGGAATCAGCCGCAGTGGAGTAGTGATACGACTCGTCACGCCGTAGATTCCGGAGACGGCCGGGGATGTCACGAGTCCAACCAGCAGTACGTCGAAGTTACGCGTTTGAGTGGCAACGGAATTCAACCAGAAGTGCGATGACTTGCGAAGAATCGACTTATACGATCGCCTCGATCTGATCCGAGTGATTACCGGTCCGAGCCGAATGGCCACGAAGACAGCGATCATCGAGGAGAACGCGAGGCCCACTGAATACCAGAACACTGCATCGACACCCGAGAGCCAAGCGGCCGCGACAAAGACAAGGGCAAGTGCTCGACGAAGGAGCAACGATACGGCGTTCTGCCAGGTATTCCCGTCAGCGAGTGGTAGCGAAAGCAACGTCTCGACGTAATTGTCCAGGACAACCCACACTGCCAATGGCACAACGAACCAAAGCCTCGGTTCGAAGACCGAGGCCACAGTCGCGATTATTGCAAGCAAGGCCCCAACGGCCAGATTGGCGCGGCGCGAGAACTCCAAAGTCGAAGCGATGAGCGGTTCCTGGTCACCCAACGCACGGATTCGAACCAGAAACGGAGTGAACCCGAAGTTCAGAACGGTTTGAAGGACCAGTCCGACGCCATAAGCAGCAGCAAAGATTCCAAAGCCGGACGGACCGGAGATGCGAGCAAGGAGAACCATGCTCAGTGCCTGAATCAACGCACCGACAAGACGTCCGCCGGCGATTCCGGTGAACTGCACCACCAGGGGGTTTGTCATCACCTTCACGTGGCACCAACCAGGTGGCGGAACGACTGTAAGACTCCAGCGCAATTCGGCCGTGTGCTTCTCATCCTCGTCCGATCTCCGAGACCGGGGCACGAACAATTGCACTCGCCGGAACATCTGATATGACAAGGCAATTCGCGCCGATAACGGCGTGGTCACCGATCGACGTACCACGGAGGACGGTGGATCTCGCCGCAATCCATACGCCATCACCGACGACGATCGGACCGTTGTCGAACTCGAAAGTCCGTGATTTTCTGCTGTGACTGCCCGCGCACAGGAAAACGTCCTGCGAGACGCAACTGTTCGACCCGATGCTTACCGGTTCGAGATTGAGGATCCACGCTCCCTCACCCACCCAGGTGTTATCGCCGATCGACAGCTTCCATGGCCAATGGATCTTGACGTTGTGCCGTATCAGGACTGCCTCGCCGATCTGAGCGCCGAACAGTCTGAGAATGGCGACCCGCATGCGTGCCGGCACGAACCAGGCCCGGAACACTGGTGCTACCGCGAGCCAGGCGATCTGCACTGGCGCCGGACGCCCCTTGTCATATCCTGCCCCGGTGAACTCGCCGAGGGTGAGCTGTGGGTGGGTCATCGCGCTCGGGCTTCCGTCAATCGAGTCGGCGAACTCGCTCGGTTGACAAGTCCGTCGAGCAGTTCGCCGAACGCGATGGTGGCAGAATCGGGAGACAAAACTTCGTGCACGTACTCCCTCCCGTTTCGCGCGAGTTGCTCAGAACGGGCGGGGTCCGCCACCAACATCTCTATTTCACGAACCAACGCCTCCGGATTGCCGGCGTCGACGCGTACTCCCGCCCCTGACAGGGCGATCTCTTCGCCCGACGCACTGTCCGCAGACGTAGCCGCGACGACTGGCACCCCTGAGGCGAAATACGATGTGAGTTTGCTCGGCACAGCCATGCTGCGAAGATCGGCCAACTCGTTGAGAAGTAGCGCATCCGCTGCACGCAGCACGTCGGTGAAGGTCTCGCTGCCAACAGGATCCATGAATTCGATCCCCGAGCATCCCTTGGACAACTCTTCGAGATGGGCTCGCTGATTCCCGTCACCCATCAGCACGAATTTGATGTCGGACTGCCGTGCATCGAGCAAACGCGCGGCGTCCACCACGTTTTCGAGCCCTTGCTTTGCACCCATGTTTCCGGCGTGCAGCACTATCTTCTGTTCCGGCCCCCAGCCCAATCGTCTTCGCGAATCCTCTCGGGTGCAGGCAGACTGGGAGAGGTCGAGGTGGGTCCAGTTCCTGATAACCGTGATGCTGCTCGAATCGACGCCGAGGTTCTCCCGGGCATGTTTCGCGAACCGCGGATGGATCACGACAACGTGATCGGACTTTCGCAAGATCCAAGATTCGACTCGATCGACGAGAGACGACAATCCACCGCTCAGCTGGCCGGTCTCGGAAGCGCCTAGTCCGTAGAAGTCCTGCACCCACAGCACCACGGGTGTGCGCGACCGAAAGAGCCTGGTCCTGATGACAAATGCCGCTGAGGACAAAAGTGTTGGGCTTACACACAGAACGAGGTCCGCTCGGTGGAAAAGAGTCGCCCAGGACGCCCTCAGAGCGAAGCTTGCCTCCATCAGGATTCTTCGCAGGAAAGTGGGATTCCGAGGGATGTAGTGACGAAGTCTGTGCACTGACAGATTCTCTGACTTCTCGACCGAAGACAGTCCTGAGAAACCATCCATCTTTTTCCAGAATGGATAGTGTGGATACCCCGTCACCATCCTGACGTCAGCACCAGCATCCGCTACCGCATTTACCAAGCCCTCAGTGTAAGGAGCAATACCGGTTGGCTCAGGCGAATAGTTGATTCCCACAATCAGGATTTTGTTTCCCCGATTATCCATCGTGCTCATTTCCCTTTTCAGCTCACTCAGGACGACAGTCCGTGCACAGCTTGCAGGTGTGCACTTCTCTGCGTATCACTCTCGAATCTTTCGCCGACTTTCCGTGCGGGAACTCCGACATTCACAGAGAAACTCTCGACGTCACTCGTCACTACCGAACCTGCTCCGATCACGGCTCCGTCGCCTATCGTTACACCGCTCAATATCACCGAACAAGCGCCTATCCATACATCTGTTCCAATTTCGACAGAATCACGAGCGCCAGGCTCTCGGTCCCCCACCCACGTCGACGCGAGCATCGGAATACCCACTTCGTCGATCGCGTGGTCTTCACGCCCTACGATGTAGACATTCATTCCGATCATGACGTGGGATCCGATCGAACCGTCTACCTGGATAACAGTCCGAGGCCCGACGCTGACATTATCGCCGATATTCAATCCGTGAGGCGCACTGATGATTGCCCCACGGCCGGCGTTGAAGTCGCGTCCTACTGAAACATTGCCGTTCGATATTGCCAGCCCATTCATGATCCCCCGAAGGGCTCGCCTAACCCCTGAGGGGAGGCGGGATCGGTTACTCATCGTGCGACCATCTCCTTGGGCCATCCGTCTTTGTCGAATTCAACGACCTGCCCTCTCAACGCGGCAGAGATACCCGATGCCATCGACTCAGCGGAATAGAGTTCTCCAACCTTCGTTGATATTTCCCCAGCCGATACGGGATTGGAGTCCAGATACAGAAAGTAATCGCGTAGTGCCACGGCCAGCGATTCCTCGGTTGTCGGCGAATAGCTCTGCATCGGACCGACTACGGCAAGCTCGATCTCAGGGGCGTGCGGGGCATCCTCGGGATACAGCATCGGAACTCCGAATCCCAGGCTCTGAGTGACACTCAATCCGACATATCCCGGAGAGACCGACATGATTGATCGTGCATAGATTTCAGCAAGCTCGACGGGGCTTTCGATACGTCCGTGCAGAACAACGGATTCTTCTAGACCGAAATCTGAAATTTGCCTCTCTATCGTTTCCGAAGCATTTCCGAAACCTACGATTTCCAAGACGGCACCCTTGTCTTTGAGGCCCGATCGATGGAAAGCCGGAACCAATTGATCCACGTTCTTCTCGGCAACCAATCGACCGACATAGACTATTGATTTACGCGATTCAGTGACGTTCTCGGCGTTGATATACGCGCGCTTGTACAAAGAATTCGGTGCTACCCACACTGGCTGGTGCGGTATCTCCCGCCTAGCTGGGACCACGCTGGCGTACCCGTAAAGAATAGTTCCCTGAGACAACCGGCGCATCGTCCTTCGAAGAAAAGCCGTCTTCGATGAGGACCCTTCTCTGGGATGAAGGTGGCCCCAAACCAAAGTACGGCGTCGCATAATTCGTCGAAGGGCTAAAATACCCCACGCCGTGAGACTCCGAGGGTTCAAATCAAGGATGGTCACGGAAGCGGTAAGCGGGTTTCTCCAGGAGCCAACCTGAAGAAGAACCTTGTCACCGAAGATTCCTATCCGTCGAACTCGCTCATAGAAATCCTTGTCGATACCAGTTCGAACCGTAGGATCCAGTCCGTAGTCCGAGGCAAGAATGCAGAGATCGTCATTTTCCATCTCGCGCAACACTTCGATGCACGGATTACGATATGTTGGAATTACCGCTAAGTACATCGAATATTTCGACGATGACATCGAAACGGTTCCCCTAAATTTCTCATCGAGTGTGACCGATTGGCCAGTGTGCATTGCGCAATTCCCTCTACTCCGGATCCCAGGCTGCATTCACCGGGAATAGCGAATCGGATTCGCGATTTGAATACGAAAGAATGACAGAACCGATCAGTAAGCGCCGTCACTTGCCATTACGGCTTTGAGCGTTTTCACGACGATCATGACGTCCCCAACCATCGACCAGTTGTCGACATAGGACAGGTCCAGTCGCACGGTTTCTTCCCACGAAAGATCCGAACGCCCACTCACCTGCCACAAACCGGTGATCCCTGGTTTGACAAGCAGTCGCCTTTTCACGGCCCCGTCGTACGCCTCTACCTCACGCCTCAACGGCGGCCGGGGACCAACCACACTCATCTCGCGACGGAGCACGTTGACGAACTGGGGCAACTCGTCTATCGAAAACTTTCGAATGACGCGCCCTACCTTGGTAACCCGAGGATCGTCACGCATCTTGAACAGAACGCCGGCGCCCTCGTTGTCCGACAGGAGACTGTCGACCTGTGTGTCGGCGTTTTGAACCATCGATCGGAACTTCAGCATCGGGAAAGGAACCCCGTCCAATCCCATTCGCTCTGACCGATAGAGCACAGGACCCCGACTGGTGAACTTCACTGCCAACGCCGTCGCGATCAACACCGGGCTGATCAGGATGAGAATGACAGACGCGAAGACGACGTCGAATGCTGTCTTGGCGAACCGTTGCGCACCGTGGTAACGGGGACGTTCGACGTGAATCAGCGGAAGACCGGCCACCGGCCGCATCGAAAGCCGGGGACCGGAAACGTCCAGGATTCCAGGCGCCACAACAAGATCAACGTCCTTGCACTCCAGATCCCAGGCCAGCTTCCGCATACCGTCGTATCCGAGGTGTTCCGTCGCAGTGACCGCCACTGCATCGGCACCGACCAAGTCGAGCGCGTCGGTCACGTCGTGCTCGTCCCCGAGAACCGGTATTTCGTTGCCGTCGACGACTATGACTCTGTCCCGACGACCTAGTTGACTCGGTTGGCACACGCCCACCACCCGATAACCGTCGCCGGGAGCTCGTTCGAAGGTTTGGGCCAGTTTCTTGACTGCAACCGGGCTTCCTACAACCAACACGGACGTCTGGAAGTCGCCTCGAGACCGTTTCCGCGCGATGACCTTTCGCCAGATCCAGCGGCTTGCCATCAGCGCCGTCAGACCAACCGGGAAGGCAAAGGCCAGATAGAGTCGCGCGATGTCCAACTGCAGCAGAAGACTGACAATCGCAATGAGTCCGAAGAGGCGCACTGTCGCTACGAAAATTCGCCGGTACTCTTCGGGGCCACTGCCGATCACACGGATCGATCGAGTGCGGAAGATGCCCAGAGACGATAACCACATTGCCGACAACGCAATTGACACACCTGTGTAACTCAGTTGCCCGAGGATGCCGGTACTCACCGCACGGCCGTCTCCGCCGAACCGTAGCCACTGAGCCAGGAAAACGGTCCCCACGATGATCACCGAGTCACCCAGGAACAGTCTCCTGCGGTATGCCGTTTCCCATTCCCGCCGTGAAGTCGATCCGCGGCGGAGGTCGGGCACTGCACGGGGAAGCGTGTGCTTGTTCTTGCCCAGCGTGGACACGTCGAGCGCCGTCACGTGATCAGTCCCTTCCTCATTCGTGGAATCCGTGCGTCATTGAATTCGTACGTCGTTGACAGGTGTTGAGCGTGATTCGCCAGAACGAGCAATACGCTGGAACAGCAAATCGCTCGCTTCGATCCGAAAAGTGCAATTCCTCGAGAATCGGAACGCTCTCACGCTCCGAGTGGATTACATTTCAGCACTGTCCGCGCGCAGGATCAAACGCAAAGTCGCCCCAGTTCAGGCCCGTAGCCCCGCACGCCCCCACACATTCCAATCTGACCGCAGCACAACCTCTTTGCGACTCGCCCTTCGGACGCAACTCGACCGGAACAACGGGGCGAAAAATCGATTCAGAAGCAACTTTCGCGTTACTTCGTCGAAAGTGCAGCAAACAGAAGGACCTTACTCGTCAGTAGGCGGTTGCCACAGCGCATCGCATTACCGATACCGCCTGAATAGAGGATCATTTCCTTCGGTAACCGACACAATGACTTTCGCCGACAGAAGGTGCCTGCGCCGTTGGGGACCTACGTCCCCGGCCGGGATCTTGGTCCCTACTGCCGATTCGATGTGCAATTCGAAGGCGAATAGCCATACAGCCCTTGCTGATACAAGTAGCACCTCGGAACCAAGATCAGGTCACTTGTCCAGTTTGCGACAAACCGATCGCTGAAATGAATTTTCCATTCGTCTCACTATGTGAGATTTCTACCCGGCTTCAGCCATTCCACGCCGGTGAGTGTTCGGATTCGCACCTTGTGACCGATCACGTAAGGTCGACAAAAGTCGGGTTCGTTGACACAAGATCACGCCAGCCGACACGGCCGGCACAGCCCGAGTAGACGACCAGTTCGAATAGGACTACATATCTTGAAGATTCGCGACCTACGCACGCAGTCGGGAATTATCCCCCGCCTCGCAGTTCGTTGGCTGATGATTGCAGCCGCGACAATCTTTGCTTTCTGGCCTACCTGGACCAATTTGTGGAGGAGCACTGCGAGTGGCACCGCCATCGGATACGTTTTCGTCCTCCCTCTGCTGTGCCTGATAGCTGCCGTCGGAACAGATTTACGACGAGGCCCGGATCTTCCGATCCACGACCGAGAGACGGACAAGATTGTCGGCGGTATCGGCTTACTGGTCTCTCTGGGGTTGCAGGCACTCCTCATGCCGCGTTTTGCCGAGAACTACGAATTGATGCATATCGATGTAATCGCGGCTTGGGTATTTGTCTGGAGCGCAGCGGTTCTCATGTTCGGATTACGTCCAGTGAATCGTTACTGGGCAATTTGGGTTGTTCCGATCCTCCTGGCTCCGCTCATCTACCGCACGTTGGCGACTGAACTCGGCGGCACACGATTCGACTACAGCATCATCATGGTGCTGGTCGCTTCGGCCGCCACGACGATCGCCGTCAGTCGAACGTGGAGGAGGGGATTCGCCGGGTTCGTCGGCTCGTCCGTCTTGGGTGCAGCCTTGGTCTACTACCTCTCCCGTCAGTACCCGACTGCACCGTTGTTCAGCATCCAGCTGCTACCGGCATTAGGTAGCGCATTGCTGGTAGGTGGGTTCTTCTACTTGTACGAGCGACGCGGAAAGTCGTTGAAGCCGTTCGAACGCCCGCTCCGGAATCCTTCGACGTCAACCAGCAACTGGACGATCCTGGTGGTGTTCGCCGCAGCGATTGTGATGTTCTTTACGCCAGTGCCCACCGCACAGAACGTTCCGGTCTCGGTGGGGCCACCGGCGACATCCGATCCACGACTCGTCGTCCCCGCTGGTTGGCGTGAAATCTCGACGAACGAATACGACTGGCCGAGAAAGTACTTCGGTTCCACTTCGGCACTCACTCGCCAGACGATTCGTGCTGACACGCCCAACCCTGCATGGGACAGCCAGATGCGTCCACGCACCGTTCAAATGGACGTTGTTCAAGTGCGTCGCCCATCCACTTTGGCTGTCTACCCGAGCAACACGACCTATGATCTCCAGAATGCACGTGTCAGCCCAACGGTACGAGTTGAGTTGAGCCGTGGGGTGGTCGCAGAAATGTACACCGTTGTCGACGACTCCCTCCTCCTCACCTGGAGCAATCTCAATTTCGTGTGGACACGTGGCGACGGCGCCGCACAGCGCGTCACACTCTTGACAGTGGACAATCACGAACCGAATGCCTTGTTCCCCGAACCGAAACCATCGATGGCGTCGAATGGAAGCAATACCTTGGCCGTTCTGCTCAGAGGCCGGATATCGACGGTGGACAGTGAATCTCAGTACAAGGACCTAGGTATGCTCCAGTCACTCGGAAGGCTTGTCGTGGAGGCACAGAAGTGGTAATTCCCAATCTCTCTGTTGAGGACGAAAGCTCCGAGGAGTTCAAACGAGCCGCACTCCACGACGCTGTGAACGGGCTGCGTGAACGCAAACCGATTTCATCGGCATCAATTGCGTTCTATCCTTGGCAGCGCAACATCCTGCTCGTGATTCTCGCGATCACAATCGCCTGTCTTGTCTTCTTCCTGACTCCCACGCTCATCGTTCTCACATTGGTGTGCACGCTCGGGTACGTATGGGCGATGGTGGATCGACTTGTGTTGTTCACACGCGGTTTGGATGCTTCCTCGATCGTGACGATCAGCGATCAAGAGGCAAGCGCACTTTCGGATGAAGATCTCCCGCACTACACAATCCTTGTTCCGGCGTACAACGAACCGGAAGTAGTCGGGGACCTGATTTCCGCCATGCGTGCAATCGACTACCCCTCGGACAAATTGCAAGTGCTGTTGCTCCTCGAAGAAGATGACGCTGTCACGATCGACGCTGCGACTGCCGCCGGAGTCGATGAAGTGGTGAGCATCTTGAAGGTCCCCGCTGCAGATCCACGTACCAAACCCAAAGCCTGCAACTACGGCTTGCACTTCTCGACCGGCGAGATAATCACCATCTATGACGCCGAAGACTCTCCGGATCCTCTTCAGTTACGCCGTGTAGTAGCGACTTTCGCGAAGCTTCCAGCGAGTACTGCGTGTGTGCAGGCCAAACTCGCGTTTCACAACGGAACTCAGAATCTGTTGACTGCATGGTTCACGGCCGATTACGCCCTCTGGTTCAATTTCATCCTCCCCGGACTGATGCGCAGCCAATCACCAATCCCCCTGGGAGGCACGTCCAATCATCTTCGCCGAAGTGTGCTCGACGAGATCGGCGCCTGGGATCCCTTCAATGTCACCGAGGATGCAGACCTCGGAGTCCGCATCGCCGAGAGCGGTTACCGGACCGCAGTTCTGAACTCGACGACGCTCGAAGAAGCCAACAGCGACACGATCAACTGGATCCGCCAACGCTCACGCTGGTACAAGGGTTACCTGCAGACTTGGTTGGTCCATATGCGTCAACCGTTGAAACTGTGGCGCGGACTCGGCACGGTCGGATTCTTACGCTTCACCATCTTGATGGCGGGGACACCCATTGTGGCGACACTGAACATGGCGTTCTGGCTGATCAGTCTGGGTTGGATTCTCGGCCAGCCCGAGGTCATCCATGACGTGTTTCCCAATTACGTCTATTTTCCTGCCCTCGTGTCACTCGTGTTCGGTAACGCCGCAGTCCTTTACATGAACTTGGTGGCATGCCGAGAGACCCGAAATCCTATGCTGCTGATAGCTTGCCTGACCGCTCCGCTTTACTGGGTATTGATGAGCATCGCGGCCATCAAAGGCACATATCAGTTGATACGCAACCCGTCTTACTGGGAGAAGACCTTCCACGGCTTGAACACGTAGTCTCAATTCCCGATCAACGCTTGTTGCGCGGGTTGAGCTTTGGAGCTTGCGGTCCGATCACTCTCCGTCGACAAACATGCAAAGGCGAGTACGACTGGTAGCCAGTAGTAGGCCTGCTCGAAGAACGCCGATGTCAGAGCGAATGTCATCATCGAGACCAGCACGCCGGCCGCAGCAGCGTTCTTGCCGGACTTCATCGATCTGAACGCGACCAGTGCCGTCGCGCAGATGATCAGTGCCACGGCAAGGGCGAGGACCACCCCGCCTTGGTACCAGGATCGTAGGAACACATTGTGAACGACTGTGACGTTGTCGAACGAGGCAGCATTCGCCGAGTTCAAACCGACGCCGGACAGCGGATGCGCACGAATCGCGTCCCACGCGAATCCGTAAGTGTCGTTACGGATCTCGAGCGTGCTGACAGCCTTGGTCTGGCCGGTGACCTGGAGGTATCGATCGGCCGGCGTCTCCAGGTGCTTGCCGAACTCGGTATAGGTGATTGCGATCCAGAAGAGAATGGCGGCACCGACAAAACTCTTGGCGATGGTGGTGATCTTCACTCGCGAAGAAATCGCCACGACGATCAGTCCGATCGCGCAGGCCGACAACGAACTCAAACTACCGGTCGCCAGCAGTCCCACCGCGTTCACGATCGAGAAAAGCACCAGAACGAGCCGATTCTCCGCCTTTCGCACCGCAGCCCCCAGGCAGAGAATCAGTGCAAGTGAGGACATGATGCCCAGAACGTTCGGATGCCCTGCGAGACCTGGAGCACGACCGTTCACAACACCGAAACCGAAGACGGATGAACCAGCCAGTTGGATGGCGGCGACCAGAGCAGAAACCGATTGGCTTGCTATGAACGCAATACAGACACGCCTGACAAAAGCCGGATCACGCTGGACATTGGCGACCATCACAAATATCCCGAGCCCGAGAACAATGAAAAGTTGGACTCCAACGTAGAGATTTCCGGTGACATCACTGCCACGTGTCGCCGTTACCGTCGCGACGAGAGCCGCGTAGCCGGCTATCAACCAGATGCTGACAAACTGCGGCCGAGCGACTCGTCCCAGCGCTACTGAGGCCACGATGACCACAAGCACTGCCATCGCCCACAACTGCGTGACCGCGCCGGGCAACGAGCGGTATATCGGAACTACGAGCGCAATCGCCATCCAGATAACGATGGTAGGCGAAAATGGAATTCTGGCTGTTCGCCTTGCCGTCGGAGCGACACCGTCACGAAGGCCTTCCAGTCTGAGTTGACTCGGCGTTGTCATTGAGTTCCCGCTTCCGACAATCGAATTTTTTGCATTTCACCCTCAATTTCACCCTTCACCAACGGCCGACTGAATAATCCCCGCTCAGAGAAGAAGTCAGTCCCCGTCAGCGACGTCGCGTAACTGCAAATAAGCGAATCGTCGGCGAAAAACTTTGCCACGGCATGGCAGATATCCAAATGTCCTCGACTTGTAGCCGAAAGGAAGTGGCATATACCTCTCGGCTCAGGCAATATGACCGCTATGAGTGGTTTCTCCGCATGGGTCGAGCATCAACTGGAACTTCGCTCGTTCAGCGACATCCAGGAAGCTGCGCGTGCGCTGAAGATTCGACCTTCCGAACTGAGTCGATGGCTTTCGGCCAAGCGCCCTCCCACGCAGGACACGATGCGGACGGCATGTCAGGTCTTCGACGCTCCGATTACAGAGGTGCTCGTAGCCGCCGGTTATCTGACTCCTGAAGAAGCACGGCCGGGAACGACCCCACCGTCGGTTCTGAATTCGATCGCGACGCAAGCCCTGGTGGACGAACTCGCCCGCCGCGGTATCGATCAACACAGCGGTATCGATCAACACAGCGGTATCGATCAACACTGAGCTGCCAGAATCGCATCTAGCCTGGGACAGGAATTGATCGCGGGCGCGCCCGAATGAGCCTGGGCTACCGACGTTCACATGCGCGCACGCAGAAATGGTGCGGATTCTCTTGCACCAAAACATATTTCGACCTCTGGTGTCATGGGCGGCATTTTTCAGTAGGTCAACTGCGGATCCGGCTGATCCAACCGTTCCTTGAGCCAGACTCTCAATTCCGGTCCGTACTCGGTGCGGCTGAGCGCATGGTCGAGAGAAGCTCGCAGAAAGCCGCCCGGGTTACCCAGATCGTGGCGGGTGCCGTGATGGACGACGACGTGAACCGGATGCCCCTCCGCGATCAACAGCGCTATCGCATCCGTCAGTTGCAGCTCGCCCCCTTGCCCTGGCGAGATTCGCCGGAGCGCATCGAACACGGCGCGATCGAGAAGGTAGCGTCCAGCTGCGGCGAGAGTGGACGGAGCATCCGCCGGGTCCGGCTTCTCCACCATGCCTACGACCGCAAGCACATCGGGATCGTCGCCCTCCACAGGCGCTTGCACGTCGAACACTCCGTAGGCACCAACACGATCCGGCGCGACGTCGAACGCGCACAGCACGGAACCACCGCGCTCGGCGCGCACCCTCGCCATCGCGTCGAGAACCCCGCAGGGGTGAACCAGGTCGTCGGGAAGCAGCACAGCGAACGAGTCCTCGTCGGCATCCAACACTGACTCGACAAGACCGACAGCGTGCCCCAAGCCGAGTGGGGATTCCTGTACGACAGGCTTCACGGATATAAGACCCGGCGCTCGACGCACACGCTCGAGCAGATGGTGCTTTCCACTCGCGGCAAGCTTGCCCTCGAGCACCAGATCCTCGACGAAGTGCCCGATCACCGACGCCTTTCCGGGCGCGGTCACTATCACCAATCTTTCCGCGCCGGCCTGAGCCGCTTCACTGGCAACCAGTTCTATCCCGGGCGTATCCACGACAGGGAGTAGCTCTTTCGGGATCGTCTTGGTGGCCGGAAGGAAGCGTGTCCCCATCCCGGCAGCCGGTACCACCGCAGTCTTGAAAGGCCGTTCAGAGTATCCAGTCATCGTTCACCTCTCCGCTCACGCGATGCTCCACACACTTACCGTTACGCGCATGCAGCGGTCGTCCCCTCATTTCGACGACCGAAAGCTCACATCGCATGTACAGCCTGCGCACAAGGTCTACCGGGCGACCGATGCTGCCGCAAGTTGACTCGACCTCGGAATTCGTTGCGCGCGAGAGCTACACACCGCCCCGCATTGTCACTCCCACGAGGGTCGCACCAAACTCCGCTCACTACCCGTTACCACGGCGAACGGTCGTGCCCGCATTTCGACGTCAATCAGAACGGGACCGCCCTGTCAACCAAAGGGGCAGGTACAGCACAACTTCCGACCGCAGCGGTCCGATCTGACCGTCCTCGTGCGACCGGACGTAGGTCCTGCGGGCGCCGCGTCGATGGTCCCGCCCCGTCGCGCCGGCTTTCAAGTTCGGTTATCCGCAGGTGAATGCCACTGAATGCCATTGAATACAAACGAAATACGATCATCACATCACGAAGACACGTTCAGGTTGTTATCAAATCGTGATCAAATATCCGCTGCGCGAACAGTAGACGGGTCGACCGGACACCGCGCTAACCTGCCAGTGAAGTAATCACGTCGAAGAGTGGATCGTCAGGCCCGATGTCCATTGTGCATTCGTTCGGCCGTGGATCCGGCACGAAGGCCCACAGGAGGGCTCCCGCCGTGCCGGCTGACTTCTGCCCCGTCAGCTTTGTCTCGATATTCGTGGCTCTGGTCGCCAGTGATTCACAACTGCCCGCCAATTCGCCTGTCTCGGCGACCAACAACGGCTTCCCGACGGTCGTCGCCTGTTCGATGCGACGCGCCAGTCCGTTCCACTGATCGCCCGGAAGCGGTACCCCGTCCGCTCCGTAGTCGTGATACTGCAGAACGTCGACGAAGTCGGACTCGCTCACGTATTGGTAGTCGTCACCAGCAGTGCCACACTGACCGCCCCCGACATATCCCGCCGTGATCAGAGTGTTCGGATCAATCGCCCGAAGCTCGGCGCCTGCCGTGTCGAAGAACTGCCGCAACACCTGCGCGGAATCAGACGGACACGTTCTCGTCCACCAATTGCAGGCCGCGTCGGTACACAGACTTGGCTCCGGCTCCCCCACCAATTCCCACGCTGCGACGGAAGGTTCGTTCTTCCAACGGTCGACGGCGGTGTGCATCCAGTCCTGGAAGCTCATGGTGGCTCGACCCGGGATCAGGTTCGCGACCTTCCAGTCGTCGGTGTACCAATCCCTGGACTTGAATTGCCCGTCATCACACCCACTGTCCTGGGGTGAGAGCACCGGAATCGTGAACTGGTTGTGTCGCGCCGCAGCGTCGAACACCGCGTCCATCGGGCCGAAATCCATCTCTCCGGAGAATTTGTTCACCGCAAGAGCCTGGAAGGCGTTGAAGCGTGTGACGGAGTTCGGTGGCAGCGAACCGAAGTACGCGTCGAGGTCGACCATGGCGCCGCAGCCGAAGTTCACCGACCAATCAGTGGCCAGCTGATAGGCATTGAGCCCGGTAGGCCACCACGGCTCGCCGTCGAGCGTCAGTCCGTTCGACGACGCTCCGACCCGAACTTGCTCGGGAGAATCGGCGCCTGCGGGCATCGTGAACACGCCCACGACCGCAGCGACAGTCACAACGGCGGCTACAGCGGAAGCGACACGGCGCCGGACTGCGCCACGCTCACGCGGACGTACTTCTTCAGAAGACATCTGCAACCATCCACGTCATACGGACAATCCTCCCACACGAATTGCCTCATCGACCCGTTTGGCGTTCACCGGTGATGCGGTACAAACGCCAGGCCGACGGGTCCATGCCGCCGTCGTTGGGTACTTCGAGCACCAGTGCACCGACCCCGCCTGCACCGGTGTCGTACATCGTCGGATAGCGCCGATTGACGGCGTCCGAAACGCCACGACCGGTATTCGGAACCGACAGGATGTACTCGACGTGATGTTCGGCGGGGTTGTTCAGTACGCGCACGAAGTCCGCATCGGAGGGCACGACAAACTGCCGAGGGTTGTTCGAGGACGCCACGACGGCGTAACTCTCCACGGTGTCGAGCAGAACCGAGCCCTCCGGCAGATGCAAGTCGTCCAGATACTTGGCGATGCGACGCTCCGCCGCAAACGTGCGGAGATTCGTCTGCTCCTCGAGATTCTGCCGGCCCGGAATGATCGCGCTGGCAATGGAATGCTCGAGCACTGCGAGCCGGGCATTACCCATCGCGACAAACGTGACCAACGTCGAGCCCACCAGCAGGCACAGAGAGATCACAAGGGGCAGAGAAGGTCCCGACTGTTCGGGGTACGTCGTCACCGAGCGTGACGCAGCAGCCCCCGGCCGACGCGTGACGACCGGAATGCCGCGTGGAGCGATCAGCACGACCAGCACGAAGCACAGCGGAATGATCGAAATGTAGAAGCGCAGAAGGGGAAACGTCGAGCCCATCACGTACAGAAGCGTCTGAGCGCCGAGGATCGCGCCGAACAGAACAAGAGGCACGACCACTTCGGTGTCCCGCCGCCGGAGTGCGTAGACGATTGCCAGGACCGCGAGTACCGGGAGCGCCGGCCCGAGTACGGCCATTTCGGTAATCGAGAAGGTAAGGCGTGTAATCGGTGAGTCGGTTCCGGCCCCAGCCTGCTCGAGGATGGAACTGTTCCCGTACACCGACGAGAACTGTTGGAACGCTTGGCCCGTGATGAGCCAGCTGGCAAACGACCACAAGACGAACGCCAGGAACCCCGGCATCATCACGACGGCACCGTCGAGGGCCGCTGCCCAGAGCCGCAGGCCAGGTCCCGCACCCTCGCCCCGCTCCTCCGCGGTCGGTTGAAAACGACGCCAACTCACCACAGTCACCAGCACCACTGCGACGAACAGCGGTGCCAATGCGTCGTATCGAGTGAGGTACGCCAGTGCAAATGCGAGGCCGGCACCGATGAGGTCGTGCACGTCGTCGCTGCGCATCCACCGAATCAGACGACGAGTCGCCCACAGAACGAAGAAGAGGAACGGGGCTTCGCTCATTCCGCTCGCCGCGTACATGACGATCATCGGATTGACAGCGAACAGCACGGTAAGGACGACGGTGACCCATCGCGCACACCCACGGTCGCGACTGATCCCGCGTATCTGAATCACCGCACCAGCCATGAACGCCGCGGACATCACGACCGCAGTGATGTTCCACCGCAGCAGATCCGGCCACCAGTGGCCCAACAGACCCATCGGAATCTGGACGGCCGCCGTCAACGGGGTGAACACGAATCCGATCGCCGCGAAGTGCGGATCACGGCTGAGCAGCATTGCCGACACCGCGGCAACACGGCTGAGCGAGTCGGTGAAGATGAAGCCGATGCCCGCGTTCATCCACACCCCCAACGCGGTGTAGATCGCGAAGAGGACAACAAACATCCGCCAGGGCTTTCGGCCCGACAGATCGTGGACCGCGACGGACGTGGCCGGGCGATCGGTGACGGTCACTGTCCTCGACGCCTCGTCACGAGCACACCACCGACGGCCACAGCGATCAGTACCACGGTCCCGAATCCGATCCAGCCGATCGTGACCGCACTCAGGCCGGTCTCTTCTTCGGCGGATGTCGCAGTGCCCAACGGTGCGACGTTGACTCCGATGTCGAACGGCTCTCCGCCCGCAGGCGCCACCAGTAGATCGCCCGTCAGTTCTGCGAATCTGTCCTTCCCGCCCTCCAACCAGTTGAGCAGAGCGTCGGCATCGGCCGCATTACCTTCAGACGTCAGCGCTACCACTTCGTTGTGCGAACCCGAAACCACCTGCAAAGCACCGTATTGCCCACCGAATTCCAGGCCTTGCAACCGCAGGAGCCCTTGATCTGCCGTGTCCATGGGTAGAGCAACCGGAGTGGGCAGGGTTCCGTCCGCCGCGATCAACAACGCCGGCAGCGAACTGGTCGCGGCTTCGCCGAACGGGAGTACACGCGGTTGCATCGGCAGGTAGCTCAACCGCTGCATCGCGACAACGAGGCGCTGAGCTCGAATGAGATCGGCAAAATCACCTCGACTCAAACCGACGTCGAGCGTTGGCAGCATTGACTGCGGCAAGGCCTGGAATCCTCCTGGGGTCGGCGGAAATCCGGTAGAGGAGGTGATGGTGCTGGCCGGGTCGACGGTGAGGGAAGAAGGACTACTCGTGCCGCACTGGAAGTCGCCAGTCACGTCCATCGAGACCTCGAACGTCAAATCGCGCCGCAGGAGTTCGTTCGGAACATCGACCCCGATGTCGAAGCGCCCGGTCTCGTTCACCGTTTGCGAGGCAAGTCTCGTATCCCCGAGCGATATCGAAAGCTCTCCGTTGCGCGAATTCGGCAACGGCACATAGGAACCGATCATTCTTACCGACACGTCCTTCATCGGACGCCCCAACTGCGATTGACTGAACGGGACGTCGACCTCGATGTGATTGAGACCGGAAGCTGTCAACTTTCCGAGCTTCAGTTCACCGACGGTGATCGCGTCCTGGGAGATCTGGGCGACTGTGTTGTCCGGCGATGCAAGCGCTCTACTAGCTGCCCAGTAGCCGTCGAAGTTCGCCGCCAAGAGACTGACCTGAGGAACGAGTGTCTTGTCGTCCCCCGAAATCCGCAGCACAGGTGAACCATTCGGAGTCGCCACAAGATCGATGCCGGCGTCCCCGCTGTTGCCGAGCACAACAGCTCGCTCGAAGAGTCCCGGCTCGGCGGACGGTAGGCTCTGGCCGTTCGGCAGCTGCTCCACCACCACGGCATCGGGCTGACTTCCGTACTTGTTGACAATTGCTGCACTCAGTTGCAAAGCCGCGCTCTGCTGCGACCCCGACGAGCCGTCCGTGACGTAGATGGTTGCCTTCCTCAAAATCGGAGGAAAGAACGTTGCCACAGTTGTCGGCTGCTGCTCGGTACCGTCGTAGGCGACAAAAGCATCCCGGAGCGCGAGGGGCTGGTATCTCGTTCTGTCGTAGCAGCGGTTGTCGACGGGAACGAGGTGAGCGATCATCGACACGGTCACGCTTCGGTCGACTACTTCGAGGCCTTGCAAGGGAACGGAGATGGGTAGACCGGTTCCGGCTTGCCCTGCGTCGAAATCGACGCGGCTTACCAGACGTCCGTCAGCAGTCACTTCGAGCCACCCCCGACTGAAGTCGGTCGGGGCAGTCAGGATGCCGGTCACAGCAGTTGCGGTCAGTCCGTCCGGCACCGGCACGGTCACCAACACGGGCGCGTCGTCG
Source organism: Rhodococcus sp. NPDC059969 (assembly GCF_042738325.1). Taxonomy (NCBI): domain Bacteria; kingdom Bacillati; phylum Actinomycetota; class Actinomycetes; order Mycobacteriales; family Nocardiaceae; genus Rhodococcus; species Rhodococcus sp. NPDC059969. The sequence continues at coordinate 76,124 of NZ_JBHWUF010000010.1, read as the reverse complement.
GAGGAGAACACGATGTCTGTTCCCCGCCCGAGTTCGGTGAAGGAGATCGGGCTAACAGCTGGGGCGACAACCGAAGTGTCGGAGTCGTCCTCGAAATCCTGGGCCGAGGCCACAGTGCCGAGCGGAAGCACTAAAGTAACCGCGACCGCCACCGGCATTGCCAGCGCGCGCGTCAGCCAAGTTCGAGTGTGGCCCATCAATGTGTCTCCTCGACATCTTTTGTTTCCGCGCGATCACCAAACACAAATCACGAGTAGCAATCTCGCCAGTTCGCGACGGTCACAGGTCCGATCGCACCGTTACGGACAAACAAACCATAACGACCAATTTGTGCGTTTGGCTAATTATCCCGACGGGCGAGACTTTTGTTACGGCACGTCACATGATTAGTAATCACCGCCACTGGGAAGCCGACAGAAGCCGCCAAAAAGCCCGTCAAAACGCCTGAACGTCCGTCCAGTCTGGGCGATTCGCAGGCGGAAAGTTTTCAGATAAGGATCCCGTGACGATCAATTCGATCATCCCCGTCGGCAAGAGCGCGATCGGAACATTGATCGGTGCACCGTTCCAATTCGCATCATCGCTGCGCAGGGCCAGGGCTTTCCACCCTTACGGGCTCGAACTGAAGGGAACACTGAAACCGGCCACTCCCTGGTGGCCGGTATCGGAGTCGTCGACGATTACCGTCAGCGCTCGAATGTCGAAGGCACTCGGAACACCGGGGGACCTACCAGACGTACTCGGCCTGGCTCTTCGGTTGCATGATGTCGGCGCCGATGAAATCCCGTGGGACATTCTTCTCGCAACATCAGGACTTTCTACCTTCTCGAAAATGTTTCCCGCTCCGGCATTCTCATGGAACGGCGCGAGATACAGCACACTGGTTCCGTACTCACGCGCGGGCGGCGCCGCAGCGTGGCTGATCGTGACACCGCGCGGCGTCCACCCGACCGGCACTTCACTGCCCGCGCTGAAGGCGGCCGTCGATCATTCCCCTCTGCACTTCTCCGTCTACCTTGCGAGAATCCAACTTCAGTTGATTCCGATCGGACACCTCTGCCTCGACGAAGTCGCGGACCACCCGGATTGCCTCCAGCCGTCCTTCGATCCGATTCTGCACAGGCCGACCCACATGCGCATGCTTCCGGAGTGGCTCGCGGAAACGCGGAAGTTCGCGTATCGCGGTAGCCGCAACGGCCGAGGAGACACACAAAAGCGCGGTTGATCGGACTTGCCGATCAACCGCGCCCGAAGCTCACTCAGTTGGTGAACTTGTCCTTGATATCCGAGACCTTGTCACTGACAGCGTCTCCGGCCTTCTTGACCTTTGCCTCGCCCTGATCGGCAACACCTTCGGCAGCCAGATCATCGTTGCCCGTGGCATTTCCGAATTTTTCCTTCGCCTCGCCGATGAGATCCTCAGCGCGGTGCTTTGCCTTGTCGATGAAGTCGGACATGTGTTTCTCCTTCTAGGATTCGGCCGTGAGATTCGGCCGTGGGATTCGGTCGAACTCGAACAGCGTGGAATAGATGTGGGTCAGCGTTTTCCGGTGACTGCCTTGACCAGGAACAGCAAGATGACGGCACCGAGAAGGCAGGTGAGGAAGCTGAAGATCCAGCCTGCACCCTCGACATCGAAACCGAAGACCCGCAGCAGGAAGCCACCGATCAGGCCGCCGATGACACCGACCACGATGTTGAGGAAAATTCCTTGCTGGGCATCGGTTTTCATGATCTTACTGCCGATCCAACCCGCCAGTCCACCGATAATGATCCAGGCGATGATTCCGAGTGAGAGCATTGTGACTCCTTGAGGTAAGGGACGGCGCAATGAGAGACTGCCGGCGAAGGGAGAGTTCCACGCGATCGGCCCGCGCAACTAGACCGTGATCGCGGGTTGTGTTTGCACACAGCCGGACTCTCCGCCGCACGACGCGGGAGATCGTGCACTCGGTAGCAGCCACATTGTCTGCTTACCTTTCTATCAGGTGGTCACGACAGAACCAAAACGACTGGCTACTCAACACATACGACGAACAACACTCACCGACCCACACATGATCAGCGTCACGACGATTGCGATCACCATCGATGTCGCAGTCGCCACGAGAACCGTGACACACAGTGCCACAGCAACATCCATGATTCTATGCGCGATGGGGAGGTCTACCAATACCCGGTCGTCAGGTGGCTCAAACCTCGATTGATCAGAGAGTTCTCGGCTCATCGTGTTTCGCACTTTCCACGGCGATGCGAGTTCTGGTCGCGACGGACGGATCACCGACTACTGCTTGGATTTGATCGCCGGCATTGGCGACCCGAGAAACCAACTCGGGCAGCGTTTCCGATCCGGATACGACGCTCCGTCTCAATGTCACCCGCAAATCGACTGTTCGAACTCCGCGGTCGACCAACGCTTTTCCTCGAACACGCGATACTTCGTCGAAGCCTTCCAATGATGCACTCGCTCCTTCGGCGACCGCACCCAGATCCGCGGTGATCGAATTGTGAGAGTTCGACCCCGGAACCGTGATCTCCTTCACCCGCCGAAGTGGCACATGAGAAATCAACCACCGCAACGCGAGTAGGGCAAGCAGAGCCCCACCAGCCCCGACAGCCCACGGCCACCACGAGCGGTCGCCGAGATCTTCAACCCACGGGATGTCGATTTGCGCCGGCAGATCCTTGATCACGTCGAGATTCCAGAGGATCGCTGCGACTCCCAGCGCTATCGCGAGCAGTCCCGCGATGCACGTCGCCACGCGATCTATCACCGTCGCCGTTCGGGTCATGATCTTTCCCCCGTCTGGATGCGAATCTTGATTCGAGGGGACGGTGACAGCGTCTGGGTCAAGTCCCCCAGCACGGCACGGATCTCCGATTCCGCGGTCGCGGCCCCATCGAGTGTGACCGTGGCCTTCACTTCGAGTTTGCGCCGAGTCGCGTGTGACGAAGCGGAGCGAACGTGGGTCAACGACTCGACGCGTACCGACGCTATCGCCGCGACATCTGCGGGATCGATCCACGTGTCAACGACTCCGACCAAGGCATTGGCTGTCTTTCGCCGCGGCTTGAGTCCGAGGATCACGAACCACAGACCGATGACGACGGCTGCGATTCCGGCCGGCAACATCCAACTCTGAAAGGCGAGCCCGTCCACATATTCGAAAGCACCCGATATCCACTGCGACCCCGTGATCACGCCGGTGTCCACAAGGACGTCTCGGATCCCGACCACGCCGAGCGCCAGTACCGCCGCGGCGACCAGAAATCCGGTGAACGTAGCTCCTGGCGTCGCCAATGGAACCGGAGCCGCAACCCTCGAGGCGGTAGGTGGTACGACCTTGTCCGAAGTCACTGCACTTTCCTTCCCGCATCACCGTTGGTCGATGCCGGGAGAACGCTCACTATCGACACGTCCACACCGTCTACGTCCAGTCCCGAGACCGATTCCAACTGGGCCCTCACGTTGTCGCGCACCGCGGTGCCGATGACCGACAAGGATCCGGGCCACTCGATCGCGATGTCCACCTTGGCTCGTACCCGCCTGCCGGACACCAGCACTCGCGCCCTCGGCAATTCGCGCCCGGTCAGTTTGTCCATGCCACCGGCGTGCTGACGCACCCCCGGCGTTCCGCGAGTCGCCTCGATCACCAGCTTCTGCGCGACTCTGTCTCGAATCGTCAGCGTTCCGCGTTCGCCCGGCTCGCCAAGCACAGACTCCGGCAGAGCTGTGTCAGCCACGACCGCGACCCTTCAGCATCACACCGAGGTCGAACTCACCGTCACGCTGACCACCGACGAGGTAACCGACCACGCCGAGAACCAGCGCGATGAGGAATCCGGTGAAACCGCCTGCAGCAGCTGCGACTCCGAGAAGTAGTCCTGCCAGAAGGCCGACAGTCGAGGTGGTCATGTGAATCCTCCGTTGTGGATGATGTTCAAGGGTGCGAGTCAGATCTCGGTATAGGTCTTGGCGCCCGGTAGCCGAGCGCGCACCCGGGTGTACTGGGCCCGAACGGGTTTGACTATCTGCCGAATCGTGCCGCGCAGCGTCGTGCGGACACCCACATCGATCGGGGATGCGAAGTCCCGGTCGATGCGTTCGAGCGCTCGATTGAGCGCGGCGGCTGATCCGCCTGCATCAGGGTGGTGCTTCCTGATCGCCGCTCTTCGTGCAGAACGGCGATCAGGTTCAGTACCACGAGAACGCTCAGGCATTGTGCGGGCGGCCTACTACGTCTTCCACCGTCACGTTCACGGGGCCGGAAACGAGTCCCGAAATGGCTTGTCGGATACGTAAAGCGGTCTCACGAACGGCGGCGTCGGCGAAGATGCAGACGTGGACGTCGGTCGACGACTCCGTCACCCGCACGCCGACGACTCGACGACCGGGAAGGTAGGTGCCGACCTCGCCGAACATTCCGGCATGAAGTGATGCGACGCCAGGTACAGCCGTCACTGCCTCAGCGACGGTGTCAGCGATTTCGGAACTCACTGCACCCGTGTGGTCTTGGACTCGTTTGTTTCGTCGTCGCCGCCTTCGTCGAGGTGGACGTCGTGAACCGTGATGTTCACCTCGGTCACCTCCAGACCTGTCATCCGTTCGAGCGCTGCGATGACGTTGCGGCGAATGCCGGTGGCCAGGTCTGCAAGAGATACGCCGTACTCGGCCACGATGTCGATGTCCACCGCTGCTTGCTTTTCGCCGACCTCGACCGAGACGCCCTGGGAGTGGTTGACACTTGCGCCGGGAATCCGCTCGCGCAGTGCACCGACCACCCGGGATGCTCCGCCGCCGACGTCGTACACCCCGCTCACCTCTCTGGTGGCGATTCCGGCAATCTTCGAGACAACGGTGTCGGCGATCGACGTCTTTCCTTGCGAGCTCACCAGAGCCGAGTCGTTCGATGATGCAACATCCTTCGTAGATGCTGTCGCAACCTGCGTGCTGACCATTGTCATCTCCTCCTGTTGATCGATCTACCTGTGTAGTCGTGACTCGAAGCTAAAACCGAATGTCTGATTCGAGTGACGTGCATCACTGACATTTATTAGTTACGGTCCGTAACATTCAACGCCCCGGCCGGACGAACAACTTTCGAACGCAGCCGAGTTTCCGCATTTCTGCGAGAGGAGCGACTGTGGCGTTACCGCACACACAGGGGCTCACGGAAACGCCTGAAGGCTTGGACACCGCGACAGTGGACGCTGCGATACTCGGCGACCGAGAAGCATTCGAGTCACTGGTGCACCACTACGGACCAGCGCTCCACCGCTATGCACGTCGAATGCTCGCGGACGAAGGCGACATTCTCGAGGTAGTCCAGGACACCTTCGTGGCCGCATGGCGTCAACTCGAATCGTTTCGCGGTGAATCATCCATGCGAACATGGCTTTTCGCGATCTGTTCACGAAAGATCGTGGACAGCTACCGAATCAAGAGAGCTCAACCGATCGACGACAAACTGCTCGACCCTCTTGTACCGTCTCCCGAGGCCGGTCCATTCGACTCGACCTCGAACTCCGCCTTCCTGGAGGCGCTGGAGGAAGCGTTGGGGGAATTGCCTTACCGCCAGCGCGCGGCCTGGACGCTGCGAGAGGTTGAGATGCTCACGTTCGTTCAAATCGGAAAGATTCTAAGACTCACTCCGGATGCGGTGCGTGGGCATCACCATCGTGCACGGGCTAACCTGAGTGAACGAATGACGAGGTGGCGATGATCGAATCACGAACCGACGCATTGATGGCGCACGCATCCGAGGTCCTGCGAAATGCCCCGGAGCCAGGCTGGGATCGAATCAGCGACAAGGTGATCCGGGCGCTCCGATCGACCTCGGCATCGGGCTGGCCACTGAACGCGCACGCGTCCGAGGGTCCGCGTCTAGGCACGGTGTCGGTAAGCGATCATGTCCTCCGCACCCACCTCGCCGCAGAGATACGTTCTCGACACCACTGCTCACCGAGCAGCATCGAATTCTTTGTCGACGGCCACGAAATACGTTCACTACGTATCGAACTGGCTGCGCCCTACGGAGTCGATCTGGCCGAGCTGTCGGATCGGGTGCGATTCACGGTCGTCGATGTCGTTCACATGATCCTCGGCAATATGGAACCACCGGTCTCTGCAGAGAGCGTTCACATCGCCGTGACCGACATCGTCGACGATCTACCTGCCGGGAAAAATACAAAAAGCCGTTCCGAACACTAGGTGTTTGTTCAGCACGTGTTTGGGAACCCGGCACTCATGACCACTCCCCCACCCCCGGATCCGGGCCCTGTTCCCGACCCGGGGTCGCCGACACCTCCCGCGCCGACACCACCCGATCCGCTGAATCCGCCACCCGTGCCGCCCACTCCGACGCCACCGAACCCGTATCCCCCGGATCCGATCCCGCAGATCTGAAGTCGGCTGCTGCAGCGTTTCAGCCGCCGAGTTCGGCGATCATCTCGCTCAACGATTCTGCAGCGATACGCAGTTCGCCTTCGTCGGGGTTGTCGGGCGAGGAAGGCAGGCGTTCGGCCAACTGCTCGCGAGTGACAAGCGAGATACCCTCGAGTCCGAACCCTTCTTCATCGGGGACGTAGATCTCGATCTCGCCCCCGACCGCTACCAATTCCGAATGGGGGCCGCTGCCAAGTAGTGCACGCAGGTGTTCGGTCGTCACGGTCATATGGTTCACGTGAAATCTCCTGCTTCGGTGACAGCTGACTTCGCTGGTTGTCGATTCGACCTGACGCACTACCTCCTATTGAGTACCCCTCGCGGGTGAGCAGGAAACGACGAGTACATGAACAACTACTTCCCGAAGGGAACGCAGACACCATGAGCGAACAGAATCCCACCGACCACACCGATCAGTCGGACGAGCCGCAGACCACCGGCACCGGCACCGGCCCCGCGCACAAGGACGTTCAGACCGATCCGTCGGGCGAGCGCACGTGGGCCGACGAGGGTGGCGCCACAACGACCGGTCCGGCGACCGACACCGACTGATCTCGCCCGAACTGAATCATCGGGACCAAGGTCCCGTGAGCACGCGCTCACGGGACCTTGAAATCCTCACGGATCTAACGCTTTTCACCTGCGGTTTCGTGATGCGGTAGGGTAGGCACTCAGCACGGTTGAGCACCCAGCCGTTGAAGACGTGCACGGTTCGCGTGTTGCTTCCCGTGCCGTTTCCCCGGTTTCGCAAGAAACCGTTTCGAACTAGGCCGTTTCGAACCAGACCGATTCGAACGAACCGTTTCGAGCAATCCGTCAGGAGTTTCGATGAACGAGTTTTCGAGAACTACAGATGAGCGTGCCGACAGTCCCCCGATTTTCACCGTCACGTCTGCGGAAAACATTCAGTCACTGGTGGTCAGCGGCGAGATCGACATCCAATCCCGAGCTGATTTTGCTGCGTGCGTCGATGATCTGATCAGCGAGCGTCACCCGTTCGTAGTCGACTGCTCGGACGTCCAGTTCATCTCCGTCGGAGGTCTTTCCATCATCCAAACTCTCTCGGCCAAGGCTCGAAGGCTCGGCGTCCCGTGGACACTGATCGCAGCGCACTCTGTCAGGCGCCCGCTGTCCCTGTTGAAGATGGATGCCGACATCGTGTTCACCGACTCTGTGGCCGAGGCGGTCACGTACCTGTCCGCTGCCGCCATCATGGACGAGACCCTGGCGGAGCCGATGTCGGCGTGAGTAACGATCTCGAAAGGCTTTCCGAATTCGTCGTTGTCGCCAACCGACTGCCCGTCGATCTGGAAATCGACGACACTGCAGCCGACGACGACGGTGGCAAGAACTGGAAGCGAAGTCCGGGCGGGCTCGTCACCGCGCTCGAACCCATCCTGCGGCAGCGAGACGGCGCTTGGGTCGGCTGGCCGGGCGTCGCAAACGAGAAGGTCGATCCCATAGTTGTGGACGGCCTCCGCCTATTTCCCGTCGAACTGACCTCTCAGGACCTCGCCGAGTACTACGAGGGGTTCTCCAACGACACGTTGTGGCCGCTCTACCACGATGTTCTGGTGGCTCCGACGTTCGAGCGGTCGTGGTGGCACACATACGTCGCGGTCAACCAGCGGTTCGCCGAGGAAACCGCGCGTTGCGCCGCCGACGGAGCTACCGTCTGGGTGCAGGACTACCAATTGCAACTCGTGCCGGCGATGCTGCGTGAGCTGCGGCCAGACCTGACTATCGGGTTCTTCCTTCACATTCCTTTTCCTCCGGTCGAGCTCTTCATGCAGCTTCCGTGGCGCAAGGAGATCGTCAAGGGGATGCTGGGTGCCGACCTGATCGGCTTCCACTTACCCGGTGGCGCAAACAATTTCCTGTTCTTGGCCCGCAAACTACTCGGCTTGAAGACGACAACAGCGGGCGTCGGTGTGCGAAGTGCGCTGGGGCATGTCGATTTCGATTCTCGCGTCGTCAAGGTGGGAGCATTTCCCATCTCCGTCGATTCCGCCGAACTCGAGCGCCAGTCGAAGAGCGAATCGGTGTTGCGCCGAGCACGCGAATTGAAGGAAGAGCTCGGCAATCCCGAGAAGATCCTTCTGGGAGTCGATCGCCTCGACTACACCAAAGGCATCGACCTGCGGCTGCAGGCACTGAAGGAACTTCTCGACGAGGGCCGCTTGGACCCGGAGAAGTACACAATGGTGCAGCTCGCCACGCCCAGTCGTGAACGCGTGCAGCACTATATCGATCTACGCAGTGTCATCGAGGAACAGGTGGGTCGAATCAACGGCGACCACAGTCAGATCGGCCGCCCCGTCGTTCACTACCTGTACCAGCCGGTCGACCGAGAAGAACTGATCGCGCTGTTCGTCGCTGCCGACGTCATGCTCGTGACGCCGATGCGCGACGGGATGAATCTCGTGGCCAAAGAGTACGTAGCGTGCCGCGGTGACCTCGGTGGCGCTCTGGTTCTCAGCGAGTTCACCGGCGCTGCAATGGAACTACGACAGTCATATCTGGTCAACCCGCATGATCTGGACGGCGTGAAGAATACGATCCTGACCGCTGTTCATCAGGATCCGAAAGAGGGCCGTCACCGCATGGCTGCCCTGCATCGCCAGGTCATGTCGCACGACGTGCATCAGTGGGCCGAATCGTTCCTGACCGCCCTTGCCCCGACTGAACCGCGCCCGGAAGATCAGTTCGTCACGGAGCGTGAGTCCGACTTCGCGCGCAACAACTGACCACCGCGGGCTTGAGTCAAGGGTGAGCAGATACTCGAGCTAGGATTGGTTTCAGTTCATCGTCAAGCAGCGGCTGCGAACTGATCTCCTCGCCATAGCCGTGCAATGCTGCATCGGCCCAGAAAGACAGGCCGACCATGCCCCTCACGATGAAGTACTCCGAGACCTACAACGACGCTCTCATTGCGCTCGCCGCCGCCACTCATCGGCCGGCCAATGTGGTGAATCTGTTCGGCGAGTATGCGATTCGTGTTGATCTCGAGTACAACCGATACCTGCTCGCCACCAATACCGTTGCCGGGCTTTCAGATCAGCCTGATCTGGGCGACTTGTGGCTGGTGAGATTCTTTCAGTCCGAACTGACCGACACTCCCGATCAACTGCTCGCAGAGGCTTCGCATCAATGGCTGGTCGATGCCCTGGATACAGCGCTGGAGCAGATCGAACGCGCCGGCAACAAAATCGTCGCAGATGCAGATTTCGGCGCCCCTGGCCGCACCGACGCACCCCACGGAAGCTAGCCGGCTTCCGCAGTCAACTGACTGATCCGAGCGGCCAGAACGGCATTCTCGGCCTCGAGAGACAAGATCAAACGGATTCCGACAAGATTGACTCCGTCGTCGATCAGCGCGGTGATTCGTCCGAGCGTATCCAGATCAGCCTCGCTGTACCGGCGCGTACCGCCATCCGTGCGCGTCGGTGTAAGCAGGCCCCTTCGCTCGTAGAGGCGCAGCGTTTGAGGTCCTACTCCGGACAGTTCTGACATCACTGAGATCCCGTACACGCCACGCAGCGCCCGGGTCTGAGATTCCGACGTCACTGGAACCTCCTAGTTCGGTGTCGGCTGCCTTCGTCGGCGTCATCCGACCCTAGCATCATCAGGCAGTGAATCTGACGCCGGCGACATAGATTCAAAGGTGTCCAGGACCACTTGCGGCGAAAAATGAGGAGCCGACGGAGCACGTAAGCGCAGGTGAGGAGTGTTTTCGACCGGAAGCGGCACGCAACTTGCTTCCGCAGTTGCAACGCCGCTACCTTGCCAATTATCTACATCGGCTGATATAGATTTTGTAGCACCTGAAAGCACCAAAACCGGCGCTCGAAGCTGCAGAACACCCAGACGTCGGAGTTGGTGGTTCGGCTGACTCCCTCACGGCACACTCTTCACCGGGAGCAAGATGACGACGATCGACATCCCGCCCACACAGGGCGAGAGCAACACCGGCATCGCGATCACTGCCGCAAGCGCGACTTTGACAACCGTCGAGGTCAAGCGCCGAATCGCGATGATGTTCGGCGACCCGGTGACAGAGGAACCAGCCGCACTCGCGCACTGAACCTGACCGACCCGCGATCCGATTGACGATGGCGCGCGACCGCCCCGTTGGAGGGCGATCCCCATCATGACGAGAGGAAAACATATGTCCGAGTTCACCGTACCGGGACTGAGCAGCGCAGACGGCTCGACCGTCGCCGATACCCTGCAGGAACGGCTCAGCGCCTACAACGATCTCCACCTGACGCTCAAGCACGTCCACTGGAACGTCGTCGGACCCAACTTCATCGGCGTGCACGAGATGATCGACCCGCAGGTGGAACTGGTTCGCGGTTACGCCGATGATGTGGCGGAACGTATCGCGGCACTTGGCAATTCGCCCAAGGGCACCGCAGGAGCGATCGAACGCGACCGGACGTGGGACGACTACTCCGTCGGCCGCGACGACGCTCGCGCTCACCTCGCGGCGCTCGACCTGGTCTACACCGGGGTCATCACAGACAGTCGCGCTGCAATCGAGAGCGTCGGAAAGATCGACCCGATCACCGAAGACATGTTGATCGGCCAGACGGCACAGTTGGAAAAGTTCCAGTGGTTCGTTCGCGCGCACCTCGAGAACTCCGGTGGCAGCCTCGTTCACGAAGGCGCGTCCACCGAGCAGGATGCCGCAAACGAGGCACGTCAGAACTGATTCACCGTCCTCGATTTCGGCCGATCGGGGGTCGGCCGAAATCGCGCTCCCCACAACAGGAAAGGGTAGGAGCATGTCTGCGGACTCGCGCGGCACGTCAGCGCAAACGCGTCGCGAGTATCAAATGTTCGTACTGCAACAGCGCTTGTTGTTCGGATCGATCGTGGCAGGCACTGCTCTCGGGGTCCTGGCCATCAACTACTTCTGAATCACTACGCGCCACGGCCGTCGAAGACAGGACAGAAACGACACAATCATGAGTTCGAGCACTCTCCGCTCGATCGCCCGTAGCGATCGGTTTGCGGCAAGCACTTCTTCTCTCCTCCTCGTGGACAACGATTTTCGTGTCCGGGGAGCAAACGAGGAATACCTTGCCATGTCCGATCGCAGTTTGGATCAGCTGCACGGAGTGGAAGTGTTCGAGGCCTTTCCCGACAATCCTGCCGACTCTTTTGCGGATGGAATCTCCTCGTTGACAATGTCGTTCGAGCGGGTGATGCAAACCAAATCTCGTGATGCGCTGCCGACTCAGCGTTACGACGTGCGCGACGAGCGCGGTTCCGGGCTGTTTGTCACGCGCTACTGGAACACCGTGAATTCCTCGGTCACCGATGACGACGGCCGGGTGATCGGGGTGCTTCATCGTGTGTACGAGGTTTCACGACCGCAGGCTCAGCAGTCCAGCTCGGCGCCAGACGTACTCGCCCGCCTTCGCGCGGAAAATGACGAACTGCGAAGAGCTTTGGATTCTCGGCCCGTGATCGAGCAGGCCAAGGGATTGCTGATGGCCGAGCGTGAGTGCTCAGCCGACCGAGCTTTCGACCTACTGGTCGAGATGTCGCAAGAGTGGAACGTCAAGGTGCGCGACATCGCCGGCGGTCTTGTCGCCTCAGCAGAGAGACGAGCCGTGGATCAAAAGAATTCCTGACGACCGGGATTCAAAATTTGTGCGGCTGGGTAATGACCGACCAGAGGTACCCCCGAAATCCTCCCTCTCGAGGGAGGAGCCTCGAAGGTCCCGCCGGTTCAGGCCGGCGGGACCGAGCTTTGCCTTAACACCCGACCTGGATCCGCGATCCGAGTCGAGTTCGTCACGCAGCGAAGGGAACGTCCATGTTCATGCGCTCCTACACATCTCCGCGGCCCCTTGCCGACGAGTGGGATTGGCAACTGTCCGGCACCTGCCGCGACACCGACCCGGCTCTGTTCTACGACGACACGAACGAGCGCGGATCGAGGCGGGCGAAGCGCGAGAGTTCGGCGAAGCTGGTGTGTGCCAGGTGCCCCGTCGTGCAGAGATGCCTGGTGCACGCCATCCAGACCGGGGAACCACACGGCATCTGGGGCGGGATGACGGCCACCGAACGAGAATCGTTGCGTAAGGCGCGAACTGGACCACTGGTCAGTGCTGTATCGAGCCCACCGGCGCAATAACTTCGGGGACAGACCTCGTAGTGCGGAAACTCAGGGCCGCGCCTCGTGGTGTCGACGCCCATGCGTGCGTCGACGCTCCTTCATCTCGGATTCGAAGAGATGCGGCACTCCGCCCGCCAGTCGGTCGCGCACCACCTTCTCGCATTCGCGGAAGAAGGACCAGTAGTTCTCGTCGAACTCCTCGACCAGTTGGAAAGTCCAACGCCCCTCGACCACGTTCCGGCCCATCAACTCGTCCTCGACTTGATCCGCCAGTTCGTCGTTGCCGCTGGTGCGCAGATGCTCGACGACCTCGTCGAGCATCAAATCCGCGTGCCCGATCAGCTGATGGAAGTCGTACAGAGCGCCGCGCGCGCGCTCCACGGTTTCGAGGGCATTCGACAGCACCCCCGCCGCCTTCACCGCATCATCCGTGACGCCTTCCGGTCGTATGTGTACGGGGATCTGCCTGTCCGAATGTGTGCCCATGAGGTCGCAGTACCCGAAGGCGCCACAAATGAAAGATGAGATTCGGTACGAGCGCACCACAGGTGATGTGTCTCACAATTCATCCTCTAGTTCAAGTAAAGAGGGTTAGTTCGCCGGGCGAAGGGTAATCGAAGGGCATGAACACCTCTGGGGTCGAGATGGTCGGCACGCATGGCCGCTACCGGTCCTTGCCTCGTTCTGCCGGAATACCGCCACATCTACCTACAGGAAGTCCCTTGATCCCTCTGTCGAGTTCGACCGAAGCCGAACTTAATCACGACTCCATTGCCTCGCTCCGCGTCCGAGCGTCGTACTCTCAACTTCCGACTCTGCGTGGAATCACCCGCACGGTCGCCAACAACACCGGATTGGATGTCGACGGGACAGCCGATCTTGCCCTGGCGATGGACGAAGTCGCGAGTATCCTCATCGGCCATGCGATACCGTCCAGCGACTTGACCTGCCGTTTCGAGACGTTCGGTCGCACACTTCGGACCGTCGTTTCAGTGATTGCGCACTCCGAGATTCCCGACAAGTCGCACAGCTTCGGATGGTTCGTTCTCGAGGCACTGGTCGATTCCGTCCGCTTGGAACAGTCGGAAATCGACGCGGACGGTCACATCACGCTGACGATGACGCTTGAAAAGGGCTTGCTCCAGGAGCGTGCGTGACCACTGTCCCACCGGACAAGAAGGACCAGTACGAACTAGCTGTCGAATTGTTCGTTTCGATGGCTTCGCTTCCGCCTGAAGATCCGACCCGAGAAAAGATCACCAACTCGATCATCGAATTGTGCCTGCCGCTCGCCACCCACGTCGCACGCCGCTACCAGGGGCGCGGCCAGCCTTTCGAGGACTTGGAACAAGTTGCGCGTGTCGGGTTGGTACAAGCCGTGCAGCGATTCGACGTGGAAAAGGGATCGGATTTCCTGTCGTTCGCCGTCCCGACCGTAATGGGTGAGGTACGCAAGCATTTTCGCGATCATGGCTGGTCCGTGCGTGTCCCGCGAAGCCTTCAAGAACGACACCTTGCCCTGAACCGGGCGCTGACGTCGCTGTCCCAGACGCTCGGGCGTGCTCCGACCGTCGCGGAACTCGCGAAAGAACTCGACATCGAGCCGGACGAGGTCGAACAAGGGCTGACCGCCGGCAACTCGTATCGGACCACACCGCTCGACACCGCATCCGCCGGCGACGGGAGCGGACTGACTCTGATCGACACATTGGGTCAGTACGACGAAGCGATCAGTCAGATCGACAATCACGAAACATTGCGGCCCGCGCTCCTTGCATTGCCGGAGCGCGAGCGCACGATCGTCGTTCTGAGATTCTTCGGTCATCTCACCCAGTCTCAGATCGCCGAGAAGGTCGGTCTTTCCCAGATGCATGTGTCCAGAATCCTCACTCAGACGCTGAAGCAGCTACGCACCGAGATGGGCGAAATCTTCTGACGGTACGTCTCGGCGATCAGATGTACTCCTGTGCAAGACGTTCCATCTCGTCTCGGTCGATGAGCCCGGGCTGACCGATGTCGAGGGCCTCGAGATACTTGTTGGCGAGGCGGTAATCGTGACCCCACCTTCCGTGCTCCCCGTCCTGCTCGGTGCGCTGAACACTGGAACCGGGCGGAACCTCGTCCCGCAGACCGTTGGTCTCCGCTCCGATCAGCGTGTCGAGCTTGGTCGAGATGGCCGTAAGTGCATCGCGGTCGTTCATCTGAATCCCTTCGTCCGGTGACGCTGATCCCCCACCCTACCGAAGCGTATAGCCAAAAACATTGCACTGCTTGATGTTCGACTCCACACCTGGACCGATTTACGCCCTCGAGCTACACTGAGCGGTACCGAGGTTGAGAATACAGCCGGGGTTGAAGCCACTGGCGCTCGGTTCGCATCAAGGCTCTGGATCAGGTGAGTACGTTCTCCGCGTGTCTGCCCTGCGCATATCCATTGAGCTCTACAGCTTTCCACGCCTGGACGCATTCACTTTCCGCGCCGCCAGATCGGTCGTCAGCCTTTCGATGAAAGCACACAGACCGGATCTGCCATGAATCTGAATGAACTCGACCACACTTCGATCGATTCCATCGATCCCTCAACACAATTGGGTCCGATCGTGGAAACACAAGGCTTTGCCGCCTGGCGGGTAGCACCCTCGACAGTCCTGATCCAGGTCGATGTCGACCTCGACAAACTCTCCGCCCCCGCACTGCAAGAGCTTCTCAGCTCGTACGCTGCGGAGTGGTCTCGCGTCATCCTCGACCTTTCCAATTCATTGTTCGTCGGTGCGGTATGCCTCGAACTGTTCGCCGAGCTGAACTCCCGATCACGAGCCCACGACTTCCAGTGGTCCGTCATCGGGTCGCACCCACTTCGACGCTTGCTTCGGGCAGCGCGGGCCGAAGAAGAATTTCCGGTTACGAACTCCGTCGAGGGAGCCATGCGCGCGCTCCGCGACGCCGAGAAGTCGCTCGAAGCCTCCTGACGGCACGCCCGGCACCCACGTCGAGCGCCGAGCGCTGTGCGCTCGCAGCGACTAAGGTTCGTCGGGCTGTCCGACGAGCTGAGAGAGACCGAGAATGACAATCGCCAAGCGCCTCGATGCCTTGCAACAGAAGCATCCGGCACTGGGGTTCCCTATAGCGGTCCTCTACAAGTTCCTCGACGATCAAGGTGTTTATCTCGCCGCGCTGATCGCTTACTACGGCTTCGTCTCGCTGTTTCCGCTGCTTCTCTTACTCTCCACCATTCTCGGCTTCGTGCTGTCGGACAACCCCGAACTTCAGCAACAGATCTTGGACTCGGCCTTGCATCAGTTCCCGGTCATCGGTGACGACCTGGGCAATGCGCAACAGATCGGCGGCGGCGTCACGGGTTTGGTGATCGGAATCGTCGGTGGTCTCTACGGTGGCCTCGGTGTCGCTCTGGCTTGCCAGAATGCGATGAACACGGTGTGGTCGGTGCCCCGAAACATGCGACCGGATCCCATCCGCGGGCGTCTTCAAGGGCTACTACTCCTCGGCACGATCGGTCTCGCGATCTTGGGGACCACCGCTGTCTCCAACATCGGCGGTGCGCTTCATCTGGGCGGTTCGTTCAGCTTCCTGCTGACCCTCGCGGTAGTCGTCTTGAATGCGGGCATCTTCATCGTCGCTTTCCGGCTCACCTGTGCCCGCCCGCTCTCGGTAGCCGATGTGGCACCTGGTGCGATCGCCGCTGCTGTTCTCTGGCAAGCACTTCAGTCCTTCGGTGCCCTCTACGTGACATCCGTGGTGCGGGGCGCCTCCACCACCAACGGCGTCTTTGCCATCGTTCTGGGTTTGCTGGCCTTCTTGTTCCTCGCTGCCGCCTCGATCGTCATGTGCGCGGAAATCAACGTCGTGCGAGTCGACAAACTCCATCCGCGGGCGTTGTTGGCTCCGTTCACCGACAACACCGAACTCATCGAAGGCGATCGACGTACCTTCGCCGATCAAGCAAAAGCACAACGCGCGGTTCCCCACGAGAACATCCACGTGACGTTCGACGGGCACACCAAACCCGACGAATCGGACTGATCTCGACCCCGATCGAGTTGGGTATTTGGTCCCGTCCTGAGTATCGGGGTGACATTCTGCGCCGCGAATCCAGATTTAACACAGGTGTTGTCATTTCGCGCTGTATCGAAGCGACGAATACATCACAGCAGGTAAACGCGCATAGTTGAACAATCACGTGCTTCCAGAGCTGCCCCGGAACGGGACAAACCCGTCAATTACTGCAACTCGCCATGCATGTAATTGGAGACAGAAAAAGAAGAGCATGGCAGGATCAGGTGTGAGACCGGACTCTCGATGGGAGGGCTCGGCTCGATGGATCCAGGAGAATTTGGTTATGGCTCAGGGCAGTGTCAAGTGGTTCAACGGTGAAAAGGGCTTCGGATTCATCGAGCAGGAAGGTGGCGGACCGGATGTGTTCGTTCACTACTCGGAGATCCAGGGCAGCGGCTACAAGTCCCTCGACGAGGGCCAGAAGGTCGAGTTCGAGATCGGACAGGGCCAGAAGGGCCCCCAGGCTCAGAACGTTCGCGCCATCTGAGTTCGATCCCAGTCTGAATTCAGACTGAAAAGGCTGGACGCTGCACCGCACGGTGCCGGCATCCAGCCTTTTCTTGGTTTCTGGGTCCCCTGGGTTTCCGGGTCTCCTTGGTTTTCAGGTCCGGCGCGTGCCGAGTTCGGTACCGGTTAACTCGCTCGCGCCCGCTTCTTCTTGTGGGAGCTGTCGCAGAACGGCGCAATGGCGGTCCGTCCACATCGGCACAAAGCGACCGTAGAGCGCTTGTTCTCTATCGGAGTGCCGTCGTCGCGGAGCAACTCGAAGTCACCACGCACCAGCAGCGGTCCGTCCGAGCAGGCGGTTATGGTGGTGTTGCACCCGGAACCATCCGGTGTTTCGGCAGATGACGATTCGGGAAACGCGGTCATATGTCCTCTTCACTTCTCGATTCGGCCACTGGCGTGCCTACTTCCATGCCTGTCCCGCAGGCTCGCGGCCCACTGAGCGCCACTCTCGTTTCCATTCTGCTCTCCTCCGCCGATCCGAGGGAGCTGAAGGCGGCCGCTGACGCGTACGAAGACGCACGCTCCACCGACCACACCTACGACATTCTTCGAGACGACGACGCCCAGTTGACGCTGACGCTCCTCTACGAGCTTCATCTGCAGGGAATAGAAAACGTCTCGGACGAGTGGGAGTGGAATCCGGACCTGCTCGCGGTGCGGTCTCGTCTCGAAACGCACTTCGAGTCCGCCATCGCGCAACTCGTGGGGACTGTGCCGTCGTCTGGCGACGTGGTGGCCGACCTGTGGGCGATGACGGCGCCCAGTGCCGGACCCGGTCTTGCGTCCTACATGGCGAAGGACGCCACGGTCGATCAGTTCGCGGAGGTGCTGATTCACCGTTCGCTCAATCAGCTCCGCGAAGCGGATGTGCACACCCTTGGAATTTCTCGGCTCTCCGGCGCCGTCAAGGCAGCCCTCGTCGAAGTGCAGAGCGACGAGTACGGAGGCGGCCGCGCAGAGCGTATGCATTCGCGTCTGTTTGCCGACACGATGCGGGCCGTCGGCCTTTCGGACCGCTACGGTCACTACATCGATGCCGTTCCCGCCGTGACCTTGGCGTCGTTGAATGCTCTCTCGCTCTTCGGTTTTCATCGCCGACATCTCGGCACCCTGGTCGGGCACCTGTGCGCCGTCGAGACCACGTCGGCGCTGCCGAGCAAGCGTTACAGCGCCGGCCTGCGCCGACTCGGATTCGGTTCGCACGCGACCCTGTTCTACGAAGAGCATGTCGAAGCGGATTCCGTCCACGAACAGATTGCCGTTCGCGAACTTGCCGGCGGCCTTGCTTCTTCGCAGCCACACCGCGCCGGCGACATCTTGTTCGGCGCCGCAGCTTGCCTCGCGTTCGACGATCTTCTCGGCGAACACCTCACATCGAGTTGGGAGAAGGGTGAGACTTCGTTGCGCGAATGATCACGAGTTGTTCGATTTCCTGACCGGTGGTGATCAACCCCCGCGCCTCGAGCATCGTGCGTCTCTCACGCATCACTGGCCCGAACGGAATGTACTTCCGGGCCGAAATCTCCACGGCCATACCGTGTTCCTCGAGTATCGCCTCGGTCTTGTCGACCCCGCACAGTACCGACTGCAGGAGAAGAAGTGTGCCGCCGGGGACGAGTACGTCGTGAACGGTGGCCGCGATCCTGTCGATGAGGGCGCGTCCGTCCTTGCCTGCGTCCCAAGCTCGTTCGATTCCAGTGGTAGGGAGGTCATCTGCAAGTGCAGGGACGTACGGAGGGTTGGAGATCACCAGATCGAAGTGTTCGCCGTGCACGGCCTCGGTGAGATCGCCACGACGGGAATCGATCAAGGTGCCGTTGAGGATTCCGTTGAGACGAGCATTGGCGCACGCTCGGCGAGATATGTCGACCGCGACGACGTGGCCTGCACCTGCCGTAGATGCCGCGACGGCGAGGGCGCCGGTCCCGGTGCACAAATCCAGCACGCGACTGCGAGCAGTGAGGTGCTCGAACAGCAGTGCATCCGCGAGTAACGACGTGTCATGTTGCGGTGGATACACACCGGGTAAACGCAGGATCATCATCGGCTCCTCTTTTTCAGGCGACATCGCGCATCGCTGCGTGCGGCTACCCCGGAACCCCGAATTTCATGCAATATTGGAGCATCGGCAGCCTGGAACGGTTACATCGCCGCAGTTTGCGGAGTAGACCTGAGTCATGACAGGCAATGCGGACACTCCACAAGGGGCCGCGGCGTTTGCTTCCGCAGCAGATTCACTCGACACTCTCGCCGAAGCGATTGCCGGACTCCGGTCCAATCTGAACACGGACGAGCACCTCGACTCCATGCTCCAACGTCTGGCCGAGACGGCGGTCAAGGCACTGCCGGACGCCGACGCAGTCAGCGTGACCGTGTTGTCGGCCGATGGCCCGCGAACTGCTGCATCTACCGCGGACTATCTCTCCGCGATCGACCACGCCCAGCACTCCGCCGATCGTGGACCGTGTGTGGACGCCGCACGCTCAGTCTCGTCGGTCCGGGCAAAGGTGGGTGATCACGAAGCCGAATGGCCGGAATTCACCGTCGAGGCCCGCGAACAAGGCGTCCGGTCCTATCTGTCCGTGCCGATCACCATGGGCGAGGGGAGCGCCGAACTTCTCGGCGCTTTCAACGTCTACGGATTCGCATCGACCGAGTTCAAGGCCTTCGACGAAGAGTTGATGAAATTGTTCACCGCCGGTGCGGGCGCGGCGATCGCGGATTCACGACGCTGGCGTCAGGCACACGAGCACATCGAACAATTGCGCTGCGCCATGGAGTCTCGGGCCGAGATCGAGCAGGCCAAGGGCGTCCTGATCGCCGTCCACGGTGTCGGCGCCGAGGAAGCATTCAGTCGACTCGTGCAGCAATCACAGCACACCAACGTCAAGCTCCACGACGTTGCCCGGATGCTCATCGATTCGGTGCGCCACCGCAGGTTCTGAAGATTCTTCGGTCGCAAAACCCCGTTTTGCACCAGAAGACACAGTCGCAAAACCCCGTTTTGCGCTCAAAGACACAGTCGCAAAACCCCGTTTTGTACCCCGAAGGTTCAGCTCCCAAACGTATCCAGAGATGTTTCACCGAAACAGGTTTCGACCTGCGCGACTGCTGGCGGTCGAGCGGCGGCACTCGTCTGAAATGTGGTTATCTGTTGAGAACCGGGACGAAAGAAAACCCGACCGTACCAGGGTGAGGAAAGGATCGTCGCTGTGCCAATCGACCAGGTTCTTGTCGTAGTTCCCGCCCACAACGAAGCCGAAGACCTTCCCAATTGCCTTCGTGCACTCGCAACAGCGGCGTCGGCTTGCGTTGTCCCCGTCCGAGTTGTCGCCGTCCTCGACAACTGTTCGGACGGAACCGCGGGGGTCATCCCCGAAGGCGTGGATGTGCTCCGCGTCGAGCACCAGAACGTCGGGCGCTCACGAGCGACGGGCTTCTCCGAGTTCGGCCGAGATTTGGGTCCTTCAGCGTGGTTCACCACCACCGATGCCGATTCGGTGGTCGGACCCACCTGGATTGCGCGCCAATTGGAATATGCGCGTACCGCGGACGTGGTTGCGGGAACCGTTCGCATCGCAGATTGGGAGGGTCAGCCGCAGTCCGTCCGCGAACGATACGAACGTATGTACCACGCACATCCATATGGTCGACACGGTCACATCCACGGCGCCAACCTCGGTGTTCGCGCTGACATGTACTGGAGCGTCGGAGGATTCTCCGATCTCGAGGAGGACGAGGACGTCGATCTCGTCCGACGATTGAGCGCGGCGGGCGCGTGTATCGCGTGGGCAGAAGACATTGCGGTCACCACGTCTGCGCGTCTCGACGGCCGAACTCCGGGCGGCTTTGCCGGACATATCCGTAACCTGGGTGGTACGACCGCCGATAACGAAGAAGCGGAGCTGGCACGATGAAACGACTACACACACTCTTGGATGCAGGCGGACTGTATTTGCCACTGCCCGGCGGCGGCGCAACGGCCGCACGGTGGACCTCCCTCGCAGAGCTCACACGGGAGAACGTGGTTCTCGGCCGGATGGCTGAGGCTCACACCGACGCCGTCGCGATACTCACCGAACTCGACGGCCCCGATCCCGAACCGGGACAGCTGTGGGGCGTGTGGGCAGCCGAGCCACCCACACCGGTGGTGAATGCGTCTGAGCACGTGGGGATCTGGACACTCACCGGTCGCAAGTTGTGGTGTTCTGGCGCCAACACCTGCACGCATGCACTGATCACCGCCTTGGTCGAGGGAGTCCCCTCTCTCTTCGCGGTTGAACTCGGACTACCTGGAGTGCATCCGGTTCCCGATTCGTGGAAGGCCGTCGGTATGGCCGAAAGCGACTCCAGCGCAGTCGACTTCGACATGGTTCCGGCCATACCGGTCGGAACGGCAGGCGACTATCTGAGCCGGCCGGGGTTCTGGCACGGGGCGATAGGTGTGGCTGCATGCTGGTACGGCGGCGCCTGCGGAGTCGCAGATCCGTTGTACGACAAGGCCGCAAGCACCGAAGATCCGTACGTCCTCGCACATCTCGGCGCAGTCGACGCAGCGTTGGCCGCGGCGCGCAACGCTCTCGCAGTCGCGGCAGCGGAGATCGACGCCGATCCCGCTGACCAGAATGCCGAAGCCATGCAACGGGCCCTACGCGTTCGCGCAATCGTGGAGCGTGCCGCGACGGAAACCCTCGATCGGGTCGGACGCGCTCTCGGAGCCGCACCGCTCTGCATGGACGCCGAACATGCCGCGCGGGTAGCCGACCTCACCGTCTATTTGCGGCAGAGCCACGCCGAGAAGGATCTCGCCGAACTCGGCCGGATCGCGGCCAAGGGGAAACGGCCGTGGTGAACTCGAAACTGTTCGCACAGAAGCCTGTCGACGACGGCGGTACCCCCGAATCGATGTGGCGGGAGTGGGGACGCAGTTTTCCGGAACTGGATCTCACCGGGTGCTCACGATTGATCGTCGTCGCTCCCCATCCCGACGACGAAGTACTGGGGCTGGGTGGAACCGCCCTTCTGGCAGCACTTTCCGGAATCGAGGTTCAAGTGGTGTCCGTCACCGACGGCGGAGCTTCACATCCCGATTCACCGACTGTGTCTCAGCCCGAGATGGAACGACTTCGACGGTCCGAGTCGGATCAGGCAGCGCGTGTACTCGGAATTCCTACGCCCGTTCGACTGAGTATCCCGGACGGGAGGATTGGCGAGAACCGGCAGGAGTTGACCGACCGCCTCAGCTCGATTCTCGGTGATTCATCGGCGGATACCTGGTGCGCATCGACGTGGCGTGGGGACGGCCATCCGGACCATGAAGCCACCGGGGACGCAGCGGCGAAGGCTTGCGAGGACACGGGATCACGGTTGATCGAGTATCCCATCTGGGCTTGGCATTGGGCCGCGCCGGATCATGCGGCAGTCCCGTGGGAACGAGTCAGAAGAGTGACCTTGCCGTCTGATGTTCAGGCCGCAAAATCTGCTGCTGCCCAAGAGTTCACATCACAGATCGCACCGCTCTCCGATCACCCTGCGGATGCACCCATACTCCCCCGACACGTGATGGAACGCTTACTGCGCCCGTACGAAACGGTGTTCGTATGACCGATCGTGAACTTCCCGCGGATTACTTCGCCAAGATGTATGCCGCACAATCCGATCCATGGGATTTCGAAACCCGTTGGTACGAGCAGCGAAAATACGCGCTCAGTATCGCGATGCTCCCGAAACCCCGATACCGGCGCGCGTTCGAACCTGGGTGCTCGATCGGAGTTCTCACCGAGAAGTTGGCCGAGCGCTGCGACAGCGTTCTCGCGACCGACATCGTCCCGGCCGCACTCGACGGTGCTCGTGCGCGGCTTGCCGGTCGCGACGCCGAATTCCGCCTCTGGGCTTTGGGTGACGACTGGCCCAGCGAGACCTTCGACCTCGTCGTCATCAGCGAGGTCGGCTACTACCTGACCTTCGACAAGCTCGTCGACGCCATGCTGCAGGTCGTCGAGCATCTCGAGCCTGGCGGCACTCTGCTGTGCGCCCACTGGCGTCACGTCGTACCGGAGTATCCGCAGAACGGTGACGCCGTTCATTCGGCTGTGCGCCAGACGCCGGGGTTGGCACAGTTCGCGTCGTACCAGGACGAGGACGTGCTGATCGACGTCTTCGTGAAGGGTCCGCCGTCACCACCGTCGGTGGCTCGTTCCGAAGGTCTGATCTAGCCGACCGGCGTACGAGGGGTTGCGTTCGCGTCGTCGTTCGCGGCCCCTCGCGCCAGGGCAATGGTCGCCGCAGCCATGGCCGCGAGCGCGAGGACGAGCACGGCGGCGACCTTTCGATCCGCATCGAGATATTCACCGAGCACCACGAATCCGAGCAGCGACGCCACGACCGGTTCCATAATCGTGGTGGCCGGCAGCGAAGCCTGGAGGTCCCCCGCCTGAAAAGCCGACTGCTGCAAAGACGTCGCGACGGCGGCAACGACGATCAGTGCGTAGAACTCGAAAGACGTCAGGATCGCGTGAGGTCCGAGGTTCACGAGATGAACGACGCCCTTGGTCAATACCGCTGCTACGCCGAAGAGCGTCCCGCCGGCAAGACCGAGTAGGAGGGCGCGGGCGGAGCCTGTTCGACGATGTGCCCCGAACAGGCAGAGCGCGATGAACGGCAATCCGATCGCGGAGATCACGATCCAGTGGTGTGTTTCGGCTCGGGGCTCACCCGGCCGCGGATCTCCCACAATCACCAAGACTGCAACAGATGTGGTGAGTGCCGCGGCCCACAACCACTCGCGAGCGCTGATACGGCGTCCACTGAACCGGGCGCCCAGCGGTAGTGCGAACAGCAGTGAGAGCACGAGGAGCGGCTGAACAAGGAGCAACGATCCGAGGCCGAGGGCCGACGCTTGCAGCGCATATCCCGCGATTCCGACCACGGTGCCGAGCCACCAGACCGGGCTGTGGACGAGCGTCGTGATGGGTCCGAGTGCCCCGATCGAATCGTCCGGGACAACAGCGGCCGTGCGCTGGCGCACAACGGTGCCAACGGCGATGCAGAGCGCCGCACCGACGGCGAAGATCGCGGCAAGCAGAGTGTGGGACACGCTTTCACTTTTGCACAGCACCCCCACCTGTGCGCGGTTGAGGAGTGTGAGGACTCCTCAACCGCGCACAGGGGTCAGTCTCACTTCTCCAGCGCAAGGTCCGTATCCGAATGCAGTTCACCGACTTCGGTCTTGAGGATCCGCATCGACCGACCGAGGCCGCGGGCGGCGTCTGGCAGCTTCTTCGAACCGAACAGCACTACGAGTACTACTGCGACGATCGCCCAGTGGGTTGGGCTGAGCGCGCCCATCAGGCGGGTTCCTTGCCCTCGGGGTACACCGCGTCGATCTCTACCTCGACGAGCCAACCGGCCACCGGCAGTCCCGCAACCTCCAGGGCGAAGCGGGTCGGCCGGGCGCTGTTTCGCTCGATCGGGGCGATCGGTTCGGCAGTGCCCATAGGCACCAACTCCGTGTCGCCCGTGTCGAGATTGGTATTGGCGAAGAACTGGCGGTACGCGCGATTCCATCCGGTGTAGTCGGCCTTGTCCGACCCCGGTGCGTTGTCGAGGAAGACGCGCATCGTGACGACGTCCTCGAGACTCAACCCCTGCGCTTCGAGATTGTCGCGGATCTTCTTGAGGACGTTGATGCCCTGAGCCTCGGTGACGGTCACCCCGGTGGGCAGAACTCCGCCGGAGAACTGGCCGTCGATGTACGACTCGGGGGATCCTTCCGGCGACGCCTTGTTGCCTGCCGAGGGGCCGATGCCACTGGTCTTGTAGATCGCGGTGTCGCCGCCGATTGCGACGCCCTGAGCGATCATCGGGTTGGCCTGCCCCGCTTCGATGACCGACTTGGAGACGAACGAACTCGATGTGGTCTCGGCGTCCGCTTCATCGGATGAACAGGCTGTGGCAGTGCCCAGCAGCGCGGTGGCGGCAAATGCGGCCGCAAGGATCTTGGTGCTGCGAGATTTCATGATCTGACCTCCAGAGAAAGGGATGGAAAACAAAGCACGTCAGGCGGTTTGCGCAACACGCTGATGAAGATGAGTGACGACGTCCTGCGCGGACGTGAAGGCCCCGTGCTGCCAGGCGATGGCGTTGGAGAGGTGATCGCCGGCGAAGTAGATCCGGTCGACGGGATCGAGCAGCTTGGTGTACTCGGGAGTTGCCATGCCGCCGTGGGAATCTCCTGCGCCGGCCCACGATGCCCAGGCGGATTCCGAATACTTGGTGCGCCGCCAGCTTCCGGAGAAGGACGACGAGATGTCGCGAGTGTATTTGTCGCCGTGAATCTCTGCGCCTTCGGCGATGGCCTTGGCGAGCCGTTGACGGTGGGTCAGCGATTCGAAAGCCTGTTGACGCTTACCCGAGCTGTAGTACGCGACGACGACGCCGCGGTCGGAGTTGTAGTGGTCGTAGGGGAACATGATCTGGGAGATATCGCGGTCGGTATTGGAGGCGCCGCCGTAGATGCGGTCCTCGGTCTCCCACCACCGACGCGAGTACTCGATACCGAGCTTGCCCGACGACGACGGCTTGGCGGCATCCAACGCGAGCAGGATGTCTGAGGGCAGGTTGTTGTTCAGCCGCTTGATCAAGTGCGGTGGGATCGTGCAGATCGCGTAGTCGGCGGTGATCGACTTGGCTTTGCCGTCGACGACGTAATCGACGGTGACGCCTTCCGGCACGTTCCTCATGCCGCTGACCTCGGCGCCGAACTCGATGTTGTCCATGCCGATCGCGTCCTGGAACTTGTAGTAGATCCGGTCCATACCGCCCACGGGGGTCATCATCGTCATGGCCTGGTCGTAACCGAACTCGAAGGAGAATGCGCGCCCGATGCCGCCCTGGATCACATCGCTCATCCCGAAGGGTTCGATCTCGGTTCCGAAGTTGAGGCCGGCCCCCGGTTCTGCAGAGTGCCCGCGACGCGAGGAACCGACGTAGCGGCCGTCGCTGGAGAGATCACCGAAGTCGGTGAGGAACGACGAGAGCGCCTCCTTGTCTTCCTTGCTCAGAACCTGGTCGAGGGCACCCTGATTGGTGGCCTTCTGCAGTAGCTCGGACATGTATCCGTATGTGTCGGCTTTGGCTGCTCGGTAGGTGATCGACTGATTCGCGAGCGGCTTGTTGCCGGAGTAGTTGACGAAGGTGTTCGCATTCTGATTTCCGAACATCTGCAATTCGACGCCCAGTTCGCGGCAGTAATCGATGGTGTTGTGATTCTGCGGAATACGCGTCGCACCGAGGTTGTAGAAGTGCCCCTCCGAGAACGTACAGGTCTGTGTCTCGCCGTTCAGGTCGGTTTCTTCGGTGCCGTTGCGGATCGACCACACCCGACCACCCGGGCGGTTGCGCGCTTCGAGGACAGTGACCTTGTATCCGGCCTTCTGCAGTTCGTAGGCCGAGCACAGCCCGGCGGGTCCGCCGCCGAGGATCACGACAGAGTGATTTCCCTTGACCTTTCCGATCAGGTCACCCGCGGCGGGTGCCTGGAATCGTCTCGGCGTCGACGCCACTGCCGGCGCCAGGCCGATGGACGACATAGCACCGAGCGCCAGGCCCGCGCCGCCGGTGATTCCCAGGCTGCGCATGAAAGATCTACGTGTGTATGGCATTCGAGCTCCCCAGTGTGCTCCCGGTGACCCGGGTGGTTGGTGTTGAACACAGACTTCAGGAGCGTTGGGTCCGGAACTTGACGCGCAGGAAACAGTCGGTGGGGACCGAGTGAGAAACGTGCGAGCGTTCGCATCTTGCTCTCTCACCCGAGTGCGATCAGCGGAAGCATGTCCGCAATATCGGCGTTACAGAACCGGACTAGCGTGACGCGACATGTCCGCTCTCACCGAAGCCATCGCGCGGTCGTTCACCACGCGCGAGAAGCAGCCCCCGGCGCGATCGCCGCTGCGCGCGTTGGGTCGTCGGCAACTCTCCGGTGCCGAGGTGCTGGCCCAGTCGGTGGCGACCACTGCTCCCGCTGTGTCGATGGTCGTTCTGCCCGTCACCATGCTGACGCACGGCCGGTTGTTGAGCGGGATGATCACCATCATCGCCGCCACCGTGCTGGTGACGCTCATAGCTTTCTGTGTTTCGCAGTTCACCCGCCGAATGGCAGCGTCGGGCGGACTGCACAGCTTCGTATTTCGTGGCCTCGGCACCCGGGCAGCATTGACCACCGGCATCGCAATGCTGGTCAAATACGTCGGCAGCGCGGTCATGACGCTCTATCACGGCGGGCAGGCGGCAATCGCGTTGCTCGGCTTCGCGGGTGTGCACGTGGACAAGACTTTTCACGTCATCGCGCTCTATCTGGGGATAGCCTTGCTGATTCTCGGTGCCCTCGTGCGAAGCGTCAAATTCGCCGCGCTCGCGATCCTCGTCGTCGAAAGCTGTTCCCTTCTGTTCATCGTCGGGCTCATGATCCTGGGCGGTTCCGGAAGTCAACAAGCGCAGATCGTTCCGCCCACCTCCGGCCACGGACTACTGCTCACCGCTCTGGCTGCCGTGTTTGCTCTCGCCGGATTCGAGAGCGCGGCCTTCTTCGGCCCCGAGGCCCGTCGTCCGCTGGTAACCATCACCCGCACAGTCCTTCTCACTCCGATCATCTGTGGATCGCTCTTCATCTTCGCCGGCTGGGCCGCTTGGTCCGGGCGCAGTGACACCCTCGTCAACGCCTATCTCCACGGAACGGCGACGGGAGTGAGCCCCGGTGTCGTGATCGCCCTCAACGTCGGTCTGGGTTGCTCGTGGCTGGCGTCGTCGATGGCGTCGTCCAATGCTGCGTCACGCCTGGTCTATTCGTTCGGTGTCGAGCGCTTACTCCCCCGCCGGTTCGCCTCGGTTCACAGTGCCTTCCGCACGCCCTACTTCGCATTGACCGCCGTGGTCTGCACTGTCCTGCTGGGCGGCGGAACCTTTGCCGTACTCGGGCGAGGAGAAATCTTCGACGACGTTCGACTGACTGTTCGCGGCGCCGTCATCGTGGCCTATGCACTGGTGGCGATCGCTTCCGTTGTCTTCCTGACACGGATCGGTGAGCACACCCCCGGCGTTCTCGCGGCCGCGTCGTGTGGAAGTGGCGCCGGCGCGGTAGTTCTCGGATACCTGGTTTACGCCAACACGATCGACCACGCGTACGTTGCACCGATCGCCGTACTGGTCATCTTGACCTCGGGCACGCTCTGGCAGTTCTACCTGCGACGCCGAAGCCCCAAAAGCCTGCTGCACGTCGGAGCCTTCGACAGTCCCGAAACCGAGGACGTGCTACCAGGAGCTGGGGTGTTCGCCACCGACGCAGCCGGAAACATCGTGCTGGTGGGCGAGCCGACTGCCGGCGTCCGCTGATGGTGGGTCGACCACGCGACCTCGGCGGGCACGAACCCCGAGCCGTTCAGCGCGCCCTTGCCCTGCTCGAAGCGGCGGCCCGGCTCGGATCGGGTGCCACCGCCAAAGACATTGCCGCTCTGGCCGATATTCCACCCGCCACTGCATACCGGTTACTCAACATTCTTGTCGCCGACGGCTACCTGGTCCGGATCGCCGATCTCTCCGGATTCGCACTAGGTCGACGCACCCGCGAATTAGCCGGAGCTGCCGCCGAACCCACACCTGTCGACAATTCGGTGCTCCTCGAAGAACTCCGCGAACAGCTGCGGTTCGGCGTCTATCTCGCGTCGTTTGCAGAAAACAGAATTCGGCTCGTCGATCGCGATCCCGACCACGAACTCAGCGGTGAACGGACACTGGTCACCGCCGTTCACGCGTCGGCAATCGGAAAGCTGCTCCTCGCCAACCGTCCAGAGTTGGCCGAGACCCCACTGCGAAAGGTCACCGCACACACCATCACCGACGGCGACGCGTTGGAACTCGAGCTCTCGCGGATCCGGCGCGGTGAGCCCGCCCGTGAGGTGGACGAGATTCGTGTCGGACGCTCCGCCGTCGCCGTCCCGATCCACGACGCGGAAAGGTGTGTCGTCGGCGCCTTGGCTGCGATAGGTCCGACCGGCAGACTTTCCGTGGACGACGCAGAACTTGTGGCGCTCTTGCGGGATTACGCGGAACGCATCGTTGCACCGACGATGTCGAAGGCAAGCTGAATTCAGAGGCCGAAGACACGTTTGGCGAAGCCGAGATGCTCGTCCGCCCACCCGATGACGCCGAGTGTGGAATCGAGATTCTGTGGCGGAGTGCGCACCAAGGTGTCGCGTCGGACGAGACGGTCGAAATCGACCTGAGCACGGTCGAACTGGACTCCGGCCGTGACCATGATGTTCGCCAGTTCTTGCGCCATCACCCCGTACGCGACTGTCGTGGGATGAACGCCGTCGAGCGAGAAGAGTCCACCCGAAGCGCGGCCACCGTGACCGTCGGCGGAGAGGAACAGCGAGTCCGGCACGGGTTGCAGGTCGGTCAGCGCCTTGGGGAGGGGGTACGGCGTCCACCATGACGGCCGCGCATTGACGTCGGTGACGTAGCGCCGTGAGGCCACGCGCTCGAGCAACCCGGCAATATCACAGAGGTACCAGTCCTTCCCCACCCGACGGGCGTTCGCGACGGCCTGCTCGATTCCGTCGTTGTACATGTCGATTGCGGTGTCGACGGCCCATGCCTGCGCGCCGGTGATGTGTTGATCGCGTTGTGGGTCGAAGTCGGTATCGCGCACCCATGGTCGCGCGTAATACGGGAAATAGCGGGATCCGATTTCGATCTTCCCACCGAGCCCGTGGGCGATCGGTGCGATGGTCACGTGTGGGACGGTGCAGAGGATGACGTGCTGCGCGTTGATCTTTCGAATCGCAGCGAGTACCTCGGCATACTCCGACGCGAAGTGCTCAGGCTGCCACACCGTGTAGTCGCGCTTGCCGTCCGGATCACGGAAGTTGTTGCCGCTCCACTCGACTCGGAGTTCGGTGACGGCGCGGAGCGCG
This sequence comes from Rhodococcus sp. NPDC059969, assembly GCF_042738325.1. Taxonomy (NCBI): domain Bacteria; kingdom Bacillati; phylum Actinomycetota; class Actinomycetes; order Mycobacteriales; family Nocardiaceae; genus Rhodococcus; species Rhodococcus sp. NPDC059969. The sequence continues at coordinate 45,994 of NZ_JBHWUF010000010.1, read as the reverse complement.
TTGTTGGCACCGAGGAAGACGATCAGAGTTTCGATGCCTTCCTTACCCAACTCCGCTGCTGCGTCGAACGCGGTCATTCGTTTCTCGGCGTCGGAGCCTCGCGGCAGAACTCGCAGTGCGGCGCGCTCACCGTTGTTCTCGACGATCTGGCTGATCAAATCGTCGTGCGGCTGGTGAAGAGCGTCCTCACAGTCCTGCGCCGTCTTGGTCAGAGCGTCACGAAGATCCCACCCGTACACCGAGAGGTTGTGGTTGATTGCCGAGAACGTCGGCGCTTCGCTGCCCGGTCCGCGTTCCCAGTAGTCCTCCACCTGGTCCATGAACGCACGCGCAGCGAAGAGTGCGAGCGGAACCTCCCAGAGGTCGAGCCGTGGGCCGAAGCGCTCCTCGAGGGTGCGGAGCAACAGTTCGATGTTGAGCGGAAGCCCGCCCGGGCCGCCGTAACGGGGAAAGCGGAACTCGTCGAGCCGGCCCAGCTGGTGAGCAATGATCGCCGGATACGACAGATCGGTATTGAAGATCGCCCCGCTCTGGAATCCCTGCGACAGCGAATCGCCGATGACCACCAACCGGTGGGGAGCATCTCCCCCAGGTGGAACTACCGGAATCCCCACTGTGGGATCGAACTGCGGAACCCTTGGTCCGCCGGCGGCCGCGGCCACGACGTCGTCGGGAGTATCGGATGGAAGTTCCATGCCCACTCACCTCCGGAAAAGTCCAGCTGGTCAGCTGATCAGTGGTGGCTTACGCCGATCGGCATTGTCCTGCTCCGATTGCTTCTCGATCGACCTGACAACCTCGTCGGCCCACTGTTGATTTCGCCCGTCGAATTCTGCGCGGTCCCGACGCGCGATACCCCGCCCCACCAGGATGGCAATCGGAATGGAACACACGACCCATACGAGTAGTACGCCACCGACAATCCACCACATAACCAGTAATTGTGCCCGATTCGACGACTGTTGTGCTCCAGGTCGAAACATCTGTCCGAATCGTGGCGGTCAATCCAGGTGAGCGCGCAGGTCAGAAACGATCTGCGTCGACGGTTTCACGGACTTTGCGAACCTGATTCCATCCCCGGACGGCGATGCCGAAGGCAACAAGCGACATCAGATCCGAGACCGTCAGACCGTGTTCTCTGTTCAACGACCACAAGACCTGGCCTTCCAGCGGTCCATTGAAGAACAACCACGCCACCCCTGCACAGGCGGTCGCAACAACACTGATTTTCGACGGCTTCATCAAACACACGGTGCTGGTCACGAACAACAAGTTCATGAAAACCAGACCGTAGAAAAGTCCGATCATTCGACTCCCCCCCGAAGTTCGTTCGTTCAGCTGCGGTTGAAGTTCAGGTACGCCTTCGACGGTGTCGGGCCGCGCTGGCCCTGGTACTTGGATCCGGCCTCGGAGCTTCCGTACGGGAACTCCGCAGCGCTCGAGAGCTTGAGCAGGCAGAGCTGTCCGATCTTCATTCCCGGCCAGAGCGTGATCGGCAGGTTTGCGACGTTGGACAGCTCCAGTGTGATGTGGCCGCTGAATCCCGGGTCGATGAAACCGGCGGTCGAGTGCGTCAAAAGGCCGAGGCGCCCGAGGCTCGACTTACCTTCGAGGCGACCGGCGAGGTCGTTCGGCAGTGAGCACACTTCGAGAGTCGAACCGAGAACGAACTCGCCGGGATGAAGTACAAACGGCTCGCCCTCTGCCGGTTCGACCAGGCTGGTCAACTCGTCCTGGCGAAGTGCCGGGTCGATGTGCGTATACCGCGTGTTGTTGAAGACCCGAAACAGACCGTCCAGGCGCACGTCGACGCTCGACGGTTGCACCATGGAATCGTCGAAAGGGTCGATACCCAGACGTCCAACGGAGATTTCGGCACGGATGTCACGATCGGAGAGCAGCACAGGTAGAGGCTACCGGTTCTGCGGGCAGTGCCGACCCATCGCCGGCGGCGATCACATTGCGGCGACGAAGCGCGATGGGTGAGTTCGGGACTCCCCCGCAGTGCCCCTGACCCACATACCTCGAGCTGTCCATGCCGAAAGGCTTTCCCGCGCAGAACTTGTGGACAAACCATCCACCAATCGCGCCGACTTCGACACACGCCATCTGATCAATGACGGCCGGGGACACGCTGTGTGAAAGCTCGTCTGATAATGTTCGGAACGCACGTTGGTCGGCGGTGAAACACGCCCGGTCGGCTGCGACGCCGATGTAGTTCAATGGTAGAACATCAGCTTCCCAAGCTGAATACGCGGGTTCGATTCCCGTCATCGGCTCCACAGGGTTCTCGCCCATCAAGCACTGTTGAGTTCACCTATTCGATCCGTAGTTCCTTCCGATAGGCGATTTCTGGTTGATCAGCCGTCGTAAGGCCGGTTTCGACGGATCTTCTCCGAGCACTTCGAACTCTCGAACACGTGTACATACAAACGAGGTGCACACGGCGTTGCGCCTCAGATGATCTCGCGATTCCAGGTCGTGACCGCCCAGATCACGAAAACATTGAGCGCGATGATTATCGTCGCCCACCACGGGTAGTAGGGCAACCACAAGAAATTGACGAGAACCGACACACCGCAGATCACCAAAGCGCCCACCCGGGACCAAATCGACCCCGTGAACAAACTGGCGCCGACCACCGCGACGACGACACCTAGTACAAGATGGATCCACCCCCACGCAGTGAGATTGAATTGGTAGGAGTAATCGGGACCTACGACGAACACTTCGTCCTTCGCTATCGCGGAGACACCTTGTAAGAACTCGAGCACGCCGACAGTGACGAGAAGTACCGCACCGCCCATCGTCGCTCCCTTTGCCACACTTTGCTGGACCAGAATTTTCTCGGACATAGCCGCCCCTCGAGGTCTCACGTGCGAATCGGTCGGGTGCCCCTGCCCTAGGGTCACGACGGGTGGATACCCGCTGCTCGGTCCTCAATCGCGGGGCGCGAAGTCGACAGCCTCATGTGGCCCTCGACCACGGCGATGTCGGGTCGTTCACAGGCGCTCCGCACGTTCGCTCTGATACCGCAGGCATCCACGGGCGAGCGCAGATTGGGACTCGTCGCGAGGTGGAACTCTGCGGGGAGAGTGTCTTAACTACGGAGGCAGCTAATCCGTCATGACTGAGGAACCGACAACCGACAGCACCGCCGAGCAGGCAGCCGGTCCGCCACGCCTGCTCGCCCTCCTGCTCGCGATGGCGATGTTCGTTCTCGTCGTCGACACATCACTGATGAATGTCTCGATCTCCTCCGTCGTCCGCGACCTCCACACGACAGTGAGCGGCGTCCAGGCGGCGATCGCACTCGAAGCACTGGTATCCGCGGCATTCATTCTGATCGGCGGCAAAGTCGGCGATCTCATCGGGCGTAAACGGGCGTATGTGCTGGGCCTCCTGGGCTACGCCATCGGTGCCTCGGCAATGGCGTTTGCGCAGTCCTTGACCGCAATCGTCATCTTCTGGGCAGTGCTCGGCGGGATCGGCGCCTCACTCCTGCTGCCCGCAATGCAATCCCTCATCCACGGCAACTTCGAAGGAGCAGAGCAGAAGAAGGTCTACGCCTTGGTCGGAGCAGCGGCAGCGATTGCCGCCGCCGTCGGACCGCTACTCGGAGGATTCATCACCACCTATCTCTCGTGGCGCGTCGGTTTCGTGCTCGAGGTCGTCGTCATCGCGGTCGTCCTCTCCGGCATCAAGCTGGTCCGCGATGTGCCGTACACGGGCCCTACCGGCATCGATCTGGTGGGTGCGGTCCTGTCCGTGCTGGGTATGGGCGGGATCGTGTTGGGAATCCTGGTCTGGCAGGAAGGCGGTGAAGCCGTTGGTGCGCTCCTGGCGATCGGGGCGATTGCACTGGCAGGGTTGGCGTACTGGCTCGTGCGGCGCAAACGTCGAGGAGGGCCGACACTGCTGGATCCGGAATTGTTCCGCTCCAAGATCTTCCGGCTGGGCATCTCCGGACAGATGCTCCAACAAATAGCCCTGGGTGGCACGATGATCGCGCTGCCGATCTACCTGCAAATGGTGCTCGAGTACAACGCCATGCAAGCAGGTTTGTCTCTCGCGCCCCTCTCCCTGAGTATGTTCGCAGTGGCGTTACTTGCGGCGAAGAAGGCGGGTGATCGGCGCCCGAGCAAAATCATCAGGTGGGGTTTCGTACTGCTCACGATCGGAATCGTGGCGTTGATCCCGATCGTGCCACGGGCAGAGTTCGGCTGGGGCCTGATAATCCCCCTGCTGATCGCGGGATCAGGGTTGGGATTGTTGGTCTCTCAACTCAACAACTACACACTCGCCCCGATCGAGGAGCAGCGGATCAGCGAAGCTGCCGGCGTCAATTCCGCGGCCGGGTCCTTCGGATTGTCATTCGGGTTGGCATTCGCCGGCGCCATCATGTTGGCGACACTCTCGATCACTTTCACCACCATGGCGCAATCGAGCAGCGTGCTCCCCCAAACAGAGCAGCAGCAGGTGGCGCAAGTACTCGAAGACGATGCCGAAGTCATGAGCAACACCCAGCTCGAACAACTACTCGTCAACCAGCCTCCGGAAATTCAGAACGAAATCATCCGCATCAACACCGACACAAGACCTCTCGCGCTTCAGGTCGCGCTTCTCATTCCCCTCCTCGCCGGCCTCGTCGGGGTGTTCAATTCGTTTCGGATGATCCGGATCCCGGAAACCCCGTCAACGGCTTCCGGCGACGAGCCGGATGTGCTCTGACACTCGACATCTCCGGAGCCGAAAGCTCTCAAATCAGCTGCCGCCGAATGAAACCCTTGGCCACTATTTGGTGAGGATCGGTCGGTCTCCTCTTGAAATGTAATTGGCGAATCGTTCAATTCCTGCTTGTGAGAAGCTTCCTCGGCCTGCGCGTTTCAGTGCGGCTTCGACGAATGGGAGCGGTTTCCTGCGGTATGTGCGGTAGATGCTGTCGAGCACTGGTTGCAGTGCCCGGCGTGCAAGGTCTGCTGTTTCCGGGTCTGAACCCCCGAATTTCACGGTCACATTCGGCATAGATACCCCTGCTGGTCGAGTGTCCGATTCCCTGGCCGGAAGCGTACGTATCGGGATTGCGAATCAGTACAGAAACACCAAAACGGGGCGCTAAGTCCCTACTTGCGGTGGATACGACTCCGTCTTTGGGGTGACGAAAAACAGCCCGACCGCGGCGTGCGGTCCGGCTTCTGTTCTACGACTGCGGGTTACGATCGGAAGCCGAGGCTTCTGGTTTCGCCTACTTCACGTTGGGTGGCGGGTTGCCGATGATGACGGGTGTTTGCGCCAACGCGTAGTGAACTCCCCATCTATAGCGTCCATGCGGAATGCCCCCACGACATAGTTGCCGTCTTCGATGCAGTAGCCGAATTCATTGGGGCGGCAACTGCCGAACTCAGCGATTCGATCAATGAACTGTTCTCCGTTGCCAAGGGATCGACTCCCTCCAAATAGGAGACGGCCACCCGAAGGTGCCCGTCCCGTGGTCGACCACCGACAACGGGCGGTTCCACTGTTCCGCAGAAGTTCAAAGCTTGTGGTGCATCGCCCCGCGGTCATTGCCAACATGCCCCACGACGTTCTATGGTTCATTACATGAGTAATGAACCAGTGAACACCGAGCGTCGATCATCGTGATCGACGACGGACGACCACTGTTCCAGCAGATCGCCGAGCAGATCGAGAGCTCGATCGTCGACGGCTCGCTGCCCGAGGACGGGCAGGTGCCGTCGACGAACGAACTGGCGGCCTTCCACCGGATCAATCCGGCCACCGCAGCCAAGGGCCTCAATCAACTCGTGGGCGAGGGGATTCTCTACAAGAAACGGGGAATCGGAATGTTTGTCACTGTCGGCGCCCGCGACGCACTCAGGTTCAGACGCCGAGAAGCGTTCGCGCGCCAGTACATCGAGCCGCTGGTCGCGGAGGCCGACCGCCTCCAGATTTCCCTCGACGAACTCAAATCCATGCTGGACGACAGGAAGGCGGACTGATGAACGCAAGCACGACAACGACCGAGCCCCACGTCAGGCGTTTCGACGAAACTGAACTCATCGCCTCGATGCGCTCCGTGGACAGAAAGTACGGAGACGTCGACGCGCTCGCGGACGTCTCGTTCGAGATCAGCCGCAACAAGATCTACGGCCTGCTCGGCCGCAACGGCGCAGGCAAGACGACGATCATGCAGATACTGACCGGGCAGGACCTGCACACCAGCGGCGACGTCAACGTATTCGGGGCTGCCCCGTTCGAGAATGCCGACGTACTGGCGAACGTGTGCTTCGTCAAGGAAAGCCAGACGTACCCCGAAGACCTCAAGGTCAAGCACGTACTCGTCGCCGCCGGCCATCTTCTCCCGAATTGGGACCACGCGTTCGCCGAGACACTGCTCGAGGACTTCCAACTTCCCCTGTGCCGCAAGGTGAAGAAGCTTTCACGCGGCATGCGGTCGGCGTTGGGGGTAATCATCGGACTTGCCTCCCGCGCACCCCTGACGCTTTTCGACGAGCCATATCTCGGTCTCGATGCCGTTGCGCGCCAACTGTTCTACGACCGCCTACTGGCCGACTACGCCGAACATCCTCGCACTGTAGTGCTTTCGACTCACCTGATCGACGAGGTAGCGAATCTGCTCGAGCACGTGATCGTCGTCGACGCCGGCCGGATTGTCGTCGACGAGGATGCGGACAAACTGCGAAGCCGCGCAGTAGTGGTAACCGGCCCCTTGGACGCGGTGGATGCTGTTGCCACGTCCGGCACGGTCCTGCACCGGGAGACGCTGGGCGCCCACAGCCGAATCACGTTGCAGGCCCATCTGACAGACACCGACCGAAACCGACTTCGGGAGGCGGGTGTCGCAGTGGAACCGGCGTCCTTACAGGAACTTGTCATCGCGACCACGACTCAGCGCAAGGAGATCACCGTATGAGCAACGCAACGACATCGCCACGGACGGTCCCGAAGGCACCCACCCGGTCCAGGATCGGTTCCGTCCTACAACTGCACACGGTCGCGTGGCCGTTGCTGATCGCCTGGCCGGTGGGCATCCTGTTGATATCGTTCCTGATCAGCTTCACCATCTACGCGATCGTCCGGAACGACGAGGGTGAGGGGTTCACCGGCAGCGTGTTCTCCGTATACGGTTTCGTCTTGGCGTTCTACCTCCAGTCGATGACCCAGACGTTCCCGTTCGCGCTCGGACTGAGCGTGACTCGCCGCGAGTTCTTCACTGCCACCACGGTAATGACGCTGGCACAGTCCGCAGTCTTCGCAATCGCGCTGCAACTGCTGTCCGTGGTGGAGTCCGCCACCAACGGCTGGGGTGTGCACATGCGCATGTTCGGCATCGCACGCTATTTCACCGACAACACCGCCGTACAGTTGCTCGCACTGTTCGCGACGCTGCTGCTGACCAGTTCGATCGCAATGCTGACAGGTGCTATCTACCAGCGGTGGAGAACCACCGGTCTACTCGCCTCCCTCACCGGGCTTTTCGGCTTGCTCGGCTTGTCAGCGATCCTTGTCACGTGGGCTGGTTGGTGGCCGGCGATCGGTTCGTGGTTTGTCGATACTCCCCGAGTGGTCCCAATAGCACTACTCCCCTTGGCCCTTGCCATCGCGTGCATCGCCGGAGCCTGGGCGACGTTGCGTCGCGCAACGCCGTGACCGCGTAATCATGTGCGACGCCACATGTCGCGCCGTCTGGGAATGCTCCTCGGATCAAAACCGTCTAGGCAGCTCGTCCCCCTCCCTGAGCCGGGAAGGGGACGAGCGTCGCAACAGGGTGCTATCTCGTCCCCGATTTGGTCCGCTCTACTGCCGAGCAACCCGCTCGACAAAACTCGAAGCCCGCAGCACCAGTTCATCTTTCCGATCCTGGCGCGCAGCCGCGGCATCGTAGCCGGCATAGGGGAGCGGGGGGTCGTTGCGAACATTGGCCGAGCACTGGAAGTCTCGGCAGATCAGTGTTCCGACTGTGCTGCCGCGTCGACCAGCAGGCCCGGCCAACTTGGCGCCGTAGAAGACGACCTCGTTGGGAAGTCGTGTGTCTCGGCACCAGGAACACTGGGTGCGCGACCGCGGAGTGGCCTCCGCTTGAACGAGCAAGACTCCGATGGTCTCCCCGTCGAGTGTCGGGACGATAGCGTAGGCGCGTCGGCCCATTTTCGGATCTCGCCAGCCCAGGAAATCGATAGTGTCGAAGTCGATGGTGTCGAAGCGGTCCGGCAGGGTGAGATCGGACTTCTCCTTACGACTCGCGTTGACGAGGCTGGAGCGAATAGATGTATCGGTCAAAATGATCATGGGTGTATGCCAATCGTGGCTCGGTGGAGGTGGGTACATCTCATAGCCCGACCAGCACCAAGTGCTGTCGGGGCTGAATTGCGCTATCTGTTGCCGGCGAAGACGACGCCGACAACCCCCTCACGCCCATAGGGCTTCACCGTGTACGTATCCACACCGCGATGGTAGCTACAGGTCTGCTTTACAAGCCACTCGATTTATCAGCGGGCCGTACGACATGGGCACGACTGATATCGAACCGGCCGATCTCGAGCCCTTCTACGGTCGATTCAGGCTGCTCCAGGAGACCAATCGCGATGGTCTCGAACTCTCCGCTCTTTGTCGAGGAAAGTTGCCGGAGGCATCATCCACACCAGCGCGACCACGATCAAGATGAGCAGAGTCGCAGCGCTGACGAGGAGGGGATCCAACCATTCACCCAATGACTTCGGCCTTCTCATCACCACCGTATCTGCAGGTGATGGCGAGCCTCATCTGAACGACAAACCCGCGGAGTGGGCTGGCAATTTCTACGAAAGCGATTGCAGGACAATCTCTCCAATCATCAACAGAATTCCGAGCATACCGATCGGCACTCTGCGCCAATCGACAAACATGGACAATCCTCATAATTCGAGCAAATAATGCGAATCGTGCGACAATCAGACGGTGAACGACACCGACAGTGGAGTTTCGCAACCGCGCCGATCGCGACTACTGAGCGTCGGCATCCTCTTCTCCGCCGCCCTGCTGTGGTCCACTCCCCTCGCCGCCGCCGCGCCCACCGAACCCGGACCGGCCAGTTGCATACCATTCGGAACCGCCCAACTGCCACCAGGTGCGCCCTCCGGTGGAGGTCGAGTCGGGTTGGCAAACCTACCGACATTCACCAGTTCAACCGCCCCCAACTCGGTCGAGATCCGCACGCCAACTAACCAATTCAATCGTTTCTGGGACTTCGCGCTCGTCGACCACGACTTACTCACTCGGCCCCGAGAGCCAGGCGCATCAACGGCTGAACCGTGGCGTTTCGTGCCGATGCCGGAGTGCCTGCGTGGCCGACTGGTCGGGATATCACTGGATGACGACGAACTCGTCGCGGTCGACGACAACGGCTGGATCTATACGATGGACAACGCATCCCAGGATCCGCTGGTGTGGAACTGGACCTCGGCATGGGGTGCACCTCTGTGGAGCGGTCCCGGCCGACAACTCCCCGGAGACCGCCCGAACGGGTGGGCACTGAGCGTCTCGTCGCCGTGGGACAACCAAACTTTCACCGACGTCGCAGGACGGATTCACTTCGTCGGACTCGCCAAGATGACGATGATCCCCACGTTGACCGGGGACGGCAGCCGAATAACCTACGCGGACCCGTGGCTGCCCAACGACGACAGCTACGAGATCGGCGGTCCGCTCGGCGGACGGTTCCAGGCCGAGTCCTTGTCGGCGGCCGGGTCGACCACCTTCGTGATGAACAAGTACGGCGACATGTACACCCGCACATTTGATTTCGACTCTTCGGGTTCTGACTCGATCTTCTTCCGCTACAGCTGGGATGACCAGTCGGGCAAGCCCAGCGCACCTAACCTCGTCGCCGAAACCCTCGACCGCAGTACCGCCGCGATCCAACTGCCGGCGCCGGACTGGGTACACCAACCCAAGATTCCCGGTGAAGTCACATCCGCGATCAGTGTGCACTCTCTCGGCCCTGGCCCGAATCGGCGGGAGTTGCGCGTCGGGGGCCGCCGCGGTACCGAATCCGGTTTCTGGCACAAGGATCTCGTCGACGGCGCCTGGGAGTTCACACCGACTGGCGCGCCTCTCGTCGGCGCGCTGATCGAGAACTCACCGACAGACCGTTCGACACATACCCTGGCCCCCGCCGCCCCCTGGCACTTGTCCACGACTCTGCCCGCCCGCGACGGTGCCATCGACGGTCAGACTCTGATCGACATCGGGTTTCCATATTCTGTGGTGGACCCGCGTCTGCTCGACGCGATCGGCCAGCACGCACAGCCCTCTGGATACCGACTGGACGTGGACCACTTCGACCCGATCGCCACTACCCGGACCGCGGCCGTGACTGCACCGGATGGCACAGTCCTTCCGGTCGTCCTGCACACCGCCGACGGGCTACGGATGACTCCCCGCGCGTCCGGCCTCGACTCCGATCCGCGCCACCTCGTCGGGGCCATCGAGATCCCGTCGGACGCGTACGCGGATCGGGCATCGAACCCCGCGCTGGACGCGTTCGTACGGGACTGGATGCGCGGAAACCATATTGCCGCGATCACCCTCAGTGCCACCGACCATGACTTGGTGATCCGCTAGCCGAAACCAGCGCCGTCCTCCCTGTCGACTCGATTAGGCTCAGCAGATGGTCGAAACCACACGCGACGTGCCGATATCCCCCGTCGACGCTGCTAGCTTCCAGCTCAGTGTGCACGTCCAGCCGTACCTCGTCACGATTGCCGGACTGCTTTCTCCGGGTGGCTTCGTCGATCGAGACGGTCGACCGGATCTTGCGCATCTTCACCGCACCCTCGCCGCTCACATCGCGCAGGAGCCATTACTGCGGCAGCGACCGATCATGCGGAACGGGTCATGGTGGTGGACTGATAACGACATCGACTTCGACCTCCATGTCTCATTGGACGAACGCGGTCCTACCGAACCCGACTTCGAAGCGATCTGCAGTCGACTCGTGATGCTGCCCCTCGACCCCTCCCGCCCCCTGTGGCACATCGCAGTGGTTCCCGCAGCTCGACCGGGGCAGTGCGGCATCGTCATCCGAGTCCATCACGCGGTACTCGACGGTGCCAGAGCCAGCGAGCTTTTCGAACGACTCTTCACCTCGGCTCCATCGACAACGCAACCAAGCACGGGCACCTCGCCAAGGACGAAGATCCGTCCGACTCTCGAACTCCGCGATCAGAAGAAAGCCAGCCCCCGGGACCTTCTCCGATTTCGAATGGGGACGTTCCTACACCGGCCGATCCGGTCGCGGGCGCTCCTCGGCACCATTGGCCCCACGAGATCGATCTCGTCCGTCAACGTCGGCACCTCGTTGATCGAGCGTGGTGCGCAAAAAGCGGGAGGCACATTGAACGATGCCTATCTCGTTGCCGCGGGCGCCGGACTGCGATACATCCTCGAAGATTGCGGTGAACACATTCCCAAGTCGATCGCGGTGTCGGTCCCCGTCGCAGTCAGCGCGATCGGTGACGCACGCAATGCCGTCGGATTCATGATCATCGACCTCCCACTTCGCGAAACCGACCGAGAACGCGCCGTCGCGATCGTCGCGAAGCAAACCGCTGCGGCAAAGCCGTCCGCACGCGCAGCGGGAACAACATTTCGGTCACCACGTATGGCCCTCATTTTCGACAGGCTCGCGAAGCGCCAGCACATGATCGGTGCAGTGGTGTCCAATGTCCACGGACCGCGTGGCCCGCTCACGCTCGACGGGGCAGCGCTCGTCGAACTCTGGCCGTTGGGCCCGTTGGCCGGCAATGTTCGAGTCGGATTCACCGCAGCGTCCTACAACGACAGATTTTGGATCGGAATCCAGACAGATGCCGAGCATCTCCCTCCTGCACACAGGATCGCGCAAGCCGTCGAACGGACTCTCAACGAAATAGCCAGCGCCGCAACCTGACTGGATCTAACCGAGGATTTCGTGGATCGCAATGCCATCGAGCCGCTATCCGATTTACCCCGCCGCTTGGACGACGGATACTGTCGAGAGGTCTCGACTACAACTCGAGTGAGACGAGCCGGCAAGCCGGTGTCATCACGACACGATCGTCACGAGGGAGGCGAAAGATGTTCACACCTGCAGAATTCGGCAAGGTGTCGGTATTGGTTCCAGAGAACGGTGGTGCCGTCCCCTACGGAAACACCGTGGTGGTGCACGGATCCGAAAGCACTCTCGTCATCGACCCCTCACTCTCCCTCGACCGAGATCCCGTAGGTGCAGACCTGGCGTTCATCAGCCACGGCCACGAGGATCACATCGCCGGCCTCCATCATTTCGACGTGCCGACGTTCGCACACCACCTCGACGCGCCCTCGGTCGCATCACTCGAAACATTGCTCGACAACTACGGCCTCCGCGCAGACGAACGAGCAGAGGTCCGACAATCGATAGCAACGCAGTACGGCATACCTCCGACGCACGAGAACGTGGCGGGGATCGCGGACGGCCACATCTTCGAGCTCGGTGACCGCACGGCGACGGTCATTCATTTGCCAGGGCATACCCGCGGACACTGCGGTGTACTCGTCGAACCCGACGGCTTCTTCTACGTCGCCGACATCGACCTCACCTCCTTCGGCCCGATGTACGGCGATCTGGGTAGCAGCGTCAACGACTTCCTCGACTCCATCGACCACGTCGCAACGATCGACGCACGCTGGTACGGAACTTTCCACCAGAAAGGCGTGGTCGAGGGCAGCGACGAGTTCCGTCGCCGGTTGACCGCCTACCGTGAGAAACTGCTCAGCCGTGAAGAACGTCTCGTTCGATTCCTCAGTGAACCAAAACGCCTGGAAGACATCGTCGCCCATCGACTCGTCTACCGCCCCCACGTCACGGCCCCTTATGTCGACGCCGTAGAACGACGAACAGCACAGCTGCACCTCGAACGACTCATCGCGTCCGGCGCCGTCACCACAGACGAAGACAAGGTGTTCCGGCGTGCCCTCTGACGTTCGAGCAGGCAGCGCGCCGTTCAACGATCACTCGTAGGATAATCGTCGACATGAATTGGGACAGTTCCACGGAAGCCGGATGGTTCGTCAAGCTTGCCGAAGATGGCTCTGCCGTAGCCATTTTCGATCCAGCGGGAAGTCTGTACGGCAAACTGTCTCCCACGCACCCGGACGAGGGCGATCGAACTCCCGGTAGACGGAAGCCGAAATCGTCGGTTGCCGATCGAGACCGAGATGTACTCACGTTCCGCAAAGGTCACCCCGCAACACTTCACTTGGCCGACGGAACGATCGGAACCGTGACTGATCAGAAGCGCGGGGCCATGCGCAGAAAGAACAAGCGATGTGAGGTCGACATCTCCGGTCGGACGTACATCTTCACGCATTCCTCGAGCCGGAGAGCGACGGCCCTGCGCGACGGAATCGCTCTCGCACATATGGCCCGCGGGCGCTGGTCCAACCGAAACAACGTCACTCGGAAAACTGTGTCGCTGACCGATGCCCTCGACGAATGCGTGCTGACGATATTCCAGAAAGTAGTCACACCGGGCCGTACCGGCGCGCTGGATCAGGTGATCTCCGACCTCAGTAACATCTGAGACAGCGGTGCCGACAGGGATTGACCCCTCCCTCACCCGCTGCCACTCGAGACACTGGCTCTACATCTACGAGGTCCCCGCCCCTCAGAACTCGAAATCCTCGACACCGACGCCGGGGCACCAATCGGCGCGAGACGAAGAATCGTCCGAAATGGGCGAAGCAGGACGAAACACTCACACAATCAGGACGAAGCTATCCGACGCCGGCCAATCGTGACACGTACGGTAGAAATGTAAACGTCAGTGATGTTACGACGGTTACCGGCCTCGTCGGTCCCCTCAATTGTGTGGCCGTCGAGGTCGCCTCGTGTCAATGCCCACATGAAAGCGATTGCAGAAGATGACTTCTGACAGGCGTCGAGACTGATCCGAGGCGTCGTTCGATTCGAGAACAGCCCACAAATCAGCGCCACAACCCGAACCAACGCCTCTTCCGTCTTGACTCTTGTTCACAATTCTCCCCTCCCCCAGCAGCGCAAGGTTGGAGAGCATTTCCGTTCGTACACAGACAAATTGGCCTCCGACCGAGTCGTGTCCGCCGGCGCGGTAGTGTCGTTTCCCTCCATCCGACTCTCGACGCGACTGATGCTGCCGTTGTGGTGTCCACTCACGACCGACAGATGATCCGTGACACGAACTCGTGGAACACCCTCACCCTGCCGTAATCCCGGCGAAGTGAACGCATGTCCGGCCGTCAGGATTCTGCCGTTCGACCAACTGCATTGACTACCTCCCGGTAACAACATTGTGAGCCTTGACACATCCGTTGCCCACTCAATACTGTTCAGCGGACGATAGTCGTCTCTAATTCTACCTACTTCCGATTTCCGACAAGAAGGACGCGAGAACTGATGCCTAGCAACCCAACCCGAAATGCATATACCTCCGAGGGGCGCCGGTGACCGAACCGAATGTTCAGTCGAAACTAGGGCCGTCCGCACGCCAAGTCGGAGGATTCGCAGCCGTTGGATTCCTCGCATTTTCCGAAGTCACCAGCGGAATGCTGCAGTCGTGGTACATACCGCTCATCCCGCAAATTGGGCAGAGGCTCGACGTCAACCCCGCACAACTCAACTGGGTAATGGCTTCATACCTACTCTCGACCGTAATCTGCGTACCCATACTGGCCAAACTGGGTGACCGATACGGCCACCGGCGCATGGTTCTATTCGTGCTTGGCACCGTGACAATCGGAACGATCATTACAGTGGTAGCACCATCGTTCGGAATCTTCTTGCTGGGCAGAATCATCCAGGGAACGCTCGGGGCTCTGCTTCCTCTCGAGTTCGCAATTCTCCGAGAACGAGCGGGCGCCAGTTCGGGACGCGCAATCGGAATACTTGTAGGCTGCTTGGGCGCCGGAGGAGCCGCAGGAACCCTCTTGGTCGGAGTCCTCGGAGCTCATGCCGACCTGACCCTTGGCCTCCTCGTGCCTGCAGCACTCACACTGGCAAGCCTTGCCACCATTGCCATGTTCGTACCCGAAACCACCACTCGTGCAACAGGGTCCATCGACTGGACGGGCGCTGCACTGCTGGGCACCGGCCTCGCGGCCGTCCTCGTCGGGATAAGCAATGGAAGCAAGCTGGGGTGGACTTCTCCGACAACCCTGATGGCAATAGGCGGCGGATTGGCATTACTTGTCGCCTTCGTTGCAATGGAGAAGAGAATCAGTAGCCCGCTGGTCGACTTGAACTTGTTGACGAAGGGAGGAGTCGGATTCCTTCTAGGATTGACAGCATTATTCGGACTGCAGTTCTACGGAGCCGCAACTGTTTCTACACTGTATTTTGCATCCAAACCCGAGATCGTCGGGTACGGATTTGGGCTCGACTCAATGGGCATTGGGCTCGCGATAACCCCAGTACCCATCGCCCTCATGATTTCGTCGTCCCTCGCCGACAGCCTCGCACAACGGATCGGGGCTCGAACGGTGCTGCAGATGTCCGCCGTTCTGATTTCCATTTGGTTTGGTGGGTTGATCGTATTTCGACACAGTCTGACGGGCTTCATTTCGATGGGCGTGATCGGCGGTATCGGAATCGGATTGTTCGTTGCACTCCTTCCCGCCCTTGTCATTTCTCGCGCACGTCCGGAAGACTCCGGAATCGCGGGCGCTCTATACAACACCTCTCGAACGGTGGCCGGGGCAGCCGCTGGAGCGATGTGCGCTGCGATCATGTCCGGCATGGTGATCAGCGGATCTAAAATACCCAGTGAGACTGCGTTCCTCACGATCTGGTCCGCCTGCATCGGAGTGAGCGTTCTCATCTTTGTGCTGGTCCCATTTCTCAACAAACTGGGCGGAAAAGCCCACCAGCCCGAACCGACGGAGCAATTGATCGACATTCCGGCCCGAGAAGCATCTTAATACGAGCAAGGAAGCCGGCAACACTTCGCTGCCGCATCGACTTTGGCCGGAACCAACTTTGATGCCCATAGAGAAGTCCGGGATGGCACGTGGCATGATGTGCCCCATGTCACGTGCCATCCCGCAACCCTCTGGCCGTGGGCGACCAAGCGATCCGAACATAGAAGCACGTATTCTGTCCGCGACGCTGGAATTGTACGGGGATCTTGGGTGGGCAAGATTGAATCTCGACCTAATTGCGCGACACGCCAAGGTTGGAAAAGCAGCCCTGTATCGACGATGGCAAACAAAAGAACAGATAATGACTGCTGCGTTGCGATCCAGCAAAATTACCGTCGCTGACTTCGATACCGGAACCCTTCGTGGAGATCTGGTTTTTGTTGGCCAAGTAACGGTAGAAAGTCTGCTCGGCGAGCACGGCTCAGCACGAATGCGAGCGATGATTGATGCAAAGATATACCCAGAATTATTTGAGGGTGAAATAGCCGAATTTCGCAATGAACGCATCATTGGTGGTCGTGAAATTGTCTTTCGCGCAATCGAACGCGGCGAGATCGCGAAAGGCACATCGCCAGCCTTGATACTTGATGCCGTGGCAGGAACAATTGAGCACCATTTTTTGATGACCCCGATGTCGAAACTCAAAGAATTCGAATCCGGCGCCGCTAAATACATCGAATCAGTGGTCGACCTCGTTCTCGGCGGCATCAAGTACAACAGCAGCTCTACTGAAACATAATCTCGAGTTGTAAAAAAACTCGACCGAACCGGGAGCTGACCATGTCAGCCCCGCTTGGTCCAATCTCCGGTTAGCGTTGAGATCCGATCGTTGCCGACCCGCATGGCCGGTACAAAGAATTGAGTAGACTGTGGAAACACCAAAGCACAGAAACGTCACACCACTGAGATGGTCAGTGAAAGAGTCATTGCTGCAATACGTTCGAGCACTTGGCGAGATTACATATGTGTCTGCCGTAGTCGAGGAGAATGACGAACTGATCTGGCCATTCCTCGCAGATCGTCATGAACCCGATGGGACTCGGATCGCCCAGTACAGCGGCGAGGTCCGCCTCCGGGCGCACGACGGACTCCTGAATATCGTGATCGCCGATCCCGAGGTTCTCCTGACCGAGGCGCAGGGGCAATTGAGCGTCAGGACGACCCTTGACGGGTCGGAACGCATCGTGATTGCGACCCTCGACAGCGTCGAGAGTTCGGAATCAGCCGTGCGCGCCCAGGTTCGGGTGACTGCCGCAGGCTCGATGGTCTTCGGCGCCAATTATCCTTCAGGAACAAAGCTTTCGCCATTGACAATCGGAGTTAGCCCACGCTGACAGAATGCGGATGGTCACTGCGGCTCACCGATACCGTCCAGGACCAGGAACTCGATCTTCCGCAGTTCGTCGACCGCGTCGAAGTCGTTGTCGCGGTCGGCGATTCGGCTGATCAATTCCACCATGGTCGAATGGATTGTCTGGAACAGGAATGCACGCGGGTCGGAAGCATTCATCACGTCGGCACTGTTCATCTGAATCTGCGCCGTTGTCGTACGTCGCCCCAGAAACACGCGCGGAACCCGAAGGCCGGTCGGGTCGGTCACCACGGTGATGTCTCCACCAACGACGACGAACAGGTCGAAGTCGTACTGGAACTCCACACTTCTCATTCGGTTCCGAAGCCGAACCAACTCCTCGATGAAGTCTGGCGGTATCGAGGGCCCACCGAACACCGTTCTGAACGAGATCCTGCGAGTATCCATGGTCGAAACACTAGGACATATCTGTGACCTGGCCTTCGAGCAAGCGCTCGCCGAATTCACCTGACGACGCTCCCCCGATTCCAACTCGAACTATCGATCCTGAGTTTCGGGATCGAGACCCATTCCACCCTCTTCTCCCGCGTCAATTGTTTGGGCGTAGCCCGCGGCATACTGCTCCAACGCGACGGTCGCATCTGCTTCACCCGCCCACTGGTCCGGCACCTCGAGCCCGTCGCTCGTCGTTCGCGACACCCGCGCGGTGGAGAACTCGACGACGGTGCGGGTGAAGGAGCACCGCAGGAAGCTCGAGGATGGGGAGAATCGCGCGGCGCCGAAGGTGCAATCTACGAAAGACGTGTCCGAGAACTGCGCACCGGTCAGGTCCGCGCCGTCGAATATGCAGCGCTCGAACACAGTATTGGGCACTGACCTGAGCCGCAGTGCTTTCGCTCCGGTGAAATCGCAATCGACGATCTGCGGCCCCAGAGCCAGACGGGAGAGCGTGGCACCGCGGAAACTGCACCGCTCGAATCTGCGATTGATGCGCGGCTGACCGGTCAACATGGCGAAATCGAAACGGCAGTCGAATAGTTTGGACTCGAAGACTGACAGTGCACCCTTGACGAAGCTCAGGTCGATGCGTTCCAGAGTGAGGAATCTGATGTCGATACCACCGCTACCTGCCGTCAGGCCACGCAAATCCACCAACCCGTCGGCAGTCTCCGTCCATGGCGAGGTGAGCGCGTGAGGTGGCTTGACGATCCGCGACTGATCAAGCAACTCTGCCCGTAATTTCTCGACATCCTCGTCTGACCAACGGCGGCGCAGAACACTGATGTCGGATCGCTTCACAGCGGTCCCGCTGAATGAAGTATCAATCGAGATCGACCTTCCGTACGTGCGTATTTGCCACATCAAGTTCGATTTCCTGTGCATTGGCTAATCGCAGTGTCGGCACAGGATCTCCCGTCGTGTCGTCGACCAACGTCGAAAATGGTTCACCGTCGTCGAACGCGTGGCGCTCGCCCCACTGACGCAAACTCACGATCACGGTGAACAGATCCGCGCCACGTGCGGTCAAGACGTACTCGTTCCTGGTCCCCTGTTCGTTTGCTCGAACCTCCAGGATTTCCTGTTCGACAAGGCTCCGCAGCCTGTCGGTCAGAATGTTCTTCGCGATGCCGAGGTTGCGCTGAAACTGACTGAATCTGCGCGCCCCGTCGAAGGCATCCCGCACGATCAGCAGCGACCAGCGGTCCCCGATGATGTCGGCTGCTCTAGCCACCGGGCAGTGAGAGTCCGTCCACTGCATGCGATCAGCCATCGAATTCCTCTTTGGTTGCGTTTTGAAACCGACATGACATAGCCTTCAAATGGTATCAAAACGCAACCAAATGGAGTGAAAGTGGTCAATCATGCCGCGCACGAGGCCGCGCCGACCAGGCACGGGATGCCTCGCAGACTGCGCATCCTTTTGGCTGTCCTCTGCGGGGTCTCGGTAGCAAACATTTACTACGCACAGCCACTTCTCGGCCAAATCGGGGCGGACCTGTCACTTCCAGCAGCCGGTCTCGGACTAGTCGTTGCACTCGCCCAACTCGGCTACCTCGCAGGGCTGATCGTGCTGGTGCCACTGAGCGACCTGGTGGACCGCAGGAATCTGATCGCACTCCAGATAGGCTCTGCCGCAACGGGAATGATGCTTGTCGCATTTTCCACCACGAGTCTTCAACTGTTGATCGGCATCACCGTCGCAGGCGCATTCTCAGTCGTCGTCCAAGTCATAGTTGCCTACGCCGCAGCTATCAGCCACCCGGAGGAGCGGGGCGCAAACATCGGCGTCATCACCAGTGGCGTCGTGGTGGGCATCATCCTCGCCCGCACCGTGGCGGGACTGGTTGCCGATCTGGCCGGCTGGCGGGCGGTCTATTCGGGGTCTGCCGTCATCTCTCTTCTGATCGCCGCGGTCGCTTTGGCGATGTTGCCGAAAGACGTGTGCCCACGACGGAAGAAGGGCAGTTACGCGCGGGCAGTCGGGTCAGTCGTGACGTTGACAACTACGAACCGAGTATTCCGAACCCGGGCGCTGATCACCCTGTTCCTCTTTGCGTCCTTCGGTGCATTGTGGAGCGGTATGACCCTGCCACTGAGCGAGGAACCGTGGCGATTGTCCACAACACAGATCGGGCTGTTCGGCATAGCCGGACTTGTCGGCGCACTGGGTGCAATCAGCGCCGGCCGATGGGCAGACGAAGGCAAGTCGCAACGCGTCACCGGCTTGTCCCTGATCGTTCTCGTACTCTCGTGGGTGCTGAGCGCGCAGGCTACGCACTCTCTTGTTCTGCTCGCGATCGGCGTGATTGCATTGGACTTCGCCGTCCAGGCTGTACACGTCACAAGTCAGAATCTCATAGTCGCCCATGCACCGGAATCGGCCGGCCGCATCATCGGCAGCTACATGGTGTTCTATTCGCTGGGCAGCGCAATCGGAGCGATTTCCACCACCATGGTCTTCCATGCCGCGGGTTGGGGTGCTTCGAGCGCCGTCGGGGGCGGGTACGCTGCCGCTGCATTGATCGTCTGGATCGTCGACCTGACGCGCACATCGCGGGCACGAAAACAGCCGGGCCGCAACACGGCCCGGCTGCAGAGTCCTCACGCACCAACTGGGATTCAGAATGAACGCAACTACTGAACGTGATCGAATACCAGTCGTCTACCCTCACTCAGCATCGAATCCTCCACTCTTACAGAGCGATTACGTCGCCCACGAAGATCTGATCGGGATTGACGATCTGTGGGTTCATGTCCCAAACCTGTTGCCAGGTGAGCCCCCTTTCGGCGCCGAGGCCGAACAACGTATCACCGGCCGCGACGATCACCGCTTCACCCGACGTCTGAGACGCAGACTCCGGAATGCTCTCTGCCGGTGAAGATTCGAATGTTGCAGACTCGACTACCGGATCCGGCACGGATTCGGGTACCACTTCGGGCTCGGGTGCAGGTGCAGGTGCAGGAACAATGCTCGAGCCGGTGTCGCACGCGCCGACCGAACTCAGGAAGGCCATGGGATCGACGGCGCCGCCATTGTGAATCCGCAGATGCAAGTGTGGCCCGGTGGAACTGCCGGTGTTGCCCGTTGCCCCGATCTGATCGCCTACCTCGACATGCTGCCCCACACCGACCCATGTTTCGGAGAGGTGACCCATCTGAATCTGCGCGCCCGAGTCCGCTTCCAACTGGATGTATGTTCCGTATCCACCCGGATCGTTCGGTCCTGCAACCGAAATAGTGCCCGACGTCGGTGCGTGGAGTACGGTGCCTACGTTTACGGCGAAGTCGACGCCGTCATGTCCTGCATGGAAGCCCTGTGACAGCGCCCCATCTACCGGCCACTCCCAGTTACAACTCGCCGACCAACCTTGCGCACCGGCGATACCTGCATTGACGACCGCTCCGGCACCCACAAGAGCACTCACGCCCGCAGTAGCAGCGATGAATCGTTTCGTGTTGGAACGCATGGGTTTTCTGTGCTTACTCATTTTTTCCTTGACTGATGTGATCGGAGCAGGTGCAACGCTCTACCTGCGGGCAGCACTCGGTACGTGCTGAGCGGTACGGCAGACAGCACCGACTCCGTTGGAGTGAATTTTTCGGAATGCGCCGCGGTGATAACCAGAGCGGCAACTCTTGCGACAGCGGGACGCATGGGTACTGATCGAAATGTCGAGAATCCGACGAGCTCGTGAATCTTCGACGGCATGGTCTGTGGCACGGAAACGGCCACAACAGCGAACACCTGAGCGCGCTAGCTCGCATCACGGACCACACTGTGGTGCGTTCATCCTGTGCCCCGCGGACTTGTCACGCGGGTGGACGGAGAGCAGGTCCGGAGACTATTCCGTCAGTACTGGTGAAAGCACTGTCAAAATCCCGAGCCAACTCGCGGCAGGGCGGGAACCGATCCTTGATCGTGGGCCACGAATGTCGCCACGCCGAACCGAAGGAATTTCGGTTGCAGATCGACAGGGCGGGTGTCTGCACGGGCGGTCGAGATTGGGGTGGAACATGCGGATCCTTGCGTTGCGGATGAGAATCACCCCATACGCTGTCGCTTCATGGTGCTCCACACGACGGTTGAATTACCTGGATACATACCTGTTTTTGCCAGGTCGACCCGACCGGTCGAAATTGCACCCGCCTCGACGTCACCTGAACGTCGAACGGGAGACCAGTGCATGTCCCGGTATCGGAACGTGCGCTGATCTCCCGTTCGGGTAGATCTGTTGTTCGGTAGAGCTACCGCTCTGCTGCGTGATGCGCGGCGATGTATCCGTAAACCAAGCCCTGGCCGATCGTCGCGCCAGCGCCCGGGTAAGAGTGTCCGAATGCGTTGGCCGCGGTATTGCCGATCGCGTACAGGCCGTCGATGACGCTGCCGTCCTCACGAAGCACGCGCGCTCGATCGTCGGCCTCCACGCCACCGCAGGTGCCGAGGTCGCTGAGCGTCATCTTCACCGCGTAGAGGGCACTCGTGTCGAGCTTCCTCAGGTTCGGGTTCGGGGACACTGTCGGGTCGCCGTAGTACCGATCGTATGCACTTCCGCCGCGACCGAATTCCGCATCGCTACCGGCAGCTGCGGCCTCGTTGAACTTCTCGAAGGACTCGGCAAAAGCATCCTCGGGAAGTCCGACCTTGCGGGCAAGCTCGGCCGGACTGCTCGCCTTGTGCGCGATACCGGACTCGAAGAACGCTGGTGGAAGGGGCTGACGCGGGAAGATGCCGCCTGCGAACACATAACTGTTGCGGTACTCCTGGTCGAAAACGAACCACATGGACTCGGCAGGGTCGCCCGCCTTCTCCCTTTCGAGCACGCGCTGACCGAACGTCATGTAGTCGGTTGCCTCGTTGACGAATCGACGACCGGTGTGGTCGACGATGAACGAGCCAGGCAGCGCACGCTCCGCGAGCATCACCATTGGCGGTCGTCCCTTGATGCTCGCCACTGCGGGGAACCACCACGACTGATCCATCGAGCCGATACCCGCGCCCAACTCCTGGGCAGCCTCGATCGCCTCGCCGATGTTGCCCTCTGCGCCCAGGCTCTCGTGCTCTCCGAGGCTCTCCGACTGGTACTTGTGACGCCATTCCATGTTGTGGTCGAACCCGCCGGCGGCCAGAACGACACCGCGGCGAGCCGTCACCGTCACCTCGCGACCGTCTTGCACGACGATCGCACCGGTCACGCGGTCGCCCTCGGTGACGAGCCGAACCAACGACGTTTCCGTCCACACCGGGATACCTGCTTGCACCACACCGGCGAACAGGCCCGCTGCGAGCGCCTGACCGCCGGCGATGTATTCACGCTTGAGGACGTACTTACCGTAAACGCCCTGCGCCAAGCGGCGGATGATGCGCGGAAAAGCCTTGGTCGGCTTCTTCACCATCAGGTTCATCCATTTGTAGTCCGCGCCAGTGACCGGCATCGGAAGCCCGGCTTCCATCAGGCCGGGGCGCAGGCGAGCGCGTTCGGTGCCCAGTACCGACGCGTCGAACGGCTGGCACTCGCAAGTGCGGCCGGCCGCGCTGCCGCCCGGCAGTTCGGGGTGGTAATCGGAGTATTCCTTGGCCCAGAAAAACTTCATGGGCGTCGTGCGACTGAGCATGTCGACCGTGGCGGCACTGTTGTCGACGAACGCGTCACCACGTGCGGCGGGTGCCGTATCACCAACCGCCGCATGCACATAGGTCTTCGCGCGCGCAACGGTGTCGCCCGCACCGGCTTCCGCCAGTACCGCGTTGGCAGGCATCCAAAACGCCCCACCGGACCGCGCCGTCGAACCGCCAACGTACTGCGTCTTCTCCACGATCAGCGTGGACAAGCCGAGCTCGTTCGCGGTGAGGGCCGCAGCCATGCCGGTACCGGACCCGATCACAAGCAGGTCGACAGCGATGTCATGGGCTCGAGTCGCGGGGGGTGCCTGATTCTTAGCCATTGAACGAATCCCTTCACGTGGTTTATCGACGCAAACGCTAGGGCAGTCGAGACGCAGTAGGGTCCGGATGCCCATTCAGCGGGACACTACAAGCGGGTTGACTCACCAACACCGGTCACGGTTGGCCCATTGCGGCGCTCACCGCAGGGTCCCGTCGATCGCATCATCGCCAATCTCTGAATTCTCCGATTCGAGCGGATATGGTGAGGCTGTCCCTTCGATCACGACAGTGTTGGAAAGTGGCCACTGCAAACGACATTGCTGGACGAGTTCCGGGCACACGAAGAACCGAGCTGTGCGTCGGGGAATGAACAACCTGGACATTGGAGGTCTCTCGTGATGAATCTCGTTCGCCGACTGAGCGTCTGCGCATCTGTCGCGATCGTTTCGGCTCTGACGCCGGTAGCGCTCGCATCTGCAGCGGTGACCATTCCATTCCAGGTCAACCCTGCGCCGTTCGGCAACCCGAACGGCAGCTTCGACGCGCCCGCAGTCCGCTGCGTAGCTGTGGTCGGCGACCAACCAGGCACGGTGACGATCACCGGCGGCAAGGAAGACCGGTGGGGATGCCTGCTCTCGTCCGAAGTGCGCTGGCTGAACCTCTCGACCGGGGCCTCCGGTTCCGCCCGACTCTCGGACGGCCTGCACGGATTCCCGGCAGAGGCGATCGTTCAGACCGGAACCGGCCAAGTCGCTGTCGCCGTCCTGTCCGTCACCGGAACGATCACCCCAGGCCGTCGCATCGTTCTACGTGCCGTAGCACCCGAACTCCGAATCACGGGCGCGATGGGACCTAGGTCGTGTTTGCCGACACGTCATCACGGTTAGCCTGAAAAGACGCTACCGAGAGGACGCTCATGACCTCGACTGTGCACGAAACCGTCGCCGTGGATCCAAACCTGATCGACGTCTACAAGGACCTCCACAGCCACCCGGAGCTGGGGTTTCACGAGGATAGAACATCCAAGATCGTCGAAAAACATTTGGCAGCATTGGGATTCGACATCACAACCGGGGTCGGCTCGACCGGAGTCGTCGCCGTCCTGAAGAACGGAGCGGGACCTACTGCGCTACTGCGTGCGGACATGGACGCCCTCCCGGTTCGAGAAGAAACCGGCTTGGACTACGCCAGCACGGTGACGACCACCGACGATCAGGGGAAGTCCGTCTCGGTCAGTCACGCGTGCGGCCATGACCTGCACACAACCTGTCTACTCGGTGCAGCCCGAATTCTTTCTCAGGACACGACGACCTGGTCCGGCACTCTCGTCCTCGTCTTCCAACCGGCCGAAGAACTTGGCGCAGGTGCGCAGGCCATGGTCGACGACGGACTGTTCGAGCGATTCCCGAAGCCCGACATCGTCCTCGGACAACACGTGGCTCCACTACCGGCAGGCACCATCGCCGGGCATGCTGGGCCTTCGTACGCGGGATCGGACTCGTTGCGTGTGCGACTGGTCGGAAAAGGCGCGCACGGATCGATGCCGGAGAACTCCGTCGATCCCGTGGTCATGGCAGCCGAAACCGTGCTCCGCCTGCAAACTGTCATTTCACGCGAAGTGCCGAGCACCGCGACGGCGGTCCTCACCGTCGGCTCCATTCATGCTGGAGATGCCGCCAACGTCATTCCCGGCGAAGCGGAACTCCAACTCAACATCCGTAGCTACGACGCCGGTGTGCGGCAACGAATCCTCGACAGCGTCGACCGCATCGTCCGGGGCGAGGCGGCCACTGCCGGCGCACCCACCCCACCGACTATCACCGAGACAGAGCACTTTCCTATCGTCGTCAATGATCCGGCAGCGCTGGACAAGACACTCGATGCCTTTGCCGAATGGCTGGGAAACAACAAGATTCTCGACCCTGGCGCAGGAGCAGGGAGCGAGGATGTCGGCATTCTCGCGACCAGCGCCGGTGCGCCGCTGTCGTACTGGTTGCTCGGCGGCACCGACCCTTCCCTGTTCACGACAGGTGACATGACCGATCCAGCCCTGCGAACCGTGCCGTCGAACCATTCGCCGCACTACGCTCCCGTGATCGAGCCGACCCTGACAATCGGCGTGAACGCCTTGGTGGTCGCGGCCAGGACGTGGCTACCAATTCCCTGACGTCATAGCGTCTCCACTGGGCTCCCTCCATGAGAATTCAAGGGAGCGAGGCAGTTTGACATTGCATGACGCTGCAGCAGACCGATCGATGGACGTGCAGGATTCGAAGTAGGCGCATACCCGAGCAATGACAGTCGATCTCGAGCTTTCTTGGCGCAGTTTCTCTGGATCGTCTTCGTCGTCATAGGCGGACAGACCGGATACTGATGATTCTGAGCGGTAAGTGGTTCCGACGAAGCTGAATCATTGCCGGTTCAACCGCACACCATCAATAGCCGCAAGTAAAGAACTTGACAAGCTTTACCCATCTCCGTCTTCGAGTTTCACACTATTTACCTCGAAGAAATTCAATACCAGATAGGCCACGCCTGACTACAAAACACCCCGAAGTATTGACGGAAACTATCAGGCCGAAGCCTTATCACATCCAGGCCAACCCTTTGACGCACCCGGATCATAATATTCCTCGATCATCGCCGGTAAACACTGATCAGCGTGTGACTCACGGCATTTTCCGATTTACCACGGGAAATCGTGATAATTCATCACCGGCCTTGAACTGGAAGAACTGCAAAAGTCCTAGATTCAACTAATTCCAAACCGCAGGGTTCTCTTCACTTTTCGCGGCATTTCAATTGGCAATGCTTGACATCGAATTGTCTTTCGTTCTCAATTAGCGATGCCCACTGACGTGATGCTCCTTCGTGCATCAACGCATTAATTCCGCTATCGAATCCAGTGAAGGGATCAGCCGCGAAAATGACGGTTGCCGAGAGCTTGAAAGATAGGAACCTGTACTCGAACCTCAGGCGTGCTGCCGATTTGAGCAACCCATTCTGGGATCGCGCAGTCGGCGAGGGCCTGGCAGATATCACCGCCGACCGCGTCGCAGGCTTCGAACACCGGACGACCGAAGGGTACGAATTCGAGAATTTCTCCACCTACTCGTACCTGGGTCTCGACACCGACGATCGGATTCGGTCGGGTGCAATCGCCGCTCTCGAGCGCGAACGAACGTTGAACAGTTCCATCTCACGGATGAGGGTTCACTCCCGTCTCCTCGACGACACCGAGGCCGCACTGAGCGAACTGTTGGACGCGCATGTTCTCACGCTCGGGTCCGCGGCCAACGCGGCGTGGAGTCTGCTCCCCCTCGTCGCATCCGGATTGCTCACCGGCGGCGAACCTCCCCTCATGGTGTTCGACAAGAACGCACACTTCTGCCTGAATGCAATGAAGGCGAGCGTCGCCGACGAAACGACGATCGTGACCATTCGGCACGACGACGTCGATGAACTCGAAAGTCTCTGCCGCACAAATTCTCAGGTGGCATACGTGGCGGACACCGTCTACAGCACCGGTGGAAAGGCACCGCTGAACGAACTGTTCGCATTACAGGCCAAATACGGACTGATCCTCGTTCTCGACGAGGCGCACAGCACCTCGGTCCTCGGACACAACGGCCGTGGTGCAGTACTGGATCTCATTGGCAGCTTGAATGATCGAACATTCTTGCTGACATCGCTGAACAAGGGATTCGGCGCTTCCGGCGGCGCGATCGCACTCAGCCGCACCAGTGGCAGCCGAAATCGTGATCTAGCACTTCGCTACGGCGGCCCACTCACGTGGTCACAACGTGTGAACGTAGCCGGGCTGGGCGCTATCGCAGCGTCCGTGGAACTTCACCACAGCGGAGAGGTCGACAAGCGCCAACGGCGACTGCAAGCGGTTGTGGAACAGTTCGATTTACTCGTCGACACGCCGGCATCGGGCGATGGCCTCCCGATCCGGTTCGTCACACTCCACGAGGAAGAGAGAACCATCGCTGCAGCAAAGGAACTGCTGAAACGCGGTTTCTACACCTCGGCTGTCTTCTTTCCGGTCATCGGTCGAGGCAAAGCCGGGCTGAGATTGATGCTTCGCGCGGACTTGCCTTCGGCAACGATCGAGCGTTTCGCCGACGTCCTACGAAGTGTCACCGAATGAGCGAAGGCCGCACTGTCGCAGTGACACCGCTGGCTTGTGCCGTCGTGTTGACAGCACAGATGGCGACGACCATCTATCTCCCTTCACTGCCGAAGATCGCCGCGGATTTGGGCATCGCGGATTCCGTCGTCAAGTGGTCGGTGACTTTGTTCGTGATCAGTGCAGCACTACCGGTGGTCGTGTGGGGGCGGTTGGCCGATCGCCTCGGACGTAGGACCGCACTGCTGTCCAGCTTGGCCCTGTTCGTGATCGCCTGCGTTGCTCTCGCCTTGGTCCAGAGCGCCGCCGTTCTACTGATCGGCCGGATCGTGCAAGGCATCGGGGCCGGAGGCGCGGCCATCGTCGTGCGAATGATGGTGAAGGACAGGTTCACCGGTTCGGAGCTGGCCAGTCGATTGTCACTGTTGTCGATGGCATTTGTGGTGGCGCTGGGCGGTGGCCAACTGATCGGCGGCGCACTCGCGTCGTTCACCTCGTGGCGCGCCGGATTCGGAGTCCTCGGGGCGTTCGGCGTAGCACTGGCTGCAGTGGCGGTGAATACCGAGAACACCACGGTCCGCGACAACAACGAACGCGTCGTTCGGTGGAATGCCATAGTGCTGACACCCAAGTTCTACAAACCGGCCATTGCGGGAGGTTTGGGTTTCGGCGCGATCGTCCTGGTTCAGCAATCGAGTCCCTTCCTGTTCAGCGATCGATTCAATTTGCAACCGTGGGCGTTCGGCGCCTTCGGAATCCTCTACGGAGCCGCCTACTTCGGCGGCGCATTGTACGTCAACCGCAGGGCCACGGCCGTTGGTTCGGAAAAGCTGATGCGCAGAGGTGCGTTATGCATGCTGGTTGCGGGTCTCGTCCTCATGCTCTGCTGGTATCCCCCGCTTGGTTCCATTCCGTTGCTCGTCGTCTTCCTGATCGGTTACGTCGCATTGACATTCGGGCAATCGCTGCTCTTCCCGAACTCGGCTGCATCAGCAGTGACACATTTTGCGGAAGGTGGAGCCATCGCCGTCGCTTACTGCGGCCTCGTGCAGCAGGGGATTGCCGGCATCGCCTCCGTCGTCGGACCTCTCGTGTCCGATGAACGCGTGTGGTCGGCAATCATCGCACTCATCACCGCAGCGGCGACAGCGCTCGTCTTCTCCCTCCGTACAGCTTCCTCCGAACCGACAGTAGGTACGTCCCATGCCCGTCATTGAACGCACCGCACAACTCGACCCCGGAACCCGGGAGCAAAACTTGTTGGCATACAAGACGATTCGTGAGCGAGTCGCGGGCGCGCAACACTTGTCCGTTCACGGAGCACCCGAGCGGTCCGTCGCCAAGCACCGTGCTCGCGGCAAATTGCCCGCTCGCGAACGCATCGACGCTCTTCTCGACGTGCAGTCCCCATTCTTCGAGATCGGCCAACTGGCCGGATTCGAGGTGTACGACGAGCAACTCCCGTCGGCCGGTCTGGTCACGGGAGTAGGTCTCATCCGCGGCTCACTCTGCGCCATCTTCGCGAACGACGCCACTGTCAAAGGCGGCACCTACTACCCGCTGACCGTCAAGAAGCAACTGCGATTGCAAGCTGTCGCCCGTCGACTGAGGCTGCCGTGTGTCTATCTCGTCGACTCGGGAGGTGTTTTCCTCCCCATGCAGGATGAGATATTCCCCGACGAGCACCATTTCGGCGAGATGTTCAAGAACATCGCCGAAATGTCGGCAGACGGAATCGTTCAGATCGCAGCCGTCATGGGCTCTTGCACCGCAGGAGGTGCGTACATCCCGGCGATGTGCGACGAGACCGTCATCGTCCGAGGCACCGGCACTGTCTATCTCGGTGGTCCTCAGTTGGTCAAGGCTGCTACCGGTGTCGACGTCGAACCGCAGGAACTCGGCGGTGCCGACGTGCACGGGGTGATCAGCGGCGTCGTCGATCACATCGCCAACGACGACATCGAGGCACTGACAATGATCGCCGACATCGTCGCCCGAGGTGATCGACGGGAAGTACGGGCACCGTCACGATCTCCGCGACCGCCTCTCCACTCCCCCGAGGCGCTCGACACGGTGATCCCGGCTTCTTCCAAAACACCTATCGTCGCGCGCGACGTTCTGGCCCACCTACTCGACGCGAGCGAATTGGTCGAGTACCGAGCAAATTACGGCCGAACCATCGTCTGCGGCACAGGCCACATCGAGGGGTACACCGTCGGAGTCGTCATGAACGACGGAGTGCTCTTTTCGGAGGACTCCCTCAAAGCCGCCAACTTCGTCGAGCTGTGTTCACAGCGAGATATCCCACTGTTGTTCCTGCACAACGTCAACGGATTCATGGTCGGGAAGCAGTACGAAGCGGAAGGTATCGCCAAGCATGGAGCGAAACTGGTCAACGCCGTTGCCTGCGCGAGAGTTCCCAAGCTCAGCATCGTCATCGGTGGAAGCTACGGGGCGGGAAACCTCGCAATGTGCGGACGCTCGATAGGCCCTGACTTCATGGCCGTGTGGCCGAACGCCAAGACAACCGTAGTTGGTGCGGAACAAGCAGCATCGGTGATGGCCTTGATGAAGATCGAATCTGCGCGCACACGCGGAACTCCGCTCACAGAAGAGGAAATAGAGGAAATCAAGCGGCCGATCCGTGAAGGTTACGACCGGCAAGGGGAATCGGTTTACGTTGCGTCCAGGCTGTGGGTGGACGCGATCGTCGACCCGGTCGACACGCGATCCTGGGTTTCGCTCGCACTGTCCATGCTTCCCCGCAATCACGGAACAACGCGCTTCGGCGTATTCAGGATGTGAGCACAATGACTCGACTTCTCATCGCCAATCGAGGTGAAATCGTCACACGCATCGCGCGAACAGCCCGCCGCCTGGGCATGTCGGTAGTGACGATCTCCTCCCCCGTCGATTCACACGCACAGTGGCATCGCCTTGCCGATCACACGGTAATCCTGGACGGAGACCTTCCGTCTGAGTCCTATACCAATTCGGATCAAATCATTGCGGCCGCCCTCGGCGCCGGGTGCGATGCCGTGCACCCGGGCTACGGATTCCTTTCCGAAGACTCCGATTTTGCTACCGCAGTCGTCGCTGCAGGGTTGACATTCGTCGGTCCGGCCGCTGAATCCATCGCAATGCTCGGCGACAAGGCGAGGGCGAAGAAGGCTGCCGCAGATGCCGGCATTCCGACGCTCAATGCGTGGGGTGAGGCAAGTGCCGATCCCGACATCATCGTCGGTCATGTTCAGTCTCTCGACGTTCCGGTGCTGCTGAAACCGGTGTTCGGTGGAGGAGGCAAGGGGATGGTCCGCCTGCATCCGGGTGATGATGCCCGTGAGGTCATCACCTCCGCAATCGGGTTGAACAAAAGGAACTTCGGTCGCGGCGACCTCATGATCGAGACACTGGTGGAGCGTCCGCGTCACGTCGAGGTGCAGGTGTTGTTCGATTCCTACGGCACGGGAGTTCACTTCTTCACCCGCGAATGCTCACTTCAGCGTAGAAATCAGAAGATCATCGAGCAGGCACCGGCTACTTCCGTGCCCGAATCAGTCCTGGGTTCCATGCAGCACGACGCTCTCCGTCTTCTCGCAGGCGTCGGTTACGTGAACGCGGCGACCGTGGAATTCTTGGTCGACGCCGAAAACCGCTACTACTTCCTCGAAGTCAACACGCGCCTGCAGGTCGAACATACGGTCACCGAAGAAGTGACGGGCGTCGATCTCGTCGAACTGCAACTTGACATCGCCCTCGGCGCGCGCTTGCCTCTACAGCAGCGCGACATCGCACTGCGAGGCTTCGCGGTGCAAGCGAGAATCTACGCCGAGGATCCGTCCAACGGGTTTCGGCCCGCACCTTCACATTCCGTGAAGGTCTCCTGGCCGTCGAAGGTCCGCGTCGACAGTGCTTTCGAGGGCGTCGGCGCCATTCCGCCGTTCTACGATCCGATGATCGCAAAGGTGATAGCGCGGGGGCTGACACGGTCAGCGGCGCTGGAGTCGTTGGACCGAGCTTTGGCCCATGCGAGTTACTTCGGCGGAGCCTCGAACATAGGCTTCCTCCGATTACTCTTGGCGACAACGGCTGTGCGGACGGATGACATTCACACTTCCTTCGTCGACGAGCACCTCACTCGATTGGTCCCGGATTCGGAGCAACTCCAGGCCACCGCCGCGGCTGTTGCATTGGTATGGACTTCGGTCGAGGAACAGTTGCCGGTCACTACGTCGTCCTGGACCGGCGCTCACGGACTACATCGAGCAGCATTGCGCAAAGCGGGATCCGATCCGATCGGACGCGAACTAGTAGCTGACGGCCGAGTCGTAACGACAACGGTCATCTCACAACGACGCGACCAGTGGATTGTGGACGCCGACGGCCGGAACATTTCCGTGCTCGTCAGGGGCGGAACCGAAAAAATGACCCTCAGTCTGGTCGCCGACGGATTGGCAACCACCGCTGGACGTCTCGGAGTCGGCACCGGCGCGTGGGTATGCGTCGGCGGTTGGACCGTTCCGGTGAGCGAGAAGATCTATACAGCAAAGGATTCCGAATCCGGGGACGGAGAGATCACTTCGAAGATGCCGGGAACTGTACTGGCTGTACTCCAGACTGGAACACGGGTATCGGAAGGTGATGTCGTTGCGGTCGTCGAAGCCATGAAGATGGAGACTGCCCTCCGCGCGTCCTCTCCTGGGACAGTCTCGGCGGTGAGTGTGACGGTAGGAGACGTCATTGATGCCGGGCAAGTGCTGGCAGCGGTTGCGCCGTGACCAAGGATTACCGCGATCGTGTGACTACCGTCGCGAAAACAACTGCTGGAAAGTATCTTTCATGACTTCGACAGAGGGCGGCGAGCGAGACTCGGTGATCGTATCCGCCCACGAACTTTTCAGATTGATTCGGTTGGGCCAGGCACCGGTCGTCATCACAGTTGTGCGCGAACAGACAACGAGTGCATCCGAGATCGTGAGTTCACCAAATCATGTCACTCTGTCGATCAGAGACTTTCAAGGCGAAGGTGGTGGAACCCGCGGAGATCGCCCCTTGCCTGATCTCGACATCCTCACGAAGACTCTCGCAGATCGACACATAGCTGCCGACGCAGACATCGTCGTCTACAGTCCCGACGGCCCGCTGCTGGCCGCGCGTGCGTGGTTCACTTTGCACTGGGCGGGAAGGTCGGTGCGCTATCTGGACGGCGGAATGGCGGCGTGGACGGCTGCGATCGAGCAGCAGACAAACGCGGACATGCCGATAGCCAACGCGCCGACTCGTTCGGTAGAAGTATCGCCGGCCGACGCAGACGATGCCGCGCGCGCAGCGACGACCGGCATCTTGCTCGATTCTCGCAGTCCGAGCAGTTTCCACTTTCAAGGCCATATTTCCGGAGCAGTATCAGCACCTGCTCTCGATGTACTGGACGAAAGCGGCTTCCTGCTTCCCGACGCCGAGCTGCGAGAGCACTTCCGTCAGTTCGGGATCGAGAGTAGTACACCCGTCGTGTCCTATTGCGGCGGCGGCGTTGCCGCTTCGCACAATGCACTGGCGCTGGCCGCGATCGGCATCAGCTCCGCGGTCTACATCGCATCGTGGTCGGGGTGGAGCGCCGACCCTGAACGACCCGTCTCCACTCGCATCCATCACACATCAAGGAATCCAGAGAAGCGATGACACGACAGATGATCCTCGGCGCCTACATGGTGTTCCCGAGCATGCACAGTGCCGGAATGTGGCGACATTCCTACTCGGAGAATTCCTTCGAGGACAGGCAGTTGTACGAGCGATACGCACAGGCGGCCGAACGAGCAAAATTCGATCTGATACTGATACCTGAGCGCGTGCACTATGTCGACGGCCACACCAAATACGGTCTGCTGACCGGCTTTCAACATGATCCGACGCAACTTGCTGCGGTCGTGGCCGGCGCGACGAAACGAATTGGTCTCGGCGTGACGCTTTCGGCTAGTTTCAACAGTCCGTACAACTTGGCGAGGACCCTCGGCAGCCTCGACATACTCAGCGGCGGACGCGCAGCATGGAACATCGTCATGACGGCACCTGGCCCCGCGAACGACAACTTCCCCGAGGTCGACCGACTGCCCCGAGAGGAGCTGTACGAACGCGGAGACGAGGTCCTCGAAGCAACCACCGCACTTTGGTCGTCGTGGGAAGAAGATGCGGTACTGGCTGATCGCGACAGCGGAATCTACGCAGATACGAGCAAGATTCATGCCGCCGATTACAAGGGCAAGTACCTGTCGGTACAGGGGCCACTCACCCTGCCGCAATCACCGCAAGGCCGGCCGGTCTTCATGCAGGCAGGTGAATCCGCCCGAGGGCGCGAGTTCGGTGGGCGGTGGGCAGATCTGGTCTTTGCGATCGACCCGTTGGAGGAAGATCTTCGAGCGAAGCGCAAGGCAATTCGCGGCTACGCGGAAGAGGCCGGACGCGACCCTGATTCGGTCCGCCTCGTCGCCGCTGTGCAACCGATAGTCGGCGAGACGTCGAGCATCGCGAAGGAACGGCAGGAGTATCTGCGATCCCTTATCCATCCGGATGCAGCAATCGAGTGGGTCTCCCACTCCGCAGGGCTCGACTTGTCGCAGTTCGATCCGACCACTCCGATTGCCGAGGTCCTCAACCGCGGTAAGGGCCCCTCACGTCGATTGGCACGCCTGATCGAATCCCGAAATCTCACCATCGCCGAAACCGCAGAGTTGTTCGCGCGCAATGATCTCACTCCCGAAATTGTCGGCTCGCCGCAGGAGGTATCCGACGAGTTGACACACCTCTTCGAATCAGGAGCGGCCGACGGTTTCATCCTCACCGCGACCCACTTCCCCAGAGGGCTCGACGACTTCACCAGTTCTGTTGTGCCACTGCTGCAAAACCGGGGCGTGTTCCGGCGCGAATACACCGGCACGACCCTGCGGTCCCACATCTTCGATTCCACTCGCACTTCCACACGATGAACGGAACTCGCTCCATGACGACGTCGCGGTTTTCATCCATACAGATCCGAGTCGCCATCCTGGCGTCGACGCTTGCAGTTGCGACGGGTTGCAGCACTGCAACACCAGCTGCGAGCGCCGACTCCGAACCCACTTCCGGGGGCGATCTGACCTTTGCGATCAATACTTTTCCACCGTGCATCGACAAGACGTTGAACGGTCAGACCGCTACTGCGTTCCATCCCCTGTACGACAAACTCGTCGACCAGAACCTGGACACCGGGGAGATCGTGCCTTGGTTGGCGACGTCCTGGGAGGTCCAGAACGACGGTCGACGATTCGTCTTCGCTCTCCAGGACGGCGTGACCTTCAGCAACGGCGAGCGTCTGGATGCGCAGGTTGTCGCGGACAACTTCGAAAGCCAGAAGAGACTGGGAGACAGTGGCTTCGCGACCACTGCGAAGTCACATCTTGCAAACTTCACTGGAGCGGAGGTACTCGACGCTTCCACTGTCGCACTCAATTTCTCGGAACCGTCAGCGGGTTTCCTTCAAGCCGCACGCTCCGACACACTCGCCATCATCGCTCCGGAATCCTTGAAGAAGACGCCCGAAGAACGCTGCGCGCAGGGCGTTATCGCCTCGGGGCCGTTCGTGCAGAAGGAACTGGAGACCAATGCGAAGGTCGTTCTCGCTCGACGCGACGGCTATCGCTGGGGATCTTCACTCAACAAGAACAAGGGAGAGGCATATCTGGATTCGATCACCTTTTTGGTCGTCCCCGAGTCCTCGGTGCGGATCGGTGGCTTGACGTCAGGGCAACTGGACGCCGCGATCGACATTCCGAGCACAGACGTCGATCGCACACAGGCCTCCGGACTCACTGTCATTCCGTCAATAGCTGCCGGCATCAACGATTCGCTCTTGCTCAACCCCACGTTTGCGCCAGTGCTCGCGGACCTGAACGTGCGGCGTGCGTTGGTGAAGGGCATCGATACCCAACAGATCATCGACACCACTTACACGCCCAGTGACGAGATTGCACGAAGCATCCTGTCGGTGAAAGCGCCTGGGTACACCGATCTCTCGTCCGACTACACGTATGACCCGGAGGGTGCGAAGTCGCTACTGGAAGCCAGTGGATGGACAGTCGGCGGTGACGGACTTCGCACGAAGGGCGGTGAGAAGTTGACCGTGGAGTTGGCGTACCGCAACCACCTCCCACAATCGCAGTTCGAACTGATCCAGTCTCAGCTGCGTGACATCGGCGTCGCGGTGAACTTGCAACCTCGCTCGACTGCCGAGGACAACACTGCACGAACCGATGGCACATGGGAATCGATCTACTTCCAGAGTTTGCGTGCAGACGGTGACGTACTGCTGGTGTTCAGCCCCACTCTCGGCTCGACCAAAGGCATCGCCTCGACGCCTGAGCTGAATACGTTGCTGATCAAACAATCTCGAACCGTAGACGTAGATGCGAGGAACGGCGTGTTGAAAGAGATTCAGGAGTTGATTGCCGATCAGGCATTGGCGATCCCGTTGCACGCCTCCTCGTTGATCTTCGCGACGACTCCCGCAGTTCACGACTTGCGTATCCAGGCCGATCTCTACTCGGTGGACTTCGTGGATACCTGGAAGAGCTAGCTCGCACTTCGTCAACACATCAGCCTGTTTCGACAAAACCTCTTTGTGGAAGGAACCTCATGTTCACCCGCCCTCGCTCCGCGACGCTGTTGATCGCTACCCTGGCCACAGTTGCCCTCCTGGGTGCCGCTTGCGGAAGCCCAGATGAACAATCGACTGAGCAGCACTCCGGTGCAACAACATCCGGCATAAACTTGTCGTCCGAGCAGAACCGAATCACCACCGAGAAGGTTGATTCGATCGCAGCTAAGGTCCCTCAGGAGTTCCGAGACCGCGGCACGATCCGCATCACCGGCAATGCCGGAACCGCCCCTCCCTTACGCTTCTACGCCGACGACGACAAGACAGTCATCGGTTCCGAGACCGACTTCGCGTACTTGATTGCCGAGGTGCTCGGGCTGAAAATCGATCTTCAGGTTGCGGATTGGGCGCAGAATTCGGTGCGGATCGATTCGGGAGATGCTGATGCATTCGTCTCGAACGTGACGGTCACCGAGGAACGCAAGGAGAAGTACGATTTCGCGACGTACCGCCTCGACACTCTCGCTTTCGAGGTCAGGAAAGACAAGAACATCTCGCTCGACAAGCCGCGGGACATCGCCGGGCTGAAGGTCGGTGTCGGCGCCGCCACCAATCAGGAAGCGTTGCTGGTGAAGTGGAACGAGGACAACGTGGCGGCCGGTCTGGCTCCCGCTGAAATCACCGTGTACCAGAAGACCACTGACTACTACCTTCCCCTCTCGTCGGGTCGAATCGACGCATACTTCGGCCCGAACCCGTCATCCCAGTTCCACGCCGCCCAGACCGGTGAGAACGAAGTGATCGGTCAGTTCTCCGGCGCTGGAGAGGCTGCGTTGGGCCAGATCGGTGTATTGGTAAAGAAGGACAACGGATTGGTTCAGCCGATCAGTGAGGCAATCGATCATCTGATCGAAAACGGCACGTACGCTCAGGTCCTCGAGCGCTGGAAGATCACCAACGAAGCAGTGGACAAATCACTGGTCAATCCGCCTGGCCTCCCGAAGACGAACAAATAGGGAAAGGCGCGCTCAAACTCGTCTCGGGGCGACTATCTCGCCTGAACCGCGAGATCGACGGCGGACCATCGTATGCCTCGCCCGCTCCGTCGACCCGAGACCGTGCGCAGCGTGCTCCACCGACTTCATCGCTTCATCGAACATCGCCACACCCTTAATTTGTTGGGGTGAAGCCCATTGCTTACGAGTTCGGTGTGGCAGCCCCAGCGGACACGCAGTACCAGCTGTCTCCAAGATGATTCGAATGCTGAACTGGGAAGAACGCAGCAAGACAATGGAATCCGACCCAGGTGGTCAACCGAGTGCTAGCTTGGAGTTCCCGATTCAGGTCAGAGCAGGAGCTTCATCCATGAAACTGGCAGAGGCACTCGCGCTACGCAGTGACACCACTCGCAAGGTTGCGCACTTGCGCGAGCGGATCGTCGACAATGCACGCCACCAGGAGGGAGAAATTCCCGCCGAAGACGCTGCCGTCCTTCTCGAAGAGCTGACGTCAACTCTGAGCGAACTCGAACGGTTGATGCGCGCGATCAATCGAACCAATGCGCAGGCAATCCTCGGAAACGGCACTGTCACAGATGCACTCGCCCATCGAGATGTGCTGCGCCTGAGACACTCTGCAGTCAATGCCGCTGCGGACGCCGCGTCCGGGCGCGAAGAGCGAGGTTACGGTCGTCAACTCCGATCAGAATTGGTCTATGTCGCGGCAGTTCCCGTCACCGAACTTCGGGCAATCGCGGACGACCTCGCCCGCGAGATTCGTGAGGTCGATACACAGATTCAACGAACGAACTGGGAGGTGGATCTGATCGAGTAAGCACGGCAGCGTTGGAGCAGGTAGTCGTTCGGCGAAGCGAGCACACACCGCGACCGGCGGTCTATCCGGTCACCTCTGAGCGCGGCGGGCAGCGCACATACACATTGCAGCCCTGCACGTTGTACAGGTAAAGGTGCACTACGCACACATCACCACCACGTGCTGATCGTCGATAGACGAGGGCGGGTTCGGGGCATCCAGCACTGTCGGCGACTGCAGGTCGGTGCGTCTTCGATTGGGATGCAGGATGCGCCTCAGTAGCGCGAATAGTGCTGCATCTCCTCGCGATCTGCAGCGCAGATGCACTTTCGATCGAGACCGCGGTCGGCAGTCACTGCGCAGAAGCGAACTCCGAGCGGATCGTGGGATTCCATACTGTGCTGACACGCCGGGCAGATCGACGGCGTTTCCTGATCCGCGTCAGTCGACTCGGATTGCCCTCGTGCATTCGACACATCGGACGGGTTCGACGCCATACAGGCGCTCCAGTTCTCGGCCGTTCGACCACAGACCGGGTTGGCGTCGAGGACGACATGGCTTGACCGCGCATATTCGAATGACCCTCGACGTACCCCACGCTACTCGCTTCGGCACA
The DNA here is from genome assembly GCF_042738325.1 of Rhodococcus sp. NPDC059969. NCBI lineage: Bacteria > Bacillati > Actinomycetota > Actinomycetes > Mycobacteriales > Nocardiaceae > Rhodococcus > Rhodococcus sp. NPDC059969. The sequence continues at coordinate 7,136 of NZ_JBHWUF010000010.1, read as the reverse complement.
CCGGTTTGTACCAATTTCTGCCCACGCGACAATCCCGGTCGAGCAGGATAGAACTACTGCACGCACCATTTCCGTGCAGGATTCGAATTCGTGCAACATTCGTCGCGAAAGGGCTTCTCGTGAACACTTTCCAACGTGTATCCGCCGCCGTGAACGTAGTGGTCCAACCGCTGATCGGCGCTCCGATCGTAGGCAAACTACTCGGCCGTTCGATGACCGTCATCACCTACGTCGGCCGCAAGTCCGGTCGCACCTTCAGCGCGCCCGTGTCCTACAAACGAAAAGGCGACCATGTGACGATCGGGGTTGCCATGCCGGACAAGAAGAGTTGGTGGCGCAATTTCTATCCGGAACATGGTCCGATCGTTCTCCAACTGGACGGTATCGATCGCCCCGGCGAGGCACTCGCACATCGAAAAGGCAAGGGTGTCTACGTCTCCGTCGAACTCGCTCCCGTCGACTGAGCGGATCGAACAGACACCGGCACAATCACATTCAGCGCACACCCGCTACCTCACGAGATCGGGGTGATTCAGATCTCGTGACGGTCGGGACCTTTGGCTCTGTGCAATCGAGACTCGGTCTCGCACCCTTCGACGCGGGTTTTTTGTCGGCCATCGGTCGGACAACCCGATCCTGTCGGGACATTACCGTCCGGTAACATCGACGACAGGCGTGAGCTGGAAGAGGTGACCACCGTGACGATCGGCATCTATCTGGTCGACGACCACGAGATCGTCCGTCGTGGATTGGCAGACCTGTTGAATCAGGTATCGGGATTCAACGTCGTGGGCGAGGCGTCGTGTGTTCGCGAAGCCTCGGTCGGGATACCCGAATGCCGACCCGACGTGGTTGTCATGGACGTCAGGCTTCCCGACGGCAACGGTGTGGAACTGTGCCGAGAACTGGCGTCGACCTATCCGAACGCGGCGACGTTGATGCTCACGTCCTACTCCGACGACGATGCCCTCCTCGACGCCCTGATCGCCGGCGCACGTGGATTCGTCCTCAAGAACATTCGCGGCCATGACCTCGTTTCGGCGATCCGTACGGTTGCTACCGGCAAATCGCTGTTGAATACGCAGGCGGTGATCGGTTTGGTGCGGCGCATCCGATCCGAGCAGGAATCGGGTACTGCGGCGGCCCTGTTGACCGATCAGGAACTATTGATCTTCGAGTTGATCGGCAAGGGACTGAGCAATCGAGAGATCAGCACGCACGCAGAGCTCTCGGAGAAGACAGTCAAGAACTACGTCTCACGCATCCTCGAGAAACTGGGCCTCGAACGCCGAACGCAGGCTGCAGTCTTGGCAACAAAGCTTCGCGCAGGCACTTCTCACCCGGATCCTTCGGGCCAGGCGACTACTCACCTGCTGACGCCGTCAGGCTCGCCCTTCTCCGCGACCACGGGCACGCACCATGCCAGGTAGCCGCGACGCTCTCATGCTCAGCCTATTCGGCGATATCGCTGGAAGCGCCGAGCTGGCTGCCCTGAACCCGAGTGCGATTCCCAAACTGCTGAGCGCCGTGTTGACTGTCGGATCCACCCTCCAGCTCGACGAAACCCTGCAACAGATAGTCGACGTCGCGCGTCATCTCCTCGAAGCGGACTACGGAGCGCTCGGCGTGAAGTCGCCCGACGGGCGCTTGTCGCGATTCATCCACTCGGGTTTGGATCAGGGTCAGGTTGCCAAGATCGGGCACCTTCCCGAAGGGCACGGACTGCTGGGCCTGGTCGTTCAGGAACCCTGCCCGGTTCGAACCGACCACATCTCCTCGCATCCGTCCTCGGCAGGGTTTCCGACCAATCACCCACCGATGGACACGTTTCTCGGCGTTCCGATCTTTGTCAGGGGAGAGGTGTTCGGAAGCATCTACCTCGCGGACAGCTCGGACCGGGCTGCATTCGACGATCGCGACGAGGCAGTACTCCAGATACTGGCAAACGCTGCGAGCATCGCCATCGACAACGCGCGCCTGTTCGAGGAATCCCGGACGCGGGAGGCCTGGCTCAAGGCAGTCGCCGCCGTCAATGCACGTCTTCTCAGTGGCGGATCGCGCGACGAGACGCTGGCCGAACTGGTTCGGACGACAAGGCATCTCACGGATGGAAATCTGGTGTGCGTCGTTCGCTACGACCTGGGCAGAGAGCCAGTAGTCCACGTCGCAGATATTGCCGATTCCCAGCCTTTCGCCGCGACCGGCTCTGCCGTCAATCTGTCCGGGACCGTGATCGACGACGCAGCGCGCAGCCGGCGACCGATCTCTGCACCACAGGGCAGTCCCGTTCCGGCACTGAATGTTTCCGGTGACGAATCTGTGATCGCACTCCCCCTCTCCGGAACCTCGTTCGGCGGCGGCGTTCTCTTCGCGTCACGCCGCAGCGACCGCCCGTGGGGAACAGAGGAGATCGAGCAATTGACGGCAATGGCAGACATCGCCTCTGTCACTGTCGAATTCGCTGAACAGCAACGAAAGGAAAGACTGATCGACGTGCTCGAAGATCGTGACCGCATCGCGCGTGACCTCCACGACCACGTCATTCAACAGTTGTTCGCCACCGGATTGAGTTTGCAGGGAGTACTTCAACGTCCAGGCGACGAGGCCACCGTTCGAACCGTTTTGGACACCTCTGTCGATCAACTCGACCGGACGGTCCGCGAAATTCGCACCGCAGTCTTCGACCTCCACACGAGCGAGATGTCCACTCCCACAAGCCTACGGCGGCGACTCCTCGACGCCGTCAACGGCCTGTCCGGCCACTCGCCGATCACTCCCAGCGTCACTTTCGAGGGAACCATCGACAGTTCCGTCCCGGCTCGACTAGCCCCGCACGCCGAAGCCGTTGTGCGCGAAGGCTTGAGCAATGCTCTGCGACATGCCCATGCCGATGCCATCGACGTCACCATCCGTGCCACCGAGGAGCTTGTCATCAGCATCGTCGACGACGGTGTGGGTATCGACCAGGCAACCAGAATCCACGGTCTCGACAACCTTGCGACCCGCGCTCGTCAGTGCGGAGGCTCGAGCAACATCACCAGCGAGAACGGTGTCACCGAGTTGGTGTGGCGCGTTCCGCTGAGCCGAAGGCCGAGCCTGTTACCGAGTCACGATCGTTGAGCGTCAGAGCGGAGATAGTCGAGCCTTCAGCAGACAAAACTCATTACCTTCTGGGTCCGCTAGGACATGCCACTGCTCCTGCCCTGTCTGGCCGATGTCAGCCGGGCGCGCACCGAGACCCAGTAGTCGTTCGAGTTCGGCCTCCTGATCGCGATCGGTAGCGTTGACGTCAATATGCAGGCGAGGCTTACCCTTCTCCGGTTCGTCTCTGCGACTGAGGATGATCGTCGGCTGTGGACCGCCAAAGCCTTCGCGTGGGCCGATCTCCAACGAACCGTCGTCCATTCGATCGAGCACGACGAAGTCCAGGACCTCGCACCAGAACCGGCCCAGCACCTCGGGTTCCCGGCAACCGAGCACCAGTTCACTGATGCGACACGCCATGACGATCTCGCTTTCTTTCCGCCTGTGAAGACAACTCTCTCGACCGTACCGGACCACGTGATCTACGCCATGCCTCTGTTCCGATCCTAGGGACCTTTTCCCCTCGTCCGAGTTCCCGGTCGCCACGATCATTGCGTTATGTTCCACAGTCCCAGGCATTCTCGGTATTTCGTCACGTCGATTCTCGTAGGCGGCCGTCGTGGTTGATCTAGCACCCCGGCCGGTAGGTGAGGTCGATACGCACGCCGATGCGATTCCCCGAACCGCTCCGAAGGGTTCGAAACTGGTCGAGATCCTCAGGACCACCGATCACAAGATGATCGGCCTGATGTACATCGTGACATCGTTTGCCTTCTTCTTGATCGGCGGACTGATGGCGCTACTCATGCGCATGGAATTGACCGTTCCGGGAATGCAATTCCTGTCCAACGAGCAGTACAACCAGTTGTTCACCATGCACGGAACGATCATGCTCCTGCTGTACGCGACCCCGGTCTTCTTCGGATTCGCCAACTACCTCATGCCACTGCAGATCGGGTCGCCGGATGTGTGTTTCCCGCGACTCAACGCATTCAGCTACTGGCTCTATCTCTTCGGCGGCCTGATCGCCTCCGCCGGATTCGTAACACCTGGCGGTGCGGCAGATTTCGGCTGGACCGCTTACGTGCCGCTCACCAGCGAACTCCACTCCCCCGGCATGGGCGCCGACCTGTGGATCATCGGTCTCACGCTCGGCGGCGTCGGCACCATTCTCGGCGCAGTCAACATCGTGTCGACGATCGTCTGCCTGCGTGCCCCTGGGATGACGATGTTCCGCATGCCGATCTTCACGTGGAATGCGCTGGTCGCCAGCATGCTGATTCTCCTCGTTTTTCCGCTGCTCGCTGCCGCCTTGATCGGGCTGTGGGTGGATCGTCATCTGGGTGCGCACCTGTTCGACCCCGCCACCGGTGGAGTCATGTTGTGGCAGCACCTGTTCTGGTTCTTCGGCCATCCCGAGGTCTACATTCTGGCGCTGCCCTTCTTCGGCATAGTCTCGGAGATCTTCCCCGTCTTCAGCCGCAAGCCGATCTTCGGATATACCGGGTTGGTCTACGCAACGCTGGGAATTGCGGCACTGTCGATCGCGGTGTGGGCACACCACATGTACGCAACCGGCGCCGTTCTCCTCCCGTACTTCTCGTTCATGACCTTCCTGATCGCAGTTCCCACCGGAGTCAAGTTCTTCAACTGGATCGGAACGATGTGGAAGGGGCAGTTGACCTTCGAATCGCCCATGCTGTTCTCCGTCGGCTTCCTGGTCACATTCTTGTTCGGCGGACTCTCCGGCGTGATTCTTGCCAGCCCGCCCTTGGACTTTCATGTCACCGACTCGTACTTCGTCGTCGCACACTTCCATTACGTCCTCTTCGGAACGATCGCCTTCGCGACATACGCCGGAATCTATTTCTGGTTCCCGAAAATGACCGGCCGGATGTTGGACGAGAAGCTCGCCAAGATTCACTTTTGGTTGACCCTGATCGGCTTTCACGCAACATTTCTCGTCCAGCATTGGCTCGGCGCTCAGGGTATGCCTCGGCGGTACGCGGACTACCTGCCGTCGGACAATTTCACTCTTCTCAACACGATCTCGACCATCGGCGCGTTTGTGCTCGGAGCCTCGACGATTCCGTTCATCTGGAACGTTTTCAAGAGCTACCGCTACGGCCGAATTGTGACCGTCGACGATCCCTGGGGGTTCGGAAACTCGCTCGAATGGGCGACGTCCTGCCCGCCACCGCGACACAACTTCACCGAACTCCCCCGAATCCGCAGTGAGCGGCCCGCATTCGAACTGCACTACCCCCACATGGTCGAGAGAATGCGCGACGAGGCGCACGTCGGACTGCTTGGCCACAAGTCGGTTTCCGAGGTAAACACCAAGGTGAAACAATATGAATGACGGCACGAAGTACCGAGCCTGGGCAGAAAAGCAGCAACACGAACGCCGAGCGAAACCCGGCCATCTTCTCGCCCCGTTGCTTGTGCTCATGTTCGCTGTCACGACGCTCGTGTGGTTGCCCCTGACGACTGCCGCGTGCTCGATAGTCGTCGCAGGATTGCTGTTCGGCACTGTCCTGCAAGCTAGTTCGCATTCAAAAGACACAGCTCGAGGAGTTCACGATGAAGCCCGAACTATCGACTGACCTCATCACCTCGGAGTGGTCCGCGGACGGGGCGGTGGTCGTGTGCATCGACGGATCCCCGCTGCGCCCCGACGTGATCACGTGGGCGGCCGAGTTCGCGCATCGCCACAGTCTCTGGATGCGAATAGTTTTCGTAGCCCCGTTCACCGCCGATCCGAACACCTCGGCGTCACCGACCGGCCTGTTCATGGAAGCCATTCAGATCACCGAGTCGGTGTCGCCAGATCTTCGGATCCGGACCGATCTGATCTCCGGGGAGAACACCGCAATCCTCACCGCGTTGACGTCCGAGGCCGCCTTGATCGTCGCACCACAGGACGATCCCGCCGCACCTGGACCGACATGTTCGTTCGCAAGAGTCGGAACACCGCGTGAAAGCAGCGCTGCGGCAGCCTTGCCGGTTGTCGTCGGTTTGGACGGAAGCGCCTACAGCGAAAGCGCTTTGGCAATCGCATTCAAGGAAGCCGACGCAGTGAACACCGAACTTATCGTCGTACATGCTGCCTCGCCCGAAGCCGAGCTGCGTCGAGACTTCGCATCCGGGCACGCGCCCCAGCACCCGACGCCGCTGACGTGGCAACTGTCAGGTTGGGCCTCGCTCTACCCTGGCGTCACCATCCGTCAGATCGAATTCGACGGCCCTTCGGTAGCCATTCTGGAACAACTCTCCACCGAGGCAAGGCTTCTCGTCGTAGGCCGGCGTGGTCGAGGCTCGTTCGACGACGCCGGTCTCGGCACGACGAGCAGTGCGATGATTCGAAAAGCTCAGTGCCCGGTCATCGTTGCGAGCGAAGCCTGAATTTGTTCCTCGCTCGGTCAGAAACCGTAACTTTGGATGGGTGCGAGCTGACCGGCGTGATGGGCTTCGATCACGAAACGCTCGTGGTCGACCAGCTTCTCCGGGAGTTCGTCAACCGGCCACCACCGCAGATCTGCAGATTTCAACGGCTCCATCCGGCGTGGTTCACCCGACCACGTACGGCATTCGTAGAAGAAGTCCACTCGATGATCCACTGGTTCAATCCCTGCCGCGTGACGGCGATGCAACACGGTCAGCGGTTTCAGTTCCGAGGAAAGCAACTCAACGCCAATTTCTTCCGCAGCCTCCCGAATGGCAGCGTCGAGTGCCGACTCCCCCAGTTCGACGTGTCCCGCAGCCGCGTGAGCCCAGTATCCGTCCATGAATCCCGTGCCCTCGCGCAATTGCAACAGCACCTCCGGGCGTTGTGCCAGGTTGCTTCGACAGAACATCACGTACACCGCTGGTACCAGCGCAAATTGATCGGCCACACGACCACGCTATCGTGCGCGTGAAATGACGGCGCCCCCCCCGGAAAAACAAGCCGGGGGCCCGGGTCCGTCGTCGGGGTAAGGTGTAGTGGAAACCGGGGAGGGTAATAAACATTGGGCAGGGGGCGGGGGAGTCCACCGCGGACAGATGCTTAG